>CALIWR010000035.1 GCA_938046585.1 uncultured Propionibacteriaceae bacterium | reverse complement strand
TCTCGTCAGTGAGGAGGAAGACGGGGGCATCAGCGACGCGGCCCGCCCTCGCGGATGCGAGGGCAAGCAGACCCGGCCGCGGAGCACCCCTGCGCCCCGTGCCTGTTCCAGCACCCGGATGGCGCCGGTGGCGTTGATCTCGTGGCAGGCCGACGATTCTTCGGTCGACGGGGGCACGCTCACCAGTGCCGCTAGGTGGACGATCGCTTCGATCCCGGCGGCGGCTTCGGCCAGCCGCTGCGAGTCCAGGATCGAGCCCTGGATGAAGCGGAGACGCCGTCCAGGTTGCGCGTGAAGCCGCTTGACAGGTCGTCCAGCACTACCACCTTGTGGCCGACGGCCAGCAGCCGCCGCGACGCTTCTGAGCCGATGAACCCGGCCCCACCAGCGACCAGGACCCTCACGGCCGCGCCGGCTTCGGTTCGGCGATCACCGACAGCACTTCCATCAGGCCCTCTACCAGGGTCTCGGACGGGTCGCCGGTGCCGCAGACGTGCGACAGCACGGTGACATGGTCGAAGTAGGCGTGCAGCAGGCTACAGGCCAGGGTGATCGAGATCCTCAGTTGCAGCCCCAGCCGGTCCAGCACCGAGCGGATCAGGGTCAACATTTCCTCGTTTACGTCTTGGAACAGGCTGGACCGGGCTGAGTACGGGTGGCGGATCGCGAACAGTCTCAGCTCGGTCAGCAGCACCACATCGTCAACGGTCGTAGGTTGCAGGTCGACTAGCAGCCGCAGTGCCGCCGTCAGCGAGCCGCGCGGGTCGGCCGGGTCTGGATCCTGTAGCGGAATCCCGGCTGAGAAGGCTGCCAGCCGGGCGCTGCCGATCTCCACCATCAGGTCATTGACCAGTTCCGGCAGCGACGAATAGTTGGAGTAGAAGGCGCCGCGGGTGAAGCCAGCTCGTTCGCAGATCCGTTCTACGGTGGCGCCGCCGGCGCCTTCCGCGGCGATCACTTCCCGGGCGGCCGCGAGCAGCCGGGCCCGGGTCCGCGCCCGACGCGGGGTTACTGCGGCGTCGCTTACCCCCCCTGCCTGCGCCATGGGGGAACTCTATCGGGGCGGTCCGGGCGAGAGTGCCTCAACATGCGGATACACTTTCGTATCGAAAGGCTGGGGAGTGGATGTCGGGAATTTTGTACGACGTGGGTCGCTGGTGCTTCCGGCGCCGCGGCCAGGTGCTGGTGGCGTGGCTGCTGGTGCTGCTGCTGGTCGGCGGGCTGGCGGGCCTGTTCGCCAAATCGATGAGTGACAGTTTCGCGATCCCGGGAGCACCGAGCCAGGAGGCGTACAACCAGCTGCGGATGACCTTCCCCGAGGCCGCCGATGCCGGGGCGACCGCGATCATCACCGTGCCCGAGGGCGCCAGCGTCCGCGACCCGCAGCTGCGCCGGGAGATCGAAGGCTGGCTCGCTACTGTCGGCCAACAGCCGTACGTCGCCGGCACTGTCAGCCCTTATCACGAGTACGTGCATGGCCGGATTTCGGCTGATGGCCGCTCTGCGTTGATCTCGATCCGGCTAGTCGGCATGGCCAGCGAGTTCAGCGACGCCAACAAGGAGGCGTTGCAGCGGTTGACTGGCACGTTGACGCCTCAGCTGCCGCCCGGATCGCGGGTCCTGATGGGAGGTGACGTCTTCGCGATCCAGATCCCGCACCTGTCGCTGGTCGAGGCGTTGGGCGCGGTGGTGGCGCTGGTGGTACTAGTGGCCACCCTCGGCTCGGTCCTGGTCGGGGCGGTGCCGCTGCTGAATTCCCTGGTCGGGGTGGGACTGGCGATGGCGGTGACGTACGGCGCGACCCGATTCACGCAGATTTCGTCGACTACCCCGATGCTGGGGCTGATGCTGGGCCTGGCGGTTGGCATCGACTATGCCCTGTTCATCATCTCCCGCCACCGTGACCAGCTCGGCGCGCACCCGGAGCTCAGCGCCGAGGAATCCGCCGCCCGTTCGGTCGCGACCGCCGGTTCGGCTGTGGTCTTTGCCGGGTTAACCGTGATCATCGCCCTGGTCGGGCTGGTGACCGCCCGGATCCCGTTCCTCACGGTGATGGGGGCTTTCGCTGCGGTCGCGGTGGCGATCGGGGTCGCGGTGGCGTTGACGCTGCTGCCGGCGATTCTGGGCCTGCTCGGTGACCGGGTCCGCCCGCGGCGCCGCCGCGACGTACCCGCCGCCCGGGCTCGTACCGGCGGCTGGTCTGGTTGGTGGGTCCGGCTGGTGACCCGGGTGCCGCTGCTGACGGTGGTGCTGGTGGTGGCTGGGTTGGGGGCGTTGTCGCTGCCGGCCAAGGACCTGTGGCTGTCGTTGCCGAACGCCGGGCAACTGCCGGCCGGCACCCCGGCGCGGCTCACGTACGACGCGGTCGCCGAAGAATTTGGCCCCGGATACAACGGGCCGTTGGTGGTCACCATGCAAGTGGTCGAGTCGACCGACCCGCTTGGCATTCTGAACGGGATCAAGGCTGACCTGGAGCAGATCCCGGGCGTGGCCTCGGTGCCGGTGGCGGTTCCGAACCCGAACGCCGACACCGGCATGATCCAGGTGATCCCCACCACCGGCCCTGATGATCCGCGTACCGAGGACCTGGTGACTGCGATCGGGCAGCGGGTGCCGCAGTGGCGGGACCGGTACCGGGTGGAGGTCGCCGTGACCGGGATGACCGCGGTCGGGCTGGATATCACGCAGCGGCTGGCGGATGCGCTGCTGCCGTTCGGGATCTTCGTGGTTGGGCTGTCGCTGGTGCTGCTGACGATGGTGTTCCGGTCCCTGGCGGTGCCGATCAAGGCCGCCGTCGGCTACCTGCTGAGCATCGGATCCGCTTTCGGCGCCACCACCCTGGTCTTCAACCGCGGCTGGTTCGCCTGGGCCATCAACTTGCACCAGACGACCGCGGTGATCTCGTTCTTCCCGATTCTGACGATGGGCATCCTGTTCGGCCTGGCGATGGACTACGAGGTCTTCCTGGTGGCTCGGATCCGGGAGGAACACGTCCACGGCGCCGACGCCCGGCAGGCGGTACGTGACGGTTTCGGGCATTCAGCCAAGGTGGTCGTGGCCGCTGCGGCGATCATGTTCGCGGTCTTCGCTTTCTTCGTCCCCCAAGGCGAGGGGGCGTTGAAACCGATCGCCTTCGGGCTGGCGGTCGGGGTTGCGGTGGATGCCTTCCTGATACGGATGACGCTAGTCCCCGCGGTATTGCACCTGCTCGCCGAGAAGGCCTGGTGGCTGCCGCGCTGGCTGGACCGGGTCCTGCCGTCCTTCGACGTCGAAGGCGAGACCCTGGCCCGCCAGCTGGAACTCGCCGACTGGCCGGCCCCGGGAGACCGGCATCGGGTCGTCGCCGACGATGTCGGCGTCGGGCAGCGGCCGGTGCTGGTGAGCCCGGTGAGTCTGCGGTTGGCCGCCGGGCAGGTGCTGGTGGTGACTGGTTCCCCGCTCGCCCGGGCGGCGCTGCTGCTCACCCTGGGTGGTCGGATGGCGCCCGCCTCGGGACGGCTCAAAGTTCTCGGCTACCTGGCGCCGGACCAGAACGGCAAGATTCGTCGCCGGGTCGCCTGCCAGGACCCGTTCACCCCCGACCTGGCCCGGCGCCTGCGTTCCCGCGAGCACCGTCTGGTCTTGGTCGACGACGCGGACACCCTGTACGGAGCGAAGCGAGCCGCGCTGGCTGACCTGGTTCGTGAGCCCGGCGAGGCGGCCGTGGTGCTCGGAGCTAGCACCGCGGACGGGGTCCGCGACCTGATCCGCCCCGGCGACCTGGTCCTTTCGCTGGACGCCACGCCGGCCCTGACCGATGCCCAAGGAGGTACCCGATGAGGTTGCTTGAAAACGTCCGCCGCCGGCCCTGGTGGCAGCAGGTGTTGGGACTGGTACTGGTCCCGGCCCTGGTGGCGTCTGGACTGTTGGCCGCTACCTGGGGTTCCGACTCCCGGCTGCACCAGGTCGAGGCGGCGATCGTCAACCTTGACCAGCCGGTGACCATCAACAACCAGTACGTGCCGCTGGGCCGCCAGTTCAGCGCTGCCCTGATCGACTCCCACCGTCGGCAGAACTTCCGCTGGGTGTTGGCCAACGAGAAATCCGCCCAGGAGGGCCTCGCCGCCGCCCGATACGCGGCAGTGGTCACGGTGCCGAAGAATTTCTCTGCGGCGGCCACCTCGTACGGGACCTCCCCGACTGCCGCCCACCAGGCCACGATCGAGGTACAGACCTCCCCGCAGGCCGGGATCGCCGATACCGCGCTCGGACAATCGGTCGCCCAGGCGGCGGCGCAGGCGCTGAACCGGACCTTGACCCAGACCTATCTGGAGAACATCTACCTCGGCTTCTCCACCATGGGGGAGAAGTTCCAGACCGTCGCCGATGCCGCCTCGCTGCTGGCCGCCGGCAACCGACAGCTGGCCGATGGGCTGCTCCAGGCCCAGGGCGGCTCCGCCCAGCTCGCTGACGGTCTTGGCGCCGTCGCCGGTTCCGGGCCTGCGCTGCGCCAAGGCGGCCAGCAGCTGGTCGCCGGGATCCAGACGTACACCGACGGGGTCGCTCAGGCGGCCGCCGGCAGCCAGCAGCTAGCCGGGGGCCTGGCCCAGCTGTCAGCTAACGCGCCGGCGCTGACTTCCGGCGCCCAGCAGCTGGCGGGCGGCGCCCAGCAGCTGGCGGGTGGGGTCGCCCAGTTCCGAGACCAGGGCCTGGCCCCGTACACCCGGGGCACCACCCAGCTGGCCACCGAGAACCAGCGCCAGTTGGCGCTGCTGATCGAGCTGCGGGTACTGATGGACAAGATCGCCGCCACCCCGCTCGGCTCGCAGCCACCGCAGCAGCTGGTCAACCAGTTGCAGACCGCCATCACCACCCTGCAGCACCAGCTCGCCAGCACCCAGGCCTCCACCCAGCAGCTGTCGCAGCAGGTGGCGGCGCTGCCGCAGACCATTAACCGGCAACTGGACCAGACCGCTGCCACTCTGGCCGCCCAGTGCCCGCCGCAGGTACGCCAGCTCGGCCCGGACGCCTGCCGCGGCTACGCGGCGGGGGTGATGGCGATGGGCCGGGCTGCGAAGCAGACCGTGGCGCAGATCCTCACCACCCCCGACCCGCGGACCGGGCTTACTCTGCAGCAGGCGTTGCAGCGCCTGTCGAAGGCGTTAGCCGCGGTCAGCGACCCGCAACTCGCGCAGATCCTGCAGCAGGTGAATGTGGTGCTGCAGATGGCCTCCCAGATGCTGGCCCAGGGCGGCAGGCTGCCCACCGTCAACCAGTTACGGGCCCAGAACGCCCAGTTGGAGCAGCTGAAGACCGCCGGGCCGCAGCTGATGGCCGCCACCGCCCAGCTTGGCGGGGGCGCCCAGCGGTTGAGCAGCGGCGCCAGCGGGTACGCGGCCGGGGTTGGCCGCTACACCGGTGCTGTCGGCCAGGCCGCCCAGGGCGCCCAGCAGCTGTCGAACGGCCTGGGTACTGCGGCCGCGGCCGGGCCCCGGCTGGTCGCGGGGGGATGGCAGTACACCGACGGGGTCGGCCGGCTGGTCGACGGGGTCGGGCAGGCCGCGACCGGCGCCAAGGCCCTGAACGACGGGCTGAGCCGCAGCCACGACGGCGCCAGCCGGCTCGCCGACGGTTCCCAGCAGTTGGCCGATGGGCTGGCCGAGGGCGCCAGGCAGGTCCCCCGCTACAGCGACACCGAGCGGGAACAGCTGGCCCGAGTGGTTGCCTCCCCGATCTCGGTCTCAGACCTGGATGATCTGGTCAGCCCGAAGGCCGCCTGGGCCAGCCTGCTGCTGGTCCTGGCCCTGTGGCTGGGGGCTCTGGCTACGTACCTGGTGCTGCCGGCGGTACGGGCTCGGCTGGCATTGTCGAGCCGCAGCTCGCTGGTGTTGCTGGGTGAGTCGCTGCTGCCCGGGCTGGGCCTGGTCGGTTTCCAGGCGCTGCTGCTGTCCGGAATCGGGCAGCTGGCGCTACGGCTGCCGTGGCCCCGGTGGCTGGGTCTGACTGCAGTGCTGCTGGTCGCCGCGGCGGCCTTTGTCGCCGTCCACTATGCCCTGACCGCCTGGTTGCGCGGAGCCGGTCGGGTCTTGGCCGTCGCCTTCGCTGTGATCACGGTCGCTACCGCGCTGACCGGCTCTACCCCAGCCGTCTTCGACGTCCTGCGGCCCTTGTCGCCGATGTCCCCGGCCGTGGACGCGGTCCGGACCTTGATCGCCGGCGGGAGCGGGATTACCGGCCCGATCTTCCTGCTACTGGGCTGGGCAGCGGTCGCGGCTGGTCTCTGCGCTGCTGCCCTGGTGCGGGCCCGTACCCTGACTCCGCGCAGCCTGCTCGCAGCCACCTAACGGGCCGTTTATGAGAAGGAGTCGTAGATGGTGGCGACGGCCTTGCCGACTTCTTCGGTGGAGTGCCTGCCGAGCAGATCGTAGGCGAGGATGTAGCCGCCGTTGAGTTGACGCAAGCACACCGCCGACCCGCTGCGCTGGCCGCAGTAGACATTGCCGAAGTCGACCCGGTCGGTGATGGTCTTGTCTAGATCACGCAACTGCCGAGCGCCGGTCTGGTGTTCGCGGACCAGGGTGATCAGGATCAGGTCCTCGCCTGACCCGTACAGGGCCCGGTCATAGAAGGCTGAGGGGGAGGCGCTGGGTGACGATGTGGCCATCCGCGGCAGCCCCAGCACCGCATCGGGCAGTCGTCCTGGTTTCTTGGACCCGGCCCCGAAACTCCACGTGCTGGTGGGGGTCTGGCTGCCGCTGAGCGGGGACTCGCTGGTGGCTGCCGAGGCGGTGGTCGTCTTGATAGAAGAGCTTTGAACGAGGACGGCGACTCCGATACCGCCGGTGACGATCAGAACAGTGGCGATCACGATCCCGATGATCAGTACGGGGTTGCGTTTCGATGGTGGCGTCGGTGTGGGCCCGACGGTCTGGAACGGTTCCAGCGGCGGGTTGATACCCGAATGCGAACCCTGCGTCATGCCTTCCTCCGATTCTGTCGATACGTCGCAGCGCCAGGTCGACGACCAGAAGACGCTGGGGGTGGTCAGCTTCCAGCCTGCCAGATCCGGCTGCCCTCGCGGCAACCCGCACATCACGAAGGTGGAAGCTTCCGGCTGTTTGGCGGCTGTTGTGGTGTAGACCTGAGCCAGAGGACCAGACCGGAGGGACCGTCGATGAGGGTATTCACCCAGACCGTGGGCCATGCCGCCCCGCTCACCTGCTACCTGCTGGACGCTAGCGATGAGATGAGCACCGCGCAGGTACGGCCGGCGGTGCTGGTGCTGCCCGGCGGGGGATACCACTTCACCTCCGACCGGGAGGCGGAACCGGTCGCCCTGGCCTACCTCGCCGAAGGTTTCCACGCCTGCGTGCTGCGCTACACCGCGCGCGACGATTCCACCTGGGACGAGGCCTTCGACGACGCCCAGGCCGCGCTGGGCTGGATCCGGGAGCACGCCACCGAAATGCGGATCGACCCGGACCGGGTCGCAGCGGTCGGCTTCTCCGCGGGCGGCCACCTGGGCGCCAGCTTGGGTACGGTCGAGCAGCCGCCGAATGCCCTGATCCTCGGCTACCCGGTCACCCTGGCGGATTTCGGGCCGCCGATCGGCAAGCAGATCCTGGACATCCCCAGCGCTGTTGGGCCCGACTATCCGCCGGTCTTCCTCTTCAGCACCGGCGGTGACACCCTGGTCCCGATTCGGAACTCCCTGGAGCTGCTGGGAGCTCTGGCTGAGCATCGGGTCCCGTTCGAGTCTCACCTGTACCTGCTCGGCCCGCACGGGATCAGCCTGGCCCGCCCGCACACCGCGAACGGCGACGCGGCCCTGGTCGACCCGGCCGTGGCTGGCTGGTTCGCTGACTCGGTCCGTTTCCTGGCTGAGGTGTTCGGCGTCCCGGCGACCGGCGGCGAACCGCAGACCTACGCCACTTTGCTGGCCCGCCGCGAGGTCGGCGCGACTGCCCCGGTCGGGGTGCTGCTGGGTGACGAGCGGGCCGTCGCGGTCCTTGAACGTCACCTGCCGGGTCTCGTCGACGAGGTACGCGCCAACCCGCTCGCGTACGGGCTGCCGCTGGCCGAGCTGGCCCGGTTCCAGCCCCGGATCACTGCTCCGGTCCTGGCCACGCTGCTGCCCGAACTGGAAGATCTGCGCGGCCCCTCGTCCTCCTGAGCGGAGGCTGCTTGACGGATTGTGTGATCGCGGCCCGAGGATCTGTCGTGGTCCCCGCAGTATCAGCCGTCAGGCCGCTACCGCGGCGAGGGTGGGATTCGAACCCACGGGACGTCTCCGCCCGGCCGCTTTCAAGGCGGCTGCACTCGGCCACTATGCGACCTCGCCCGGTGCCCCATCGTACTGTGGCAGGCTAAATGGTATGCGCGCTGTTCTTGTCACTGAGCCGGGTGGGCCGCAGCAGCTCACCATCGCCGACGTTCCCGACCCGGTCCCGGGTGCTGGGGAGCTGCTGATCAGGGTGGTCGCGGCCGGGGTGAACCGGGCCGACATTCTGCAACGCCAAGGGCACTATCCGCCGCCGAAGGGAATTACTGACATCCTCGGGCTCGAAGTGGCCGGTGAGGTGGCCGGTCTGGGTGACGGGGTCGAGGGCTGGGCCGTGGGTGACCCGGTGGTGGCGTTGCTGGCCGGCGGGGGCTACGCCGAACGGGTGGTGGTCCCGGCCGGGCAGTGCCTGGCCCCGCCAGACGGGATGGACCTGGTCACAGCGGCGTCGGTGATCGAGGTCGCGGCGACTGTGGTGTCGAATCTGGACGAGGCCGGGCTGCGCCCGGGAGAGACCTTCCTAATGCACGGCGGCGCCGGCGGGGTGGGCAGCTTCGCGATCCCGTACGCGGCTGCGCTCGGCGCCACCGTGATCGCAACCGCCGGATCACAGTCGAAGCTGGAGTACTGCCGCCGGCTGGGCGCCCAGACCGCGATCGACTACCACGAGGACTGGGTGGCCGCAGTGAGGACAGCGACCAGCGGCCGGGGCGTCGATGTGGTGCTCGACATCATGGGCGCCAAGTACCTCGAACCGAATGTGGAGGTGCTGGCCCGCGGCGGCCGGCTGGTGGTGATCGGGCTGCAGGGCGGCCGGCGCGGCACCTTAGACCTGGCCCGGCTGCTCAGCAAGAACGCCCAGATCCGGGCCACTTCGCTGCGGCAGCGTCCGGTGGCGGAGAAGATTGCCGTGGTCCAGCGGGTCAGTGAGACGGTCTGGCCGCTGCTGGCGTCGCAGGCGATCCCGCTGGGGGCGCTGCGTCTTTTCAGCTTGGACCAGGTCCGCGAGGCACATGAGCATCTGGTCTGCGGCGAGAGTACCGGCAAACTGGTGTTGACGCTCTGATTCTTGACGGCCTCACGCAGGGATAAAACCTTCACCAGCCGCGAGCAGCCCGACGCTGCCCAGTTCCCCGATCACGGCCGATGATGTCCGGGGTCGGGGAAGCTGAGACCAGGCGTCAATCACGAAACCTCGCCGACGGGGTAGGTCACCTTCTGCTGGCGGTGGCGCTGGCAGCCGCGGCCGGGTTGTACTTGCAGGCGTCGTTCATGTTCTGGGCGATCGGGCCAGCCGGTGCGGGGGCACTGGTGCTGCGGGGGGCGCTGCTGGTGGTGTGGTCCTTGGTCGGCGTGGGCGCCGGGGCGGCGCTGGTGGCCGGGGCCGGGGTAGCGGTGGTCGCGGGGGCGGCCGGGGCCGTCGACTGCTGAATCACCTCCGCCACTTGGGCGCGCATCATCGCATAGTTCGGGTTGCCGGAGGAGAAGCCGTTAACTCCGTGGGTGAACTGCATGCTTTGGTGCTGGGCGTTTTTCATCCGCATCCCGAGCTCGATCATCATCGGCATCACGTCCTGCGGGATGTCGGTCTTCACCATCTTGCCGCTGGCCTTGGCGAGCGCCTCGTACCGGGTCAGCAGGGTGGTCGGGTCGGTCTGCTTCACGATCGCATTGATCAGGCACCGCTGGCGAGGCATCCGGTCAAAGTCACCATTCGTGGAGCCGGAACGGCTGCGGGCGTACCACATCGCCTCGTACGCGTTGAGGTGCTTGTTCTCGCCAGGCTCGATATATCCCTTGGGACGCCCGCCCTCGGCGGTGCCGCCGATCGGGATCCGCTCGTTGACGTTCAGCTGGACCCCGCCCAGCGCGTCGATCAGCCCGTACAGGCCATCGATGTTGACGTACACGTAGTAGTCGATCCGTTGCCCGAGCGCCTCGCCCAAGCCCAGCTTGAGAGCATCGGCGCCTAAGTTTGAGGTCTCCCCGAGCACATTGGCGGGAACCTGGTTTTTAACGTCGGCCCAGATCGCATTGGCCATCCCGGAGAAGCCCCCCGGGTAGTACTTGTACAGCGGGGAATTCCTCGGGAACGGCACTTTCTCCATGTTGCGGGGTACCGAGATCAGGACCGTGTTGCCGGTCTTGGTGTCGATGCTGGCCACGATCATGGTGTCGGTGTTCTCGCCGTACCCCTTGTTCTCCTCAGGCCGGGAACTGCCGTAGTCCCCGCCTACCAGCAGGATATTCAGCCGTGGGGTGTTCGCCCAGGGGTCTGCTTTGGTGCCGGGCTTCAGGGTGGGGACGGTCTGGCTCTTGCCCTGCTCGTACAGCCCGCGCAGCAGGGACGACTGCTCGTACGTGTAGACCGCGGCCACCGCCATGGGGGCGCTGATCCCGAACACCAGCAGCCCGACCAGGCCCGAGCCGACCACCCGTTGCAGGCCGCTCAGCCGACGCGGCCGCAGCGACAGGTAGGTGCTGGCGATCAGCGCTGTCCAGACCACCGCGAGCAGAATCAGTGCGCCGGAGACGAGCATCATCATGGTCGGGCTGACAGCCGCCGCGATCGCAGTCTTCCACTCCAGGGCGAGGTAGCCGGCCCCGCCCACGACCACGGCGACCAGCAGCAGCGTCGTCACCCCGGCCACTTTCCGGCCAGCCCGCAGCAGCCCGGTACCCGGCAGCAGACTGCCCAGCACCGTCCAGCCCAGGGCCCGTCCGAAACTTGGGACGGATTCTGACGAGTCCACCGCTCGGCGGGCTCGGCCCTCGGCATCACGGTGGGTGTCTGAGTCGACCGAGTACCCGGCCGCAGTCTCGGCGGTCCGGCTCTGCCACGACGGACGGGTGTCCTCATCAGGGTAGGCGTGCGCCGGCGAGCCTGCGGGCCGCGGCTCCTGCGAGAAACTACGCCTCGGGCCTAGCCGGTGTGCGTAGTCCTCGCCGTCATTCGCCATTCGTCTTCTTCCCCCGTGTGTCGTTCGAGACAATCCCCTCATAGATGGTAACGAGTGAAACGCGAATCTGGTTTCACACAGTGCGCGTGGACTGGGCGGGCGCCGACCAGGTAGTCTGGCCTCGGTTCGTTGGAGGCGTCGCCTAGTACGGTCTATGGCGCCCGCCTGCTAAGCGGGTTTGGGGTTACAGCCCCATCGCGGGTTCGAATCCCGCCGCCTCCGCCAACAACCGACGAAGGCTCCCGGTCATGGACCGGGAGCCTTCGTACTGGTGGGTGTCAGCCCTGGTGGGCGTCGATCCGGGCCCGCAACTGCTCCAGCTGGTGGAACAGCTGCGGTGGGCAGTGGTCGCCGAACTGCTGGAAATATTCCGCCGTCACGTCGGCCTCGGCCCGCCAGGCCTGCGGGTCGTACGCGAACAGTTGCGCCAGCTGATCCTCGGTGAGGTCGAGGCCTTCGACGTTCAGATCACCCGGGACCGGGATCCGGCCTGAGATCGCGTCCACCGCCTCGACCTGCCCGGCGATCCGGCGCAGCGCCCACTCGATGGCGCGGGAGTTGTCACCGAACCCCGGCCACAGGAACCGGCCGTCGGCGTCCTTGCGGAACCAGTTCACCTGGTACACCCGTGGTGCCCGGTCGCCGAGTACTTCGCCCATCCGCAGCCAGTGCGCCCAGTAGTCGGCCATGTTGTAGCCGCAGAACGGCAGCATCGCGAACGGGTCGCGGCGCAATGCGCCCACGGTGCCTTCGGCGGCGGCGGTCTGCTCCGAGGCGACCGTGGCCCCGACAAAGACCGCGTGCTCCCAGTCGTACGCCTCGCTGATCAGCGGGATGTTCGACGCCCGCCGGCCGCCGAACAAGATCACATCGATCGGCACCCCGGTCGGGTCCTCCCATTCCGGGGAGATCGACGAGGCCTGGTCGGCGCGGACCGTGAATCGGCTATTCGGGTGCGCGGCCGGGGTGGTGGATTCGGGCGTCCAGTCGTTGCCCTGCCAGTCGATCAGGTGTGCCGGTACCTCGTCGGTCATCCCTTCCCACCAGACGTCACCGTCGTCGGTCAGGGCCACGTTGGTGAAGATCGTGTCATGGTCCAGCGCCTGCAGGGCGGTCGGGTTGGTCTTCAGTGAGGTGTACGGGGCGACGCCAAAGAAACCCGCCTCCGGGTTGATCGCGTACAGCCGGCCGTCGTCGCCGGGACGCATCCAGGCGATGTCGTCGCCGATGGTTTCGACCGTCCAACCGGGGATGGTAGGCCGCAGCATCGCCAGGTTGGTCTTACCGCAGGCCGACGGGAAAGCTGCCGTCAGGTGGTAGGACCGCCCGTCGGGACCGGTCAGCTTGAGGATCAGCATGTGCTCGGCCAGCCAGCCCTCCTCGCGGGCCAAGACCGAGGCGATCCGCAGCGCGTAACACTTCTTGCCGAGCAGCGCGTTTCCGCCGTAGCCCGAGCCGTACGACCAGATCTCGTGGGTGGCTGGGAAGTGGGTGATGTACTTTTCGTCGTTGCACGGCCACGGCACGTCGGGGCGGGTCGTGCCGTCGGCGTCGACCAGCGGATAGCCAACCGAGTGTACGGCCGGGACGAAGTCGCCGGTCTCGGCGATGAGCCTCAGCGCCTCGGTCCCGATCCGGGTCATGATCCGCATGTTGACCACGACGTACGGGGAATCGGTGAGTTCCACGCCGAGCCGCGAGATCCGTCCCCCGAGTGGGCCCATCGAGAACGGGATCACGTACATGGTGCGGCCGCGCATCGAGCCGTCGAAGACCCGGTTCAGGGTCTGGCGCATCTCGGCCGGGTCGGCCCAGTTGTTGGTCGGCCCGGCATCTTCCGGCCGCTCAGAACAGATGAAGGTCCGTGACTCGACCCGGGCCACATCGGACGGGGTGGAGCGGGCCAGGAAACTGTTGGGCCGCCGGTCCGGGTTCAGCGCGGTGAAGGTGCCGGCTTCGACCAGGGCAGCGTTCAGACGGTCGCGTTCTGCCTCCGAACCGTCGCACCAGACCACCTGGTCCGGCTTGGTGAGGTTGGCCACCGACTGTACCCAGTCGATCAGCGGCTGGGGGGCGTCATCAGGGGCATTCACAGGGATCGACACACTCATCCGTCCTCCTCATCCTCGAGGGATCTCTCGTTCGTATCTGCTGCCGCTCATGCTAGGTGGTCGCCCCAGACCCACAGCAGGCAGACCGACATCCGGCTCAGGTGATGCGCTAGCTGGTCGTGCGGAGCCGAAGACTCCAGCTGCGTTCAAGGACAACGGTAATCTCGCTGAACCTCTGGGATGGCAGACTGCATCGTCTAGCCGCTCAAGCGCACTCGGAGGGACTCGAACCCCCAACCTGCTGATCCGTAGTCAGCTGCTCTATCCATTGAGCCACGAGTGCTGGTCGTGGAAGAAAGTCTAGCAGGCCATCCTCAGCGGGCGTGGCGGGTGCTATTCCAGACCGTGGCCCGGGTGGCGATCAGGGCTGCCACCTGGCGGATCATCCGGGTGAGCTGGGATGGGGCGTATTCGGGGATTCCGTCGCGGAGCCGGTTCGCCATCTCGGCGCACTGGTGGTCGGGGACCCGGGCCGCGAAGGTCAACCAAAGCCGTAGCGGGACATGCCCGAACTCTTGCAGCAGGTAGCGCGAGACGACGCCCGCCAGCTGGTTCGGCCAGGGCTGCGGCCAGGACTCGACCGCGTCGGCGTACCAGTCGGGCAGCCCATCGGAGCCGGCTGCGACCAGGGTCTGCTGCACCGGGGATGCGGTGGTGACCAGATCGGGGGAGGCCCGGCCGACCTGGAGCAGGGCATCGGCCAGGGCCGAGTCCTCGTAGCGGATCGCGGCGGCCTCCAACCCGGGCCCGATCTCGTGCGCGCCGGGCAGCGCCGCCAGCTCCGGCGCCGGGCAGCCGATCAGCCATTCCCAGGCGCTCGGCGGCAGCGCCGCTACTACCGCATTCAGCCTGGTCGCGCCCGGATCGGCGGCGTACGGGATGTCGTCAAGGCCGTCACGCGGATCCACCTGCTGCGGGTAGAGGGTCCGCAGGTGGCCATTGCTGACGCTGACGGCCTCGGCGGCCAGGTCCCGGATCCGGCTTGCGTACGAGGAATCGGGCAGATGCGCCAGCCCGGACCGGGCTGCGGCCCGGACATTGCCGGACGGGTCCGCGTATGCCAACTCGAGTAGCGGCTGGTCGCGGTGCTGCGGGTGATCGGCGATCACCTGAATGAAGGCTTCCTTCTCGTCAATCAGCAACGAGGGCCAGGACCGGACCACAAGATCTCGGGCCGCGATGGGGTCCCGCTGTCGTAGACCCCGCAGGTATTCCTGCCGTTGGCTCACGTCCCCGAGGGTCCACAGCCGGGTGTCGAGCGGTGGTTCGGGCTGCTGCTCAGGCTCGGCCGGGGCCTCGCCGAGGATCACCGACAGCGCCTCGCCGATCTGGGGGTATTCGCGGGCGGCGAGAGTGAAGTCCTCCAGCAGACCCGGCGGCAGGTCCAGCTCAGCCTTCGCCATGCTGCGCAGGGCATCGGCCAGCAGGTCCGCGGTCACCGCCGGCGGCACATTGCTCCGCTTTGACCGCAGATCGCCCAGGTGCTGGGTCAAGGCCGCCGTCAGGGTTGCTGGGGTCTTGGCCGCCGGGATCGCGCCCCTCCCAAATAGCGACCGCGACCCCCGCTTGACCGCGTTCCAGAGCCGGTTGCTGCTGGACCTCGGCTCGAACAGCTCCGTTCCTGAGGCCGAATGCCGCGGCCCGGAACCTTGTCGATCGTTCAAATCGTACGCGGAGCTGCTGGAGGTCGGGTAGCCCGCGGAGCTGCTGGAGGCGGGGTAGCCGGGCCGGTCGTACGCCGAGGCGCTAGAGGTCGGGTAACCCGCTGAGGTACTCGAGCTGGGGTAGCCGGGCCGGTCGTACGCGGAGGCGCTTGACGTCGGGTAACCCAGGTGGTCGTACGCCGAGGCACTCGAACGGGGGTAGCCGGGGTGGTCGTACGCCGAGGCACTCGAACGGGGGTAGCCGGGGTGGTCGTACGCGGAAGCGCTTGACGTCGGGTAACCCGGATGATCGTACGCCGAGGCGCTCGAGGAGGGGTATCCCGGAGGTGGCCCAGGCTGGCGCTCGTACCCGTACCCAGGCGGGGGACCGGGACGCTGATCGTACGCGGAGGCGCTTGACGTCGGGTAGCCCGGGGGGTCGTACGCCGAGGCTCGGGAAGTGGGATAACCCGGTGGTACGGGCTGACGTTCATAGCCGGGTCGTTGCTCGTACGCCGGGTGGCCCGGCTCGTACGGGGGTGGTAGCTGGGCGGGCCAGCCTGGGGCATAGCCAGAGGCGCTGGCATCCGCGGGCCGCCCTGGCGAATGACGCGGCTCGAAAGGGGAATCGCCGGCGTGCCCGCCGGGTCGCGTCGCCTCAGCCCAGCCCGGCTGGCTGGACGGGCGCAGCGCGGGCGGCGGATCGTCGGCCCGGCGCCGGGGGCTGATCTCGGGAGCCGGGCCGCCGACAACGGGCTGGCCGGCGCGCGCCGGCGGGAAGACTGCACCAGTACCCGACGCGGCGATCCGCCTAGGAGTCTGCTGAGGCTGGGGCTGCTGAGCCTGTTGGGGTCCTGCCGCGGGGGGTGGTACGGCCGAGAATGGCGCCACCGGGGCCGGGGCCCAGCCGGACCTCGACGGTTCGGGCGGCTGCGCCGGGGAGCGTCCGGCCGGGGCCCAGCCGGACTCCGGGGCAGGATCGGGGCGTGGGGCCCAGCCGGACTCCGGGGCAGGATCGAGGCGTGGGGCCCAATTCGACTCCGGAACCGGATCCGGCTGGCTTGACGCTGATTCGGTGGTACGGGGTGCGGGCTGGTAGACGGCCGCGGAGGCGGAACTGGCCGGGGCTGAGGCAGTCTGCGACGAATACGCCGCGCTGGGGGCGCTGGGCATCCCGTAACTCGCCGATGCTGGGCTGCGGGCCGGGCGGTGTTCTTTGACGGTGGCAGCGGGAGCGGCCCCCTGGGCCTCGGCCACCTGCCGCTCCAAAGTCGGGATCACCTTGTTGAACAGGATTCCGAGGTTCAGCGTCGCCACATCCACGGTCATGGCGACCGTGACCGACTGCACCAGGATCAGGACGGTCGCGGTTCGTACCCCCTGGTCAGTCTGGGCATGCTGGATCAGCGCGAAGCGGTCGACGTAACCCAGTGCCAAGTCCTCTAAGACCGTGTCCAGATCGTCGATCACCCCTTGCAGCAGTTCACTCAGGCCCTGCTCGGGGTGCATCGAATCGAGTTCCCGAGAAGTCGCCGCATCCCAGGCGATACAGGCCAGCGGCGGCGGATCCAAGGCCTTGATCGCAGCGGTTAAGGCATTGTGAATCGCGGATAGATCAACTAATGTCATGCGATCGCCTGCCGCCCGAGTTCCAGCAGCCGCGGGATCACCATCGACACCACCGCTCCGATACTGACCAGTGAGACATCCACCAGCAGCAGGCCCTGCAGGACAGCGCTGAAGCAGAGCACCACCGCCAGCCGCCCCTCAGCCAGACGGACCAGGTAGTAGTCTCCGATCGGGGGCAGGATGTCGGCCTGGGCGAACTTGGTGTTCATGGTCGTGATCAGGTCCGAGAACGCGGCCCCGGCCTGAGGCCGGGGATTGTGGGCGATGATCTCGAGTCCGGTGTTAGCGTCGTAGATCCCGAAGCTCAGCATCCCGTCGCCGAACTGGGACTCCCCGTACCGAATCGCCTCTCGCAGCTTGGCGATGTGTACGTCCACAATCCCTCCGCGTGCTCCCAAAACCCTTACACCACGGCCCTAACGTAGTCCGGGGGACGAGTGGCCGAAGGGCCCGGGGTGTCTCGTAGACGACCGTACCGGTACCTCAAAGTCAACCGTGAGGCGGGGTGAAAGTGCCCGTCAAGCCTACGAAGGATCCTCTGGCAAAGGGTTATCCGGGCGCGGTTGCGGGGCACGACTGACCCGGCTCTCGATGCGATGGATCAGACCGTCAGACGGCACCGTAGCCTCGGTGGTCACCTCGAGTACCGGCCCGATCTTGGGCCGCAACCGGTGGCGGACCCGGATCCGATCCGGGTCTTCAGGCAGCCCCACGGTCCACTCCAGGATCTCCACCTCGCCGATCAGCCGATACGGCAGGTGGAGATGCAGGTCCCATTGCAGGTACTCGCGCCCATACCCGGTGGGGATCGCGTTGGTGAGCCGTACCGCGGTCTCGGCCAGCGGGACCTCGAAGGCCCGATCTGGGTCCATCTGCGCGTCTAGGTAGGCCTGGACCGCGGCCTGGCGTTGCTCTGGACTCGCCGGCCCACTGTCGCCAGCCTTGCGCTCGTTGTTGCGGGCCTGGAATCGGTGATCGATGCCCGTGATGGTCTTGGAGACTAGATACCCGATACCGCTCGCGATCGCGAAGCCCCGAAGTGCGCCCATGATCATGCCGGAAGTGTACGAAGCGGTGCACAACGACGGGCCCAACCAGGATCAGGCGGCTCGGATCGGGGCTCGGCAGCTGGGTCGGCCCGCAGCTGTGCAGGGCAGCGCATCGCACAACGGCAGTCGCGGATCGCCCGTCGGGTGCGACCTGCGCCAGTAGGGTGGAGCAGATGGAGACGACACCACGGCCGACGCTGCTGCTGCTGGTCCGACACGGGCAGACCCCGACCACCGGGCAGGTGCTGCCGGGCCGGGCTCCTGGCCTGGACTTGTCGCCGCAGGGGCAGCGGCAGGCAGCCGCGGTGGCCCAACGGCTAGCCGACCTGCCGGTCAGCGCGATCTACACCTCGCCGCTGGAACGGGCCCGGCAGACCGCCGCCGCGACCGCCGAATTGCTGGAGCTGGACCCGGTCCTGGAACCGGGGCTGCTGGAATGCGATTTTGGTGATTGGACCGGAGCTGAACTAGCCCGCTTGACCGTACGACCGGAGTGGGCCACCGTGCAGCAGGCCCCGTCGACGTTCCGGTTCCCCAACGGGGAAAGCTTCGCCCAGATGCAGCAACGGATCGTCGGCGCCCTGGATGTGCTGCGGACCCGGCACCGGGAGGGTGTCGTGGTGTGCTTCAGCCACGCCGACCCGATCAAGGCGGCCCTGGGGTACGCGCTGGGCGTCCACCTCGACCTGTTCCAGCGGATCGTGGTCAGCCCCTGCTCGGTGTCGGTCATCGCGTACCCGTCGACTGGGGCCCCGACGGTCTGGGCCGTCAACTCGACCGGCGATTCGCTCGCCCAACTTAAAGCCTCGTGAGGTGATTCGGCATGTACGTGGAGTTCAACCAGGTGGACACCTTCACCGCCGGCGCGCTCGGGGAGCCCGGGCAGCGGATCTTCTTGCTGCAGTGCATCGCCGCCGGCCAGCGGGTCACGGTGAAGTGTGAGAAACAGCAGGCGCAGGCGATCGCGGCATACCTGCGGCGGGTACTGGCCGACGTCGTCGAGCCGGGACAGGAGCTGACTGGGGTGACCGACCCGATCGGGCCGCCTTTCGATCCGGTCTTCGTGCTCGGCCAGGTCGGGCTGGGCTACCTGCCCGACGAGCAGCGGGTGCTGGTGCAGCTGGATGAGGCCGGCGCCGTGGACGAGCAGGGCGAGCTGGTCTCCGACCCGGCGCTGAGCCGGGTCCGGCTGCTGCTGTCGCTGCCGCAGGCGTTCGCCTTCTGCGAACGCAGCGAGGCCGCGGTTGCTGGCGGCCGCCCGCTGTGCCGCTGGTGCCAGTTCCCGATCGACCCGGACGGGCACATCTGCCCCCGTATGAACTGATGGATCAGCTGTCCCTGCTCGAGCAGGGCACCATGACCCTGGTCGGGCAGGTCATCGACAGCAGCAATGCCACCTTTCTGGTCGAGCTGGCCCAAGGCGGGCAGAACGGCTTCGGGATCTACAAGCCACAACGGGGGGAACGGCCGCTGTGGGACTTCGAGCCGGGCTTGTACCGGCGCGAACGCGCCGCGTACCTGCTGTCGCAGCACCTCGGCTGGCCGCTGGTCCCGCCAACCGCAATCCGGGCTGATGCCCCGCTCGGGGTCGGCTCGGTGCAATGGTACGTCGAGGCCGACCAGCGCGAACACTACTTCTCAATCGTGAAGGACCATCCCGAGACCCACGACGCGTTGCGGATGATCTGCCTGTTCGACCTGCTGGCCAACAACACCGACCGCAAGAGCGGGCATGTCTTGTACGGAGCTGACCAGCGGGTGTACGGGATCGACCAGGGGCTGTGCTTTGCCGCCCAGGATAAGCTGCGGACCGTGATCTGGGACTTCGCCGGCGAGCCAATCGCCCCCGCCCTGCTGGCGGCGGTTGAGCCGCTGGCTGCCACGGTCCCTGCCGCGGTGGCTGAGCTGCTCAGCGAGGACGAGACCGAGGCCGTACGGCGGCGTGCCCAGTGGCTGTTGCAGCGGCCGGTGTTCCCGACCGACACCACCGGCTACGGCTACCCGTGGCCCCTGATCTGAGATGTGAATGGAGGGGATCGTGACTGAGCCGGACCTGAGTGGGTGGCGTCGGATGCCTGATCCGCAGCTGGCTGAGCTGGCTCGTTCCTACCTCATCGGGCCCGGCCCGCACCTAGTGCTGGTCGATGGGCGTTCTGCCGCGGGCAAGACTACTTTCGCTGAGCGGCTGGCCCGGCTTTTGGGCGCCGGGCTGGTGCACACCGACGACGTCGCCTGGCACCTGCACCCGATCAACTGGGCCGAGCAGTTGCGCTGCGGGATCCTCGACCCGTGGCGTCGCGGCGAGCCGGTCAGGTACCGCCCGCCCGGCTGGCAGGCCCAGGGACGTCCCGGCGCGATCCGGGTACCACCAGTCCCGGTGCTGGTGGTCGAGGGGGTGGGAGCGGCCCGGCCGGAATTCGCAGCCGACGCCCACCTGGTGGTGTGGGTCCGTTGCGACCAGCCGTTGACCCGGCGGCGGCGAGGTATCGAGCGCGACATCACCATCACGGACCGTGACCGGGCCGAGGCGGAGATTTTCTGGGACGACTGGGCCCGGTTCGAGGACCCCTTCCTGGCCGAGACCCGCCCCTGGGATCGGGCCCAGATCGTGGTTGACGGACTGAGCGGAGCCGATCAGCTGCTGTGTGTGGTCCGTGCCGGCCCGGCACAACTTCCGGATCCGAGCGCCGCGGTCAGCTCATCCAACGGCCCCGACGGTTCCTGCGTAGCGGATCGGTCCACGGCATCCGATCCCAATACCGCACCATGATGACGCCGCCGACGAGGAGCCAGCCGAAGCCGGTGGCGACCCAGACTCCCGGACTGTTCGGGGTGTTCATGGCGGTATCTACCAGCGAGGACATGTGGAGCCCGGCATGGACCCCCACCGCGGCCCAGATCGATCCGCTGGCGAATCGTACGGCGGTCGCGGCGACGGCGAGACCGAAGGGTGTGGCCAGGTACAACAGGTGATCCAACAGCGTACGCTGCCCGCCCTGGGAAATCAGGTGGAGAGCGGTGAAAACGATGACCGTGATCCAGAAGGTCGATTTCTGACGACCGAGGATCGCCACCACCCAGCCGCGCCAGATGAGTTCCTCGGGGATGCCCTGCAGGAGGAACGCCAAGATTATGGTGTTGACGACTTTCGCCCACCATGGCCAGGCCGGCTCGGCGTCGGTGGGCAGTGTGGCCGGGAGCAGGTCTTGGAGTAGCCCGACTCCGAACGCGATTAAGCCGGCGACCCCCATCATGACGAGCAGCCAGACGAGGGCTGCTGGTGAGAACCGCCATGCCAGGCTGCGGCGTTCTATCCCGAACCAGCGACGACCGATCGTCAGGCACAAGGTGATGCATACCAGCAGCGTCGGTGCGGTGATCGCCGCCTTGATTCCCAAGCCGACCGCAATCGAGGCATCTGGGCTGTTTATGGACTTCGTGAAGTCGGGAGCGATCCCGACCAGGACGAGACTCAACAGGACTGGGGTCAGGGCACTGACCAGCGTGATCACGATGGCAGCCGCGGCCACCACCAACGTCGTGAGAGGGGTGATTGGGCGTTGGATGACGATGTTCGAGGGGGAATGTGAGGTCATGACCATACGGTAGGACGGAGCAGCATAGCTTCACGCTCCGACCGGGAGGGGCCGGCGAATCAGGCAGACGGTTCGGTGAGCACCGCGGCCGGGACTCGGGCCTCGATGGTGACCTCGTCGGCCACCCGCAGAGCCCCCATCATCGCCGAATGCGGCTTGATCTGGTAGTGGGTCTGCGTAACTGAGCCTGACAGCCGGAAGTCGCCGTCGACGATCCGTACCGCGAACGACTCCTGCCGGGTCTGACCATGTACGGACATCCGGCCACTTACCCGACCGTCGTCCCAGCGGCCCTGGTAGCCGGTCGCGACGAACCGCAGCGTGGGGTATTGCTCGCTCTCCAGTGACCGGGCCGTGTTCCGCAAGATGTCTCGGCGCCCCTTGTCGGTCAGGGGTTGGGGTCCGCCGTGACCCTCGATCACGCTGAGCTGGGTGAGGTCGACCGTCACGTCCAGTCGGCAGTCGTCGAGGCTGTCGGCGATCGTGATCACCGCTTCCCACCGTTCGCACTGCAGGGCCAGGTGGTGCCCCATCGCGGCCATCGGACCGTCGGTGCCGGTACCCAGCCGCAATTGCCCCTGTTCCGGGCCGATCCGGTACTTCCCGGTCGGGATGCCCGTACCTTGCGCGGTGCTCATGCCAACCCCCTACGTTCCAGCAGATGGCATACATCCGGGTCTTTACCCCGGAACTGGCGGTAACTGTCCATCACGTCCATCGATCCGCCCCGGCTCAGCAGCCGGCTGCGGAACCAGTCGCCATTTTCTCTGGTCATGCCGCCATTCTCGGTGAACCAGGCGACGGTGTCAGCATCCAACACCTCACTCCACAGGTACGAGTAGTACCCGGCCGGGTAACCGCCGCCCCAGATGTGGCTGAAGTAGGTGGTGCGGTACCGCGGCGGGATCAGCGGGAAAGCCACCCCCTGCGCCTGCAGGGCCTGGCGTTCAAAGTCGATCACCTGGTCCGGGCTGCTGGGCAATTCCTCGAGCGGGGTCTGGTGCCAGACCTGGTCTAGGACCATCGCCGAGAAGGCCTCCACCGCGGCGTACCCCTCGTTGAAGTGGCGGGCCCGGTGCAGGGTTTCGATCCACTCTGCGGGCATCGGCTCGCCGGTCTCGTAATGTCGGGCATAGCGGGCCAGGAGCTCCCGGTCCCAGGCCCAGGTCTCGTTGACCTGGCTGGGGAATTCAACGAAGTCGCGGGGGACCGCGGTGCCCGAGCGGGACGGATAGCGTACGTCGGACAGCATCCCGTGCAGGTCGTGACCGAATTCGTGAAAGAGCGTGATCACGTTCTCCCAGCTCATCAGAGTTGGCTGTTGCGGGGCCGGGCGGGCCAGGTTGCAGTTGTTGGTCACCACCGGCAGCCGGTCCAGCAGCCGGCTCTGGTCCACCAGCGAGGTCATCCAGGCCCCGCCCTGCTTGGTGGGCCGGGCGTACGGGTCGATCACGACCAGCGCCAACGGGCGGCCGTCGTGGTCGTGCACCTCGTACACCCGGCAGTCGTCGGTGTAGCCGGTGAGGTCGTCGCGGCGGCTGAAGGTGATCCCGTACAGGCCGGTCGCCGCAGCTAGCACCCCGTCCTCCAGGACCCGTTCGAACGGCAGGTACGCGCGCAGCGCCTCGGTGTCGAGGCGGAACCGGGCGGTACGTTCTTGCTCGGTGTAGTACTGCCAGTCCCACGGCTGCAGCGTCTGGCCGGGATAGTCGGCCTGCAGCCGGGCCTGTAGCGGCTGCGCCTCCCGCTGCGCGTTGCGGATCGCGGCCGGCGTCACCCGGGCCAGGATCTCGTTCACCGCCGTAGTGGTCTTGGCGCAGCCGTCGTCGGCGATGAAGGCGGCGTAGTGTGGAAAACCCAGCAGCTGGGCCAGTTCGGCCCGCAGCCGGGCCAGCCGGACTACCAGGTCGCGGGTGTCATTTTCACCACCGTCGCCGCGGCTGATCGAGGCGGTGAACAGCTGTTCGCGTAGTTCCCGGTCCCGCAGCCGGCTCAGCAGCGGCTGATCGGTGGTGTTCACCAGTTCCAGTACCCAGCCGTCCAGCCCACGCCGTTCGGCCGCCGCCCGGGCCGCCGCCAGGTCGTCCTCGGTCAGCCCTTCCAGCCGGGCCGGGTCGGTGACCTGGATCGCGGCCGCGTTCCGACCGGCCACAACGAGTTGGGACCAGCGGGCTTGCAGGCCGGCGATCTGCTCGTTCAGCTCCCGCAGCCGGGCTTGTTGGTCGGCTGGCAGGTCGATCCCGAGCCGCCGGAACTCCCGCAGCCGCTCGGCCAGCAGCCAGGCGCTCTGCGGGTCCAGCTCAACCTGTCCGGCGTCGGCGCGTTGCTGCAGCTGCTGTAGCCGGTCGTACAGGCGCCGGTCCAGCGTGATCGCAGTGGCATGGGCCGCCAGGGCCGGCGCCAGCTGCTCGTCGATCGCGTCCCGCTGCTCGTTGGTGTCGGCGCTCTTGAGGGTCCAGAAACCCGCGCAGGCCCGGTTCAGCAGCTCGTCGGAGCGTTCCCAGGCCTCCAGCACGGTGGCCACGGTGGCCGGCTCGGCCGAGGTCGCCAAGGCCTCCAACGCGGCTCGCTGCCGGGTGATCCCCTCTTCGATCGCCTCGCGCCAGTCGGCGTCGCTGATCGCGGGGAAGTCCTGGATGCCGAACGGCAGGGTCTGCTCGGCTAGCAGCGGGTTGGTCACGGGCGCTCCTCCTGTTGAGTGAGGCCATCCTCTCAGGCTGCCTCATCACCTCCAGAACCCGCCCTGGATGATCACCGGTATGACGTGGAGGAGGCTGCGGTGAAGTTCCTGCGGCTTGGGAGCAGGGTGAGGGCGTCTCGGGTTGCAGGATCGTTTGGGGTGTAGACCTCAAGTCGATGGTCGGGGGATTCTGGCTGAAGCCACACCTGATAGTCGATATCCATCTCACCGAGGGTCGGATGAGACAGGAGCATACGTCCGACAGTGCAATCGGCTACATCACCCTCGGCCCAAAGACCGCTGAACTCGTTGCTCTTCATCGACAATTCGCCGATCAGATCCGCCAGCTGAGCATCGCATGGATATCGTCCTGATGTCAGGCGGAGATAGGCGACGTGGATACGGGCGAGATCGTCCCAGTTTCGGTACAGATCCCGAACCGATGGATCGAGGAAGAACGACCACGGCACAGAAGGGCGGCGGGTGATGTCACGGGGTGCTTCGAAAGGGAGCTGCTCGAACAGCAGTTCATGCCCGGAATGATTCCATGCGAGGATATCCCCTCGACGTCCCAGTACGACAGCTGGAACAGTCTCATGAAGAGATTCCAGGAGTGAGAGCACCCGCTGATGGGGACGCTCCGCAGGCTCACGCACCATGCAGGCCCGGGCGGGCGCGTGCGCGAGGTTGTACAGGTGGGTTCGTTCGGCATCCTCCAGGCGCATCACAGAGGCGAGTGCGTCCAATACCTGGACGGAGGCGGTGCCGGTCTGGTCCTGCTCGATTCGGACGTAGTATCCGACGCTGACACCTGCCAGGCGGGCGAGCTCTTCGCGGCGCAGTCCCGGCACGCGTCGAGGTGTGGGTCCCGGGTCCAGGCCGATCGAGGTTGGGTCAGTCTTGTCACGTCGAGTCTTCAGGAAGCTGCCGAGGGTCTCAGCTTTCATGCCCTCAGGTTAGCTTGTAAGCAGCGGGATCGGGATATCCCCGCTGAGGCTGCCCAGACAGCCCAGGGTCTTCAGTACCGCTGGGTGTACCTGTCAGGGATACTCTCGCTGAGGGGCACCACGGCGTCGAGTACCCGCAGCTGTGATCTTGCTGGTGCCCGTGTCATCTCCCAACACTGGTGTCATGGACGCGCCACAGTCACCTCCGCGAGCCTCGGCAAGGTCCTGGTGGGGGCTCATAGCAACGCTCGGACCGGTGCTGGTCGTCGCGATGGACGGATCGATCCTCTTTCTCGCGATGCCCAGGATCAATGAGGCCCTTCAGCCAACCACAGACCAAAGCCTATGGATGCTCGACATCTATGGATTCGTCGTCGGTTCGCTCTTGATTACCTTCGGTAATCTGGGAGATCGATTCGGTCGCAAGAAGTTACTTCTCCTAGGGGCAGTGGTCTTCGGGATCGGATCTCTCCTGGGAGCGTTCTCGTCGACGCCGGAGGCCTTGATCGCTTCGCGCGCGTTGATGGGACTCGGTGGAACAACGCTCCTTCCCTCATGCCTCGCGGTGATCAGTGAGCTATTCGAGAACCCCGTCCAACGGGCACGAGCCATCGGGATCTTCGCGTCGATGTTTGCTGCCGGATTCGTGATCGGCCCCATCGTCGGGGGTATCCTGCTGAATCATTTCTGGTGGGGTTCCGTGTTCCTGATCAATATTCCCGTCATCGTGATGTTCCTCATTGCGGCCCCGGTGCTTCTTCGGGAGGTCCATGGAACTCGACCAGGGAAGATCGACCTGTTCAGCGTCATCCTATCTGCTGTTGGTCTGCTAAGCGCGATCTACGGCGTCAAGCACGCCACGACCTATAGAATCGATTGGCTCTCCGGTAGCCTCGTTGTCTCGGGGATCGTGATCCTTACGATCTTCATATTCCGGCAGAGGCGCCTCGAGATCCCACTCCTAGACGTCAGCCTCTTTAAGCAACACGTCTTCGCTGTCGCGATTCTCACCGGCCTACTCTCGCTCGTCGTATGGTCAGCGGCCGCGTACCTGAGCATGACCTACCTTCAGTCGGTGCTCGGCCATTCAGTCTTGCACGCGGCACTGCTCGCGGTCCCCGGTGCCGTCGTCCTTACAGCGTCCAGTATCCTGACCCCTCACCTCGTGGAGCGGGTGGGGGCCAGGACGGCATTGATCATCTGTCACTTCTCCATGGCCCTCGGTGTAGGACTGCTCGCCTTCACGAACAATGCCACAGGAGCCGCGTTCTATATCGCCTCGACCATCGTCGCGGGTATCGGTTTTGGCATCTCCTTTAGCCTGGTAGCGGACACTGCCGTCGGTGCGGTTCCCGAATCCCGGGCCGGCGCCGCCGGCGCCATCGCCGAGACCAGCAACGAAATCGGGAACGCGCTAGGGATCGCGCTGTTCGGGTCATTGCTCACCGTCGTATTCCGAGCCACCTATCCAGGAAGCGAGACGGGTATTGCGGAGGTCGTCGATGGAAACAGCTCCACCCCCGCTGCCATTCAACAGGCAAAGGACGCCTTCCTGGCCGGATTCCATGTCGTTGCTATCACCGCGGCCGTCATCTGTACTGCTCTGGGGGTTCTGGCGATCCGTTGGATCCCCAAGCCGCCGGTAGACGCGACTACTCATCAGGAGAAGGTATAAGCGCCAATCTACGACGAGCAAGCTGTGTGAACCAACTTATGCTCTATTCGAGAGGAGACTAGTGATCATGATCGATACAATGATCGATTCCGGTTTCGATAACCTAACTGAGGCTCGGGACAGCATCGCCTCGCGACCTGCTCAGGAACAGCCGACATGGGAATGTCGAGAAGCGCGCGGGGAGGTCATGGCCATACTCGGCGCCAGCGCCCCACTGGTATCCGAAGAGGAAATCATGGACCTACGGGCACAACTGGCTGATGTCGCTAGTGGTATGGCCGTTGTTCTTCAAGCTGGCGACTGTGCTGAACCGATTACTGATACGACGGCCGGAATCATTTCCGCCAAAGTGCAGGCACTCTTCACGATGGCAGAGACACTCGAATCGAAGAGCGGCAAGCCCGTCGTGCAGATCGGGCGGATCGGGGGGCAGTTCGCTAAACCTCGTTCCCAAACCCACGAACTGGTAGACGGATCGTCATTACCTATATATCGTGGCGCCTTGGTGAATGACCCGTTCCCATCGGTGCGAGCGCGACGCCATGAACCCGGGCGGATGATCCGGGCACTGTCTGCAGCCACAGCGATCATGTCCCACCTTCGTAATCACGACGGACCGCCGGTATGGAGTAGCCATGAGGCTCTGGTCTTGGACTACGAGATTCCCCAGTTACGGGCCACTGCTCGCGGAGAAGTCATGTTGTCATCGGCGCACACGATCTGGCTGGGCGCACGCACGAACCAGCTCGATCATGCCCATGTCGAACTGGCATCCCGGATCATCAATCCTATTGGCTACAAGATCAGCGCGTCCACAACTGAGGATGATCTTCGCGCGATCATGGATCGCATCGACCCGAAACGGCAGCCCGGAAAACTGACGCTGATCGTTCGAATGGGAGATGCTATCGATCGTCTTCCTGCCCTTATGGAGGGGGTGCAACGCGAGGGACACCAGCCGATCTGGATGAGCGACCCAATGCATGCCAACACCGTCACCGCATCGGATGGACGAAAGACCCGATATATCGAAGCCATCATTCGCGAGCTGACGGCATTTCAAGATGCCGCCATGGCCGAAGACATCCGTGCAGGTGGTGTGCATCTGGAAACAACCATTGATGCTGTTCGGGAATGTCTGCGCGGGCCGGACGATCTCCGAAGCAGAGACGATCCATACACGACTCTGTGTGATCCGCGACTCACCGTGGAGCAGGCTGTCGAGGTGCTCAGTCACTGGAGGATTAGGGATTGAGAATGTCAAATAATGCCCATTGGGATTCCGCTCAGGGAATCCGGTACGACATGCCAAAAAATTCAGAGTACTCTGCGCCGCTTGTTCCGTGGCAGGTTTCAGTGCAAAGATCGGTTCTGCTGATTCACGACATGCAGCGGTATTTTCTTGAGCGCTTCGATCTAATACGGCAGCCGGCCATCGACCTCATTAATAACATTGAGCAGGCGATGAAGATGGCTCGGCGACTGAGGATCCCTATAGTGTATACCGCACAGCCCGGCAGCATGACCCCAGAGCAGCGAGGGCTCTTGAAGGATTTCTGGGGGCCAGGAATGGCCGCCTCTCCGGAACATCGAATGATTATCGGCAGGCTTGCCCCTCAGCCCGATGATCTTGTGCTCGAGAAATGGCGATACTCGGCATTCGCTCGGACATCACTGGATGATTTCATTCGAGGAAAAGGGCGTGATCAACTGATTATCTGTGGCATCTATGCGCATGTCGGAGTACTCGTCACTGCGATCGATTCCTATATGAGGGATCTTGAGACTTTCGTGCTCGCGGATGCTGTCGCCGACTTCGATAGGATTCAGCACCTTCGCGCGCTTGATTACGCCGCTCGAACATCGGCGCGAGTGCTACCCACAGGAGCGGCACTCGAAGAGTTGGGGCTATCTTATGGATAACGATCACAATGAAGCCTTCGCTCTCATTATGAAAGACGGTGTGGTACATCGATATATTGGAGTATCTATGCTCTTCGACGACCTCGATCAGGCGAGATTACAGCCGGGAGAGATGATCGTGGCGATCCCCTTTCGCCAAGCGTTATGGGGTGATCGTCCGATGTCGGAAATTGAGCAGAGTTCGCGTCAGCACATCTCAGCGATGCGAGTCCTCCACCATGAGGAAATTTCTCTTTCTAAATTTCTCGCGGAGACCGAGCCCAACCCGATTGAATTGCGCAATGGTTGCTTCGACGTTAACGATCGAGAATACGCTCATCAGGTGAAAGCAGTCATCGATGATGAAATCTGCGCCGGGCATGGTTCCAATTTCGTGCTGCACCGGACATATCACGGTCATGTTGACAGACGAGATATTCCTACTGAGGTATCGATCTTCCACTCGCTTCTGAGCGCTGAGACTGGAGCCTATTGGACATTTCTTGTTCACTATCCAGACCATACGTTGATTGGTGCCACCCCCGAAATGCATCTCCACCGGGCGGGTAATGGATTCACGACAATGAATCCTATCTCTGGCACCTACCGATACCCGAATAGCGGCCCGGATGAAGAGTCACTGCGTGAGTTTCTCCAGAACCCGAAGGAACGCAACGAACTCTACATGGTGGTCGATGAGGAACTCAAGGTCATGACTGATATCTGCGACGAGCGGCCTTGGTTCTCCGGGCCGCAGCTGCGATTTATGTCTAACCTTGCGCATACAGAATGCTTCATCCACGGCTATAGTTCGTTGAACTGGGCAACTGCGATTTACAGATCGCTGATTGCTCCCACGATTCTCGGAAGCCCCCTGGAATCCGCCTTCCGAATGGCTGAGCGCCATGACTTGAGTGCTCGCGGATATCTTGGTGGGGTCCTCGCCCACGTTTTCGACGATGAATCGGGGGGATTTGATTCGGCGATCCTGATTCGTACGGCATGCATCGAGGACTCGGGGGATGTCTCCATCCCCGTCGGCTCTACTATCGTCAGAGATTCCAATCCGGTATTGGAGGCAGCCGAGACAAAGGCCAAAGTAAGTTCTGTTCTTGCGGGGTTTTCGAACAAGCAGCGAGATACTCTCACTAGATTTGGTCGAGAATTCCTCGAGAGTCGAAAGACTGAAATCTCATCCTTCTGGAGTAAGGAGCAATTAACTTCCTTACAGGGAGCTTTATATAGTGGGATGAAAGCATTGGTGGTAGATTACGAAGATCGTTTCACCGGGATGCTCGCTGCCCATCTTCGCTCATGGAATCTTGCTGTTCAGGTGCTGACCAGAAGGCCGACCGACGCGGAGCTGAAAGGTGCAGATCTGCTCGTGCTTGGCCCGGGCCCTGGTGATCCCAATGATGAGGATGATCTGCGCATAAGGTTGGCCCACGATCTTGCGAGACGCGCAGTGCTCGAACGCCATACCCCAACACTCGCTGTATGTCTCTCGCATCAACTCGTATGTCGTGAACTCGGTTTTCCTGTTCGGCGGTTACCGCAGCCAAACCAGGGAAGTCAGCGCAGCATCCGACTGTTCGGCGAGGATGTGCGCGTCGGCTTCTATAACTCCTTCTGTGCATACGTTTCACCGGACAGTGACCCTACTGTGAAAGTTGTATCTGATTCCCGGACTGGAGAAATTCACGCGGTGAGAACCGAAAATCTGATCGGATTTCAATTCCATCCAGAATCCGTCTTGAGTGTCGACGGCTCCAGAGTGCTCCAGATGTCCCTTGAAGTACTCCTCTCTAAGGTAGATACACCAATCTATTCCTCATCTTGATGGTGGATGGCATGGTAAGAACAGACGTGATACCTCGAATGCTAAAAGCAGTCCCTTTCCGAGAGCAAAACCACGGGAGATGATAATGCAGCTTAATGTACAGATGATGTCGATCCTTGATCGCTTTTCTGGTAGGCCTGCACTTGCAGATCGTCGGCCAATCCCGAAATCGAATTCAGATCGGGAACGGATGGGCGTCGAACTCCTGAGTCGATACAACGTCTTGACGTACGGAGAGCTTCGCCGTCGTGTTGAAGCCGTTTCCGTGCAGCTGTGCAAGCAGGCCGGCAGAGGGAGCCTCAGAAGCGGTGACCGGGCCGCGTTGCTCGGGTACCCGGGGATCGACTTCACGACCGTCGATTTTGCGTGCAATCTCATCGGCATTACGACGGTTCCGCTACAGACGAGCGGATCGATGACACAGCACCTGGCCATCTTGGAGGAGACGACTCCGCGTCTCCTTGTAGTGTCTGTCGATTTACTGGATCGTGTCGACGATATCATCTCGCATATCAGCACGATCGAACGGATACTCATCCTCGACTATCGTGGAGGCGAATCTGGACATCGAGAAGCCCTTCAGAAGTCCATCCACAGTGCTCGTATTACCCCCGAGCCGCTGAATCTTGATTCCATTCTGGAATGGGAACCGAATCGGGTTGACGATGATCATCTGGCCATGCTTCTCTATACGTCAGGGAGTACGGGTGAACCGAAGGGAGCCATGTATTCCGCAAGGCTTGTTGGCGAGATGTGGGGTGGAGAGGGCTGGTCGGAGTTCTTTGCCGAGAAGGCCCATGTCGCAAGCTTCCATTACATGCCTATGAGCCACGTGGCTGGCCACTCGTCGGTTCGCAGTACCCTTTCACGCGGTGGTATCACGTACTTCGCCTCCACGACGAACCTGTCGAACTTCTTCGAGGATCTCGCTTTAGCTCGCCCGACGGAACTTTCCCTCGTGCCTCGGGTATGCGAGCTTCTTCATCAGGAATACCAGCGTCGAGTCGGCTCCCATGATGGCGATGATACGAATGTTCGTCAGATCCTTGATGACATGCGTGTGTCCGTGCTCGGCGGCCGGGTGGAGTGGGCGAGTTGTACCTCGGCGCCGGTCTCGGCAGAACTTAAGGCGTTCATGGAGCTTCTGCTGGGGATCGAACTCCATGAGCTCTATGGTACGACAGAGATCGGTGGGGTCCTTGCGGATGGGCGATTCCTCAGCCCGCCAGTTATTGATTATCGTCTCGATGATGTCCCAGAACTCGGCTATTTCCGATCGGACCGACCTGCTGCGCGAGGAGAGCTTCTTATTAAGAGCACATCCACCGTCTCTGGATACTTCAATCGTCCTGACCTTAATCCTATGATCTTCACGGAGGATGGTTACTATCGAACTGGTGATATCGCTGCCGTCGACCCGGATGGTTCTATTCGTATCATCGATCGGAAGAATGCCATCATCAAACTCGCGCAGGGTGAGTTTGTTGCGCTCCCGTCGCTGGAGGCCGTCTACGTCGCACGAAGCTCGTTGCTCCGTCAGGTGTTCCTCTACGGACGGAGTGATCAATCGGCTATCCTTGCTGTCGCGGTACTCAACGATTCTACTCTGCAGACAACGGCAGGTGAAGATAGTATTCTTGTGTCTCGAAGGATTCTCAACGAGTTCCGAAATGTGGCAGAACAGGAGAACCTGAATTCCTACGAGGTGCCCGCCGCAGTCATCATTGAGGCAGAACCTTTTTCCGAGGAGAATGGGTTGCTGTCGGATCATCGCAAGCCTGTTCGCCCCCGCCTCCTGGAGCGATATCGCCCGCGGCTCGACGCGATCTACGACGAACTTGCCGCCAACCGGGAAGGTGTTCTCGCTGAACTTATCACTCATGGGGCAAATAATGATACTGAAGACACAGTTCGTATCGCAGCTGCCCTGACATTGCAGATCGATCCCGAAACCATTCGGATGACGACCAGATTCCGCAGTCTTGGGGGTGATTCTCTGACAGCTGTCCACCTGTCTCGACTGCTAGCTCAGATCTACGATCTGCTTATTCCAGTCGATGTCCTTGTCAGTGAATCTAATTCATTGGCAGATCTTGCCGGCTATATCAATGTCAAGAGGATGCAGAATGAATGGCTGACTACATTCGATGACATTCATGGTATGAGTGAAGATCTTCTGCTGGCTAGTGACCTCACAATCTCCAAATTCCTTTCCGCGAGAACGAAGATCCAGCCGAACGCTGTCGTTCATGACACTCCTCGGTCAGTTCTGATTACCGGTGCCAGCGGCTTTCTCGGGCGGTTCCTCTGCCTAGAATGGCTCCGTCGTTTCTCCGGCACAACGCGCCGCGTCACATGCCTGGTCAGAGCGAACAGCGATGATGCTGCCAGGACGCGGCTGCGATCCGCCTTCTCTACCTCGCCGGAACTCCTTGCTGAGTTCGACAGTTTCTCTGATAACCTTGAGGTACTTGCTGGCGACCTTGCAGAACCGAGACTCGGACTCGACGAGACGATGTGGGAGAGTCTCGCGCGCGGCATCACTCATATCCTGCACGCAGGTGCGATGGTTAATCATGCACTTGCTTATCGGGAATTGTTCGCTCCCAACGTCGCAGGTACTGCCGAGGTGCTGCGGCTTGCGCTTACCGGACCTATGAAGCCCATTACCTTCATGTCGAGTATTGCGACGGCTCTCCTGTCTCGGGAGGCAGATCCCTTGGATGAGTCAGTGGACATTCGCGAGGCACTTCCTGAGGTCCGTGCCACGGGAGGAATTGTGAATGGGTACGCTGCCACTAAATGGGCCAGCGAGGTGTTGCTCCGAGATGCCCACAGCCAGTACGCACTTCCTGTTACCGTGTTCCGCGCCAGCATGATCCTGGCGCACTCGTATCACCCTGGACAGATTAACGTCCCCGATACTTACACACGTCTTCTTTTCAGTCTCATGCGGACAGGGATTGTGCCTCCCTCCTTCTACATGACTGACGGAGAGAATGCGCACTATGATGGCCTCCCGGTGGATATCGTCAGTCATGCAATCGCCACTCTTATGCACAATGGGACTTCCGGGTATCAGACCTATCATCTCGTCAATCCATTCGACGATGGGATCTCGCTCGACCGATTCGTGGACTGGATGATCGAGGCTGGGGTGAGTCTCACGCCCATGGGTACGTACGCGAAGTGGTTTGAGCGATTCCGTATGGCTCTTGGCGTTCTCGATGATGACGACAGACGTGCCTCGTTGCTGCCTCTCTTGGATGGGTTCCAAACTCCAGAGATTCCTATTCGGGGATCGCTTATCAATTCATCTAATTTCGCCGCCGCACTGGCCGAGACAGGGAACGTCGACCTGGTCAGGTCATTGGATCGCGAGTTCATCCTGAAAACGATGAGGGACATCGAGTTTGTTTTCGACATAAATTTCCGATCTCCCGGTGAGAAACGTGTTCGTGTGTGAGTCGGCATATGGGTGCGATGGCGCCTATGTGGTTGCTACCAGTGGTGACGTCCTTGCTCGTGCTCCAGAATCACCTCTCAGTCCAGAAGAGAATGACAGATGTCTGGCGCTCGGGAGAAGAGCAGATCGCATGGATTTCCGGGCGGCACGGATCTTGGTGAGACTTCTGCTGGCAACTGTCGCCGAAACGGCGATATCGGATATCCGTATCTGGCAGTCATGTGATAGGTGCGGTGGTCCTCACGGAAGGCCTGTTGTCGAGGATCCTCGAGGATATGAGGTGTCCTGGGCCCACCATGATGGCCTGGTGGCGGCCGCGGTCGCACGTCGGGCGATCGGGATCGACATCATCTCCCGTCGAGTGACTCAAGGGAGCCCGACGGGAGTCCTCGACGAGAAGGGGCTTTGCCGATTCGAGGCGCTATTCAAGGCCGGCGCATATTCGGCGAGCCCGCCACTGCGGTTCGACGACCTTCAACGCGATGACTGTGTTTACCTCGATAGGGCAAATCGACGGCTTCGGATCCTGGTTCACTCGACTCCACTTATGGAGGTATGCGTGGCAAGCTCCTGTATTCTGCGGTCCCTCCATCTCGTATCACTCATCTCCGCCTTGGCTTGAAGAAGTAATCGTATGGGCGTACGGGGCAGAATGCGATGTGCGGCAGATCCGAGAGTGGATGTGATGTCTACATGATCGAGGCCGGTCTCACCGTACATGTGCCCCGGGCCCTTGGTCTCAAGGTTTGATCATGGTGCGTTGGTGGTGCAGCTAGAGTATGGCGTGTCGTGGTCGCGAACCAGTCGAGAGGAGATCGAGATGACTTTCGTGAACATCACGGCCCTGACCTATCCCGAGGGTGCTGAGGAAGAGATCGAGCGGCGGTTCGCCGCCCGTAAGCGTGCCGTCGACCAGGCCACTGGCTTCCTCGGTTTCGAGTTGCTGCGCCCGGTGGAAGGGGAAAGCCGCTACCTTGTCGTGACCCGGTGGGACAGCCGCGAGCACTACCTCGCCTGGCGCGATGCTCGTCCAGCTGGTGGGCATGAGGACGACCAGCGTCGCGGGATGAGCATCGATGTGTCCGGTTTCGAGGTCGTCCAGTCCGACTGAGGCGGCTAGCGTGGTAGATCTGGACCGGTTGGCGGGCTTTATCCATGATTCGCTGATCCGGCTCGGCCTGCCGGGCGGGGCGCTGGTCGTGGTGGATCGCGACGGGGAGCTCCTGCGTCGGGCGTACGGCTCGGTAGCCGATCCGCGTACCCCTATGGTGATCGGCTCGCTCAGCAAGTCGTTCACGGCGGCCGCGATCATGCGGCTGGTTGAGCGGGGCCGAATCGACGTGGACGCCCCGGTGGTGACGTACCTGCCTGACTGGGCCGACGGTGCCCGGGTCACGGTACGGCAGCTGCTGCAGCACACCAGTGGGCTCGGCCCGCGCCAGCGCCGCCGCGACGCGGCCGTCGGCGCCATGCTCGGCCGTCACCGCTACGCCAACGTCAACTACACCCTGCTGGGCCAGATCGTCGAGGCCGTGACCCAGACCCGCTACGGCGATCACCTGCGTCGGGAGATCTTCGAGCCGCTGGGGATGACCTCCTCGGCGGCTTGCCGGGAAGATACCCGTGCCACCGCGCTAGCGCCGGGGCACACTACCTGGTTCGGCGTGCCGGTGCGCAGGCCGTTGCGCTATCCCGGCCCTGACGCCTGGGAGCAGCCGCCGGCCGGCTACCTCAGCAGCAGCGCCGTCGACCTCGGCGCTTATCTGCGGTGTTTCCTGCGAGATGGCGGAGACCTGCTGGCGGCCTCGAGCGTACGGGCGATGATGACCGACACCGCACCCACCCAGACTGCCGGCGTCGGGTACGGCTTCGGCTGGTTCGTGGGGACCGATGCTGGGCAGCGGCTGTGGTGGCACGCCGGGCTGGTGGAGAACTACATGAGCGAGATGGTGGTGCTGCCCGACCGGGGGCTGGCGGCCGCTCTGCTGGTACCGGGCACCGACTACCTGGTGGCGACCCCACTGATGGCACGGGTGCATGCCGGGATCGTCGCGATCCTGTCCGGACGCGAACCTGACCAGCTGCCGGTCTGGGCTGCCCAGGTGCGCCATGCCGCCATCAACGCCGGCCTGGTCGGCCTGGCTACCGCGGCGCTGGGTTCGTTGCTGTGGGCCAGACGTGTGCGACGCGAGGCCTCTTGGTCAGGGGCGGTCGCCGCCGGGCTGATACATGGCGCGGCCCCGGTCGGGCTGGCCCTCGTCCCTCGGTGTGCCGGGGCGACCCACGACATCGCGCGCCGCTTCGCCCCGGATCTTTACGTGGTTACTCAGGCGAGCGCGGTGCTGCTAGGGCTTGGCGGTGTCGTACGGCTGCTGCGCCGGACGCACCCCCGGGCCGCCGATAACTTTATCAAACCTGACTCGCGCTGATAACTTTATCAAGGTGAGGACGCCTCTCGATTCGCCGTTTAGCCCGGGCTCGGACACCGTCCCGCAGGTCTGGGCCGGTCGTACCGCGCAGCTCAGCGACTGGCACGACATCCTGCGCCCGCGCCGCCTGGCCGGCATCCCCGAACGGGGCCGTACGATCCTGGGCGAGGCGGGCACCGGCAAGTCCTCGCTGGTGCGGCGGATCGCAGACGAGGCAGCAGCGGCGGGGGACTGGGTGACACCCCAGCTGCGGATCCCCTCCGGCGCCGATCCGATCAAGCGGGTGGCCGCCGCGCTGCTGGACCTCGCCGACACTGCCGGGCTGGCTGTCGCCCGCGAACAACGGATCGCCGCCTTGCTGGGACAGGTCCAGTCGGTCGCCGTGTCGGGGCTCTCGCTCGGCCTGCGGGACCGCAGCGAAGGCGCCGAGCCGTACACCTCCCTCACCGAGCTACTGGTCGAGATCGGGCGGGCTGCGATCCGGGCCGGCGACGTCATGGTGGTGATCCACCTTGACGAGGCGCAGAACCTGGGCCACCCGGACGCCTTGTCGCAGCTGTTAGTCGCGCTGGGGGACGCGCTGACCCACGAGGAGCCGCTCGAGGTCCCCGGCGGGTTGCAGATCCGACGGGCTCTTCCGATCGCGGTCTACCTGACCGGACTGCCGGAATTCGCTGAGATGGCCGGATCCGGCACCGGCGCCACCTTCGCGCGTCGTTTCCAGACCTCGGTCCTGGGGGCCATCGACGACACCGCGATCCGCGCCGCGCTGCAGCCATTCCTCACCAGGGGCTGGCCGGTCGGCGACGGGGGACGGGTCTTTATGGAACCCGCCGCCCAGGCCGCAATCATCGCGCTGGCCTGCGGTGAGCCGTTCCTGTTCCAACTCGCCGGCGAACGGGCCTGGTATGCGGGCACCGGCGACCTGATCACCGCCGCCGATGTCCACACCGGATGGCAGTCCGCCGCACCCGAGGCCGAGGCTCACGTCCAGCGTATTCTCGACCGGCTCCCGCGCCGCGAGCAACAGTTCATCCAGACGATGGCTGAACTAGCGCCCGAGGAGCGTAACCTGACGGCGATCGCGCAGCGGATGGGCTATTCGAAAACCACCGACGCCGGCCCCACCGCCCGCCGCCTGGACATTACCCGCGGCCTCATCCGCCGCGGCAAGCCCTATCGCTTCGCGCACCGGGCGGTCGAGGCCCACCTCACCACCGAATGGCCCTGGAACCCGGCTGCGATCTGACTACGGCCCGAGCAGGGTCAGCGGGATCACCGCGGCGGCGTACGGCCTTCGCTGGGCCTTCGGGAGGGCTTAGCTGTGCGCCATGGCGGCAAGGATGCCGAAGCTGCGCCGGGCCAGCAGGTCGAGGTGGGCGGCCCCGTTGTGGATGCTGCCCACATAATGTCCCGACAATTCCAGGCTGACCGCGCCCATCAGGGTCGTCCACGCCTCGACGGTAGCCAGGATCATGGCGTCGGGGGCGTCGGCGGGTAGGCCGTTGGCCACGATCCAGGCCCGGATCCGCGTGACGTCCTCGGCGAGGCCTTCGGGGGCGGGTTCGCTGGCTCGGGACTCGGCTCTGCCGGTGTCCCATAGCTGCGAGCAGATCCGCCCCAGCAGCAGCGTGATGCTCGAGGCCGGGCGGATGGTGTCGGCGGGCGCCCGGTAGCCGGGTATGGGCGTGCCGTAGATCAGTTGGTACTCGTTGCGGTGCTCGAGGGCCCAGGTGCGTACTGCATGCCAGATGGCCGTCCAACGACCCTCTAGATCCGATCTCGGCGCTTCGGAATCGGCTTGCCGCGCCGCCTCGGACAGAGCCTCATAGGCGTCGACGACCAGGATTGTCAGCAGTTCGTCACGACCGGCCACGTAGCGGTAGAGGGCGCCGGGGGTGACGCCCAGGTCGCGCGCCAGCTGCCGCATCCGCAGGCCGGCTGCGCCCTGCGTCGCGAGACGGGCGTAGGCGGCGGCGATGAGTCGGCGACGGAAGCTGTCGCGGGCCTGGACGCGGGCGGTCATGGAAGCAGTCTGCCACCGCCGTCTCCGATATTCGTGAACATGGTTTACACTCCATCTGTAAACACTGTTCACGAGAGCTCGTGAAAGGACTCCCCATGAGCCGAATCACCGTCATCGGCGCCGGGCCCCTCGGCCGCGCCACCATCGCCGAACTGACCCGCCAAGGCCACGACGTCACCGTCGCGAGCCGCAGCCGGGTCACCCTGCCCGCAGCCACCTGGGTCCCGGTCGACGTAGCGAGCGGGAAAGGCCTAGACCAGCTCCCGGCGTCTGAGGCGATCGTGGTCTGCTTCGGACCCCCGTACGCCATTGCGGCATGGCAGCGGATCTGGCCAGTCGCAATCGACAACCTGATCGGCGCCGCGCAAGCCAACGACGCAACGCTGGTACTTACCGGGAACCTGTACGCCTACGCTCGCGACCGAATGCCGATGCGCGCGACGGATCCCCTGCGACCGTCGACTGCGCTCGGCGAGGTTCGCGCCGAGGTGACGCGACGCCTGTTCGCAGCCCACGAGCAGGGCCGGATCCGAGCGGTCGAAGTACGCGGTTCGGACTACCTGGGGGCAGACGCACCTGACGCCTACCTGGGGCGACGCCTTATCACCCCTCTGCTCGCCGGCAAGGCAGCCGGCGTCATCGGCGACCCCGATGCCGACCACACCTGGACCGCGGTCTCGGACTTCGGGCGGCTCCTGGCGCGCGGCGCCACCGACCAGGAAATGGCTGGCCGGGCCTGGCACGTTCCCAGCGCCCCTGCGATCAGCGTCCGCGATCTGGCTACCCGGGCCCTGCGGATCGCAGGCGTCGACGCCCAGCCCCGGTTCCGGACGATCCCGCCCGCGATGGTCACCGTCATGGGCTATTTCTCGGCGCAGCTGCGGGCCGTCGCCTCGCTGGCCCACCAGTGGAACCAGCCGTACGTCATGGACGACCTCGACACTCGAGAGCTGCTGCGCGAGAACCACACCGAACTGGACGACACCCTGAGGGCTATCGTCGACGCTGCCTGGGCACGTCCGGCGTAGCCCGTGGCAACGGGCCGTCAGGAACCGAGCGGAAGGTTGACCTCGTTCCTGGTGTCCTGCTTAGGTTGGCTTTACCCGATATCGCAAGGAAAGGCTTCCGTATATGGCTCAGATCTCGCGCCGCGCCCTCGGGCTCGGAGTCCTCGCCCTGGGTACCCTGACCGCCTGCGGCCAGGGCTCCTCCGGCTCCGGCGCCAGCAGCGCCGGCAAAGTCTCGATCACCCACGCCCAGGGGACCACCTCGGTGCCGGCCAACCCGCAGCGGCTCGTGATCTTCGACTACGGAGCCCTCGACACCATCAACAGCCTGGGCCTCAACGACAAGGTAGTCGGGATCCCCGAGGGCAACACCCTGCCGCCCTTCCTGAAAGCCTTCAACAACGACAAGATCGCCAATGTCGGCACCCTCCATGAGCCGAACATCGAGGCGATCCAGAAGGTCAAGCCAGACCTGGTCGTGATCAGCTTCCGCAGCGCAAGTAAATACCCCGAGCTAAGCCAGCACTTCACCACCATCGACATCAGCTATCCCAGCACCGGCACCTTCTACAGCAAGGTCGAAGCCGCTTCCACTCTGCTCGGCACCGCCCTCGGTAAGAGTGATGAGGTCAAAACCAAGCTCGGCGAACTGAAGAAAGTCATCGACGAAGCCAAGGCCAAGGTCCCGCAGGGCAAGAAGGGCCTGGTCCTGATGACCAGCGCTGGCAAGGCGACCGCCTTCGGCGCGGCCTCCCGTTTCGGCGCCGTCCACTCCGATCTGATGGTTCCTCAGGCGATCCCCGACATCAAGGACAGCAGCCATGGTCAGCCGGTCTCCTTCGAGGCGATCCAGCAGGCGAACCCGGACCTGATGTTCGTCTGCGACCGGGACGCGGCGATCGGGCAGCAAGGTAAGGCGGCCAAAGAGGTACTTAACAACGAATTGGTCGCCAGTACCACCGCGTGGAAGGAGAACAAGGTCGTCTACCTCGACGGGGCACGCTGGTACATCGTGATGCACGGCCTCGACAACGCGAAGGTGATGATCCAGGAACTCGTCAAGGCCCTGTGAGCGCCACCCCACCCTCGTCCCCTCGTTCCCGACGCCGGTGGGGATGGGGGGCCGGGGCCGTCGGGATCCTGGTCGTGCTGACCGTGGCCAGCATCTTTGTCGGCGTTACCGAGATCGGCCCGCTCGACGTACTGGCCGGCCGGGCCAGCGACCAGCAATGGGAGAACCTGGTGATCTCCCGGGTACCCCGTACGGTGGCGGTGCTGCTGGCTGGGGCAGCCCTCGCTGTCTCCGGGCTGCTGATGCAGGCCCTGGTCCGGAACCGGTTCGTCGAGCCGGGCACGGTCGGCACTTCCGAATCGGCAGTGGTCGGGATCCTGCTCGTGACCCTGCTGTGGCCCGGTGCCCCGCTCACCGTCAAGATGCTGGTCGCGATCGTCACTGCCCTGCTCGGTACCGCCCTGTTTCTCAAACTCGTACGGGCGATCCCACGCGGCGAAGCGATCGTGGCGGTACCCCTGATCGGGATGATGCTGGCCGGGATGATTTCCGCCGCCACCACCTTCGTCGCCTACCGCTACGACCTGCTAGCCACCCTGGGCACCTGGATGGCGGGCGACTTCTCCGGCGTGCTGCGCGGACGCTACGAACTGCTCTGGCTGGTCGGGGCGGTCTTCGTGGCGATCTGGGTGGCGGCCGACCGGTTCACCATCGCCTCCCTAGGCGAAGCCCACGCCAGCAGCCTCGGCCTGCGCTACCAATCCGCGGTCACCCTGGGCCTGGCCCTGATCTGCGCCGGCAGCGCGATCTGCCTGGTCGTGGTCGGCGCGATCCCGTTCATCGGGCTGGTCGTTCCCAACCTCATCACCCGGCTGCTCGGCGATAACCTGCGCCGCTGCCTGCCGTGGATCGCTGCCAGCGGCGCCGGCTTCGTGCTGGTCTGTGACCTGCTCGCCCGGACCGTGAACCGCCCCTTCGAGGTCCCAGTCGGTACGATCGCTGGGGTCCTCGGCGCGGCCACCTTCTTGATTCTGCTGGCCCGGCAGGCACCCCGGCTGGCCGGAGGAACCCGATGACCACGGCGGCCCTTACCGGTACGGCACCGCGGCGGGCCACCCAGGCCGGCAAGCTGCTCACCCTGGGGCTACTGGCCGTGACCGGCGCCTGCCTGGCGTACCTGCTGCTCGACTCCGGCGGCGATCTGGGCTTCACCCTGGCCTTCCGTGGTCGCAAGCTGCTCGGGCTGATCCTGGTCGGCTGGTCCGTCGGGATGGCCACCGTCGGCTTCCAGACCGTCACCGGGAACCGGATCTTGACCCCCTCGGTGATGGGTCTGGACTCGATGTTTGCCTTCATCCAGACCCTGCTGCTGTTCCTGTTCGGCACCACCATCTCCTCCCAGCTCGGCCCGGTAGCCCTGTTTGTGATCAACCTGGTCGCGATGGTCGGCCTGGGCTGGGGTCTGTCTGGGCTGCTGCTACGCCGTCATACCGCGGTCCACCTGCTGGTGCTGATCGGGATCGTGCTCGGAACCCTGCTCCGCTCGCTGCAACAACTGCTGACCCGGATCATGGACCCGACCGCCTTCCTGCAACTGCAGACTCACCTTTTCGCCAGCTTCAACTCGATCCGGCCCGAACTGCTGACGGTCTCGGCGGTCCTGGTCACCCTGGGGACGGTCTGGGTCTGGCGGCTGCGCCACCGTCTCGACGTGATGGCACTCGGCCACGCCACCGCCCAGGGGCTGGGCGTCGACCCGCGCCAGATGGTACGCCAGGTGCTGCTGGTGTCGGTGTTGCTGGTCAGCGTGACCACCGCACTCGTCGGCCCGATCACCTTCCTCGGCCTGATCGTGGCCAACCTCGCCTACCAGCTCAGCCCCTCCGGGCGGCACGCCTGGACGATGCCACTGGCCAGCGCGCTAGCGGTGGTGTTGCTGGTCGCCGGCCAGGCCGTCCTGGAGTACGTCTTCGCGATGGGCACGGTCTTGAGCGTGATCATCGAATTCGGTGGCGGCCTGCTCTTCATCGTGATGGTCGTCAGCCGCAGCAAACCGAAAGGGACCCTCGCATGATCGAGATTCAGGCGGTGTCCAAGTCGTACGGGCGCTCCGTCGTCGTCGACGACGTCACCATCACCATCCCCCAGGGCGGCATCACCTCCATTGTCGGCGCTAATGGGGCTGGCAAGTCCACCCTGCTGTCGATGGTCGCCCGGCTGCTGCCCAGCGACGCCGGCACCATCACCGTCGGCGGCCACAACGTAGCCACCACCCCCACCTCGGCCTTGGCTACCGTGATCGGGATCCTCAAACAAGAGAACGGGCTGGAGATCCGTCTCACCGTCGATGACCTAGTCGGCTTCGGACGCTACCCCCATAACAGGGGACGCCGTACCGGCGCCGACCAGACCGCGATCGATGCGGCGATCGAACACATGGATCTGGTCGGCCTGCGGCACCGATTCCTCGACGAGATGTCGGGCGGGCAACGGCAGCGGGCCTTCGTGGCGATGCTGTTGGCCCAGGACACCACCTACCTGCTGCTCGACGAGCCACTCAACAACCTCGACCTGGCTCACTCGCTGTCGATGCTGCGCCGGTTACGCAGCGCCGCCGACGATCTCGGCAAGACGATCGTGATGGTGGTCCACGACATCAACTTCGCTGCTGCTTGGTCGGACCAGATCGTGGCCATGAAGGACGGCCGGGTGGTGCTGCAGGGCCCGCCGCTGAAGATCGTCACCCGTGAGATGCTGGCCGACGTCTTCGGCGTCGCTTGCCCGGTCGACACCAGCTCCGGGCACCCGATGGCTCTTTATCATGTGCCTGAGGATCCAGCTGCCAGAATGAGCGCATGACTGAACCTGCCGTCGTCTTCGACCTAGGCATGGTGTTGTGCCCGCCCCAAGGCCTGTTCTCCGGGCTGGCGGAACTACTCGGCACCACCGCAGAAGCGGTCGAACAGGGCTTCTGGGGTCCGCACCGGCACCGGTACGACGAGGGCTGCTCCGACCTGGAGTACTGGCAGGCCGCGTGCCCGCTGATCCCCGGCGCCCAGGAAGTCGACCTGGAACAACTGCTGCCATCCCTCATCCAGGTCGACGTGGCCTCCTGGAGCACCCCCCGCCCGGCCGCCCGGGCGCTCCTGCAACGGCTACGGCAGGCCGGGGTCACTACCGCGATCCTGTCGAACGCACCCACCTGTTTCGCCCAGACCGCGCCCGACTTCGACTGGTACCCGCTGATCGGGACCTGGTTCTTCTCCGGCCCCATGGGGATCGCCAAACCGGCCCCCCAGATCTACCAGCGGGTCGAGGACGGGCTGGGCCGCACCGGCGAGCAGCTCTGGTTCATCGACGACAAGCAGGTCAACATTGACGCCGCCGCCGACCGCGGCTGGCATACCCACCTGTGGGTCGACGACGCCGACACCGAGGCCTGGCTGATGGGGGAGGCGATCAGCGCGGCGGCATCTCCAGGGTCACGGTGACGTTCGGAGTGGTCATCGTGTTGGTAGCGGTTACTGCCTGAACATTCTCCGGGGCATCCAGGATCACAATCCCATGCGCCCGCCCCGACGAATCCCAGGCCAGCTTCAGCCCCGACCCGTCCGTCAGGCACAACCCGGTCAGCAGGCCCGAATTGCCTGGCGTGGTCTTGCCGGCATTGTCGACCGTGCCCCAGTCGTACACCGCCATCGTGAAACCCTCCGAGGCGTCCAGCCGCTGCGCGCTCAGCCTTACCGCCAGGAACTGCCCATGCTGCGGCGTGGTCGCGCCGCTGGGACAGGTCGCCTTCTCGGTGATCGACTCCACCGTGACGATCGCCTTCGGTAAGCCCCGGCTCTGTGACAGATCCGTCGGGACACCCCGCTTCAACGTCACCGGTGCCTCGGAACGCCACGTGACCGTCGGCGACGGCTCCGGCTCGCCGGTCGGGTCCGCGCTCGCGATGGTGGCGCCAGGCGGGGCCGCCTGCGCGCACCCGGCCAAGACCAGAGCCAACGAGGCGAGCACGAGTCGCGGAAAGGCACGCATGCGACCCATTCTGCGCAGAACCTCCCCCCATCCGGCGCAGGACCCGCCGAACCACCGTACGCTGACGAGATGCTGTACGCGACTCATGCCCGCATCGACCTGACCGCTATCGCCGACAACCTCCGCGCGGTGCGGGAACGGGTCGGCGACCGACTCGTCCTGGCCGCCGTCAAGGCCAACGGGTACGGGCACGGCGCAGTCGAGGTGTCCGAGATGCTGCGCGACACCGGGCTCGCGGACTGGCTCGCGGTGGCCACCGTGCCGGAGGCGATGCAGCTGCGGGCCGCCGGGATCGACCTGCCGATCCTCAAACTGTCCCAGGCATTCCCCGAGGAACTACCGGCCGCGATCGAGGCCCGGACCACCCTGACCGTGGTCGACGAGGCCACGCTACGGGCCGCCAACCAAGCCGCCGTCCAGGCCTCGACCAGCATCGACTGCCACCTCAAGATCGACACCGGGATGCGCCGGATCGGAGCCCCACCGGCCGCCGCTGCCGACCTGGCCCGCCTCGCCGACACCCTGCCCGGGATCCGACTTACCGGCCTGTTCACCCACCTGCCGGTCTCCGACACCCCCAGCCAAAACGACTTCACCCGAGACCAGGTCAGCCTCTTCGCCCAGACCGCAGCCACCGTCCAGGAAACGATCGGGCGCAGCCTCATCGTCCACGCCGCTAACTCCGGAGCCGTCCTGGCCCACCCTGAGGCCTGGTTCGACATGGTCCGGCCCGGGATCATGATCTACGGCCACTATCCCGACCCGGCCACGCCCCGCACCGTACCGTTGCGTCCCGCGCTGACCCTCGCCACCCGGGTCTCGCTGGTGAAACGGGTCCAGCCCGGCGAAACCGTCGGGTACGGGCGGACCTGGCGGGCGCCGCGGGAGACCACCATCGCCACTATCCCCGCCGGCTACGCCGACGGGCTTAGCCGGCTGCTATCCAACCGCGGCTCGGCCCTGGTTCGGGGGCGGCGCTACCCGATCGTGGGGCGGGTCTGCATGGACCAGTCGATGCTTGACCTGGGCGATGACCCGGTCGAGGTCGGCGACGAGGTGATCCTGATCGGACGCCAAGGTGACACTGAGATCACCACCAGCGAGGTCGCCGAACTGATGGGCACTATCGCGTACGAGGTCTCCTGCCTGCTCCCGCCGCGGGTGACCCGGACCTGGAAGGCCTGAAACTGCCAGAGGGCCGCATCAGCGACCCCCTGGCGCCAGTACCCAGGAGCCGGGGGATTGGACTGGGCACTGGCCTTGACGAGCGAGTAGACGCGGAGACCGGGTAGGTGGCCCGCTCTGTGATCCGGCTGCTGCGGCTCATCGCATGATTGAGTTGATGAGATCACTGTAGGCGAGGTCAGGGCCCAGATCCAGCCATCGGGCCATGATCTGGCGCCACGGGGCAGACCAGGCCTGGGCGCGTCAGACCACGGGGGTATCCGACCCTGGCCAGGGGACGAGTCGGCGCGGCTGGGCACGGTACGCGAGGGCTACCGCCAGTCCGTACCCTGGGGACGGCACGACTGTCTGGCACCATGAAAGGCAACTCCCTATGTCCACCAATCCCCGCGATGTCGGGACCGCGATTACGACGTTCTCCGGACGAGTCGGCCCGACCGCCGGTGGGGCGCTGCTGCGGCTAGTTGATGCCGCGATCGACGGGGTGTACACCCTGCCCGGGGCCAAGACCTCAGCCGGACGAGCGTTGCAGCGCAAACGCGACGCCGAGGAGGCGATCGACGCGCTGGTCATGAGCCATATCGCGATGGCCGGTGCGCAGGGCTTCGTGACCAACGTCGGCGGGCTGCTGGTGACCGTACTCACCGCCCCGGCCAACATCACCGGGGTCGTGGTGGTCCAGGCCCGGCTGGCGGCCTGCATCGCGCACCTGCGCGGCTACGACATCGACGACCGCCGGGTCCGGACCGCGGTTTTAATGTGCCTGCTGCCCGAGGACGAACTGAAACGCCAGATCGAGAAGGGACACCTGCCGACCAGCCCCCTGGCCGTGGCCACCGCGCCGATGATCGACGAGGAACTGGAGATCAAGGTCGCCGAGCGGATCGTTGGCGATGTGCTGACCAACGTCGGTGGGAAACGACTGACCTCCCTGGTGGCGCGGAAGATCCCCCTCATCGGCGGCGGGGTCGGCGCCCTGTACGACGGGTACGGCACCCACCAGGTCGGTCAGTGCGCCAAGAATCAGCTGCTGCGTCGCCGCTGTCCCTGACGGCCCTCGCCTCCGCTTGAGTGAGCCGTGGTGAATCGCCCTTGCTTGCGCGGGGCTGGCCTCGGCTCCGAAATCCTGTGCTGCCTCGCGGGTGAATCGCCCTTGCTTGCGCGGGGCTGGCGGCGTTGCCGACGGCCCCGGCGCGGTCCTGATCGGGCATGGTCGGGCTGGCTGGCACCATGGGCAGGTGCTGTCGCAGGTGTTCGGTCCGGAGGAGTCCTGGCCCAACCAGGACCTCGTGGCGCTGTCGGACGAGGTGGACCCGGAACTGGTAGTCGAGGCGTACCGGGCCGGGGTGTTCCCGATGCCGCTGCCCGGGGCGGCCTTCGAGGCCCGGATAGGATGGTGGTCCCCGGTCCGGCGCGGCCACCTGCCTCTGGCCGGGCTACGGGTCACCCGGTCACTGCGCCAATCCTGTCGCCGCTACCAGGTGAGCCTGGACCGAGACTTCGCCCAGGTGATGACCCGCTGCGCTGATCCGTCCCGCGCGGGCGGCTGGATCGACGCCGAGATCCGCACCGTGTACGAGCAGTTACATCACGCCGGGTTGGCGCACTCGGTCGAGACCTGGGACCGGCAGGGACGCCTAGTCGGCGGCCTGTACGGGGTGAGCCTGGGCGGGCTGTTCGCCGGCGAGTCGATGTTCCATGACCCGCAGCTGGGCCGCGACGCCAGCAAGGTGGCGCTGGTTCGGCTGGTGGAGGTACTCCAGACGGCACCAGGGTGTTTGCTCGACGTGCAGTGGGTCACCGACCACCTCGCCAGCCTCGGCGCCCAGGAGGTCCCTCGGCTGCGGTACCTGGCGATGTTGGACGACGCCCTCCAGCGCCCAGGGCCGGACTGGGCAGCCGCCCAGGGCTGAACAGCCGCTCGTGGCGGCCTTGTCACCGGTAGCGCAGACGACAGCGGGGGCGCCGGCCGGCGCCCCCGCTGTGATGCTGGTCAGTGGGTGGTGATCCCGTCGACATCCGGATCGCCGGTGCCCCAGACGTCCTGGTCCTCTTCCAACCAGGTCTCCTCACCCGTACCCTCGCGCTGCTCTTCCTTCTTGTGAGCGCGGTTACCCATCATCGGCATGCCCCCGCCAGCGCCGGCCGTGGCGCTACCACCGGCGCTGCCACGCTGGGCGTCAGCCAGGGTGGCGTACGGCCGGTTCGACTCGACTCCGCCGACCAGGCCCTTGCCGGCCAGGCCACGTCCGGTGGCGCCCATCTGGAAGGACGGGTTGCCAACTCCGCCGCGCAGGCCACCGCCCAGCGGAAGCGAGCCCAGGCCACGACCGGCCGTGCCGGCACCACCGATACCGCCGCCGCCGACGCCCATGCCTCCGTACCCGCCGACACCGGCAGGTACTCCGGCCACGGGGGGAACCCCGAGCCCAGACGAGGTACCCGGCATCCCCGGGGCCACGGTGGGGGAGACCTGGGCGGCGCCGATCCCCGGCATCCCGATGACCGCGGGAGCATTGGTGGGCGGTGGCGTCAGGATCGAATTGGTCCGTGGCGGTACGGCACCGGCCAGGCCGGCACCGAGACTGCCACCCAGCACCGCGGCGCTAGCCGGAGCCCCGACCCCGCCGATCCCGGCACTGGCCGGGGGTGCCGCAGCCCCGCCGGCTGCGGCGGTCCCCTGCGGCGCCGGGGGGGTGTAGCCGTCAGCGGAGTAACGAGAAGGGTCGACCCCGGCAGCCTTGATCGGCGTGGCGACCGGCTGGGCCGGCTGGCCGCCACCGCTGCCTTCGCCGAGCGAATGGCCCTGAACCGGGCTGTCGTGCTGGGGGTCGGTGGCGACCGAGGGCTTGGTCAGGAAACCGCCCAGCATCCGTTCCACCTTGTCCACAGCGGTGGCCACCGCCTTGTGCTGGGAGGCGTTGAGGCCCAGGTGCTCCATCCAGACATCAAACTGGTTGACCTCCGGAGTGACCTTGCCGTGGTAGACCGCGGCCAGAGGCTTCGTCTGGGTCTTGGTCGTCTCCCACACCGGCTTGGTGATCGACTGCTGGACCTTACCGGAGCCGTTCACGACCTCGTAGCCCTGATCGGCCTGGGCATCGTTGTAGCTCTTCAGCGTCTTCTCGTCATTGATCCCGAGCACCGTGCCGACCTGGTTACCAAACCAGGTGAAGAAACCCAGCTTCTTCTGCGCGATCTTCCAGCTGGTCTCGACATCCCACGGGATCGGGTTGTTCTCTGCCGCCGTGACCGCCTGCTCGGTGGGGTGCTGTACGTTCTGCAGCTCGGTAGCCAGGGCCGTGGCGGAGGCGCGGATCTTCTGCAGCCGCCCCAGCACCTCGTCGGTAAGGGCCTGCTTGTACGTCTCGGCGCCGCTTCCCTCCCAGCCGCCTGAGGTCACCAAAGTGTTCAGCCGGTCGCGGATCTGGGTTTCGAGGTCCTCGGCCTTCGTGGCCACCTCCTTCCAGCGGCTGATGGCGCCACCCAGGTCACTGGGGTTCGCCGTGGCGATGACGTGCAGACTGTCACGCTGGGTACGGTCGCCGTGGCCCTGGTATTTCTTCATCTGGTTGTCCGCATCCTGCATCTCAGGCTCCTTCCTGATCCGAGCCCACCGAAGCCTGGACGGTGTCGGCGCCGGCCATGTTGAGGTTCTCGAGGTCTGAGTAGCGACGCGCCAGGTCTTGGGTGCCGGTCACGACCTGGTCGACACGCTTGCCGAGGTGGGCGATGAAGTCCCGCTGGGTCGTCGCCGCCGCACGGTAGCGCTCCTGGGCATCTTTGCTGAGGTCATATTCGCCGAGATCGACATCGTCGATCAGCGTGGTGGTGGTCTCCTTTAAGCGCGTGATCTCAGGAGACACGACCTCGGCGATGTACTTGGCGAAGGCACTGATGTCGCCCGGGCTGAACGTGGTCTGACGGTCAGTCACGATCTTGTCTCGCTTTCGGTTCGGCTGGGGGTTGGTCACTTCACTGTACGTCCAGACAGGGCCAGCCAGCAGTGCCGGGACGCAGGTCTGACCAGCCTACCGGGACCGCGACCTCGAACACGGCACAGGGCCGGCCCGAAGGCCGGCCCTGCGACAGATCGTACGGGTGAGGCTCAGCCCCAGCTGCCGGTGATCTTGCGCTCGGTGTTGCCGTAGTTCTCGGTGATCTGGCCGAGAACCGCGCCCATCTTGGCCACGATCTCCTGCTGATGAGCAGCAGCCTTGTCCCAGTTGTCCTGGGCGGTCCGGTAGGCCGCCTGGGCCTCGCCGTCCCACTTGGCCAGGGAGTTCTGGAGCTCGCCCTCCAGGGTGGTCAGCGTCTCGTCCAGGGTCTTCGAGGCCCGGGTCAGCGCGTCGATGCCCTCGGACATCGCGGCAGCGTTAACAGCGGTGTAGTCGCTCATGGTCTGCTTCCTGTGTTAAAGGTGTGGTGAGATAGGGGACGGCGGCGTTCAGCCCTGGAGCAGGGCGTTGATGGCCTGCGACTGGGCTTCCTGCTCCTGCTCGTTCTGGGTGTAGGTCATCTGGGTGTCGACCAGCTTCTGGTGGATGCCCTCCAGCTCCTGCTGAACCTTGCCGAACTGCCCGTCGAATTCGGTGTAGCTGCGGAGGAAGGCCTCAGCCGCGTTGCCCTTCCACCGACCCATGAGGTTGGTGACCTCGCCGCTCAGATCCTGCTGGATCTTGTGGATCTTGCCCGATGCGTTGTCAATCTGGCCGGCGGCCTTCTGCATCTCTGCGCGATCAACAGTGGTGTTACCCGACATGTGTTCCTCCATGCGTTCGGGGATCGTCCCCGGTCGTGGTTGGTGCAGGTCCGATCCCTCGGTTCTGCGGGGTTGCATCAATGACACTAGGGGTGAGAGGGGTCACCGTCCAATCGACCAGCGGGTTTCGGGCGAGTTTGAGCGGGCGTACCCGGTCGGCTGGGTGGTGGTACTTAGGCATGACGGCTGCCGGTGGGTGGGTCAAGGGGCCTCACTATTGGTCTACCTCTCTTGGCCTACTTCTTTGTTGCTTACCGCTCTGTTGGCGTGATAGTGGTCGAGGGCGATGCCCTTGGGTAGGCCATCAGGGATCATTCGCAGGATCGGTTCCACCACCGCCGCCACCGGGGGCTTGTCGCCGTAGCCCAGCGCGGCGCGGCTTTGGGGATCCGGGATGCCGTACTTCTTGCCTTCCCAGATCAGGAAAGATTGCCCGTCGGCTGGGGTGTTGGAACCGCGCAGCAGGGCCCCGGCGCCCGGGGCGGTGGTGACCCGGTCGTACCAGCTGACGGCCGGCGGCACGTCCTTCGAATCCTTCGAGTCCTTCGACGGCTTAGGGACGTCCGTGCCGATCTGGATCTTCGGGAAGGTTTCCCCGTCGAAATAGGTGGCGCAGATCGTGGTCTGCGTGGTGTCGACGGTGGTCATCGGGGTCTGCTCAAGCGGCACCCCCTTGGTGCTGCTGTGTGGGGTGGCGCTCTTTGCGGCGTCAATTTCCTGCTCGGGAACAGATTGCGGATCCGGCTGGGTGGCCCGCATGTCGATGTAGCTGATCCGCGACCAGCCGTCCGCCAGCATGATCCAGTACGACAGTGAGGACTTGTCCTCCCGCCTCCCGGTCTGCACCACGTCGCCTACCTTGTGCCCGTTGCGGGCAGGGTTGCCGTGCTCCTTGAGCCGGATCTTGTCGATCGGCTCGCCCAATGGCAGCGACTGGATCAGTGCGTCCGTAGCCGGGGCGGGCACCGTCGTCGTCTCGATCGCGCTCTTCGCCTCAGGCTTCACCAGGTGCGCCAGCCCGTTGACCACCAGGTATGCCTGGCCGCCGGAGTCGGTGAGAACCACCCCGGTGCTGGACCTGTCGGCCGGGGCGGCGAAGTCGACGACGGTATAGCGGCTGTCGTGGCTGTAGGGGATCGAGCAGATCCGGATCGGGAAGGCAGTCATGGAGCTTGCGGCCGGCAGCTGGGCCGGGGCCTGCGGGATCCCGTACAGCTCTCCCCGTGGGATCCCGGCCAGGGCCGCGGTCTTGACCGAGCGGATGGTACCGCCGCCGGTGATCAGCCGAGCCGAGGCCATGTTGGTTACCGGGGACAGCTGCTGGCCGTTGGACACGAAGACCACGCCGGCCTCGGTGTCGACGATGATCGCGGTCTCCTTCGGCAGCCCGGCGCCGGGCTTTTTCAGGAAGCCGTAGATCCCGAAACCGGCCACCACCAGGGCGCCGACCAGGATCGAGACGAACAGTCCAAGGCTTAGCCGCCGTAGCGGGGGGACCTGGCTGTCCGGTTCGCGGTCTACCAGTGCCGAGACGAGACGTTGTTGCACGAAGGCTTGCGCCTTGAGTAGATCCTTGCGTGCGGCCATGCCGGTCCTCCTTGAGTGTCGAGACCCATTCTGGCCCACCTGGTGCCACGTCAGCCGGGGTGAGGCACCCCCGCGACACTAGTGTGGGCTCCGCATCCTGATCTGGAGGTACGAGGAATGCCGCGTGGCGATGAGGTGGTGAGGTCCGCCAAACCTGGCGTTGACCTGCAGCATGCGCTCGGTGCGGTGCTGATCGAGATCAGCGTGCTGCTGGTGCTGTTACTGGCGCTGGCGCGGTCGTACGTGGTGGCCGGTGTGGTGGCGGTGATGGCCGCGATCCTGCTGATCCCGGTCCAGGGCCGCAACCTAGTCGGATGGGCTCGTAAGGCGTGGCGGTACGCGCGGCGCAAGCCCACCAACCAGGTCCTGCCCGGTGTGCCGGAGGATCTGGTGCCACTGGCCCAGTGGGTGCCGGGCCTGACCGTGACTCAGACCTCGCTTGGACGCGGCGGCGAGCTCGGCGTGATCGCCGACGGGGAAGCCTGGACCGCGGTGTTAGCGCTCACCTCCGATGACGAATTGTTGGCCGACCGGGGCGAGGCCATCGATCTGGACCAGCTCAGCGGCCTCACCCGCCAAGATGACATCATCTTCGCCGGCGTCCAGGTGGTGACGTACACGGTGCCGGCTCCGACCACGGTGCTGTTGGGCGGTGATTCGCCGGCTGCGGCCGCGTACCGGGAGATCGTCTCCAGCGCGATGCCGCCGACGCTGCGCCGGACCTGGCTGTGTCTGCGGCTCGATCCGCGGCTCTGCCTGGAGGCGGTGGCTCGCCGTGGCGCCAACAACGATGGGGTTTTCGCAACCCTGCGGTTCGGATTGCACCGGGTCCAGACCGTCCTCAAACGGCAGGGGATCGAGACCCGGGCCCTGGCCCCGGTGGAGTTGTACGAGGTGATGAGCCTGGTCTCGGGTTCCGGGCCGGAGCCGCGTCAGGAACGAACCCGGGAGGGGTGGACGAGCTGGTCCTGTGACGGGTTGGTGCACACCGGTCAGATGGTGCGTCGCTGGGGGGCGACCGCCTCTATCGGCTACCAGCAGCTCCAGGACGCGATCGCCCAGGCCCCAGTGTTGTTTGCGGTCACCTCGTACACCCTCACCCCGACCCGCCGGGCCACGGGCGGGTTGCGGCTGGCCACGATCGACGAGGCCGGTGCTCAGGAGGCGATCGCCTTCACTCAGCAGCGGTTGGCGGGCAACGTACGACTGGATTCGCCGGCGGGTAACCAGATCCCGACCCTGCTGGCGACTGTGCCGCTTGGAAGGGGAAGCCGATGACCCAGACCCAGGCCTCGCCGCAGCGGCAGGCCGCACCCCGACGGCAGGTCCTGCCGCAGGATCAAGAACCCCAGGATGCCTGGCTGTTGCCGGAATCCCCGAATCACTTCCGGCCTGAGGATTCAGTGGTCCGTACCGGCCCTTCGGGGTTGCTGCTCGGCCATGGCCAGGCAGGTCCGATCACGATCCGGCTGTTCCGGCCGGTCCCGACCCGGCTGTTGCTGGCGGTCCCGGAGTATGCCTCCTGGTTGTTGGCGTTCCGGTGTATCTCGCTCGGGGCGCACCTGTCGATCCTTACCGGCGACCGGCGCCGCTGGCGAGGGCTGGTGAACACCGTCGAATCTTGCGGCGGGACTGCTGAATTCCTGGAGTCCGGAGGGCCGCGTCCAGGTCAGGGACGCCCGTACCGGCCCAGCCTGATCATCGATGACTCGGGGCAGTCTGACGCCGGACAGTTGGCCCTGGGGGCCTGGCAGGCGGTGATGGTGATCGAGGACGCGGCCGCGTCCGGTGCGATCCACAGCCTGCGGTCGTGTGACCTGGCCTTGGCGGCGCCCTGCGATTCGCGGGTGACGGAGAACCTGCGCCGGGCGTACGCCCTCAACCAGCGGCATCTGCGGCTGACGAACAACCTCGAATCCCATGAGGTGGTGTTGGCCATGCCCCGCCGCGTGGTACGGGCGTCGGTGCCACCGACCCCGACCGAGTACCAGTTGCTCTTCGGGCGCTAGCGTCAAAAACGACGGTACGGGATCGGCACAGACGGCCGATCCCGTACCTGTCGGCGCAGCTCTGACTAGCCGCCGGAGGCTTTGGCTAGGACCATGGCGTACACGTCGACCACCCCAAGCACCAGCGGCACGATCGCCATGATCGACAGCCACTCCAGGATGTCGCCGAAGCGGCCCCAGACCGGGGAGATGGTCCGGTTGTACAAGGCGGCGGAGTACGTCGCCAACGCCACCGTTACCACGATCGCGATCGGGCTTGCGATCAGGAGCCGGGCCAGCGGTTCGGTGACTATCAGGATCAGCGCCAGGGTGGACAGGCTGAGCACCAGGCCGCTGACGAGCAGCGAGGTCCGCTGGGCGCGGCCGACGAAGGCCCGGGCCCGCAGCAGCAGGGTCACCGATACCGCAAGGCATAGAGCCAGCGCGATCCAGGTCTTGGACCACAGGATCGGGACCATCAGGGCCGCCGTTGACAATCCGGTGGCGCCGAGGAAGGCGCCCAGCAGGCGGTCTGCGGTCAGGGCCCGGCTCACGATGTCTGGCTGTACGGGTTGGTCATCGGCCATCAGCGCCTCGGCGTTCGCCGGCAGGCTTGGCATGGCGATCCGGGCAGCTTTGTACGACAGGGTCGGCAGTACCGATGTCAGGGCCAGTATCAAGGCGGCGGCGACGGCGGCGACCTCGGCGGCGTACCCGTTCAGCAGGACCATCACCATGGTGGAGAGCAGCACCACGCCAGCCGAGATGGTCACCGCCAGGTGGGCGTACGGCTGCACCCGGGCCGCCAGCCACATGGTGCCGGCGGTGATGACCGTGACCGTTGACGCCAGCAGGATCCGCAGCGGCCAGCCGCTCCCGGGGGCGATGAAGGCGCCGCCGGCAGCCGCCAGCAGCACGGCCGACCAGGACAGCCCTACCGCTGGTAGGTATCTGCCGAGCGCGCGAGACAACACGATCGCGCCGATCCCGGCAGTGAAGGAGAGGAACAAGGTGATGCCAGTTTCGAGGACTGCCCCGAACGGGCGCGGATCGGAACGGGCCAGCAGCAACAGCGGGGTCCCGACCAGGGTCAGGCACATCACGATCACCCCGACCCATTGGCTCTGTGATGGGCTCCACGAGGGACGGGTCGTGGTGGCGGTGGTGACCGCGTCTACCACGTCATCGAAGGCCGCGTCCGGCATCGTATGTTCGCGTTCGCGCAGGTGCAGGGTCTCGCCGTCACGCAGCCCCAGCGCGGAAATCCGTTTGTTGGTGTCGAGGGGGTCCTCACCGAGCCGTTGCAGCACCCAGGCGTGAACCGTCTCGGCCGGCGAGGTCGCCTCGTAGCCGGAGAACTTCACGATGGTGGGCAGACACTCGGCCAGGCTGGTTGAGCCTGGTAGGGCCACGTCGATCCGGCGACTCGGAGAGATCACCGTGACCCGGGCCAGATCCTCAGTGGCGGTCGCAGTCACGTTTGGCAGCCTATCGGGTACCGGTGCCGGTACGACCAGAAAGTCTTTCTCGGTGTGAGGTAGACGGGAGGATCAGCGACCCGGTCCGCCTGAGCGGAGGCGAGGGTACGGCGGTGGTCACCGGGCGTGGCTCCAGCCGACGCGTCCGCAGCCAGCGTTCGTTGGGCATCCGCCACAGCAGCAGTGGTGTGATAAGCGCCGTCGCCGGCTCTCTGTCTGCCGTCTGCGCATGTCGCCACCGTCCACGACTAGGCTGCCCCATGGTGCGGATGACGATCCGGCCGGGAATCCTAGAGTCTGACCTGTGCAGGGGGTGTGCTGATGGCGACTGTGGTGTTCAACCGCGGCAAGCGGGCGACCCCGCCGCCGATGCCGCGTGGGGATCTGTTGCTGGAGTCTCCACCGGAGATCCCGCCGCCGGCGGCGCAGCAGACATTCGGCGCCGTCCTGCGATTCCTGCCGATGATCGCCGGGATGGGCGCCATGGGGATGATGTACTCCGGGATGATGACCGGTGGCGGCATGACCGGTGGCCGTGGCCCGATGGGCCTGTTGGCCGGTGGGCTGATGAGCCTGTCGATGATGGGCATGATGTTCAGCCAGCTGGGACGGGGCAACAATGACCAGGCCATGGAGTTGGACGCCCGCCGCCGGGACTACTTCCGCTATCTGAGCCAGACCCGCCGCCAGGTCCGTAAATCAGCCAACGACCAGCGCAAGGCGGTGAGTTGGCGCCATCCCGAGCCGGACACCCTGTGGAGCCTGGCCGGACAGCGGCGGATGTGGGAGCGCCGCACCGACGCGGACGACTTCCTAGCAGTCCGGATCTCGGTCGGCCGCCAGCAGTTCGCCAAGCGGATCGTGCCGCCGGAGTCGAAACCGATCGAGGACCTGGAACCGCTCACCACCGGTGCGCTACGGCGGTTCATGCTCACCCACCGGGTGGTGCCGAGCGTTCCGCTGATGATCGACATGCGCGGCTTCAAACGGTTCTCGCTGGTGGGTGATCTGAACGCCTGCCGCCGCCTGGCGTACTCCATGATCTCCCAGGTGGTGGCCTGGCACGCTCCCTCCGATGTCCGGGTGATCGTCGCCGTCTCTCGGGACAATGAGCATCTGTGGTCGTGGACCAAATGGCTGCCGCACCTGCAGCACCCGACCCGCAGCGATGGGGTGGGCCCGGTCCGGATGTTTGCCACCGACGTCACCGAGCTGGCGCAGGTCACCGAGGGCAGTCAGAACGCGCCCGATGGTGACCCGACCCACGTGATCCTGCTGGTGGACGGGGTCGAGGGGGTTTCGGCGGACATGTTCGCCACTCCGGGCACCACTACCAGCACTATCGAGATCACCGGTCTGCGGGAGCGGCCGCGTCGGATCGATCCGGGGGTAGCGGTGCTGGACGTGTCCCCGACCGAGCTCACCTTGTACCGGCGACTGCAGTCGGGCCAGATCGCGCCCACCCCGTTCGGCAGGCCGGACCAGGTGCCGATGGTGTACGCCGAGATGCTGGCCCGTCAGCTCAGCCCGTACCGGATGCCGGTCTCGGCGACCGCTTCCGAGGACGAGGACACCCCCGAGGTGGTCTTTGAACCGCCGAAGGACTACCCGGCGATGCTGGGCACTGGTGATCCGTTGACTTTGGACATCCGTCAGGCGTGGCGGCCCCGCCCGATGCACCAGCGGCTGCGGATCCCGGTCGGCTCCGGGGAGGACGGCCGCCCGGTCGAATTGGACATCAAGGAGTCCGCGATGGGTGGCATGGGCCCGCACGGCCTGTGTATCGGCGCCACCGGTTCGGGCAAGTCTGAGTTCCTGCGGACCCTGGTGCTCGGGCTGGCGATGACTCATTCCTCGGAGCAGCTCAACTACGTGCTGGTCGACTTCAAGGGTGGCGCGACTTTCGCTGGTCTGGACGATCTGCCGCACGTCTCGGCGGTGATCACCAACTTGGAGGGTGAGCTCACCCTGGTGGACCGGATGCAGGACGCGATCGCCGGTGAGATGGAACGCCGGATGGAGGTCCTCAGCCAGACCAATGCGATGCTGAAGAACAAAGACATCAAGAACCGCGAGGAGTACGAGGTCGCCCGGCAGGAGGGCGCTGACATTCCCCCGATGCCCAGCCTGTTCATCGTGGTCGACGAGTTCTCCGAGTTGCTGACCGCCCGGCCTGAGTTCATCGACCTGTTTATCCAGATCGGCCGGATCGGCCGTTCGATCGGGGTCCACCAGCTGCTTGCCTCGCAGCGGCTGGAGGAGAGCAAGCTCCGCGGCCTGGACACCTTCCTCTCGTACCGGATTGCGCTGCGGACCTTCTCACCGGCCGAGTCTCGGGTGGTGATCGGGGTGCCCGATGCGTACGAGTTGCCGAGCCCGCCCGGTAACGGCTACCTCAAATTCGATACCACCAACATGGTGCGGTTCAAGGCCGCGTATGTCTCCGGGCCCTGGCACGGCAGCCCGACCGCGTTGTTGGAGAGCGACCCGGACGATGAGGGCGGCGCGTTGCCGGGCCGGGTCACGAAGAAGGCGTGGGTGCCGCCGGTGTTGGCCTTTGAGGCCCGGCATGTGGATCAGGTGTTGCCGCCCGAGCCGGAGCCCGAACCGGAACCGGCCCGGGCGATCCCCGAGGAGAAACCGGAGCCGGAAGAAGAGCCGAAACCTGCCGCGGCTAGCGACGAGGATGAGGACGAGGACGACGACACCCTGCTCGGGATCGTGGTCAACCGGCTCCGCGGGCACGGCTGGCCGGCTCACAAGGTGTGGCTGCCGCCGCTGGATGACCCGCCCACCATGGACGGGTTGTTGCAGTCGGAGCTGATCGAGCACCCGCAGCGTGGGTTGACGGTCGCTGACCCGCGGATGCAGGGCACCCTGGCCGGGCCGGTCGCCTTGATCGACCGTCCCCGTCAGCAGCGCCGTGACCCGATGTGGCTGGACTATTCCGGCGCCGGCGGCAACCTGGCCGTGGTCGGCGGCCCGCAGTCAGGCAAGTCGATGGGTCTGCGGGCCGCGATCAGCGGGTTGGCGCTGACCCACACCCCGGCTGAGGTCGGCTTCTACTGCCTGGACTTCGGCGGTGGCTCGCTGACCGGTATGCGTGACATGCCGCATGTCGGCTCGGTCTGTGGCCGGCTCGACGTCGACCGGGTCCGACGCACTATCGCCGAGATGACCTCGCTGCTGCAGGCGCGGGAGTTGATGTTCGCCGAGCTCGGGATTGACGGGATCGGTAGTTATCGACGCGGACGGCGTGATGGCAGCATTCAGCCGGACCGGTTCCCGACGGATGTTTTCTTGGTCGTCGACGGCTGGATGACGTTGCGGCAGGAGTTCGACGCCCAAGATCCGATTATCACCAATCTGGCTGCCCGTGGCCTGGGTTATGGGCTGCATGTGATGCTCTCGGCTAACAAATGGTCGGAGTTCCGGCTCGGGATCCGGGACCTGTTGCAGAGCCGGGTGGAGCTGAAGCTCGGTGACCCATTCGAGTCTGAGATCAACCGTAAGCTCGCCGACCTGGTCCCGGCCGGCCGGCCTGGGCGGGGCCTGTCCGGTGATGGGCTGCACATGCTGACTGGTCTGCCCCGGATCGACGGGGTGGAGAACGCCGAATCCGCCACTGACGGGCAGCGGGCCATGATTACCCGGATGCAGGCGGCCTGGCATGGTCCGAAGGCGGCCGAGGTTCGGATGTTGCCCGGTGATCTGCCGATCACGGCGCTGCCGGAGGTCGCGTACGACGACGACCGCAAGGATGTGCCGTGGGCGATCGACGAGATCGACCTGGCCCCGGTCATGTTCGACCCAAAGGCCGAGCCGCATATGGTGATCCTGGGCGCTCCGGAATGCGGCAAGTCGACCGCATTGCGGGTGATCCTGAACGGGCTGCTGAAGCGGTATTCCCCCAAGCAGGCGAAGTTCATGCTGCTTGACTATCGGCGTTCGCTGCTCGGTTTCGTGCCGGAGGAGTATCTGATCAAGTACTGCCCGTCGCAGAAGTCCGGCACCGAGACCACCAAGGCGCTGGCCGGGTCGTTGCAGAACCGGGTCCCTGGCCCGGATGTGACCACCCAGCAGTACCGGGATCGGTCTTGGTGGAGCGGCGCCGAAGTGTTCGTGATCGTCGACGACTATGAGCTGGTGTCCACCACCCAGGGCAATGCCCTGTTGCCGATGGCTGAACTGGTCAGCCAGGCCCGTGACATCGGGCTGCATATGATCATCACCCGCGGTTTCGGTGGCGCGGCCCGCTCGGTGGGTGACCAGATCATCGGCCGGATGCGTGACTCAGGGGCCCCGGCCTTCATCATGAGCGGCAACCGGGACGAGGGCACGATCTGGTCCAACTACCGCGGGACTCCGCTACCTCCGGGTCGCGGTCAGCTAATCACCCGGGCTGGGCAGGTCCTGGCCCAGGTGGCGAACCTGCCCCCCGCTCAATTGTGAGAGGCCTAGCCATGAGGAGGCTCACCGGTATGCGGCACCCGATCGGCCGAGCATTGACCGCTGCGGCGGTGGGGGTGATCCTGATCGCGCAGCCGCTGTCCGCCGTACCGGCGCGGGCCACCATCGGTTCCCCGCTGGATAGCAAGTTCTGCCAGGCTGGGCAGAACGTGCAGATAGGCCCGGTCCAGCCGTCCTGGGCTAATGAGCGGTTGAAGGCTGATGAGGTGTGGTCGCAGCGCGACGCCAAACAGCGTCCGATCCGGGGCGCTGGGATCAAGGTCGCGGTGATTGACACTGGAGCCCAGATCAACGTCTCGCCGGTGCTCAGCTTGCCGCCGGGGGCTGCCGGGCAGTCCGACGAGATGCTGCCGAAGTGGGACATGATCGACTTCGTCGGCGACGACAACGAGATCCTGCAACGGGGCATGGACTGCAGCCATGCGACCGCGGTGGTGGGCTATATCAACGGTCAGCATGTTGGCGGTTGGAATATGGGCGGGATGGCCCCGGCAGCCCATGTGACGGTGTTGCGGGCCTTGAAAGGGACCCAGGGCAACGAGAACCATGATGCGATGGTGCGTGCGCTCGACTACGCGATCAGTCAGAAGTTCGACATCATCAACATCAGCCAATCCGGCGCCGACCACCCCGCTATGAAGGTCGCCATCACCCGGGCGATCAAGAGTGGGATCGTGGTGGTCGCGGCCGCCGGCAACGGTGGTTTCAAGGCTGGCCCTTCCTACCCGGCCGCCTACGAAGGGGTGATTGCGGTCGGGATGACCACCAAGGGTGGGGCCGCTGCCCCCTCCTCCCAGGCCGACCCCCGGATGGAGGTCAGCGTCGCCGCGCCGGGCGAGAAGGTGACCCTGTTGCAGTGGTCCCATCCACGGGCCAACCCCAACCAGGACCCGGCCGAGTACTTCCAAAACCGGCAAGGGTGGGGTGAAGGCGACGGGACCTCGTACGCGACCCCGATGGTGAGCGGGGTAGTGGCCCTGATGTTGCAGCAGGCGCGGGCGGAGGGGAAGAACCTCACCCCGGCCGAGGTGAAGCAGCGGCTGCAGCAGACCGCCGACCGGCCGCCCGGCGCGGTACCGGATGCGCAGTTGGGGTACGGGACGGTGAACCCGCGGGGCGCGGTCTTCGGGCCTTTCCCGAAGACCCAGCGCACCCCGCCTGCGCCTGCGCCGCCGGTCACTGCCGGGCCGCTGCCGGTGCCGCCGCCGCGGGACCCGCTCCCGGTGGTGATAGCGGTGTCGGCCGGTGCGGGGGCGTTGCTGTTGCTGCTGGGTGGTCTGGTGGTGAGAGAGGCGATCCCGGCGATGCGGCGGCGGCACTACCGCCCGGCCCGTCCCGACGAGGACGGATGAGGCAGCGGATCGGGCTGCGCCCGGCCCGCCTGTACGAGCCGGAGGTATGGCACCGCGACCATCGCTGGGGTTTGGGCTTAGTGGTGGTGTCCACGCTTGGCATCGTCCTGTTCGGTTTTCTAGGACCGTCGGCGGTGACCTTGTCGTTGGGGCCGCGCAGCAGCCCGCTGCCGCCCTGGTACGCGGTCACCGGGTGGAACACCAACCCGAACGATTGGGTTTCGGTGATCGGGCTGTACGTGGCTATCTCGCTGGGCGCGGTCGGGATGTGGATTCTGACCCGGGCCACCCTGGATGGGTGGCGTCCGCGGATCGGGCGGCTGATGGCGTTGGGGGTCGGGCTGAACACGATTACTGCGCTGGTACCTCCGATGACCTCGGCTGATGTGTTGATGTACGCCTCGTACGGGCGGCTGCAGGTGTTGGGGCGTGACCCGTACGAGATCACCGTGGGCGAGATCCTGCGTTCCCAGTACGACCCGGTGGTGCGCTGGGTGGAGGCGCCGTGGGTGGACACGCCCACGGTGTACGGGCCGATCGTGTCCGGTAGCCAGTTGCTGGCGAACTATCTGGGCGGCGCCAGCATGCATGATGTCGTGTTCTGGCTGCAGGTGTTGTCGCTGCTGCCGATGATCGGGATCGGGCTGATTGTGGTCCGGATGGCCCGGGGTAATCCGCTGCTGCAGACCCGTGCGGCGCTGTTTACCCTGGTCAACCCGGCCATGATCTGGGCGGTGGTGGCGCAGGCGCACAACGAGTCGTTGGCGGTGGTGCTGGCGATCGCAGCGATTGCCTGTATGCGGCGATGGCCGGCGCTGGCTGGGGTGCTGATCGGGCTGGCCGGCGGGACCAAGGTCAACATGGTCCTGTACGGGCTGGCGATGGTGCACGGCTACTGGCGTCAGCCGAAGAAGCTGGCGGCGATGGTGGCCGGTGCGGCCGTACCGTTGGTGCTGTGCTACGTGGTGTGGCAGCCGGAGGCGTTGATCTCGGCCTCCCGGAACACCACCTATGTCAATGCCGGGGCGTGGGCCGGGCCGGTCTTCGGGCTGTTGTCGCGGCATGTGAGTTGGAACCTGGCCAAGATCATCATCAACGTGATCGCCGTGGTCGGATGGGCCGCGGTGGCGTGGATGCTGTCGCGGCTGGTCGGGCAGCGGCCGCTGCCGGGGGTCGAGCCGGGCACTGATCCGTTGCACGACCCGACCACGGTCGCGATTCGGACTTCGGCGATCCTGTACGTCTCGTGGCTGGTGACCACCCCGAATTCGTTCTCCTGGTATGACCTGTTGGCTTGGGCACCGTTGGCGCTGGCGGCCGGTAGCCGACTGGATGTGCTGGTGTTGTGGCGGACTACCTGGTTGTCGCTGGCCTTTGTCACCGGCCGGGCGATCGACTTTGCGCCCGGGGTGGCTCTGATGGGTGCCCGGGTCCGTGACACCGGGTGCGTGATCGCGCAGGTGCTGGTGGTGGTGGAGATCGTGCGCTGGTACCGCGGCCACGACAAATGGTTGGGTGAGTTCCGGGCCCGGCAGGCACAGGCCAAGACGACCGGGGACCAGGCCGATCCGGACGGTACGGCTGAGACCGATCCGGACGGCGGATCGCCTTGCCCGGACGAAGAAAAACCCGACCCAGCACCGACACCGCAATCCTCGCAGCAGCCTTAACCCAGCACCCCGAACTGGGCGACGAGCGACGAGAAACGCCCCAGCCCAGCCATCGTCTGAAGAATCTTCTCGTCAGTGAGGAGGAAGACGGGGGTAATAGCTGCGCGGCCCGCCCTCGCGGATGCGAGGGCAATAGAACACCGCACTCTTATCCATTCTGTGGACGGGGCTTGAAGCGCGCCCAGCGCCCGTGAGAAGGTAAGGGTCACCTGACCTGCGCAGGCAGGGACCTCAGCGCCCCGAAAGACACCATGCTTCTTGCCAACCTGCTTATCGCCCTGAGAGAAGGCTTGGAGGCCTCGCTCATCGTGGGCATCGTTGTCGCCTACCTAGTCAAGATTGACCGCCGCGACGTACTGCCCAAGTTGTGGGTCGGGGTTGGTGTCGCGGTCTTGATCCCGCTTGCGCTGGGGGCCATCCTCACCTGGGGTCCCAAGACGTTGACCTTCCAGGCGCAGGAGGCGATCGGGGGGATCCTTTCGCTGGTCGCCGTCGGCATGGTCACCTGGATGATCTTCTGGATGGGGGCCAACGCCCGTCAGATCTCTGGCGACCTACGCGGCTCCATCGACGAGAGCCTGGCTGCGCACGCCTCCGGCTGGGGCCTGGTGTGGATCGCCATCATCTCGGTGGGCCGGGAGGGGGTGGAGACGGCCCTGTTCATCTGGGCGACGGTCCGCTCCACGGCGAACGGTTCGCCGGTGGAGGCCACGGTCGGTGTCGTTGTCGGTCTGGTCGCCGCGGTGATCCTGGGTTGGTTGATCTACCGCGGCGCGGTACGCATCAACATGCACCGTTTCTTCGCCGCTACCGGCTACTTCCTGATTTTCGTCGCAGCCGGGGTGGCCGCCTACGGCATCCACGACCTGCAGGAGGCCAGTCTGCTGCCGGGTATCACCCAGACGGCCTACAACCTCTCGACCCTGCTGCCGGCTCCTAGCTCTCCGCTTTACTGGCTCTACATCGTCTTGAAGGCCATGTTCCAGCTTGAGCTGCAGCCCACCATCTGGCAGGTCGTCGTCTGGTTCGTCTACCTAGTGCCGGTTCTGATTCTGTTTACCCGGCAGGTCCGCGGGCGCAGCTTGCGCCCGGCTGCCACTGCATCGCAGAGCCCGGGCAGCCCCCGTGACGGGGAGGGTGAGCAGACCGTTGACTGCCAGGTATCAGATGAGATCCGGGACCCTGAGACCCCCAAGGTCGGGGAGGACAGCACGACTTCCTGACCGTACGTCCATCTGGCCAACCTGCCGAGACGAACCTGATCCACAGTCCATGACGATCCGGGGGCGTTTGCCCCATTACCGCCAACCCGACCGGGGCGGCGCAACTGCAACCCAAGGAAAAAGATGACTCTTTCGCGCTCCACGTACACTGCCTTCGTCGCGCTGCCTGTCGTCGCCGCGCTAACCCTGACCGGCTGCGCCGACAATAAGCCCTCTGCCAATGGCAGCACCAAGCCGGTGACTGTCACCATCACCGATACCGGCTGCGAGACCTCCGCTGATTCCTTCCCCTCGGGCAAGATCAGCTTTGAGATCAGCAACAAGGGCACGGTTCCCAACGAATTCGAGATCCTCACCGAGAACAAGCTCCAGATCGCCTCGGAGGTGGAGAACATCGGCCCCGGCACGAGCCGTACGTTCACCACTGCTTTGTCCGAGGGCACCTACTACACCGCTTGTAAGCCGAACATGGTCGGCAACCTGGTGGGCGTGAAGAAGCTCACGGTCACCAAGGGCGCTGAGGTCAAGGTCGACGATGACGTCAAGAAGCTTGAGGAGCAGGCGGTCACCAATTACACCGCCTACGTACGCGACCAGGCCGGCCAGCTGCTGGCCTCTACCAAGACCTTCGTCGAGGCCTACAAGGCCGGCAAGGATGATGAGGCTAAGGCTCTCTTCGGCCCGGCCCGTCAGCCGTATGAGCGCATCGAGCCGACCGCCGAAGCCTTCGGCATCAAGCAGGCCGGTGACGTCGACGCCGCCTTGGACAGCCGGATCCAGGACCTTGCCGCGGACGCCGGCAAGGCCGTGACCGACCCTGAGGTGATCGCGAAATGGACCGGTTGGCACCGGATCGAGGCGGATCTGTGGACCGCGGACAAGAGCTCTCCCTTCCACGCTGACACCGCCAAGCGCGCCGAGCTGGGCGATCAGCTGCTGAAGGACACCCAAAACCTGTACGACCTGGTGTACGGCAAGGTCGACGGCGCCAAGGGCAAGTTCGAGTTGAAGCTGACCGACGTCGTCACCGGCTCCTCTGCCCTGATGGAGGAGGTCGCCACGTCCAAGATTGTGGGCGAGGAGGACACCTTCTCTCACACCGACCTCTACGATTTCAAAGCTAACGTGGAGGGCGCTCAGGTCGCGTACGGCAATGTGAAGGCCTTGGTGGAGAAGAAGGACCCTGAGCTGGCGAAGAAGATCGACGCCTCCTTCGTCGAGGTCTTCAAACTGGTCGACGCCCACGCCTCTGGCACGAACGCCGCAGGCCAGACCACCTATGTCGACTACTCCACCATCGCCACCGTCCAGAAGAACGCCGGCGAGGCCCCGAAGGCCGACGCCTACACCGAGACTCAGAAGAAGTTCTCGGATGCCGTTAACGGCCTGTCGGAGTCGCTGTCGAAGATCGCGGAGAAGGTTCTGCACTGATGACCGAGCCCCGGAAGGAGGAACAGGCGATGACTCCCGAGGATGCGCAGCAGCCCGACGACGCCTCGCAGATCGCGGCCGGCCCGGAAGATGCTGCGAAGGCGGATCTCACCCCGGCGGATGCCGTCACTGCTGAGCCTGCTGTGGACGCTAGCGCGGGGTCGCGGTTTTCCCGCCGTGGCGTGTTCGCCTCGGCCGGGGTAGCCGCGGCCGTGGGCCTGGCCGGTGCGGCCGGCGGGTACGCCGCTTCGGAGTATTCCCGCCCCGAGGAGGCCATCGCGCTGACGTACCCCTTCCGGGGCGACCATCAGGCCGGGATCCTTACCCCGGCCCAGGACAACATGTTCACCGCCGCCTTCGACATCACCACGGATAATCTCGAGCGGCTGACGACGATGCTGGCCGAGTGGACCTTGGCCGCCGAGCAGATGGCCGCCGGGGAGCTGATTGGCGGTGAGCCGAGCGCTAACAAACAGGCTGCGCCGCGGGATTCTGGCGAGGCTTGGGGGTACAAGCCCAACGGGCTGACTATCACCTTCGGGCTCGGCAAGGGGCTTTTCGTGGACGCCAAGGGCCGTGACCGGTTCGGTCTGGCCGCGAAGATGCCGACCATCGTGAAGGAGGGCATGCCGGTCTTCCCCCACGAGCAGATCCGGGCGGGGGATTCCGACGGTGACCTGCTAATCCAGGCCTGCTCTAATGATCCGCAGGTCTGCCTGCATGCGATCCGGAACTTGGCGCGGATCGGGTTCGGCACCGCCTCGATCCGGTGGAGCCAGATCGGGTACGGGCGGACCTCGTCTACCTCGGTGGAGCAGGAGACGCCGCGGAATCTTTTCGGTTTCAAGGACGGCACCAACAACATGAAGGCCGAGGACCAGGCCTCCGAACTCAACGAGCACTTGTGGGTGCAGGCCGGCGACGACCCGGCGGCGGACTGGCTGGCGGGAGGCACGTATTTCGTGTCCCGCAAGATCCACATGTTCTCTGAGATTTGGGACCGGCTGCGGCTGATCGAGCAGGAGCAGATCTTCGGCCGGGACAAGCGTTTCGGCGCCCCGCTGTCGATTTCTGATCCCCGAGAAGGCAAGCAGGAGTTCACCGCGGTGGACTATGCCGCGAAGGGGGAGGACGGCGAGCCGCTGGTGCCAGCTGATTCGCATATCGCTGTCGTTTCGCCCGAGCAGAACAACGGCCGGCGGATGCTGCGCCGCGGCTACAATTTCACCGAAGGTACGGATTCGCTGGGGCGGCTCCAGACGGGCCTGTTCTTTGTCGCTTTTGTCCGTGACCCGCGGACTAATTTCTACCCGATCTTGAAGCGGATGAGTTCTGAGGATGCTCTTGATGAGTATCTGCAGCACCGGGCGCGGTCGGTGTTCGCGATCCCCGCGGGGATCGGCAAGGGGGCCAGGACCTTCGCTGACGCGCTGTTCGCCTAAGGTGTCGGCCCGGGCCGCGGGAGGAGGGCGATGACCGTACGGCTGCTGGTGACCGGTTTTGAACCTTTCGGCGGGGCCTCGACTAACCCGTCGGCGGACCTGGTCGCCCGCCTCGACACAGCGACCGCGGTTTTGCCGGTGGAGCTGCAGCCGCTGCCGGAATTGGTGGCGGGCCTGCTGGCCCGGCACCGCCCGACTCATGTGCTCTGCCTGGGCCTGTCATCGCGGGCCGGTGGGCTGCTGGTGGAACGGGTAGGGCTGAACCTGGTCGATGCCCGGATCCCGGACAATGCCGGCGTCCAGCCGGTTGACGAGCCGGTGGTGCCCGGCGGTCCGGCGGCGTACCTGGTGAGCCTGCCGGTGAAGGCGATGCTGGCCGGGATCCGCGAGGCCCAGGTACCGGCTGAGTTGTCACTAAGCGCCGGCACGTACGTCTGCAATGCGCTGCTGTACCAGGTGTTGCACCAGGCTCACCTGTTGCCGCCGGACCAGCGTCCCCGGTGCGGTTTTATCCACCTGCCGCCCGCCGCCACCGTGAGCCTGGACCGGCAGGAGCGCGGGCTACGGGCGGCGCTGGCCCGGGTCGACTCCGCCGAGCCTGGGCTGCCCGGCGGTTTCCTGGACTGACCTGGGACGCGTACGCTGTCGGCATGATGACCGAACCTGAGCCGCCCCGGCTGGGTGAGGTGCTGGACGTGCTGGATGCCGCCTACCCGCCGGCTTACACTGAGCCGTGGGACGCGGTGGGGCTGGTCTGCGGCGACCGGGAGCAGCCGGTACGGCGGGCGCTGCTGGCGGTGGACCCGGTCGACTCGGTAGTCGACGAGGCGATTGAGGTTGGCGCTGATCTGCTTTGGGTGCATCACCCGCTGCTGCTGCGCCCGGTCCACGCGGTCAGCGCTGACAGTGCCAAAGGCCGGGTCTTGCAGCGGCTGATCCGGGCCCAGATCGCGCTCGTGACGGCGCACACTAACGCTGACGCGGCCCCGGGCGGCTCCAATGACGCCCTCGCCGACCTGATCGGGCTGACGCACACCCGGCCCCTGCAGCCGGGCGTCGAGCAGCGTCTCAGCCTGGTCTGTTACGTCCCCGAGGCTCACCTGGAGCAGGTCCTGGACGCGGCCGCCGGCGCCGGCGCCGGGACGATCGGCGAGTATCGCCGCTGCGGTTGGAGCACCACCGGGACCGGCACCTACGAGGCCGGCGAGCAGACCCAGCCGATGATCGGGCGGCCGGGGGAGCGGACCGCGACCGGTGAGGCCCGGCTTGAGATGGTGCTCCCAGCTGGCCGCGCCGAGCAGGTGGCGCAAGCAGTCCGCGCCGTACATCCGTACGAGGAGCCGGCGCTGCACCTGTACGGGCATCACCCGGCCCCGGCCGGGTGGGGTATCGGCCGGGTGGGGACGCTGCCCGAGCCGCTCACCTTGCACCAGTTGGCGCAACATCTGGCCGGGCAGCTGCCGCCGACCGCGCAGGGAGTACGGGTCAGCGGACCTGCCGACGCCCAGGTGACCCGGGTGGCGCTGTGCTCCGGCTCCGGCGACAGCCTGTTTGAGGCGGCCCGGGCCAGCGGCGCCGAGGTGTACATCACCGCTGACCTGCGTCACCACCCGGCATCGGAGGCCCGCGAGCACCGCCGTGACGGGCTGCCGTACCTGGTGGACCTGTCTCATTGGGCCAGTGAATGGCCGCTGCTGACCCGGGCTGCGCAGCTGCTGCGGCCGCTGCTCGGCGCCGACGCGGTTACCGTCAGTAGCCGCTGCAGCGACCCGTGGACCTTCCAGATCCCCAGCCCGGGCCGCTGATGTCCGGGTCTACGACCAAGTTGAGCCTCGTGATGATCGGCGTCGCCGCGGTGGCCGTGATCCTGGTCGCTGGTGCTGTGGTGTGGCCGCGGGGCTATGAGAAGGTCGAGGGTTCGAGGGTCCATCTCACGGCGGGCCAAAGCCGTACCCTGCGGTTAGGAGTCAGGCAGGCCATCCCGTACGAGTACCGGATCCTCTCAGTCGAAGGGCAGGCCGTCTCGGCCAGCATCGTGACCCGCAGTTATTCGTTCCTGGAGCAGCCTTCCCCTGTGTCTCCCGGTGGTGCTACCGGCGAGGTCGGCCTGCGCCTGTACGGCAGCCAACCCGGCCAGGCAACGGTCACCACCGCTTTCTGTTCGCTCCGGCGCCAGGACAGCTGCCAGGAGGCGAGGGACGAGACCCGGTGGACTGTAAGCGTCACTTGACCCATCCTGACAGCGAGTCCGGGACCGTACGGACCTCCCGCTCCCGGCGATCACTTGGGCTGCTGCCTGTCCGTACGCCCGGGCTACGTTTTCTCGTCAAGCCCGACCGTGCACTACGACGGAACCTATGCCGTCTCGTCCCGTTCCCGGTAGGCCTGCTTGAGGTTCTTACGGATGACCAGGGTGGTGGGGTGCTGGTCACCTGAAACCTCCACAGCATCACTCAAAGCCTGCTCGTACAGGGTGATGGCCTGGTCGAGTTTCCCGGCGTCCTGGTAGGCGGTGGCGAGGTTGCCTCGGCTGGTCAGGGTGTCGGGGTGGTGGGGCCCGAGGATCTGTTCTTGGTCGGTGAGGTTCTGCTCGTACAGGGCGATGGCCTGGTCGAGTTTCCCGGCGTCCTGGTAGGCGGTGGCGAGGTTGCCTCGGCTGGTCAGGGTGTCGGGGTGGTGGGGCCCGAGGATCTGTTCTTGGTCGGTGAGGTTCTGCTCGTACAGGGGAATGGCCTGGTCGAGTTTCCCGGCGTCCTGGTAGGCGGTGGCGAGGTTGCCTCGGCTGGTCAGGGTGTCGGGGTGGTGGGGCCCGAGGATCTGTTCTTGGTCGGTGAGGTTCTGCTCGTACAGGGCGATGGCCTGGTCGAGTTTCCCGGCGTCCTGGTAGGCGGTGGCGAGGTTGCCTCGGCTGGTCAGGGTGTCGGGGTGGTGGGGCCCGAGGATCTGTTCTTGGTCGGTGAGGTTCTGCTCGTACAGGGGGATCGCCTGGTCGAGGTTCCCGGCTTCCTGGTAGGCGGTGGCGAGGTTGCCTCGGCTGGTCAGGGTGTCGGGGTGGTGGGGCCCGAGGATCTGTTCTTGGTCGGTGAGGTTCTGCTCGTACAGGGGGATCGCCTGGTCGAGGTTCCCGGCTTCCTGGTAGGCGGTGGCGAGGTTGCCTCGGCTGGTCAGGGTGTCGGGGTGGCGGGGCCCGAGGGCCTGTTCGGTGTCGGTGAGGTTCTGCTGGAACAGGGTGATGGCCTGATCGAGGTTCCTCGCGTCCTGGTAGGCGTTGGCGAGGTTGTTCCGGCTGGCCAGGGTCTGGGGGTGGCGGGGCCCGAGGATCTGCTCGGTGTCGGTGAGGTTCTGCTCGTACAGGGGGATCGCCTGGTCGAGGTTCCCCGCGTCCTGGTAGGCGTTGGCGAGGTTGTTCCGGCTGGTCAGGGTGTCGGGGTGGCGGGGCCCGAGGATCTGCTCTTGGTCGGTGAGGTTCTGCTCGAACAGGGGGATCGCCTGGTCCAGGTCCCCCGCGTCCCGGTAGGCGGTGGCGAGGTTGTTCCGGCTGGCCAGGGTCTGGGGGTGGCGGGGCCCAAGGACCTGCTCGGTGTCGGCGAGGGTCTGCTCGAACAGGGCGATGGCCTGGTCCAGGTTCCCCGCGTCCCGGTAGGCGAGGGCGAGGTTGCCTCGGCTGGCCAGGGTCTGGGGGTGACGGGGCCCAAGGATGCGTTCGCGGTCGGCGAGGGTCTGCTCGAACAGGGCGATGGCCTGGTCCAGGTTCCCCGCGTCCCGGTAGGCGAGGGCGAGGTTGCCTCGGCTGGCCAGGGTCTGGGGGTGACGGGGCCCAAGGATGCGTTCGCGGTCGGTGAGGTTCTGCTCGTGCAGGGCGATGGCCTGGTCGAGGTTCCCAGCAAGCCGGTAGGCGGCGGCGAGGTTGTTGCGGCTGGTCAGGGTGTCGGGGTGGCGGGGTCCAAGGATCTGCTCTTGGTCGGTGAGGTTCTGCTCGAGTAGGGGGATCGCCTGGTCGAGTTTCCCAGTAGCCCGGTAGGCGGTGGCGAGGTTGCCTCGGCTGATCAGGGTGTGGGGGTGGTGGGGTCCAAGGATGCGTTCGGTGTCGGTGAGGTTCTGCTCGAGTAGGGCGATGGCCTGGTCGAGGTCCCCGGCTTCCCGGTAGGCGCCGGCGAGGTTGCCTCGGCTGGTCAGGGTGTCGGGGTGGCGGGGTCCAAGGATCTGCTCTTGGTCGGTGAGGTTCTGCTCGAACAGGGGGATCGCCTGGTCCAGCTTCCCAGCAGCATGGTAGGCGTAGGCGAGGTTGCCTCGGCTGATCAGGGTGTGGGGGTCGCGGGGTCCGAGGATGCGTTCGCGGTCGGTGAGATTCTGCTGGAACAGGGCGATGGCCTGGTCGAGGTTCCCAGCAGCCCGGTAGGCGGCGGCGAGGTTGTTCCGGCTGGTCAGGGTGTCGGGGTGTGTGGTGCCAAGGGTTTGTTCGCAGAGGCTGGTGTAGGGGGCTAGATCAACTGCTAGGCCGGGCAGGCCAGCATCGATACACCACTGCATCGCTGTGATGGAGGTTTTGAGTATGTCGGGGTGTGAGACGGCTTCTCGGAATGGGTCGGCATGCTGACCAGCAGACTGTGTCTCAGCACGATCATGCAGGGCAACCAGTTGAGAAGCTAATGCCTGGGCGGTAGGCCGTGTGGTCGTTTCCCAATCAGCACCCTGCGGAATAGTCACCCGCGACAAAACCCGGGCAGTGGCAGCGACAGCGGTCTCCTGCTGGACGGTGTCGAGGGTCTCGCGCCAGACTCGGGACTGGAGCTGCGGAATAGTCACCCGCGACAAGACCCGGGCAGTGGCAGCGACAGCGGTCTCCTGCTGGATGGTGTCGAGGGTCTCGCGCCAGACTCGGGACTGGAGCTGATGCAGCGACACCACCGTACGATCCGCGGACTGGGCCAAGACACCAGTCTTCAGGAGAAGACCCACCGCCTTCCGATTCGCCGCCTCAGCATCACTGACCCGGTAGAGCCAATCCCGTGGCACACCCGACTCAGCCAACAACGACACCACATCCAGAACCTGCTGCGCCGCGGCCGCCGCATCAGAATCCCGGGCCTGGATCTGCTCGAGCCCGGCCCGGAACGCCAACTGCAAAGCCGCACCCACCAGACGCGGATACGGCTCACCATCGGGCTGCTCCAACGACACATCCAAAGACTGCCCCCGCAGCTCCTTCAGATAATCTGGATACCCATAGCCATAAAGATCAATGTAAGCGCCAGCCTGCGTCAACGCCAACGGCAGAAAACCCAACGCCTCAGCCACCTCACCGGCCCCATCCCGATCCGGATCACCCGAAACCCTAGTGAGATACTCGACCGCCTGATCCGAGGTGAACTCCTCGACCCTAACGTGTTCACCACTAAGATTAAGCTCCCGGGTGGTAGTAATCAGGACCCGCATCCCCGGCCCAGACGGAATCAGACTCCCAGCAGCATCATCACCGGCCCGCAGATCATCAACAGCCCGAACATCATCAAAGACCAACAACCGCGGACCCGGGCCACTCCCAGCAAGCCACGCCACCAGCCGAGCAGCAGCCTTCCCAGCATCAGCATCATCACTGATCCCATGATCCCGAGCAATCCGAGCCATCTGGGCGATGATCTCGGAACGGCTAGTGGCTGTAATCCACCCGACGAACTGCCAGCGATCATCGATGCATTCTCCGGCATAGGCGGTGGCTAACTGTGACTTCCCCACACCCGAAATCCCCGACAGCAAACACACAGCATCCGACGCATCGAGAACCCCACGCAGCCGACCAAACTCAGGCCGATCAACAAACCCCGAAACCTGAAGAGGCCGACGCCCCTCAACGATCTGCTTCGGACGACGCGCCAACTCCTGCTGGACGGCAGCAGCGATCTGCTGCGCCATCGTCGACCGAAGATCAGCCACCTCCCGAGCGAGATTATCGAGATTATTCAGACCGGCCTGGGTGACCTGACCCAACACCTCAGGAGAACGCGCATACTCACAAACCAAGCCCCACAACCCACCCAACAAAACCTCCGCGTAATGACGACCTGGACCCCCAAAGTCCCGCAGCAGCGCACCAAAACCATCTAGCTGAGCACGGAACTCCGAATCCCCCCGAAACGCCGCCAGCAGCAACTCTTCGCGATCAACCCTGACCAACAGATCCAACACCTGAACCTCAACCGCCTCAGCCTCATCCCCAGCCTGATTCCGATCAACCGCAAGCTTCTTCTCCAACTGGACGCGGCCATGCTCCAGAACCTTTCCCAGGGTCGGATCTTTCCGATATCGCTGCAGAATTTCCCTGAAACTCCAGTTGGCAACACCTATGCCGGCAGCAACCACTGCCACCGTAGAATCGGCCTCAACCACTGTCAGACATGCTGCCGCAAGCTCAGACAACCTCACCAACGTCTCAGCCTTAGCCATACCAGCATCCTAACCAGGGCTGCCGGAGGCGTCTATCTCAGTGGTCGTTCGATCTGCCGGGTCCCGATCGGGACTAGGTGGGCCCGGCCGGCGCTGGCCTCGGCCACGTGAGTACGCAACCAGGTGTCGTCATCGCACGACACGGTGAGCCGGACCTCGGCGCCGTACTCGGGGTCGACCTGGGCGCCGCGGGCAGCGAGGTCACCCAGTAGCCGGCCTGCCACGGCATGATCCACGGTAATCGACCAGACCGTACGGATCACCCGCTCCACCCGGGGCGTCCCGGCGATCACCTGGGCTGCTGCCTGTCCGTACGCCCGGGCCAGGCCGCCGGTGCCGAGCTTCACCCCGCCGAAGATCCGGCTTACCACCACCACCGCATCTATCAGGGCCGCGGCCTGCACCGCGGCCAAGATCGGCGCCCCCGCGGTCCCGGCCGGCTCGCCATCATCCGATGAACGTTCGACCGGGTTCGCGTCCGCCACCGAGACCACAAAAGCCGAGCAGTGATGCCGGGCCTGCGGACGGCGACGGCGGGCCTCGGCGATCACCTGCCGGGCCGCTGCCTCATCATCGGCGCGGGCTACGTGGGCATAGAACACCGAACGCCGAACCTCCAGCGAAGCCTCGGCCGAGAACCCGGTCGGGAGCCGGGTCACGCCAGCCAGAGCGACCCCCAAGCCTCGGACACGGCCCGCCGCTGCGCCTCGGACGCCACCTCGGGGATCACCTCGCCCCACACCACGGCGCTGTCCTGGGCCAGGCCGATCACCGTAAACCGCAGCTCGGCATGACTGGACCCGGCGTCGGTATAACTGACCGTCAGTGATGCCCGCGCGGCCCGGTGCCCGGGTCCGACCGGCGGGGCCTCGGCGACACTCACCGGCCCCGTTCGCAGGCCCGGCGCGCCCTTGTAATACAAGGGCGCCATCTGGTTGGCGAGTACCCCGGCGGTTGGGACCAGGTCGGGGCTCGGATACTTCCCGTGCAGGATCACGGTAGCCACGGTGACGGCGACCGGCAGCCACCGCGAACGCTGGGCGTTCCAACCGGCCGTACCCGCGTCGTACCCGATCAGATGGTCGACCACCATGCTGGTGCCGAGCGCTGTGATCGTGCCGGTCCGCCAAGACGGCGGCAGCTGCGCCGACAGGTACGAGCCGAGCCGGACCACATTGGTCGACTCGACCTGCACATTCAACAAGCCAGGGGCCGTACGAGGCTCGCCTAGCGTGGTCGGCCACGCCTCCCGGGCCTCGCGGTGCTGCTCGTGGAGCAGCTGCCGGCCCCAGATCCCGATCCCGGTCGCCACCGCCAACCCGACGCCTGCCCCGAGCAGGGCCCGCCGGGCCCAGACCGGTGACAGCGACTCGACCGGCGCCACCCGCTCCACCGGCCCGGGCGGCGGGTACCCGGCAGCCTCAGTCTCAGCCTGCCAAGCAGTCCACCATTGCCCGTCCCACCAGCGCAGCGGCGCAGTCCGCTCCGGATCGGGGTACCAACCGGCAGGCATCTCAGGCACGCCCCGAGCATAGGCAGCCCCGCCGACCCGGGTCCAGATCGTGGCGCCGTGCCACCATGACCGTACGGTCGGGTACCGTCGGGGACGACCAACACCGGGAGGAGGACCGCACGATGGGCTTGTTCGTCTTCGTCGGCTCCCAGATCTGCCTCGCCTGCTGTACCTGTCACTGTCGGCCGAGTACTCGGCTGTAGTCGCCGCAACCGCGCTACGCGACGCCCACGATTGACGGACCACTCAACGAACAGGACAACCATGCCCATTCTCGACAACATCACCCAGGCTGTCGGCGGCACCCCGCTGGTGAGGATCAACCGGCTCCCCGGCGCCGACCAAGCAACCGTCGCTGTCAAGCTTGAATTCTACAATCCGGCCAATTCTGTCAAGGACCGGATCGGGGTCGCGATCGTCGACGCCGCCGTCGCCGCCGGCGCGTTACAGCCCGGCGGCACCCTCGTCGAAGGCACCTCCGGCAACACCGGGATCGCCCTCGCCATGGTCGGCGCCGCCCGCGGCTACCACGTCGTACTGACGATGCCGGAATCAATGTCCAAAGAACGCCGCGCCCTGCTGCGCGGGTACGGGGCGGAGCTGGTGCTGACCCCGGCCTCGGAAGGGATGCGCGGCGCGGTCCAACGGGCCGAGCAGATCGCCGCCGAACGACCCGGCGCGATCCTGGCCCGCCAATTCGAAAACCAGGCCAACCCCGACATCCACTACCGCACCACCGGCCCCGAAATCTGGGACGCGACCGACGGCCAGGTCGACATCCTGGTCTCCGGCGTCGGCACCGGCGGCACCATCACCGGCAGCGGGCGCTACCTGCGGGAACGCAAACCGCAGATCCGGCTGGTGGCGGTCGAACCCGAAGAATCGCCGCTGCTGTCCGGCGGCACCCCCGGCCCGCACACAATCCAGGGCCTGGGCGCGAACTTCGTACCCGGCGTGCTGGACCGCGAACTGTACGACGAAGTCCGTACCGTCAGCAGCGGTGACGCGATCGCCGTCGCCCGGGAACTCGCCACCCAGGAAGGGATCCTGGCCGGGATCTCCTCCGGCGCGATCCTCAAGATCGCGCTCGACCTGGCCCGGGCTCCCGAAAACGCCGGCGCAACCATCGTCGCGATCACCTGCGACTTCGGGGAACGGTACCTGTCGACGCCACTGTTCGAGGGCCTGGTCGACTGACCCCAGCCCGCCGACAGGCAAGGTCATACCGGCAGCGTGGAGCCGAGATCATCATCAACGTAGCCGGGACGGGCGCTGACCAGGCCACTGACCAGCAGCAGCACTGCCGAGGCCGACATCAGCCCGAGCGGGATCCGCCAACCACCGCTGAGGTCGTACAGCAGACCCATCAGCAGCGGCCCCAACCCGGAAAACAGGTAACCGATCGACTGGGTAAATGCCGACAACCGAGCCGTCACCTGCGGATCCCGGGTCCGCATCGGGATCAGCGTCAGCGCCATCGGGAAAACACAGCCAGCCAGCCCGGTCAGGCTCACCCACAGCCACGGCACAGCCATCGGAGCCACCAGCAGCCCGAGATAGCCGACGGTGAACATGACAACAAAGGCCACCACCCACCAACGCAGCCGTCGGGTACGATGCACCAGCCCGGGAATCACCATCGCCGCCGGCAACCCCAACCCCGAATACAACGACACCATCAGGCTCGCCGAGGTCACCGAGGCGCCCGAATCCCGCAGAATCTGAGCAAGCCAGCCGAACGACACGTACGCCTGCATCGACTGCACCCCGAAGAAAACCGCCAAGGCCACCGCCCGCCGCGACCGGACCAGGCAGAAAACACCGCCGCGGCGGCCGCCCGGTCCGCCGTGGCGGCGGGCCGTGAACTCCTGACGGGCCAGCCACAGCCACAGCGGCAAAGCCGCCAGCCCAGTCAGCCCCCACAGCCCCAGCGTCCCGCGCCAGCCGGGGGAGCGGTCCACCAGCAGCGGAGTCACCAGCCCCGGCAGAGTCGCCCCCAACGACAACAGGAACGTCACCACGGTCATCATCAGCGCCTGCCGGGACGGATAGAACTGCTTAACGAAGACCGGCACGAGAACGTTGCCGAGCGCTGCCCCGGCCAACGTGACCACCGACAGGGCCAGAAACAACCACGGGTTACTGGTCAGCGAGCGGCCCAACGCCCCGACCGTACCCAGCAGCGCTCCCGCCGCCAACGCCCCGACCGTACCCAGCCGGAACGCCACCTTCACCGCCAACGCCCCGACCACCGCGAAGCAGAACCCGGGCAGCCCGACCAGGACACTCACCGCCACCGACGACATCCGCAGGTCCGCCCGCAGCTCGGCCAGCACCGGCCCGATCGACGTCGCCCCAGGCCGCAAATTGAGCGCCAGCAGCGCCACCGCGGTCACGGCCAACCAGGCCCGCCGGCTCACCTGAGGTTTGTGCACGACCGGATCGTAGGCGAGCCGGCCCGGGCCTCCACCCGGATCAGATGCCGCTAGCCTGAGGCCCGTGATCGGCTATTTCGGACCAGAAGGGACCTTCACCCATCAGGCGCTGCTAAGCCTCGACCTGCACGAAGACGCCACGGCGTACCCGACCGTCGGGGCCACCCTGGACGCAGTCCGGAGCCGGACGGTACGGGCAGGGCTGGTGCCGATCGAGAACTCGGTCGAAGGCGGGGTCTCGGCGACCTTGGACAACCTCGCCCGCGGCAAGCCACTAATAATCGTGGCCGAAGTACTACTGCCGGTCCAGTTCGGCCTGTACGTCCGCCCCGGGACAGACCTCGCCGACATCCGCCGGGTAATCACCCACCCGCACGCCGCCGCCCAGGTCCGGCAATGGCTAGCGAGCCAGCTGCCCGGCGCCGAGGTCACCGAGAACGGCTCCACCGCCGGCGCTGCCCGGACCGTCGCCGACCCCGACTCGGGCTTCGACGCGGCAGTCTGCGCGCCGATCGCGGGGGGGCTGTACGGGCTGAGCGCAGCCGCCAGCGAGATCGCCGACAACCCAGATGCGCTCACCCGGTTCGTCCTCGTCAGCCGCCCCGGCCCGCCGCCGCCCAAGACCGGCTACGACAAGACCAGCCTGGTCACCTACCTGCGCGAGGACCGGTCGGGGGCACTGCTGGAGATCCTAGAACAGTTCGCCTCCCGCGGGGTGAACCTATGCCGAATCGAATCCCGCCCGACCAAGGAGCGGCTCGGCTCGTACTGTTTCACGATCGACGCCGAAGGCCACCTGTCAGAGGCCCGGATGGCCGAATCCCTGATGGGCCTGCACCGGATCTGCAAACGGGTCGACTTCCTCGGCTCCTACCCGCGCGCCGACCGGGTCGAACCAACCGTGATGAAAGGCTTCCGGGAAAGCGACTACGCCAAAGCCGCCGCCTGGCTACGCAAACTCAGTGTTTAATGGCCCGAGCCTTCGCTCGGGCGGGCCGTGGAGCTAAGTCCCCCGTCTTCCTCCTCACTGACGAGAAGGCACGTGAGGTCGTGGTCGGGCTAGTCGTTTCTCGTCGTTCGTCGTCCAGACGGGGTGCTCCACGGCCAGATTTGATTGCCCTCGCATCCGCGAGGGCGGGCCGTGGAGCTAAGTCCCCCGTCTTCCTCCTCACCGACGAGAAGGTTCATGGGGTCGTGGCCGGGCTAGTCGTTTCTCGTCGTTCGTCGTCCAGACGGGGTGCTCCGCGGCCGGGTTTAATGGCCCGAGCCTTCGCTCGGGCGGGCCGCGTCGCTAAGTCCCCCGTCTTCCTCCTCACTGACGAGAAGGTTC
>CALIWR010000034.1 GCA_938046585.1 uncultured Propionibacteriaceae bacterium | reverse complement strand
CCTCCGACACCGCAAACAAAGTCCTCAACCTGATAGCCGCCAAACGCCTCGCCGTAGCCAGAGAACCATGACACCCCTCACTACCACGACACCAACCCAGACCCAGAACATGCCATGAGCAACGAGATGATCATCACCCTCAAGACGCTACTGGCCGGCCCGTGTGTCCTAGGCCTCTACCTCACCGTCCTGGGCCTGCGTCGAACCCCAACCCCACCCGGATCCGGATCCGAGTCGGGGCCGGGGTTGGTGGCCAGGGTGAGGGGTTGGGGGCGGGTTCTGGTTGGCCGGTTTGGGCGGAAGCGTCTGGTTGGTGCGGTGGTGGCTGGGGTGGCTGGGTTAGCGGTGACGCAGTGGCCGTTGATGCTGGTGTTGGGTCCGTTGGCGGTGTTGGGTCTGCCGGTTGTGTTGAGCGGGCCGGCTACGGCTGAGTTGGATCGGCTTCATGCGTTGGAGCGGTGGGTGCGGGGTTTAGCGACGTCGCTTCCGATCGGGTGTTCGATTGGGGACGCGGTCCGGATCTCCGTGTCTCGGACTCCGCCGGAGCTTCGAGATCAGATCCAGCTGATGGTTTTACGGATGGATGCTCGGATGCCGCTGCATGAGGCGGTGCGGGCTTTTGCTGATGAGATGGCGACTCCGGAGGTGGATTCGGTGGCTGCGGCTTTGATCTTGGCTGCCCGGCGTGGTGCTACTGGGGCTACAGCGACGTTGAAAGCGTTGGCTGATTCGTTGCAGGATCGGCTACGTGTGATGCGGGAAGAAGAGACTGAACGGGCTAAGCCGAGGATCGTGGTCCGTCAGGTTACGGCGATTACTGCTGTCGTGCTGGGAGTGTCGCTGATCGTGGGCCGGTCCTTCTTTGCTCCGTATTCGACGCCGTTAGGGCAGCTGATCCTGGTAGTCCTGATCGGGTTGTATGTCGGGTCACTGCTACTGATGCGGCGGGTTGTCGCGGCCCGTCACCGCCCACGCATCATCCGCCGGACCACGAAACACACACCCCCCCACACCCGAGGAGTATCCCGATGACCATGATCCCCGCCGCCGTTATCTGCTTCCTATCCGGAGCCGGAATCGTAGGCGGCAGCTACCTAGCAATCACCGCCAGCATACCCCGCCACGTACGACTCGACGACGCCTTGAACTGGCTAGCACAAAACGACAACCCACAACCCGCCACCAAAGAAAACCCGCCACCACCACCAACCAGGCCTCAACGACTCGCCCTCGCCATCTACCAACGACTCCGGCTACCCCTAAGCGACCACACCCACAAACTCCTCGACCGATGCGACATCAACCCAATCGACCACATCACCCACAAAACCATGCTAGCCCTCGCCGGCGCAGCCCTACCCACCCTACTCGGCGGCCTCAGCACCACCCTGTTCGGAACCAGCCCGATCTTCCCTATCGCCCTAGCAGCCCTGCTCTGCGTAGCCGGATTCCTCTGGCCTGACCACACCCTGCGGATCAAAGCCGACAACGCCCTCGACGACGCCAACGAAGCCCTCCTCACCTTCCTCGACCTCGTCATCCTCGAACGACTAGCCAACCAATCCGCCCCCCAATCCCTCGCCGCCGCAGCCAGCATCTCCGACATCACCCCCTTCCGCCAGATCTACATCACCGTCGAACAAGCCCGCCTCGAACAACACACCCCCTACAACGACCTACGCCGACTAGCCGACCAACTCGAACTACCCGCCCTACGCGACATCATCGACATCATCAGCCTCGACGAACACGGAGCCTCCCTCGCCACCACCCTCCGCGCCCGCGCCAAAGAACTCCGCAACGCCCACCTCACCCGCCAACGCATCAAAGCCCACGAACAAACCGAACACATGACCATCTACATGGTCATCCCAGCCCTCATCCTCGGACTCATCTACCTCACCCCACCCATCCTCGCCCTCCTCCAATAACAACCAGCCAAAGGCTCAGCACAGATCAGGCCCGACCGCCACCGGCCAGGCAGCCGAGGCCCGAGCCGATCAGGGCTTCGACCCGGGCTGACGCCACCGGGGACGCTGCCAGCGCGGATGCTGCCACTGCGATGGCGCATCGTCATCGTCGAGCCGGCCCACCGGCGTTACGGGGCTGGCCGCCGCCAATTCGGCGGTATCCGGCTGCGACCAGCGGCGGGCCGGACGCAGCAACGACCGCACCACATCCACCACGATGACCCCGGTCACCAGGCCGAAAACGCCGGTCGCCACCAGCGCCACCGACGGGTTCTCGCCCCGGAGCAAGGCAAGCCCGGACAAGACCGTCAACAGCAGCGAGACCAGCGGCGCCGCCACCAGGAAAACACCCTGGGAACGTTCACTAACGTGATCCTCCAACACTGCGGTCCGGCTGAGACGCTGCCCAGGTTTCCACATCGACAACCCAAGCCAGCCGAGCAGCAGCGCCACGATCGCGACAACCGAAGCCAGATACCACGCCCCCTGGTACGCGACCAGCCCGGCAACCCCCAACCCGGCAACCCCGATACTGGCACCGAAAATGCCGGCCGAACGATCCTCCGCAGCCTTCTTACGCCAATTCCTGCTCATCGGCGGCGGCTGATCTCATACAGCGCGATCCCGGCCGCCACCCCGGCATTCAACGACTCCACCTGGCTAGCGATCGGAATCGAGACCACCTGGTCGCAGGTATCACGAACCAGCCGCGACAAGCCAGCGCCCTCACTGCCGACCACCAGCAGCAGGGGACCGGCCACAGCCACCTGCTCGATGTCAACGTCAGCCCCGCCTGCTAAACCGATTACGGTGAACCCGGCCGCCTGGGCCTGAGTCAGCACCCGGGTCAGGTTAGTAGCCCGGGCCACCCGAATCCGGGCTGCGGCGCCGGCAGAAGTCTTCCAAGCAGCGGCGGTCATCTGAGCCGAACGGCGCTGCGGGATCACCACCCCCTGGGCGCCGAAAGCAGCCGCCGAACGGACCACCGCGCCCAGATTACGCGGATCAGTCACCCGGTCCAACGCCACCAGCAAACCCCGGTCCGCGTCCAACGCCGCCGCCAGCAGATCCTCCGGGTGGGCATAGTCGTAGGCCGGCAACTGCAAAGCCACCCCCTGGTGGACGGCGCCGCCGGTAAGCCGGTCCAGCTCGGCGCGGGGCACCTGAAGCAGCGCCAACCCATGCTCAGCGGCGAAGACCAGGATCTCACGCAGCCGATCATCACGCTCGGCGCCCTCAGCCAGATACCCGGCCTTCACCGGCAACCCGGCCTGCAACGCCTCCAACACCGGATTCCGGCCGGCCACCCACTCCGGCCCGGCGCCCGGACTCCCAGTCCGGCGGCCCGAGCGTACCGGTCGCTGAGCCTGACGCCGCTGGGCGGCCTGCTTGGCCTGGTAGGCCTTGTGATACACCCGGTCCTCGGCCTTCGGGGTTGGCCCCTTGCCTTCCAAACCGCGGCGGACCCGGCCGCCCGAGCCGGCAGTGCGGCCCTTCGCGCCGATCCCCTTCCCGGAACGGCGGACCGCCCCCTGCCGCGACGAGTTACCGGGCATTACAGGCTCCAACGCGGCCCGGTCGGGGTATCCTCGACCACCACCCCGAGCCCGGTCAGGCTAGCCCGGATCGCGTCCGCTGCGGCATAGTCCCGACGCTGCCGGGCGGCCTGCCGCTGCGCCAACAGCTCGGTGATCACCCCATCCAACACCGGCCGCAGCCGAGTCTCGCCACCAGCCCAAGCCGGGTCGTCGCTGCGCAAACCCATCACATCCAACATGCTCTGCACCGCCACCAGCCGCTCCCCGGCGCCAGCCCGGTCACCATTCGCCAAGGCCTGGTTACCTTCCCGTACCGCCTCGTACACCTGGGCCATAGCCGCCGGAGTGGCGAGATCATCGTCGAGAGCCGCAGCAAAAGCAGCCGGCAACGCCGACCAGTCACTGTCGACACGGCCCACCAGCTCGGTAGCCCGGTCCACGAAAGAATCCAGCCGGGCCAGCGAGGCAGTCGCCTCCGCCAACGAATCGGCGCTGTACTCGACCGCCGAACGGTAATGCGGGGCAACCAAGTAATAACGCACCGCCCGCGGCGGGTAAGCCTTGGTGACCTCACTCACCAAGGCCCCGTTCGACAGCGACTTCGACATCTTCTCCCCGGCCGCAGTGACCCAGGCATTGTGCATCCAGTACCGCGCGAACGGGCGGCCCGCAGCCCGAGCCTGGGCCAACTCGTTCTCGTGGTGCGGGAACCGCAAATCCAACCCGCCGCCGTGGATGTCGAAAGTGTCACCCAAATACTTGGTGGCCATCGCCGTGCACTCAAGGTGCCAGCCAGGCCGGCCCCGCCCGTACGGAGACGGCCAGGAAGCGGTCACCGGCTCACCCTGCTTGTGCCCCTTCCAGAGAGCGAAATCGCGGGGATCACGCTTGCCGCGCGGGTCGGCGTCCTCAGCTGGGGCCATGTCGTCGACCCGCTGGTGCGACAATTCCCCGTACGACGGCCACGACCGGACATCGAAGTAGACATCGCCCGAGCCGTCCTCGGCGACATAGGCGTGCCCGTTGTCGATCAGGGCCGCCACCAGCTCCAGCATCTCCGGGATATGCCCGGTGGCCCGCGGCTCGTACGTCGGGTTGAGGCAGCCCAGCGCCGCGTACGCGTCGTGGAGCTCACGCTCGAAACGGTAGGCATGCGCGAACCACGGCACCTGGGCCTCAGCAGACTTGGCGAGGATCTTGTCGTCGATGTCGGTGACGTTGGCGACCACACTCACCTGGTAGCCGCTGACTGTCAGCCAGCGGCGCAGCACATCAAAGACCACCTCCTTGCGGATATGGCCCAGGTGCGGCGCCGACTGGACAGTCAGGCCGCAGTGGTAGATCGTCACCCTCGGCGGTTCGAGCGGCTCGAAAGGCCGTACCTCGTGGGTCATCGAGTCGTACAGGCGCAGCGTCACCTGGTGAAGTCTACGGCTGCTGAGTCTCGAAGGTCGGCGCGGTTCAGCCAGGGATCAACGCTTGGCGGCCCGGGCCCGCAAGGCGGCGATGTCGAGGTAGCCGGTATGGGCTGGAGTCTGCTCGGCTGACTCCTCCCACGGGTTGACCGGGACGGTCTCGTCGTCTTCCAAGCTCGGGGCCTCGTCTGCGCGGTGCTGGTCGACCATCGCCAAGGCCTCGGAAGAGATCGCCTCATCCGGCAACGCCCGCAGCACGTCGTTGACGTAGCCGCAGGTGGCCTCGGTGAGCGGGACATTACGGTTCTCGCGCTGCGACTGATACCAGCGGTAGTCGAGCACCTCGTGGTAGATCTGCGCCGAGTCCCGCTTGGCCCGCAGCTCGTGGGGCACGGTCTCGAGCACCGGCTCGAAGATGTCCGTCAGCCACTCGTGGGCCACGATCGCCTCGTCGATGTGGGACTGGCCGCTGGTGGCCCGGTATGCGTCCAAGTCGTTGAGCAGGCGCTGGGCCTGGTTCTCCTCGGTGTCCAGCCCGGTCAGCCGCAGCAGCCGCCGGGAATGGTGACCGGCGTCGACCACCTTGGGCTGGATCTTGATCACCGAGGCGTCGGGGCTGGTTTGGATGTCGAGCTCGGCGACGTCGAAACCAAGCGCGTTGAGCCGGCGGACCCGGCTCTCGATCCGGTCCAGCTCAGAACCGGGGAATTCCTCCACCCCGGTCAGCTCCGACCACAGCTCGCGGTAGCGGACCTCGACCATGTCGACCAGCTGCAGCGGGTCTAGGTTCTCCTCGAGCATCCCGCCAGCCTGCAAGTCACAGAAGTCACCGAAAAGGTTAGTCCGGGCCACCATGATGTCGTGCTCACGTTGCCCATCGGTGAGGGCCTCGTGCAGTTCACCGGTCTCGGCGTCCACCAGGTACGCGGCGAACTGGCCGGCGTCACGGCGGAACAAGGTGTTGGACAGCGAGACATCGCCCCACAAGAAACCGATCAGGTGCAGCCGGGCAAGCAGCACCACCATCGCGTCCAGCAGCCGACTCACCGTGTCCTGACGCACACCCTGCGAGAACAACGAACGGTACGGCAGCGAGAACCGCAGATGCCGGGTAATCAGGATCGAATCCAGCGGGGTGCCGTCCGCGGTCTGGCGCTGGGTGATCACGCTCACCGGCTCTACTGACGGGGTGCCCAGACGCATCAGGTCGTGCAGCAGCCGGTACTCATGCAGCGCCAGATGCTCCACGACCTCCTTGGCCGCGTACACGCTGGCGCCTACTCGGATGAACCGCACCACATGCCGGGAGATGCCTCGCGGCAGCGCCACCAACAGATTGTCGGGCCAGTCTGCGAGCGGAGTGGCCCAGGGCAGCGGGATGAGGCGGGAATCAGGTTTAGCGGAGACGAACCGGGGCACATCGCCAGTGTGGCATGGGGCCTCTGACGTCAAACAGCAGGCCCCCAGTATAACTTCCCTACCAAGGCTGGAAAGTTGATGCGATCAGAGCAGAACCGGTCATGCCCCCGGATAGTCGTACGAGGGCATGACCCGGTCTCGCTCAGGAGATCCGCTCCTGGGTGCTGTTGGAGAAGACGTGGATGTTCTCGGGATCCACCTTCAGCCGAATCGACGCCCCCCGCTCCGGCGGGCGACGCGAGGAGATCCGGGCCACGATCTGGTGGGCCTGCAATTCCTCGTCGGGGGAGAGCCCTTCCAAAGTCCCGTACACGAAGGCGTCGGCGCCGAGCTCCTCGACGACTGCCACATGGACCCCGATGCCCTCCTCAGCCGGCTGGAAGGCCTCCGGGCGGATCCCCAGGGTCAAGCTGGTCTCATCGCCGGCCCTCTGCAGGACCTCGCGAGCCACCGGGACCGTGTAGTCGCCGATCTGGATACCGTCGTTGACGACCGAACCCGACATCAGGTTCATCGCGGGGGAGCCGATAAAACCAGCCACGAAGAGGTTCTTCGGCGAGTCGTACAACCTCAGCGGCGAGTCGCACTGCTGCAGCACGCCGTCCTTCATCACCGCGACCCGGTCGCCCATGGTCATCGCCTCGACCTGGTCGTGGGTCACGTACACGGTCGTCACGCCGAGCCGGGTCTGCAGGGCGGCGATCTGGGTACGGGTCGAGACCCGCAGCTTCGCGTCCAGGTTAGACAGCGGCTCGTCCATCAGGAAGACCTGCGGCTGACGTACGATCGCCCGGCCCATGGCGACACGCTGACGCTGACCACCGGAGAGGGCCTTCGGCTTACGATTCAGGAAATCCTCCAAGCCCAGCAGCTTGGCCGCCTCCAGCACCCGATCGGCCCGCTCCTGCTTCGGCACACCCGCCATCTTCAGCGCGAAGCCCATGTTGTCGGCCACCGTCATATGCGGGTACAGCGCATAGTTCTGAAATACCATCGCAATGTCGCGGTCTTTCGGCGGCAGATCGGTGACGTCGCGGTCACCAATCAAGATCGTGCCCGAGTTGACCTCCTCAAGCCCTGCCAACATGCGCAGCGAGGTGGACTTGCCGCAGCCAGACGGGCCGACCAGCACCATGAACTCGCCGTCGCCGATTTCGAGGTCCAATTTGTCAACAGCAGCGCGATCAGCGCCCGGATAAACCCGAGTGGCTTCGCGGAACGAGACAGTGGCCATCAGACTGACCTTCCTTTCCACGGGCAGGTACGTGCCCGACGATCCGTCGTGGAGGGAGGAACCGCTCCTCTGGCGCAGAGTCTCACATGCGTTCCAGGCCGGCGCAAGGGCCGTTGCTTTACTGTGACCCTCCCACCAGCCTGGTCCCCAGCCGCCACCAGACCCCCAGCACCCTCTGCAAGGGCCGCCCGTACCTCGGCAGCGGCACCTGGCGGGCATCAAAAACCGTTGTCAGGTACGGATAGAGGGCTCGGTCGGGGAGTATGCGACAGACCTGTACTTGCCGGCGACGACGCGCCAGATATCCACGGTGGGTGAGGATCCAGCCCCAACCGCGGGCCTTCTCCCGGGCCCAGCCCTGCCGCCAAGCCATCACCATCAGCGCCCCCTCGAAGGCCAGCAGCGGCAGCGCCAACACCAGCAGGGTCGAGCGTTGATATGTAGTCAGCACGAAGATCAGCCGGTTGCGTTCCATCAGATACATCTTGCGGGGATTACGCCCAAATTCGTAGTGATGCCAGGCAACCGCCTCGGGCACCAGCTCCAACCGCATCCCCTGCTGCCGGGCCCGCCAACATAAGTCCACATCCTCGTGGTAAGCGAAATACGCGTCACTGAACCCGCCGAGCCGGCGCCAGGCATCGGCTCGCAGCGCCAGGCAGGCACCGCTAAGGCAAGCCGCCTCCTGGCTCAGATCAAGGCTGGCCCGGGGCTCGTCCAGGTGCCCGGCCCAGGCCAACCCGAGCACATGCAATGGGTTGCCGGCGCTGTTGACCCGTTCCTCGGTCCCGGCTAGCAGGATCACCGCGCCGGCCAGGTCAGCGCCCTCGTCGATCGCCGTGACTAGCCGGGCCATGGTGTCCGGCTGGACCTCAGCGTCGGAGTTCAGCATCACCAGAATGTCGCCCCGGGCCGCGGTGAAGCCGAGGTTAATCCCGCCCGCGAAGCCGGTGTTCTGAGACGGGGTAAGCACCCGCAGCCGCGGGTCCGGCGCCAACGTGGCCACCGCGTCGCAGGTGCAACCGTTGTCGACCACGATCAGCTCAAGGTCGTCCACGCCACGGGAGGCGAGGGTGGTCGCGACCGCGGCATGCAGCCAGTCCTCAGCGCCGTACGCCAAGATCACCACACTTACTCGGTGTCTGCTCACGAGACTGGTCCTTCCGTTACGACCCGCTGGGCGCTCCACTGTGCCACGACCCGCCGCAGCACGATCCCATGGCAGACCGCCGAAGTGGTCGCGCCGGCCAGGAGGGCCACCACCACGCGGCTAGTGAGCGGGCCAGGCAGCCACAACGTGGCCACGGTGACCAGCAGCCCAAGCGCCCACCCCAGCAGGACTAGCCGGTCCAGCAGGAAAGCTTGCAGCGACTGCCCAAGCGCCAAGGCCAGCATCAGCGCTGCCCCGGAGAGCGCGATCAGTACCAGGTGCAGCCAGCTCACCGAGAAGGCCGGCCCGTACACCAGCCGCAGCGCCCACGGCCCCAGCCCGGCGATGCCGCTGGCCCCGACCAACCCGATCCCGACAGTCAGCAGCAGCGCTGTCCGCAGCGCCTGCCGCAGGCGGGTCACCGACCCCTGAGCGACCAGGCCCGCCAGGGTAGGCAAGATCACCGCCTGGACCGCCGCATAGACCATCACCGGGAGCCGGCCGATCGTGATCGCGCTCACCAAGTTGCCGGTCGCCTCCCGGTCCGCGGCCCCGGCCAGGGCCGCGATCGCAAGCGGGCCGCTGTTGCCGACCAGCTGCTGGGTCAAGGTGGTGGCGATCAGCGGGGTCAGCGGGACCGGATTCTCGACCGGGCTTGGGTGGTCACGCAGCCAGCGCAGCACCTGCGGTGACAGGCTAGCGACCGTGGCCACCAGCGGCGCCACCACCAAGGCCCAGGCGTAGGCCTCGGTATCGCCCCAGCCGGCGACGAAGATCACCACCGTGATCAGCGCCCGGGCCAGCCCGTCGACCATCAGCTGCGCCCCGTACAACACGAAGCGTCCCGAACCGGATAGCACCCCCCGGGCGGCGTACTCGATCCCGGTGGCCACCAGCGCCGCGACCGTGAACAGCACCATCGGCCGGTCGCCGGAGAAGAAGGTCCGGGCCAGCCAGTCCTGGGCCACCAGGCCCAGCCCCAGCAGCGCCAGCGACATCAGACCCAGGTAGCGCAGGACATGAGTAAGCATGGGGGCCTGTTGCCCGGAGGCCCGCCGGGCCGCGGTGCGCCGCGAGATCTCCTGCTCGGCGGGAATGAACAGCCCGATGCCGACCGCATTCACCGCCGTCCAAGCGACCGAGAGCGGGGCGTACGCCTCGGGGCCGAGGTCCCGGCCGGCCAGGCTCAGCAGCAGCAGATTGGCCAGCCCGAGCAGCCCCAGACCGACCATCACCGCCAGCGACCCGCCGGACAGACTGCGGGCGCTGCTCGGTGATCTGCTCACGTGCCCAGTGTGTCCTACCAAGGCGCCGATCAGGCCGCGCCCGTGCGGGCGTGGTCTGGTCAATGCCGTGATAGATCGTCACCGACGGTCTGACTCCCGTAGGCTGGCCCCGTCCGAGGAGAGGGTACGAGGCAGATGCAGGGGGCAGGTCGATGCGTCCGCTGATCGTGATCCCAGCCTGGAATGAGCAGGACGTGATCGCCCAAATCCTGGGCGAGGTCCACGACACCCTGCCGGGCTGGGATGTGGTGGTGGTCTCCGACGGGTCCACCGACCGGACCGCCCAGATCGCCGCCGGCTGTGGTGTTGTCGTGGTCGACCTGCCGTACAACCTAGGCGTGGGCGGGGCAATGCGAGCCGGATACTCGTACGCCCGCCGCTGCGGCTACAGCCATGTGCTGCAGCTTGACGCGGACGGGCAGCATCCCCCGGCCGAGGTGCCGGCGCTGCAGGCGGCGATGGCCGAGACCGGGGCTGACATCGTGATCGGGGCCCGTTTCGCGGGCCGCGGTGACTACACCGTACGAGGCCCGCGGCGGTGGGCGATGAAGGTGCTGTCGGCGGTCCTGTCGCGGGTCTGTCACACCCGGCTCGACGACACTACGTCCGGCTTCAAATTGTGTGGGCCGCGGGCGGTGACGTTGTTCTCCCGGGAATACCCGGCCGAATACTTGGGGGACACTATCGAGGCGCTGGTGATCGCCACCCGTAGCGGCCTCACCATCCGCCAGGTCGCGGTCACGATGCGTCCCCGGGCCGGCGGGGCCCCCAGCCATTCGCCGCTGAAAGCGGCCCTATTCCTGATCCGGGCGATGCTGTCGTTGGGGATCGTGCTCACTCGCCGCCCCCAGGCTCTGGCGGAGGAGGTGTCATGAACCAGGTCTGGCCGCTGGTCTTCGTGCTGGCCACGCTTGCGATCATGCTCTGGCTGATGCGGCGCCGGGCATTGAAGGAACGCTTCAGCCTCTGGTGGGGGGTGCTCGGGGTCGTGGTGTTGGTTTTTGCGATCTTCCCGGGCCTGCTGCCGTGGGTTTCGGCGCTGATCGGCTTCGCCACCCCGTCCAATTTCCTCTTCTTCGGCGCGCTGCTGTTGCTGCTGGTGATCTCGGTGCAGTTCTCGGTGGAGCTGTCGCGGCTTGAGGAGCGGGCCCGTACCCTGGCCGAACAGGTGGCGATCCTGCGCGCCCAGGTGGAGAATCCCCAGCACCGTGACGTGACTATCTCGGATGAGGAGGAGCCCTCATGAACAGGACCATGCGAGCCTTGGTGAAGACCGGGCCGCGTCCCGGCCTGGAGCTGATCGAGGTCCCTGTGCCACAGGTACGCCCCGGCGAGGTGCTGATCCGGGTCCGGGCGACCGGGATCTGTGGCACCGATCTGCACATCGCCGGCTGGGACGACTGGGCCCAGGCTCAGATCAAGCCGCCGCTGGTGGTCGGGCACGAGTTCTGCGGCGACATCGTCGCCGTCGGCTCCGGGGTGGATGGGCTGGAGGAAGGGCTCTTCGTCTCCGGCGAGGGCCATATCGTCTGCGGCCAGTGCCGCTCCTGCCGGGCCGGTCGGCGGCACCTATGCGTGCGGACCAACGGGATGGGGGTCCAGATGCCGGGCGCTTTCGCCGACTACATCGCGCTGCCCGCCAGCAACGTCTGGGTGCATCGCCACCCGGTCGATCCCGATGTGGCTGCGATCTTTGATCCTTTCGGCAACGCCGTCCACACCGCCTTGCAGTTCCCCTGCCTGGGGGAAGACGTGCTAGTCAGCGGGGCCGGCCCGATCGGGATCATGGCGGCGATGGTGGTCCGCCACGCCGGAGCCCGCCATGTCGTGATCACCGACCTGTCGGACCAGCGGCTGGAACTGGCGCAGCGGCTAGGCGTCACCCGTACCGTCAACGTTGCCCGGGAGACCGTGGCCGAGGCGCAACAGGCGCTGGGGATGGCCGAAGGTTTCGATGTCGGCCTGGAGATGTCTGGCTCACCGGCGGCGCTGCGCGACATGATCGCCAATATGACCCATGGTGGGCGGATCGCGATGCTCGGGATTCCGTCGGCCGAGGCCACTTTGGACCTGGCGACGCTGGTCTTCCACATGATCACGCTTAAGGGCATCTATGGCCGGGAAATGTTTGAAACTTGGTACGCGATGAGCGTGCTGCTGCAGGCCGGGCTGGACATTTCCGGGGTGATTACCGACCGTTTCAACGCCACCGAGCACGAGGCAGCTTTTGAGCAGGCCCGATCCGGGCACGCAGGCAAGGTAGTGATGCGCTGGGCGTGAGCCCGGGAAGGAGAACACCGATGTTCAGCTGGGACCAGGATCTGCGCGGTGAGCTGGAGACACTGCGGGCGGAAGGCCTGGACAAGGTCGAGGGCCGACTTCAGACGCCGCAGTCGCGTACCATCACGGTGGCCGGGCGGGAACTGGTCAACTTGTGCGCCAACAACTACCTAGGCTTGGCCGACCACCCGGCCATGATCGCCGCGGCCCGCGAGGCCTTGGACCGGTGGGGCTTCGGGATGGCCTCGGTCCGGTTCATCTGTGGCACCACCGAACTGCACACCGAGCTCGAGGCCCGGCTGGCAGGCTTCCTCGGCACCGAGGCGGCGATCCTGTACTCGTCCTGTTTCGACGCCAACGGGGGCCTTTTCGAAACCCTGACCGATGAGCGGGACGCGATCATCTCCGACGAGCTCAACCACGCCAGCATCATCGACGGGGTTCGGCTGTCGAAGGCCCGCCGCTACCGCTACCGCAACCGTGACCTGGCCGATCTGGAAACCCAGCTGGTCGCCTCCCAGGACGCCCGCCGGCGCCTGGTGGTCACCGACGGGGTCTTCTCGATGGACGGCTACCTGGCCCCGCTACCCGAAATCTGCGACCTGGCCGAGCGCTACGACGCGACAGTGGTGGTCGACGACTCCCACGCGGTCGGCTTTATGGGTGCCTCCGGCGCCGGGACCCCGGAACACCTCGGGGTCAGCGGCCGGGTCGATATCATCACTGGCACCCTGGGCAAGGCCCTGGGCGGGGCCAGCGGCGGCTACGTGGCGGGCCCGGCCTCGGTGGTGGACTGGCTGCGGCAGCGCTCCCGCCCGTACCTGTTCTCGAATTCGCTGGCGCCCTCGATCGCGGCCGCGGCCCTGGCGGCGCTGGACCTGCTGGGATCGTCGGCCGACTTGCGAGACCGGCTTCGGGAGAACACCAGCTACCTGCGGTCGGGTTTCGCCGAGCGGGGCTTCGAGGTGCCCGAATCGCAGCACCCAATCGTGCCGGTCATGATCGGGGACGCGGTACGCGCTGCCCGGATGGCCGACCAGATCGTCGCTGCTGGTGTGTACGTGCGGGCCTTCTCCTTCCCGGTGGTGCCCCGCGGCAAGGCCCGGATCCGGACCCAAGTCTCGGCCGCGCACACCCGGGCCGACCTGGACCGGGCCTTGGACGCTTTTACTGCGGCCCGCGCAACAGTGGGGTAGTGGTTCCTGTCCGGGCCCCGGCCAGGTCGGTAGTCTCGCTGCGTGAGCGCAGCAGGCGAACCTCGTCCCACCAGATCCGACGACGCTGAGCCGCAGCCCAGCCTGGACCAGCAGTCGTCTGCCGAGGAGCCTCGGCCGTGGTGGGATGACCCAGCCCTGCCGTGGAAACACAAGCCGACCCGCGCCGACATCGGCTGCTGGGCGGCGATCGCCCTGGCCGGGGTGTACGGCCTGGTGCTGCTGCCGCTGCGTCCGGTCCTGCTGGGCCTGAACCCCCCGATCGCCGCCATGATCACCGGCGGCCGTACCAGCGTCATCGCTACTGGCGCCTGGGCGCACGTCCACGGCGGGCCGCTGATCGGCTACTGGCTGGTCTGTACCGCATCGATCATGAAGCTCGACTGGATCTACTGGTGGGCCGGGCGGCTATGGGGCCTCGACGTGGTGAGAGTCTTCGCCGGGAAGAGCCGCCGGGCTCAGCGGCGGGCGGAACGGGCGGTCCGGCTCACCCACCGCTACGAATCGTTGGCGGTGGTGATGACCTACCTGCCGATCCCGCTGCCGATGCCGGTGGTGTACGGGGCAGTCGGGGCTTCGGGGATGGGACTGCGACGATTCCTGATCGTGAACTCCTTAGCGGCCGGGACCGTCCAGGGCCTGTACCTGTGGGCCGGCTGGGCGATCGGGCAGCCGGCGGTGGATCTGGTCACGGTGTACGCCACGTACATGTGGTACGTGTCGATCGCGATCCTGATCGGGATGCTGGTGACCTACCTGTGGCGGCAGCGGCGCCGCTCGGCCGCCTGAGGGGTGACCGTCGTACGATCTTGTCCCGTGGACATGCATCGGATGCGGCGCTCGTACGAGCGGGGCGAACTGGACGAGCAGGATGCGGGGACGGCGCCGCTGGCGCTGTTCCAGCGCTGGTTTGAGCAAGCTCGCGCCCAGGGGTCGGGGGAGGCCAATGCGATGACGTTGGCCACGGTCGGACCGCAGGGCCGGCCCTCGACCCGGGTCGTGCTGGCCAAGGATGTCGATCAGCGGGGGATCACCTGGTACACCAACTACCACTCCCGCAAAGGTGAAGAGTTAGCCGCCAACCCGTACGCGGCGGTGCAGTTCTTCTGGTCGTCGCTGGAGCGGGTGGTTCGGGTGGAGGGGAAAGTAGAACAGATCCCAGCCGAGGAGTCGGACGCCTACTTTGCCGAGCGGCCTCTGGATTCTCGGATCGGGGCCTGGGCATCGCCACAGAGCCAGGTGATCCCCAGCCGTGCCACGTTGGTAACGAACGCGGCCGCAGCCGCAGCCCAGCACGGCCTGCGTCCGCCGCGCCCGCCGCATTGGGGCGGTTATCGACTGGTCCCCGATCTGTGGGAGTTCTGGCAAGGGCGGGCGTCGCGGTTGCATGACCGGATCCGCTACCGCCGCAGTGACGGGCAGTGGGTACGGGAACGGCTGGCTCCCTGAACCCGGGCCGGCTCCGGGCACGACACACGACAGACGGGCGACCAGGTATGGTCGCCCGTCGCAAGGTCGTGGGTATCCGGTTCAGACGGTGACGTCGTGGGCGAGGGTCGTGAGCTTGTGGCGGGCCAGGGCCAGGTTGGCTGCCTGCCGGTTCAGCACCAGGTAGATGAACAGGCCCTTGTTCTTCTCCCCCTGCAACACATTCAGCAGGTGGTACTGCTTATCCAAGGTGATCAGGATGTCCTCGATGCCGCCCTCGATGCCCAGGTCGGCCATGGTCCGCAGCTTGGCCCGGACCACGTTCGAATTGCCGGCTGCGGCCACGTCCAGGTCAAAGCCCGGGTTGCCTCCGGTGGCCAGGGCCATCCCGGAGCCGATGTCGACGATCGCCGCCGCGGTCGCGCCGTCGATGGCCAGAAGATCGGTGATGGTCTGCTGCAGCTGAGACACGTTGTGGTCCTGTCTGTAGTCGTGGCCCGCGGGCCGGTATTGGGTTGTGGGCTGGCCCCTCGGCGCGTCTGTCCGGGCGCCGATGGTGCCTGCTGAACGCGGATGCCGGGAGCCTGGCGACCGCCGCGGATCGCCGTCTCTGCCCAGGGTCCCGGTGCCTCACGTACACATCAGGTTGAGAGCATTCCCCTTTGCCGTCAAGGTGTTTCGTTCGTCAGGCTCGGGCCCGGTGGGCCGCGTCCGGGGAGAGTCTCTCATCCTGGAGGGGATCCGCGCATCTTGGCCCTCGGGTTTGCTTCAGCCTCCACCTCTGGTGAACCTGAGGTGGCGAGAATTGGCGATCTTTGCGGCGTCCAGGGCCCCGATCCACAACCGGCGCCGGTTGCCGCAGCAGATCGTGGTCAGAAGAAGGCGCGGGAGGCGCGAGCAGCGATCTGGCGATCGAGTTCCTCCTCGGCTGCCTGGTGCTGGGCCCGGTCGGCTTCCTGTTCGGCGATCAGCTCGTTGGCTAAGGCGGTGGACTCGTCGTCCTCCCAGACCCGCCGCGGCGGCCGTTCGGCCTCCTTGCACCACAAGGTGAGCTGGTCGGCGGTGGTGTCGGTGGAGCTGACTTCGCGCCAGATCCGTCCGTCACGGACCACCAATACCCGATCAGACCAGTCGAGGGCGTCCTCGTAGTCGGTGGAGAGCAGGATCGCGCTCTTGCCGCTTTCGGTGAGCTCGGAGAGCATCTTGTGGACGTCGTGGCGCGAGCTCATGTCCAGACCCCGGGTGGGTTCGTTCAGGATCATGATGTCGCAGTCCTCGCTCATGAACTTGGCGAGCGCGATCTTCTGCTGGTCGCCGCCCGACAGCCCGTTCACATCGCCGAACAGGGTCTTGGCCTTGACCTGGAACTGCGAGAGCACGCCGATGATGTCGCGCAGGGCAGCGACCTCGTCGTTGAAGTTCATGCCCTCCGACCAGCCGCCGGCCATCAGGCTACGGGCGATCGACTCATCCGAGTCCAGCCCGAACTCGGCGTCATCTTCCGAGAAGTAGGTGATCCGCAGGGCGGCGGCGTCCTCGGGGCTGGCGATCGTGCGGGCCTGGCCGAAGACTTCCAGCTCGTCGAAGGTGCCGGGACGGTCACCGGTAATCGCGCCCACGATATCGGGGATGCCCGAATGGCGCGGGCCGACGAGGGCGATCACCTCACCGCGGTGCAGGCTGAAATTGACGCCCTTGAGGGCCTCGCCGCGAAGGTTGGTGGCCCGCAGCACGACCTCCTCGGAGCGGCGCTGTTGACGCTTACTGCGGGTGATGATCTTGCCGAACATGGCCTGGGCCATGGCCTCGGTCGTGGTCCGTGAAGACTTCAGCATCTCGACGATCTCACCGTCGCGCAGTACCGCGATCCGGTTGGTGATGTCCTTCACCTCGTGTAGCCGGTGCGAGATGTAGACCACCGAACGCCCCTGCCGGGTGAGGCGGCTGGTGATGAAGTGCAGGTCCTGAATCTCGCGGACGTTGAAGGTGGCGGCCACCTCGTCGACCAGGACGATCTGAGCGTCGTCGGCGAGCAGCCGGACCGCCTCGACCAGGCCGACCTCGGGGCGCAGGAGATGACCCACCCGGGCGTCGGGGGAGACGTGTACACCGGCCTCGTTGAGCAGCCACTGGGCCTGGCGCCGCAGCGCCGAATGGGGCCGCTCAGCCTGGTACGTGTTGCGGTAGATCGCCTGGGCCACGGTCAGGCCGCCGTCGAGCTTGAAGTTCTGCTCGATGATCCCGATCCCCATGGCCCGGGCCTCGGCGGTGTCGTCGGGGTCGTACGGCTCGCCGTCGAAGACCATGGTCCCCGCGTCGGGCTTGTAGGCGCCCGAGATGATGCTCATCAGGGTGGACTTGCCGGCACCGTTGGCGCCGATCAGGCCCAGTACCTCCCCGGGGCGCACCTCCAAGTCGATTCCGCGCAGGATCGGCCTACCGGCATGCGACTTGGTGATCCCGCGGACGGACATCAGTTCAGCCATGGTTCCTTCCCTCAAGCAGTGCCGTGCCCCGGCGGGGCACTGCTCAGACCGCACCAGATCCGAAGTTGTGATGCGGTTGTGTTGTGAGTCGTGGTGCCACCCACTCGCCCTCCCGGAGGTGGAGGAGATCCTCACGTGTGTGCAGGAAATGGGTACCACCTGCGAGAACGGGCCGCTGAGGGACATGGGAAGACTCTCACCGCCTGCTCCCGCGGACGATCCTAGGTCAGATCGGCTCGGACGTCGCTATCGGCCGTCGGAATATGATCAGCCCGGCGGCCCGGCCCGGACCCGTGCCCCCATCACGACAGCCGCCTCACCAGACGATCGCCCTCGGGCACGAAACCGACCTCCCGCAGGTAGCCCCGGTGAACCTCGGTCGCGGCCCGTTCGGCGACCTCCCGGATCCCTGCTGCCCGCAGGTGACGCAGGCCGCTGCCCTGGTACAGCCAGCGCGCGAGCCGGGTGTCTCGGAAAGCCGGCAGCACATAGTCCAGGTGGACGTTGAACCGGTCCCCGCTCGTGGAGCCGATCAGGGCGCCGGCTGGCATCCCGTCGCGCAGGTAGACGAAGGCCAGGTCGCCGGGACGGGCCCCGGTGAAGTTCGGCTGGGACTTCTGGATGTCCTTCAGGTGCCCGGTGATGAAGTCCTCCAGAAACGGTGAGGACGGCTCGGTCCGGACCAGGGCCAGGTCGTGGCTCGTGGTGGCTTCCCGGTACAGCTGCCAGACGGTGACCGCGACGATCACCGCGTTGCTGACGACCACCGGCCAGGAGCCGATCAGCAACCCGTAGCCGACGAACATCCCCGCGCCCAACAGCGACACAACCCGCAGTGGCACGGTCCGGTGCAACGCCAAGGAGACCACGATCAGGCCCGAGGCGACGTAACCGATCACCTCGATCATGGCTGGATCCATACCAGGCGATAGTAGAGCCCCCGGTGGGATTCGAACCCACGACCTTCCGCTTACAAGGCGGGTGCTCTACCACTGAGCTACAGAGGCAAGGCCCTGGTCCAGGCTAGCCGAGGCCATGCCCGGCTAGGTAGGCGGTGCCGGCGACCATCACCGCCGGCTGCTCAGTGGCGGGTACGAAAGCCGCCTGGCCCGCGGTCAGCGTGAGCGAGCTGGTCTCGTTGCTCAGGGTCGCCGTGCCCTGAGCCACCACCAAGATCCGGGCCCCACCGCCCGGCAAGGTTGTGTCAGCGGCTGGCCCGAGCGCCCAGACCGCGAATTCGTCGGCTTGGGTGGGGTAGCGCCGGACCCCGGTCTCGAAGGGGACTGGGACGATCGGCTGCAGGGGGTGCGGCGAGAAGTCGACCACGGTCAGCAGGCCGTCGATGTCGATGTGCTTGCTGGTGAGGCCGCCGCGCAGGACGTTGTCCGAATTCGCCATCACCTCGAGCGCGAAGCCCCGCAGGTAGGCGTGCATGCTTCCGGGGGGAAGGAACATCCCCTGACCTGGTTCCAAGGTGAACCGGTTCAGCAGCAGGGCCGCCAGGGTGCCCCGGTCGTGGGGGAACTGCTCGTCGATCTCGAGCGCGGTCCGCGCGAAGAGTCCCACCTCGCCCGGGTCGTCAGCGTGGGCCTGGGCGGCCTGGACCACCAGGTCGACCAGGTCCAGCCGCTCACCCTCCAAGCTGAGCACGTCGAAGAAGACCTCGGCGACGGCCGCCGAACCCCGTCGCTGCGACAGGGGACTGATCACGGGGTTCAACTGCCGCGCCACCCCCAGCGCTTCGAAGAGCCGTACGGTCTGGCCGGGCTCTCGGAAACCACCAAGACCGTGGAAGGTGGTGAGCGCGATCACGCATTCGGGCTTCGGCCACGGATCCCGATAGGTCCGCTCTGGCGAGCCGATGGGCACCAACGCCGCCTCCTCGGCCGCGTAACCGGCCTTGGCCTGGGCCCGGTCGGGATGAGCCTGGATGGACAAGGGATGGGCTGCTGCCAGGAACTTCACGAGGTACGGCAGCCGAGGCCCGAACCGGGATCGGGAGGCCTCCCCGAGCAGGCCCGGGTCAGCCGCCAGCTGCTGGTCCAACGGCTGGCCGTCGACCAGCGACGGGGCTGACTCGTGGGCGCCGAACCAGTGCTCGGCGTATGGCTGGTCGGTCGCCGGCATGCCCAGCAACTGGGGAATGTCGGTGGTCGATCCCCACGCGTAGTGCTGGGCCCTGCCCTCGATCCTGCGCATCCGGGTCCTCATCCGTCGAGTCGCTACAGCGTCAGCCTAGCCGAGGTCCTGGCGGGTCCTGCGGGGCTCATTACATGGTTGTCATTCGGTGGCTTACACTCAAGGCCCATGGAGCCGGTATCGAGTGCGACCTCAGGTCCGGAACTGTCAGAGCGCGACGCCGCCATCCTCGACTTCGAGCGTCACTGGTGGAAGGCTTCCGGAGCTAAGGAACAGACCATCCGGGAACGGTTCCAGGTGTCGGCCACCCGGTACTACCAGGAGCTCAACGATCTGATCGATACCGAGGCCGCCTTGGCGGCTGATCCGCTGTTGGTGAAGCGACTGCGGCGGCTACGCGCCGAACGGCGCCGCCACCGGTCAGCAGCCCGGCTGGGGATCGATCTGTCTCGCTGAGCACGGTATGGCTCGTCTGCAGTGGTCATGATCGCGGTCGGGCTCAGTGCCGTACTACCTCCCGTAACCGCTGGAGGGCTTTTGCCACCGGTCGGCGCAGCGGCTGGTCGTGGTAGCCGCCGGCGCCGAGACCGGCGATTCGTTCGAAGGGGTTCTGTGCGGCACGATCACCGGTCAGTGCCCAGGACCAACCCATGGCCGCGATGTAGAGGGGGAGAAACGAGCTCCCGCACAGCATCCACTGCCAGGTGTGGCGGACCTCGTGTGCCCAGACCGCCGGTCCCAGCTCCTCGAAGTAGGAGGCCGTGATGATCACATTCCCGACGGTGAAGGCCCCAGCGACCGGGAACCGGAAACGGTATCCCTCCGCCCAGTACAACCCCTCGTGATCCTGCCTCACCTGAGCCCGTCCCAGCCGGGCAATCGTCAGACCGAGGGGCGTCGACAGGTTGACCCAGTTGGCGATCCGGCGTACGGCTGACAGGGGCATGGGTCCAGTGTGGGCCACCGTGGTGCCATAACGACCATGAGGAAGCTCTCATCGTCGGAGCATGAGGGCTGCGGGGAGGCTTCACTGGTGGCCAACAGGGACGCCGAGCCGGGGGGCACCGGCGTCCCGACAATCTGGTCTACCAGGTGGGGAGCGGTTATGTTCGGTGAACGTCTTGCCCCGCGGACGATTCCGTGATGTTCCGCGAGAGGCCCAGGATGGGACGCAACCTCGCCGCGATCTGGATCGCGGCCGGCATGATGGGTGTGGTGATCGCCTTCATGGGGACCACCGCGGCCCTCGCCGCCCTGGACTCCCGCCCGACCGCTAGTTCTGCTGTGACCATGAAGGCCAACGGGCCGGACGCCGTTAGGGCCGGGCAGGTCAGCCTGCCGAATGCTCGTCCCAGTGAATCGGCTACCGTCCCGGTCCCGCCACCATCGGCCGTGTTACCAGCCAGCAGTACCGCAGCCAGCACCACCGCTGCCCCGACACTGCCGGCTGCGACGGTCTCGCAGGCCTCGAGCGTCACCACAACCACCGCCCCGCGGCGCTCAGACGATGCCCAGCCGACACCGGCCTATGTCCCCGCGAATTCTCGGCCGATGAATGTGGTGACCATCCCGGGTCTCAGCCCAATGCCGAACCCGATCCCGGAACCCACCGTCCCGGTCATCCCGAACCGGGGTGTTACGACGATCCCATCCCCGACACCGACTCCGAGTGCGACTCGACCGGCCCCGACACCGACGTCACCGGCCTCGGCATCGCCGACCTCTTCCGTTGAGCCGGCCTCGAGTGGCATCGCGACGTCGAACGCGGATCAGACCCCGAGCGCGGCCCCGAGCCCGACGCCGACCGCCAGTGCATCTGCGACCGTGGCCGCCGCCGCCACCCCAAGCCCGAAGCCGACCTCTACGAAGACCACGCGCCAGGCGCAGGCCCCCGAACCCAGCGAGTCCGCCCAAACCGGAGAAGAAACCCGGTCCGGTGGTGTGGTTGGTCTGTTGGGACGAATTCTCGCCTCCCTGTAGGGTCACCCTGCTCAGTCGACGACCGGTCTCGTCGCCCCACCCCGCTTCACGTGATTGATGGAGCCATACCAACACGCCAGGGTTTCTCTGCAGCACATGTTGGGGGTATCAGCCCGCACGATTACCTGTGCGATAGCACGGCGGCGGCTTTCCCGGGCTGGGAAAGCCGCCGCTGAGTTTCAGACCAGCCGATACCCGGCGCCGCGGACCGTCTCCACCACGTCGGCGCCCAGCTTGTTGCGCAGGTAGCGCACATACACATCCACCACGTTCGAGTTCGGGTCAAAGTCGTAACCCCAGACCGCGCTCAGCAGCGATTCTCGGCTGAGCACCTCGCCGGGGTGCCGCATGAAGGTCTCGATCAGGGTGAACTCCCGGGCAGTGAGCTCGACCTCGCGGCCCGACAGCGATGCCTTATGGGTACGCAGATCCAGCTTGAGCTTGCCGTGCTGCAATGTCAGCGAGGCCTCCGAAGGTGCTTCCCGACGCAGCCGCCGGCGGACCCGGGCCACGAGTTCCTCGAACCGGAATGGCTTGGCGATGTAGTCGTCAGCGCCGTACTCCAAACCTTTGACGGTGTCATTGACCGAGGAGCGCGCGGTGAGCATGATCACCGGGATCCGAGAACCCTGCCCCCGGATTCGCCGGAGCACCTCGAAACCATTGACGTCGGGCAGTCCCACGTCGAGGATGATCAAGTCATAGTCGCCGGACATGGCCTTATGCCAGGCGGCGACCCCTGAGGATTCGGTGCTCGACGGGAAACCCGCGGCCCGCAATCCCTTTGCCAAGAACGCAGCGATGCGTTCCTCGTCCTCGACGATCAGGATCTCGTTCATGCATTCTCCGTGGCTGGCTGACGGGGGATCACCAGGCTGACGGTGCTGCCGACCTCGGGAATGGAGTCGATGTCGACCCTGCCGCCGTGAGCCAAGGCGATCGAGTTCACAATAGCGAGCCCAAGCCCCGCAGAGTCAGTTCTCTTGGCTCCCGCGCGTCGCGATCGTCCAAATCTTTCCAAAACCAACTCCTTCTCGTCCTCCGTGAATCCCATCCCATGGTCTCGTACCCAGAGCCGGACGTTGTCACCCTCAACCTTCGAGCCCAGTCCAATCGGAGACTTGTCAGGAGAGTACTTGACAGCGTTCGCGGCCAACTGTAGCCAGGCCTGGGTGATCCGCTGCGGGTCACACATCACCGTGACGTCGGCCAGGTCATCCATCACCCAGGGCCGCTCGCCCAGCACCCGGACCTTCTCGTAGGTCTCGTCGGTGAGACGGGCCATGTCGACTTCCTGCGGCACCACGAAGTCCGAACGTTCGGACTGCGCCAGTACCAGCAGATCATTGACCAGGTTGCTCATCCGAGAGAGCTCCTCCAAGGCCAGTGCCCGGACTACCTCGGCATCCATCGGGTCAGTGGTATCCATCAGTTCCAGGTGCCCGCGGATGATCGTCATAGGGGTCCGCAGCTCATGGCCGACATCGTCGAGGAGACGTTTCTGGGCGCCCACCGCCGACTCCAACCGATCCAGCATGGTGTTGACGGTATGGGTGAGCGCAGCCAGATCGTCATTGCCGCGGACCTGGATCCGGCGTGAGATGTCGTGCTCGGAGATCTCCTCGGCCGTACGCTGCACCCATGAGATCGGCTGCAGCAGCCGCGACATCACCAACCAGGTGATCCCCACGATCGCCAAGATCGCTCCGACCGAGACCACGACGTACGTGGTGAAGGTGTCATTCAGGCCGCGCCGCTCGATGGTGAGATCGATCACCCGGACCAGCGCCCCCTGCTCCCCGGTCTCTGCGAAGACCACCGGCACTACGCTGTAGGCCCAGTCTGTACCACCCAACAGGAATCGGTCGGTCGTGGTCTGGCTGCTGACCGAGGCCGAGATGGCGACCTGCTTGAAGACCTCGTTGTTCTCGGGACGGACCCGGGCCGAGACCGGCGCAGTCCAGATCACCTTGCCCCCTGACAGGGCCATCGCCCCGCCCGAGTCTGACAATGGCTTGCTCTGCATCCCGGCGCTCAGTAGTTCGCTGGCGTTGACGAACGGCTTGCCGCTGTTCTCCGGGTTGGCATTGCCCGCCGCCAGATTCCGGAACTGTTCCTCGTCGCGAGCCAGCTCGGCGAAAGCCGAATTTTGGATCCTGGTGCTCTGCAGCACGTACGCCACCACGCCCGACAGCCCCAGCCCGAAAGTGGTCAGCAGCAGGATCGTGACCACGATCCGCTCTCGGATGCTGCGCACCCCCCGGCCACGACCGGGGGTTTTCGAGGCCGGTGTCCCCGGCTCTGCCCGGGCCGGGGCACGGCCCCTTGACAGTCTTGCCACGGTGTCCCCGTCAGCGGTCCGGGCCGCTGACGAGTCGGTCTGGCGTCCAGGTCGCGCTGGTGTTAGTGCCCCGGGGGCGGCCGGCGGCGAGCGCGAGACGAGGCCGATGCATGGCACTAGCGTACGGCCCCGATCCGGTTTTGGCCTGTCAGCACGGCAGAGGCGGGCCAATCAGTCGCCGCGCAGCGGCTCCGAAGGTCGCCCGACGTTTGCACTCTCCCAGGTCGAGTGCTAAACATGGGTTAGCACTCTCGGAGGGTGAGTGCTACGCCAGTCGGTGAGGTCTCTGGCCGTCCGTCGCGGGCACTGACCGGCGTCACCTGGACACCGAGGGGGCTCTGCGGAGCTCCCGGCAACCGGAGGAAACCCGGAACACATGGCAAAGCTCATTGAATTCAACATCGAGGCTCGCCGCGGGCTGGAGCGGGGCATGAACGTCCTCGCGGACGCGGTGAAGGTGACGCTCGGCCCGAAGGGCCGCAACGTCGTCCTGGAGAAGAAGTGGGGTGCCCCCACCATCACCAACGACGGGGTCTCCATCGCCAAGGAGATCGAGCTCGAGGACCCATACGAGAAGATCGGCGCCGAGCTGGTCAAGGAGGTCGCCAAGAAGACCGATGACGTCGCCGGGGACGGCACCACCACCGCCACCGTGCTGGCCCAGGCCATGGTGCGCGAAGGGCTGCGGAACGTGACTGCCGGCGCCAACCCGATGTCGCTGAAGCGGGGCATCGAGAAGGCCGTGTCCGCGGTCGTCACTGAGCTCGCCGCGATGGCCACCGACATCGAGACCCGCGACCAGATCGCTGCGACCGCGTCGATCTCGGCTGGCGACCCGACGGTCGGCGACATCATCGCCGAGGCGATGGACAAAGTCGGCAAGCAGGGCGTGATCACCGTTGAGGAGTCCAACACCTTCGGGCTGGAGCTGGAACTCACCGAGGGCATGCGCTTCGACAAGGGTTACATCTCCCCGTACTTCGTTACCGACGCGGAGCGGATGGAAGCGGTCCTTGAGGATCCGTACATCCTGATCGTCAATTCCAAGGTCTCGGCCCTGAAGGACCTGCTGCCGGTGCTGGAGAAGGTCGTCCAGAGCGGCAAGCCGCTGCTGGTGATCGCCGAGGATGTCGAGGGCGAGGCACTGGCTGGTCTGATCGTCAACAAGATCCGCGGCACCTTCAAGTCGGTGGCCGTGAAGGCGCCGGGCTTCGGCGACCGGCGTAAGGCGATGCTTACCGATATCGCGATCCTGACCGGTGGCCAGGTGATCTCCGAGGAGGTCGGCCTGAAGTTGGAGGCCGTCACCCTGGAACTGCTGGGCCGGGCCCGGTCAGTCGTGGTGACTAAGGACGAGTGCACGATCGTCGACGGCGCCGGCGACGCCGACCAGATCGAGGGCCGCAAGAACCAGATCAACCGTGAGATCGAGAATTCCGATTCCGACTACGACCGCGAGAAGCTGCAGGAGCGGCTGGCCAAGCTGGCCGGTGGTGTGGCCGTGATCAAGGTCGGCGCGGCCACCGAGGTCGAGCTGAAGGAGCGCAAGCACCGGATCGAGGACGCGGTCCGGAACGCCAAAGCCGCTGTCGAAGAGGGCATCGTGCCCGGCGGTGGGGTGGCGCTGCTGCAGGCCGCGAAGCAGGCCAAGCTGCCGAAGCTGACCGGCGACGAGGCGACCGGTTCCCAGATCGTGGTCAAGGCCTGCTCTGCTCCGCTGAAGCAGATCGCGACCAATGCCGGCCTGGAAGGTGGCGTGGTGGCCGAGAAGGTCGCCACCCTGAAGGCGGGCGAGGGCCTCAACGCGGCGACCGACGAGTACGTCGACATGGTCAAGGCGGGGATCATCGACCCGGCCAAGGTGACCCGCTCGGCGCTGCAGAACGCGGCCTCGATCGCCGGGCTCTTCCTCACCACCGAGGCGGTCATCGCTGACAAGCCGGAGAAGGCCCCGGCGGCTCCCGCCGGCGCTGACGCCGGCATGGGCGGCATGGACTTCTGAGTCTGCACCAACCATCCGCAGGGCGGTCCCGACCGGGGCCGCCCTGCGGTGTTTCCCGGTGCCGTACGCCCGAGACACCAACCTGACCAGGCACTATGGGGACAACGATCGGAGGTGATGTGGCCGCAGTACTGGAAGTCGTGGTGCTGCACCCGGCGGATGCCCAGCGAGCCGCCGAGGGCGGGGCGACCCGGGTTGAGCTGGTCGGGTCGATGGCCGAGGGTGGACTCTCACCCGAACCGGCGATGGTGGCCGATGTCCGACGGGCGACCACGGTGGAGCTGCGGGTGATGCTGCGGCTACGGGCCGGTTTCGGCACTGATGGGGCCGAAGTGACCCGACTGCGGGGCCTGGCAGCCTCGTACCTGGATGCCGGCGCCGACGCGATGGTGATGGGTTTCCTGAATGGGCACAGCGAGATTGACCTCGAAGTCTGCGCCGAGCTGGCTGACGGATGGCGCTGGACCTTTCATCGGGCCCTGGACTCGGCCCTGGATCAGGACCGCGCCTGGCGTGACCTGCGTCGGCTGCCAGGCCTGGACCAGGTCCTGACGGCAGGCTCGGCGCGGGGTGTCGGGTACGGACTGGACGATCTGGTCGCCCGCTGCCGGGCCGACCCGCAGGTGGCTCGGCTGGTGGTGGCCGGCGGTGGGCTACGGCCCGAGCATGTCCCCTGGCTGGCCCGGGCCGGGGTGACTGGCTTCCACATCGGGACCCCGGCCCGCCCCCAAGGCTCGTACCGGGCATACGTCGACCCGGCCCTGGTCGCCTCGTGGCGTTCGCTGATCGACGACGAGGTGCGTCACCCTCCCGGAACCTCAGCAGACAGTCACCGGCAGCCAGCCAGCTCGCGTAGGGTTGAAGCCGTTATCCACGAGAGGACCAGCCATGAGCAGTCAGCCGACCATCACTCCTGACGCCCTGCCCGCCACGATGCGCGGCGTCGTCATGTACGGCCCTGGCGATGTCCGGGTCGAGGACCGCCCGGTCCCGCGGGTTCGCAAGCCGACCGATGCCGTGATTCGCGTGGACGCGGCCTGCATCTGCGGCTCCGACCTATGGCCGTACCGGGGTATCGACGCTGACTTCTCCGAGCCCCGCCCGATGGGCCACGAATATGTGGGGACTGTCGTCGAGGTTGGGGATGCGGTCACTAGCGTCAGGCCGGGCGATTTTGTCGTCGGCTCCTTCTGCGTCAGCGACAACACCTGCGAGATCTGCGATTCGGGCTTCCAGTCTCGCTGCCCGAACGTCGAACAGCCGTTCATGGGTGAGGCGCAGGCCCAGTATGCGCGGGTGCCCGAGGCCGATGGCACGCTGGTCGTGGTGCCGGGCGGCAGGCCCGACGACGAGGGCCAGATCGCCTCCCTGCTAGCCGCCTCCGACGTGCTGGGGACCGGCTGGTTCGGGGCGGTGGCTGCCCAAGCCGGCCCGGGAAAGACGATCGCCGTGGTGGGCGATGGCGCGGTCGGACTGTGTGCGGTGCTGGCGGCCAAGGCGCTCGGCAGCGAGAACGTGATCGCCTTCTCCCGCCACGAGGACCGGGCCGCGATGGCGCGAGACTTTGGGGCTGACGTGGTGATCGCCGAACGGGGCGATGAGGGCGCAATCAAAGTCAAGGAAGTCACCGGCGGCTACGGCGCCCACGGGGTCGTCGAAGCCGTCGGCAACCAGGTCTCGGTGGAGCAGGCCATCGCTTCCTGCCGCCCCGGCGGGTACGTCGGCTTCGTCGGTGTCTCTCATGGCGTGACCCTGGAGGGGGTGGCCTTGTTCGCGGCCGAGGTCCACCTGTTGGGCGGTCCGGCCCCGGTCCGTCGCTTCCTGCCCGACCTGATCGAGCGGATCTGCTCCGGCCAGATCAACCCCGGGAAGGTCTTTACCAGCCAGATCCCGCTCGAGGACGCAGCCGAGGGCTACCGGGCGATGGACGAGCGTCGCCAGATCAAGGTCCTGCTGCGGACCCAGTGACCGGTCGACGGCCGTATCATCGGTGGCCATGAGTGACCCCGGCCGCCCACCGCAGGCCGGGGACCACAGCGGATCCCGGCCGGACATCAGCGCCTATCCGCGGTCGTCACGGCTGGCGGCAGGCTCGCTCGGCTTCGGGGCGGCATTGGTGCTGGGGCACCTGATCGCCTGGGCGGTCGGGAGCCGGATCGGGTCACGGGCGCCGGCGGGGGATCCGTTGGCGCTGGCCGTCGGACTGACCTTCTACCTTGCAGTGCTGATGACCCCGGTTGCGCTGGGCCTTGGGATCGCCGCCAAGATCCGCCGCGGCCAGCCGGGCTGGTGGTCGACCGCCGGGTTGATCCTGGCCGGGATTGGCACGCTGATCCTGCTAATCGACCTGTGGATGGCGGCGGTGGTGTCCGGATAGGTCACCGCCTGATGGGTACGGGCTCAACGTCCCAGGTCGTCAATCACCTCGGCCTGGGGCAGGTCACCCAACAACCGACCGGGCAGCAGCAGCTTGGAGCGGCGCAGGCCCGAGCCGACCACCAGCACCTCCAGGTCCAGCAGCGGGGCATGCACCAGCAGCCGCCAGTGCCGGGGCAGCCCGATCGGGGTAATCCCGCCGTACTCCATCCCGGACAGCTCGACCGCCTGGCCCATCGGCAGGAAGGAGGCCTTACGGACGTCCAGGAGACGTTTCACGGTGCCGTTGACATCGACACGGGTACTCGCTGCCACCACGCAGGCCGCAGTCCGTTCCTCGCCGGCGCGCCGACCGGCCACGAGGACGCAGTTCCCGGCCGCCTCGACTGGGATCCGGGCCGCCTCCACGAGGGCTGCGGTGTCAGCGAGGTCGGGGTCGATTTCGACCACCCCCACCTCGACCGCCGGGGCCCACGCCCGCAACTGGGCGGCGGTGGTGCTCGCCACCAGGTCCAGCCGGTCCAGGACGGGGGTGCTGGCCAGGGCGCCGAGGCTGTGCATGCGCCCAGCCTAGACGGCGCCGGCCTGGCCCCACCGGCTCAGCGGCGATAGCCAAGCGCTAACGGCACCGTGCTCTCCTCGACGTCGCCCAGCGCGAGCGGCCAGAGTGAAGGACTGTCGAGGACCGCGGCCAGAACAGCCGGATCAGGCCATACCGGTGCGTCACGGGGCAGGTCCTCCAGCGGCCACCAGCCGTACCCGGTGAGGGTTTCCCGTTCGGACAGGGTGTGCCCGCTGGTGTCGAGGTCGAACCTGGCAGGGGCCCGCCACAGGTACACCTGCTCGGTCTGGATGAGAACCTGGTCACTGTAGCCGTGCCAGACTCGACGGTTTGCGATCGGGCCCTGTAGCTGGTCTGGGCCTGGGGCCTGCCCGGTCTCCTCGCCCAGTTCCCGGATCGCGGCCTCGAGCGGTTGCTCGCCGGGATCGATGCCTCCACCGGGCAGGACATACCAGGCAGATCCCGGGCATCCCGGGTCGCTGTCGCGTAGCAGCAGCACCGATTCGGCTGCCAGCACCAGTACCCGGGCCGCGCTTCGAGTACGGCAGGTCCGCTCAGATGGTGGCAGCGCGGGGCCTCGGGTCCGGACTGTGGTCACGACGGCGACAGGGTGACTGTCGGCACCACGGTGCTGGAGGCGTCACCGGTCTGTGGTGCGGTGCTGATCGCCGTGGCCGGCGCGTCGCTGGTGGTGGGATTCGGCTCGGGGATGCCGGTCGTCACGGGCGGGGGCTCGGCCGGTGAGGTTGACGGCGCGGGGGGCTGGTGCGAACCCGTCCCGCTCGGGACCGCAACGGCGCGGGGGGCGGGCATCAGGACCAGGCCGCGCCATTCGCCCTGGTTACGGGCTGAATCGAGCGCCGCGACCTGCACCAGGAGCCGGGAATGGCGGGGGATCCCATCGACGTGGAGCGTGGTCTGCTGAGTTGTAGACACGGTGGTGCCGTTCAGGGCGACCTGGTATTCGACGACCCCCACATTGTCGGTGCTCGGGTCCCAGGCGATGGTGATCGTGGTCGCGGTGTTGGCGACTAGGCGAAGGCGTCCGACCGGGGATGGCGGGCGGTGGTCGACGACCGACAGCGAGGTGGTCCGGGCAGGACTGGTCGCGGTGGCCAGCGGTAACGCCGTGGTGCTGCTCGCAGCCGGGGCGACCAGGCTTGCGGAGGTCCGCGCCGGCGTTGGTGTTGCAGGGGCGGAGGGCCGAGTGGACGCCGAAAACCTCACGGTGGGCTCGGCGTGAGGAATTTCCCCGGCTACGACCGTCGCCACGATGGGCAGCACCATAGCGGTGGCGACGCCCAAGAGGGCAATCGTCAACGCTCGGTGTCCTGGCCGCATACGGGAAGCCTAATCACCACCGGGTGCCAGCGCCAGCGGCGGGTGAGGACCGGGGTTACCGTTCGGGTGGTTCTGCGTCGCGGATCGCGATGTACTGCAGGCAGATCGTGACCACCATCAGGGTCCATGAGACGGCGATGCTCCACCCTCCCATCAGATCCCAGGCGCTGCTGAAGTCGCTCTCGGTCAGGAGTCCGACAAAGCCGATCATCAGGATGAGGCTAAGCCCGGCCAGGAAACTGTTGCGGACTGTCGTGCGTCGGTAGCGCACCAGTGAGGTGAGGATGAGACCCACCGTCAGCAGGACCGGCGACAGTAGCGGCAGCACGCCCGCCAAGAACATCACGATCAGCAGCCCGCCGGTCGCTCCCTGGATCACGGTCCCCGCGGTGAGCGGCACCCGGACCGGCTGGAATTCGGCGCCGGGCCCGAACCAGGCCGGGGTACCCGGAGCCGGAAAACCCTGTGTGGGTGGCGGCGGTGCGTACGTACTGGTGTAGGCCTGTTCAGGGGTCCAGGTCGGCGCCGGGGCCGGCTCGGTCATGGTGGCGGAATGAGCCGAGCCCCAGGCGCCGCTGGTCATCACAGAGGTGACGACCGAGAAGGCGAGGTGGGGGTCGCGGCGTGGTCCTGGCTCCGGGGCGAGCTCGTGCAGTGGCCGGACGGGTTCCGCCGGCGGGTCATACCGGGTGGGTTGGGCGGCCGGGGCCTTCGTCGAGGGCGGTCGTGGTTCCGGATGGCTCAGGGGAGCGGCCTCAGGCGCCGCGAAAGCCACCGGCCATTCAACCGGCGCGTACTCGGGCCCGTCCTGCCAGCTCGCCACAGAACTTATGGTAGAGGCTGTTTGATCTCTGTTTCCCGGGATGGGTAGCTCTCGATAGGCTGGTATGACCGGGTGGTTCAGCTCGGGGGCGAATCGAGTATGAACGGGGTCTGGCTGTGCCTGTCGGTAAGGTGCGCTTCTTCGACGCGGAGAAGGGGTTCGGGTTCCTCACCAAGGATGAGGGAGGTGACGTCTTCGTCCGGGCTGCTGTCCTGCCCCCCGGCGTGGCCACGCTGAAACCTGGCCAGAAGGTCGAATTCGGGGTGGTCGAGGGACGCAAGGGCGAGCAGGCGTTGTCGTTGCGGCTGCTCGAGGCGCCGCCGTCGCTGTCTAAAGCGCAGCGCAAGTCGCCCGAGCAGATGGCGATGATTTCGGAGGACCTGATCAAGATGCTCGACCGGCTCGGCAATGGCTACCGCCGGGGCCGGCACCCTGACCAGAAGACCGCCCGCAAGATCGCCCAGATGCTGCGCCGGGTCGCTGAGGAACTCGAACTGTGACGCCGCGGATCACCTTGGACGCAGTGACCGCCTCGGCGACGGACCTGGCTCGGGCCGCCGCCGAAGAGGCCGCCGGTGACTTCGGGGTCGGGGATTATCTAGGGGCTACTGCCGAGGCGGACCGGGTCGTCGTCCACGCCTTCAGCTGCCCCCACCCGGGTTACGTGGGATGGCATTGGGAGGTGACCATGGTCCGTGCCGCGCGGGCCAAGGTGCCGACAGTCAACGAGGTGGTGCTGCTGCCCGGTGGTGGCGCGTTGCGATCCGCCTCGTGGGTGCCGTGGTCACAGCGGGTCTTGCCCGACGACCTGGAGCCGGGGATGCTGTTGCCGATGCCGGAGAATGATCCGCGGGTGGTCCCCGGCTACACCGGCGACGGTGTCGACGAGATCGACTCGGTCGCGGCCCGAACCATCGCTCACGAGCTGGGGTTAGGCCGGGAGCGGCTGCTGTCGCCGTACGGACGTGATGAGGCCGCCGAGCGATGGAACGACGGCGAGGGCGGCCCCAACACCCCGCAGGCTCGGATGGCGCCGGCGCCGTGCGGCAGCTGCGCCTTCTTTATCCGGCTCCGAGGATCGCTCGGGGTTAATTTCGGCGCCTGCGCCAATGCGAGTTCACCCTCCGATGCTCGGGTCGTCGCCATCGAGCATGGTTGCGGGGCCCACTCCAACGTCACGACTCAACCGGCGCCCAGCCTGCCTGAGCCGGTCTGGGACACCATCAGCATCGACATCTCGCTGTTCGACTAGGTCTCCGCAGACTGGGTCGACTCTTCGGCCGGTTCGCTCGGGGTCCGCTTCGGCGGTTCGACCGGCAGCGCCTCGGGCAGTGTCAGCCGCTGCCGGCGCCGCCAGGTTGTATAGCCGGTGGCGCAGAGCCCGATCAGAACGCCCGCCACTGCCACCAGGAGCCACCAGCCATTGCCTTGTGCGGCGAGCTCCTCGCGATAGACCGCCAGGATCACCGAGGCTGCCGCGAAGGCCACAGTCCCCGTAGCCGACGCCACGACGCCGTCCTCGTCCACCGGTTGCACCTGGGCCTGGACGAGCCCGATCCGACGCCTTGTCACACGTCCACTGTACGGACTGTGACCACCTTCCGATCACCGGCTCCCCGGGCCGGCCCTAGGCTGCGGCGCATGGTTACCAGGTCGCCCCGGACAGCTCCTGTGTCAGCGCCCCCGCCGCCGGTTCTCGGAGGGCTCGACCGGTGGTTCGCAATCACCCGTCGCGGCTCCACGATCGGGGCCGAGGTCCGCGGCGGTTTGGTGACGTTCTTCACGATGGCCTACATCATCGCTCTGAACCCGCTGATTATCGGGACCACTCCGGACAAGTTCGGAAATCTGGTGTCCGGGGCGCCGTACAAGGACGCGACTGGGGCTGTGATCAGCGCCAATGTTGGCGCCTCGATCGGCATGGTGGCGGCAGCGACCGCGTTGATCGCCGGGGTGGTCACCATCCTGATGGGGGTGTACGGCCGCTACCCGCTCGGCCTGGCGACTGGGCTGGGCCTGAACGCGCTGGTCGCCTATGTGATCGCGCCCCGGATGAGCTGGCCCCAGGCGATGGGCCTGATCGTTTGGGAGGGGATCGCGATCACGGTCCTGGTGCTCACCGGATTCCGTAGGGCGGTCTTTCAGGCGGTGCCGCACCCGTTGCGTACCGCGATCTCGGTGGGGATCGGACTGTTCATCGCGCTAGTCGGCCTCGTCGACGCCGGCGTGGTCCGGATCCCGGTCGGCCCAGACGGCCGGCCTGCCAGCAACGTACCGCTGGAACTGGGGGTCCAGGGCAGCCTGATCGGCTGGCCGATCGCGGTCTTCGTCCTCGGTCTGCTGTTGCTGATCGCCCTGTACACCCGCAAGGTCAAGGGCGCAATGCTGATCGCGATCCTGGGGACAACCGGCGTCGCGATGGTGGTGGAGGCGCTGACCAAGGTCGGCCCGTTTCATTCCGGGGACACGGTGAATCCGACTGGCTGGATGCTCAACGTGCCAGCGGTCAGCGGCTCGATCTGGTCTGTGCCTGACCTGTCCCTGCTGGGAAGGGTCGACCTGTTCGGGGCTCTTCGTGGCGGTCCGTCAGCCATCGTCTACGTCGTGCTCACGGTCTTCGCGTTGCTGCTGGCCGACTTCTTCGACACGATGGGAACCATCGTGGCTGTGGGCAGCGAGGCCGGCATCCTGGACCGGCACGGCAATCCGCCGCATACCCAGCAGATCCTATTGGTCGACTCGTTGGCTGCGATCGCTGGCGGTGCCGGCTCGGTCTCGTCCAACACCTGCTACATCGAATCCGCAGCCGGCGTCGGGGAAGGAGCCCGTACCGGTCTGGCCTCGGTGGTGACCGGGATCGGTTTCCTGCTGGCGGTCTTCCTGGCCCCGATCGTGAGGCTGGTCCCCTCCGAGGCGGCGGCGCCGGTGCTGTTCTTCGTTGGCTACCTGATGATCATGCAGGTCGTCGAGGTGGACTGGACCGACCTGGAGAACGGCATCCCAGCTTTTGTCACCATCGTGATGATGCCGTTCGCCTATTCGATCACGGCCGGGATCGGCGCCGGCTTCCTGCTCTACGTGGCCATCAAGGTCTTCCGCGGCAAAATCCGCCAGATCCATCCCCTGATGGCGGTGGTCGCCGTGATGTTCTTGCTGTACTTCGCCCAAGGGCTGATCCTGAGGTCTGTTGGTTAAGCTCGACCGATGGTACGGATCAGGCTGTGGGCGATCGGGATCGGTGAGGTACGCGAGATCTTCGGTGCCCCATCCGAGGTGGCGGCGGCCAGACTGGCCGAACTAACACCTCCCGCGGTGACCAGTCCCCGGGCTCCGGGACTGCTGGGCAAGCTCGGGCCGCTGCTGCGGCGCGCCTCGGACGCCCCCGTGATCCCCGCCGACCAGCCGACCAGGGCTGACGCCGAGGCGCTGTTGAAGGGGAGTTTCATCGTGCCGAACCGGCTGCCGGCCGCCTGGGCCTTGGTGACCCGGTGGGTGGGCGAGCAGGCCTGGGGCGCGTTGGAGGTGCGGTTGGACCGGGACCGGGTCGACTTCGACCTGGCTCGGGCCGGGGTCTCGGCGCACTACAGCGTCAGCCATCTGTGGCACCGGGACGCCTCGCTGCCGTTACGGCCCGGGCCACGCGAGGAGGTGGGTTACCTGCGCCACCAGAACGCGGTCGAATTGGCAGCGGCCTGGGCCGAAGGCCTGGCCGAACTGGACGAGGGGGAGAGCCGTCGAGACGTCCAGACTATCGTCGACTGGCTGGACCAGATGCCCGGCTGGGCCGACTCGGCGCTTGCCCGGCAGCGGCCGGTGCCGGACCTGTTTGCCCTGGCCGGGCCGGGGTGACATGGCCGTGTCCGGGCTCGTGCGGGAAGGGTGAATCAGATCGACCGCGTAGGCTTCGGCTTGTGGCTGGGTTGGGACGACGTATGGCCGCGGTGATTGCCGCGGTGTTCACGCTGTGGCTGATGGCCACACCAGCCGCTGTGGCTGAGACGGTGGCTTTTACCTGGAACGATCCGCGGATCCCGGCCCCGGTGGGGCTGGCTCGCGACCCCGACCATGGCGTGTACTGGACCGTCAACGCCGCCTCAGCGTCGACCACCGCCGGGTATGCGCTGGACCCCAGCGGCAAGGTCAAGGCTCGGATCACGCTGGGGACACCAGCCCGAGGACCGGCCGCGGTGGCTTACGACGGGGGACGGCTCTTCATCGCCGATGCCACTGCCGGGCGGAATGTCACCGTTTCGTACGCCACCATCAGCGCGGCCACGAACGGTAATCTGTCGTATCGGGCGTGGGACTTTAGCTACGACTCGTCGCAGACCACCCGGGCCTTGATCGTGGGGCCGAACACCCAGCTGTACGTGGTCACCGGAAGCGGTGCGGTGTACAAGGCGCCCCCCTCGCCCACGGCGCGGGGTGTGAACCGGCTTACCAAGGTGGCTACTGGGCCTTCCGATCTGCTCGGTGCAACCATGGACGGCGATCAGGTGGTGCTGCGAACAGCGACCGAACTGATCTTCTGTGACCCAACTAGTTTCGAGATCCGGTCTCGTACCCCGATCCCGTCTCAGCGGGGAGCCCGCGGCGTCACCCGGTCTCTGGACGGGCAACAGGTGTTGATCTCGGGCCAGGGGATCGGCAGCAGCGTGCTCGCGATCGGCTCGGCTGCGACCCCCACTGCCTCACCGACACCGACGGTGGAGTCCTCCTCGGCGCCCCCAACCCCGACCCCGTCGACCGAGGCCACAACCACCGCCGCGGCACCCGAGATCAAGGGCGAGACTGTCGGCCGGACCGGAACCGTGGTCGCTTTGGCCGCGGCAGTGGTCTTGGCGATGGTGGCCGGGGTGCTCACCTTCGCTCGCCGCTGAGACTTAGGCGTACTGGTTGAGCTCTACCAGCGCCGCGTTGTACCGGGTGACCAGATCGACCAGCGCATCCCGGTTCGGTTCGCGGATCTCAAGCCGGGCTGTGGCTCGGGACCGGACGAGGTCTGCCAGGGCGGTACAGCGTCGGTCGGCGAGTACGGCGTCTAGCCCGGCCGAGTCCCCGGCCAGCAGCACCGCTTCAAGGCCGGTGACCTCCGGCTCCAGTATCACGGCCGCGTCCGTGGCCGCGTCGGCAAAGGCCTGTCGAGCCTGCTGCTCACGCCGGCGGGCGTACCGCTGCTGCGACCAACCTCCCGCCTTAGTCCGGCCCTGAACATGGTGGCGTCCGGTACGGGAGCAGACCAGCCCCTGATCCCAGATCCCGAGCGCGTGCCGTTCCCGGCGGACCAGCAACAGGCCCAGCCGCCGCGGCCGTAGAGCGGCGGCCACCAGGCTGGAGACCGGGTCGGCTGAGTCGAGGGTGTCCTCCCACCGCAACCACAGCCGAGCCTCAGCCTGATCGGGGCTGGTCAGAGTGACCGTGGTTGCTACGACCCGGGCCTGGGGCGGTCCGTGTCGTTCGGCGAATCGGGCCACCCAACCGGCTAGCCGTGGGGCTGCGACGGTGATGGTTCGCCAGGACTCGGACATATCACCACTCAAGCGAGCGATCTCCAGCAGCGCAAGATCGGCTCGTCGCGCGGTTCAGGCTGATCGGAACCGGCGCAGGATCGGCTCAGGCCAACCGCTCGCCCGATAGGCTGATCTGAGACCGGAGGTGGAACATGAGCGAGCTGATCGATACCACGGAGATGTATCTTCGGACCATCTATGAGCTCCTGGAGGAGGGTATCGAGCCCCGTCGCGCCCGGATCGTGGAGCGACTGCGGCATAGTGGCCCGACGGTTTCCCAGACCGTGGCCCGGATGGAGCGCGACGGTCTGTTGACCTTGGATGAGGACCGGCTGATCCAGCTCACGCAGACCGGGCATGCGACCGCGGTCGACGTGATGCGTCGGCACCGGCTGGTGGAACGGCTCCTGGTGGACGTGATCGGCCTGGAGCTGGAACTGGTGCACAAGGAGGCTTGCCGGTGGGAGCATGTGGTCAGTCAGGCCGTGGAGGAGCGGTTGGCGGTCCTGCTGTCTGACCCGGCCCGGTCGCCTTTCGGTAACCCGATCCCGGCTGCCGATGATGCCGGGGCAGGCGCGATCAGCAGCTTCCGGGAGGGGAATCTGCCCCTCAGCGAGATCGTCGACCGGGACACCGTCCGGGTGACCGTACGCCGGATCGGGGAGCAACTGCAGCAAAGCGATTGCTTGGCGGATCTGCTCGCGGCTGGGGTGAGCCCCGATGTGTCGGTCGAGGTCCAGACGGTGACGCGAGGGGTTCGGATCGTGGGCCCGACAGCCGAGATCGTGATCCCCGATGCCGCAGCCGAGCACCTCTTCGTGAGCCTGGACCCGGCGTGACCCGATCCGCCGGCGAAGTCTGCCGCGGTCCGGGAACAGCCGAGAGACTGCCGGCCGGGCAACGGCACGACGCGCCAGTCAGGGTCGGACAGGGCCCAGATGATGAGCGGCCGGCGTCTCACCGGGCCGGACGGCTGGGCCAGGCACGAAAGGAGGCATAGCCATGCCACGACGTTTCGGGATTGACTGGGATAGCTACCTGAACGTCTTTCATGCCGAGCGGGCGGGCATGGCCGAGGACGTGCTTAGCCGGGCCAGCAATGGGTACCACACCCCGTACCGTTGGCTGGCGCGGGCGGTCTCCGCACGGGCTGAGATGGTGCTCGACATTGCCTGCGGTTCCGGCGCGATGTCCCGCGAACTGCACAGACCGGGTCGGACCGTGATCGGGGTCGATATCTCGGCCGCTGAATTGGCGCTGGCCCAGTCCCGCGGCCCTGGGCCCTGGGTCCGCGGCGACGCGCTGCGGCTGCCGATCGCCGACGAGACGGTGGACGCGGTCACCTCGAGCATGGGGATGGTGGTGGTACAGCCCACCGAGCAGTTGCTCATGGAGTCGGCCCGGGTCCTCAAGCCGGGTGGGATGCTGGCGTTCATGGCCCCCACGCTGCGACCACTGCTGCCGGGTGATCTGCGGATCGGGCTGCAATTAGCGCAGCGGCTCCGGTCCTTACCACGGTTCCCGGGCCCATTGGAGTTGACCGATTTCGCGGCCACGCTGCGCCGGCACGGGCTACGCAAGATTGAGGACGGCCGGGAGCGGTACCGGGTGACGATCCGCTCCCGAGCCGATGCCGATCTGATGGTCTCGGCGCTCTACTTGCCGGCGACTTCCTGGCGTCGTACCGCCGATGCGATCAGTTTCCTGGCCGGTGAGGTGCTGCAGCACGGCCAGGTCGAACTGGCGGTGCCGATGCGTCGCGTCGTGGCCCTGAAGTGAGCGAGGGACGGCTCGCCGGCGTACTCGGGGCCTATGACTCGGCGTCGGCCCCTGACACGGTGGTGGGCTGGCCCTCGACCTGGTCAGGGTCAAAGGCCCGGACATCGGCGATTACCGACTCCAGCTCAGCCCGCGACAGGGCCCCGGTGTGGCGCAAGATCAGGGTCCCCTGCTTGGCGACCATCAGGGTCGGGATCGCGCTGATCTGAAGCGCGTCCATGATGTCGGGATGGGCCTCGGTGTCGACCTTGGCGAAGGTCAGATCCGGGTGTGCCTGCGCAGCGGCCTCGAAGACGGGGCCAAAGCGTAGGCAGGGCCCGCACCACGACGCCCAAAAGTCGATCAGGATCGTGTCCGCTGACTGGACGGTGCTGGTGAAGTTCTCGCTGGTGAGCTCGGTCATCGACATGGTGTATCTCCCACGTCCTGAACGATGTGCCGGCCTTGCGCATTCCCGCAGGCCCCACTTGGGTCAGCGATGATCAATGCGGGGGATGATGATCCAAACAGACCACAACCCTGCGTGAACCAGCCAGGATGAGTCATGGGATAGCAAGGAGCGGCGCCGAGTGTAGGGCTGCGAAGCCGTCTACCCACCCCCAGGAGACATCTAACAGTCGGCGCCGCTCTCGAGAAGTAACTGTAGAGCACGACCCCAAGGCCCTTCAAGCAATCGTGAGAGGACTCACATCTTACCTTGCCAGAGCCGTATTAGGGGGGCTATAGAGGCAGTTGTGAGAGGGGACTGTCACAATGGGACGTGGTTCCGATCCGCGGCCCGGGCCAGGGCCGAGGCCTTGTAGCTCAGGGGATAGAGCAGAGGTTTCCTAAACCTTGTGTCGGAGGTTCGAATCCTCCCAGGGCCGCCGCGCAGTAGCATCGCCGTCATGGAGTGGGCGGGAGCATTGGCGCGGTCCCTGACCGGAGAGTCGATGGACCTGCCACCGACTGGTCCCGACGCAGCCCGAGTCCTGGGCCTGTTGGCTGATGTTGGCTGGGATACCGATCGGATCCGGGCTCGGGCCAGCGAACGGGCCGCCGCCGGTCAGGCCTGGCCGGAGCCGCCGGACCTGCAGTGGTGCCGCCAAGTCGGCCCCGCCCGGTGGTCGGCAGTCGTAGCTGATGCCGTACGCCGGCTGGAGGTCCCGAACCTGCGGCCTGGCCGGCGTCAATTGACCGCTGACGAATTCCGACTCCTCGCCGACGTGCCTCCCCACTGGTAACGAGGTCATCCCCCTACAACCCTAAGAGCCCCCGCCATGGGCGGGGGCTCTTAGATCGGGGGGTGAGTGTCAGCGACGTGCCAACAGGTCACGGATCTCGGTCAGCAGCTCCTCGGAGGTCGGAGCGTCCGGGGTCGCCTCTTCCTTCTTTGCCATCCGATCACGCACGATCTCGTACGGGCGGACCAGGCAGAAGTAGACGATGAAGGCCATCATGACGAAGGCCACCAAGGCGGTGAGGAAGGGGCCGATCGAGGTCAGGCCGAGTGGCTGCCAGGCATCGAAGTTGGGCGCCCCGCCCACCTTGGCGAGCAGTTCGACGATGATCTTGGTGAACCCCTTGACGACCTCCGCGAAGGCGCCACCGATGATGAAGGCCACCGCGAGTTCAATGAGGTTGCCGCGGAACAGGAAGTCTTTGAAGCCCTTCACTGGTTGATCCCTTTCGTCGCAGTGCCTGGCGTCCAGGCGTGAGGCTGCGGCACGAACTTAACAGGCAGACTGGGAGAAGAGCCAATACCAGATGGGAAAATCTCAGTCTCTCCTCAGGAATCTCTCAGGCAAGAGTCATCCGATGGCCACCGTCAGGGTGGTCTGTGACGACGCCGTGGCGATCGCCGCCGCCTGGGCGATATCGGTCTCCACCAGGAGCAGGCCACTGCGGGAGCCGGGGCCAGGGTCGCTGGGGCCGGGGCTAGCACGTACTAACACCTGAGAGACCACCGGTTCGGGGGAACCGGCCGCGAAGAGCGTGACCCGGGTACCGGGCGGTGCCAATCGGGCCAGGTCGGGATCGCTTATCCGTACCCCCACCACAAGCCGACCGGCCGAAGGATTCGAGATCACCAGATTCTGCTCAGTTAGGACCTGTCCGCGGGGGATCCCGGTGCCGACCAGTCGACCGACTGCCGCCGCGGGGTCGCGCAGCGCCGACTCCGGAATAGCCATCACCGGAAGATCCACGAGTCTTAGATCATCAGCGGTGATGGTCGAACCAGCTGGGATGAGGCGTTGGGCGACCACGACAGCGGTCGTCTCCAGACCGGCCGCAGGCCGGGACACCGCGGTCAGGGCGACCAGGGTGGCCACCCCGGCGATCAATGCGGCCAGCAGTCGGCGGTGCCAGCGCAAGGTTCGGACAAGGTCGTGGACGATTCTCATGGCCTTGACCATGGGCATCGTCACCTGGATCGGTCAGTTATCCACACCCTTCGCCGCTCCAGCCGGCTTGTCCACAGCCGCGCTGACGATCAGGCGCTGGCTGGGGCCGAAGCCGTGGCCGACGATCCCGAACTGGTCGATGTGGTGTTCGTGTCGGAGGCGCTCGAACTGGTCGCCGAGGAGGCGCTCGTCGAAGAGGTCGAGGAGGAGTCGCCAGTCGTCGCAGCCTGGCTGCGCCCCTTGGTACGGCTGTCGGTGGCGTAGAAGCCGGATCCCTTGAACACCACGCCAACTGCCGAATAGACCTTGCGCAGGGTCCCGTCGCAGCTCGGGCAGTCAGTCAGCACCGGGTCTGAGAACTTCTGGACAGCCTCCAGTTCGGTCCCACACTGGGTGCACCGGTACTGGTAGGTGGGCATAGGCAAGGTCCTTTCGACGCGTACGCGCCGGAAACTGTACCCCGATCGACAAGCCCGCAGCGTCCCCGCTCATCTCATCCGGGCGGGGGCGTGGGCCGGCAGTCGATCCGCAGGCTCGGGGTCACGATCATGGTTACCGGCTGGTCCCAGTCCTCGACCGGTAGCTGGTCCAGCACCTCATCGTCATTCAGCAGCAGCCAACGCGGCACCTGCGTAGCCGCCTGCAGCAGGGCCCGGTCATACCAGCCGCCCCCCATCCCCAACCGTTGCCCGGCCCGGGTCCCGGCCAGACCCGGCAAGATCACCAGCTCGGCTCGAGCCAGCACCGCTGCCCCCAGTGGCCGGCCCGACGGCTCCCAGATCCCCAACGGTCCCAGCCGCAGCTGCTCCCGCCCGGCGTACTCGGCCCAGTCGGGTTGCCGGGGACCGCCAGCGCTGAGGGCTGGCAGCAGTACGGTCGCGCCGGCCTCGGCCAAAGCTTCCACGATGGCAGCGGTGCCGGGTTCGCCGTCGCGGGAAAGGTAAGCAGCCACCACCCGTGGCGGGCGCGGGCTTAGGCCGGCTAGCAGCAAGTCGGTACGGGCCCGGTCGGCGGCGGCCTGCTCAGCGGCCGGGCGGGCCTGGCGCCGCGCCGTGATGGCGGCCCGCAGCGATGCCTTGGCGCTTGATCCGGCTGCCGGGTGCAAGGGTGCCATTGACCTATCGTATGGACCATGCCGCTGTTTCGCCGCAAACCCCCCGATCCTCTTCCCGAACCACAGCCGCGTCAATTTCCCGTCGATCCGCCAACCCCGGGCCCCGCCGGCCTGCGCAGCCTCAGGGCCCACCAGGACTTCCTGCTTCAGCTGGCCCAGCCGTTGTTGCCGTTCGGAGTCAACTTGTTGGACGCGGTCGGCCTGCAGGTGGTGGAGGCGATCGACGCCGAGGTCGACCTGCCCGGCTGCGATGGCGCGGATCGAGACGGGTACGCGCTACGCGCCGTGGACATCAGCACTGCCGGCCCACAGACCCCGGTCCGGCTGCCGGTAGCCGGGACGCTGATCCTCGGCGACGATCCCGACGATCTGGAACCGGGCACGGCCGTATGGGTCTGCGCCGGGGCACCGCTGCCGCCGGGAGCAGACACGGTGGTGATCGCAGAGAAGACCGACCGCGGTGGGGAACAGGTCCAGGTGTACGCCGCCGAGCCCGCCGGCCGGCACGTCCGTCACCGGGGCAGCGATACCACCGAGGGTGAGTTGCTGATCGATGAGGGCGAGACCCTCGACGTGCGTCGGGTCGGGCTGCTGGCTGCCGTCGGGATCGACAAGGTCCTGGTTCGGCCCCGGCCCCGGGTGGTCGTGATCTCGGTCGGCGACGAACTAGTCGAGCCGGGGGGGCAACTCGGATCAGGGCAGTGCTATGACGCCACCTCGTACCTGGTGGCGGCTGCCGCGAAAGCCGCCGGTGCCCAGGTGTGGCGGGTCGGACACCTCGGTGAGGAGCCAGACCAGGTGAGGGACGTGATCACCGACCAGCTGATCCGCGCCGATCTGATCGTCACCATCGGGGGCATCCGCGAGGGCGACGCGTTGAGGCAGGTGGTCCCCGAGCTGGGCCCCTGCGATATCGCCAGCGTCGCGATGCGATCCGGCCAGCTGCAGGGGGTCGGCCTGATCGGCGATGATGAGGTTCCGATCTTGATGCTGCCGGCAGACCCGGTCGCAGCGTACGTGTCATTCGAGGCTTTCGCCCGTCCAGTGATCCGCAAGCTGATGGGTGCCGAACCGTACTTGCGTCCCGAGGCGGAGGCGGTGACCATGACGGCGATCGCCTCCGAGCCCGGCTTCGACCAGCTGGCGCTGGTCCAGGTAACGCGTACGGCGAACGGCTTGGAGGCTACCCGGATCGACGGGCACACCGCGCACCTGCTGAGTTACCTGGCCGACGCCAATGCCGTGGCTCTGCTGGAGCGCCAAACCCAGTTCGCCGGCGAACGGATCCGAGTCTGGTTGTTGGAATGACCAGACGCTGGCCGGGCGACATGACGCCCGACCCCTCTTTCCCGGCCGAACACCGGTGGCCGGTGGTGATCTCCTGCCGAGGCGTCTCGCTGGTGCCGTTTCGACGCCGCGATATCCGAGCCTGGGAACAGGTCCGGGCCCGGAACCGGGCCTGGTTGGGGCCCTGGGACGCGACCACCCCGCCGGGTTCGCAGTCCCGGATCGGCTCGTACCGGCAGATGGTGGCGGCCTTCGCTCGGGAGGCCCGCCGGGGGCGGGGCCTGCCCTGGCTGATCTGGTTCGACCCCCGCGGTACGGGGCAGGCCGAAATCGCTGGTCAGCTGACAGTGAGCAGCATCGTGTACGGGGCAGCGCAGTTCGCCACCATGGGCTATTGGATCGATCAGCGCTGGGCCGGGCGGGGGATCATGCCGCTGGCGGTGGCCCTGGCAACCGACTACTGCTTCCAGACCCTGCGGCTGCACCGGGTGGAGATCACGATCCGCCCCGAAAACGTGCCCTCGCTGCGGGTGGTGGCGAAACTAGGCTTTCGCCACGAGGGGCTGCGGCCACGGTACCTTCATATCGACGGTGACTGGCGCGATCACGAGTCCTTCGCCCTGCACAGTGACGACCTCGCTGGCCCGTTGTGGCGCCGGCTCCCGGACGACTTGCCCCGACGTGATGACCTCCCCTGCGAAGAGCGCCGCTGAGGCTGATCGGATACCGGCAGGGCTCTGCGCGAGACGTGCGGCGTGGCAGGTGGCTGACTCGTCGTCGGAGCTCTACGGTTGGCTCCCATGGGTACGACCGGTCTGATCTTCGGTGTGCTGGTGGCAGCATGGTTGGCTTACCTGGTGCCCTGGTTCGTGAACCACCGGGGCCAGCAGCCGGAGGACGGACCGACCATCGACCTCACCGAAGCCGGCCGGCTCCTGCAATCCGGCGAGGAAGAGACCGTCGAGCCGGACATCTCGACCCCTCTCACCCGCCGGGCTGCCAAGCATGAGATCGCGAGCCTGGCCTGGCTCGCGGCCCGCCGCCGCCGGCGGGTGCTGGCGGTGCTGCTGCTGTTGGCCACGACGCTGGCAGTGACCACGATCGTGCACCTGACCCCGTGGTGGTTGATGGTCTGGGCCGGGGCGCTGGTGCCGGGCTGGCTGATCGTGGCCCGGGTCAGCGTTGCGCGGATGCACCACCAGCTCGACGAACAGGTGGCGAGCCTGGACCTGGGCGACGACGAGGCCACCATTTCGGTACGCGTCGAGAACCTGTCAGGTCTGCGGGAATTGGACGACGCCCACGAGCACTCGGTCGAGATCTCCGCCCCGGTGCCCAAGATGAACCTCTTCGATCCGATCCCGGTCTCGGCGAATACCTACCTGTCGCGTCCGCTGGCACAGCGTACGGTGCGTACCATCGACCTGTCAGCCCCAGCGGCGCCACCCGCGCCGACCCCGGTGACCGCCGACGCCGGGCTGAGCGTGTACCCGGTCGAGCGGCGTATGGCGTCAGGGGAGTGACCCCCGCGAGCAGATAGCCGCCGATCCGGTCAGCTCATCAAAGCTCGTCGGCACGATCCGAGCAGGAATGTTCCCATGACCACACCACTGATTCCCTCTGCCCGTGCGATTGTGGCCGCCCCGATGGCGGGTGGGCCGACCACGGTGGCGCTGGCCACCGCGGTGGCGACAGCGGGTGGTTTCCCGTTCCTCGCCGCCGGGTATCGGACCTCGGCCGCGGTATACGCCGAGACCGAGCAGCTGCGAGCCCGGCGGATCCCCTTTGGGGTGAACCTCTTCGTACCCTCCCACCAGCCGGTGGACGAGACGGCCTTCGCCGCCTACGCCCACGACCTGCAGCCCGAGGCTGACCGCTACGGCCTGCGCCTCGACCCACATCCACGTATCGACGACGACGGCTGGTCCGACAAGATCCGGATGCTGCTGGCCCACCCAGTTCCGATCGTGTCGTTCACCTTCGGGCTGCCCCCGGCCGACGACATCGCTGCCGTGAAACGCTGCGGCAGCCGGGTGGTGCTGACGGTGACCAATCCGGACGAGGCACAGGCCGCGGCAGAGCGCGGGGCCGACGGTCTGGTAGTCCAGGCCCTGGCCGCCGGTGGTCACAGCGCGACCTTCGACCCGGCTACCATCCCGAAGCCGGTCGAGATCGCGACCCTGGTCGCCCAGGTCCGGGCAGTCACCACCCTGCCGCTGATCGCTGCCGGAGGCATCGACAGCGCCGAGGCGGTCGGTGTGGTACGGGAGGCAGGGGCCGAGGCAGCAGCCGTCGGGACCCTGCTGCTGCGTACCGATGAGGCGGGCACCTCGCCCGTGGTGCGGGCAGCCCTAGCCGACCCGGATTACGGCCACACCGTGATCACCCGGGCCTTCACCGGGCGCCCGGCCCGGGCCCTGCCGAATGGTTTCGTCATCCGGCACCCGGATGCCCCGACCGGTTACCCGGCGGTCCACCATCTCACCCGGCCGATCCGGGGCGCGGCCTTCGCTGCGGGGGACTCGGACCGGGTCAACCTGTGGGCCGGGACCGGCTGGCGGAACGCCCCGACCGGGCCGGCCGGCGTTGTGATCCGGGCGCTGTCCCCAGACCGCTGAGGCTACTGGACGGCGCTGTCCGGGGCCGGCAGGGCCTCGGACAGAGCGCTCAGCCAAGGCTCCAGATCGAGGCCCTGAGCGGCCACCCAACCGTCGTCGAAGTAACTGTTGGCGTACCGTTCACCGCCGTCACACAGCAGGGTCACGATGCTGCCATGCTGACCCAGCTGGCGCATTTCGGTGACGAGTCGGGCCACCGCGACCAGATTGGTCCCAGTCGAGCCGCCGCACCGGCGTCCCAATCGAGAACTGGCGAAACGGCAACCGGCTACCGAGGCGGCGTCCGGTATCCGCATCATCCGGTCTACGACGCCGGGGACGAAACTGGGCTCGACCCGGGGCCGGCCGATGCCTTCGATCCGCGATCCTCCGGGCGTCGTCAGCGCTGGGTTGCCCGTGGCCCAGCCATCGAAGAAGGCCGAGCCCTCGACATCGGCGACGCAGAGATGGGTGGGGTGCTGGTGGTATCTCAGGAACCGTCCCAGGGTGGCGCTGGTGCCGCCGGTCCCGGCGCCCACCACGATCCAGGTCGGGATCGGGTGCCGTTCCCGTGCCAGCTGTTGGTAAATCGACTGGGCGATGTTGTTGTTACCCCGCCAGTCAGTGGCTTGCTCGGCGCGGGTGAACTGGTCCAGAAAGTAGCCGCCCTGTTCCTCAGCCAGGCGGCGGCTCTCGGCGCACATCTGGTCTGCCCGGTTTACGACGTGGACCCGGCCGCCTTCAGCCTCGATCAGGCGGATCTTCTCCACGCTGGTGCCGCGTGGTAACACCGCTACGAAGGGCAGGCCCAGGATCCGGGCGAAGTGGGCCTCGCTGACGGCTGTCGACCCGGATGAGGCTTCGATCACTACCGTCCCGGGCCGCAGCTGCCCGTTGACCAGGGCGTACATGAACAAGGACCGGGCCAGCCGGTGCTTCAAACTCCCGGTCGGGTGGGTCGACTCATCCTTCAGGTACAGGTCGATGCCCCAGTCCTCGGGTAGCTCCACCTGGAACAGGTGCGTATCGGCCGAGCGTTGCGCATCCGCCTCCAGCCTGCGGACTCGTTCCGCCACCCAGGCCCGCAGCTGGGCGTCGCTGCGGTCGAGGTCGTCGATCCGGTTCAACGGGTCCGGCATAGGCCGCGGCCTAGAAGACATCCCCACCTCTGATCGTCGCGGTACGAGACTATCTGGCCATGATCGCGACTATCGCGATGATGATGTAGAAGGCCACCATGATCACGCCGAGGATCAGCGAGATGGAACCGACGATGCCCATGATCCAGCCGGCGGTGAGCATAGAGTTCTGGGAGTATTGCCCCTCGTTGATCTGCTTACGGGCCTTGTTGCCCATGACCCAGGCCACCGGTCCCAGCAGCGGCAGTATCAGCAAGCTGAGCAGCCCCATGATGAAGATCGTGGTCGCCTGGGGATGTTCCATCCCCACCACTGTCTGATAGGGGGTGAGCCCCTGCCCGGCGTACGACGCGGCCGCGTAGGGCTGGGCTGCGGCGTACGGCTGATAGGTCGGCTGAGAGTAGCCGACCGGGGGCTGATCAGAGGATTGCCAGGATGTCATGGGACTAAGTGTGCCCTGCCGCTCCAGGCTGACGCGAGCGGGGAACAGCTGTTCGGGCTCAGCTCATGAACCATATCAGGAAGGATAACGTCGTGATAACGGTCGAGATGAGGCCCAGCGCGAAACCAGCGGTGACCTTGCCGGAGGGCAGATACTCCCCAGCGGCGATTCGGCGGCGGGCGGATACGCTCATCCCCAGGGCGATGGGGCCGCAGAAGGAACAGCATGAGATGCCGATGATCCCCAGAACCAGGATGGTGGTGGCGGTGGGCGGCTCGGTGTACGCAGTCAGCAGTCCCTGCTGGTGATACGGGGCCAGCGCGGGGGCGCTCTGATACGGCTCGTACTGGGATTGCGCGTACTGGGGTTGTTCGTAGTGGGGTTGCTCATACTGGGGTTGCTCGTACCTGACCGGTGGGTACGGGTCTGGGCGGGGCCCGGGATCTCCGGGGCGTCCCACCAGAGGGCCCTGGAGGGAGGGACCTGGATGGTAGCCACCGTCAGTCAGGTTGGCGTCCGGGTACTGGTAAGCGTCATAGCGTGAGTCGTAACCTTCCCGGGACCACGGCGATGGCGATGTCATGGCCTAAGTCTGCCGGGTCCTGGTGGCGGTCCGCGATCGGGTACCGGCGACGCCCCCGGCCACGTTTCACGACCGTCGCCAGGCCACGTATTAGCCTGTGGCGCAGCAGTCCGGACGATGGTCGGCCCGGAGCACAGGGGGAGAGGCATATGGCAGGTCAGCTCAGTGAGGCGGATCAGATGTTCGTCCTGGGGCTCACCTATGTGATCGCGCAATTCCCGGACGAAGGACATGTCGTGATCACCGCCTCCGAACCCTGGGCCGAAGTCGGGTTGCATTCCACCGGCAACGGGGGGATCGAATTGCGCGCCACCATCGCCTCCGACCTGTCCGAACCGATGTACGACACGATGCGGGGCATGGGCTGGGCCGATCCTGACCGCGAGATTCCGTACTGGCAGCAGTTCGCCCGTTACGATGAATCCGATCATCACATCAACCAGGTGGCGGCCATCGTCTACGCCACCTTCGCGATGGTGGGGCATTGCGCCAGTGATCGGCTTTCCTACCGGGCCTGGATCGGGGAACCGGCCCGACCGGTCACGATCTCGGCGCTGGGACTGCCCAAGACCCTCGACTGATCAGCGCCGGGGCCCGGAGTCATCGACACTGCCGCTGGTGACGTAGATCAGGTTCGCTCCCGAAGCCTGCCGGCGCAGGTCTCTCGGAGCCAAAGCCATGGCCAGGTGGTACAGCCCGACCGCCACGATGGTGCCCAGCGCGATCCCGCCCAGTTCAAACCTCGGCCCCAGCCGCAGGCTGACATTACCGATCCCGATGATGATCCCGGCCGCCAGCGGCACCAGGTTGATCGGGTTACCGAAGTCGACCTGATTCTCCTTCCAGATCTTGGCGCCGAGCAGTCCGATCATCCCGTACAGGACCACCGTGATCCCGCCCAGCACCCCGCCTGGGGTGGCCGAGATGATGGCCCCGACCTTCGGGGAACAGCCGAAACCGATGGCGACCAGGCTGGCCACCACGTATGCCGCGGTCGAATAGACCCGGGTGGCGGCCATCACGCCGATGTTCTCGGCGTAGGTGGTGGTCGGCCCGGCGCCCAGGACGGTGGCCAGCATCGAGGCCCCACCGTCGGCGGCGACCGCCCGACCCAGATACGGGTCGAGCCGGTCCCCGGTCATCTCGGCGACCGCCTTGACATGGCCGGTGTTCTCGGCAATGAGGGCGATCACGACCGGCAGCGCGATCAGCGCGAAGGCCACGGTGAAAGTCGGCAGGTGCCAGCCCACCACGTTGCTGGCGGAGCCGAGCTTCCACGTGGCGAGGTCGGTTGCTGGCGGCAGCCCGAACCAGGGGGCGGCACTGACCTGGGACCAGTCGACCCGTAGGTGCTCGGTGACCTTGCCGGCGGCCGGGGAGTACGAGGTAATCGGCCCGATGGTGAGGTCCAGCAGGAATGACAGGAGATAGCCCACGATTAGGGACAGGAAGATCGCGATCCGGCCGATGAAGCCGCGAAAACCGACGCTCAGTCCAACCACGACCAGCATCACGGCCAGCGCCACCCACTGGTCTTGCGGCCAATAGGCGTTGGCCACGACCGGGGCCAAGTTGAAACCGATCAGCATCACGACCGCACCGGTCACCGCCGGTGGCAGCACGGCGTGGATCACCCTGGCGCCGAGAAAATGGATGATCAGCCCGACCCCGAACAGCGCCAGCCCGGTCAGGAAGAGGGCTCCGGTGAGGTGGGACGGGTTCCCGCCGGAGGCGTAGATGGCAGCGGCGACCCCGGTGAAGGAGGCTGACGATCCTAGGTAGCTGGGGATCCGGTGCCGGACCACGGCCAGGAAGGCCAAGGTGGCGATCCCGCTCATCATCACGGCGAGTTGCGGGTTCAACCCCATCAGCAGCGGGAAGACGAAGGTCGCCCCGAACATCGCCACCACATGTTGGGCGCCGAGCCCGGCGGTACGGGCCCAGCTCAACCGCTCGGTGGGTCCGACCACCGCCCCTGGAGCCAGCCGCCCCTCACCGTGCAGTGTCCACAGCCTCATCCGGTCTCCTTCCGCGGGGCATCCTAGGACGGTCGCCCCTGAGAATGATCGACCCTGCTGACCGGGGGTCGAGACCGGCAGACCTACTTCAGCAGGCCAATGTTTTCCCAGATCGGCGTTGCTAGCCCGAAAGCTCCGAAGTTGGCGACCTTGGTGTTGATCGCCCACATGTCGGGGCGTTGATACAACGGGATGACCTGCACATCGTCCCAGATCAGTCTTTCGGCCTCCAGCACATAGTCGTCGCGGCGGGTCGGGTCCGTTTCGACCGCGATCGTGTTGATCAGCTCGTCGACTCGTGGATTACCGTAACTGGAGAGGTTGTTGGCCGAATGGCTGCTGAACGACTCCGCCAACGACCGGTATGGGAAGGCCGAGCCGGCGCTAGAGAAGGCCACCATCTCGAATTTCCGGGCGGTTACCTGGGAATCCCAGTCCGACTGTGAGAACTCAGCGATCACCACTTTGATCCCGACCTGCTTTAGCTGGGACTGGATTTTGAGGGCCTCGTTCTCGGAAACCTTGATGCCGGTGATCTGGGTAAACACGATCTGCAGCGGTTTGCCGTCCTTGGCCCGGTAGCCGTCGGCGCCGACCGCCCAGCCAGCATCGTCGAGGACTTTCCGGGCCCGGCCCAGGTCGTACCCCAGCCCGGTCTGCTGGGCCAGGTCCTGGTATTGCCTCTGGGTGCCGAGGAAAACGTGGTTGCTGAGCACCCCGGGTGAGTAGCCGAGACCGGCCAGGTCGGAGGCCAGGATGTCGTCGCGGTCCAATGCCAGCAGCACCGCCTGCCGTACGGACTTGTCTTGCAGCAGCCCGGCCTGCTGGTTCAACGTGATGTGGCGCCAGGTGGTGCCGGCCGCCTTGCGGACCTCCCCGGTGCTGACCTGCCGGGCCCGGGCCAGCTGGTCGGTGCTGACCCCAATCTCGAAACAGTCGATCTCGTTGTTGATGTACGTCTGGGCCTGCGACTCAAGGTGCACGAAGCGGAACGTGATCTTGGATAGTTTCGGTTTGTCTCCCCACCAGTGTGGGTTCGGCGCCAGGGTGACCAGCCGGGAGACGGCGTCGTAGCCGCTGACCATGAAGGGCCCGGAGAAGTACCCATCTTTTCCTTCCAGCGTCGACCAGCCGGTGGTGAAAGTCGCCGCGTCGGCAACCGATTCCGCCCGGAGCGGGCCGTGCCGCCACAATCCGGCCCAGTCCGGGTAGGCCTGTCTAAAGGTCACCACGACCTCCTGGGCGGTGCTGCCGGCGGTGACAGATTCGACCTGGTCCCAACCCTCGGTGGTAGCGCACGGGAAGTCCGGCTGGCTGCCATTGCAGGCCCGGACCGTAGCCTCGAAGTCGCGCACCGTGATCGGTGCGCCGTCATTCCAGGTCGCCTTGGGGTTGAGGCTGAAGGTGACCACGGTGCGCTGGTCAGTAGTCACCGACGGCTCCCGGGCGAGCCAGTTCGGGTCGTGGCGGATTGTGCCATCTGCGGTGACGGTGAAGAACCGGGCGGTCATCGGCTCCAGGACCCGCTCCCGGCCTCGGTCCTGGCCGGCGGTATCGACGCCGAGCGGGTTCCAGGTCGCAGGCCACGATGCCATGGCCAGCCGCAGTTCGCCGTTGTCTGAGATCGCGTCGCGGGTGTGCGGGTTGATGTCGGAACCAACCGCCCTCGGCGGGCTGCTCGGGCTGGTCGGTAGCCGCGTCTGGGCACACCCGGTGAGCAGCGCCAGCGCCATCAGCGCCCACGCCAAGCGACGGATCACGAGTCCTCCCGTAGGTGACAGGATGCGCCGTCCACGGCGCTGACGTGTGTCGACCATAGTCTGCGGCTCCGATCCGAGCCGGGTACGCCGGGTCACTGTTTGCTAACGATGGTGGAGGTCGCAGCGCCATGGCAGCAGCAGAGCATCCCGGTTGGGACTGCGAAGGCGACCGAGCGCCGGTCTAGATGAACGAGCAACGACCGGCCGCCAGCCCTCGCGCAGGCGAGGGCGATGAAACCCAGGCGCTCAGATCCAGGATCCGAACCACATCCGGGCCAGCCATTGGGTGCGGGTCAGTAGGGCGTCGGTGAGGATCGGGTAGATGAAGGCGAAGTTGGCGGTGATCAAGCCGACAGCGGTACCAGCCACGATGGCGCCGGTGCGGCGACGTTGCTGGTCGTTGGCCTTGCCGAGAACCAGTCCGAGCACCAGGGCCAGACCGATACAGGTGAAGGGGATGATCGTGATCGCGTAAAAGAAGAAGAGGGAACGTTCGGTGTACAGGAACCAGGGCAGGTAGGTCGACAGGGCGGCCAATGCTGGGACCCCGAAGCGCCAGTCCCGGCCCCCGATCCACCACACCAGTGACACCACCAAAGCGATCGCGGCGAACCACCACAGGGTAGGGGTGCCGGTGGCGCTGATCACCCGCAGACATTCGTCGGAGGAGACGCAGCCATCGGTGCCGGGTTTGATGCCGTTCACCGCGTCGATCCCGATCGGGCGGGCGTTGACCAGCCACCCGGCCGGGTGCGCGGCGTACACGTGAGAGGCGTTCTTGATGTAGTCGCCGTTGTGGAAGTCCCAGATCTCCTGGTGGTAGTGCAGCAGTGAGGCCAGCGGTCGGCCGAGGATCCGGACCCAGGGATGGTCGGGGTTGTGCTCGCCCCACTGTCGGCCGTAGCCGCCGTCGGTCGCCAGCCAGGAGGCCCAAGAGGCCACGTACACCACCGCCGCCAGCACCACCAGGCTGATGAAGGCCGGGATCCCGTCTGCCAGCAGCGCGAGCCAGGATCGCTGGCCGGCCCCCGCCAGCCGCCGCGCGGCGACGCTCCAGGCCACGGTCAGCAGCCCGAAGCTGGCGATCACGAAGATCGAATTCCACTTAGTCCCCAGCGCCAAGCCGAACAACACCCCGGCCGCCAGCAGCCAGGGCCGGAAGATCCACGGGCCGGCTTTCCCGTCCAGGCTGGTGAGTTCGCGAGATTCGAGATGCTGGGCCAGTCGGTGGCGGAAAAAATCCCGGTCAGCGACCACGCAGGAGACCGCGGCCACCAGGAAGAAGGATTGGAAGATATCCAGCAGCGCGAGCCGGCTCATCACGAAGTGGAGCCCGTCCACGGTGAGCAGGAAACCAGCCAGGGCGCCGATCATGGTGCTACGCGACAGCCGCCGGGCGAGCCGGATGGTCACCATCACCAGCAGGGTGCCGAAGATCAGCGCCGGCACCCGCCAGCCCACCGAATTCATGCCGAACAGGTATTCCCCGGACGCGATCAGCCATTTGCCGACCTGGGGGTGCACGATGAACGACGGGTCAGTGGTGAAGACGTCGACATTTCCGGCGGCGATCGAGTCGTTGGCGTTCTCCGGCCAGGACCCCTCGTATCCCAGCCGGAGCAGGGTATACGCGTCCTTGGCGTAGTAGGTCTCGTCGAAGAGGACCCGATTCGGGTAGCCGATCCCGACCGCCCGGATCGCGAACGCCAGCATCGTGATCGCGCAGGTCACCAGCCACGACCGCAGCCGGTCGTCTGGGGGGGCGTCGCGTAGCCGTTCCACCGCGGTCCGCGGGTCCGGGCGTCGTCGCGGCAGCCACGAAGCTGGTGCGGCAGCGGTCGGTGCGTCAGCCACGGGCGCGGCGGGCGTCGGGGCAGTAGTCACGACTGCCCATGGTAGGCGACCACGGTCAGCAGATCGGTACCGCGCGGGCATCCCGGGCTGTCAGGATGGGATCGTGGATGCGGGGGTACTGGTGCTGGCTGGCACTCCGATCGGTGATCTGGCTGATGCCTCCCCAGCGCTGTTGCGGGCGCTGCAGGCTGCTGACCTGATCGCTGCGGAGGACACTCGCCGGTTCGCAGCCCTGTCGCGGCGGCTGCGGCTGTCGACGACGGCTCGGGTGGTGTCGTACTTCGAGGGCAATGAGGCGGTACGGACCCCGCAGCTGGTCGCCGAATTGCGGGCCGGCAGGCGAGTGGTGCTGGTCACCGACGCCGGGATGCCATCGGTGTCCGACCCGGGCTACCGGTTGGTGGCGGCCGCCGTCGCAGACCGGATCCGGGTAACCGCGGTGCCGGGGCCTTCGGCAGCGCTGACCGCGCTCGCGGTGTCGGGCCTTCCCAGCGACCGGTTCTGCGTCGAAGGTTTCTTGCCACGCAAATCAGGAGCCCGCCGGGCCGCGCTGGCCGCGCTGGCCGTCGAACCGCGGACCATGGTGCTCTTCGAGGCGCCGCACCGGCTCGGGGCCCTGCTCGCCGATGCCGCTGAACTGCTAGGACCGGACCGGGCTGGCGTGGTATGCCGCGAACTCACCAAGACCCATGAGGAGATCCGCCGAGGCAGCCTCGCTGATCTGGCCGCCTGGGCCCAGGGCGGGGTGCTGGGGGAAATCACCGTGGTAATCGCCGGAGCGCCGGCACGAGTTGTGCCCGTAACTGAGGCGGTGGCCATGGTTGCGCAGCGGGTGGCGGCCGGCGAGAGACGGTCCCAGGCGGCTGCGGCGGTGGCGGCAGCCACCGGGGTCGACCGGCGCGCCCTGTACGACGCCTCCCGCGGCTGAGCCGCTCGCCGGCGACCCCGGTTTGCTGTTTGACTGGTTCTGTGATCCTCAACGAGTTGAACCTGCCACCGCTGCCGGAGCCGCTGCCGGCGCCGACGACCGACGCCCACACCCACCTGGAATCGGTACGGGAACGGTCCGGGCTGAGCGTGGCCGATTCGCTGATGCTGGCGCGGCAGGTCGGGGTGACGCGGGTGGTGGATGTCGGCGTCGACGAGGCGAGTTCGCGGCGCTGCGTCGAGATCGCCAGCCGTTTCCCGCAGGTGGTCGCGAATGTGGCGCTGCACCCGAACGAGGTGGCCCGCCACCCAGAACGGGTTGAGGCAGGGCTGATTGCGATCGCCGAGCTGGCAGCCAGCCCGTACGTGCGGGGTGTGGGGGAGACCGGCCTGGACTACTTCCGAACCACCGAGCCGCAGGACCAGGCCCGGCAGCGGGAAGCTTTCGCGGCGCATCTCGAGATCGCGTTCGCAGCCGGGAAAACCCTGGTGATCCACGATCGGGACGCCCACGACGACCTGCTGGATGTGCTGGACGGCGGCCCTCAACCGCCGCGGGTGGTGATGCACTGCTTCTCCGGAGACGCCGACCACGCCCGACGCTGCCTCGACCGGGGCTGCTGGCTGTCTTTTCCCGGGGTGGTCAGCTACCGGGCCAACCGGCACCTGCGGGAGGCGTTGCTGGTCACCCCGGACGACCGGGTACTGGTCGAGACCGACGCCCCGTACCTGACCCCGGTCCCGGAACGTGGCAGGCCGAATGCCTCGTACCTAGCACCGCACACGGTCCGGTTCATCGCCGAACAGCGGGGCTGGGAGGTGGAACAGGCCTGCCGGCAGCTGGCCCGCAACGCCGACGTCGCCTTCGGTGGGCCCTGGGGGGACGACAGCTGATGGCCCTGCTGGACCCGTCGACGGTGCGTCGGCTTGCGACCGAGATGGGTCTGCGGCCCAGCAAACAGCGCGGTCAAAACTTTGTGGTAGATGCGAACACGGTCCGTCGGATCGTGGACCTGGCCCAGGTCGGCGGCCAGGATGTGGTCTGTGAAATCGGCCCCGGGTTGGGTTCGTTGACGCTGGGGCTGCTGGAGGCCGGGGCTCGGGTGGTGGCGGTCGAGATCGAGCCCTCGTTGGCAGCCCGGCTACCGCGGACGGTGGCCGAGCGGATGCCGGCGGTGGCCGACCGGCTGGAGGTGGTGGTCGCTGACGCGTTACGGGTTACGCACCTGCCCGGCCCGCCGCCGACGGCGGTAGTGGCGAACCTTCCGTACAACGTCTCGGTGCCGGTGTTGCTGCGCCTGCTGGAGCGCTGGGATTCGTGGCGGCGGGGGCTGGTGATGGTGCAACGGGAAGTGGCCGATCGGATCTCGGCGGCGCCGGGCAGCAGGGTGTACGGGGTGCCGTCGGCCAAGATCGCCTGGTATGCGCAGGCGACCCGGGTCGCGACGGTCGCGCCAACCGTGTTCTGGCCGGTGCCGAATGTGGACTCCGGATTGGTGGCGCTGCGGCGGCGGGAGCCGCCGGCCACCACCGCCAGCCGAGAGCGGGTCTTCCAGGTCATCGACGCGGCCTTTGCCCAGCGCCGCAAGATGCTCCGCTCGGCCCTGGGCGGCCTCTTCGGCGGTTCGGCGGCGGCGCAGCAGGCCCTGTTGGAGGCGGGGGTGGATCCGCAGGCGCGGGGCGAGACGGTGGGGGTTGAGGGCTTCGCCCGGATCGCGCAGCAGCTACCCGGTTCGATACCGTCACCGCCATGACAGCGGTCGACAAGGCAGAATTCGCGACGGTACGGGTTCACGTACCGGCGAAACTGAACCTGACCCTGCGAACTGGGGCGCGCCGCCAAGACGGCTTTCACCCGTTGGCGACCCTGTTCCAGGCGGTGTCGCTGTACGACGAGGTCGCCGTGACCGGCGCCGAGGACGGCGACCTCGCTCTCAGCGTGACCGGGGAAGGCGCCGGGCAGGTCCCCGATGGTACGGACAACTTGGCTCTGCGGGCGGCTGCGCTGCTGCGGGAACGGTTTGGTCATCCCCGCCAGGGGGCGTCCCTGACGATCCGCAAACAGATCCCGGTAGCGGGCGGGATGGCTGGTGGCTCGGCGGACGCTGCCGGGGCGCTGCTGGCCTGTTCGGTGCTGTGGGACCTGGATACCAGCCCGGCCGACCTGATCGAGTTGGCGGCCGAGCTCGGCAGCGATGTCCCGTTCGCCCTGGTCGGCGGCTGCGCGGTCGGGACCGGCCGTGGCGAGCAGTTGGCGCCGGCTCTGAGCCGGGGCAGCTTCCACTGGGTGCTGGCCTTCGCGCACCGGGGCCTGTCGACACCGCGGGTCTTCACCCGGTTTGACGAACTGGGACAGGTGAGCGGTGATCTGGTCGTACCTCCGGCCCTGATGAATGCCCTGGCCACCGGGAACCCGGTGGCGGTTGGGCGGGCGCTGACCAATGACCTGCAGGCGGCGGCGCTGTCGCTGTACCCGGAACTGGCCCGGACTCTGGAAGCTGGGATGGAATGCGGCGCGCTGGGCGGAATCATCTCCGGTTCCGGCCCGACTGTGGCTTTCCTTGCTGCCAGCGAAAGCGACGCGGTGGACTTGTCGGTGCGGTTGTCCGGGGAGGGGGTAGCCCGGGCCGTACGGCGGGTTGCCGGGCCGGTGCATGGCGCCCGGCTGATCAGCTGACCGGTGAGGGATCTCTCAGTCGGATTGGTGGCTGGGCGTGCCGGGCCGCATCGTGGCGGCAGTCGATGTCTTCGGAAGGCCCATGATGCTGCTGCTTATCCTGTCGTCCATTGCGCTCGCCGGGTATGCGCTGATTGATCTGGCTCAGCCCAGCGTGGTCCGGGCCCGGTGGATGCCGAAGGATCTGTGGGCGTTGACGGTCCTGGCTCTGCCGGTGGTTGGTCCGCTGCTGTGGTTGGGGCTGGGCCGGCCGCGAACAGTGTCGTTGGCCTTGCCGGTCGGTGAGGGTGTGGCCCCTGATGACGACCCCCGGTTCATCGAGTCGCTGCGGCGCCGCATCGCCGTACAGCGGCGTCTGGCTGCGCAGGGGGAGCAGGAGATCCAGGCTTTCGAGGGCCGCGAACCGGAGCAGTACGCCTGAAGTCGTCCTGGTTCTGGTCGCTGCGCCGCTGGCAGGATGTGCCCATGACTGGGTCGGTCCGCGACGAGGTGGACGAGATTGTCGCTGCCTGGCGCCGGGAACGTCCCGATCTGATTGCTGCCCCGATGCACGTGATGAGCCGGGTCAGTCGGCTCGCGGACCGGCTTGCCGAGATCCGGGCCGTGGTTTTTGAACGCCACGGACTGGCGCTGTGGGAGTTTGATGTCTTGTCGACGCTGCGGCGTACCGGTTTGCCGTACGCATTGTCGCCGACCGAACTGACCCGCCTTACCCACGTCACCTCCGGCACCATGACCAATCGGATCACTCGTCTGGTAGCGCGGCGGCTGGTCTGCCGCGCTGCCGACCCCAGCGATGGCCGGGCTGCGATCGTGTCGCTGACCCAAGCCGGGCAGGAGGCCGTGGATGCGGCGATGGTCGACCTGATGGCCGCGCAGCAGCGGTTGTTGGCGGTCCTTCCCGGATCCGATCAGGCGGACCTGTCTCGGCTGCTGCGGATCTTGATGCTGGCCGTGGATGACGTCGCTGAGACGACCGGGGTGGGATCAGGCACGACGCATCCCGAGCGCTGATGCGACGTGGGATGCTTTCATGCTGGTGTGAAGCTTGTCGACCGATTGGACCGTTACCAGCGCCGGCACCGGTGGCTGTCGGTCCCGATCGCCACTGGGTACAAGTTTGTCGAGGACGCCGGGATGCATGTCGTCGCCTCGATGACCTACTACGCCTTCGCGGCCGGGATCCCGTTGCTGCTGTTGAGCGGGATCATGCTGTCGCACCTGAACCGGTCTTGGCCAGGGCTGGTGGACCTGGTGGCGCAGACTCCGCTCGGGGAGCTGCCGTTCGTCGGTCACCGGTTGCGCGGTCCGGGCCGCGGCGGCCTGCATGGCGGTTCGTTGGGCTGGCTGGTCGGCCTGCTGGGGGCTCTGTACGGAGGAGTCGGGGTAACCGTGGCCTTTCAGCATGCGATGAACACGATCTGGCAGGTGCCGCGCAACAGCCGCCCGAACCCGCTCCTGGCCCGGCTGCGAGGGCTGGGACTGTTCGTGATCCTGGTGGTGTCGGTGTTCGTGTCGACGGTGCTGGGCTGGGCTGGGCGGCATTATCTCAGCCAGTTCGGCCGGGCCGGTGATGTGCCGGGTTTTGTCTTGTCGACGCTGATCAACGGGGCGGTGTTCCTACTGGGGATGCGGTTGGCGTTGGCTCGGCGGCTGCCGTGGCGGTGGCTGGTGCCGGGGGCGTTGGCGGCCGCGGCCGCCTGGCAGGCCTGCCAGGTCGCGGTGATGATGTATCTGTCTCGGCTGTCTCGGCTGGGCGGCGGCAGCGTCAACCTGCGGCTGGTGATGGCGGTGGTGCTGAGCGTACTGGGTGCCTTGTGGACCACGATGCTGGCGATCGTGCTGGCTGCCGAGCTGAATGTGGTGCTCCACAACCGGCTCTATCCGCGCGCCCTGCTGACGATCGTCACCGACCGGGTGGATCTCACCGAGGCTGATATCGCTGTCTATGCCGCCCATGCCCGGATGCAGCGTTTCAAGGGGCAGGAACAGATCGAGGTCAGTTTTGGGGAGCCGCCTGCGCCCCGGCAGCGCCGGCCCGGCTGAACCGGCCTGTTGTTGTCTTGGTCTTCGTGCCGGCTCAGCGTTCTGGTTGCCTGGCTCGTAGGCAGCCGGCCCCGAGCGTGATCAGGGCGACCAGACCGGCCGGCAGCAGCATGGTGCGTCTGATTCCGACATGGTGCACCAGCCAACCGATCGCAGCCGGGCCGGCCAGGATCGAGCTGTACCCGAAGGACACCGCCACCGCTAGTCCCCGGGCCCCGGCCAGGTGACCGGCGGCTGCGTATACCTGGGGCGCGATGATCCCGATCCCGGCCCCGACGAGGGCCCATCCGAGCAGCGCCACTGGCAGCGAGTTGGCCACTGCCGCGAGTCCGAAACCGCTGGCGGCGATCAGCGCGCCGCCCCGGGTCACCAGGACCCGTCCCAGCCGCGCCACCAGGGCATCCCCGGCTAGTCGGACCAGCATCATCGAGCCGGTGGTCAGGGTCACCCCTAGCGCCCCCAGCCCTGGGGGGACCTGGGCGACATCGGTGACATGCAGCGCCGACCAGTCGATGGCGGTGCCCTCAGCCAGGCCGAAACCCATTGCCATCAGCCCGAGCAGGTAAGCGGTTGCCGGGACCCGGCTGTGGTTCGACCGGAGCATCGGATCACCAGGGCTGGTGAGGTCGGGCACCAGCCGCCGCCATACCAGCAGGCCGGCCAGGGTCAGGGCAGCCATCGTGACTTGCGCGGGTAGGACCAGCCCGGGTCCCGGCGAGATCCGGGAGGCGACCAGCACCACTGCCGAGCCGCTCAGCTGCCCGAGCGACCAGCAGGCGTGGATCCGGCTCATCGCCGGATACTGGCGGGCGCGTTCCACGTCGACCGCCAGCACATTCATGGCCACATCGAGGAAGCCATTGCCGAGGCCGATCCCGACGACTCCGCCCAGCATTCCGGGGTACGAACCGGTTAGCCCCACCAGCAGCGATCCGATCGCCAGCACCGGAACCGAGCCCAGGCAGGCCGTCCGGACCCCCAGCCGGTCGGTGATCCGGCCGGCCAGCTGCTGGCCGAGAACAGCCGCCGCCCCCATCAGCACCAGGGCGATAGTGATCTGTTGCTCGCTGAGGTGGTACGCGACACGCAGCGCCGGCAGGGTGGCTGCGTAGCAGCCGACCACGGCCCCGTTGGTGGCGAACAGTCCACAGGCCCCGGCCAGTGGCCCGCTGCCGGACAGATCACTCTCAACCCTGGCCACGGTCTGAAGTGTGCCTTCTCGTCGGTGAGGAGGAAGGCGGGGGTGTTAGCCCTCGCGGATGCGAGGGCAATCAAGCCTGGCCGTGGAGCACCCCGTCTGGACGACGAACGACGAGAAATACCCAGCCCGGCCACGACCCCAGGAATCTTCTCGTCGGTGAGGAGGAAGGCGGGG
>CALIWR010000033.1 GCA_938046585.1 uncultured Propionibacteriaceae bacterium | reverse complement strand
CCCCCAACACGATTCAGTCCGCTGCTATGCAGCCCCAACCACGGCAATACCCAGGGGCGGTGAGCAAACCGGGATCAGTAGTCGGTGATCGTGGCCCGCTGCCATTCGGTGCCGCTTTGCGCCTCCCAAGCCCGGGCGTACGCCGCGTCGCGGGCCAACAGCTCGGCGTGGGTACCCCGCTCGGTAATCCGACCCTGGTCGAGATAGAGGATCTGGTCGCAGCCGGCCACAGTCGCCAGCCGATGCGCCACGACCAGGGCACTGCCGCCACGACGGCAATGCTCGGCCACAGCCAGGGCCACCACCTTCTGGGTCGCCTCATCCAATTCCGAGGTCGCCTCGTCCAGCACCAGCAGCCGGGCCTGCCCCTCACCGAGGGTGGCGGTCCGCAGCAGCCCCCGGGCCAGCGCCAGCCGCTGCCGCTGCCCGCCGGAGACCGCGACCCCCCGCGAGCCGACCCGGGTGTCCAACCCGGCAGCCAAGTCCCAGCCTCGTTCCGGGTCCTGTAACCCCGCCGTACGGGTGACCCGGTCCAACGCCTCCTCACCGGCATCAGGGCAGGCCAACAGCAGGTTGTCCCGTACCGTGCCGTCGAAGAGGTGGGCCCGCTGGGGTACCAGCGCCACGATCTCGCGCAGATCATCGGCGGCCAGGTCCCGTAAATCGACACCGCCCAGCCGGATCGTGCCCGGATCCGGGTCGACCAGCCGGGGTACGGCCGCGGCGAGCGTCGACTTCCCGGAACCGGTCGGGCCGACCAAGGCCACCGACTGCCCAGGCTCGACCACGAAACTGACGTCGTGCACCACGACCGGCCCCTCCGGGTAGGACAGGCTGACCCGGTCGAAGACCAATTCCGGGTTACCCTGCGGCGCCAGAGCCGGTGAGGCAGGCTCGGCCAGGGCCGGCTCGGCAGCCAGGATCTGCGCCACTCGCCGGGCGCTGCCCCAACTCTCGGAGGCCTCCCCCATGGTCTCCCCGACCGCGGTGACCGGGGTATGCGAGGGGACGATGGCAGCCAGGCAAGCCAGCGCCGGCGCCCAGCCGAGCTGCCCGCGTGAGACCGCCGCCAGCAGCAGCGCGGCCGCTACTGTGGTCGCCACCAGCGGCAGCACGACGGTGACCAGTTCCCGGGTACCGTCCAGGCGGCCTTTGCCCTGGACGGCGCGGGCCAGCCGCTGCTGCGGCCCGTCAAGAGCCTCCACCCGGGCCGGGCCCTGCTGGAAGCCGAGCACATCCCGGCTCGCCACCATGGTGTCGGTGGTGAGGACAGTCAACTCGCCTCGAGCCTCGGCCAATTCCCGCCCGTACCGGGCTGCCAGCCGCCGCCCGAGCAGCGGCAGCCCCAGGCAAAGCAGATAGCTGCCCAGAACCACCAACGCGACGCTGGGCAGCACGATGGCGTAGCCGATACCGAACACAACCAGCATCACCAACGCCGCCACCAACGGCACCAGGGTGTGGGCGAAGAAAATCTCGAGCCGGTTGACGTCCTTGGTGGCGATGGCCAGTAGATCGCCGCTACGGCGGGTACGGGCGTCCAGCGGCGCCTGCCGGACCAGCGCGTCAAAGACCGCCCGCCGGATCAGATCCAAGACCCGGAAGGCCGTCAGATGCCCGTAGTAGTGCTCAAGGTACGAGCAGGCACCACGCGCGATCGCCAGCACCGCGAGGATCACGGCCAGAATGACCCAGCGCGGGCCGTCCCCCTGGATCGCGCTGCCCACCGCCCAGCCGCCGGCGGCGAAAATCCCGACCGCGACCAGGTGCCCAACCAGCCGGGCCGCCCCGGACCCGATCAGCGCCCGCAGCGCCGGCCGGGCGACCCGCAACAGCCGCCGTACCACATCCGCCGGTTTCACCGTAGCCTCCCCTTGACCAGGGTATGAACCTGCGCGCCGGTGTCCAGGGCGCTGGCCCGGTGCGCCACCGAGACCACGGTACGGCCCTGGCTGGCCTCCCGCAGCGCCGCCAACACAGCCTGCTCGGTGGGGCCGTCCAAGGAAGAGGTTGGCTCGTCGAGCAGCAGTACCGGCCGGTCAGCCAGCAACACCCGAGCGATCGCGATCCGCTGCGCCTGCCCGCCGGAAACCCCGTGCCCGAGCTCACCGACCGGGGTGTCGAGGTCGGGGATCTCGTCAGCCAGACCGACCCGACGCAGCACCTGCCACAACTGCTCATCGCTGGCGTCTGGCCGGGCCAGACGCAGATTCTGGGCGACGCTGCCGCGCAGCAGGGCGGCACCCTGGCCGACCAGCGCGGTGTGCTGCTGAAGCCAGGCGGCGTCGCTGCCGATGGTCGTAACCCGGCCGACCCGGCCCTGGTCGGGTTCCAGCAGCCCCTGCAGCAAGGCCAGCAGGGTCGACTTGCCCGATCCCGACGGGCCGATTACCGCGGTCGCACTGCCCGGGGTGAGTTTCAGGTCGACATCTCGCAGGACGATCTCCTGGTCGTGGCGGAAGGTGACGCTGGCCACCTCCAGGTCAGTCGCCGGCCCCTGATCGGGAGGGCTCCAGCGGCTTAACGGACCAGCAGAAGCGCTAGCCAGTTCCAGGATCTCGGCCTCGGCGGCCCGGCCCCCGATCCCCAGGTAGAAGAAAGCACCCACGTACTCAATTGGGCTCAGCAGCAGGTACGAGACCCAGACGATCGCAAAGCCCTCGCCCAGGCTGAGCCGGTCAGCCTGGACCCCGGTCAGCGCGATCACCCCGGAGCCGCCGAGCAGCACCAACGCGAAAGTCAGGTCGAGGGCGAGGATCAGCAACTGGTTGGCCCACAACACCGCCATCACCGAGACCCGGACCTGTTCACCGTCGTCGGCGAGCTGCGCGGCCCGGCGTCGGTGCGCGTTCAGCAGCCGCAGCGAGGTCAGCCCTTGCACCGAGTCCAGGAAGCGGCCCGCGTAGACCGCCTGGGCCCGGCGCCGGGCCGCCGGGGAACGTCGGGTGAAACGATGGCACAGCCCGACGATCAGCGGCGCAGCGGGAAGCAACAATGCCAGCCAGAGCGCAGACCGGGCATCGATCAGCAGAGCAGTCAGGCCGACCGTGGCGACCGGCGCCAGCAACGCCCCGACGGCCGTTCCGAGGTAGCCGACCCGATATTCGACGTGTTTGACGACGCCCTCGTTGAGTAGGGTCGCGAGCTTGCCGGCGTCTTGCCCCGACAGCCACCGGTAGCCCCGGCCGAGCACCTGCCGGGTAAGCCGGGCCCGCTGCCACCCTTCCTGTTCTGCCGTGGCCTGGGCCACCAGGGCGCTGCCGAACCATTTCGTGAGCCCGGCAACCAGGATCAACACCCCCGCCCCGACCCACAGCCACGGCGAAATCGGGTCCTGGGCCCGTACGGTGTCGACGGCCCGGGCGAGCAGGGCTCCAAGCCCGGTGAGGGCGAGCGCTCGTACGACAGGCAACGCGGCCGAGAGGACGGGCACCCGGGAGGGGAATCCCGGCGCCAGCAGAGCAGAGGGCATGCCCGGATTATGACAGTGGTAGATGGCCCTCGCCTGCGCGAGGGCGGGCTGTGTTTGATTGCCCTCGCCTTCGCTCGGGCGGGCCGTGGAGCTAACACCCCCGCCTTCCTCCTCACCGACGAGAAGACTCCTGGGGTCGTGGCCGGGCTGGGTATTTCTCGTCGCTCGTCGCCCAGTTCGGGGTGCTCCACGGCCAGGTTTGATTGCCCTCGCATCCGCGAGGGCGGGCCGCGGAGCTAACACCCCCGTCTTCCTCCTCACCGACGAGAAGGTTCTTCAGGTGGTGGCTGGGTTGGGTGTTTCTCGTCGTTCGTCGTGCAGTTCGGGGTGCCGCTGGGATCGCATCGTGCAGCACACCAGCGGACTGAACCACCACCACAGCCCACCGGCCCGGCCCGAATCGACGGTTTGGCCTGCTCCTGTGCGAGCACAAGCGACTCGAATGCTTCACTGCTGTCGAGCATCACGTTCGGCCCGCTGCTGTGCGAGGAGGAAGGCCGGCGGGGTTAGGCACAACCTCGCCCTCAGGTAGGGCCCACTCCTGTGCGAGGGGGAAGGCCTGCGCGTAACGCGGGGCTGCTGGCGGTCCGGATGCCCGCTCCTGTGCGAGGGCACAACCACTTCGCCGATGCCCCCGTCCTCCTCACCCCGAGAAGGCCCTTTCAGGTCATGGCCAGGCCGGGTATTTCTCGTCATTCGTCGTGCAGTTCGGGGTGCCGCTGGGGTCGTACCGGGCAGCACACCAGCGGACTGAACCACCACCACAGCCCACCGGCCCGGCTCGAATCGACGGTTCGGCCCGCTCCTGTGCAAGGGCAGGTCGCTGATCGCGGGTACGGACGGCAGGCTCAACGTTCGGCCCGCTGCTGTGTGGGGCAGGGATGCTGCGCCGCTCCGAGATATACGTGCGCAGGTTCGGCCCGCTTCCGTGCGAGGGCGAGGACGCAGCCGAAACCAGGGTGCGCTACCCTCCTCACATGAGAGAGTCACTTTCACTTGATATGGACTTTCCGATTCAGGTTGTGGGGGCGACGAAACGCTTCGGGACGGTGACCGCCTTAGACGGGATGGACTTGAGCGTGCGCCGCGGTGAGGTGCATGGTTTTCTGGGCCCCAATGGGGCCGGGAAGTCCACCACGATCCGGGCGCTGCTCGGCCAGATCCGGCTCACGTCAGGTCAGGCGGCGGTCTTCGGCGCGGACCCGTGGCGGTCAGCACCCCAGATCCACCAGCACCTCGCCTACGTCCCCGGCGACACGCTGCTATGGCCGAGCCTAACCGGGGGCGAATGCATCGATGTCATCGCCCGACTACAGGGCAGCCACGACCCCGACCGACGAGCCCAGCTGATCGACCGTTTCGAACTGGACCCCCGCCGCCGGGCCGCCAGCTACTCCAAAGGAAACCGGCAGAAGGTGGCGCTGATCGCCGCCCTGTCTACCCGCGCCCCGCTGCTGCTCCTCGACGAGCCCACCTCGGGCCTGGACCCGGTCATGGAACGCCGCTTCGTGGAGACCATCCACGAGGTGTCCGACGAGGGCCGTACGGTCCTGCTCAGCAGCCACATCCTGTCCGAGGTAGAAGCCCTGTGCCACCGGGTCACGATCATCCGAGAGGGCCGGGCGGTGATCACCGACTCGCTGGCGACGCTACGTTCCCGGGCCACCGTGACGATCACGGCACGCCTGCGCCACCGCCTCAACACCGAACTGCTCCCGGCAACAGTCATCCCCGACGACGATCCGTTGCGGCTGCACCTGACCTGTTCCCCCGGTGATGTCGTCGCGACCGTAGCCGCTGTGGCCGCCGAAAACCCCACCTGCTTGACAGTCACCCCCGCCAGCCTGGATGACCTGTTCTGGCGGCACTACGACGGGAGCGTACGGTGAGGATCTGGTGGCAACTGACCCGGCTACAGTGGCGATCCTCCTGGAAACTCCTGCTACTGCCCCCGACGGTCTTGGCCGTGCTGGTCATCGGCTCTGCCGCCGGCGTAAAAGGGCTCTACCCGAATCCCGCCGATCGCCTCACCTACGCCCAGACCTTGGGGGCGTCTCTGTCCTCCATCACCGTGAATGGCCGCGGCTACGGATTGGAATCCCTGGGCGGGATCACAGCCTACGAGGTGGGTTTCTTCGGGCAGCTCATGTTCTCCTTCCTGGGAGTGATCATGGCCGTCCGCCTGACTCGACGGGTAGAAGACGGCGGGGTATTGGAACTGGTGACCGCTCTACGGGTTCATCGGCTGGCCTGGCCCAGCGTGGCCGCTCTCAGCATGCTGGTGTCCTGGTCAGTATTCGGGGTACTCACGACGACCGGCATGGTAGCTGCGGGCTACCCCGGCCTCGCGACCTTACGGTACGTACTGTCGATGACCGCATTCGGGCTGGCCTGGAGTGGTGTCGGGCTGGCTGTGGCCCAATTCGCCACCACCGCCCGTACCGCGCTCGGCCTAGGCCTGGGCCTGGTCTTCCTGGGATATCTGACGCGCGCCGTCGTCGACTCCCAATCTTCATCGTGGACCTGGCTGTCCCCGATGAGCTGGGTCGTCGAGGCCCGGGCCTGGGACCACTGGTCGCGACGCCCGGTACTGGCGCTGCTGGGCCTGGCTTTGACCGCGACGGCGACGGCACTGCTGATCTGCGCCCACCGAGACCTGGGCTCTGGGCTCCTCGCAACCCGGCTTGGCCCGGCCCAGGCCGGCCGCAGCCTGAGCCGGCCGTGGGGCCTCGCCTGGCGACTGGGCCGCGGCCCCAGCCTCGGCTGGCTGCTGGGTAGCTGTTGTTGGACGGCCACCCTCGGGGTGATGACCCAGGACTTCGCCGAAGCCGTCGCGAAGAACCCGATCATCGCCGCCGCACTAGGAGGGTCGGTGGCGAATCTGGCCGCCGAGATAGCGCTGCTGGTTGCCGGCTGCTGCGCCGGATCAGCGGGGCTGGCGGTGATCCTGCGCCTGGGTACGGAGGAATCTCAGGCTCGTCTGGGGCTGCTGCTGGCCGGGCGCCGGTCCCGCTGGCAGTGGTGGGGATCCTGGTGCCTGGTCGCAGCCGGCACCGCGGCAGTAGTGATGCTGGTCGACGCGACAGCATTCGGCCTCGCCCAGTGGTGGGCGCTGGGCACCGATACGGCCATGGCTGATGTCCTCACGGCGGGTGTGCGCTACCTGCCCGCGATCTGGGCCATGGTGGCAGTCGGGGCGATCCTGACCAGCGCCCTACCCCGGCTGCGTGGGCTTGCCTGGATGGTCCCGGCCTGGGCCATCACCGTGGGCCTGCTGGCGCCGACGTTGCGGCTGCCGCAATGGTCCCGTCAGCTGTCCCTGATGTACCTGGTGGGCCGGCTGCCGACCACCGAGCCGAACTGGACTGCGCTGTGGGGGCTCTGCCTAGCCGCCGTCGTGGCTATCGTCTGGGGCGGCCTGGTGTTCCACCGTGATCTGGTACGCGGATAGTCGGGTACGGCTCGACCACTCACCTATGCCAGGATCAGTGCCATGTCGGGGCTGAGACAACGAAAGAAACAGGCCGCCATGCGCCATATTCAGCTGTGCGCGGTCCGACTTTTCCAGGAACGCGGCTTCGATCAGGTGACGGTCGAGCAGATTGCGCAGGCCGCGGAGGTGTCCCCATCCTCGATCTACCGCTATTTCGGAACCAAGGAAGGCCTCGTTCTGCACGACGAGCACGACGAACGGTTGATCGGAATCCTGGTAACCGAACTAGAACAGGGAACACCCATTCTGGAATCACTGACCCGCGGGCTGGACGCGATCTCCCACGATCATTTCCAGCGCGACCGGGAGGCAACCCTCGCCCGTACCGGATTATGGGCCCAGCATGCCGGAATCCAGGCCGCTGCGGCGATCTACCTACGCAACCTGGGCGACCAGATGAGCGATGCCATCGTCGCCGGCGGACGCTATTCCAAGCCCGAGGCCCGGGTGATCGTGGCCGCACTCACCCAGGCCATGATTACCGCGATTTTCACGTGGTACGACGAGGGGGCCCGACACCCCCCCGAGACGTATTTCACGCAAGCCCTGACGGTCCTAGCTGACGTCTTCCACGACCCGAAACGAGACTGATCAGCCGGCCATCACCTGGCCCCGGCCATGGTGTGGGTCAAGACCGCCAGGTAGTTCTGCAGTTCGCTCCGGTTGAAGCCGACCACGGTCGAGGTCAGCGCCTCCGAGCCGCTGCGGACCTCGGTCACCGCCGAGGTAACCTCGGTCAGGGCCGCGTCGAGCCGGGGCAGGATCTCCCCCAGGCTGTCGGTGAGGTTACGACTGGCCAGCAGCCCGCGCCATTTAGTGAGCAGCATCTGCACGATCCGGAGGGTGTTCGAGACGCTGTCGATATCCCCGGCCAAGGACGAAGTCGCGGCTGCGTCTTCGGTAAGGGCCAGTTCCGTATTGGTCAGGATTGAGCTCAGCGCCTGCGAGAGGCCCCGGATCGCGTCGTCGGAGTCGGCAGCCGATTCCTTGCCGTCGATCAGCGCGATCACGTACTGGCCGACCATCTCTGCCTGCAGCCGCGCGATTGCGACCACGAAGTTCAGCCGTTTGCGTGACGTGGCGACGGCCTGGACATGGGTGTACGAGGTGTCCAGGCTGGCTGAGACCGAGCGGATCTGGTCGGTCAGCGACGTGGCGGCCTGCGCCAGCATCGGCTCCTCCTCAGCCTTGGTCACGATCACCGCGCTGGCGTCGGCCAGCGCGTCGAGCAGCTGGTGAACACTGCCAGAGGCGTACTGGAGCCGGTTCTCGATGGTGGCGCCGGTCTCAGCAGAGGTCCCCAGCGCCTCGGCCAGCGGGGCCAAGGTGGTGTCGATCTGGTTCGCGGTCTGCAGCATTGTGGCCTGGACACCCTGGGCATGGGGCCGTGACGGCAGCGCCGGGAACAGGGCCCGCCGTGAAGCAACCTCGGCCGGGGCCGCAGCCATCATGAAGTCGTCGTACGAGGTGAAACCGACCGATGCCAGGTGCGCCTCGAGCGCCTCAGCGCCCATCCTGGCGGCCTCCCGGGCCGGGACCCCGGCGGCGCGGGTTTCGATTTCCATCGGGCGGACTTCACGGTAGATCGCGTCGGCCGCAGCAAACAGGTCGAGCCGGGTCGGCCGGCACCGTACCGACAGGAATCCGCTGCCCAGCGGGGCAATGGTCCCGAAGGCCCAGTACGCACTCCCGTCACCGGCCTGGTTCAAGACGTACGCCGCGACCGGCTCCCCGTCCAGCAACCGGTTCCACAGCAGGTGGAAGGCGCCGGCGGGCATGTCGGGATGGCGGATGATGCTGTGCGGGGCTCCGACCAGCTGGTTACGGTCGCGACGCGCCATCCGGACAAACATGTCGTTGGCCTGGAAAATGACGCCCTTGCGGTCCGTGGTCGAGAAGAAGACGTCTTCGGCCGGGATGTCGTGGATCGTCGCGCCGTCGCGGACTGTGGTCATGCTGGTCTCCTAGAGCAGCTCGAACGTGGGAACCCCAGTGTGGTGCATCCGGGACGCGCAGGGCCGTTGTGTGACAGGGTTTTCATCTACGCCCCGGAACGGGGTGGATCGTGTGGTAACGCTGAGGATGGAGCCAGGCATGACGAAGGATCAACCGACGGTGCTGCTGGGGATCGGCGCTGGCATCGCCGCGTATAAGGCGGCTGATCTGACGACCGCCCTGCTGGCTACCGGGGTCGAGGTACGGGCGGTGATGACCCCCCGGGCGACGTCCTTCGTATCCCCGCTGGTGATGGAGGCTCTTACCGGGTGGCCCTGCCCGGTCGAGGTGATCCCGTCCGGGTCAGGCCGCGCCATGGAGCATATCGACCTGGCCCGGGCTGCCGATCTGGTGTTGGTAGCGCCTGCCAGTGCGGATCTGATCGCTCGCCTGGCCCAGGGGCTGGCGGACGATCTGCTGACCACGACGGTGCTGGCCAGCACTGCCCCGGTCCTGGTGGCCCCAGCGATGAACACCCAGATGCTGGCCCATCCAGCGGTCCAGGCCAACCTCGACCGCCTGGTGAGCTTCGGCTACGAGCTGATCCCGCCTGCCGAGGGGCGGCTGGCCTGCGGTGAGGTCGGACCGGGCCGGCTGCCCGAGGCCGCGGTCTTGGTGTCTCGGGTACGGGCTCGCCTGGGTCTCGACGAGGCCTCGGCGCCTGACGGGGATCTGGCCGGCCTGCGGGTGCTGGTCACGGCCGGCGCGACGATCGAGCGGATTGACCCGGTGCGCTACATCACCAATCACTCCACTGGGCGGATGGGCTTCGCCTTGGCGCAGGCCGCGTATCAGCGGGGCGCTGAGGTCACCATGATCGCCGGCGCCACGGCGGATCCTCCGCCGCAGATTGGGGAGACGATCCGGGTGGAGTCCGCCGAGGAATTGTTTCAGGCCGTTAGCCGACGAGCGGCGGCTGCGGATGTGATCATCATGGCGGCGGCTGTGGCTGACTACCGGCCGCGCCAGGTCACCGCTCAGAAGATCAAGAAGTCCGACGGCCTGGCTGTGCTGGAATTGGAACGTACCCGCGACATCCTGGCTTGGTTGGGTACGCATCGCCTCCCGGGGCAGACCCTGTGCGGCTTTTCGATGGAGACGACGGACCTCATCGCCCATTCTCGACGCAAACTGGTTGCGAAGGGGATCGACCTAATCGTCGCGAACGACCTGTTCACCCCCGGCGCCGGTTTTGGGGTCGATACCAATGTGGTAACGATCATCACCCCCCACACCCAGACCTCGTTGCCGATCGCCAGTAAGCGGGAGGTGGCTGATCAGGTTCTGACGGCGATCCTGCAGCTGCGATCTGCGAGCTGATCTGGGCCAGGAGTGGCTCAGATCATCCGCTCTACCCGGGCAGTCTCATCACCCGAGCGCGCAGACCTTCTATCTAATGTCGACTTATGGTTTTGAATATGAAAGGTTAGGTCGTTGAAACGGTTTTTCCGTTGACGATGGCCAGGATCCGGTCGAGGTCTTCCTCCGTTGCGAACTCGATCGAGATCCGCCCCCGGTTGCGTCCCATGGTGACAGTGACCCGGGTGTCGAAGTGGTCCGAGAGGCTACCGGCGACCTCAGCTGCCCGGGGATGGGGTTCACGGGGTCTGGTGGCGCGTCGTTTTCGGCTGGTGCCGTCAGCCATCATCAAGGTGACGGCCTCCTCGGTGGCTCGTACCGAGAGTCCCTCGGCCACGATCCGGGTCGCCAGCGCATCCATCTCCTCAGGAGATTCCAACATCAGCAGGGCCCGTGCGTGCCCGGCGCTGAGGACTCCTGCGGCGACTCGCCGCTGGACAGCCGGGGGCAGCCGCAGTAGCCGAATGGTGTTGCTGATCTGGGGTCGAGAGCGCTGGATACGCAGGCTCAGCTCTTCCTGGGTACAGCCGAAATCGGAGAGCAGCTGCTGATAGGCAGCAGCCTCCTCGAGAGGATTCAGCTGGGTTCGATGTAGATTCTCGAGAAGGGCATCCCGCAGCAGATCAGCTTCCTCTGTGGGCCGTACGATGGCCGGAATGGTCTCTTCCCCGGAAGCCTGTACGGCCCGGAGTCGACGCTCTCCCATGACCAGTTCATACCCGTCATCGACGGGTCGTACCACGATTGGCTGCAGCAGGCCGACCTCCCGGATCGACGCCACGAGTTCCGCTAGCTGATCCTCGTCGAAGATCTGGCGGGGTTGGCGGGGATTCGGCCGTACCTTATCGACTGGAATCTCTAGGAACCGGGACCCATCAGGAATCGCGACAGCCGGATCGACATCTGGACCCGGTGGCTTGTCGGTCCGTTGGAAGAGCTCACCCAGGCCTCGTCCCAGCCCGGTCTGTCGGGGGCTCATGCGGCACCTCCTACAGTACGGCCACGGTTGGCAATCTCTCGCGCCGCTTCGGCATAAGCTAAGGATCCCGACGATCCCGGGCTGTACGTGATCCCAGTCTGCCCATAGCTCGGGGCCTCACTCAACCTCACCGACCGTGGAATCACGGTCTTCAAGGTCTCGTTCGGGAAGTAGTGGCGCACCTCATCGCCCACCTGGGTCGAGAGCCGAGTCCGAGAATCGTGCATCGTCAGGATGACCGTCGATACACAGAGATCATCGTTAAGGTTTCCTTTAACCAGGTCGATCGTACGCGTGAGTTGGGAGACACCCTCGAGGGCGTAGTACTCGCATTGGATAGGGATCAGAATCTCACGAGCCGCCACCAGTGCATTCAGCGTCAGCAGCCCCAGCGAGGGTGGGCAATCGATGATCACATAGTCGTGTGGTTTCTCTTTCAGGTATACGGCGAGAGCATCCAGAAGGCGATGCTCTCGCCCTGGGACTGCGACCAGTTCAATTTCTGCGGCGGCCAGGTCGACTGTCGCCGGCAAGACCCGCATTGTTGGCGCCTCTGGGCTTTGGACAACATGCCAGGCCATCTGATCCCCCTCGATCACGACCTCGTACGTACCACGCACTCCAGGCCGATGATCCACACCGAGGGCAGTTGATGCGTTTCCTTGCGGATCCATATCGATGACGAGGACCTGGAGACCCCCCATAGCCAGGGCAGCAGCCAGGTTCACTGCGGTTGTAGTCTTCCCGACGCCACCCTTCTGGTTCACAACGACCATGACACGGGTCTGGTCGGGTGCGGGCATAGCGTCCCAGGGAAGCGTTTCACGTGAAACGGGCTGCGGCGTCGCAACCGGATCCGATGTTTCACGTGAAACGGTGCCGTTCTCGATGGACATTAAACCTCCGTCTTGAGCGACTCCCACGATAGCGAGAAGGTCCCTGGCACCGAAAGCCCGGCGTGTCTCTGGTTCCTCTCTATGGTCCAAGCCACCTCAGTCGTTCTCCCCAGGTCACAAAGAAGCCTGTGGATTACTTGCATCATCCCCAGTAAAACGACACTTCCATACAACGACACTTGTGGATAACCTTCACGAGAAGCTCATCCATCACCTCCATCACAGGGACCACAGCGTGGCTGAAAGACCACGAAACACCCCGGCCCACACTCCCGTATCGGCCGGATCTTTGGCTGAGCCGACCACCATCACCCCTCGGGGACCATCCGTTTCACGTGAAACAGAGGCTCGCCTAAGAATCTACAAAGAGATAGGTCGTGATGTTGATGTGGTTCTACAGCTTCCAGCGGGCCGCTGACGTGTACGCCTCAACAAAGCCTCGCAGCGGTCCCTCTTGCCGGGCCAGCTCAGCGACCGTCCCAGACTGACGGACCTGCGCACCATGCGGACCGGGTTCCAGGAAGATGACCTGGTCGGCGCGTTGGATCGTGGTCAGCCGGTGGGCCACTACCAACACCGTACGCCCCGTGGACAGCTCCCGGATTACCTCAGTAATCGCCGACTCGTTCTCCCCGTCCAACGCCGAGGTGACTTCGTCCAGCAGCAGGATCGGCGCATCCTTCAGGAAAGCCCGGGCAATCGCCACCCGTTGCCGCTCGCCTCCCGACAGGCTCACCCCACCCGGCCCGACCGGGGTTTGCCAGCCCTGCGGGAGTTCCGCGATCACCTGCTGCAAGCTCGCCCGCCGGGCCGCCTCCTCGAGTTCCTCGTCGGTAGCGTCCGGTTTCGCCAGCCGCAGATTCTCCTGGATCGTGCTGTCGAACAGGTAGACCTCCTGGAAGACCATCGCAATCCGCGTCATGACCTCCGTAGCCGGCAGCTGCCGGACATCCACCCCACCGATCGTCACCGATCCGCCCGAGACATCCCAGAACCGAGCGACCAACCGTAAAATTGTCGACTTTCCCGCCCCGGAGGGTCCGACGAGCGCAGTCACCAAGCCCTCTTCGGCCCGTAGGGACACCCGATCCAGTACCGGGCGACCCTCCTCATACTCGAATGACACGTCCCGCAGCTCCACCGTGGTGCCGTCGGGCTGACGTACCTGCTCCGGTGCCGGTTCTGTGAGGGGTTGGGCGTCGAGGATCCCGGCAACCGAACGCAACGCCACCATCGCGGCATTGCTCTCCGTCGAGTACAAGGCGGCCTTCGTCAACGGCAACAGCATCCGGGCTGTGACCGTCGCGACAGCCAGGTAGGCGATGACGTCCAGCCGATGTCCACTAACGGCCGACAGGCCTACCGCGAGCACCAGCGCAAACGCTGCGTACACCACCCAGGTGAAACCCTGCGCCGGACGGCCCTTGATCCGCAACCCCTCCAAGGTCGCCTTCGAGTCTGCCTCCAGCACCTCACGTACGGGCGTCCAGCCGACCTGGGTGACCCCAGTCGCCCGCAGCACCGGCTGCAGCCGGGCGAACTCCACCAACCGCCCGGCAGCCGCCGCCGCGGCCTGGTCCTCCAGCTCGTTGCAGCGGGTAGTGGCGCTGGACATCAGCCGCCAGATCAGATACAGCGGAACGATCGTCACCGCCATGATCAGCGCCAACGGCCACTCCACAAAGGCCACGGCCACCAGCATCACCAGCGGGGTGATGAAGGCGTTACACAGGCTCGGCACTACCAGCGAGCTGAGATGCGACAAGGTGTTCACCTCCCGCGAGGTGGCATTGATCACCCCAGCCTCACGCCGCGCGGTGAACCACCCCAGTGGCAGCGTCAAAACATGCTCGGCGACCCGATCGATCATCGTGTCGCAGACCTCGTACACGCTCACCCGGTACGAGCGCAGGAAGGCGATGATGTCCACCACCACCGTTACCAACCCCACGGCCAGTACCGCGATCAGCCATCGCCGCAGCGACGGGTGATGCCCGTACAGGGCCCGTAGGAAGGGGATCATCAAGGCCAAGGTGACGCCCTGCAGGATCGCCGAGGCGACAAACCACCCGATGATGGCCCGCATCTCGTCGGCGTTCACGACCCGCCGTAGCACCTTCCACATGGCTACTTCCCCTCGCTCAGCTCACCGGCGGCGGATAGATCCTGGCTACGCCAGATCGCCGCGTAACGGCCATCGGCGGCCACCAGATCGTTGTGTCGTCCTCGCTCCACGATCTGGCCGTCCTCCAGCAGCAGGATCTGGTCGGCGTCACGGATCGTCGCCAGCCGGTGGGCGATAATGATCACCGTACGGCCCTGCGCCAGGCGGCTCAGCGCCCGGTGGATGTCACGTTCGGACTGCGGATCGGCCTGCGCGGTGGCCTCGTCCAGTACCAGGATCGGGGCGTCTTGCAGGTACGCCCGGGCCAGGGTCACCCGCTGCCGTTCACCGCCAGAGAGGAAGCCGCCCTCCTCACCGAGGATCGTGTCGTAGCCCTGCGGCAGGCGCTGAATCCGGTCATGGATGCACGCAGCCCGGGCTGCTGCCTCGACCTGCTCGCGGGTAGCGCCCGGACGTCCGAGCGCGATGTTATCCAGGACTGAGTCGTTGGTCAGCGCCACATCCTGCAAGACGATCGCCACCCGCGACAGCAGCCAGGCGAAACTTGCCTGCCGAACATCGACACCGCTGACCCGGACCGCCCCATCCGTGACGTCGTAGAATCGGGCGACCAGCCTGGCCAGGGTGGACTTGCCACCACCCGAGGGCCCGACTAAAGCGGTCACCGTGCCCGGCTCGGCGGTGAACGAAACTCCCTTCAGGACCGGCACCCCCGGTTCGTACGAGAAACTCACCTGATCCACCTCGACCTGGCCTGGGATAGGACCATCACCCTGGTCCAGGTCACCCTGCGGCATCGCCTCCTGCGACAGCAGGTCGGCGCTAGCCTTGGCCGCCATCTGCGATTCGTACGTGTGCTGCATGAGGCCGATCAGGGTATTCACCGCGTCGGGTAGGCCTGGAGCCAGTAGGAAGAACGGCAGGGTCGCCGACAGCGGTGTCCAGCCCTGGCTGGTAAACATCACCGCCAGCGCTGCAACCAGGGCGAACACGGTGGACGGGCGCAGCAATGCAGCCATCACCGCCATCGGCTTACCAGAGGCACTGACCCATTCGTACGAGATCGCAGAGAAGTGGGTCTGGGCCTGATGGAAGCGGGTCCGGGTGGCGTCGGTGGCCTGGAAGTTCTTGATCTCCTTGATGCCCTCCAACATCTCCACGGTTGCAGCGGAGATCCGGGTCTGAGCCTCACCGAAACGCTGAGTGATGTCGCCGAAGCTGCGTACCATCACCCCGAAGACCAGCAGGCAGGCCAGCAGCCAGATCCCCAACAGGCTCAGCGCCAACCGCCAGTCGACCCAGACCAGGTACGCGCCCCCAGCCAGGACCCCGACGATCGCGTTGGTGACGTCGCCCGGAATATGGGCCACCAGGGTGTGGATGGCAGACGTGTCGTCGCAGACCATCTTCCGGATCGTGCCGTGCGGTATCCGGGCCACCTCACCTAGCGGCAGCCGGCCGATCGCGTCGACGATCTGCTGGCGTAGCCGGTGACGTAGTCTCGCCTCCGCTAGATGGGTCACCCCGATACCAGCCAGGTACAGCAGCTGAGCGCCCAACAGGGCACCGGCCGCGATCCCGATCAGCAGCCAGGGATTCCCGGACCAGCCCGGATCGGATCGCTCCCGGAGCCAGACCGCGGCCAGCTGGGTCAAGGCGACGAAGGGGACGATCCCGAGCACCGCGCCGGCCGCGGTCAGCACCCCAGACAGGATCATCGCCGGCCGCGCCGGGCGGATCAGATCACGGACACTGACTGCCATTCTTCCTCCCGATCCAGGAGTGCCGGCAGCTTCTGCCGGATCGAGTCTGCACCCCCAGCGCGAACTAAGGTACGCCTTACCCGTGGAAATCTGAAGGGGTCTCATTTGTTTCCGACAGATCCGGATACCCACCACGAACAACAGCGATGTAGTTTTCCCCAGGTAATACACAGCCTGTGGATAACCCGGGGAACAGGTGATCATTTCGAGACCTGGACGTGCCGGACTCAGCCTCGCCTACCCGAAGACAGCCGCCGACCTCGTACTCCGCGGCCGGCACGGCACCGTGAGAGGGCGAACAGACCTAACCCGAGACCACAACAACGGTGGTGGGATCAGCGTCCGGGTCAGCCCGCACCGACAGCAGCTGTGCCCGTACCCCCAACCTGCCCAGCTCGGTACGAGCAGCCCGGACTTCGTCAGCAGCCGAGGCACCCTTTAACGCCAGCAGGGCACCGTCGGGCAGAAACAACTGCCTAGTCCACCCCAGCAGCCGGGCCAGCGGGGCGACCGCCCGCGCGGTCACCACCTCAAACCGGTCACGACAATCCTCGGCCCGACCCCGGATCACCGTTACCCGATCATCAAGCCCTAGTTCCGCCGTCACCTCGTACAGGAAGGTGGCCCGCCGCAACAACGGCTCCAGCAAGGTGATCCGCAGATCCGGACGGGCGACCGCGAGCGGAATCCCCGGCAACCCGGCCCCGGAACCGACATCCACCACCGAAACCCCGGCGCTGATCAACGACGACACCGCCACCGAATTCAACAAATGCCGCTCCCAGAGCCGGGGAACCTCCCGTGGCCCGATCAGTCCCCGCTCCACCCCCCGGGTGGCGAGGATCCGGACGTACGCCTCAGCCCGCTCCCCATCGGCGAAAACCCGGCTAGCCGCGGCAGCGGTCCGCGATCCAGGATCACAACCCGGCGTCACGCGTTCCTGGCTGGTGTCTTTCATCAGGTCAGGCCGGGCGTACCACGACCCGGCGCTGAGGCTCCTCGCCCTCCGATTCCGACACCAGCCCGGCGCCAGCCACAATGTCGTGCACGATCTTGCGTTCAAAAGGATTCATCGGCGCCAGCCGTACCGGCTCCCCCGACTCCTCGACCTCGGCGACCGCGTCCCGGGCCAGATCCTGCAATTCCTTACGGCGCCGCTCGCGGTGCCCGGCGATGTCCAGCATCAGCCGGCTCCGCCGACCGGTCTCGGTCATCACCGCCATCCGCGCCAATTCCTGCAGCGCCTCCAGCACCTCACCATTCGGACCGACCAGCTGATCACCGGAGGTCACGATCGAGACATGGGCCCGGCCGCCCTCGACGAAGGTGTCGATATCCCCGTCCAGGTCGGCGATATCGAGCAGCTCCTCCAGGTAGTCGGCGGCGATCTCGCCCTCGTTCTCCAAAAGGTCCGCCTTACTCATCGGCGTCTCACCAGGTACCGGATCGGTTAGCGCAGCCTCCCCACCGCCCTGCGGGCTTGGCTGCGGCGTGGTCTCGTCGGTCGGCTCCGGCAGATCCTCAATCAGGTCAGGCATGGCTCTCCTCGGTGTCATTCCCCAGCCGGGTCCGGACCGGTCTGCTTCGGCACCGGACCAGTCTTTCTCCGTTCGGCGCGACCCGAGCGTCGCGGCTGCTGACGCTGGATCTGCTGACGCTGCACCCCGGTACGGGCCGGCTGTTTGGCTTCGCCGTCGGTCTGGGCCGCCGGCTGCTCGGCGGTGCGCCGCTTGGGTGAGCGTTTCGCTAGCCGTTCGGCCTGAATCTTCTTCGGATCCTTGCCGCGCCGGATCATCCGCTCCTCCCATTCGATGTACGCGGGAGTGTTCGGGGTCGGGTTGTTACGGATCAGCAGGTACTGCTGCCCCAGCGTCCACAGGTTCGACGTCAGCCAGTAGAGCAACACCCCGACCGGGATCGAAACGCCACCGATCATGTAGATGATCGGGAACACGTACAGCATCATCTTCTGCTGCTGCGCGAACGGGCCGGTCATCGACTCCGGCGGCATGTTCTTCTGCATCAACTGCAGCTGGGTCACGTACAAGACCCCGGTCATCGACAGAATCAGGACCAGCGCCAAAACCTGGGTAGCTCCGAACGGCGAGACCGGGAAGAAAGTCCCAGCCAGCTGGGCCCCGAAGACATCCGACTGCGCCAGCGACTTCACCAGATCCGGATGCTGCTCAAAGAAATAGCCGTACACATTGCCGCGAGCCACGCCGTTGAGCACGTTGAACAGCGCGATAAAGATCGGCATCTGCAGCAGCAGCGGCAAGCAGGAAGAGGCAGGGTTGACGCCCTCCTCCTGGTACAGCTTCATCGTCTCCTGGCCGAGCCGCTGCCGATCGGAGCCGTACTTCTGCTGCAACGCCTTCAGCTTGGGCTGGATCAGCTGCATATTACGAGCCGAGTTGATCTGCTTCACGAACAGCGGGATCAACAAGGTCCGGATCACGACCGTCAACGACACGATCGACAGCACCCACGTCCAGCCGCTGTCAGCCCCGACCAAGGGTGACCAGATCCGGTACGCCCCAACCAAGATCCCCGACACAGCCGCGTACAACGGCCACATCGCCCAGTTCAGAAAATCCCAGAATCCGCTCAGCGGGAGCAACATGTGCCACCTCCGTCATGGGCCGCATCCACGGCCGGTACTGATGGAGCCACATCGCTCCCCGACGCGAACTGCGCCGCTGCCAGTCTGTCCTCGGCTGCCACAGCCGCCTTCTCGGCCTCCCACTCGGCCGCCTCCACCGTCCCCGGCACCGGGTCATAGCCACCCAAAGACCAGGGATTACACCGCCCGATCCGACAGACGATCAGCCAGCTACCCCGGATCGCCCCATGCACCTGCAGGGCGCGTAGCCCGTACGCAGAACACGACGGGTGGTACTTGCAAACATTCCCATACAGCGGCGAGATAAACCGCCGCCACAGTCTCACAAAACCAATCAGCAGCCAGGTCACCGCAACACCGCCGCCCAGGCCGAGTCCAGGTCGTCGGCCAAACGTCCCGGTTCAGTCCCGGCCGCCGGCAGGGCCCGGACCACCACGTCGTACGAACCAGGCAGCTGCTCCAACCGGTCCCGGATCAGATGCCGCAACCGACGCTTAGTGCGGTTACGCCGGACAGCCGGACCGACCGTCTTAGGAACCACAAAACCGGCCCGCGACGCACCGGCATCGCGAGCCAGGATGTGGACTACCACGGTCCGCCGGCCGGCCCGGCGCCCGGCCCGGGTCACCAGTCGAAACTGCGCCGACGACCGCAGTCGTGCCGAGGCCGGCAGCATCGAAGGCCGGTCAAGCCGACAGTTCGACACGGCCCTTGCGGCGCCGCGCGGCGAGGATGGCCCGACCGGCGCGAGTCCGCATCCGGGTCCGGAAGCCGTGCGTACGGCTACGACGCCGGTTGCTCGGCTGGAACGTGCGCTTGCTCATGGGACTCCCCAGTCGTTCGAGATCTTCGGTGAGCGCGTCGGCGCTTCAGGTCGTAATCGCTGACGCCAGCGACCAAGCCACGATACGGGAAGGCCCCGGCGTGGGCAAATGGTGACGCCACACAAGCCGACACGCCGATGCTGCGGCAGGGACGCGCCGACCGGTTTGCATCGGTCTGGATGCCGTCGTAGGTTCAGTGCCGGTCTCCCCCGTGGACCGGCCGAGGAACACCCGGATGTTATACCCAGGGTGTGGATGGTTCGTGGAAAAGTCCGACGAACCGGCCTCTACAATCGCCAGGGAATCGGGATAGAGGGCTCTGTGACAAGGGAGGATGCCTGATGGAGGAGACATCCACCGAGGCTGCCCCCCGGGTCGACCAGTTGTGGACAAATGTTGTGGAACGGCTCGACCCGCCGACCCGGGCGCTGCTGGCCCGATGCCGCGCGCTGATGCTCCACGGCTCCACCGTGATGGTCTCCGCCCCAGACGAGTTCACCCGGGAACGGATGGAGAACCGGCTCCGCAGCCGGATCGAGGAGGTCCTCAGCGACGAAGTGGGCAGGCAGGTCCGGATCGCAGTCACCATCGCTCCGCCGGATCAACCTGAACTGCCGCCGCCTCCGCCCGAGGACGATTCAGCCGAGACATCTGCCGGTCGAGGGGCACGTTCCCGCGGCGACCATGAACGGTTAAACCCCCGCTACACCCTCGAGACCTTCGTCATCGGACCCTCAAACCGGTTCGCCCACGCCGCCGCCGTCGCCGTCGCCGAGGCACCCGGCAAGTCGTACAACCCGCTCGTCATCTACGGCCCGTCTGGACTAGGCAAGACCCACCTGCTGCACGCACTGGGGCACTACGTCCACACGTACCACGAGCATCTGCGGGTGAAGTACGTCTCCACCGAAGAGATGACCAACGACTTCATCAACGCGATCGCCGACTCCCGTACCGCCCAGTTCCGACGGATGTACCGTGACGTGGACGTGCTCCTGATCGACGACATCCAGTTCCTGGAGAAGAAGATCCAGACCCAGGAGGAGTTCTTCCACACCTTCAACCACCTGCACAACCTGCAGAAGCAGATCGTGATGACCTGCGACCGGCCACCCAAGCACCTGGAGGCGCTAGAGCCGCGGTTACGCAGCCGTTTCGAGTGGGGGCTGCTGACCGACGTCCACCCACCGGACCCGGAGACCCGCAGCGCGATCCTGCGCAAGAAGGCGACCACGGACGGGCTGACCGTCCCCAACGACGTACTCGAGTTCATCGCCTCCAAGATCTCGACGAACATCCGGGAACTGGAGGGGGCGCTGATCCGGGTCACCGCGTACGCCTCGCTGAACCAGCAGACCGTCGACCTGAACCTGGCCACGGCGGTCCTCAAGGACATCGTCGCCCAGGGCAGCGAACAGCCGATCACGATCAGCATGATCATCCACGAGACCGCGGTCTACTTCGACCTCACCGTCGACGAGCTAACCGGTCCCGGCCGGGCCCAGAGCGTGGCCTTCGCCCGCCAGATCGCCATGTACCTGTCACGCGAACACACCGAGTCCAGCCTGCCCAAAATCGGTCAGGCCTTCGGCGGGCGTGACCACACCACCGTGATGCACGCCAACCGCAAGATCAAGGAGCTGATCTACCGCGACCGTGACGCCCTAACCAAGGTAAACGAGATCACCAACCGGGTGAAGCAGGTCGCCCAGCGGCGGGTCTGATTGCCCTCGCCTTCGCTCGGGCGGGCCGCGGAGCTAACACCCCCGCCTTCCTCCTCACCGACGAGAAGATTCCTGGGGTCGTAGCCGGGCTGGTCGTCTCTCGTCGCCCAGTTCGGGGTGCTCCGCGTACCTCTCAGGTGCAGAACTGCGGGCAGACCAGCTGCCGAAGCCTCAGAACTTCGACCCAGGGGCTTCGGTTGACCCGTAGCTGTGCAGCTGGGAGCCATGGTTCACCGGTCTCCAGCCACCTGGGGATTAGCACCGACGCTACCCCTCAGCACGGTTATCCCCAGATCGAGCCGCTGCCTACTTCAAATGAAGTCTCACCAGTTCTCTCCTTCGTCATCATCATAGGGGCTGTGGATACTGTGGATAACCGGTGTCTGCCCTAGTCGGACCGGAATTACAGGCGTGTCGTCCCTGTGGAGATCTCGGGAGCTGTCTGGGGATGATCTGGGGACAGATGATGCCCTTGCGGACTTATCCCAAGGCCACCTGGGTCAACCCACCGCCTGTCCACAGCAGCCTGTGGATAAGTGTGGATAGTTTCAGGTCGACCGGGTGCCCGCCGGTCAGGCCCGGTGAACCGGCCAGAACGCACTATGATCGCCACCAACGAGAGGGGTGATGGTGAAGATCCGACTCGACAGGGATGTCCTCGCTGAGGCGGTGCAGTGGGCGGCCCGTAGCCTGCCCACGCGTCCGAGCGTGCCGATCCTTGCCGGCCTGCTGATCCGCGCGGACGCCCGGTCGGTGGTGTTCTCCAGCTTCGACTACGAGACCAGTGCCCGGATCAGCGTCGCCGCCGAGGTCAGCGAGGACGGTGTGGCCCTGGTCTCAGGCCGCCTGCTGGCTGACATCTCACGCTCCCTGCCCAACAAACCGGTCGTCTTGACCGCTAGTGAATCCCATATGGAACTGGTTTGCGGTTCGGCCCGGTTCACCCTGCAGACCCTGCCGGTCTCCGACTACCCGGAGCTGCCGGTGATGCCCGAAGCCACCGGCACCGTACGGGCCGGCGACTTCGCCAAGGCGGTACAGCAGGTGGTCGTGGCAGCCGGCCGTGACGAGCTGCTGCCGGTCTTCACCGGAGTCCGGCTAGAGATCACCGAGGACCGGCTGGACCTGCTGGCGACCGACCGATACCGGATGGCGCTCAAAGAACTCGACTGGAATCCCACCGCGACCAACGCCAGCGGCTCGGCCCTAGTCCCGGCCCGGGTCCTCGCCGACGCCGCCAAGTCAATGATCTCCGGGGACACGGTCACGATCAGCCTGTCGGCGGCGACTTCCGGGGAAGGCCTGATCGGTCTTGAAGGCGACGGGCCCGGCGGTAGCCGCCAGATCACCACCCGGCTCCTGGACGGAGAATTTCCCCGGGTCCGGCACCTGATGGACATCACCGCGGCCCTGGCGATCCGGGTCAGCACCCAGGACCTGATCGCCGCCGTAAAACGGGTCGGGTTAGTCGCCGAACGCAACACCTCACTACGGATGATCATCGACGAAGCCTCGATCACCCTGGAAGCTGCGACTGGCGACCAGGCACAGGCCTCCGAGGCGGTTACCGCAGTCGTGGAGAACGAATCGGCTGAGCCGGCGATCACCGCTGCCGGGTTCAACCCCCACTACCTGTCCGACGCGTTGACCGCGGTCGACTCGCCGTACGTGCACTTTTCCTTCACCGCCCCTGGTAAACCCTGCCTGGTGACCGGCTTGGAAGAGCTGGACGCCGACCCGGCGACCGACTACCGGCATGTGATCATGCTGATGCGGCTGCCGAACTGACGCGCCGCCGGTACCGGCCGGGCAAGGAGGACGCATGTACGTGACGCACCTCCAGCTCACCGATTTCCGCTGCTACCAGCAGCTGTCAGTGGAACTGCGGCCCGGGGTAACGGTCTTCGTCGGCCACAACGGCCACGGCAAAACCAACCTAGTCGAAGCAATCGATTACCTGGCCACGCTGGGATCGCACCGGGTCTCCTCGGATGCACCACTCGTACGGGCCGGGGCCGAACGGGCGACGGTCTCGGCCCGGGTCCAGGCCGGGCTAGACGACCCGCGGGCGTTGAGCCTGGACCTCGAGATCAACCCAGGCCGGGCGAACCGGGCCCGACTCAACCGGGCACCGCTGAAACGGCCACGGGATCTGCTCGGAGCATTGGTAGTGGTGCTGTTCTCCCCCGAGGACCTGGCGATCGTGAAAGCTGATCCGGCGCAGCGGCGGCGTTTCCTCGACGACCTGCTGGTGGCCCGTTGGCCCCGCCTCGCCGGGGTCCGGGCCGACTATGAACGGGTCCTGAAACAACGCAATGCCCTGTTGAAATCCCTCAGCGGCCGGTCGCCGCGGCCAGTCAGCGCCGACGCCGACACCACCCTGGACGCGTGGAACGACCACCTTGCGCTGCTGGGCTCGGAACTGGTCTGTGCCCGGCTGCAGACATTGGCTGAGCTCGCCACGTACCTGGAACAGCGGTACGCCGCGATCGCGCCGGTGCAGCACCGGGCCAGCGCCACCTACCACTCCACCTCGGCTGTGGCACCGGAACTGACCAGAGACGAGACCGCGCAGGTGCTGTGGGAGCGGATGCGGCAGCGCCGCAGTGAAGAAATCGCTCGCGGGGTCAGCCTGGTCGGCCCGCACCGCGACGACCTACACCTGGCCTTGGGTGAACTGCCGGCCAAGGGCTACGCCAGCCATGGCGAATCCTGGTCGCTGGCGCTGGCGCTACGGCTCGCTTCGTACCACCTGCTGCGCGACGACGGGATCGAACCGGTGCTGGTCCTCGACGATGTCTTCGCCGAACTAGACCAAACCCGCCGCCAGCGCCTGGCCGGCGGCATCACCGAAGCCCAACAGGTCCTGATCACCGCGGCCGTCGCCGAAGACGTACCCGCCGAACTCGGCGGCCGGTACCTGACCGTCGCCGACGGGTCCGTACGGGAACCCGACCCGGCCGCCGACAGCGACCCCGGACCCGATGCCGGGGCCGAACCATGACCGGTCCCGACCTTGTCCCGGACCCGGACCCGACCACCAGTCCCGACCAGCCTGATCCGGTCGACCCGCTGGTCTGCGACCACGACCCGACCGGGACCGACCTGGCCAGCCGGGTCGCCCGGATGGCGCGCGGCACACGCCGCCGACCCCGACCATCCCGGCGCCAGCCCACCTGGTCGGGATCCGGGGACGATCCACGCGACCCGAAACGTGCCGGCGACCTGTTACACCACCTGATCGAAGCCAACGGCTGGCAGGTGGAGGTCAACGTCCACCTTGTCGCCGGCCGCTGGTCGCAGGTAGTCGGTGACGACGTGGCCCGGCATTCCACCCCCGAGGCCTTTGAATCCGGGGTGCTCACGGTACGCACCGACACCACTGCCTGGGCAGTTCAGCTGCGGCACCTGGCAGCCCAGATCTTGGCCAGAGTGAACGCCGCAGTCGGAGACGGCGCTATCGCCCGGATCGACTTCTGCGGTCCCGAGGCACCCCAACGTCGTACCGGAAGGTTCCGAATCAAAGGCGATGGCCCTCGCGACACCTGGGGCTGAGACCAGATCACGAAACCGGCACCCGAGTCGAAGGCACACCTGCGGGCCTATTGCCACCCATGAGCCTGATCCGGGCCCCTGACCGGTGTTGTGCCCGCACCTGTCACCCAATCTCATCTTCTGGAATCCCAGCATGAGGAGCACACCTGCGGGCCCATCTTCTCTCTGCGGGCTGGGTTGGTCCCCTGCCCGGCGTTATGCCCGCAGCTGTGCGCCCACACCACGCCTTACACTGCGAGCATGCGAGCGGGCAGGCAATGGGCCGGGCATATCGCGGCCCTCCTGGTCGGAACCGGGAAGACCTGGTGGGCGTGTCTGCCGATGCTGTTCACCCTCCAGCTGCTGACGACCCTGGGGTCGCAGCTGCTACGGCTACTGGCGGCCCTCGTCAGCCAGGTCCAACCGTGGATCGCGATCTTCCTGATCGCCGGCAGCTTTGTGGTGCTGCTGTCGGGGATTGTGATTTCGCTGCGGATCGCCGGTGACTATCTGGACGTCGACGAGACCCTCCCACAGCCGCAGTCGGCCCGGCAACAGCCGATGGGTGAGCTGCTGGCGGTGACCCTGCTGCCGTTCCTCGGGATCTACGCCTCCTTCGGAGTGGTGGAATCTGCGACCCGGGACGTGGTGATCAACTCCTACCTGCTGGCCGGGGGCGTAGGCGGAACTACGCTGAACACCCTGGATCCCCGTACCCGCACCCAATACCTGGTGGTGGTGGCCGCGGTAGTCGGCTCGTACCTGCTGCGCCGACTGATCGAACGAATTCACGAACGGACCCGGATCCGGGCGCTGGGGCTGGCCGCAGCCTTCGTTGAAGCTTTCTTCATGCTGTCACTGCTGGTGGCCGGGATGCGGCTGGTACTGCGGGCCTGGTATTGGCTGGGCAACCGCCAGTTCATGACCTGGCTGACTAACGCCGGGTACGCCTTCGCGGCTCCCTTCCGGCTGCTACGGATCGACCTGCCCGAGATCGTCGCCCAGGCCTGGGACTGGATCACGACCACCGGCTGGCCGACCCTGCTGGAGATCTTCGCTGAGCCGGTGCTGTGGCTGGCCATGACCAGCCTGGTGATCGGTACCGGGGTGCTGTCGATCGGGGACCTGTGGCGCCGCCGCGAGACCCCGCAACTGTTGAGCAGCTCTCAGCGACGCAGCGCCCGCCGAGTGGCGCACCGGCTACGGACCTCCTCACGGCTACGTGGCGGCCTGCTCGCCTTCCAGGACGCCTTCCTCGGTGATATCGACGACAAATACCTGCCCACCTGGCAGTCACTGAAACTGATCCTGCGGGTCGGGCCGACCTTCCTGGGCGCCTACCTGGTGGTTTACTCGGCCTTAGCCCTGGGGGAACGTCTTACCGAGTACGGGATCAAAGTCATGATGGGAGGCAATTCGATCGTGTTCTGGGGCGCCTTCATCCCGGTGCTGGACCTGATCCAACGGTTGCTGGTGGAGCCGCTGCGGGTCTGCCTGCTGGCCGTCGCCTTCCAGCGGGCCAGCACCTGGTCGCCTCCGGCACCGAACCGGGCGATCGATCTGGACCTGCCAACCCCGGAGGTGACCCAGTGATTCGTCCCCGGCGCGGCCGATACCCGATCGCCTGGGGTTCAATACTGATGCTGGTGCTGTCGGTGATCGCGTCCGGGGCCCTGCTGCGGATCGACCTGGACGACGCTGACCGGCACCTGACCAGGATCGGGCAGGTAGGCACCCTGAATGGGGGCGAGCGGGTGATGATCACCTCGTACCAAGTCGGGTCAGCGGTCAGCTACTCGGGCAACCGGTTCTACATCAGCTCTGACCAGATGCTGGTGGTCCATTTCTGGCTGGAGGCCGACGTCCCCGGCGACACCCGCTTCTTTCAGGTGATGGTGCGTTCCGGCGAACGGACCCTGGCCGGCCTGGACCGGATCCAGACCGGCCCGGCCCCAGGATTCCGGATGATCTACGACGTCGCATTCGAGATCTCGACCGGGGATCTGGCCGCAGCGCAGGTCGAATTCCGCCAAGGCGGCATTTTCCAGTCCTGGGACCGGGTGGTGGTGGTCGACCTGGGCATCACCGAAGAACAGGCGCAACAGCTGGCCGAGCAGGGCCGCTACCAGACGATCCCGGTCAGCAACCCGCGACAGGAGGTCCAGTGAGGCTCTCCCGGACCCGGCAGTGGCTGGTGGCCCTGGTGACGGCGACCATGACGGCCGCGGTGATGGTGGCCTGGTTTGGGTGGGCGTACGCCCGCGCCGACCCCCGGTTTGAACAGCTGCCACCGGGAGAGCCCGGCCGGGTCGACGGACTGGAACTGCGGGTCACGGCGATCCGGCAGGCCACCTCCTACCACGACCCGCTACAGAAGAAGGTCGTCGCAGCGGCCGAGGGAACCCGGATCATCCAGGTCAGCGGCGAGGTCCGAGGCCTACGCGAAAACCCGGAATGCGAACTACGGCTGGTTGGGACAAACCGCCGGCAGTGGATCTCGCTCACCTGGCACGTCCGTGCCTGTGCCCGCCAGGGGCAGACAACCGAGCTAATACTGTTATTCGAGGTTCCTGAGCGAGACGTCGCCGCCATCGCCGGGCTGGCCCACCTGCCCCGCCGGCAGTTAGCCCGGACCCCGGTGGTCACTCCCGCGGAACCACGGTAAGCGGCAGCAAATAAACCCCGTCGCCGTTGCCGCTGGGATACCAGGATTTGCCGGCAGCGTGGGTAAGCGACCGGTCAGCGTACTCCGCCGGCGAGATGTTCAACGCGATCGTGCCGGCAAAGGACACTTCCAGCGGGAATGAGGCCTCGATCTGGCACAGCCGCGGCTGCAGGCCGGGATTCAGGTCGGCCCCGTGGACCGCAGTGTCGTCACCGAAAGTCCGCCCGTTCAGCTCCACGATCCGAAATGCGCTTTCCAAGTTTGTCGTTGGTACTGGCGCGGTGGACAGGTTGCGGCAGGTGGCCTCCACCTGAACCAGGTACGCGCTGCGTTGGGATGTCGCCAACGCCCGCAGCGGAGTGACTTCTAGGATCTCGCCCAGCACCATCGGCTGTCCCGGTCCGGCCTCGGTGTAGCGCCCGACCTGGACTTCGAAACCACCCAGGACCCGGACCACCGCGATGAGCAGGGTCAGGACCGCCACCGGCAGCGCCAACCGTACCCAGCCAGGCAACCGTTGCCGCCGGGGCGCCGGCCAATCCTGGTGCATGGTGAGGTCCCGGGTGATCGTTGTCGATGTCGCCTGCCTCACACCATCACTGTAGGCGACCTGCCGTGGTGCTCCACCCTCGGACGGCTGACCTTCTGGGAGGGTGGAGGGCCGGAGCCGGTGGTCCCCCTAGGACCGGGGGCTACCAGCGCTCCCAGGCGGTGCTCTCTCGCCGTTCATGCCGGGTTCCTCAGAACTCGACGGTTACTGTGGGTGTGGCGAAGTTGGGTTCGTACCTGCGTACCCGGTAGAATCTATCCTTGGTTTTATTTCACGTGCCGCCCGGGCGGCTTCGGGTCGGTCGGCCCGTGAACGCGCCCCGGCGCTTCGGCTCCGCGCCGGGAAGGACGCAACCCTGTGGCCACGAACAACGACGCCCTGACCGAGGAGGACCTGGCCGGGGTGCCTGACGGCGACCTGGACCAGGGCTCAGGCCTCGAGACCCAGGCCCAGGCGATGGGGTCACGGGTCGACGCCGGGGTCTACGATTCGTCGTCGATCACCGTCTTGGAGGGTCTTGAGGCGGTCCGTAAGCGTCCCGGCATGTACATCGGCTCGACCGGTGAACGTGGCCTGCACCACCTGGTGTACGAGGTAGTCGACAACGCCGTGGACGAGGCGCTGGCTGGTTACTGCACCATGATCGACGTTCGGCTGTTGCCTGGCGGCGGGGTCCGGGTCACCGACGACGGCCGCGGGATCCCGGTAAAAGTGATGGAGGGCCAGGGCCTGCCCGCGGTCACTGTGGCTTTGACCGTACTCCACGCCGGCGGCAAATTCGGCGACGGCGGCTACAAGGTCTCCGGCGGCTTGCACGGGGTGGGTGTGTCGGTGGTGAACGCCCTGTCCAGCAGGCTGGTGGTGACCGTACGACGCGACGGCTACCGCTGGCAGCAGGCGTTCTCGCTGGGCGACCCCGACGGCGACCTGGTACGTCTGGAGCCGACCACGCAGACCGGGACCGAGGTCGAATTCTTTGCCTCCCCCGAGATCTTCGAGACCACCACCTATTCGTACGAGACTCTTGCCACCCGATTCCGGGAGATGGCCTTCCTTAACAAGGGCCTCACGATCCGGATCACCGACGAGCGCCCCGACCATGTCGACGAGGACGGCGAGCAGCTGAGCGAGACTTTCCGCTACGACCGGGGCCTGATCGACTATGTCACCCATCTGATCGGCTCTAAGGAGACCATCAACCCGTCGGTGATTGCGGTCGAGGCCCATGCCCCCGAGAAGAACATGGGACTCGAGGTGGCGATGCAGTGGAGCGCCTCGTACAGCGAAAGCGTGCACACGTTCGCTAACACCATCAACACCCACGAGGGCGGCACCCACGAGGAAGGTTTCCGGGCGGCGCTGACGACCATCGTCAACCGGTGGGGCGAGACCTGGGGAATGATCAAGAAACGAGAGGACCGGGTTTCCGGCGAGGACATCCGCGAGGGTCTGACCGCGATCATCTCGGTGAAACTGGCCGAACCCCAGTTCGAAGGCCAGACCAAGACCAAGCTCGGCAACACCGAGGCTCGTTCCTTTGTTCAGAAGGTGGTCAACGACAGGCTCGGTGACTGGTTTGAGAAGAACCCGTCCGAAGGTAAAGACATCGTACGCAAGGCGCAGGCCGCGGCCACCGCCCGGATCGCTGCCCGCAAGGCCCGCGACGTCGCCCGGAGCCGCAAGGGACTGCTAGGCGGCGGCGGCGCGTACGGGAAACTGTCGGACTGTCAGTCGAACGACCCGAGCGAATGCGAGGTGTTCATCGTCGAGGGTGATTCCGCCGGCGGTTCCGCCAAGGGTGGACGGGACCCGCGGACCCAGGCGATCTTGCCGATCCGGGGCAAAATCCTTAATGTCGAAAAGGCCCGGCTGGACCGGATCCTGCAGAACAAGGAGGTCGAGGCGATCATCAACGTCCTCGGCACCGGCGTCCACGAGGATTTCGACATCGCCAAGCTGCGGTATCACAAGATCGTGCTGATGGCCGACGCCGACGTCGACGGATCGCATATCCGGGTGCTGCTGTTGACCCTGCTGTTCCGGTTCATGAAGCCACTAATCGACGCCGGGCATGTGTATCTGGCGCAGCCGCCGCTGTTTCGGATCCGCTGGACGAATGCCCCGCACGAGCTCGCGTACACCGACGCTGAACGGGACGCCCTGCGTGACCATGGCCTGGCGAACGGCAAGAAATTGCCGAATGTCAACCCGATCCAGCGGTACAAGGGTTTGGGTGAGATGAACGCCGCCGACCTATGGGAGACCACAATGGATCCCGAGGGCCGGATTCTGCTCCAGGTCACCCTCGACGACGCCGCCCGCGCCGACCAAATGTTCTCGATCCTGATGGGCGAGGACGTCGAGCAGCGCCGCCATTTCATTCAGCGCAACGCCAAGGATGTGCGGTTCCTCGACATCTGAGTCGAGCCGTGTAGAGGAGAACCATGACTGACGGACCGATCGAGCCCGAGAACGGCAAGACCGCCGACGAGGCCGATTCTGAGGCGGCCGCCGCCCAGGTCCTGGCCGGGCTGGCTGAGGCTAAGACCGAGCCGGTGGATCTGCAGGTCGAAATCCAACGTAGCTACCTCGACTATGCGATGTCGGTGATCGTAGGCCGGGCCCTGCCTGACGTCCGCGACGGGCTGAAACCGGTGCACCGGCGGGTGCTGTACACGATGTACGACGGCGGCTACCGCCCCGACCGTGGCTGGAACAAATGCTCCAGGGTAGTCGGCGAGGTGATGGGCCTGTACCACCCACACGGCGATTCGGCGATCTACGACACCCTAGTCCGGTTGGCGCAGCCGTGGGTGATGCGGGCCCCGCTGGTAGCTGGCCAGGGTAATTTCGGCTCCCCGGGCAATGACCCGGCTGCCGCGATGCGGTACACCGAATGTCGGATGGCGCCGCTGGCGATGGAGATGGTCCGCGACATCGACGAAGAGACCGTCGATTTTAAACCGAATTACGACAACCGCGAGACCGAGCCGGTGGTACTGCCGGCCCGGTTCCCGAATCTGCTGGTCAACGGCTCAACCGGGATCGCAGTCGGAATGGCCACCAATATCCCCACCCACAACCTGCGTGAGGTGGCCGATGCGGTGCAGTGGGCGCTGGAGCATCCCGAGGCCACCAAAGAGGAACTCCTCGAGGCCTGCATCGCCCGGATCAAGGGCCCGGATTTCCCCGGCGGGGCGCTGATTGTCGGCCGTAAGGGGATCGAGGACGCGTACCGGACCGGTCGCGGCTCGGTGATTATGCGGGCCGTGATCGACATCGAAGAGGACAGCAAGGGCCGTACTCTGCTGGTGGTCTCGCAGTTGCCGTATATGTGCAACCCAGACAATCTTGCCCAGAAGATCGCCGAGCTGGTGAACTCGGGCCGGCTGACCGGGATCGCTGACATCCGCGATGATTCTTCTGCCCGGACCGGGCAGCGGCTGGTGATCGTGCTCAAACGCGACGCCCAGCCCCGCGTGGTGATGAATAACTTGTACAAGCACACCGCGCTGCAGGACACTTTCGGCTGCAACATGCTGGCCCTGGTCGACGACGTGCCCCGGACCTTGCGGCTGGACCAATTCATCTCGTCCTGGGTGAAACACCAGCTGGACGTGATCGTGCGCCGCACCCGATACCGGTTGCGCAAGGCCGAGGAGCAGGCCCACATCCTGCGCGGCCTGGTCAAAGCACTCAACATGCTCGACGAAGTGATCGCGCTGATCCGCGCCTCCCGCGACGCCGAGATGGCCCGGCAGGGGCTGATGGACCTGCTGTCGATCGACGAGGTGCAGGCTACGTACATTCTCGACACCCAGTTGCGGCGGCTGGCGGCGATGGAGATCCAGCGGATCGTGGACCGGCTGGCCGAGTACGAGCGTCAGATCGCCGACCTGCAGGATGTGCTCGCCAAGCCGCACCGGCAGCGGCAGATCATCGCCACCGAGTTGGCTGAGATCGTCGACAAGTACGGCGACGAGCGCCGGACCCGGATTGTGTCGGCCGATGGTGACTTGTCCGACGAGGACCTGATCCCCGACGAGGATGTGGTGGTCACGATCACCCACGGCGGCTACGCCAAACGGACCCGGGCCGACCAGTACCGGATTCAGCGCCGCGGCGGCAAAGGTGTCCGGGGCGCGTCGCTGCGGGCCGACGACGAGGTGGAGCACCTGTTCGCGACCACGTCGCACCACTGGATCTTGTTCTTCACCACCAAAGGCCGGGTGTACCGGACCAAGGTCTGGCAGCTGCCGGAGGGCGGCCGTGACGCCAAAGGCGGCCATGTCGCCGGGCTGCTGAGTTTCCAGCCTGACGAGCGGATCGCAGAGGTGTTGGCGATCCGCTCGTACACGGACGCCGCGTACCTGCTGCTGGCTACCCGTAATGGCCTGGTGAAGAAGACCGACCTGACCGCTTACGATTCGCCACGGCAGGCCGGGGTGATCGCGATCGCCTTCCGTGAGGAAGACGACGAGCTGATCGGGGCTGCCCTGTGTAACCCGGTCGACGATGTGCTGCTGATCTCAACCAAAGGGCAGGCGATCCGATTCGCCGCCGACGACGAGCAGCTGCGCCCGATGGGACGTTCTACCTCCGGGGTTACCGGGATGAGGTTCCGGGACGGGGATGCGTTGCTGTCGATGAGCGTGATCGACGCCGAGATGCCGCAGGACGACCGGTACGTGTTCACCGTCACCGACGGGGGTTTCGCCAAACGGACCCCGGTCTCGGACTACCGCCAGCAGGGCCGGGCCGGGCTGGGGATCAAGGCCATGAAGCTGAACGAGGACCGAGGATCCCTGGTCGGTGGTCTGGTGGTCAGCGAGGCTGACGAGGTGATTGCGATGAAGGTCTCCGGCCAGATCACCCGGTCCCGGGTGGACGAGGTCCCGGTGAAGGGCCGCGACACGATGGGGGTTAAGTTCGTCTCGGTCCGCGGCGACGATGCGGTGGCGGCGATCGCGCGGTATCCGGAGCCCGAGGAGGACGACGCCGATGCCGACCCGGCCGCGGGCGAGGACCAGGCTGAGGCCGGGCCGGATGCCGGTGGAGCGGATCCGGTGTCGGCTGACTCGGGTACGGTGGTCAGGGTGAGCCTGGATGGTGCGGAGGAGGACCAGGGTGAGTGAGTCGACGCCAGCGGGTGGCAGCACCCGGCCGGTGACCTGGCCCGGCGGTGCCAAGCAGGGTACGACCCAGACGATTCCGGTGGACACGACCGTGCTCCGGCAACGCCCGGCCTCCGGTCAGGGCCAGTCGACCGGCAAAGCGAACCAGACGACTGTGGCCACCGCCGCCAAGACCACCGCGAAGGAGGATCCGGCGAGCCAGAAGCGTCCCCGCCGTACCCGTCGGGCCCGGCTGCGGGTAGCCCGGATCGACCCCTGGTCGGTGATGAAGACTTCGCTGCTGTTCGGCGTGGCCGGTTTCGTCATGTTCGTGGTGGCGACCTTCCTGGTGATGACCGTGATTGACGCCACCGGGCTCTGGGACGCGGTCAACGCCCTGTACCGAGACCTGCTGGCGGCTCCGAACGACCCCAACGAGTTTGAGATCCGCAAGTACGTGAGCACCCTGCGGGTGACTGGTCTGGCAGCCACCCTGGGCGCCATCAACGTCGTCATCTTCACGGCCCTGGCCACGGTCTTCTCATTCCTGTACAACCTCTCAGCGACCATGCTCGGTGGACTGGAGATCACCCTCGCCGAGGACTGACTCCGCCCTGCCGTACGACTGACAGCAACGAGGGTCATATCGAACACGGGCCCTCGACATAGCACCGACGTTAGGTACTGTGTTGGCATGGTCGATGTAGCAGCAGTCGCTCATCAGCTGATCGCGGAAGGCAAGCAGGTGATCGCTGCGTGTCAGCCTCCAGACGGGCTATTACCGCAACGGTTCGCTGACGTGGTGACGGTTGTCGCTGACGCCGACGGTTCTCCCCAGGTGAGAGTGCGGCAGGACTGGGAGCAGCGGCTACCCGCGGCAGAGTTGGGCAGCGCCGTGACTGAGGCAATCCGATCCTTCCTCGTCAACCAAAGACCCAGCAGCGAGGACGCCCTGCTCCTGGAACCGGAGCTTTCCGCTGATCGCCTGAACCCCTCGGTCGACCGTCTGAACCTGGTCATGGAACGATTGATCGAGGCTTTGGACACGACACAACGCCAGCTACGCGAGGTCCAGGCGATGAAGGCCGAGATGCCGGAACCCACGATCACGAACCGAACCGAGCAGGTGAAGATATATAGATCCGGTGATTCTTTGACCATCACCATAGATCCTGCTTGGGCTCATGGAAAAACGGGAGCTGCAGTCAGCCTCGAGGTCGACGAATTGATCGGCGAAGCGATGGCGATGACTCTTCCGGAGCAGCCCGCTGATCGCCTGGCGACCGATGTCCGAGATATCTACGACCTCCTGAGGAGCGCGCTATGAGTCAGCCGACGCCAGAGAACATCCAGGTCAGCCTCAAAGAGTTGAGGCGAGAATCGAAAATGTGGGAGGATATCAGCAACGGGCTGAAGCCGGTGTTCACGTATGCAGAAGTTCAAGGTGACCTCAATCATCTCCAGATGGGAATTTTCTTTCCAGCAACAGAAGCTTACAATAACGCTTGTTCTGCGATCTCGCGCATCAGTCGCTCTGGAGCGGATGAGGCTAAGAAAATCAGCGATCTGCTGGCGAACATCGCCAATGTCTATGAGCGTGAAGAACAGGTCAATACTGAAAGCGCTCAGTCTATTCCTTCCATCCATGCACAGTACGGAAAGTGGTGATTTTCATGGGGTTTGATACCGCCGCCTATGAGCAGCTAGCGAAGAAGATTCAAGATGGTGTCTCGGAAGTCCAGTCGGGCGTGGCAGGTCTAGAATCTAGTGTCGCAGGACTACATGACATCAGTCCTCTCCTTATTGCTCCTGCAGTCATCACTTGGGTGGTGAATGCGATGACGAGCTTCCTTAAGTGGCTGATGAAGATCCTGAAATTCATTAATGACCTCCTGGAAGGAATCCTGGCGCCCCTCTTCTTCCTTTTTCGATCATTTGACTTTCGTGGAGAAGTGGCGAAGGCGGCGACGGATAGCGCCGGGTTGATCAATGGTCTTCCAATCGGGAAGGGATCAGATCCACTGTGGCAAGGAAGGGGAGCCGAGACCTATAAAGGAAAAATTGCAGCCCAAGCATCAGCGGCATCAGCACTGGGTGACCTATGCGAAGAACTGGGGGTGGTCTGCTTCCATCTGGCGGTAGGTGGATTTTCTCTCTACAATATACTGGCGTTACTCGTGGCGACTATTACCGGTGCACTGGCTGCATTAGGAGTGGAGTTCGGTACCGTATTCGGTAGCGTAGCTGCTCCTCCGACTGCAGCGGGTTTTACTACCATTTTGATATTCCTCGCGAATGCATTGACAGCGGCCTTTGAGTTCCTGTTGATCCTGTTTGATAAGATGGCTGAAATGAATAGTAAAGTGCAGGATAATACCAATTTTTCTGGGCCGCCGCTGGGGTCCTGGCCGATCGCGGTAACAGAGGGATCAAAAGGGGTGATGGATGATGCGACAGTCACCGATGGGGATGCCGACTGGTCGGTTCCGAAGCGCTAAAGACCAGGTAAGAACCGGTTTGGTATTCGAGCGCCGCTATTCTCGGATTGCTCTGGTTGCTGCGGTGATTGCGGTGCCGGCGTGGCTGCTGGTCTGGACGGTTGGTGGTGTCGGGGTGTGGGGTCCGATGTTGGTTGGGGTGGCTCTGCTTGGTGCGCTGGTTGTCTGGTTATGGTTCCGTTGGCCGCGTCGCTGGCTGCTCTGGTTTGGTCTGGTTGTGCAGGTGGTACTGCTGCTTCCGGTGATGTGGTCGGTGGTCTTCCATCAGTTCCTGGTGGTTCGCCTGGCCCAGGCGGTATCGGTTACTGCCTTGCTTCTGGGTATCCTGGCGATGTGCCACCATGACTTCACACTGAAATCCCCTAATATGAGACGTGATGATGTGGGTGAGTCGGTCTTCGGTAATGAGACAGGGCTCGAGATCAACTGGATCACCGGCATCATTTTCTCCCGTCTCGGGTTGATCATGGCTATGATGGCGGTTCTGGAATGGATAACCGTCTGGGTTAAGGGAGGCCTTGGGCTCTGGGGCCCGGTGCTGACTAGTGTCGCCCTAGTCATTATGATGTTCTCCTGGTCGTGGTGCCGTCGGCCGCGGCGTGTGTCGTTTTGGTCCGGTCCGGTCCTTTTTCTTGCCCTGTTGCTTCCGGTGCTATGGTCGCTGTTCACACATAATCTCATGGAAGCTAGATTAGCTCATATGTTTTCATTAATTGCTTTACTGGATAGGGCCATGATGTGGAACTACCATGATGGTGAAAACCCTTATCTACATGACCCAAAAACCCTTGAAAAGATCCGTGAGGCCCGTCAGATTTACCTCAGTAAAGAGGGGCAACATGAAATCAGCCAGAGAATCAGTCGCGGCTGTGCCTGTCTCGCTGTGACGATGGCTATGGTCGCCCTGCCGGCGTGGGCGGTGGCGTGGAGGACCGGTGGCGTCGGGGTGTGGTGGGGCCTGACGATGATGGGGATGAATCTGTTCACTGTGCTGTTCGGCTGGCTGTGGTGCCGCTGGCCGTGGATTTCCTTCTGGGTGGGGTTGCTTTTCTTCTGCGTGAGCATACAGGCCCTCCTAGCTTCATTTAGCTATCGATCCATGATCATGCGAGTGGCGCAGACGATGTCGATGACGTCCCTGATCATGGTTCTTATGATGGGGGTCACCCCCCTCGTTGAATGGTTGGGTGAACGGCAACGCGCTGCTGAGCATCGCAAGTCCAGGATGATCGATTGGGATCAGGGGACGATTCCCGAGGTGGATGCGCAAGAGCGCCAGCACACCACGATCATCACATGATCGACTGGTGATCTTCCGTGATAATCTAGAGAATTAATTTAGAAATAGCAAGGAGAGGATAGATGAGTCAGCTCAGTCGCAGTGGCGAATCAGATGTCGCGTCCGGGTGGGTATTCGAGCGCCGCTATTCGCGGATTGCTCTGGTTGCTGCGGTGATTGCGGTGCCGACGTGGTCGATGTTCTCGGCTTTCGGTGGTCCCAGGGTCAAGGAGTGGGGCTCGATAATGGTCGGGGTGGCCCTGCTTGGTGCGCTGGTTGTCTGGCTGTGGTTCCGCTGGCCGCGTCGCTGGCTGCTCTGGTTTGGTCTGGTTGTGCAGGTGGTGCTGCTGCTCCCGGTGATGTGGTCGGTGGTCTTCTATCAGTTCATGGCTGCTCGCCTGGCCCAGGCGGCATCGATCACCGCCTTGATCCTGGGCATTTTGGCGATGTGCCACCATGAATTCACACTGAACTCCTCCGCCAGGGGAAATCCGAATGATACAGATAAGACAGTCTTCGGTAATGAGACAGAGCCCGAGATCAACTGGAATGTCGGCCTCAATTTCTCCTGTCTCGGGTTGATCATGACCGTGATCGCGTTTCCGGCATGGGTGATGGCCTGGGTTACGGGAGGCCTAGGGCTCGGGGGCCCGGTGCTGACCGATGTCGCCCTGGTTGCCATGGTGTTCCTCTGGTCGTGGTGTCGCTGGCCGCGGCGGGTGTCGTTTTGGTCGGGTCCGGTCGTTTTTCTTGCCCTCTTGTTACCGGTTCTATGGTCGGTGGTCTCGCATGATAACTTCGTGGCGCGGGTGGCTCAGGTAGTGTCATTGCTGGCCCTGCTGAGCGTGGCCATGATGTGGGATCATTATGATGGTGAGAACCCCTACCCGAATGATGGAAAGAGACAGAAGACCCGCGTGATCATCTTCAGCCGAGAGGGGCAACACGAGCTCAACCACAGGCTCGGCCGCGAATTTATCTGTCTCGCTATGGCGATGGCTATGGTCGCCCTGCCGGCGTGGGCGGTGGCGTGGAGGACCGGTGGCGTCGGGGTGTGGTGGGGCCTGACGATGATGGGGATGAATCTGTTCACTGTGCTGTTCGGCTGGCTGTGGTGCCGCTGGCCGTGGATTTCCTTCTGGGTGGGGTTGCTTTTCTTCTGCGTGAGCATACAGGCCCTCCTAGCTTCATTTAGCTATCGATCCATGATCATGCGAGTGGCGCAGACGATGTCGATGACGTCCCTGATCATGGTTCTTATGATGGGGGTCACCCCCCTCGTTGAATGGTTGGGTGAACGGCAACGCGCTGCTGAGCATCGCAAGTCCAGGATGATCGACTGGGATCAGGGGACGATTCCCGAGGTGGATGCGGACGGGCCACTTCCGAAACAGTAGGTGACCCCTGCCGATCGAAACCGACCTGGCTTGTCGTGGGTTGGTGATGGTGGCTTGGGGCGGGTAGCCTCGTCGACAGGCGAGGAGGATACGGATGATGGCATACGCAGCGGCTGCCGGCTGGGTGTCGCGCCGTCATGTCGACTGGGGATACGTGAGCTCCGCGATCTGTCTGCTCTGACCAGATCAGCCACTGGCGCAGGTCTGCGCCGTTCGTACGTATGTCAGGAGCAACCATGACCACAGCAGTCGTCGCCGACCGGGAGATCTGGGGGGCGATCCGGCTGGAAGCCGAACGTGACGTCGCCCGAGAACCGATGCTGGCCGGATTCCTGTACGAGACCGTGCTACGGCACGACTCGCTCGAAGACGCGCTGGCAACCATCTTGGCCTCCAAGCTAGACGGGCCGCTCATGCCGGCCCAAGCGATCCACGACCTGGTCTTCACGGCCTTCCAAGAAGACCCGGGGATCGGCGAGGCGGTCCGCGCCGACCTGCAGGCGGTGCTGCGCCGCGACCCGGCCTGCCGCGGCTATGCGCAGCCGTTGCTGTATTTCAAGGGCTTTCACGCGGTCCAGTCGTACCGGGTAGCGCACCACTACTGGGCCCGGCACGAACCGCTAGCGCTGTACCTGCAGAGCCGGATCTCGGAAGTCTTCGCCGTCGACATCCACCCGGCCGCGCGGATCGGCAAGGGGATCATGTTCGACCACGCCACCTCGGTCGTGATCGGCGCCACCGCCGTGATCGAAGACGACTTCTCGATGCTGCACGAAGTGACCCTCGGCGGCACCGGGCACCTCGACGGCGACCGACACCCCAAGATCCGCCGCGGGGTGATGATCGGGGCCGGGGCCAAAGTACTGGGCAATATCGAGGTCGGCGAAGGCGCCAAGATCGGCGCCGGCTCGGTAGTACTCAAAGACGTACCACCGCATTGCACGGTGGCCGGAGTCCCAGCCAAAGTAGTGAGTTTCCCCGCCGAATCGTTCCCGGCGCTGGAGATGGACCAGTCGTTCGACTGCACCGACTTCGTGGTCCCACTCGAGAAACTGGACTATTCGATCTGATCCGATCCGGACGCTGCCTCGCAATCGCAGGCAGCCAGCCGACCCAGCGCAGCCGAACGGGCGACCAGGACCCCGGTCACCACCAGGATCAGACCAGCAACCAGAATCCCAGCCGCGGCACCCCGGCCCGGCCCGGTCCCCAACAGCCGGTCCAGACCCAGCCGCCCCTCGGCGACAGCCGGGGCGAACAGCCGGTCTGTCAACGGCCCCGCGGCCAGCATCGCCGCCACCGTCCCCAGCTGAGAGATCAAGCCAGCCGCGCCCCAGGCCCGCCCCAGCTGCTGATTTGGCACGCCGCGGCGCAACAGCACCTCAGCCGAGGCATTGGCCAACGGCAGCACCAGGAAGAAACCGACCCCGGCAGCGGTGACCAAGACCAGATCCGCCCGTACGCTCAACACCGCCAAAGCCAGCCCAGCGCCACCGAGGCCCACAGCCAGACCGGTGCGCAGATTCAGCCGGACCCCGACCGCGCTCACCAACACCGCACCAAGCAGCATCCCGGAGGCGCTGAGCGAGGTCACCACCCCTAGCCAGGTACGGCTGGCGAAACCCATCACGAGCGGCGTCAGCAGCGTCTCCACGATCCCCATCGCCGCACCCGCAACCGCCATCAGCCCGATCAGACTGCCCACCCCATCCAACCGGAGCACTCCCACGATGGTCCGCAGCTCCTGCCCGGCAAAACCCGACCAGGCCGGGCGGGAGCCGAGCACCGAACGGATCGCCACAGCGGCGGCCGCAGTCGCCGCGAAGGAGGCGATGTCCAACGCCACCACCGCGGCCGCCGGCAGCACCAGCAGCAGGACTGCCGCCAGAGCCGGGGCGACCAGCCAGCGCAAGGCCTGCGAGAGCTGCATCAGCCCAGACGCTCGGTCCAGATGCTGCGCCGGGACCAGGTCGCTGATCGTGGCCCGCAGCGCCGGCTCGGTCAACCCGGCCATGGCGGCCGAGAGCGCCACCCCGGCCCCGATCCCGACCAGGGACGTAGCCGGCGAGGCTAACTGCCAGACCACGATCCCCAACAGCAACCCAGAACCGCCATCCCCGATCAGCATCATTAGCCGGCGGTCGTACCGGTCGGCCAACATCCCACCAACCGGGGCCATCAGGATCAGCGGCCCCATCCCGCAGGCCGTCAACCAGCCGACCGCCGTAGCGTCCCTGGTCCGCAGGAAAGCTTCGGTGGCGACCACGAAGGCCGTCAGGCCGCTGCCGATCCCCGACAGCACCCCAGCCACCACCAGCAGACCCAGGGCCGTACGCCACGACCTCATCCCCGCGGACCAGTCAACGCCGGGCCCAGCAGCTGGGCCAGGGCTCCCGGCCGGGCGCCCAGCAGCCGCTCAGCAGTCGGGACTAGCCGGGCCAGGTCACCGGCGGCGGACCAGCCGAAGAGGTCCCGGTCAACCGCATGGGCGCCCAGCAGGAGCAGCGTGGCGGCGGCCGGCTCGGGGTCGATCGGGTCGATCTCCCGGTTGGTGACCGCCTCGGCAAGGCACTGACGCAGCGGGCCCAGCAGCGCCTGACAGGTCGCGTCCAGGGCTCGCAGACGCATCAGCTCGTTGCCGCTGCGCTCAAGCTCCTCCCCCAACTGGTCCACAGTGGCCGGGCGATCCAGCCCACCGCTGACGATCCGGGCGGCCCGAGCCAAGGCAGGCTGGCTGCGGTCAGCCGCGATCTGCTCGGCGCTAGTCACCAGGCGTGCCACCTGCCGTTCGATCACCGCCGTCATTACCTCCTCCTTCGAGGTGAAGTGGTGGTAGAAGGTCCCCTTGGCGACCTGGGCGTCGTCGATCAGCTGGGCGACGGTAGTCGCCGAGAAACCCTGCCGTACGAAGCGGAGCTCAGCCGTGTCCAGGATTCGTTCTCTGGTGGTGGTCATACCCCAGATCATACCGACCGACGGTCGGTCGGGAAAGGCTCGGGGACACCAGGCGGCCGAGACGACAAGTAAAAAACGACAAAGCCCCTGGAAACCAGGGGCTCGCGGTGGGCCTAACTGGACTTGAACCAGTGACCTCTGCCTTATCAGGGCAGCGCTCTAACCGACTGAGCTATAGGCCCGTACCAGGGAATCACAGTAGCGGACCGCAGGGCCGCGGTTCAACCCAACCCCGCCAAGCCGGGGTGTCATGACCGACCCCTGACCTCTCGCCGCAGCACCAGCCCCAGCAGACAGGCGAGCTCGGACCTGGACCGGTGGACGCCCTGAACCCAAAAATCGCAACACCGGGGAGCACAAACCATGGCCACCAGATCCGGCGACAGGTGCGCGATGATGCAGCCCTTGACTAGTCACTGAAGCGCTGAACGTCTGCCAGGCGAGCACTAGCCTGCTCCACATAGACCCAGTCGGTATCGATCCACAATTCGACGAAGGCCCCGGCCGGGAACCAGTAACCAATCCGATCAGCCTGCCGCGGATCAGCGTCGTGGCTCAGCTGGGTCGCCAAAGCCGGGATCCCGGGTGCGTGCGCCACCACCAGCAAAGTCTCGACCTCCTCGTCAACCCCGCTGATCTGCTGGGCGATGGTATGCGCTGAGGCGTTGTACAAGACATCCTGGTAGTCCACCGGAGCCTCCAGCTGAAGACTCTCCAGAGTCTGCCGGGTACGCTGCGCCGAACTGCACAGCACATGCTGGATTCCCCTGTCGCGCAAAGTCTTCCCGACCCGCTGGGCCTGCTGGCGGCCGGCCTCAGAAAGCGGGCGATCACGGTCGGGACCCTCGGCCGAGGCAGCAGCCTGAGCATGACGCATCAGGATCAGAGTTCGCATTCTGCGAGGCTACGCTGTCAAGGGCTCAGTGTTTGATGGCCCTCGCCTTCGCTCGGGCGGGCCGTGGAGCTATCACCCCCGTCTTCCTCCTCACTGACGAGAAGGTTCTTCAGGTGGTGGTTGGGTTGGG
>CALIWR010000032.1 GCA_938046585.1 uncultured Propionibacteriaceae bacterium | reverse complement strand
TCAGGCGAACCCGGGCTGTCAGGCGAACCCGGGCTGTCAGGCGAACCCGGGCTGTCAGGCGAACCCGGGCTGTCAGGCGAACCCGGGCTATCAGGCGACGCGGTCTCGGAAGGATCTGGGGAATCGGTCGGCTGCCCAGCGTCCGGGTCACCGGCTGCCGGCTCGTCGGTAGTCTGCTCGTCGGCTTCGGCCTCGGCTGCCGGCTCGTCGGTAGTCTGCTCGTCGGCTTCGGTCTCGGCTGCCGGCTCGCCGGTAGTCTGCTCGTCGGCCGCGGCTGCCGGCTCGGTGATGTCACAGGGGCGTCGCGGGGCGGGATGGCCGACCCGTTTGAGCCGCCCAATCCACCACAAGATCCCCAGGATCACCCAAACCAGCCGCATCCAGCCCATGCCCGCCTCCTCGCTCGTACGTCGCCTTCGACGGTACCGTCCCGCCGAAGCTCAGACCACTTGCCGGACCAGGGCCTCGGCGGCGTCCACGATCTGATGAGTCTCGCGCTCCCAGTTGGCTTCCTGGGAACGGTACGGCCCGGTAGCCAGCGAGATGATCACCGCCGCGGCCCGAAGCCGTAACTCGGTCGGGTCGACCCGGCTGTCGAAGACCGGGACCCAGGTCCGCAGCAGGTGGTGCACCCGGTCGGCCTGGCGGGCGTTCATCCGCTGCACCGTCGACAGGTGCGCCACCAGGCAGGCCAGGTCGTCGGCGCGCCGCCCAGGGCCGATCGTGTCGATGTCGAGAATCCCGCACACCAGCCCGTTGTGGACGTGGATCTGCCCCTCGTGGAAGTCACCGTGGGTGGGTTCGTTCCCCTCCGGGACCCCCGCCAGCCCCTCGGTGATCCGCTCCGCCAACCAGTCCAGCCGCGGCTGCAACGGCGGCAACGCCTGGCTCACCATCCGGGCATAGTGGCTGACGGCGTCGCTCCACGGCGGCCGCCGCTCCAACTGCGCCACCGAGGTCGGCATCGCGTCCAAGACGTGGATCAGACGTTCGGCGGTGGTGGGATCGGTGTCATCGAAGATCGCCCTAGCCAGCGGCCGGCCCGGAAGCTCATCCAACACCAGCAGATGGTCGGAGGTGGCGGCCACCACCTGCGGCGCCGGCACCCCGGCGGCCAGCAGCAGCTCGTGGCGGACCTTGATGGTCTGAAACAGCCGTTCCCGCAACACCTTGACGTACAACACTCGCGGTGGGGAACTCACGGTGCACTTGAGGACTGCCCGGCGTCGGGGCCGGTAGCCGATCATGTCCAGCCGGAGCTGGTCGACCCCGACCGGGTGCGGAAAGACCCGGTATTCGTTGAGCACCGCGGCCATCTCGGTCGGGTACGCGGCCCGGGCCAGGCCGGGTAGGTCCGGGTCACGCGGGTAGATCCAGACCGCGACCTCGCGGTCTCCGTCAGCGAAGATCGCAGCCCGCTCATCGGTACGGCCCAGCCCCCCGGCCCGGGCCGACACCCCGAGCAGCTCCTGGCGGACCCCGTGCGGCCATTCCACCTGTGCGATATAGGTCGCGGTCGTGGAATGCTGCGGGTTGGCGTCGATGTGATCCAGGCTCCAGTTCTGGAGGGTCCCCCCGGCGTGTTGCACCGCAACCGCCAGCAGATTGCCCACCTCGGCACTGGTCAGCAGCACCGAGCCGTCCGGATCGTGCACCAGCAACTCCTGTGTCTTCTGGGCGTCGTTCAGCGGCGCCGATAGTGACGATACCGAAACCGGTTCCCGATCATGGCGGCACTGCCAACAGTCTCAGTCGGCGACCGTGCCGGCGGGGGTCTCGCCGGCGCGGCGTCGGACCGAGATCCGAGCTGCCCGACGACCGTCGAGCTCGGTCACGGTCATCTCGACCGCCGCCCCGGTACCCGGGTCCTCGGCCAAGTCGAGCACCGCTTCGATCTGGTCCCCCAGCCGCGGCAGCTGCCCGTGCTGGGCGACCCAGTAGCCGGCCACCGTGTCGTACGGGCCCTCCGGCAACAACAGCCCGGTCCGCTCAGCGAACTGCTCCAGCGTGATCAGCCCGTCGACGTCAGCCGAATCAACCCCGGTCACGACCGGGCGGCTGACCTCGTCGTATTCGTCGTGGATCTCCCCGATCAGCTCCTCGACCAGGTCCTCTAAAGTGACGATCCCCGCGGTGCCCCCGTACTCGTCACGCACGATCGCCAGGTGCGAGGAGCTGCGGCGCATCTGCGTCAGGGCGTACATCACTTTCACCGTCTCCGGCAGCGAAGCGACCGGGCGGACCAGATGACGTACCGTGGTGGCCCGGGTGGCCGGGTCGAGGTCCATCAGGTCCCGTACGTGCAGAAAACCGAGCACCTGGTCGACGGTCTCCCCCACCACCGGGTAGCGAGAATGCTGGGCCCCCTGCACCACCCGGATCGCCTGGTGGGCCGGCATCTCACCGGGCAGAAAGTCGACCTCGGTCCGGGGCACCATCACCTCACGCAGGCTGCGTTCGCCAGAGGCAAAGACCTCGTCGACGATGTGGCGCTCCTCGGCGCCGAGGGTCTGCGAACCCACCACCAGGGCCCGGATCTCCTCATCGGTGACCTCTTCCCGGGCGGCACCCGGGTCGCCGCCCAGGACCCGGACCGCAACATTCGTGGAGACCCCCAAGAACCAGATAAAAGGCCGGGCCAAGGTGGCGATGAAGTCCACCAGCGGGGTCAACGCCAAGGCGAAAGTCTCGGCCCGCTGCATGGCCAGCCGTTTCGCGGTGAGCTCACCGAGCACGATCGAGAAATACGAGATCACCACGGTAATCAGCACCAGCGCAACCGTCCGGGCAGGTGATTCGGCCAGGCCCAGCCGGACCAGGTACGGCGCCAAGGCATCGGCCAAGGTGGCACCACCGAAGGCCGCCGAGAGGAAACCAGACAAGGTGACCCCGATCTGGACCGCAGACAGGAAACGGTTCGGGTTAGCTGCGAGCCGGGCCAGTTTGGCACCGCGCTTGCCGCGGCCAGAGAGCTGCTTGAGCTGGGCATCCCGCAGCGAGACCAGCGACATCTCAGCCGCCGCGAAGACCCCGCCAATCACAACAAACACCAAGATCAGCAGGCTGTCGGTCAGATACGTCGACATCAGCAGGGCCGCGGTGTTCGAGGTCGGTCGTCCACGCGATCACTGTAGACGGTTCACTACTGTGTACCCGTGCCGCTCACTGTCTCCGTCATCGGAACCAACTACCTAGGCGCCGCCCACGCCGCCGGGATGGCGCAGTTCGGGCACCAGGTGATCGGGGTCGACATCGACCAGGCCCGCGTCGACAGCCTCAACGCGGGACGCCCCACGATCTTTGAACCCGACCTGGAGCCGATGCTGGCCCGCCACGTGGCTTCGGGGCAGCTGCGGTTCACCACCGACTACGCCGAGATCGCCGACTGGGCCGACGTGCATTTTGTGGCGGTCGGCACCCCCCGCGCCGCCGACGGCTCGGCTGACCTGTCTCAAGTCTTCGCGGTGGCTGACCGGCTGGGCCCGCTGCTGACCCGGCCGACCCTGGTAGCCGGCAAGTCGACGGTCCCGGTCGGGACCGCGGCCCGGCTGCAGCAGCGGCTGCGGGAGCTGGCCCCGGCCGGGGACGGGGTGGAGGTGCTGTGGAATCCGGAATTCCTGCGGGAGGCGCATGCGGTGGCCGACACCCTGCGCCCGGACCGGATCGTACTCGGGGCGCAGTCACAGCAGGCGCTGGCGACGATGCGGCAGGTGTACGCGCGGCCGATCGCGGACCAGGTTCCCGTAGTCGAATGTGACCTGGCCACCGCGGAACTGATTAAGTCCGCCGCCAACACCTTCTTGGCGATGAAGATCTCCTTCGTTAATGCCCTGGCTCAGATGTGTGAGGCCGCCGGGGGTGACGTGGTGCCGCTCGCCGACGCGCTCGGCTACGACCGCCGGATTGGGCGGGACTTCCTCAACGCCGGTCTGGGTTTCGGCGGCGGCTGCCTGCCGAAAGACATCGCCGCGCTGGCGTACCGGGCCACCGAGCTGGGGGTGCCGCAGCTGACGCAGCTGATCACGGCGATCGAGACGATCAACGACACCCAGCGCAGCGCGGTAACCCATATTGCGGTCCGCAGCCTGGGCGACGAGGTCACCGGCCGCCGGGTGGCGGTGCTCGGCGCCGCTTTCAAACCCGGCACCGACGACACCCGTAATTCTCCGGCGTTGACGGTGGCGGCCCAGCTGGCCGCGCTGGGCGCCGAGGTCCGGGTGTACGACCCGCAGGCCCGGGTCGACCTGCCCGAGCTCACCCAATGCCCCAGCCTCGACGAGGCCCTCGACGCGGCAGACCTGGTGTTGCACCTGACCGAGTGGCCGCAGTTCCGCCAGCTCGACCCGGCCGCCCTGGGCTCGGTGGTCCGGCGCAAGGTGCTGATCGACGCCCGGCTGCGGCTGGACCGTGACGCCTGGCAGCGGGCCGGGTGGCAGGTGATCCAGCCCGGCCGGGCCACCAGCCGGTGACAGCTGACCGGGCCTCTACCAGGTCGATGCGGGCAGGCCCCCACCACACGGGGACCGGCCCCGCATCTTTAAGTCGTGCCCCCGTACATAGTGGGCAGTCCTCGTGCGGCGGGGCTGGCGCCCGGCATCGTCACCATCACCGGCCCAGCCGCAGGGTAGTCCTCGTGCGGCGGGGCTGGCGTTGGCGAGGAGTTGCGTGTCCTCGTACATAGTGGGCAGTCCCCCACCACATGGAGACCGGCCGCTGAGCACTCGGTCTGGCGGCAGTCCCCCCCTGCCACGCGAGGACCGGCCATCGCGCCCCTGGCCAACGCGGTAGGAATGCTGGCAGTCCCCTGCCACGCGAGGACCGGTCGGTGGGCGGGGGTTGGCTTACCGGTCAGGCCTCTTTGAGGCGAGCGCTCAGGTTCTCGTCGAGCGCCGTCAGGAAGTCCTCGGTCGTCAGCCACGGCTGCTGCGAGCCGACCAGCAGCGCCAGGTCCTTGGTCATCTGGCCGCTCTCAACGGTCTCGACGCAGACCCGCTCCAGGGTCTCGGCGAAACCGATCACCTCAGGGGTGCCGTCCAGCCGGCCGCGGTGGCGCAGGCCACCGGTCCAGGCGAAGATCGAGGCGATCGGGTTAGTCGAGGTGGGCTGGCCCTGCTGGTGTTGGCGGTAGTGCCGGGTGACGGTGCCATGGGCGGCCTCGGCCTCGACCGTCGAACCGTCGGGGGTCATCAGGACCGAGGTCATCAGCCCGAGCGAGCCGAAGCCCTGCGCGACGGTATCGGACTGGACGTCGCCGTCGTAGTTCTTGCAGGCCCAGACGTACCCGCCCTCCCATTTCAGGGCGGCAGCCACCATGTCGTCGATCAGGCGGTGCTCGTACGTGAGCCCGCGGGCTTCAAAATCGGACTTAAACTCGGCCTCGTAGATCGCCTGGAAAATATCCTTGAAGGCCCCGTCGTACGCCTTGAGGATCGTGTTCTTGGTGGACAGGTAGACCGGGTAATTGCGTTGCAAGCCGTAGTTCAGGCTGGCCCGGGCGAAGTCCTCGATCGATCTGGTGAAATTGAACATTCCCATCGCGACCCCGCCGTCGGCGCCGTACCGGGCGACCTCGAACTCCATCGGGGCCGAGCCGTCCTCCGGCTGGTAGCTGATGGTGACGGTGCCGGCGCCGGGAACCGTGAAGTTCTGCGCCCGGTACTGGTCGCCGTGGGCGTGACGGCCGATGATGATCGGCTTCGTCCAGCCGGGGACCAGCCGCGGGATAGTGGAGATAATGATCGGTTCCCGGAAGATCACCCCACCCAGAATGTTACGGATGGTGCCGTTAGGTGAGCGCCACATTTGCTTCAGCCCGAATTCGGCGACCCGAGCCTCGTCGGGGGTGATAGTGGCGCATTTGACGCCGACGCCGTGTTTCTGGATGGCCCGGGCGGCGTCGATAGTGATCTGGTCGTCGGTGGCGTCGCGGTTCTCGATGCTGAGGTCGTAGTACTCCAGGTTCAGGTCGAGGTACGGGCGGATCAGCCGGTCTCTGATGACCTGCCAGATGATTCGGGTCATCTCGTCGCCGTCTAGCTCGACGACGGTACCGGTGACGGTGATCGTGCTCATATTCCTCCTGACCGCGGCCTGTACAGATGACGCTAGTGCACCCGGGCCGGACCCGCAGGCCGTAGCGCGTAGACAGCGCGAGCCTGGACCGCGACAATGCTGGGGTGCATCCCGCCCAACTGACCCGTGTGCTGCACCCCCTGCTGGGGCCGCACGAGCGTCTGCTCGCGATCCCCGAGGCGTCGTACGTCATCGGCCCGGAGACCATCGACGGCCCAGTCGAGGAGAATCCCGATGTTGAGCGATTACGTCAGGTGCTGGCGGCGATGTCGCCGGGGCAGGCGGTGTACGGGGCGCCGCAGTCGCTCGGGGTGACCCTGCGCCAGGCGATCCACGAACGCCGCCACGGCGGCCATGATGGTGACCTGCTGGTCACCACCGACCGGTTGGTGGTGGTTGATAAGCCGATCGCCGGGGCGCGGGTGATCTGGCAGTGCCGCCGCGACCAGGTCGCGGTGGCCAAGGTGACCAGCGGGATCGGCTACGCCGGCCGGGTGGTGGTGGTTTTCACCGACGGTTCCGGGATCGCGCTGCTGCTGGGGATCGTCTTCAAGGGCGCGGCGGTCCGGCTAGTCGCCGAGCTGAACGCCGCGGCCACCCATCCCGAACTAGCCGGCTAGGACCCGATCTCACCCGACCCGGTCAGGTACGGCCGGACCATGGCCGCCAGGTAGAGGGACCCGGTCACCAGCAGGTCCGGCTCGCGACGAGCGAGCAGCCGGGCCCAGGCCGCGTCGATGCTCGGCGCCACCTCGGCCACGATCCCGACCCGCCGCGCGGCCGCAGCGACCACGGCCGCCGGGAAGGAACGTTTGACCTTGTCGCCAGACCCCAGTTCGTAGTCTGGGACGATCAGGAACGACAGGCTCGGGGCGAGGACGGCCAGGGTCTGGTCAAGTTTCTCCGCGGGCGCCTCGACGAGGGTAGCGACGGCGGCCAGCGGCCCGTACCCGGCCTCGGCCAGGGCCTGCACCAGCCCGGCCATCTTCTGCGGATTGTGGGCACCGTCCAGTACCAGCCGGTGCCCGCCCACCGTGAACTGCTCGAACCGGGCCGGGGGGGCGTCGGGCGGGGTCAGTTCCGGTACCGGGAAACCGTCGCGGGCGGCGAGCACCCCGACGGCGGCCCTGGCGAGAGCCTCGTTGCGGGCCTGGAAATTTGCCCCGGCCGGGTAGCCAGCGACCAGCATCCGGGCCCCGACCGCGTCGGCCCGGTCCCGTACCACCTGCAGCACCTGCTCGTCCTGGTCCACCACCACGACCGTGTTACCGGGGCCGACGATGCCGGCCTTCTGGGCGGCGATCTCGGCAACATTCGAGCCCAGGATCTCGGTATGGTCCAGGCCCACCGCGGACACCAGGCAGAGCTTGGACGCTGACTGCAGCGCGTTGGTGGCGTCACGCAGACCGCCGATCCCGACCTCGACCACGGCGTCTGTGACCTGTTCCTGCGCGAATACCCATAGCGCCAGGGCGACGGTCAGCTCGAAGTAGGTGAGATCGTCGGCCAATGGTCGAGCGAGCCTGAGGAAATCCGTTACGTACCGGCAGAAAGACTGTTCCGGCAGCGGCTGGCCGCCGACCTGGACCCGCTCGTTGACCGCCACGATGTGCGGCGAGACGGTCAGCCCGGTACGCCGCCCGGCTGCCTCCAGCAGCCCTCGGACCAGGTAGGCGGTGGAGGTCTTCCCGGAGGTTCCGGCGACCTGGATCACCTGGTACCCGCGCTGCGGACGGCCCAGCAGGTCCAGCAGCCGGTTCAGGGCCACGATCGGATCATGGTCGAGACGCCGCGGCGGGGAGAAGTGCAGCAGCGCCTCCCGTGCCTGGTCCAGGTCACTCACCACCGGCGCGTACCTTTCTCACCGCACTTGTCTGCGTACCGCTCAGGGCCCCCATACGCTGTGCTGGGGCCCGGTGGCGCGAGCCATCCTACGCCCTGCCCCTGGCAGGCCTCAGTTGGTGACTAGATCGGCGGCCGGTTCGCTCCGGCCGTAGTACCGGTCAAGGTCCAAGATCCGGTTCCGCCTCGCCACCAGTACCGGCACCAGCGCCTGCCCGGCGATGTTGGTCGCGGTTCGGATCATGTCCAGGATCGGGTCGACCGCCAGCAGCAGCCCAACCCCTTCCAGCGGCAGCCCGAGGGTCGACAGGGTCAAGGTCAGCATCACGGTGGCCCCGGTCAGCCCGGCGGTCGCGGCCGAGCCGACCACGGCGACAAAGGCGATCAACAGGTAGTGCCCGGTGCCAAGTTCGATCCCGAACAGCTGAGCCACGGTGATCGCGGCCAGCGCCGGGTAGACCGCGGCGCAGCCGTCCATCTTGGTGGTGGCGCCCAGCGGCACCGCGAACGAGGCATAGTCGCTGGGGACGCCGAGCCGGTCGATGGTGTCGCGCCGGGTGATCGGCAGCGTCGCGACGCTAGAACGGGAGACGAAGGCGAACACGATCGCCTCCCAGGCTCCGTAGAAGAACCGCCGCACCGACAGCCCGTGCAGCCTCAGCAATGCCGGGTAGAGCCCGAACAGGACCAGCAGGCAGCCGAGGTACACGTCGCCGGCGAAGACCGCCAGCGGTTGGAGCAGGTCCCAGCCGTAGCGGGCAATGGCCTTGCCGATCAGCGCGGCCGAGCCGATCGGGGTCAGCTTGATCACCCACCAGGTGAGCTTCTGGAAGATCTCCAGCGCGGCGGCGGCGACGTCGATCAGCGGCTGGGCTTTCTCCCCGACTGCGAGCGCGGCGGCGCCGATCAGGATCCCGATCACCACCAATTGCAGCACGTTAAAACTGAGGCTGGTGGTGATAGCGACGGAGGCGCCGTTCGAGGTGGCCGCCGAGGAAGCTTCCAGGCCCAGGATGTTGGCCGGGATGACCGACTTCAGGAAGTCCAGCCAGGTGCCCTGGGTGGGCGAGGCTTGGGCTCCGGTGGTGGGCAGGCTGGCGCTGGAGCCGGGGTTGGTGAGCAGCCCGAGCAGGATCCCGATGGTGACCGCGGCGGCGGCAGTGATTGCGAACCAGAGCAGGGTCTGGACCGCGAGCCGGGCGGCGTTGGTGACCTTACGCAGGTGGGTGATCGAGACCACCAGCGCGGTCAGCACCAGGGGGACCACCAACACCCGCAGCAGCTGGACGAAGATCGCGCCCACCTGGGTGAGCAGCTGGGCCAGCCAGGACGCGTCGGTCTGCCGGGCGAGGACGCCGAGCAGGACCCCGGCGGCGAGGCCGATCAGGACCTGGGCCCCGAACGGGATCGAAAGGCCAGCCCGACCGGTGGCCGGCGCAGACGAAGAGACAGAGGCAGGCATGAATTCCTTGTGAGGCGACCGGCGTACAGACGTACGACGAGATGGGAGGGGGACGCAGCGTGGCCGGATCAGCCGGCCTGGCCGGTCACCGACAGCGGCCGACGCCAGCGCGAACCAGGTCTACGACCAGGCACCGCCACAGCAGCACGAGCTGTCCTTTCCACATCAGATCCGAGACCCCCAGCGTACGCGGCTCGGGTACAGAATCCACAACCGCCGGCTGCCGGGATACAGATCACCCCTGTGCACGTCCCTTCTGATCGTCAGGAGGGGTCGATGCTGAGATCACCCCAGCGCACCAGATCCCAGCCCTGCCCGGTACGGCTCATCACCACCACGTCGGTGTTATCCAACCGCCAATCTCGGACCGTCTCAGGGTCGAGATTGTCGCTGCGCACGCTCGCCCAGACCCACATTGCGGCCCCGTGGCTGACCAGCGCCGCGCAGCCCACCCCGGTCGCCTCGATCTCGGCCACGGCGGCATCGAAACGGCCGAAGAAGTGGATGGCGTTCTCCCCGCCCGGCAGGCAGTTGTCCGGCGTGTCACCCCAGGAATCCAGCACCGCCACATACGGGCGCCAGTCCGCTGCCATGTCGTCCACCCCGGCATAGATCTCCCGTAGCCCCGGGTGGCTGTGGACCGGCAGCCCGCGCTGCGCCGCCAGCGGGGCGGCGGTCTGCTGCGCCCGCAGCAGGTCTGAGGCGTACACGGCCTGGATCGGCTCGTCAGCCAGCCGGGCCACCAGGGACTGGGCCTGCGCCTGCCCCTGCGGGGTGAGCGGCGCGCCCGGATATCCGGTGTCGAGCAGCCGGTCGATGTTGGACTGAGTCTGGCCATGCCGGATCAGGATGAGGCGCATCCTGCGAGCCTAACTCGCTGCTGCTGGGCGGCTGATTCGGCGCAGCGGCCTCGCGACTGCGGCGGCGCTGATAGCCTCCACCACGAAGGCCTCGAGAAGGAGACGAAACGTGTCGACTACCCCTGTCAAGGTCGCGGTCACCGGTGCCGCTGGACAGATCTGCTATTCCCTGCTGTTCCGAATCGCCAGCGGCGCTCTGCTCGGCCCCGACCAGCCGGTGGAGCTGCGGCTGTTGGAAATCACTCCGGCGCTGAAGGCGCTGGAAGGCGTGGTCATGGAACTCGACGACTGCGCATTCCCGCTGCTGTCCAAGGTCGAGATCGGCGACGATGCCAATACCATCTTCGATGGTGTGAACGCGGCGCTGCTGGTGGGCGCCCGGCCCCGGACTGCCGGCATGGAACGCGGTGATCTGCTCAGCGCCAACGGGGCCATCTTCACCGCCCAGGGCAAGGCGCTCAACGAGCACGCAGCCGATGATGTCCGGGTCCTGGTCACCGGCAACCCGGCCAACACCAATGCGCTGATCGCGATGAGCAACGCCCCCGACATTCCGCGAGAGCGTTTCAACGCGCTGACCCGCCTGGACCACAACCGGGCGGTCGCGCAGTTGGCGAAGAAGCTTGGCGTGGCGGTGACCTCGATCAGCGGCATCACGATCTGGGGCAACCACAGCTCCACCCAGTACCCGGACCTGTTCAACGCCACGGTCGACGGCCGCAACGCCGCCGAGGCGGTCAATGACCTGGCCTGGATCGAGGGTGACTTCATCCCGACCGTAGCCAAGCGCGGCGCGGCGATCATCGCGGCCCGGGGCTCTTCTTCGGCCGCGTCGGCGGCGAATGCCACCATCGAGCACCTGCACGACTGGCTGTTGGGCACCCCCGCCGACAGCTGGGTCTCGATGTCGGTGCCGTCTGACGGCTCGTACGGAGTCCCGGAGGGGATCATCTCCTCGTTCCCGTGCCGTACCAGCAACGGCGACTACACGATCGTGCCAGGGCTGGAGATCAACGACTTCTCCCGTGCCAAGATCGACGCCTCGGTCGCCGAACTGTTGGACGAGAAGAAGGCCGTCACCGAACTCGGCCTGATCTGAGTCAGTATCTGGCGAGGCCTCGCCCCGGTGGGGGCGGGGCCTCGTTGCTACCGGTCGATCGAGGGGCGCAGCGCCGGCACCCAGAAGGCCAGCACCAGCACCGCCGTTCCCGCCAGCAGCAGCCACGCCACGTCGAACCGGCGCGACCGGACCGCGAGCAGCCCGGCCCGGTTCCCCAGCACCCAGCGCAGCACCGCGCCGAGTAGCAGGGCGACACCCATGATCGCGCTCCCACGCCGCCAATGGCCCGGCGGCAGCGCCGCGTACACCACACCCAGCCCGAATCCGGACACGGTGACGAACCAGGCCCACTGCCGGCGGGCCATCGCCGCCAGCCCGCGCCGCTCGTCGAGCGGGAGTCGTTGTCCGCTCACAGCCCGGCCTCGGCCCGTTCAACCACGTTGCTGAGCAGCATCGCCCGGGTCATCGGCCCTACCCCGCCCGGCACCGGCGCCAGATGGGAAGCGACTTCCCGTACCGACGGGTGCAGATCCCCAGCTAGGCCGGCCTCGGTACGGGTGATGCCGACGTCGACGGCCACCACCCCCGGTTTCAGCATCTCAGCGGTAATCAGCCCGGGCCGCCCGGCCGCCGCCACCACGATGTCGCCCTGGCGGGTGTACGAGGCCAGGTCCCGGGTACCGGTGTGGCACAGGGTCACGGTGGCGTTCTCGCCGCGCCGGGTCAACAGCAGGCCCAGCGGCCGACCGACCGTGGTGCCCCGCCCGACGACGACCACATGTGCCCCGGCCAGCGGCACCTGGTGACGACGTAACAGCTCCACCACCCCGCGCGGGGTACAGGGCAGCGGCGCCGGCAGCTGTAGCACCAGCCGGCCCAGGTTCACCGGGTGCAAGCCGTCGGCGTCCTTGTCCGGGTCCACCAGGCTCAACGCCCAGGTGTCGTCGAGGTGCCCGGGCAGCGGCAGCTGCACGATATAGCCGGTACAGCGAGGGTCGGCGTTGAGCCGGCTCACCTCCTCAGCCAGCCGCTGCGGGCTGGTGTCGGCCGGCAGATCGACCCGGATCGACTCGATCCCGACCTGGGCACAGTCGCGGTGCTTGCCGGCGACGTACGCCTGCGATCCCGGGTCGTCGCCGACCAGGACCGTGCCCAGGCCGCAGCTGATGCCCCGCTGCCTCAGGGCTGCGACCCGGGTGGCGAGGTCGGCTTTGATGGCGCGGGCGGCGGCCCGCCCATCGAGCAGTACGGCGGTCATGAGGGCTCCTAGTGGCAGAAGTGGCGGGTGCCGGTGAAGTACAGGCTGACTCCGGCGGCGCGGCAGGCAGCGATGGTCTCGTCGTCACGTACCGAGCCGCCCGGTTCGACGATCGCGGTCACGCCGGCCTCGATCAGGATCTGGGGTCCGTCGGCGAACGGGAAGAAGGCGTCAGATGCGGCGACCGTCCCGGCCGCCCGGTCGCCGGCCCGCTGCACCGCCAAGCGGCAGGAGTCGACCCGGTTTACCTGGCCCATACCAATCCCCACCGAGGCGGCGTCGCGAGCCAGCAGGATCGCGTTCGACTTCACCGCCCGGCAGGCTCGCCAGGCGAAACCCAGATCGGCCAGGGTTGAGGCATTGACCGGTTCGCCGGCCTGGAGTCGCCAGCTGGCGGGGTCGTCACCGACCGTATCCAGCCGGTCCGGCTGTTGCAGCAGCAGCCCACCCCAGATCTGGCGCTGTTCCAAGACGATGCCCGCGCCGGCCGGGGCCACCAGGAGTCGGATGTTCTTCCTGCGGGCCAGGGTCTCCACCGCTCCTGGCTGGTAGCCGGGGGCGATCACCACCTCGGTGAAGATCTGTGCGATCTGTTCGGCCAGGGCCAGGCTGACCGGCCGGTTAGCGGCGATCACCGCGCCAAAGGCCGAAACCGGGTCACAGGCGTGGGCTCTGCGGTGGGCCTCGGCGATGTCGACGCCGAGCGCGATCCCGCACGGATTGGTGTGTTTGACGATCGCCACCGCCGGTTCGGTGAAGTCGGACACCGCCCGGTACGCGGCCTGGGCGTCCAGGTGGTTGGTGAAGCTCATCTGCCTGCCGTGAAGCTGGCGGACCGACGCCAGGTCGCCCCCGGCCTGGTACTGCGCGGCCGGCTGGTGGGCATTTTCCCCGTACCTCAGGTCATGCACCTTGGTGTACGTGGCGCCGTACCAGGCGGGCAGCGGCTCCGGATCTACCAACGCCGAGCCCATCCAGTTCGCCACCGCGACGTCGTACGCGGCGGTATGCCGTAGCGCCGCTACCGCCAGTCGGCGCCGCTGGGCCAGCGTGAATCCCCCGGCAGCTAGCGCCACCAGCAGCTCGGGGTACTGGTCGGTCGAGGTGATGATCGCCACGCTGGGATGGTTTTTGGCGGCGGCCCGAACCATCGCCGGCCCGCCGATGTCGATCTGCTCGACGCAGGCGTCTACGTCAGCGCCGCTGGCGACGGTCTGGGTGAACGGGTACAGGTTGCTCACGACCAGGTCGAAGGGGTCGATCCCGAGCTCGCCGAGCTGGTCAAGGTGGGTTTGCCGTCGCCGGTCGGCGAGGATCGCGGCGTGGACCGCAGGGTGCAGGGTCTTCACCCGCCCGTCCAGGCATTCCGGGAAACCAGTCAGGTCAGCCACCTCGGTGACCTGGGCGCCGGTCGCGCGGAGCAGTTCGGCAGTGTTCCCGGTCGAGACCACGCTCACCTGGTGGGCGGCGAGGGCTGCGCCGAGCTCAGCCAGGCCGGTCTTGTCAGACACCGACACCAGGGCCCGGCGGATCGGGATCTGATCGGTCATGGGGTCCTTTCGGTGGCGAGTCGGCGCAGGACGTCAACCAGCAGTCGACGTTCGACGACTTTGATCCGCTCATGGAGGCGGTCCTCGGTGTCGTCAGGGTCGACTCGAACCGGCTCCTGGGCGATGATCCGCCCGGTGTCGATCCCGGCGTCGACCCAGAACACCGTGCAGCCGGTGATTTTCACCCCGTAGGCGAGGGCGTCGCGGACCCCGTGCGCCCCGGGGAAGGCTGGCAGCAGCGCCGGGTGGGTGTTGATCATCCGGTCTGGAAATCGGGCCAGGAAGGCCGGCCCGACTAGTCGCATAAAGCCGGCGCCGACCACCAGGTCAGGCTGGTATCGGCTCACCTGTTCGGTGAATTCGATGTCCCAGGCGGCCCGATCAACGCCGCGGCGCAGCGGCACTACGAAGGTTTCGATCCCGGCCTGCCGGGCCCGTTCCAGCCCGTACCCGCGATACCGGTCAGAGCCGACTGCCCGAACCTGCACCGGCAATGTTGCGGCCGCGACCTCGTCCAGCACTGCCTGCAGCAAAGTCCCCGAGCCCGACACCAGCACCACGACGGACAATGGCGGGCTCGACTGCACGGGCCTACCCTACCGGGGCGGTACGGTCGTCGCCGTCCTCCTGATCCGGCCGCCGGCCCGGCGATTCGTCCTGTTCCGGGGCCTCATCCGCTGATGCCGTCTCAGGTCTTGGCCGTGGCTGGCTCGATGGTTCGTCGCCCTCCGGGGGAGGGGTTCTGCGGGAGAGCAGGCCGATCGTCAGGCCGGCCGCCATTCCCGAAATCCCCATCAGCGAGCAGGACAGCACGAACAATTCCGGCATCCGCGGGCCTAGCTCAGCCAGCCGGGTGACTCCCACACCACCCCTCGACAACGCGGTTAGGGCTGTCAACGCGGCCCCGCCGAGGACCCCGCTCAGGCTGCCGACCAGCGCCGCCTCGTCGATCCGGCGCCGCTGGTGAGGAGCGATCCCGGCCCAGGCCGCGACCGCGCCGGCGAGGACGCCGACTGTCAACCAGCCGAGCATCCCCCAGCGCCCGGCCGAGGTTTCCGGTACGGCTCCCAGCACTGGGATCGCGGGCAGCAGTCCGACTTGGGTGGCCGCCGGCGACACGACCGACCCGTCGCCGAGTGAGATTCCCGCCCCCATCACCCAGGACCCGGACCACAGGACCAGGTTCGGTAGATACATCAGCTGCCCGCCGAGCAGGATCACCGCGCCGGCCGGGTCCGCGCCGAGAGCTGCAGTCAGCGCCGAGACCCGCCCCCGGCCCTGGACCAAAGCGACGGTCAGCGCGGCGCTCGCCCCGACCAGGACGGTTAGCACCGCAGCGGCCATCGAGCGGGGCACCCGGCGGGCCCACACCGGCCACGATGTCCAAGGCCGCCACCCCAACCGGCGGGAGGCAGCGACCATGCTCGAGAGGCTGGCCAGCAGCGCCGCGCCGAACAATGCCCGGGCGGTCTGGCCTGGGTCGGTGAGCAGGAACGAGGCCACTCCCACTACCAAGGCGTAGGAGCCGGCGAAGGTCAGGGTGATCCGTGCCACCCAGCGACCCCGGTCGTCCGCCGGGAGATCGTCGTCAGGCTGGGCGAGTTGGGCCTGTCGGGTAGCGAAGCCGGCGACCCCGCTGCAGACCAGCACAATGATCAGGGTCAGCCCTAACGGGGTCAAGGTGATGGTGGCGACGCCGACGCGGGCCCCAGCACCATGCGCCAGCAGCCACAGCTGGGTACCGAAACCGAAGGCGGAGCCCAGGGATCGGGCGGGTCCGCTGGCGGCGGCCACCACTACCGGGGCTGCCATCACTAGCCAAGAGGCCAGCGCCGACAGCAATGCCCCCAGCACCGCCGCCGCAGCCCATGGCAGCACTGGCGCCCGGACCTCGGTGACGGACGGTTCTGAGGCTGCGACACCCTGTACTGCGAGCGAGACGTGGGGGCCTCGTTCACGCCTTCCGCGAGTCCTGGCCATCGGGCCATCCTGGCGGCTGGGCCGGGTCTTGAGGCACGGACACGCCCAAGCCGGATACTGTTGTCATGCTGAACCCGTGCGCACCAGGCCGAATAAGCATATTGGAGGTGATGGCGAGATGGCGCAGGAATGGAAACCCCGCGGGGCGCGGCGCGCCGCCGAGGACGTCCCCCTGAGTGGGCGTCCCACGGAATCGGCTCGCCCTCGACGCCTGGTGACCCCGGATTGGGATCTCGATGATGTCGACGACGGGTCAGCGGCCCGCAGCGGTGGCTATGCCCAGGAGGCGGCATCTCGGCTGTCGTCGCTGGCCTACGTGAGGCATTCCGCAAGCCCGCAATACCACAGCCCTGACCCGACCCGCCCGGATCCGAGCCGCCGCTTCCCGGCTCGTGGACTGCCGCCCGAACCGGACCCGGCCTCACGGACCACGCCGCCAGCTTCGTGGCGGCCGGTGACAATCGACCCGGTCCCGGGCGCGGCCCGCGCCGTCGAGCCGGCGAACATGTCCGAGAAGCGGCGCCGGGAGGCGCCAGCCCTGCCGACAACGCCGGCCCCGGCCCCGGAGGAACGCCGCGACGCGTTGTTGGCCCGCGAGCAGAGTCGGCGTCAGGCCTCGCCTGCCCCAGGCACCCGGGCCACCGATGACTGGCAGGACGCGCCGCTGCCAGCGGCAGCCGTACCACCACCGCTGACCGGCCAGGCGCCCGACCCGATCGAGGTCACCGGCGGCGGCATCCCCCAGGAACATCAGGCTTTCGTCCGCCCAGCCGACGATACCGAGACCTTCTCCCCCGATTTCGCGCAGGCAGCGGCCTCCGGGCTCGCCACGGCCCAGCCTGCGCCTGCGGGCGAGAGCCTGGCTGACCGGCTACGCCGGGAGCGGGCCGCCGGGGTCTCGCCGCGGCTTGGCCCGGCCCGACGGGTCCACGATGACGACGCCGGTCCAACATGGCCGTCCTTGAATCCCGGTGGCGGTTCGAGCGCCCCGCCAGCGGGGTCGACCAAGCGGCGGTTTCCGCTGCGGCTGGCCCTAATGGCCTTGGCTGTGGTGGTCGCGCTCGGGGTCGGCGCCGTGGCCTTGGTCCGGGTCCTCGGCGGGACCGCCGGTGCCTCGCCCTCGTCGTCATTGTCGTCCGCTCTGCTCACCGAGGCGGACCTGGTCACGACCGCGGACCTGGAGAAGGTGGCCTCCGGCTGGTCAGATCCCACGACCGAGACCACGATCACCACTTCCACCACGCTGCCTCTGTGTGTCACGACCAGCACTAACCAGCCGATCGCCCAGACCGCCATGCAGCGGGAGGTGAATGCCGGGACCACCGTGGCCCTGCACCGGGCGGAAGGATTCGGTTCGGATGCTGACGCGACCCAGGTGTACTCGTTGCGCCAGAACCAGATGGGCCAGTGTTCCAACGTCCCGGTGTATCTGCTGCACGGTGCTCGGGTGAACGGCCTGGGCGATGAGGCGGTGGCGATCACCGCCGTTTTGCAGGACAGTAATCCGATCTACCACACCGTGATCCTGGCCCGTACCGGCAAGGTGATCGACACCTACGACATCCACCAACCGACTGCGCCGATCAGCTATGACCAGATCGCGGCGGCGGCCCAGGCGGCGCTAGCACGACAGTGTCCGCGATCCGGCGGCGCCTGTCCGACTACCCCGTCGGCCGAGGTCGGCCCGCCCCCGTCGGGCGGTATCGCGGGCTGGCTGACGATGGCCGATCTGCCCCGGATCACTGCCGGGGTGGGCCGCTGGCAGGCTAACGAGCCGACTGCCAATATCAACATCGCCGGCAGCGGCTGCGAGAACCTGAAGTTGGCCGATGTGGCGGGCCCCACCAGTCGCAAGCAGCGCACCTACCTGATGCAGGAGGATCCCAAGGCGCCGCAGACCTTCGGGGTCGACGAGGTGACGCTGGAATTCCCGTCAGCCGAGGCGGCCCAGGCCTTCACCACGCAGGTCGGTCAGAACATCAACGGTTGCCCGAACCGGCCGGGTTCCATAGCCAAGCTCGGCGACACCGGGACAATCGACGCCACCGGCGCGGCCGGCGTGAAGATCTCAGGTTTCTGGCGGACCGTCCGTCAGGACACCAGCTCCACCGCCTTCCTTCTGTACCGGGTTGGTGTGCTCACCGTGGGCACCAAGGTGATCTACCTGTACGGGACGCCGTCGCCCACATACGACTTCAGCAACGAGGCCTGGTCGCAGATCGCAATCCGGGCTGGGCAGCGAGCCACTCAGACCGGCTAGACCGATCTGTCGCGCCGATTCACCGCAAACGGTCTTCCTGAGAGATTTTGCCCAAACCTGAGAACGGTGTTAATGTCTTCTCACGCCGGGCGGGGTCTGCAGCGGGAGTCTCGTAGCCTGGCCGCCAGAGTCGTCCAGGTTCGGGGGGTACATGGTGTCAGTCGCACGCGACCGTGATGGTTCTGCGCGACGGGCAGTTGCCGACGATGCGGTACTCGCCGAGGTCGACCTGCTTGATGCCGAAGATGACGACCGAATTTCCCTACGGGCATTGGGAAAGCAAATTGTCAGTGCGGTCTTGGTCTCTGCCCTCGGGATTGGTGTTGTCAGCGGTGTAAGCGTATTGTCCGCCCCGTACTCGACTGCCACCACCCAGGACCGGACCCATGCCGTCGGGGCCACCGACACCTCCCACGCCAAGCCCGCCCCCGGGAACAACACCGACCCGATCGGCAGCCTCGGGATCGAGACCAGCAAGGGCGACCAGAACGCGGACCTGAGCCAGCAGCCGATCAAGGCCGAGCTGCTGCGCGCCAACGCCGACAAACAGGATTCAGCCCGCAACGCCTCGCTGGACAAAGTGAGCCGCGACGTCGACACCGCGGTCCGCAACGGGCAGCAGACGAACCGCCAGAAGGGCCTCACCGATGCCGCCCAGGCCGCCGCCAACGAGCAACAGCGCCGGCAGGCGGAGGCGGCCCGGGCGGAGGCTGAGCGACGAGCCGCCGAAGACGCCGCCCGGAATAAGGGCAGCCTGCTCGCCCCCCGGCTGCCTGCCCCCGTGGATCCCGGGCCGCTTCCCGCCGGCCAGGACGGTGGCTGGGTGACGCCATTGGCGCCGGGGACCTACGTCCGAGGAAGCAGCTTCGGGGAGACCGGCGTCTGGGCTCGCTACCACACCGGTGTCGACCTGCGAGCCAGCCAGGGTACGCCGATCCGTGCGGTCTCATCCGGCGTGGTAATGCCTTCCCCCGCCACCTCGTGGGCCGGTAACCATGTCGTGATCAAGCACGCCGACGGCGGCCAGACCCTCTACGCCCATATGACGGCCAAGGTGGTCCAGCCGGGGGCCGTGGTCAAGGCCGGCCAGTTGATCGGCTATGTCGGCCAGACTGGGCGGGCCTTCGGCGCCCACCTGCACTTTGAGTACTACCCCCCGGGCACTCAGCCCGGCAACGTGTACTCCGCGCAAGACCCGGCCGCCTACCTCCTGCGGCACGGCGTTCGTCTCTGAAGCCCAGCGGCTAGGCCGTCTTGATGCGAATCGCGCAGGTCGCCCGCCTGGCCCAGACGACGGTGCGCACCGTGCGCTACTACCATTCGCTCGGCCTGCTGCCGGTGCCTGCCGAACGCGGCGGCTGGCGCGACTACGATGTCACGCATCTGGCCCGGCTGTCCCGGATCCGCTGGTTAGCCCAGGCCGGGGTGCCGTTGGGTACGATCGCGCGGATCCTCGACGCGCCACCAGACGAGGCTGTGCCGCAGGCCGGGGCCGACCACGAGGATCCGGTCAGCCGGGATCTCGCTGCCGCGCTCGTCTCCGTACAGGCGCACCTAGACGAGGTCACCGCCCAGCGTGACCTGCTCGTAGGCCTGTTGCAGCGTTCTCAGGCCGGGCTGAGCGTGAGCCCCATGACGCCGCGGATGTCCGCCTTCTTTGATCGGATGGAGGCGGCTGCGCCTGACGAACGGACCCGCGCGGAGGTACGGGCCGACCGGGACGCCGTCGACCTGGCCTGCTACCGGCGGCAGATGCCCCCCGAGGCCGAGGTCCTTTTCCCCGACCCGGACCCAGATGCCGACGCGAACCTCCTGGAGGTGTTCGGGCGGGCTGCGACCGGTCTGAGCGACCAGCAGATCGAGCTGCAGGCACGCGACCATGTCCGCCGGATCACCGATCGCCTGGAACCGGACCGTCTGCGGGCCCTGGCCCGCGCCGTCGACCGGGACGCCGTGCGGGCCATCTTCCAATTCTTCGCCTCGCTCGAGCCCGCCGACCTCCGCTACGCCCACGCCCTGGAGCGCTGCCTCATGGAGGTCATCGAAAGCTGGGCCGGCGACTGAGGACTTGCGTGTGACGTGGCGTCTCACCCGATCCTGGGGCGCATGACATCATCACTGTCCTCCTCGGGAGGCAACCATGCTTTCGTCATCGTCGAGTCCTGCTTCGGTTCCACCCGGGCGGTGGCCGAGCAGATCGCGCAGGGACTCCATGAGGGCGGCGTCGCCGCCCAGGTCCTGAGCCCGGAGCAGGCCACCGCGGACCGGATCGCGGACGCCTGGCTCTTGGCGCTCGGGGCTCCCACGCACAATCGAGGTCTGCCCACTGCCACATCCCGGGCCCAGGCTGGCAACGGTGACACCATGGGCCTGCGTGAATGGCTCGCTGCCGCCCAGATCGCCGCTGACGTACGGCTAGCCGCCTTCGACACGGTGATCCGCCGCTCCTGGCTGAGCGGCTCCGCCGCCAAGCGCATCGTCCGAGCCCTACGGCGCCCTAACATCAGCGTCCACAGTTTCGTTGTGACCGGTTCTCGCGGCCCCTTGGCCGACGGGCAGGCCCAGGCCGCCCGAGACTGGGGTACACAGCTGGCCCGCTGACGGTCCGCGCAGCACCCCGTCATGGGCACCGAGAAAATACCCAACCCAACCACGACGCTGAAACCCTCACAGCAGTCTCGACCCTCACCAGCCGCGGAGCAGCCCGTCTGGACGACGAACACCGAGAAATGACCAACCCGGCCACGCTCACCAGAGCCTTCTCGCCGTGAGGAGGAAGACCGGGGCATCAGCGACGCCGCCAGCCCTCGCGCAAGCGAGGGCGATCCAACCTGTTAGGGCGCGAGCTTCTCGAGCGGCGCGACCTTCAACGCCAGGCGTTTCACCCCGGCCGAGCCGAAGTCGACATCGGCTTTGGCGTCGGCCCCGGAGCCGAGCACGGCCAATACTGTCCCGAGCCCGAAGGCCGTATGGAGGACCCTGTCGCCCACCTCCAGGCTCGGTACCGGCCGGGACGGGCGAGGTGCGGCGAGGCCGACCGACCCGGGCCTGATCCGTTCCCGCGGCCGGCCGTACGGCTGGGCGCCCCAGCCGACCTGGCCCAGCCGCCGCCAGTCCATCAGGTGAGCCGGGATCTCTTCCAGGAACCGTGACGCCGGGTTCTGCTGCGGGCTGCCGAAGGCGACCCGGACTTGGGAACGGGTCAGGTACAGCCGCTGCCGGGCCCGGGTAATGCCCACGTACGCCAGCCGCCGCTCCTCTTGCAGTTCCTCCGGGTCGGCGCGGGCCCGCTCATGGGGGAAGATCCCGTCCTCCATCCCGGTCAGGAAGACCGTGGCGAATTCCAGCCCCTTCGCCGTATGCAACGTCATCAGGGTGACCATCCCGTCGCTGTCGGCGTCCGGGATCTGATCGGCATCGGCCACCAGTGCGATCCGTTCCAGGAACGCCGGCAGCGAATCGTCCGGCTCGGGCGCCCCCAGCAGGGCGTCCTCTCCTGGTGCGACATCAACCGCGTTCACCGAGGCGACGAATTCGGCGGCGACGTTAACCAGTTCTTGCAGGTTCTCGAGCCGGGTCTCATCCTGGGGGTCGGTCGAGGCGGCCAGGGCATCGAGATAGCCGGATTCGCGCAGAATGCTGGCCAATACCTCGTCGGCGGCGGTCCCGTCGGCCACGAGATGCCGGTGACGCTGCAGCAGATCTACGAAGTCGCCCAGCTGCCGTACCGCCCGCGAGGTCAGCCCGGGGATCTCCCCGGCCCGTTCTAAGGCCTGTCCGAATGAGATCTGGTTGGCGGCGGCGAACTGTTCCACAGTGGCCTGGGACGTGTCGCCGATGCCACGTTTCGGCTCGTTCAGGATCCGGCGCACTGAGACATCGTCGGCCGGGTTCGCGATGGCCCGCAGATACCCGATCGCATCGCGGATCTCCTTGCGCTCGTAGAACCGTAGTCCCCCGACCACCCGGTACGGCAGGCCAACCCGGATGAACACCTCCTCGAATGAACGTGATTGGGCGTTGGTGCGGTAAAAGACGGCGGTATCGCCGTAGCCGCTGAGGTGCTGGTCGGCGAGTCGGTCGATCTCAGTCGCCACGAACTGGGCCTCTTCGTGGTCAGTGTCGGCCACGTAGCCGGTGATCAGCGCCCCGTCCCCGGCGTCGGACCAGAGCCGTTTCGCGGGCCGGTCCGGGTTGTGTGAGATCACCGCATTCGCGGCTGACAACACATTCTGGGTGGAGCGGTAATTCTGCTCTAGCAGGATCGTCCGGGCGCCGGGGAAGTCTTGTTCAAAGTCCAGAATGTTACGGATCGTGGCCCCTCGGAAGGCGTAGATCGACTGGTCGGAGTCGCCCACCACCATGAGTTCGGGCGTCGTCACCGACGGCTCGGGTGATGGTGCCGGCTCACCGCAGAGTTCACGGATCAGGACGTACTGGGCGTGGTTGGTGTCCTGATATTCGTCCACCAGGACGTGCCGGAACCGGCGCCGGTACGCCTCCCGGACCGCCGGAAAAGCCTGCAGCAGGTGCACTGTCGTCATGATCAGGTCGTCGAAGTCCAACGCCTCAGCCGCCAGCAGCCGTCGCTGGTATTCAGCGTAGACCCGGGCATGGACCTCAGCTACCGGCCCCTGCGCCTGGTGGGCCGCGGTCTCATAATCGACCAGTTCGTTCTTGCAGGCCGAGACCGCGTGCAGCAAGGCCCGGACCGGGAACTTCCGAGGGTCGACCTCAAGGTCTCGGGCCACCAGCGACATCAGTCGCTTGGCGTCGGTGGCGTCGTAGATCGAGAAGCCGCGCCGGATCCCGAAGTGGCCGATCTCCTGGCGCAGGATCCGGACGCAGGCGGAGTGGAAGGTCGACACCCACATCAGCCGGGCCTGCTTGCCGACTAGTTCCTCCACCCGTTGCCGCATCTGCGCGGCTGCCTTGTTGGTGAAGGTGATCGCCAGGATCGACCCCGGATGAGCCTGCCGCTGCGCCACCAGGTACGCGATGCGTCGGGTCAGTACCCGGGTCTTGCCCGAGCCCGCGCCGGCGACTACCAGCACCGGTGGCCCGGCGTGGACCACCGCCTCCCGCTGCGGCTGGTTCAGCCCGGCCAGGATCTGGTCGGCGGTCACCGCCGGGCGCTGCCGGGGCCGCTGCGGCCAGGGCAGTTCTTCCGTCTGGGTCGGCCCCGGGGATTGGGGATCGTCGAGACTGAACAGGTCCGGGAATGGGGATTCGGTCATGGCAAGGGCCACTCTAAAGCTCGTCGCCCGGCGGGCCTGAATCCCTGGTACCCCAGGCCCGGACCCTGATCGATCACTCAGGGATGAGGCCGATTGGACCTTGCCCAGCTGCGATCTACAGTGAAAGGCATGGGGTTCATCAGTTGGATTGTTTTGGGTCTGGTCGCCGGTGCCCTCGCGAAGGCGATCCTGCCTGGCCGCCAGGGCGGAGGCTGGCTCTCCACGCTCCTGTTGGGCGTGGTCGGGGCACTAGTCGGCGGGTACATCGGCTCGTCGCTGTTCAACATCTCGCTGGAAGGTTTCTTCTCCATGCGTACCTGGCTGCTCTCCATCGGTGGCAGCGTGCTGGTACTGGCGGTCTGGGGCTTCCTGACCAGGAAGAACTAGTTACTCACCGACCCGCTGGCGCCGCCCGATCCCGGCGGCGCCAGCGACGGATGTCACACCAGCCGCCGGTCAGTCGCCCAGCGGGTGAGCTGGTGACGGTTCGACAGTTGCAACTTGCGTAGCACGCTGGAGACGTGGGTCTCGACGGTCTTGATCGAGATGAACAGTTCTCGGGCGATCTCCTTGTACGCGTACCCTCGGGCGATCAGCCGCAGCACTTCCCGTTCCCGTTGGCTGAGCCGGTCCAGTTCCTCGTCCACCGAAGCGATGTCAATGGCCCCGGAGAAGGCATCCAGCACGAAACCTGCCAGCCGCGGCGAGAACACCGCGTCACCGTCAGAGACCCGCCGGATCGCATCTACCAGTTCGGTCCCGTTGATCGATTTGGTGACATAGCCGCGGGCGCCGGCGCGGATCACCCCGATCACATCCTCGGCCGCGTCCGACACCGACAACGCCAGGAATCGGATCTCCGGATCGCCGAGGTGGACCTGCTTGATCACTTCGGCGCCGCCGCCGCCGGGCAGGTGTACGTCCAGCAGCACCACGTCAGGTTTGCTGGCGGTGATCGCCGCGACCGCGGTCGCCACGTCGGACCCTTCCCCTACGACGCTCACGAATGGTCCGATCTCGTGTTTGACGCCGGCTCGGAACATGGCGTGGTCATCGACGATCACGACCCGGCTACGTCCGGTCCTCTGCGATGTGGTCTCGTTCATCACTCCAGCTCCATCTCCAGTCGTACTTCGGTGCCGTCTCCCGGGACGGACCGCACTCGGGCGGTCCCGCCGTTGCGGATCATCCGGTCCATAATCGACCGGCGGATCCCCATCCGGTCCTCGCCGATGGTGTCCACCTCGAAACCGACCCCGCGGTCTCGGATGAAGACCTCCGCCAGGTGTGGTGTCACCTCGGCGTACACGTCGATCCGGTCGGCCCCGGAGTGTTTGGTGGCGTTGAGCACCGCCTCCCGCGCGGCCCGGACCAGGGCATCCAGTTGCGGCGTCATCTCCGCATCCCCGACCACCACCACGTCGACCGGGACCGCGTGCTCATCCTCGACCTCGGTAATCGCCGCTGTGAGAGTAGCCCGCAGGTTACCCGCCTCGGTCTCTGCCTCCCCGTACAACCAGGAACGCAGTTCCCGCTCCTGCCGCCGGGCGATCGTCGCAACCGCTTTCGGGTCGTCAGCCTGACGCTGGATCAGAGCCAGCGACTGCAAGACCGAGTCGTGCAGGTGGGCCGCGACGTCGGCGCGGGCATTGGCCAGCAGTTCCTGCTCCCGGGCCTCGGTTAGCGCGGTACGGGTCCGGAAAGCCCACGGCAGAGACACCCCGAGTACGCCGACTACGGCCACCATGCTCACCCAGACCACCGAACGCCACTGCGCGATCCCCAGCACCTGGGTCACCCCCAGCACCACCGCGGCCAGTACTAGGCAGCCGCCGAACGCTAACTCCAGCAACCGGATCAGGCTCCGGTGCCGTCCCGGGCGCAGCGTCGCGTCGTCGGCCTGGCGCCAGATCAGCGCCACGCCGCTGCTGCCGACCAGTAACGGCCAGTACCCGGCCCCGGTCCAGCTGATCCCGGTACTCCGGAAAAGCCACGTCAGGCCAAGACCAAGCAGGGCCAGCGCCAGCACCGAGCCGATGTCGATGCCGACCTCCCGGGTCTCGGCGCGCATCCCGGTCCGGCTGGCGGCGTCCAGGCCCGGCGCGCGCTCGTCGCGGGCCAACGGCAGCAGCAGCCACAGTGCGGCGTAGATGAAACCACCGACCAGTTCGAAGGCTCCCAGGACAACGAAGGCGATCCGCAGCACCAGAACCGGCAGCCGCAGGTGGCCAGCCAGGCCGCTGCAGACCCCGCCCAGGATCGCCCCGCTACGCCGACGGGTGGCGCGCGGGGTCTCACCGGCTTCAGCAGCCGCGCCGGCGTGGCCTGGTGGCTCGGGTGACTTGGCCGCTGGCGGCAGGGGCTGCTGATCGCCGGCCGGGTTCGGCGAGCCGGCCTCGGCCTGCGCCTCCAGGCGTGCCGCCACCTCGGCGAGCGAGGGTCGCGGCGGATCTGGCTGATCGGTCATGGTGCCCTAAGCCTCACATGCTCGCCTGACTCTGCCCGTCACCGCCCCACAGGTCGGGGATCAGGCGGGGGAGACCCGGATGGGAAATTGATCACTACCGGGCACAATGGTCTTTGTGGGAGTCCCGGTTCCGCTGCGGCGCAGCGTCGCTGACGCCAAGATCGGCGGGATCTGCGGCGGCCTTGCCGAACGGGCTGGGATCGACCCGCTCCTGGTGCGGCTGGCGGCCGTAATCCTGGCGTTTTGCAGCGGGATCGGAATCGTATGGTACCTGTCCGCCTGGCTGCTGCTGCCGCGGGGTTCGGCTCAGCCGGTGGTGCACCGGATCCTCCCCTTCACGAGAAACTGGCCACTGAGCCTGTGGGTGGTGTCGGGCAGCCTGCTGACCGCAGGCGCGGTGATCATAGGTTCCGAGATCAGCCTCGGTTTCGTACCGGCGATCGTGGTAGCCGGGCTCTGGTTCGCCGGCGCGATCCCGCGCCGACCGGCGGCCACCAGGACGTCTCCTGGCCCGGATCAGCAGCAGCCTGTCGTGATCCAGACCGCCACTGGCCCGTGGAGCCCACGCAACGGGTGGGGGCAGCCGGTCACGATATCGCAGGCCGAACTGTTCTTCTCTGAACCGGACCCGGTTGGGTTGTACCCGCTCCCCCAGCCGCGGCCCACGACGCTGCGGGAGCGGGTGACCTGGAGCCTGGTAGCGCTGCTCGGGATTGTGCTACTGATCCTGATGGCGCTATCCGAGCGGGGATGGGTGGTCCCTACCACCGCCTACCTGGCCGCTGCCTTGATGGTGGCCGGGCTGGGGCTGGTGTTCGGGGCCTGGTTCCGGCGTCCACGTGGGCTACTGGCGGTGACCATCGTGTTGGCGCTCCTGAGCCTGGCCGCCACTATCCCCCAGCTGCTGAAGACCACCACCGAGGAGCACATCTCGATCTCAGCGGCCAGCCTGGGCCGTTCGTACGAGGTCACGATGGAGACCACGGCCATCGACATGACCGATGCCCGGTTCTCAGCGCCGGGGCAGATCACCATCAACGTCTGGGCAGGTCAGGCGCTGCTGGTCCTGCCTGAGGACGGCAACACCACCGTACGGTGGGAGATCCGCTCCGGCCGGGTAGTCGACCCGGACCTCGTGGTATATGAGGCTGGCACTGGTAGCTACCGATACCAGCCGGCACCGCTGCGTCCCCCGGTCACCGTGTCGGTGGTGCTGGTGGATTCGTCCCTGACCGTGGTCCGCCCATGAACCGCCGGGTCGATGTGTTGTCCCTAGTCTGCGGGCTGGGGGCATTGCTACTTGGCGCCACCGTACTGTGGACCTCGTTCGGTGGCACCCCGACGACCTGGCTGGTCAAGGTGGGGGTTCCCCTCGCGCTCGTGGCTGTCGGCGGCCTCGGGCTCCTGGCTTCTCGACACTGACAAGATCAACCCAACCGAAAGGAATCATCATGGCTACCTTGGCTCGCTCCTCGAACGACAAGGTGATCGGCGGGGTCTGCGGCGGCGTCGCCGCGTATCTCAATGCCGATGTCAACCTAGTCCGGATTATTACCGTGCTGCTGACGGTCTTCACAGGTTTCGGTCCCCTGGCCTACGTGCTGCTGTGGGCGATCCTGCCCGAGCAGAGCACCGGGGTACGAGGCATCGACATGGTGAAGGACGAAGCCACCCGGCTGAAGCAGCAGTACGACCAGAGCCGGCAGGCTAACCGGGAGTACATGCCGAACTCCGACGACCTGCGCTGACCCAACAACCAGCGGCCCGGCCGTCCCAGCGACGCGCCGGGCCGCTGGTCGTCTTGGGCCGCCGGCTAGCCCCGCAGGTTCACCTAGGGTGAGCGCATGGCCGAGCTGATGATCCGGTCCACCCGGCTGGTCCGGTTGGACCCGGAGCTGCCCGATCATCCGGTCGACATTCGGATCCGTGATGGCCGGATCAGCGAGATCGGGACCGGATTAGGCGGCGCCGAGCAGACCATTGAGGCTGACGGTCGCTGGCTGTCGCCGGGTTTCTGGGACTACCACGTCCACTTCCGGCAGTGGGCGGTGATGGGGCTGCGCTTTGACACGGGCGCCGCCCGCTGCCCGGAACAGGTCTGCCAGGTGGTGGCCGAGCAGGTGGCCCGTAGCAGCGAGCCGGCCAGTCTGTTGGTGGGTTTCGGGCATCGGACTAGTTCGTGGCAGCGTCCGGTCAGCGCTGCCGAGCTGGACGCGGTAAGCGGTGCGCACCCGGTGGTGTTGATCACCGGCGACGCCCACAGCGGCTGGATTAACACCGCTGCCCAACGGCTATTGGGAGCTGCGACGGCGGGGGTCTGGTCCGAGGGAGAATGGTTCGCGTTGATGAACCGCCTGGACCGGCTGCAGGCCGACCCGCAGCTGATGGCCGAGGCGGTCGACCAGCGGCTGCGGCAGGCGGCCCGGCTTGGCGTGGTCGCGATGGTGGACCTGGTGATGGACGGCTCGCTGGGCGGCTGGCGGGAGGTCTCGGCGGCCGGGTCGGTGATGCCGCGGATCCGGGTCGGGGTGACCCCGCAGGCATTGGATGAGGTCGAAGCGGCCGGATACCGCGACGGTGACCTGCTGGACCAGCGCGGCCTGGTGACGATGGGGCCGTTGAAACTGATCTGCGATGGTTCGCTGAGCAGCCTCACCGCCTACTGCCACGCCCCGTACGGTCCGCACCGGTCGTGTGGTCTGTTGACTTACCCGGCCGAGGAGCTGACGGCCTTGGTCCGGCGCGGTCATCGGGCCGGGCTCCAGATCGCCTGTCATGCGATCGGCGATGCCGCAGCGACAGCGGTGCTGGACGCCTTTGAACGGGTCGGGGCTAGCGGCAGCATCGAGCATGCCCAGCTGATGAGCCCAGACCAGATCGCCCGGATGGCCCGGTTGGGGCTGGCCGCGAGTGTCCAACCGGCGCACCTGGTCGATGACCTGGAGGCCCTGGAGCGGTTGTGGGCTGATCGGGCCGACCGGGCCTTCCCGCTGCGAGATCTGCTGGCTGCAGGGGTGACGTTACGGCTGGGTTCTGACGCCCCGATCGCACCACTGGACCCGTTGGCGGCGATGGCAGCGGCAGTACACCGTAACCTGGCAGGGAGGCCGACGTGGCACCCGGAGCAGCGGCTGTCGGTGGCCGAGGCGCTGGCAGCGTCGGTGAACGGAGCCCGGGTTCGGGTCGGGGCACCGGCCGACCTGGTGCTCCTCGACGCCGACCCCTTGGCCGTGAGCGACGACTCCGCGGCGGCGGTAGCGCTGCAGCGGCTGCGGCCCGTGTCTGCGACGATCGTGGCGGGTGAGGTCATCCATCAGGCCTGAGATCGAAGCCAGGTCATTCCCATTCGATGGTGCCCGGTGGTTTGCTGGTGACGTCCACCACGACCCGGTTGATCTCGCGGACCTCGTTGGTGATCCGGGTCGAGATCCGCTCCACGACCGGGTACGGCAGCCGTGCCCAGTCCGCGGTCATCCCATCCTCGCTGGTCACCGGGCGCAGCACCACCGGGTGTCCGTACGTACGACCGTCGCCTTGCACCCCGACCGAGTGGACGTCGGCTAGCAGCACCACCGGGAACTGCCAGATTTCACGGTCCAGCCCGGCTGCGGTCAGCTCCTCCCGGGCGATCGCATCAGCCTCGCGCAGGATGTCCAGCCGCTGCCGGGTGACCTCCCCGATGATCCGGATCGCCAGGCCCGGCCCGGGGAACGGATGACGCCACACCATCGGCTCGGGCAGCCCCAATTCCAGGCCGACCTGCCGGACCTCATCCTTGAACAGGGTCCGTAACGGCTCGACCAGGGTGAATCGGAGATCATCGGGCAGGCCGCCGACATTGTGGTGGGATTTGATGGTGGCGGCGCCCTCACCGCCGCCGGATTCGACCACATCCGGGTACAGGGTGCCCTGGACCAGGAAGTCGATGTCGCGTTCAGCCTCTAACCGCCGGGCGGCGGCCTCGAAAGTTCGGATGAAGTCCCGGCCAATGATCCGACGTTTGGTCTCCGGGTCACTCACCCCGGCCAGGTGTTCGAGGAACTGATCGGCCGCGTCCTCGACCACCAGGTCCACCCCGGTGGCGGCCACGAAGTCTCGCCGGACAGCCTCAGCCTCACCCTTGCGCAGCAGCCCGTGGTCCACGAAGACGCAGGTCAGCTGGTCACCGACGGCGCGTTGTACGATCGCCGCCGCCACCGCCGAGTCAACCCCACCGGACAGCGCGCACAGCACCCGCCGGTCCCCGACCTGCTCGCGGACCTGGGCGACTGCCTGCTCTGCGATCGTCGCCGTCCGCCAGGCCGAGCCGAGACCGGCGATCCGGTGCAGGAAGGCCTCCAGGACCTGCTGGCCGTGGTCGCTGTGGTGGACCTCCGGATGCCACTGGACGCCGGCCAGCCGCCGGGCCGGGTCCTCGAAGGCGGCGACTTGTGCCCCGGCCGACGAGGCTAGCGCGGTGAACCCGGGCGGCGCGGCGCGTACCGCGTCACCATGGCTCATCCAAACCTGAAGCTGCGCCGGGAGTCCCGCCAGCAGCTGCCCGGGCTGGTTCACCCGCAGGTCGGTACGCCCAAACTCGGACAGGTCGGTCCGGGCCACCTCGCCGCCCAGCGCGTGGGCCATCGCCTGGAAGCCGTAGCAGATCCCGAAGACCGCGATCCCGGCCTGGAAGAGCGCCGGGTCGACCTGTGGGGCGCCGTCGGCGTATACGCTGCGCGGGCCGCCGGAGAGCACGATCGCGGCCGGCTGCCGGGCTACCAGGTCGGCCACCGGGACCGTGTGGCTCACGATCTCGGAGTAGACCCCGGCCTCTCGGATTCGCCGGGCGATCAGCTGGGCGTATTGGGCGCCGTAGTCGATGACGAGCACGGTCTGCTGCGGTTGCATGGCCTGGATCCTATTGGCCTGCCCGGCGCGGGCCTGGAATCTGCGCCGAGGCTGTCGCAGCCGGCCCTACGCTGGCGGCATGGACTCCCTGTTCCGCCCGCCGGCCGAGGCCTGGCACCGGCTGGCGCCCGCTTACGCGAAGGTCACGACGCTGACGGCGGTGGGGCTGAACCTGATGGTCTGGGCTCCGCTGGTGGTGGTGGGTTTTCTGGTGCTGCCGGGCTGGTGGCCGGGGCTGGTGCTGCTCGTCGCCCTGGCCTGGTTGGGGTGGCGGGTGGTCCGTGCCGGCCGGTACGCGCGATCCTGGGGGTACGCCGAACGCGGCGAGGATCTATGCCTCACCCGGGGTCTGTGGTTCAAGAGTTTGACCGTGGTGCCGTACGGGCGGTTGCAGCTGGCGCAGGTCGAGGCCGGTCCGCTGCAGCGGGCTTTCGGGCTGGCCACGGTGACCTTGGTGACCGCTTCCGCCCAAAGCGATGCCCGGATCCCGGGTCTGCCGGCGGCTGAGGCGCAGCGGCTGCGGGACCGGCTGATCGAAGTCGGCGATGCCCGGGGCGCGGGCCTGTGACCGGGACCCCGCCGTGGCCCGGCTCGGCTTCGTACGGGCCGATCCCGGACGCCTCCGGCCCGCCCACCACCCGGTTCGGGGTCCCCGACCCGGTCACGCCCGGCGCCACCAGAGCACAGTCCAGCAACGGTGACCGGGCCGGGGTGCCGGCGCCATTCGCTGTCCCCGACGGGCCGGTCGCAGACCCAGCTCGGGCCGCCTCGGACCAGGCGGCTGCCTCGGTTGCTCCGAATCACCCGGTCAAGACGGTGGAGCGGGCGCATCCGCTGACCCCCTTCGTCAAGGGCTGGCTGATCCTGGTCGGCTGCGGATGGTTCGTCATTCGGGAGTACGTCCGGCCGGGCGAGCAGAACCCCCAGAATCTGCCGCTGGAGCTGGTTCTGGCTGGGATGGGCCTGATCGTGGTGTTGGCCAGCCTAGCCGGGCTGGTCTCTTGGCTGACCACCCGGTTCATCGCCGACGATGACGAGCTGCGGGTTGAGACCGGCTGGTTGTTGCGGCAGTCGCGGCGGATCTCGTATTCCCGGATCCAGTCGGTAGACGTGGTGCAACCGCTAGCAGCGCGGCTGTTCGGCCTGGCGCAGCTACAGATCGACGCCGGCGGGGATTCCACCAAGGTGCAATTCCTGAGCCGTCTGCGCGCCTACCAGATGCGCGACGACCTGATGCGCCGGGCCCATGGCCACCGTACCGGCGTTACCGACAGCCTTGCCCCCAGCGGCGGGCTGTTGGAGGATCTAGGAGCCCAGGACCAGGTCTTGGTGAGGGTCCAGCCGCAGCAGCTGCTGCTGGGGGCGGTGGCCTCGCACGACCTGCTCGGGCTGGTGCTCGCCTTGGTGTTCCCGGCGGCGTTGGTCGCGATTGTGCTGGCGTTGTGGCCGAACAGCCCGATCCTCGGCAACCTGAAGGGCTATCTTGCGGTGGGCAGTCTGGTCCCCGTCGGTCTCGCTGTGGCGTCGTACCTGTCGAACCGGGTGGTCGCCCAGTTCAACTATTCCCTGGCGCGGACCCCCGCCGGGCTGCGGATCACCCGCGGCCTGACTAATCTCACCAGCCAGACCATTCCCGCCCACCGGATCCAGTCGATCCGGATCGCCCAGCCGCTGCTGTGGCGCTGGCTGCGCCGGTGGCGTCTGGACGTCGAGGTGCTGGGGTACGGGAAGGCCACCACCAACGAGGACACCAAGCAGGTCTCCACGATCTTGCTCCCCATCGGCGACGAGCAGCAGGTGGCAGCGGCCCTGGCCGCAGTCTGGCCTAGGCTGCAGCTCGACCGGCTGGTCTTCACCGGCAGCCCGCGTCGGGCCCGCTGGCTGGATCCGTTGGCGTACTCCTGGAACGGGATCGCCTGCGACGACACGGTGGTCGTCACCCGCCGCGGCTGGATGACCCGGCTGCAGTCGATCGTGCCGCATGCCCGGCTGCAGTCCGTCCAGGCCGACCAGGGCCCGTGGCAGCGGCGGCTGCGGCTGGCCAATGTCTGGTTCCACACCACCGGCACCATCAACTCTCATGCGGCGATCCATCTCGACGCGGACCTGGCCCGCCAGATCGTGTACCGCGAATTGGACCGGGCCCGCGCCAGCCGGGCCGAGGAGCTACTTGGCCGACCGGCGGATGATGGGGCTATGACGATGCCTCCTGTTCCCCACGGCCAGCAGGGTCCCGGCCCGGCTGGCCCGCTGCACCCGGATCGGATCCCGGCCGGCCCACTGCACCCGGATCGGATCCCGGCCGGCCCACTGCACCCGGATCGGATCCCGGCCGGCCCGTTGCCCGGCCAGAGCCCCGTCCCACTGCTGCCGGATCCGCGGCCCGAGAAGCGCCCCTGAGCCAGGACCTAGTTGACCGTTACACGACACCCTCTACCCTGGCAGGCATGTTCTTCGACAGGCAGAAGCTGATCGACGTCACTCGGACGCTGAGCGGTCGGCCGTCCCCGGTGGTCGACCCGACGCTGCCGCACCGGGTGCTGGGCCTCCCAATCGGCGAGGTCCCGGCGCAGGCCGAGGTGGCATATTTTGCGATGGGCTGCTTCTGGGGGGCGGAGCGGCTGTTCTGGCAGATCCCGGGGGTACTGACCACGGCGGTCGGCTACCAGGGCGGGCACACCCCGAACCCGACGTACGAGCAGGTGTGCAGCGGCCAGACCGGCCACGCTGAGACGGTCCGGGTGGTTTTCGACCCGCGGCAGGTCGACTACGACCAGCTGCTGACGGTGTTCTTCGAGAACCACGATCCGACCCAGGGGATGCGCCAGGGCAATGACCGCGGCAGCCAGTACCGCTCCGCCGTGTACGCCACGACCGAGCAGCAGGAGACGGCCGCGCGGGCTGCCCAGGAGCGGATGCAGCAGGCGCTGACCCGGGCCGGGTACGGCCCGATCACCACCGAGATCGCCCCGGCCGGCCCGTTCTTCTTCGCCGAGGCCTACCACCAGCAGTACTTGGACGCGAATCCGGGCGGCTACTGCCCGGTTCACGCCACCGGCGTCAGCTGCGGGTAGCGCCGAGGGTTTGCGGGGGCGCGCGGGCGGGCCCTCGTACGAACGGTCGCTGGGCCGCCGCCGGAGCAGCCACCCGCACCATCCGAGGCGGGCCCTCGTACGAGCGGTCGCTGGGGGTGTTGACCCGGAGGGTTTGCGGGGGCGCGCGGGCGGGCCGCACACCCCCGCCCCGGTCAGGCGCCCGGGGTGACCTCTCCTGACGGCCAGGTGCGGCGGATGAAGTCGGCCACATCCCTGGAGTGGAGCAGCTCGTCGAGCCGGGCGAGCGCGGACCGATTGTCGTCTGTGCGCCAGGCCAGCACATTCGCGTACGGGTTGGCCTCCACCTTCTCGGCCGCTAGGGCGTCTCGGGTGCTCAGCCCAGCCGAGAGAATGAAATTGCCGTTCACCATGGCCACGTCGACCTTGGGGTCGTCGATCTGCTGCACGATCACCTCGGGCTGGTTTTCCAGGAATCTCAACCCCTTCGGGTTCTGGTCCGCGGTCAGGTTCAGCACATTGCTGCTGGCAGTGACGCCTTTCAGGAGCCCGGCCATTTCCAGCACCTTTAGGCCGCGGGCCTGGTTGGAGGCGTCGTTGGTGATCGCGACCGTCGCGCCCTGCGGGATGTCGGTGACTGCCCGGTGCTTCTTAGAGAAGGCCGCGTACGGCTCGATGTGGATCCCGGAGCCGTGAGTGAAGGCGTATTTGCGTTCGGCGATCTGGTTCTCCAAGTACGGCACGTGCTGGAAGTAGTTGGCGTCCAGCTCCTTTGACGCCAACGCCTCATTCGGCTGGACGTAGTCGTCGTATTCAATGATCTGGAGGTCGATCTTCGCGGCAGCAGCCAGCTGATCCTTGACGAAGCCGAGGATCCGGGCGTGCGGGACCGGGCTGGCGCCGACCTTCAGCCTGGTGACCGCGTCAGACGCGTCGGATGCCGTCGAGCCGGAGCAGCCCATCATCGCCATCGCCGCGGTAGCGCCGGTGAGGGCAAACAGGCCTCTGCGAGTGGTGATCATGGTTATCCTTCCGGTTGTGGGCCCGCCCGGGTGGCAGGCCGGGTCTGTGGGGTTATCGATGGTCGACTGCGCGGACCACGGCGTCGCCAACCAGTTGCACCAACTGGACCAGCAGCACCAAGATGACCAGGACTACGATCATCACTTCGGGCTGAAACCGCTGGTAGCCGTAGTTGTAGGCGAGCCGGCCGAGCCCGCCGCCGCCGACCAGACCGGCCATCGCGGAGTAGCCGATCAGAGCCACCATGGTGGTGGTGATGCCGGCCACTAGCGACGGCAGCGCCTCCGGCAGCAGCACCTTCCAGACGGTCTGGAAACGAGTCGAGCCCATGGCATGGGCAGCGTCGATCTTGCCCGGGTCAACCTCCCGTAGTGAGGTTTCGACCAGCCGCGCAAAGAACGGGACGCAGGCGATGGTGAGCGATACCGAGGCCGCCACCGGGCCGACCGAGGTCCCGGCCAGAAGCCGGGTCAGCGGGATCAGCGAGACCATCAGGATCGCGTACGGGACGGAGCGGGTGATGTTGACCAGCACCCCCGACAGCAGCAGGTGCAGCGGCCGGTTCTGGGCCATCCCGCCGGGTTGGGTGACCAGCAACACCACGCCGAGCGGCAGCCCGAGCAGCACCGTGGCCAGCCCGCTCAGTCCCACCATCTGCAGGGTCTCGAGCAGGGCCGGGCCGAGCGCGGTCCGGATCGCGGGGTTCGTGAGCAGGTCGTGGATCACAGCTGCCCCCCCACCCAGGCCTGCGCCTCCTGGCGTACCAGTTCGGCGATCACCGTGTCTGCCGTGAGCCCGTCCGGGACCCGGACCCGGGCCCGGTGGAAGATTTGCCCGCCCAACGACTCGACGGTGGCGGCGATCACCGGCAGGTCGGCCCCGAGCGTCCGCCCGGCCCGGACTAGCGCCGGGACCTGGTCGCCGGCGGTGACGTCCAAGATCTCGACCGTGGTGGCATCGCCGGTGTTGGGCGCCAGCCCGAGCAGGGCCTCGCTTAGCCGGCCCCGGTGCCGCAGCACGGTAGTCAGGGCTCCGGTCTCCACTACCCGGCCGGCCTCCAGCAGCGAGACCGAGTCGGCGACCCGTTTCACTACCTGCATCTCGTGGGTGATCACCAGCACGGCCAGGCCCAGCCGGGCCCGCAGCCCGGCGATCAGGTCCAGGATCTCGCTGGTAGTGGCCGGGTCCAGGGCGCTAGTGGGTTCGTCGCAGAGCAGCACCTGTGGTTCGGTGGCCAGGGCCCGGGCGATCCCGACCCGCTGGCGTTGCCCTCCCGACAGCTGGGCCGGGTAGGCGTCCTGCCGGTCCGCGAGGCCGACCAGCGACAACAATTCGGCGGCCCGAGCCAGGCGTTCGGCGCGAGGGGTCCTGGCCAGTTCCAGCGGATAGCTAACGTTGGCGGCGACGGTACGGGAGTCGAAGAGGTTGGCGTGTTGAAAGACGACCCCCAGCCGACGACGGGAGCGGCGTAGCGCGGTGGAGTGGACCGCGGTCAGGTTGACCCCGCCGATCGTGACGGTGCCGGCAGTCGGCCGGTCCAGCATCGCCAGGCAGCGGACCAGGGTGGATTTGCCGGCGCCGGACTGCCCGATCACGGCGTGGACGTGGTTGGCGGGGACGCTGAGGGTGACCCCGTCCAGGGCTCGTACCTCACGGTCTGCCTGTCGGTAGACCTTCTTCAGGTTGGTGACGCTGATCATGGGTGGCCTTCTGTCGGTGGACGCGGCGCAGGGCCCCGTAGTCGGGACTGGCAGGTCTGGATGCGTCCAGTGCGGACTGGTCTGCGGTGCTGGGTCAGATCACCAGCGGCACATGAACCGACACATACCCATCATGGCCGGCGTCGAACGACGCAGGGCACATGGACGGTACGCGGTGGTTGGCACGGGGTCATCTTAGACCCGAGATGCCGGCGCCGGAAGCCGCTGTCTTTTTCTGGACAGATTGGCGTTGGTCTGCGGCGTCGTTCTTTAGGTGATGCTGGACAGCCAGGCCCGGGCGATGTCGGAGGCCTTGCGCTGCTGCTGTTTGGATTGGGCGTTCAGTTCCCTCAGGGCGGGGGTGTCGAGCCTGGCCTGCACTTTCTCCAGCGCCGCGACGGCGGCCGGGTTCACTCGGGGGGACACGATCGGCACCACATTCTGCGGCAGGATCATCGACTTCGGGTCGGTCAGGGTGACGAATCCGGAACTGACGATCTCCGGGTCCGAGCTGTACAGGTCGGCCACGAGTACGGTCCCGTCGGCGAGGGCCTTGCGGGTCAGCGGGCCGCCCGAGTCCTCCACCGCGACCAGGTGTGTCTCGATCCCGTAGTGGGATGTGAGCCCTCGGGGCCCGTACGGGCGGGTGGCGAGTTCAGCGTTGCCGCCGATCCGCACCGGCTGCGGTGCCCTGGTCAGATCCGCCAGCGACACCAGTTGGTAGCGCTCGGCGCTCTGGCGGGTCACGTTGTAGCTGTCCTGGTCGCTGGCCGGTGCCGCCCGCAGGGCCCGCAGCCCCGCAGGCAGCGCCTTCGCCAGTGCGGCCTCAACCTCGGCGCTGGTGGTCGCGGTCGACGATGCGTCCAGCGATTGGAGCAGGTTCCCGCTGTAGTCGGGGAAGACATCGACCCGCCCGGCGCGTAGTTCCGGCAGGTAGACCTCCCGCTGCCCGATCTGGAATTGCCGGGTCACCGCGAATCCCGCCTGTTCCAGCGCGTGGGCGTAGATCTCGGCGATGATCTCGTTCGAGTAGTACTGCTGGCTGCCGACCACCAGCCCAGTTCCGTTGGCTGATCCGGTCCCCAACGGGTCGGTGGTAGAGCAGGCCCCCAGGGCCGCGGCGATGGCCGCGCCACCGAGGCTTAGAAAATGACGTCTGGTGGCCACCGGGTCTCCTGGAGGGTACGAGTGCGCCTATTGGGTGCTAACTCTGCGGCTGCGTCCAGTATTCCTGCGGGCCGCCAGGTTCATCACCCATTCGAAACCGAATTCCACGATCATGGCCAGCAGCACCACCAGCAGTGAGGCGGCCAGCATCATCGGGTAGTTTTGGGTTTTCAAGCCGAGGAAGAGGTAGCGGCCCAGGCCGCCGGCGCCGACGTACGCGGCCAGGGTCGCGGTCGCCACCACCTGCAGCATCGCCGAGCGGATCCCGCCCAGCAGCAGCGGCAGCCCGACCGGGGCCTCGACCTGCCACAGCACTTGCCAGGGTGACATCCCGATAGCCCGGGCGGCGTCGACCACCGGCGCGGGGACCTGCTCAATCCCCGCGTACGCCCCGGCTAGTACCGACGGCACCGCCAGCAGCACCAGCGCCAGCAGCGGCGCTTCCAGCCCGATCCCCAGCCACAGCCCGAGCAGGGTAATCACGCCGAGTGTTGGCAGGGCCCGGGCAGCGCCGGAAGAGATCACCACCAGTCCCCGGGCCCGGCGGCTGTGTCCGACCAGGTAGCCGATGGGGATCCCGATCAGGCAGGCAATGTGGACCGCCAGCAGACAGTACCCGAGGTGCTCGACGAAGCGGAGCAGGTATCCGTCGGGTCCGATGGCGTTGGCCGGGTCAGCCAGCCAGTGCAGGGCGGCTCGCCAGAAGCCCATCAGATCACCCCCTGTCCGAGCCGGCGGCCACGCTGCCACGGCATCAGCAGCCTGCCGAGACCCACCAGGACCAGGTCCACCAGGACCGCCAGCAGCACGGTGGCCACGATCCCGGCGACTACCTCGGCCACGATCCCGCGTTGGAAGCCGTCAGTGAATAGCAGCCCCAGGCTGGGCACCCCTAGTACCCCGCTGACGGTGACCAGGCTGACGGTGCTCACCGCCACCACCCGCAGTCCGGCCAGCAAGGCTGGCCCGCTTAGGGGCAGGTCGACGCTGAAAAAGCGACGCAGCCCGGAGTAGCCGAGCGCGGTCGCTGACAAGGTGGTGGCCTGCGGCACCGTGTCCAGCGCGTCCGCTGCCGAGCGCACCATCAGCGACAGCCCGTACAGGGTCAGCGCAGCCACCACGTTGACCGGTTCGCGCACCGAGTGGCCGGTCATCATCGGCAGCATGATGAACAGTGGCAGCGACGGCACTGCGTACAGCAGCCCGGTCATCAGCAGCAGCGTGAACCGGGACCAGCGGAACCGGTTCGCGGCCCAGGCCAGCGGCAGCGCCAATAGCAGGCTTAGCAGGATCGCCGGCGCCGCCAGCCGCAGGTGCGCCCAGGATGCGTCCAGGATGGTGCTGGTGTTGTGACGTAGCCAGGTCATGATGGTCTGCGGAGCCGTCCTACCGGCCGGCCGATGCTGTCGAGGACCAGGTCATCCCCGTACGGGCCGGGTTCTAGGTGCAGGGTTCGGTCTCCGGAGGTCAGCCCGATCAGGTCCTGGACGAAGTCGTCGGCCGGGTCGGTCAGGATCTGCTGCGGGGTGCCGATCTGGGCGATCTGGCCACCGGCGGCGAGGATCACGATCTGGTCGCCCAGGGTGAAGGCCTCGGTGATGTCGTGGGTGACGAAGAGGATGGTCTTGTGGAGTCGGGCCTGCAGGTCGCGCAGTTCGCGTTGTAGCCCGGCCCGGACGATCGGGTCGACCGCGCCGAAAGGTTCGTCCATCAGCAGGACCTTCGGGTCTGCGGCTAGGCCGCGGGCCACGCCGACTCGTTGCTGTTGGCCGCCGGATAGTTGGGATGGGTAGCGTTGGGCCAGGTCTCGGTCCAGCCCGACGGTGTCCATCAGTTCGAGGGCCTGATGGTGGGCGATCTTCTTAGGGACCCGGTTCAGCAGGGGCACGGTGGCGATGTTGTCGATCACGCGCCGGTGTGGCAGCAGCCCGGAGTTCTGCATCACGTATCCGATCGATCGGCGTAGGGCGACCGGTTTCACGGTGGCGACGTCGACTCCGGCGACCAGTACCTGGCCGCTGGTTGGGGTGACCATCCGGTTCACCATCCGCAGCAGGGTGGTCTTGCCGCAGCCACTGGAGCCGACCATAACGGTGGTCTTCCCCTCGGGTACGAGCAGTGACACGCCGCGTACGGCGACTGTTGCGTCAGGGTAGATCTTGCTGACGTTTCGAAGCTCGATCACCTGAGCCATGGTGACCTATAGCGGTGACAGATCCCAATCCGAGCTGGCTACTGGAGCTGGGCTGGGCGGCTCTGGCCCGCTGGCCGCTGGCGTTGTCGACCGGCAGCGCTGATGTCTGTGTTATCCGCCGAGGAGTTTCTCGATAGCCAGATTGATCGCATACTGAAGCGCCCGCTGACAAATCAACCGAGCAATCGGAACGATACTCATCGACGCACCCGCCGTCGGGATTGCTGCTGCAATCGCCTCGGCCACCGAAATCGCAAACATGACGAGCTGCACCACGAAGACACCCTTCAGCACGATCACAGCCCCGCCGATCAGCAGCAGGCAACCCCCGGTGATGTTGCCTGCCACAGCCAGGTTCTTCAGCACATCCGCGATGCCGTCGTCCCCGCTGAATCGCCGCGAGTACGCCTCGGCCGCCGGGCCGGCGTTCTCCCGGGCCACGATGTCGTGAGCGCCCTGGGCGGCCTGTACGCTCCCCTCGACCTCGCCCGCGTAGCCCATCCACCGGTCGGCCCATGCGAAGATCTTGTCCTCATCACCCTCGGGCCATTCGAACCCGATCATGTTCAGGAACTTAGACAACTCCGGGGGCAGCATCAGCGACATCACGCACCCCCTGTGATCCTCGAGGCCAGGCCCGTGTTCTCGGTCTCTACCTCCGCGTATGCCTGGCCCACCGTCTGCAGCTGCTCACCCTGTTCACCCATCCGGGTGGCCAGGTCCTCGACTGTCTCCTGGAACACTTCCAGGAACACCCCGTAGATCATCTGCGCCACCCCACCGAGGGTGTCATTCGTGCCCAGCACGTTCAGGTCATTCACCTGCCCCAGTAATGCCTGGGTTTTGGCCTGGACATCCTGCCCCGCCCGCATCATCGCCGACCCGGCCTGCGCATACGATTCGGGGCTGAATCGAACCTCACCCTCGTTCATGCCCAGATCACCTCCCTGCGTTCACACCTGGTATCGCTCGTGCTGTTGTGCGGCTCGGGTCAGCATTTGCTCCATCGACCCGAGGTATCGGCCCATCGACTGTTCCGTCTGCTGTTGCACCTCATCGAGCACCGACCGCAGCCGCCCGAAGTCTGTCGTCTGGTCCCCGTAGGAGTCGACCACCGCGGCCGCGTACGCCTCGACAGCAGCGTTCACCGCCTCCACCATCCGGTCTGCCAATTCGACGTTCGACAGTCGCATCGCCCGGGCATCAATCCGGATCTCCTTCGCCAGACCGGCTGCGACGGTGACGGTGACCAGGCCGTCTTCGCTTTCGCCTGAGCCCTCGACCTGCGGCACCTCCAACGGTTCCTTCATGGGCCGGCTCAGCTGCTGGCGTACCGTCTCAAAGACTCCCGACAGGTCACTCATTCGGCGGCCTCTTCCAGCATCTGGACCATCAGTTTCTCGAACGACCCGTACACGTCTTGCGGGTCGTCTGGGTCCCACGAGTATCGGTCGACCAGTTTCCAGGCCTGGTCGCTGGTGTCGTAGGCCAGCAGCTGGTCATCTCGTTCCCCGAAGAACCGCAGCGGCGAATCCAGATCATGCATGCCATGCAGCAGCCGCTGGTTCGACTCCACGATCCCGAACCGGAACACCTCCCCCTCCAGGTCATGCGTCCCGTACACACACAGCCCATCGAAATCGAACCCATTCGTCCGCCTCAACAACTCAGCGTATGCCGCGGGCAGCGCGATCCCGAACAACTCCTCGAACTGAGGAGCCAGCCACGTCATCTCTTGCTCCGTGGCCCCCGGGAACTGCTCCCCATACTCGGCCTCAATCCGATCAACCAACGAGACAATCCGACTCATAAGATACCTCCCACGTATTATTTAGATGACCATATTATCGTAGAATGGACCATAGGTGATCGTAGTCCTGGCCCACCTCGTAGGCGGCCAGATCGTCGTCCCCGGAGGGAAAACCGGCCAGGTAATCTCAGCGCTCTGACCTGGCAGCAATTTCCCGGTGGACCATCTCTGGTGGTTGGTGATCAACTGGTGATCCGGAGAATTCCTGATCAACACCAGGTTGTCGGGGTTGTTCGTACCCGAATCATCCAACGGCTCCTTATGATGAACCTGATAACCCTTAGGCACCTTGCCACTCTGAACCCGTTTAATC
>CALIWR010000031.1 GCA_938046585.1 uncultured Propionibacteriaceae bacterium | reverse complement strand
CCTCCGACACCGCAAACAAAGTCCTCAACCTGATAGCCGCCAAACGCCTCGCCGTCGCCAGAGAACCATGACACCGCTCACTACCACGACACCAGCCCAGACCCAGGACATGCCATGAGCAACGAGATGATCATCACCCTCAAGACGCTGCTGGCCGGCCCGTGCGTCCTAGGCCTACACCCAACCCCACCCGAATCCGTTCCCGAATCCTAGCCGGGGCCAGTGGCCGGCCACACCACCTGAACCACGCCAGCACCCGGCACAGAACAGGCCAACGCGGCCTGGCCCAGGTGAGATATCGTGCCGGCGGCATACACGAAAGGGGGCAGCAATGCCGTACCTGGCGCAGGCGCAGGCGTGGCGAGAGCACGACGTGGACCCGGACACGGTGGCCCAGGTGGACCGGCTACTGGAACAGGCCGAGGCCGGTGACGAATCAGCCCGGACCGAACTGGAATCGGCCTTCGCCGGGCCGTTGGAGTTCGGGACCGCCGGGCTACGCGGGCCGCTTGGCCCCGGACCGGCCCGGATGAACCGGGTTGTGGTGTCCCAGGCCGCCGCCGGATTCGGACGCTGGCTGTCGCAGCACGGCCACCAGGGCGGCCGGGTGATCATCGGCTACGACGCCCGCCACAAATCCGCCGACTTCGCCCGCGACAGCGCCGACATCCTCGCCGCGCAGGGCTTCGAGGTGCTGCTGGCCGACCAGCCGGTCCCGACCCCGGTAGTGGCGTACGGGATCGGCCACTACCAGTGCGTGGCCGGGATCGTAGTAACCGCCTCCCACAACCCGCCCCAGGACAACGGCTACAAGGTGTACCTGGGTGACGGCTCCCAGATCATCAGCCCGGTCGACACCGAGATCGCCCAGCTGATCCGTGAAATCGCCCAGCAGCCAGCCGGGACACTGCCCCGGGCCACCCGCCACACCCTGGTCGGCCCGGACCTAGTGGCCGCGTACCTGGCGCGAGCCAACTCGCTGCTCAGCCCCGGCCCGCGGCAGGTGAACTGGGTGTACACCGCGATGCACGGGGTCGGCGCCCGGGTGCTAGAGGCCGCCGCCAGCCAGGCCGGCTTCCCGGAGCCGTACCTGGTCGCCGCCCAGCACGACCCGGACCCGGACTTCCCGACCGTTGCCTTCCCGAACCCGGAGGAGCCGGGCGCGATCGACCTGGCCCTGGACCTGGCCCGCGAACACCAGGTGGATGTGGTGATCGCCAACGACCCCGACGCCGACCGTTGCGCTGCGGCTGCGGTAATCGACGGGCAATGGCGGATGCTGACCGGCGACGAACTCGGCGCGCTACTCGCCGACGACGCAGTACGCCGCGGCGCGCAGGGGGTGTACGCCTGCTCGATCGTCTCGTCGTCGCTGCTGGAGAAAGTAGCGGCCCGGGCCGGGCAGCCATTCCAGACCACCCTGACCGGCTTCAAATGGATCGGGCGGGTGCCGGGGCTGGCCTTCGGCTACGAGGAAGCGATCGGCTACTGCACCGACCCGGCCGCCGTACCCGACAAGGACGGGATCACCGCGGCGCTGCGGCTGCTGCGGCTGACCGCGGAACTGAAGGCGCAAGGCCAGACGTTGGCGGACCGGCTAGACCAGATCGCCCGCGAACACGGCCTGCACTCCACCTCCCAGCTGTCGGTACGGGTGGCTGATCTGTCCCTGATCAGCGACGCCATGGCCCGGCTACGGGCCCAGCCACCAAGCCACCTGCTGGGAGAACCAGTCCAGGTAGAGGACCTGGCCGCCGGCGGTGAACTGCCGCCGACCGACGGGGTCCGGCTCAGCGGCCACAGCCTGCGGGTAGTGGTCCGCCCGTCCGGGACCGAACCTAAACTCAAGTGCTACCTGGAGGTCCGCTCCCCCGCTGAACAGTCACAACAGGTGACGTCGGCCCGGGCCGAGCACGCCGAACGGCTGGGCCGGCTGCGCGACGAGATGGCGGGCGCGCTCGGGCTATGACCCTGGCGCGGGTGGTCCTGCTGGCCGGGCCCTCCGGCAGCGGCAAATCCCGTGTGGCCCGGCTTTCAGGAGCCACCCGGTTCCGGCTCGACGACTTCTACCGCGACCACGACGCACCGGGCCTGCCCCGGCTGGCGTACGGGATCGACTGGGACCACCCCGACACCTGGGACGGCGCGGCCGCCCTGGCGGCGTTACGGGACCTGGTGAGTACCGGCGCTGCCACGGTCCCCTCGTACGACATCGGCCAGAGCCGACGCCTCGGCAGCCAGACCATCACCCTGGCCACTATCGCGGGCGAGCAAGCGGTGGTGGTAGCCGAGGGGATCTTCGCGGTGGAACTGCTAGAACCGGCCCGCGCCGCAGGCCTTGAGGTACGCGGGATCTGGCTGGACCGGCCACGCCTAGTGAACCTCTGGTTCCGGGCCCGGCGTGACCTGCGGACCGGCCGGAAACCATGGCCGATGCTGCTGCGACGCTGGGCTGACCTGTACCGGGCGGAGCCGGTGATGCGCCGCCGGCACCTGGCCGCCGGTTTTGAACCACTCAGCCCCACGCAGTGCCTGGCTGCCCTCGCCTGCGCGAAGGCTGGCCGCTGCGCTCACCCCGGTCTTCCTGCCCCACCGCGAGAAAACCCGTAACGCAGGCACATCAGACCGTCTCGACCCGCTATCTGAAGCATTCCCCCATAGTTCTTTTCAGATTGTCCGCACCGCAAGAAATACTATGATTCCTGCCTATTTTGACGACCTCCGTAACAGGGATCTGGGGTTCACAGACCCGCGCTGCGGGCAAAGGCTGCTCAAGCCTGAGGGGTGGCCGGGTCAGATTGCCCGGGGTCCGGCCCGCCATCCGGATCAGCGTCCGCTGCTGCTGCGGTCCCCCAGGGCTGGGCTGCCGACGGTTCGGCGGCAAGCTGGCGGGCGGTCAGCAGCCGGCGCCGTACCCAGAACGGAGCCACGACCAGCTGGCGGCGGTGCAGCTGGACCAGCAGCCAGACCGCCAAGGCTGCCAGCAGCGCCACCGTGACCATCGAGGCCTCCATCCCGAACGGGCCGCCTGAGAGCCACTGCGGGCCAGTTAGGGTGGACTTCAGATAGCCGGAGCCTTGACCCGACTGGCCTGAGACCACGATCCCCAAGACCGGGCCCTGGACCATATTCCAGGCGAAGTGCACCCCCATCACCAGCCACAGCGACCGGGTTAGCGCATACAGGACGGCGAACAGCAACCCGGCCTCGAGCGCGATCGCGATCCCGCCCTGCCACGTGCCCTGCGGATTAGGCACGTGACTCAGCCCGAAGACCAGGGCGCTGATCCCGACCGCAGCCCAAGACCCCAAGGTGCCCTCCACGATCCGGTACAGGATTCCGCGGAAGAGCACCTCCTCCATGATCGCGGCCCCGAAACCAGCCATCACCAGCATCCAGACCGGGTTGTACGACCAGTCGACGCCGTGCACCCGGTAGGCCCCCAGCAGGGCCAGGGCCCCGACGCAGCCCAGCTGCAGCGCGGCCCCGAGGGCCAGGCCCCGGCCCACCTCACCCAGCAGCCGCCGCGGCGCCATCTCGAAAGGCGGCCGGCGCTGCTCAATCCAGCAGACCAGCAGCAGGTAGGCCCCCAGCGTGACCGGGATCCCGAGCGCCGTTTGCCACCGCTGGGCGATCCCGGCGATCCGCGCCTGGTCACCCAGGGCCCACCCCAGCAGCAGCGCCACAGCCAGCCCGGCCACCAAGGCGATCACCACCAGCAGCAAGGCGAAGATCACGACCCGGATCAGGCCGTTGTACCGCCACCGGTGCACCGGCGGGTACGGCCGCAGCGGCTGGTCCGGCGTCAACAGGTCCAGCTCCCGCAGCCCGGGCAGCGGGCCCAGCAGGCACGTCACCAGATCAACAGGGCGATGGTTCATCGGGTCCTCTCCCAGCAGCCTCGCCGAAGTCACCCCCGGCTCAACTGACCGTACCGTCTGCGGATCAAGGCCTGGATTCCAGGCTCAGCCGATCGGGGCCCAGGCGGGGCCGGTCCGGCCCAGCGCCTCGTCCAGTTTGGCGAACAGCGGGGTGGGTTTGGCCAGCGGCCGGCCGACCTCGATCGGAGTGGACCGCCACCGGGCCTGCTGGGTGGTGTAATCCCCGGTCAGGATCGGGTACGGCGCCCCGCCCGGCTCCGCCACGCTCACCAGCTGCGGCTGGGCGGCCCAAATCCCAGTCCCGCCCAGGGTCTGGTGGACCTGCTGGGCGGCGTGCGGCAAGAACGGGGTAAGCAGGGTGTTAGCGTCCTGCACCACCTGCAGCGCAGTGTGCAACACCGTGTCGCGGCGGGCCGGGTCATGCTTCAGTTTCCACGGCTCGGTGTCGGACAAGTACTTGTTGGCCTGTGACACCAGCCGCATAGTTTCGGTAATCGCCTGCTTGAACCGGCACCGCGACAGCAGCTCGCCGACCGTGGCAAAAGCCGCCTGAGAGGCAGCCAGCAGGGCCTGGTCCGCCTCGGTGCGGGTGCCGGGGGTAGGCACGGCGCCGACATTGCGCTGGGCCATCGAGACCGACCGGTTCACCAGGTTGCCCCATTCATTGGCGAGCTCGGTGTTCGTACGCCGGACGAACTCCTCCCAGGTGAAGTCGGCGTCCTGGTTTTCCGGCCCGGCGACCGCGATGAAATAACGCAGCGCGTCCGGCCCGAAATCTCTCAGGAAATCACCGACGTAGATCACGGTGCTACGGGAGGTGGAAAACTTCGACCCGGACATCGTCAGGTATTCCGAGGAGACCACCTCGCTAGGCAGGTCCAGCGCCCCGTACCGGCTGGGCCGGCCACCACGCAATCCCTGCCCATTCGCGCCAAACAAGATCCCGGGCCAAATCACCGAATGGAAAGTGATGTTGTCCTTGCCCATGAAATAGTACGAGCGGGCGTCCGGGTTCTGCCACCAGGCCCGCCAGGCCTCGGGATCCCCAGACCGGCGGGCCCACTCCACCGAGGCCGAGAAATACCCGATTACCGCGTCAAACCAGACGTAGATCCGCTTCATCGGGTTACTACTCCAGCCGTCGACCGGGATCGGGATCCCCCAGTCAAGGTCGCGGGTGACCGGGCGGGGTTGCAGGTCGGCGACCAGGTTCTGGCTGTACTTGAGCACATTCGGGCGCCAATCCCGGCGGGTCTCCAACCAGGCGCCGATGGCATCGGCGAGCGCCGGCAGATCAAGGAAGAAATGCTCACTCTCGACGAACCGGGGAATCTCGCCGTCGATCCGGGACCGGGGATTCTTGAGATCGGTCGGGTCAAGCTGGCGTCCGCAGGAATCACACTGGTCGCCGCGGGCCCCGTCGTAGCCGCAGTACGGGCAGGTGCCTTCGATGTAGCGGTCGGGCAGGGTCCGCCCGGTGGCCGGGGAGATCGCGCCCAGCTGGGATTTGGCGACGATGTAGCCGTTGCGGTGGGCGGCGGCGAACAGCTCCGAGACCACGGCCGCATGATTGGCGGTGGTGGTCCGGGTGTACAGGTCGTACGTCAGCCCCAGCTGCTGCAGGTCAGACGCGATCACCTGGTGGTACTTGTCAGCCGTCTGCTGCGGGGTCAGCCCCTCTTTGTCGGCCTGCACCATGATCGCGGTGCCATGCTCGTCGGTGCCCGACACCATGAGCACGTCATTGCCGACCATCCGCTGGTAGCGGCTGAAGACGTCGGACGGGACCCCGAAACCCGAGACGTGGCCGATATGACGCGGACCGTTGGCGTACGGCCAGGCGACGGCCGCCAGTACGTTGCTCATGGCCCCCGACCCTAGCGGGCCGCGGCCGGCGCCGACCCCAGCCCGGCGGGGGTGGTCACACTACCCAGCTCGGCAGCCCCACGATGTAGCTTTCGACCGGGCCTGAGGCGTTGCTGGCGAAGATGATCCGGCTCAGGTCCCGCGAGACGCTGGCCTGCGGCTCGGCGAAGTACGCGTCACCGCTGACCCGGGCCTGGTCGGCGCCGATCCCGGCGACATTCAGCGCCACCGGGGTCCGGCTGATCGACAACAGCCAGACCTTGCGGTATTCGGCCCGCAAGGTCGCGGCGGGCCGGGTCGAACCGTGGTCGGCGGTGTCGGCGTAGGTCGACACCACCACCCAGCCGGGCCGGTCGAAGGCCTGCCCGCTTAGATGCACCGCGTATGACTCGCCCGCCGCCGGGTACAGCGGGTGCAGGTCGACGCCCTCCCCGGTGGCGACGTCGATGGCCCGGATCTGGCCCGAGCCGTAGTCGGCGTAGACCAGGTAGTCGCGGCCGTCGGCGCCGATCGCCAGGTCGGAATGCTCGGAGCCGGCGGTGAGCTGGACTGAGGCGGAGAAGTCCCGCCGGTAGGCCCGGGTGCCGCCGGCGGTGTCGAGCCAGGAGATCACCGCGTACTCGCCGCTGGGTGAGGTGCTGACATGGTCAGGCAGGGCGCCGGGGGTAGGGAAGCTGCTCGCGTCGAGCCGGCCCACCAGACTCCGGTCGACCAGATCCACCACCACCACCCCATGCGCGCTGACCCGCTGCCGACCGGGGTCGTAGCTAGTGGCGAGCAGGCTGAGGTAGCGGCCGTCAGCGCTAGTGGTGCCCTCACCCTTGGTCCAGTAGCTGGTGGCCTGCGGCCACGGCGGGTCGGCGGCGAAGTCGTACAGGACCTGCCGGGCGTCGGTAGTGACGTCGTACGACCACCAGCTGGTGGCGCCGTTGCGTCCGGTCAGGTACAGCCGGCCCGGGTCGCGGGGATGCCAGATCGGCTCGCAGTCGCCGACCAGGCCGGGCAGGCGCCGGATCTGGGTGAACGTGCCGGCGTCGTTGAGGTACCAGCCGCCGGCGCCGTCCTGGGTGAGGTAGCGCGAGCAGTCCGCGTTGAAAGCCTGCCGGCGGGAGTATTCGTGACGCATCCGTCCCCCCTGCCCCTGATTGGCGTCGCTGGCCCGGTAGACCCGGGTCCGGTAGCGGGGGTCGAGGACCGCGTCAGCCAGGCCGGTCGGCCGGGGGTACGGGCTGGGGCTGGGCTCGGGATCGGCCGACAACGCAGACAGCCGGAAATCAGCCGGGTAGAGCGCGTCGAACGGGTTCGGCTGGGCCAGGCCAGGCCGGGACGAGCCGGTGCAGCCGCTGGCCAGGATCCCGGCTGCTAGGCCGGCCCCGAACAGCCGACGCCGGCTCAGCCGGCGGCCAAGGTCAGGCATCGGCTGCCCCGAGGCTGAGGTGGCGCAGGTTCTGGAAGAACAGCGCTGCGACAGCGGCGACCCCGATCACGGCGGCCGGGAGCAGCATCGCATCGGCCAGGGCCTGGCTCAGGCCGGCCAGGTCCGCCGGCGCCAGGTCAGCCGGCCCAGAACCCAGGGAGGGGGCGGCGGTGCTGGGCATCCGGGCCGCGATCCGGGCCTCCATGACGACAGCGATCGCGGCCGAACCAAGCACCGAGCCCACCTGCCGGGCGGTGTTGTAAACCCCAGAGCCAGAGCCGGCCATCGCGGGCGGCAGGTTCCGGTTGGCGCCGGTGGCCAGGGTGCCCCAGACAAAGGCAGTGGATCCGCCCATCAGCACCGCCGGGGCCAGCATCGCCAGCCAGGACCGGTCCGGGGTCATGATGAGGCTCAACCAGACCAGCGAAATCGTCATCCCGAGCAGCCCCAGCCCAGCCAGGGTTCGCGGATGGGTACGGTCCACCAGCTGCCCGGCCGGGCGGGCCAGCAGGATCCCCAGCACCGCCTGCGGCGCCATCAGTAACGCGGCGAGGGTCGAGTCGAGGCCCCGTACCACCTGGGCGTAGATCATGAACGGAAAGACCAAAGCGGTGGTAGCGAAACCGACACAGACGATGCTGAACGAGGAGACGCTGAAGTTCCGGTCGGCGAACAGCGCCAATGGGACCAGCGGCTCGCGCGGGTTACGCCACTGCCACCAGCCGAAGACCACCAGCAGCACCACCCCGACCGCCAACAGCAGCGGCACCGAGATCGGCCCCCAGACCCGGCCCCAGCCGAAGCTGTGGCCTTCTTGGATCGCGAACACTGCCGCGAACATGCCGATCCCGCTCAGCGCCACCCCGAGCCAGTCGAAGCTGTGGCTGTTGGTCTGCAGCCGCGGTACGTTACGCGCCACCAAGACGAAAGTCACCAGGCCGACCGGAAGGTTGATCAGGAAAATCCACTCCCAGCCGGCCGAATCGATCAGCAGGCCTCCCAGGACCGGACCGATCAGGGAGGCGATCCCAGCGGTGGCGCCCCAGATCGCCATCGCCGAGCCGCGGCGCTGCGGTGGGAAAGTTCGCGCGATCACGGTCATGGTCTGCGGCGACATCATCGCTCCTCCCAGCCCCTGCAGGGCCCGTGCGGCGATCAGCCACTCGATCCCGACCCCCCCAAAGCCGGTAAGCCCGCACAACAACGAGGCCACCGTGAAGACCGCCAGACCGGCCAGGTAGACCCGTTTCGGGCCGACCCGGTCCCCGAGCCGGCCGGTGATCAGCATCGGGACTGCGAACGCCAGCAGGTAGGCGCTGGTTACCCAGACCACGGTGTTGACCCCGACCCCGAAGCCCCGCATCAGGGCGGGGGTGGCGACCGAGACGATGGTCGAGTCCACCAGGATCATGAAGAAACCGCAGACCAGCGACCACAGACCACGCCAGGCCTCCCGGGGGACGACGACCTCAGTCGGGCCCGAACCACTCACCCGTTCTCCTTTCGACCAGGCGACAGTAGTCGCCCGGCCGCGGAGACATGCACCGCTGAGAGTCTGGTGAGACCTTAGTGGGGGCTGCTGGCAGAGGCTGGGCTATCAGGCGAACCCGGGCTGTCAGGCGAACCCGGGCTGTCAGGCGAACCCGGGCTGT
>CALIWR010000030.1 GCA_938046585.1 uncultured Propionibacteriaceae bacterium | reverse complement strand
TACGACACCTCGCCCGGAAGCATGATCGCCATGACCGGTCACACCTGCGTCATCGCGATCAGAGCCATGCCACCGGCGGTGCGCCTCGCAGCGACTGGATCGAACTGGATGTCGGTGCTCATCTGACTCTCCATCCCACGAGGTAGGGGGCGCTGCAGGGGGGGAGCTGGGCGGCCGGCGGTCCCGCTCTCCATCCCACGAGGTAGGGGGCGCTGACCACCCTAGCGGAGCTGTCGAGCGTTCGCGTCACATACGACCGGAACGGCCAGATCGGCGGGAGGGCTCGGTGGGGTCTGGCACCCTGGAGCGGTGCGGAGCAGATGGCGGCAGGTTGGTCTGGTGATCGGAGGGCTGGCAGCCCTGCCCGCGGCCGGTCTCGCAGTCCTCTACCTGGCGCCGTCGCTGCAGGCCAGCCGGGCGCTGCTGGGGATGGCGGCCTCGTTCATCCCGTTCGCGATACCGCTGTGGCTGGTGTCGCTGGTGGCGGTGATCGGATGTGGCCGGGGCCGAGGCCGATGGTGGGCGGTGCCGGTCGGGGTCGGACTGGTCGCCCAGATCTGCTGGGCCCTGCCGTACCTTCCGCACCGGCCCCCCGAGCCGAACGGGGAACCGCTGCGGCTGCTGGCGCTGAACCTGCAGTACGGGCGGGGTGACCCGGGACAGGTCGCGGCCGTGGTCGCCCGAGAACAGCCGGATGTCCTGGTGTTCACCGAAGTCACCGACGCCTTCCTGAACCGGGCCCGGGAAGGGCTGGCGGGCTACCCGTACCGGGCTGGTTCCTCCGATCCGAACGGGACCTCGGCCGCCGGGACGATCGTCCTCAGCCGGACCCCGGTCACCGAGCTGGAACATCTCACCACCACCTTCGGCAACCATGTGGTCCGGGTCAGCCGGCCCAACGGCTCGGTGGTCCTGGTGGCGGCACACCCGGTGAACCCCCTGTCCGGCGCCGCGGCCTGGGCGCAGGAGCCACAGCTGATCCGAGACGCAGTGCTGCGCCACCAGGGCCAGCCGGTGGTCGTCGCCGGCGACCTCAACGCCACCCTGGAACACCTCACCGTACGGCGGCTGCTGCGCGCCGGTCTGACCGACGCGGCCGATCAGGCCGGGGCCGGCTGGCTGCCGACGTTCAGCACCGAGACCGATCCGGTCCCGCCGGTGATCGCGATCGACCACGTCCTGGTGAACTCCCGGGTGACCGCGACCACGGTGACCGCCTTCGAGGTGGAAGGCAGCGACCACCGGGGCCTGGTGGTGACCCTGACCGTACGCTGACGGGGCCGATCATGGGCTGCGGTCGCGGGTCATACCCTGCTATGGCGCGGCGGCGCAGACACATGCTGCGGCCGTGGAGTGGCGAGAATGGGGTCCGAGGTGTCAGGCTGGGCTAATGAACACCCCGATTCCGACTCCCGTCGCCCCTGACTCCTGGGCCAGCGCCAGTTTCGGTCTCGGCGCCCGGGTGGACGAGGGCCAGGTGACCTTCGCCGTCTACGCCCCGGCCGCCACCCGAGTCGAGCTGGAGTTGTACGAGCAGGCCACCGGTGTTGATGCGTATGCCTCGTACCCGATGGCCAAGGATCCGCGCGGCATCTGGCGGGCAGTCTTGTCCGGGGTCGCGGAGGGCAGTCTGTACGGCTTTCGTTGCTGGGGTCCGAACTGGCCGTACGACCCGGCCTGGGCCCGCGGCGGCTCAGCGGCCGGGTTCATCAGCGACATCGACGACAACGGGAACCGGTTCAACCCCAACAAGGTGCTCTTCGACCCGTACGCCCGTGAGATCAGCCACACCCTGCTCTCGGAACAGATCGAGCAGGCCGGCGGCGACCAGGGGATCTTCGGGACCGGGTCGGAGGAGTACGCCGGGCGGGCCCGACGCGAACACGACACCGGGCGCCTCGTCCCGAAGGGGATCGTGATCGCCGACCAGCCCTGGACCGCGCCCCGGCCCCGGCTGGCCCCAGAACAATCCGCGATCTACGAGGCTCACATCCGCTCCCTGACTCAGCATCCGAGCTCGGCCCGGCTGCACCGGCTCCTGTCACACCAGCCCGGCTTCGAGCAGGTGGTCGACGTGCCCGACGAATTGCGCGGCACGTATGCCGGCGCAGCGTATCTGGCGCCGTACCTGAAAGCGCTGGGAATCACCACTATCGAATTGTTGCCGGTCCACGAGACCAACACTTCGACCGATTCCAGCCACCCTCAGCTGGCGAATTTCTGGGGATATCAGACCCTCGCCTATTTCGCCCCGAACCGCCGCTACGCCCATGACCGCTCGCCGGGCGGGCCGACCCGGGAGTTCAAACAGATGGTGCAGGCCTTCCACGACGCCGGCCTGGAGGTCTACCTCGACGTGGTGTACAACCATTCCGCCGAGGGCGGGAACTGGGCCGGGCGCGCTGACACCACCGGCTTTGTCAGCCTCGGCGGTTTCGCCACCAGCGACTACTACGTGCTGTCGGACCAGCAGCTGCTGGTCGACGGGGCCACCGGCTGCTCCAACCAGCTCAACTTCTCGGTCGCCGCCACCCAGCAGCTGGTGGTCGACTCGCTCACCTACTGGGCCGATGTGATGGGCGTCGACGGTTTCCGATTCGACCTGGCCCCGGTCCTGGGCCGGACCCCGAACGCCTTCGAACGCACCAACTGGGACCAGCAGCGGCGGTTCTTCCAGCAGCATCCGCTGCTGCTGCAGATCCGGGATCTGGCAGCCGAACGCCAGCTTGAGGTGATCGCGGAGGCCTGGGACCTGTGGGGTTACGAGGTCGGCAGCTTCCCGTCCGGCTGGGGCGAGTGGAATGGCCGCTACCGGGATTCGGTGCGGGCCTTCCTCAAGGGCGACGGCAACGTCGGCGAGGTCATCGACATGGTGAACGGGGACTATGCCCATTTCAACGACCAGGGAGGCCCACAGCGGTCGATCAACTTCATCACGGCCCACGATGGTTTCACCCTGGCCGACCTGGTCAGCTACAACGGCAAGGTCAACGACCAGCCGTACCCGTTCGGCCCGTCCGACGGCGGATCCGACGCCAACCTGTCGTGGGATTCCGGCGGCGACCACGCCCTGCGCCGGCAGCGAATCCGGAACTTCCTGACCTTGCTCTACCTGTCGCGCGGGGTGCCGATGATCGTCTCCGGCGATGAGTACGGCCGCACCCAGAACGGCAACAACAACCCGTGGTGCATCGACACGATCGGGATCTGGAACAACTGGGCGATGGCCGGCAGCAACGCCCCCCAGCAGGTGCCGGTCGACCCAGACCATCCCGACCTACACTACCACGACAACCTGGGCCAGGGCCTGACCCCGGACGGGGTGAATCCGCTGCTGCGGTTCACCGCATTCGTGGCCCGACTGCGGCAGCGGCACCCGGGCCTGCGGCAACGGGCGTACGGGGATGCCGTGCTCGGCGGCGACGATGTCTCGTACCTGTTCCTCAGCCCGGACGGCCAAGGCCATCCGAGCGGCTCAGACCGCTGCCTGGTAGTCCTGATCGACTGCGCTGCGACCGGCGCCGGTGACCTGTGCCTGCTCATCAACATGGCCGACCAGCAGGTCAGTTTCGCCGTGCCGCAGACCAGCTCGCCGCGTCCGTGGCGCATCCTGATCGACACCGCGACCCAGGCCGAGCCGTACGGCAACGTCTGGGAGGCGGGGGCCGGCCCGGTCGCGGAGGGCAGCCACGACGTCCAGGCCTGGTCGATCGTGGTGCTCTCGAATGCCGACCGTGAGGACGGCTAGGCGCCGCTGTCAAGCTCGGCGGTCCAGCGGACGACCAGGGAACGGGCCCGGATCAGGTCCGCCTCCCGGCGGTCCAGGACCTCCAGCAGGTCCTGCATGCTGGCCCGCAGCTCGGTCAGCCACTCGGCGCCGTCGGCCGCGGCCGGGGGAGTGACGTTGGTCACGAAGGAGCGGATCTGCTTGATCCCCATGCCGGCGTTACGTAGCGCCTGCACCACCTCGAGGCCGGTGATGTCGACCGCGGAGTAGCGCCGCCGCCCGCCAGGATCGCGGCGGGGGGTGATCAGCCCCTCGGTCTCGTAGAACCGGATGGTCTCCACGGTGAGCCCGGTCCGCTCGGCGACAACGCCGATCAGCTCTCCGGGGAACGTCTCGGCAGTCACCCGACCAGGATAGGGCCGGGTTTGACTGCCCGCGCGCTGATCGCGGCGCCCGTCCCCGGCCTTGGGCCACCTGTCTCAACTGGGCCCGGTGGTGGGCTGGGAGGACGGCGAGGGGCGTTCGGGGTCGGGTTGTACCGCGGGGTCGGGGGCGTACGTCCCGTACCACGAGGTCTCGATGGTGTCGTCACGACTCACGTACGACAGGGAGACCCGGAACAGGGCATACCGGCCCTCCCCGGCCGAGACCGTGTTGAAGAAGTCGCCGTGCCGGTCCTGGTAGTAGCCGGCGGCGAGGGCCGCGGCGCGTCCGGCGTCAAGGTGGGGTTGGTAGTCGCCTTGGGGGTGGCCCCAGCGGCGCAGGAGAGAGCAGCCGTTGTTGTCGATGATGCCGGGGGGTGAGTAGTCCTCGGAAGTCTGGGTCAGCCCTGCGGGCTGCCACTGGTAGAAGGGGTCTCGCCGGATGACCGGGAGCAGCTCGTAGCCGGGGGCAGTACCCTCTTCTTGGGCGCGGCGGGTCGGTAGCCGGCAGCCGGCCAACCCGGTGACCAGACCAGCCAGCCAGAGCAGGCGGCGTCGGTTCATGAGGCTCCCTCGATCGAGACTGCTCCCAGTGTGCCTGACGAGGCTGCATGACGAATCAGATGAGAAGTCTCTCATCGACGTCGATGGTGGCCGGGGCCGGGCTTACGGTACGCGCACCTGTCAAACCCACCCTGGGGAGATCATGCTGCGTCGTCTCTGGATCGCTGTCCTGGTTGGAATACTGGCCGCTCCGTTGCTAGTCATGTACCTCTCGGCCCGGGCTACGGCCGGGCCAGCGGTGATCAACGTGTTGTTGCTGGGGGATTCGTACATCTCGGGCAACGGGGCCCGGCTGGGGTCCGGGCAGCGCGCCTTCTACGGCCCGGAAGACTGCTTCCGGTCATCGGCGAACTGGGGTGAGAAGTGGGCCGGTTGGCTGCAGAGCCGCGAAGCCGCAGCCGGCCGGCAGGTCGTGGTCAAGGTCACGAACCATGCCTGTAGCGGCGCCACCGCCGAACGTGACTTCCTCCGGGTACGGGAGCCGTGGCCCTCGCCGCAGGACACCGCCGACTACACGGTGTCGGTGAGCCTGCCCAGCGGTGCCGCGCAGACCCCGCAGGAGGCGAAGCGGGCGATCGAGAGGAGCTACCCGTGCGAGACGGACACCTTCTCGAAGGGCGTGACCCGCACCCTGACCGGGGTGCGGTTCACCAGCCGGAGGGTCGCCACCGCCCACTGCCGGGTGACCTACCAGAACCAGGTGGAGCTGGCCGGGGCGGGGCAGTGGGATGTGGTGCTGCTGTCGCTGGGCGGCAACGACCTCGACTTCGGCCGGATCGTGACCTCCTGCTTCATCCCCAAATATCCGTTCCTGGAGGGCAAGAACGACAGACTCTGCCAGGAGCGGCTGGACGCCATCGACCCGGCCCGGCCGGGCAGCCGGATGTCGACGGTCTTCGGGACCGGCCCGTCGGACTACGGCCGCGTGGGGGAGGTCTTCCAGCGGCTGCTGCCGAGGCTGCGTTCCGGCGTTCCGGTGGTGTACGTGGGGTATCCGGGGCCGGAGATCGACCCGGATTACGCCTTCCACAACAGCGGCCCGGTCGGTCGTAGGATCGCCGACGGCGCGGCGCACCTGCGACAGCGCCAGCAGGGGCTGGTCCAGCACTTCACGTCGCCGCGGAACCCGATCGTGTACGTGCCGCTGGTGGAACGTTTCCGCTGTCATGAGAACACCGGGAGGAACGCGGTGTGGTCCCGCCCCAACCCGGCCGACTGCCGGGGCCGGGACTCGGCGGCCTGGATGTGGGATGCGCCCGAGAATCCGAGCGTGCTGTATGACGGCAAAGGCGTTCTGCCGGGGCTGATCTACGACGGGCCGAACTGGATGGGACTGCGTCCCCATTACAGGTCCGAGTTCTACCACTACAACCCGCAGGGGCACCAGGCGGTCTTCGAGGCGGTCCGCGACGCCACCGGGAACCTCGCGATCCCGACTTCCTCGGCGTGGACGGGGGCGCAGCCGCAGGTGGCGATGGGGTCGCGGATCGGGCGGCCCGGCGCGTGCAATCCGCTGTGGATCCCCGGGGTGGTCGCCCCGGACCTGCAAGCGAGCGTGAGACTGGCGGACGGTCGGGTGATCGACGCGGCCGCGCCGGGCGCGTGTATTCCCGGCGACGCCACCACCGGACAGCTGACGATCCGGGTGGCCTCACGGCTGGCCGGTGTCGACCACACCTACGCCCAGGAATACCTGGTGACCGATGACGGGGACGCGGTGGCGGCGCAGGTCGACAACTGCCCGACGAAGCCGAATCCGGATCAGCATGATCTGAACGCCAATGGCATCGGGGACGCCTGTGACGATTCGGCGAACCGCCCGGCCGACCCCTCCTGGCCGCCGTCACGGATCTTTGGCTCCTCCCATCTGGTCACCCTGGACGGGCAGGGCTTCGACATGCAGCCGGTAGGCGAGTTCACCCTGCTGCGGCTGCCCGCCGAACAGGTCGAGGTGCAGGGCCGATTCGCCCCGTTCCGTCATCCCGACGCCTCGCTGGCCTCCGCCTACGCCATCCGGGACGGATACGAGACCGTCGAGATGCGCTGCGAGAGGTCGGGCGTGACCGCGCTGCGCAACGGCCAACCCCTGGCCGTCGGCGAGGTGGCCCGGTTGCGCGGCAGCCAGGTGTCGATCGAAAACGGCCGGCTGGTGCTGCGAACCTATTCCGGCGTGATGCTGGCGGTGGACCAGCAGTGCGGGCTCGGGCTCGCGGTGGCCCCTGGGCTGGAGACGGTCGGGATGCTGGGCAACAACGACCAGGACCCGGGCAATGACCTGACCGCTGCCGACGGTAAGAGGGTGGTCGCCGCGGACAGCGAGGCCTTGCACACCTGGTTCGTCGACTCGTGGCGGGTGAGTGACCAGTCGTCGCTGTTTACGTACGAAGCGGGCATGTCGACCGCGTCGTACACGGACCGGTCGGCCCGCAAACGCTGACCGGTACGTGGGTCAGCGCCGCAGACTGGTCAGGTCTTGGGTGATCACCGCCGACCGAGAGGGGACGGACGCAAGGCAATCGCCGCGCCGGTGAGGAGGAACCAGAGTAAGGGGACGTCGAAGGCGAGCCGCTCGCTTCCCCCGATGCCGAGACCGGAGGCCTCGACGCCAGCCGAGGTGAACAGCGCGAATCCGACCACCGAGACCACCGCCACAGCCAGGGTCCCGTATCGGAATCGGCCCGGCGTGGAGACGGCAAGCAGGCCCAGGGCACACCACAGGGCCACGGCCTGCCACAGGGCCACGGCATTGTGCGCATCGGGGTGGCGGTCCCAGGGCAGGAGGCCGACCAGGGCCGTGAGGCTGCCGTGTAGCGCCACCAGAGCTGTGCCGGCCCACCCGCAACGACCCCGCCACCACCCAGTGAGCAGGACCGCGCCCATAACGGTGAGGACGCCGCTCAGCGTCGTGGCGGTATTGAAGACCGCATGCCAGGGGGAACAGATCTCGCGTGTCGGCAGTCCCGGTTCGGGATAGACCCCGCAGGCTGTCACACCCAGGTCACTGATGAAATTATCGGTCCACGAATAGGGGCGCGGCCACCGTAGGGCTGTCAGAACCTGAGCCGGAAGGTACAGACAGCTACCCATCCACAGGATCCCGCCGATCTGTTGTCGTTTCACCGGTCTGCTCCTATCGTCGTGGCCCGACCGTATCAGAATGATCGCGGCCGACTCAGATCAGACCCGACCATGCCCGAGATTGCAGTCCTGAATCACGTCCATCCGTCCTCATCAGAATTGGCTCCGATTCATCAGCTGGGTGTGGTGGTTGGTGAGGGCGGCTGGTTGGGGTCTGGTGATTCGGTCGGGTCAGGCACAAAGCTTCCATACCACCAGGTCACGATAGTGTCGTCCCGGTGCACATATCCGATGTCGATTCTGAAGCGGGCGTATCCTTTTTTGCCGGTGTTTACGGTTTTGACGTATTGGTGTTGTGGGGTTTCGTGGTATCCGGTGTTGAGGGCTGCGGCGCGTCCGGCGTCGAAATGGGGTTGGTAGTTTCCTCCTGGGTGTCCCCAGCGACGCATGAAGGAGCATCCTTTGTTGTCGATGATGCCGGGGGGTGCGTAGTCCTCGAAGGTTTGGGTGAGTCCCTCTGGTTGCCATTGGTAGAAGGGGTCGTTTTTGATGACGGGGAGGAGTTCGTAGCCGGGTGCGGTGCCGGCTTCTTTTTCGCGTTGGGTGGGGAACCAGCGACAGCCGGCCAGGCCCGCGAGGATCCCAGCAGCCGAGAGCAGGATACGTCGATTCATCAGAGTCCCTTGGTTGAGTACTGTCCTTCAGTGTGCCTGGCCGGGGCCATGGCACGACGGGGGTGAGAGCCTTCTCATGGAAGGTTTTGGCGCCCAAAGATAGGACCTAGCGTGCGGCTGTCATCTTGAGTCATATCTGGGGGGATCATGTTACGTCGGTGGTGCTGCGCCATCATCGTCGAATCCTGCTTCGTCCCCGACCTCCCCTTCATCCCCGGCAAGAACGATGAGCAATGCCGAAATCGATTGGACGCCATCGATCCTTTAGATCCGAATAGCAGGATGGTGAGGGCGTTTGGGGCTGGATCGTCGGACTTCGGTCTGGTGGGGCAGGTGTTCCAGCGGCTGATGCCGACACTGCGGCCCGGGGTCCCGGTGGTGTACGTGGGGTATCCGGGGCTGGAGATCGACCCGGAATACCGGTTCGACGAAAGCGGCCCGGTCGGTCACAAGATCGCCGCGGGGGCGGCATACCTGAAACAGCGCCAGCAGGATCTGGTCCACCACTTCACATCGGCGCTGAACCCGATCGTGTACGTACCGCTGGTGGAACGCTTCCGCTGCCACGAGAACACCGGGAAGAATGCGCTGATCTCTCGCCCCAACCCGGCCGACTGCCGGGGACGGGATTCGACCGCCTGGCTGTGGGACGTACCCGAGAACCCGAGCGTGCTGTACGACGACAAGGGCGTCCGACCAGGACTGAACTACGACGGGCCATCCACCTATCGGAATCCACCCGCACTACCGGTCCGAGTTCTACCACTACAAACCGAAGGGACACGAACAGGTCTTCGAGGCGGTCCGCGACGCCACCCGGAACCTACCGATCCCCAACACCTCGTCATGGTCTGAGCTCGCCCCAAAGGTGGCCATGGGATCCCGGATCGGACAGCGTGGCGTATGCAACCCGGTCTGGGTCCCGGAGGTGATCGTCCCCGACCTGAAGGCCACTGTGACCTTGCCCGACGGCCGGGTGATCGATGCGACCGCGCCGGGCGCGTGCATCCCCGGTGACGATGGCGCCGCCGGGAGGCTGACGATCCGGGTGGCATCCCCATTCGCCAAATTCGACCACACCTACACGCTGCAGTACGTCATCACCGATGACGGAGACGCGGTGGCGCCTGACGTCGACAACTGCCCGACGGTGGCCAACCCGGACCAGCACGATGCGAACGGCAACGGAGTCGGTGACGCCTGCGATGACTCGGCGGGCCGGCTGGCAGACAAAACCTGGCCTAAGCCTCACGTCTATGGCGATCCGCATCTGATGACCCTGGATGGGCGCGGATACGACCTGCAGTCGGCCGGCGAGTTCACCCTGGTGCGGATCCCGAGCGAGGGACTGGAACTGCAGGTGAGATTCGTGCCACTCCAGGGTTCGCGAGGATTCTCCTTGGCATCGGCCTATGCATTCCGGGACGGCTACGACACGGTCGAGATGCGTTGCGGGAAGTCGGAGGTGACCCCGCTGCTGAATGGCCGGCCCCTGACCGTGTCCGGGATGACCCGGCTGCGCGGGAGCCGGGTCTCGATCGAAAATGACCGATTCGTCGTCCGGGCCTACTCCGGCATGATGCTGTCGTTCGATCGGTTGTGCCGGGTGGGGCTCTCGGTGGCCCCCCAGCTGGCAACCACGGGCCTACTGGGCAACAACGACCGCGATCCGGGCAATGATCTGATGGCGGCTGATGGGACGCAGGTGCCGGATGGTGACAGGAACGCCCTACACGGATGGTTCGCGGACTCCTGGCGGGTGACGGACCAGACGTCCCTGTTCACCTACGAGGCCGGGAAGTCGACCGCCTCCTATACGGACAAGTCATTCCCGAACACGGTGACGAGACTGGCGAACTTCACGACGGCCGAACTGGAACGCGCGGCGGCCCGATGCCAGGCTGCGGGTGTGACGCCCGGGGTGGCAATGGAAGCCTGCATGCTGGACTTCCTGGTCACGGCCGACGAAGCCTTCGCCGAGGCCGCGGCTGCGGTACCGGCTGGCGTGGTGGACCCGGCACGGGCCGAATTCGACCAGCATGGGGTGCTGCGGGAGACCTTCGACCAGGCAGTGAGCCACAACCTGGCGGGACGGTCGTACGTGCAGGTGACCCCACAGTCGCGGGCAGTGGGCCCACTGGCCGATATCGGAGGCACCGCATCCACATACCAGTTCGTCCTGACATCAATCCCCCGCCATGAGCGGCTGACGGTGTCGGCCCGGCTGCTGGTCCTCGCAGATGCGGCCGCCGACAAGGACAACCAGCGGGTCCAGGTACAGATCGGGAACCAGACCGCAGTCCTGGAACTGGAAGGGGCCGGGAGGGTCGTCGCCGGCCCGGCCGGGACCACCGTCACCGCGGATGGCAACGGCACCCTGACCTCCGGCATGCCGTACACGGCGTATCGGGTGACGGTCCCGGTGACCGATTCCCGAGACACGATCAAGACCACCCTCACCCCGCAGGGCTTCCATGCGGTGCTGAACACCGCCCTCGCGGTCGACGAGGTCGAGGTCAGGCTGGACGTCACCCCGGCTGATGTGAAGGCCGGGCTCACGGTGTCGTTCACGGCCGGGTCCGGGGCCGGGCCCAGGATGGGCACGATCGAAACCGCCGGAGGGGCCGACGAATACCGATTCACCCTGGCCCAACCGACGGACCTGCTGGTCGAGACCAGCCGCTCCTCCGAGGTCCGCGCCCACCTGGTCGACTCCACGACCAGGGCCCGGATCGAACCGTCCGACCGGTCCTTCCACCTGCTCTATCGCGGCCTCCCGGCCGGCGACTACACCCTGGTGGTGACCTCGGCGCGCGCTCAGCGGATCCCGACATACCAGCTGCCGGTCCTGGTCGCCCCATCGGCACAGACCTTCACCATGAGCCTGGGCCAGACCATCACCGACAACCGGATCGGTACCACCAAGGCCCCCGGGGCCGGCAACCTCGAAACCACCGCATCCATCGATGACTACCGCTTCGAGGTGGACACCGCCGGCCGGTGGGTGTTCGAATCCGGCGGCATCCTGCCCGTCTGCCGTGCCGCGACCCTGATCCAGGTGTCGACCGGGAAGGTCCTGGGCGAACCGTGCCGGTCCACCGGGACCCGGCTGATCGTGGACCTGAAACCGGGCGAATACCGGCTGCTGGTGAATCCGTCAGGCTTCATCGGCAGCTACCGGATCGCGACCTACCCGATGTCCGACCCGCAGGAGTTCTCCTACACCCTGGGCCAGACCGTCTCCAACGGCACCATCGGCCAACAGCCGGCCCCCGGCGCCGGAAACCTGGAGACCCCCGCATCGGTGGACATCTACCGATTCACCGTCGCCCCCCAGGACGCCAACCGGACCTGGCTGTTCCTCTGGCAACCCGTCCTCACCCTCTGCATCGAGGCCCAGCTGTTCCCAGACCAGCCCGGCGCGAAACCCCTGGGATCGGTATGCCTGCCGGGAACCGACATCGCGTACACCCTGCCCGCCGGCAACTACAAGATCGTCGTCCCCACATCCAATTCGAGGACCGGCGGCTACAGCTTCAGCAGCGTGCTGAAACAGGTCCAGACCTTCGACTGGACCCTCGGCGAAAAGATCGAGAAGGACCGTGTCGGCAACCGTCCCGCCCCCGGCGCCGGGAACCTCGAGGCCCATGGCCACGCCGACGTCTACCGGATCCAGGTCACCCCCCAGCAGGCCGGCACCTGGGTCTTCGACGCCTCCAACGGGTCCGCCGTCTGCGCCGCATCCCTCACCCCCGTCAACCCGGCGGGCAAACCCTTGGGATCCATCTGCGGCCGCCGCGAATACCACCTCGAACCCGGCGAATACCAGCTCGAGGTCTCAGCACTGCGACGAGGCCTGTCCAACGGGGTCGGGAGCTACTGGATCACCAGCACCCGCACATAGGCCGATGCCGTCACCGGTGAGCTTGCCTGCGTCGCGACACGGTTCGCGGCGCAGGCATCGCCGTACCCTGCCCGAGCAGACGGCCGGCACCGCCCGGCGTCGGATGATCAGGTGCTGGCCAGGTGCTCGCCGACCTCATTGACGAAGGTATCGACTGAACTAGTCGGGCGGCTGCCGTAGTTGTAATGGGTGACGCCAGCGCCGTGTGGGTCCTGCCCCCAGCCGCACAGGAAGGCGACCGCCTTCCCGGTGGACGGATCATGGCCGTACTCCCAGGTGTAGTAGAGCGACTGGTGCGGCTCGGGGCCGTTCACCACCATCACCGCGTACGCCTCGGCCGGCTCTTTCGGCTCGGGCAGGGTCACCAGGACGCCGGCATAGTCAGGGCGCTGCACCACGTACGCTGCCAGCCCGTCGGTGGGGATCTTGCCGTCGTCGGAGACCCGCTCGTTGAGGTCCGCCCAGATGTCGAACAACTTCGGGCCGAGATCGACGTCAGTCGCCTCCTCCAGCAGATCAACGTTGGGGTCGAGGGCGATATCGCGCAGAACGCGGTGTGCGAAGACATAGTGCACGGTGCGTGGAGCCATAGGTTCAGCCTCCCACACACCAGAGCCCGAAACAGTGAAGTCCGGCCAGCCATTGCCCACCAGCTTAAGAATCAAGCGCCTGGCAACCGGAGGCAACCCTGGCGACGGACGACGCCACCGGATTGACTGCGGCCACGCGAAAGAGAGGCCCGATGACTCTGCCACCCGCCGCCCAACCGCTGGTCGACCTGGTGCCGGGGCATGCCCACTTCGTGGGGATCGACTCCGACGGATGCGCCTTCGACGCGATGGACATCAAACACACCGAATGCTTCACCCCGTGCACGATCCGGCACTGGGACCTGCAACCGGTCTCGACCCTGGCCCGGCAGACCGCGCTGTTTGTGAACCTGGGCTCGGTGACCCGCGGGCTGAACCGGTGGCTCGCGCTGCGGCAGACGCTGGACCTGCTGCGGGACCGGACCGAGGTAGCCGAGCGGGGCGTCACGATCCCTGACTACCCCGAGCTGAGCGACTTCATCGACTCGGCGTACCCGCTCAACGACGCTGGGATCGCGGCCTTCGCCGCCGACCACCCATCCGAGACCACCGAACGGGCGATCCGCTGGGGCCAGGCGGTCAACGCCACGATCGCCGACATGGTGCACGGCTGCGGCCCCTTCCCGGGGGTACGGCAGGCGCTGGCCGCGATGCAGCCGCTGGTCGACTGCCTGACCGTCTCCGCTACCCCGGTGGCGGCGCTGACCCGAGAATGGACCGAGCATGGCCTGGCCTCGTACGTCAAGGCGATCGCCGGTCAGGAGATGGGCTCGAAAGCCCAGCACATCCGCGCCGCCGCGTACGGCAAGTACGACCCGGACAAGATCCTCCTGATCGGCGATGCCCCCGGTGACCGGGATGCAGCCCGGGCCGCCGGCTGCCTGTACTACCCGATCAACCCCGGCTACGAGCAGCAGTCCTGGGCCCGGTTCACCACCGAGGCGCTGCCCCGATTCCTCGACGGCAGCTATGCCGGGGCCTACCAGGACACCCTGATTGCCGAATGTGAATCCCACCTGCCGGACCGGCTGCCCTGGCCGACGATCTCAGGTGCCACTACCGTCACCATGCCGAAAGTGAAGAACTGATGCCGACCACCGTTGATCTGACCGCTAGCCCGTACCAGCTCGACGCCGAGCAGATCGCCTGGGTGGAGCAGACCCTGGCCACGATGAGCCTGGAAGAGCAGGTGGGCCAGCTGTTCGTGAACCTGTTCCACTTCGGGCCGGACTCGTTCTCGGGAAACAACCTGACGCCTACCGAGATCCTGCAACGGTTCCCTATCGGCGCCGCCCGCTACCTCGGCGGCCCGTCCGAGAAGGTGCAAGACCTCATCGGTCAGCTCCAGTCGGCGTCGAGGATCCCGCTGCTCGTGGCCGCGAACTGTGACTCCGGCGGTAACGGGGCCTGCTCCGACGGGACGTACATCGCCTCCGGTGCCCAGACCGAGGCGACCCGCTCCACCGAGGTCGCCTACCACGCCGGCCTGGTGGCTGGGCGGGAGATGAAAGCGCTCGGGGTGAACGTCAATTTCGACCCCTGCGTCGACATTCTCTTCACCTGGCGCAACACGATCGTGAACACCCGCGCCTACGGGACCACGGCCGATGATGTGATCCGGTACACAATTCCTTTCGTCGCCGGCCAGCGCGAGTCGGGCATTCTCACTTGTATCAAGCATTTCCCTGGCGATGGCGTTGAGGAACGCGATCAGCACCTGGTGCTCGGGGTGAACGAAATCAGCCCAGAGGAATGGGACGATTCCTTCGGCAGGGTCTATCGGGCGCATATTGACAACGGGGTAGAGATGGTGATGGCCGGCCATATCGCCCTCCCGTACTATCAGCAGCGACTTAATCCTTCCCTGGCAGATCGGGACATTCTCCCGGCGACCCTGTCCGAGGAACTGATCACCGGGCTGTTGAAGAATCAGCTGGGATTCAACGGGGCTGTGATCACCGACGCCTCCCATATGCTCGGGATGACCTCCGCGATGCGACGCGAGGACTACGTACCGCAGGCGATCGCCGCCGGATGCGATCTCTTCCTCTTCTTCAATGTGATGGAGGAAGACTTCGGCTTCATGCTGGAGGGAGTCCGCAGAGGGATCATCACCCGGGACCGACTGGCCGACGCGAACCGGCGGGTGCTGGGGCTGAAGGCGAAACTTCGGCTGCCCGAGAAGCGAGCCGCCGGTAGCTTACTGCCCAGGCCCGAGGATCTCGCCGTGATCGGCTGCGAGGAGCACCTGCAGATGCGCGCCGACGCCGCCGACCAGGGGATCACCTTGGTCAAGAACAGCCTTGACCAGTTGCCGCTGAATCCCCGCGATCACCGCCGGATCCGGCTGTACCATCTGGTCGGCGAGAGCGGGATCCTCGGTGAGGTCACCGACGAGCTAGCCCAGGCGTACGTGGCGGAGCTGACAGCCCGCGGCTACGAAGTGACCATCAATGATGGTAGTTCCCGGGTGAAGGGCTCGACCCTGGCATACCGGGAGCAGGTCGACGCGGCGCTCATTGTGGCTGAAGTGGTCGGCTATGGGGCACAGAACAATTACCGGATTGTGTGGAAAACCGCGATGAGCAACGAATGCCCCTGGTACGTCTGGGAGGTGCCGACCTTCATGGTCAGCCATAACTACACCACCCACCTGCACGACGCGACAATGGTGAAGTGCTACATCAACGCCTATCACCCCAATGAGGCGAATGTCCGGGCGACGATCGACAAATTGGAGGGCCGAAGCGATTTCCGGGGGACCCCGAACGAACTCGTCTGGACCGAGAAGTGGCAGGCCCGGCTGTAGCAGTCGGACACCCCCGCGAAAACTAGATCCCGATGCTGATAAGATCAGCCTAACCTTGGCCAGGGAACACCGGTGGGAATCCGGGACTGACGCGCAACGGTGAGGGAGTTTCCCGAGTCCGAGTACTGGCTGAGGAGTTGCTGACCTGGCCGCGCGTAACGGCCCAGTACGGAAAGCTGGCGCATGTCTGGTGCTCCCCATAAGAATCGGAGCCTGATCGGTCTTCGGATGCTGCTGTTGGCGGCGGCCCTGGCCTTAACCCCGATCCTGACGATCACGATCGGTGCGGCGGCGGTTCCGGTGGACCAGGTGATCGGGGTGCTGCTCAGCCACATCCCCGGTCTTGATGTCACGATCACCTGGGACCGTTCGATCGACGCCATCGTCTGGGAGACCCGGCTGCCCCGGATCATCGCCGGGATCGCGGTGGCCGTGATCTTGGGCGTCTCCGGGGTCGTACTCCAAGCGCTGGTGCGCAATGCCCTGGCTGAACCGTACGTGCTGGGCGTCAGCGCCGGGGCCTCCACCGGCGCCGCCCTCGCGATCATCGTGCTCGGGACCCAGCTAGCCGGGATAGTCGGGCTGATCGCCTTCGGCGGGGCCTTGCTGGCGACCATGCTGGTGCTGGCGATCGCAGGCCGTACCCAGGCCCCCCTGCAGCTGATCTTGGGAGGGTTGGGGGTCGGCTTCAGTTTCCAGGCGATCACGAACTTGATCGTCTTCTCGTCGGATTCTCCCGAGACTGCCCGCTCGGTGATGTTCTGGATCCTGGGATCGCTGGCTCGCGTCGGCTGGGAGTCGATTCCGTTGATCGTGGTGACTGCGGTGGCGCTGAGCCTGCTGATGGTGCTGTGCGGGCCGATCCTGGATGCCCTGGCCAGCGGTGACCGTACCGCCCAAGCTGTGGGGGTCGAGCCTGGTCGGGCTCGGGTCCTGCTGCTGATCCCGGTTTCGGCTGCCATCGCCGTCGCGGTGGCCACAGCCGGCGGGATCGGTTTCGTCGGGCTCGTCGTGCCGCACCTGGTCCGCTCGTTCATCGGCCCCGCACATCGCCTGCTGGTGCTCGGCTCGGCGCTGGCCGCCGGACTGTTCCTGGTCTGGGCCGACGCCTTCGCCCGGATCGCCTTCGCCCCGTCCGAGGTGCCGATCGGGGTCGTTACCGGGCTCATCGGCGCGCCCTTCCTGGTGCTGCTGGTGCGTCGCCAGGGCAGCAGTCTGTAACCCCCCTACACAAAGGACATCCCATGAGACGACTGATCGTCCCCATCATCGCCGCCGTGGTCTTGCTGACCGGCTGCGGAACCTCCGCGGCTGAGCGAGCTTCTCAAGCCACCTCTGCCCGAGCCTCGGCCCAGGGCTATCCCGTGGAGGTCGTCAGCTGTGGCATTCCGCTGCGCCTGGACGCCCCTCCCAGCAAGGTGCTGGTATTGGGGGAAACTGGCTTCTCCAACCTGGCTGCGCTCGGCCTGGTGGACCGGGTCGCGCTACGGGCCGGGGTGGCGCATTTCGACAGCGCGGCCCCAGACCTGCAAGCCACGTACGACGCGATCCCGGCCGTGGACGCGGGCCGGGGTGAGAACGGCGCGGTGATCTTGTCAACCGAGGTGGCCCTGAAAGCGGGAGTCGACCTGGTGATCGGCTACGACAAGGGAGTCGACCGGGAGGCGCTGACCAAGGCCGGGATCAAGCTCTACTCACCCGAGGCTTACTGCCCGACGTACGCCGGCGGCAAGGCGTCATGGCACCTGGTCGAGGAGGAGCTCACCAAGCTGGCCACGATCTTCGGTAGACCGCAGAATGCGAGACGAGCGATCGACGACCTGCGCGCCAAGGCGGACCAGCTCAGATCGCAGGCTGGTGCCGCGCGTGGTTCAGCGGCGGCGCTGTACATGCCGGCCGGGGCCACCAAGCTGCGCGTGTACGGGGTTTCTTCCATGATCCAGCCGATCCTCGAGGCGAATGCGCTGACAAATGCGTACGCGGACAACACGAAACGGGTCTTCGATCTCTCTATGGAGGACTTGCTGGCCCGTAACCCGGACTGGATTGTGCTGCTGTCCTCCGACGCCGATGAGGAACAGACGCTGAAGACTTTCACGTCGTTCAACGGGGCCGCCCAGCTCAAGGCGGTCGAGCGGAATCAGGTCGTCGTTATCCCCTTCGTGCTGACTGATCCCCCGAATGTGCTTTCGGTGAAGGGGGCCACCATGCTCTCCGAGAAACTGAAGACGAAATGAACCAGACTGTATTCACTCACCAGGTAAGGAGATTCCCATGAGACGACTGCTGGCTCTTGTGGTCATCGCCGCCGCGGCCCTGAGCGGCTGCGGCACCTCGGCCGCCGACCGGGCCGCCCAGAGCGCCTCCGCCTCCCGGCCCGGCGCCGCCGGATTCCCAGCCCAGGTGGACAGCTGCGGCGAGACCTTGAGCTTCGACTCTCGGCCGAAGAAGGTCCTGATCTTGAATGGCACCGGATTCCCGAATCTCGATGCCCTCGGGGTGGTAGATCACCTGAGTCTGCGTGCCGGAGAGAAGAACTTCGGCCTTGGGCAGGAGCAACTGCAGAAGAAGTATGATGCCATCCCCACACTGCCGGGCAGTGATATCGAGACTGGTGGGGTCCGGGTCTCCACCGAGATCATTCTCAAGAACCAGGTCGATCTGGTCATCGGCTACGACGAGGGCGTTGACCGCGAGGCCCTGCGGAAGTCCGGGATCAAGCTGTACTCGCCCGCTGCGTTCTGTAAGAATTACGCGGTCAAGCACGCCATCTGGGAACTCATCGACCAGGAGGTGAACAACCTGGCGGCGATCTTCGGGGTCTCTGACCGTGCCCAGGACGTGATCGCCAAGCGGCAGACCGCGGTCTCCGAGCTCACCAAAACCGCCCAGCAGGCCAAAGGCAGCGGTATCGCCTTGTACATCACCCCTGGCGAGAGCCATTTCTACACGTACGGGGCCTCCTCCATGGTGCAGCCGATCTTCGAGGCCGCCGGCCTGCAAAACTCGTACGCGGACAACACCAAGCGAGTCTTCGACGCCTCCATGGAGGACCTGCTGGCGCGTAACCCGGACTGGATCGTGCTGCTGGCCCTGATCTCCACCGAGGAGCAGACCCTGGCTGCTTTCACAGCTTTCCCCGGAGCCGGCAAGCTCAAGGCGGTGGCCAATAACCGGGTCGTGATGCTGCCCTTTGCCCTCACCGACCCGCCCACGGTGCTGTCGGTCGATGGCGCCACCGCCCTGACCGCGAAGATCGGCGGCCGGTGATCCACGTCGAGCAGCTGAGCGTGGCCCGGGGCGGGCGGATCGTGCTCCACGGGGCCGACCTGCTCGCTGACCAGGGCGAGGTGGTTGGTGTGGTCGGCCCCAATGGGTCCGGCAAGACTACCCTGCTGCTCGCCCTGAACCGGGCCCTGCGCGCCAGCGAGGGGACCGTGGTGATCGACGGGGACGACCTGGCTGGGCTGCCGCGCCGCGAGATCGCCCGCAGGGTCGCGGTGGTCGCCCAGGACTCGGACGCCTCGCTGCCGCTGCGGGTCCGCGACGCGGTCGGGCTCGGTCGGCTAGCGAGCCGCAGCCTGTTCTCGTACGGGAACGCAGCCGACCGCAGCTTGATCCACGACGCGCTGGCCCAGGTACAGGCCCTGGACCTGGCCGATCGGCTCGTCACCCAGCTGTCCGGCGGCGAACGACAGCGGATCCTGGTGGCCCGGGCCATCGCCCAGCAGGCGAGCCACCTGCTGCTCGACGAACCGACGAATCATCTCGACCTGCACCATCAGTTCTCGTTGCTCTCACTGGTCACCAGCCTGAACTGCACCGTGGTGATGGTCTTGCACGACCTGAACCTGGCCGCCCGCTACTGTCAACGCCTGATCCTTGTGCACCAGGGCCGGATCGTGGCCGCCGGCACCCCGCAGGAGGTACTGACCCCGCAGGTGTTGGAACCTATCTACCAGATCGGCGTCAGCAGCTTCGAACTCGACGGTCGCCGGCAGCTGGTCTTCGCCCCGCAGGCCGAGCAGCGGCCCTGGCCGCTGGTGCACCGCGACGAAGACGGGTGGGAGTAGAGGTACGCGGCAGGATCGCCTCCACCGCGGCGCTGGTCTACCCTCGACAGATGTGACCACCGAGCCCAGGACCTGTCTGTTGCTGCACGGGGCGGGGATGAGCCCGCCGTCGTGGCAGGATGTTGTCACCGAATTGGGCGGCCGGCCCCTGCACGCCCCCTGGCTGCGGGGGTTGAAACCGACCCAATCTGGTGGTTTCGACTTGGACGCGGCGGTGTCGGAGCTGCTGACCCGGCTGGACCTGGACGACCTGGAACAGGTCGATCTGTGCGGGGTCCAGCTCGGCGCGATGGTGGCGCTGCGGATGGCGGCCCAGGCGCCGGCGAAAGTCGGTCGGGTCGTGGTGGTGGACACCCCGGTGGTGCCGACTGCGACCACCCAGCGGGTGCAGCTGGCCTTGATGCGGCTGATGCCGCAGCGGGCCTTCACCGAGGCCGGGGTGACCAAACAAATGGCGATCGAGGCGATGAAGGCGATGGCCGGCCTAGACCTGTCGCACGACCTGGGCCAGATCGGCGCCCCGGTCTTGGTCGTGGCCTCGGAAGGCGACCGGGCCGCGATGGCCGGGGCCCAGCTGCTGGTGCAGCGCCTGGCCGACGCCCGCACCGTCCACCTGCCGGGTTCCAATCCGCTACGCGAGCAGGCTGCGTCCTTGGCCCAGGCCATCGCCAGTTTTCTGGATGAGACCTGACCCGGCCCGCCGGCCCGGCTGATCAGTGGGCGGTGGCAGGGTGAGCCCACGAAACGTTCGTACCAGGAGGACGGCATGAAACGGGTGGGCTTCGTGAGCCGGGTGGCGCCAGAACATCTGCAGGAGTACCGGCAACGGCACCGACAGGTGTGGCCCGAGATGCAGGACGCGTTACGGCGTACCGGTTGGGGTAACTACAGCCTTTTCCTGGCGCCGGACGGAACCCTGTTTGGCTACGTGGAGACCCCCGACGGGTTGGACGCGGCCCGGGCCGCGATGGCGCTGGAGGAGGTCAACGCCCGTTGGCAGCAGTCGGTGGCCCACCTGTTTGCTGGGCAGGCGGCTGGGGATACCTCCTTCGTCGAACTGGAGGAGGTCTTCCACCTCGACTGAGCCGAACCCCCGCGGGGAGGGCACCGGCGGGTCGGTACGGGCCGAGACTGCGTACCGTACGGGGTCATGAGACTAGGTGACCTGGTGGAGGAGTATCCGGCGGCCTCGGCGGACGCGGATGCGGCAGAGGCGGTACTGGCGATGGCCGTGGCCGGCCATCCGGGGATCGTCGTCCTCGACGATGACCGGCATCCGCAGGCAGTGCTACGCGGCGTACAGGTGCTGGACGCGATGATCCCGCCGTACATTCGGGAGGACCCGACGCTGGCCCGGGTGGTCGACACCAGCGCCGCCGACCAGGTCTTCGAACGGTTGGCCGGCAAGCAGGTACGCGACCTGTTGGGGCATGACCGGCGTCAGCTGGCGGTCCTCACCGTCGACGACACCTCGATGGAGGCGGCGGCGCTGATGGCCGACACCGACTCGCCGCTGGTGGCGATCACCGACCAGGGCCGCTACGTGGGCGCGGTCACCGTTTCGGGGCTGCTGCGGGCAGTGACGGTGGCCTGAGATGGGTCTGCTGGCGTACCTGGCGGTCGCGGTCTTTGTGATCGTCTACGTCCTGATCGCCACGGAGAAAATCCACCGGATCGCCGCCGTGATGGGCGGCGTGGCGGTGATGATGGCGCTGCGGGTGATCGACGTCGAGACCGGCTTCCACGAGGTCGAGACCGGCGTCGACTGGAACGTCATCTTCTTGCTCTTCGGGATGATGGTGATCGTCTCGGTGACCAAACACACCGGGGTCTTCGAATACGTGGCGATCCTGGCCACCAAGGCTGCCCGCGGCCGGCCCTTCGCGGTGATGGTGATGCTGACCATGGTCACCGCCGTCGCCTCGGCGCTACTCGACAATGTGACCACGGTGCTGCTGATCGCCCCGGTCACCCTGCTGGTCTGCAACCGGCTCGGGCAGCGTCCGGTGCCGTACCTGATCGCCGAGGCCATCGTCTCCAACATCGGCGGCACCGCCACTCTGATTGGCGACCCGCCCAACATCATCATCGGCAGCCGGGCGGGCCTCGACTTCAACACCTTCCTGATCCACCTAGGGCCGGTGGTGCTGGTGCTGCTGGCGGCCTTCATCGCGCTGGCCTGGCTGCTGTGGGGCCGGCGGCTGCGCTACGACCCGCAGGCCGCCCAGAATGTGATGAACCTGGATGAGCGGGAGGCGATCCAGAACCGGCCGCTGCTGATCAAGTCTTTGGTGGTGCTGGGCCTGGTGCTGGTGGCCTTCGTCTTCCACTCGATGCTGCACCTGGATCCGGCGATCGTGGCCCTGCTCGGTGCTGGGGCGCTGGTGGCCTGGTCCGGGCTCGGCCCGTCGGACTTCCTGGAAGAGGTCGAATGGGGCACCCTGGTGTTCTTCATGGGCCTGTTCATGCTGGTCGGTTCCCTGGTCCGGCTCGGCGTGATCGAGGCCCTGGGCCGCTGGCTGGCAGGGGCGGTCGGGGACCGGACGTTCCTGGCCGGAACGGTGCTGTTGTTCGCCTCAGGGATCCTGTCGGCGGTGGTCGACAACATCCCGTACGTGGCCACGATGACCCCGATCGTCTCGGAACTGGCCCACGGGCCGGCCAACCAGCCGCTGTGGTGGGCGTTAGCGCTGGGCGCTGACCTGGGTGGCAATGCCACCGCTGTGGGCGCCAGCGCGAATGTCGTGGTCCTAGGGATTGCCGCCCGTAACGGGCATCCGATCTCGTTCTGGGAGTTCACCCGCTACGGCTTAGTGGTCGCCGGGGCGACTCTCCTGCTGTCGTGGCTGTGCTGGGCCGCGCGCTACTTCTGGCTGGTGTAGACCGCGGGAATAGAACGCCACGACCAAGGGTTGAGCGTGTGAGACTCAAGTTCTGGATTGAGCGTGCTAGGCTCAACCCCGGTTCGTGAGAGCGTCACGCACAACCTGTTGTCAACCAAGGAGTATCCACATGGCCCGTGCAGTCGGCATCGACCTCGGTACCACCAACTCCGTCGTCGCTGTCCTGGAGGGCGGCGAGCCGACGGTCATCCCTAACGCGGAGGGTTCTCGGACCACCCCGTCGGTCGTGGCCTTCGCCAAGAACGGCGAAGTGCTGGTCGGTGAGGTCGCCAAGCGCCAGGCCGTGACCAACGTCGACCGTACGGTGCGCTCGGTGAAGCGCCACATGGGCACCGACTGGTCGATCGACATCGACGGCAAACCGTACAAGGCGCAGCAGATCTCGGCGTTCATCCTGCAGAAGCTGAAGCGCGACGCTGAGGCCTACCTGAGCGAGCCGGTCACCAATGCGGTGATCACCGTGCCCGCCTACTTCTCCGACGCCGAGCGTCAGGCCACTAAGGAGGCCGGTGAGATCGCCGGGCTGGTCGTGGACCGGATCATCAACGAGCCGACCGCGGCCGCGCTGGCGTACGGGCTGGACAAGGGCAGCGAGGAGCAGACCGTGCTGGTCTTCGACCTCGGCGGAGGCACCTTCGATGTCTCCCTGCTCGACATCTCGGACGGGGTCTTCGAGGTCCGCGCCACCAAGGGCGACAACCGGCTCGGCGGCGACGACTGGGACCAGCGGATCGTCGACTGGCTGGTGACCGAGTTCAAGAACAGCAACGGGATCGACCTGTCCAAGGACAAGATGGCCCGCCAGCGGCTGCAGGAGGCGGCTGAGCGCGCCAAGATCGAGTTGTCCAGCGCCCAGGAGACCCAGATCAACCTGCCGTACATCACAGCCGGCGCCGAGGGCCCGCTGCACCTGGATGCCAGGCTTACCCGGGCCGAATTCCAGCGGATGACCCAGGATCTGCTGGACCGTTGCAAGGCGCCGTTCCATGCGGTGATCTCGGACGCCAAGACCAGCGTCGACAAGATCGACCAGGTGATCCTGGTCGGCGGCTCGACCCGGATGCCGGCGGTCGTGGACCTGGTCAAGGAGCTGTCGGGCAAGGAGCCGCATAAGGGCGTCAACCCGGACGAGGTGGTGGCCTTGGGCGCCAGCTTGCAGGCTGGCGTGCTCAAGGGTGAGGTCAAGGACGTGCTGCTGCTCGACGTCACCCCGCTGTCGCTGGGGATCGAGACCAAGGGTGGCGTGATGACCAAGATCATCGAGCGCAACACCACCATCCCGGTACGTCGCTCGGAGGTGTTCACCACTGCTGAGGACAACCAGCCGTCGGTGATGATCCAGGTCTACCAGGGTGAGCGGGACTTCGCCCGCGACAACAAGTCGCTCGGCAATTTCGAGCTGACCGGTCTGATGCCGGCGCCACGGGGTATGCCGCAGATCGAGGTGGCTTTCGACATCGACGCCAATGGCATCGTCCATGTGCACGCCAAGGACCTTGCTACCGGCAAGGAGCAGTCGATGACCGTGACCGGTGGCTCGGCCCTGGCTAAGGAAGACATCGACCGGATGGTCAAGGACGCCGAGCAGTTCGCCGCTGAGGACCGCAAGCGGCGCGAGGCGGTTGAGATGCGCAACGACGCTGATCAGCTCGCCTTCCGTACCGAGAAGCTGCTCAACGAGCACGCCGAGACCCTTACCGAGGAGCAGCGCAAGCCGGTCTCCGAGGCCTTGGCTACCTTGCAGACGGCGCTTAAGGGCACCGACAACGACGACCAGGTCCGGGCCGCGATGAACGACCTCAACGAGAAGGCGGCGGCCATGGGCCAGGCGGTGTACCAGCAGGCGCAGGCCGCCCAGCAGCAGACGCCGGCGGGTGGCGCTTCGAGCGACACCGGGTCCGGCTCCGGTGACGACACCGTGGTAGACGCCGAGATCGTCGACGACGATAACGACAAGCGCTGAGCGCAGCCCAGCACAATCTAGGGTGGGTGCCGGGAGCCAGCCTCCCGGCACCTGCCACGTACGAGGAGAACCATGACCGATCCGATCGTCCCCGACGAGCCCGTCGCGGACGCCGCCCCGGCGGCGCAGGAGGCCCCCGCCCCGGCCGATGAGCCTGACCTTGCAGCCCTGCTCGCCGAGCGCACCGATGATCTGCAACGCCTGCAGGCGGAGTACGTGAACTACAAGCGCCGGGTGGACCGGGACCGGGACCTGGCCCGCCAGCGCGGGATCGAGGCGGTGCTGGGGGATCTGCTGCCGGTGCTGGACGCGATCTCGGCAGCCCGCGCCCACGACCAGCTTGACGGCGGCGCCAGGATGATCGCCGACGAGATCGAGAAGGTCACCGGCTCGTACGGGTTGACCGGGTACGGCGCGGTGGGAGATCCCTTCGACCCGCAGATCCACGATGCGTTGATGCATGTGGATGTCCCCGGCTACGACGTCACCACGTGTGCCCAGATCATCCAGGCCGGTTACCGGGTGCACGAGCGGGTGCTGCGTCCGGCCCGGGTTGCGGTGACTGATCCCAGCGAGCCGGCGCCGTCGGAGCCGGCTGAGCCCGTGACCGAGACCGAGACGGTGCCGCAGCCCGACACCGAGAGCTGACAGCAGAGAGGAGGCGTCAATGAGTACCAAGGATTGGCTCGAGAAGGACTACTACAAGATCCTGGGCGTCTCCAAGGACGCCAAACCAGACGACATCAAGCGGGCCTTCCGCCGACTCGCCCGAGCAAACCACCCCGATCAGAATCCAGGTAATCCCGAGGCCGAGAAACGGTTCAAGGAGGTCTCCGAGGCCAATTCGGTGCTCTCTGACCCGGCCCGCCGCAAGGAATACGACGAGGCTCGGCAACTCTTCGGGGGCGGCGGTTTCCGGTTCCCCGGTACCGGCCGGGGCCAGGGGAGCTCGGTCAACCTGGAGGATCTGTTCCGTAACGCCGGCGGTGAGGGCGGCCTGGGAGACCTGTTCGGGGGGCTGTTCCACAACGGGCAGCCCGGCCAGCGCCGCGGCTCTGGCCGGGGCCCGCGGCGCGGCAGCGATGTCGAGGGAGAGGTGACGATCCCGTTCACCGATGCCGCCGAGGGCACCACCGTCGGGATGCAGATGGTCTCAGAGGAGGCTTGCGAGGCGTGCCGGGGAACCGGCGCCAAGGCCGGGACGGTGCCGGCGGTCTGCTCCGGCTGCCAGGGGTCGGGGATGCGGTCCGCCTCCTCGGGTGGATTCGCCTTCAGCGAGCCTTGCCGCGAATGCCGGGGCCGTGGGCTGGTGATCGAGCACCCGTGCCCGATCTGCCATGGAACCGGCCGGGGCCAGTCGGCCCGGACCATGCAGGTACGGGTCCCGGCAGGCGTCATCGATGGGCAGCGGATCCGAGTCAAGGGCAAGGGGTCAGCCGGAGACAACGGCGGGGCTGCGGGTGATCTGTACGTGGTGGTGCATGTTCAGCCGCATCCGATTTTCGGTCGGGCTCAGAATGCGCTGACGGTGACTGTGCCGATCACCTTCCCGGAGGCGACGCTCGGCGCGACCATCGAGGTTCCCACGCTGGCCGGTGACCCGGTCCGGCTCCGGGTCCCGCCCGGCACCCCGAACGGGCGGACCTTCCGAGTCCGTGACAAGGGGGTGGCCAAGCCCGATGGCGGCCGCGGCGACATGCTGGTCACCGTCGAGGTGCAGGTGCCGCAGCACCTGTCAGACGCGGCCCGATCGGCCTTGGAGGCGTATCGGAATGCGGCTGGTGAACCCGACCCGCGGGCGCACCTGAAGGCTTGAGATGGACAATCTGCCCGCCCGGATCGATCAGAACACCCCGCTGTTCCCGATCTCGACGGCGGCCTCGTTGGCTGGGATGCACCCGCAGACCCTGCGTACGTACGACCGGCTCGGTCTCGTGGTCCCCACCCGGGCCCGGGGCCGAGGCCGGCGCTACTCGGTGCGGGACATCGCCCGGCTCAAGATGATCCAGGACCTATCCCAGGACGAGGGCATCAACCTAAACGGGGTGCGCCGGATCCTGGAACTGGAATCTGAGCTTGACGCCTACCGAGAACAGGTCCGCGAACTCACCGAGGAGCTGCGCCGCGCCCGTACCGCCACGCTCTCAGCCCGAGTCTTCGCCGTCGGTCACGACGGCATCCGACGGGTCTGACCGTGCTTGATGGCTTTCACAGATGAAATGCTCGACCCGACTGATGTGCTGGGGGAATGCGATGACAACAGGCATCGGCCCTGGCCGTCCGAGGCCCCGCAGTCAGCCCCCGGCGGTTGCAGCGGTGATGGTCGGCTCGCCGGATTTCTCCTGAATCATTGCAGGGAGTAGGTCTGGCTGAAGCCGTCACCGAGGTCGGTAAAGGTGACGGTGATCATCCCGTGCGGGTCGATCTCGTAGCGTTCCTCGATCTCCGGGCCGCCCTCGGTGCGTTGGACCTGGACCTCGTCCAGGTGGGCGTGGTCACGCAGCGCGCGGTCGTACGGGAAGAGCACCTCGACGAAGGGGGTGACAGTGCCGGCCGGCGAGCCGTCGACCAGGTGGTCGTATTCGACGAAGAGGTAGTGGCCGACGTTGTGCGCGGCCAGATAGCGGCGGGTGACGACGACCGATCCGGTGATCGAGGTGACCTGGTCGCGGCCCAGTAGCTGGTCGAAGCCAAGCCGGGCGCCGGAGTCGAGTTCCCGGAAGACCCCGAAGCCGCGGGAGAGCCGCTCAGCCAAGGTGTACCCGGCAGACGGGTCCGCGGCGATCGCCAACCCGATCGCGGTCGAGCCGCCCGGGTACGGGGAGCGGTGCACTCGGCGGCCAAAACGGTCCCGTAGGATCCGCGACACCAGCGGCAGCGCGCTCGCGCCGCCGACAATGTAGATCCCGGCTAACGCCGAGGTGTCCTCCTGGTCGTCGTCGCCGGTCAGCAGCGGGGCCATCGCTTGGGTCGATCGATCCACCAGGGCGGTGGCGGCCTCGTAGAACTGGTCCACCGGCACTGCGACCTGCTGCCCGGCTACCTCGACCGAGACCCGCCGCGCCTGCGGCGTGAGCCGCTCTTTTGCCTCCCGGGCCTCGTCCAGCAGCCGAGACCGTTCCGGCTCCGGCAGGTCCGTACCACCGGCCTGAGCCAGGGCACAGTCGGCCAAGACCTCGTCAAAGTCGTCACCGCCGAGGTCGTTCAGCCCGACCGAGGAGACCACCACATGACGGGTCTGCTCGACTTCGACCAAGGAGGCGTCGAAGGTGCCGCCGCCTAGGTCGTACACGACCACCTGGTTACGCCTCGAGGTGACGCTACGGGGCTGGCGGTGGGTGTATTCGAAACTCGCCGCCGACGGCTCGTTCACCATCCCCAACACACCAAACCCAGCCCGGCGGAAGGCCTCCAGGGTGATGAACCGCTGCGCGGTGTGGGCGTGAGCCGGGACCCCCACCACAGCCTCCAGATTGTCGTCCTCCACCTGCGCCGCCACCTCGGCCCGCAGCGCCGCCAGGTGTTCGGTCACCAGATCCAGCAGCCCGATCTGCTGGTCACCGACCCGGACCTGGCTTTGCGGGCAGACGTCGGGGCTGGCCAGCAGCCGTTTGAACGAGCGCCGGCGGGCGGCTCCGCGGGCCGCGGCCGCCCGGGCCGCCCAGCCATACACCAGCCGCCCTCGTTCCACCGCCACCAGCGACGGGACGAAGTCGTGCGGATCGCCCTCATGATCGGTGAACGAGACCAGGGGATAGTTACCCCGGTCCACGTACGCCACTACGGTCCGGGTCGTGCCGAGGTCAACTCCAATCCGCATGGCCTCGATCCTAGGCTGAGACCGACCGGGCCCTCGCCGGGGCCACCGTCCACCGCGACAAACGCGGTCGAGGCCCGGCTGGCAGGTTCGTTAGCCTTGGGCCAGGCCGGCTGCGCGCGTCCGGCTCTGAACCGAAGGATGAGATGAACGACACGCCGTACCGCTACACCGCCGACATGGCGGCCCAGATCGAGACCACCTGGCAGGACCGGTGGGAGGCGGAAGGCACCTTCGCAGCGCCTAACCCGGCCGGGCCCTGGGCCGATCCGGACGCAGCAGGGCAGCGCGAAAAGCTGTTCATCCTCGACATGTTCCCGTACCCGTCGGGGGCTGGGCTGCACGTCGGGCACCCGCTGGGCTACATCGCCACCGACGTCTATGGCCGCTATCAGCGGATGCGGGGCCGTAACGTCTTGCACACCATGGGGTACGACGCCTTTGGGCTGCCGGCCGAGCAGTACGCGGTCCGCACCGGGCAGCACCCGCGGGTGACCACCGAGCAGAACGTGGCCACAATGCGCAGCCAGCTGCGGCGGCTGGGCCTGGCCCATGACCAGCGGCGTTCGCTGGCGACTACCGACCGGGACTTCTACCGCTGGACCCAGTGGATCTTCCTACAGGTGTACAACGCCTGGTTCGACCCGGACGCTGACGGCGGCCGGGGCCGGGCCCGGCCGATCACGGAGCTGGTCGCCGAGCTGGAATCCGGCGCCCGACAAGTCGGCGGGGACCAGACCTGGGCCGAGCTGAGCGCCGAGCAGCGTGCCGACCACATCGACCGGCACCGCCTGGCGTACGTGGCCAGCGCACCGGTGAACTGGTGCCCCGGGCTGGGCACCGTCTTGGCCAATGAGGAGGTCACCGCCGAGGGCCGCAGCGACATCGGCGGCTACCCGGTCTTCCGGCGCTCCATGAGGCAGTGGATGATGCGGATCACCGCCTACGCGGAGCGACTGCTGAGCGACCTGGACCGGCTTGACTGGCCCGAGAAGGTCAAGGCCATGCAGCGCAACTGGATCGGCAAGAGCCAGGGGGCGCTGGTCAGTTTCGATACCCCCTCGGGAGCCATTGAGGTCTTCACCACCAGGCCTGACACTTTGTTCGGGGCTACCTTCATGGTGCTCGCCCCGGAACATCCGTTGGTGGCGGAGCTGACCGCCGAGGCCTGGCCCGAGGCTACCCCGGCAGCCTGGACCGGCGCAGCTGCCACCCCTGCCGAGGCGGTCGCCGATTACCGGCAGGCGGCGGCCCGTAAGACCGACCTGGAACGCCAGGCCGACAGCAAGGAGAAGACCGGCGTCTTTACCGGCTGCTATGCGCAGAACCCTGTCGACGGGCGCCAGATCCCGGTTTTCGTAGCCGACTACGTCCTGATGGGGTACGGCACCGGCGCGGTCATGGCAGTACCCGGCCAAGACCAGCGGGACTGGGACTTCGCCACCCGGTACGGGATCGAGATCATCCGTACCGTGGAGCCGCCTGAGGACCACGACCCGAACACCCCGTACCTGGGCGACGGGCCGGCGATCCGCTCCGCCAACGACGAGATCTCACTCAACGGAATGAGCGTGCCGCAGGCGAAAGCGGCGATCATCGCCTGGCTGGAATCGAAGGGGACCGGCCGCGGCACCACCACCTACAAGCTACGGGACTGGCTGTTCAGCCGTCAGCGCTACTGGGGCGAGCCGTTCCCGATCGTGTACGGGGCCGACGGCCTGGCCCGGGCACTGCCAGAATCGATGCTGCCCGTGGAGCTGCCCGAGGTAAGCGATTACCGTCCGCAGGCGCTGGACCCCGACGACGCCACCAGCGACCCGGTGCCGCCGCTAGCGCGAGCCACCGATTGGGCAACGGTACGGCTCGACCTGGGCGACGGTGAGCAGGAATACCGCCGCGAGCTGAACGTGATGCCGCAGTGGGCGGGCTCCTGCTGGTACGAGATCCGCTATCTGGACCCGGCCAACGAGCAGGCCTTCGTCGACCCGCAGGTCGAGGCGTACTGGATGGGGCCCCGCGGCCAGGGTGACCCGGGCGGCGCCGACCTGTACGTGGGCGGCGTCGAGCATGCGGTGCTGCACCTGCTGTACGCGCGGTTCTGGCACAAGGTGCTGTTTGACCTGGGCCACGTCAGCAGCGAGGAGCCGTTCCGGCGGCTGTTCAATCAGGGCTACATCCAGGCCTACGCCTACCGTGACGATCGGGGTCAGCCGGTGGAGGCCGCCGAGGTCATCGAAGAACGAGGCCCCGACGGCGAGCCGCTGTACACCTGGCACGGCCAGCCGGTGAAACGTGAATACGGCAAGATCGGCAAATCCTTGAAGAACGCGGTCGCCCCCGACCAGATGTACCGCGAATACGGGGCCGACACCTTCCGGCTGTACGAGATGGGGATGGGCCCGCTGGACCAGTCGAAGCCCTGGGAGACCCGGGCCGTGGTCGGCTCGCAGCGGTTCTTGCAGCGGCTGTGGCGTAACGTGCTGAACGAGCAGACCGGCGAGCTGCGGGTGGTCGACACCGACCCGGACCAGGCGACGCTGCGGCTGCTGCATAAGACCGTCGACGCTGTCACCCGGGACTTCGACAGCCTGAGTTTCAATACGGCGATCGCCCGGCTGACCGAGCTGAACAATGCCCTCACCCAGCTGGACGCGCCACCGCGGGCCGTGGTGGAGCCGCTGGTGTTGATGGTGTCGCCGCTGGCCCCCCATATTGCCGAGGAGCTGTGGAGCCGGCTCGGGCATTCCGAGTCGCTGGCCTACCAGGCTTTCCCGGTCGCCGACCCGGCGCTGGTAGCCGATGACACCGTGACCTGCGTGGTGCAGGTCAAGGGCAAGGTCCGGGCCCGGCTGGAGGTCCCGGCCACGATCGACGAGGACCAGCTTCGGGAGCTGGCGCTGGCCCAGCCGCGGGTACGGCAGGAAACCGGCAACGGGGTCCGTACCGTGATCGTGAAACCCCCCCGACTGGTCAACATCGTGCCAGTTGTCTGATCCGCGGCGCAGGAACCGACTGCTGTGAAGGTTTCCGCGTCCTGGTTGGGGGATACCTGTTTCGGCATCAGATGAGGCCAGGCACCAGACTGGGGCCTGGACCATTAGGCCCAGGCCCCAGCGAAAGAAGGTTGCCGCTCAGTTTACGAGGTGCCCATGAGGGCCAGCAGTACCCCACCGGCTACCACGCTGGCGACCTGGCCGGCAGCGTTGGCGCCCATGGCGTGCATCAGCAGGAAGTTGCCCTGGTCCTCCCGGCTGGCCTCACGCTGCACCACGCGGGCAGCCATCGGGAAGGCTGAGATCCCAGCCGCACCGATCAGCGGGTTGAACTTGCCGCCGGAGAACAGGTTCATCAGCTTGCCGAACAGGACACCGGTGGCGGTGTCCAGGCCGAAGGCGAGCAGCCCGAGTACCAGGATGAACAGGGTCTGCTTATTGATGAAGTCTTTCCCGACCATGGTCGAGCCGATGGCCAGGCCCAGGAACAGGGTGACGACATTGGCGAGCTCGTTCGACGAGGCGCCCACCAGCCGCTCCACCACCTTCGACTCCCGCATCAGGTTGCCCAGCATCAGCATCCCGATCAGCGGGGTAGCGAACGGGACCAGGGTGCCGACCAGGACCGTGACGATGATCGGGAACAGGATCCGGGTCCGCTGGCTGATCTCACGCGAGGTGTAGGCCATCCGGATGCTGCGTTCCTTCTTGGTGGTCAGCAGCCGCATGATCGGCGGCATGATGATCGGCACCAGGGACATGTACGAATAGGCGGCGACCGTAATCGGGGCAAGCAGGTTCTTAGCCAACTTCCCGGAGACGTAGATCGAGGTCGGGCCGTCGATAGCCCCGATGATTCCGATTGACGCTGCCTCGGGACGGGAGAAACCCAGCAGCAGGGCCAGGATCAGGGTTAGGAAGATCCCGAACTGCCCGGCGCCGCCCAAGAGCACCATTTTGGGATTCTCGAGCAACGGCCCGAAGTCAGTCATCGCCCCGATCCCGATGAAGATCAGCAGCGGGAACATCTCATTGCCGACGCCCATGTCGTAGAGCGCGGTCAGCATTCCGTGCTTGTCAATCAGCGGCGACAGCGGCAGATTAGCCAGGATCGCTCCAGAACCGATCGGCAGCAGCAGCAGCGGCTCGTAATCCTTGGCGATGGCCAGCCAGATCAGGAGCAGACCGATGGCGATCATCACCACGGACTGCCAGGTGACGTTGGTCAGCCCCTGGAGTAGGTATTTGACGGTTTCGGAATTCATCAGGCGCCCTCGTACGAGACCAGCATCTCGCCGTACTTCACCTGCTGACCCGAGGCCACGTGGACGGCCTTCACGACCGCATCCTGCTCGGCGTACAGCGAGTTCTTCATCTTCATGGCCTCCAGCACCAGCAGCTCATCGCCCTTGCTGACCTTCTGGCCAGCAGCGACGCTGATCTCCAGCACCACCCCGGGCATCGGGGCGGTGAGGCCGGGCCCGCCGGCACCAGCCGGAGCCGCCGGGGCTGCTGCGGGAGCAGGCGTAGCGGCGCCAGCCCGTGGCGTTGGGGTGGTGACCTTCGGCAATTCCCGCGTCTTCGAGGCCTCGAGAGCGGGACTGATCGAGGCCTGGGCCAGGTCGTCTGAGCTGTCCAGGTAGACCTCGATGGTCTGGTCCTCGTACTGCACCTGGAAGGTGTCAGCCGTGACCTCCTCCACGTCGATGACGTGGGGCACGTTGTTGACGCTGATTGTGTAGCGGCGCATATGTCTTTCCTCAGCTCCGTCGCCAGGGTGTGGTCTGGTTGGATCGTCCGCTGGCGACCCAGCGGCTTGCGTGCAGAAGGCTGCCCGGTTGGTGAGTCCGCATGGCCGGCGCGGCCTGGTTGCGGCGGACCTGGGCGTGGGTGATGACGGCCGCCGAGATCGCGGCCAGCTGATCAACGGTCAGGCCGCTAGGCGTGGTCACCACGCGCGGCGTCTGCGGCTGTTCGGCCGTTTCGGCCGGCGAGGCGGGCAGACTGGCCGGGGTAGTCGCCTCGGCCAGTTCAGCGTTACGCAAGGCGCGGGCGTCGAAGAACCCGATGAGCCACAGCGCGACCGTCAGCAGGAGCAGGATCGCGAAGACCATGCCCATTCCGGCGCCGGCCATCCATAGGCCGAAACCAATATCTTTCACGTCCATACTCCTAAACCGGGAACAGGCCGTGCTTCTTAGGCACGGTGGTCTGGACCTTGGTTCGCAGCACCTCCAGGGCCTGGATCAGGCGCGGGCGGGTCTCGCTCGGCTCGATCACTTCGTCGATCTGGCTCAGGTCGGCGGCCCGGTACGGGTTGAAGAACTTCTCCCGGTACTCGGCGACGAAGGCTTGCTCGACGGCCTTGGGGTCCTCGGCCTTCGCGATCGCGGACCGGTTCAGCAGCCGCGCGGCACCCTCGGCGCCCATTACGGCGATCTGGGCAGTCGGCCAGGCGAAGGCGATATCGTTACCCATCTGCCGGGAGCTCAGCGCCACGTACGAGCCACCGATCGCCTTGCGGGTCACGATCGAGATCTTCGGCACCGTGGCCTGGCAGTAGGCGTAGATAATCTTGGCGCCGTGCCGGATGACTCCGTCGTACTCCTGCTGCACACCCGGCAGGTAGCCGGGGCAGTCCACGAACGTGACCAGCGGCACATTGAACATGTCGCAGAGCCGGATGAAGCGGCTGATCTTGTCCGACGAATTGATGTCCAGGCAACCCGACATCACCTTGGGCTGATTCGCCACGATGCCGACCGAGAAGCCATTCAGGCGCGCGAAGGCGCAGATCGCATTCGGCGCGTAGGTCTCGTGGACCTGGAACAGGGAGCCCGAGTCCACGACCCGCTCGAGCACCTCAAGCATGTCGTAGGCCTGAGTCTCCTCCGCCGGGATCACCGAGTTCAAAGCCGGGTCCATCCGGTCCGGGTGGTCGTGCGGGGTCAGCGGCGGCGGGTCGTCGTTGCAGTTCTGCGGCAGGTACGACAGCAGCAGCTTCACCGACTGCAGCGCGGCCTGCTCTGACGGCACCAGGAAGTGGGCGCAGCCGCTGCGCTGGTTGTGGACCGCCGCGCCGCCGAGGGTTTCGGCGTCGACCTGTTCGCCGGTGACCTGCCGGATCACCTCGGGACCGGTCAAGAACATATTCGAGGTGCCGCTCACCATCATGGTGAAGTCAGTCAGTGCGGGGGAGTACACCGCACCGCCGGCGCAGGGGCCCATGATCACGGAGATCTGCGGGATCACGCCGGAGGCGGCGACATTGCGGTAGAAGACCTCGCCGTACGCGGCCAGCGATCGGACACCTTCCTGGATCCGGGCGCCACCGGAGTCATTCAGACCGATCACCGGGATGCCGGCCTCCAAGGCCAGATCCTGGATTCGGCAGATCTTGTTGGACTGGACCTGGGAGAATGAGCCGCCCAGAACCGTGAAGTCCTGCGCGTACACCGCTACCCGGCGCCCGTTCACCTTTCCGAAACCGGTGATCACACCGTCGCCGGGGTGACGGGACTTGTCCATCCCGAAATCGGTGATGCTGTGGGTCGCCAAGGCGCCCATTTCTTGGAAAGAGCCCTCATCGAGCAGAATCGACAGCCGCTCCCGGGCCGTCATCTTACCTTTCGCATGTTGAGAGTCGATCCGCTTCTGCCCACCTCCGGCGAGAGCGCGTTCGCGCATCTCCCGCAACGTGGTGAGTTGTTCTGTCATAGTTCCTCCGCCCGAGGGGTCTCCGGCAGCAGCGCCGGTTTATCTTCTTGGGACGGACCGCAGCCTAGGGCCTACCTGGCCATGTGAGAACGCCGGGGTCTCATTGATCGGGCAGATGCCTACGATCGGGCTTGCTTAGACGCCCGAGATCGCATCGCGATGGGCGGCAGCATGCTGCCGGTATCGGTCGGCGTTGGCGATGATTGCCTCCCGCTCGGCGGCGCTGATCTGGCGGACCACCTTGGCCGGCGCGCCGAGGACGAGTGAGCCGGGCGGCACCTCGGTTCCCTGGGTGACGACGGCTCCCGCCCCGATGATGCTACCGGCGCCGATCCGGGCCCGGTTCATCACGATTGCCCCCATCCCGACCAGCACCTGGTCGGCGATCGTGCAGCCGTGTAGGACCACCCGGTGCCCGACCGTGACCTGGTCGCCGACCCGGAGCGGGATCCCGGGGTCGGCGTGCAGCACCGAGCCGTCCTGGATGTTGCTGCCGGCGCCGATGCTGATGGTTTCGGTATCGGCGCGGACCACGACCGCGTACCAGATTGACGAGGACTCGCCGAGCGACACATCGCCGATGAGTTCGGCGCTGGGGGCCACCCAGGCAGTGTCGGCGATGTGGGGATTCTGGGCGAGATGGGAGTACGGCATGGGCGCAGAGCCTAGTTGCCGCGGGATCCGAGGCGGCGGATGTTTCAACCGTGGACCGGCAGGCTCGACCGGGGCGGTCGGGATGGGGCATGCTCGGTGCGGGCAGCTCAGCCGGCGGCGCGATCGGTCGGACCGCTGGGATTTGCTAAGGTACGGTTCCGTAACCTACGTGACCGTAGGAAGGGAGAACCTGGTGACGTCGACACGTGTTCGACCCCCGAAGAGCCCGGTTGACCCGGCCGCTGACCTGTCGGCGGTGCGCCTGTTGACCCCCGATGGTGAGCGGGTTAGCGACCCGGTCTACGCGTCCAGCCTGGATAACGACGCCATCAGGCAGGGCTACCGGGAGATGCTGCTGGCCCGCCGAATCGACACCGAGGCCACCAACCTGCAACGCCAGGGCCAGTTGTCGCTGTGGGCCCCGATGCTCGGCCAGGAAGGCGCCCAGATCGGCGCGGTACACGCGCTGCGGGATACCGACCTGATCTATCCCTCGTACCGGGAAATCGCGATGGCCATGGCCCGCGGGCTGGACCCGGTCGAGATCCTACGGGTCTTCCGCGGAGTCAGCCACATCGGCTGGGATATCGACGAGTACCGCTTCGGGCTGTACAACTTCGTCGTCGGAGCCCAGACCCTGCAGGCCACCGGCCATGCGATGGGGATCGCCTTAGACGGTGCCGACGAGGTCGTGCTGTGTTGCCTGGGTGACGGGGCCACCTCCGAGGGCCATGTCAGCGAGGCATTGAACTTCGCTGCGGTTTTCGAAGCGCCGGTGGTGTTTTTCGTCCAAAACAACCAGTGGGCGATCTCGGTGCCAAATGCGCGGCAGTTCAAGGCGTCACCGGCGCAGCGGGCGGTCGGCTTCGGGATCACCGGGGTACGGGTCGACGGTAACGACCTGCTGGCGGTTCAGGCTGTGGTTAGCGCGGCGGTAGAACGTGCCCGGGGCGGCGACGGACCGCAACTGGTGGAGGCCTACACCTACCGGCTCGGGGCCCACACCACCGCCGACGACCCGACCCGGTACCGCAGCCGCGAGGAGGAACAGGCCTGGGCCGAGCAGGACCCGCTGCTACGTGTTGAACGTTGGCTGCGGGCCGCCCATACCCCGGAGAGTTTCTTCGCCACGCTGGCGGACGAGGCCGATGCCGTGGCTGCAGACGTCCGGGCCCGGGCACTGGCCCTGGAAGGGCCGGTGATCACCGACCTGTACGACCAGGTGCTGGCCGAGCCGTCGGCGGCGCTGATCGACGAACGCGAGCAGGTCCAGCGCTACCTGTCCGCCCTGGAGGGACGCTGATGGTCCAGCTCACTTTGGCGAAGGCGCTGAACGCGGGCTTGGCGCGGGCCATGGCCGACGACGACCGGGTGGTCCTGCTGGGCCAGGACATCGGAACCCTGGGCGGAGTGTTTCGGGTCACCGAGGGCCTGCAGGAACGTTTCGGGGCCCGGCGGGTGATGGACTCGCCGCTAGCCGAGGCCGCGATCGTTGGCACCGCGATCGGGATGGCGCGCCGCGGCTACACCACGGTCTGCGAGATCCAGTTCGACGGCTTCGTCTTCCCGGCCTATGACCAGATTGTCAACCAGGCGGCGAAGCTGCGGTTCCGCAGCCAGGGCCGGGTCACCGCGCCGATCGTGATCCGGCTGCCGTACGGCGGCAATGTGGGCTCGATCGAACACCACGGCGAGTCCCCGGAGGCCCTGTTCACCCCGGTCCCGGGGCTGCGGCTGATTACCCCGAGCACCCCGGCGGACGCGTATCAGATGATCCGGCAGGCGGTCACCTGCCCGGACCCGGTGATCGTCCTCGAGCCGAAGCGGCTGTACCACTCGGTCAAGGCGGAGGTGGACCTGGACGCACCCGGGGCCCTAAGCCTGGACCAGGCGGTGGTGGCCCGGGCCGGGACCGAGGTCACCCTGGTCGGGTACGGGCCGATGGTGCCGACCTTGCTGGCCGCGGCCAAGGTGTTGGGCGACGAGGGCCGCTCGGCCGAGGTGATCGACCTACGTTCGCTGGCGCCGATCGACTGGGCCAGCGTCGAACGTTCGGCCCGCAAGACCGGCCGGGTGGTGGTGGCTCATGAGGCGCCGCGGACCTGCGGACTGGGCGCCGAGATCGCGGCCCGGGTCCAGGAACGGTGCTTCTTCAGTCTTGAGGCCCCGGTAATCCGGGTCACCGGCCTGGACATGCCGTACCCACCGAGCCGGGTCGAGGAAGACTATGTGCCTGGCGTCGACCGGATCCTGTACGCGGTCGACCAGTCCCTGGCCTACTAGTACTGAGGAGAGTCGTGGCGCTCCACCACTATCACCTGCCCGATGTCGGCGAGGGCCTGGCCGAGGCCACCGTGGTGTCCTGGCTGGTTGAACCGGGCCAGACGATCGCGGTCAACGACCCGGTTTGCGAGATCGAGACCGCCAAGTCGGTGGTCGAGCTTCCCAGCCCGTACGCCGGGACCGTCGCCCAGCTGCTGGTCGAGGTCGGCCAGACAGTCCCGGTCGGAACCGCCTTGATCGCAATCAGCGACGGCGCCGAACCAGACCCAGCCCCAGACGACACGCGGCCGGCCGGCCCGGCGCAGCAGAGTCCCGCCGGGCCGGTCCAACAGAGCCTGGTGGGATCGGGCCCGCGGGAACTGAAGCCGGCCCGGCTGCCGCGCAAGACGGTCGAGAACACCCTCCAGATGGCGCCCGTCCCGGCCGAGGTGCGTCCCCGCGCCCAGGCCAAGCCGTCGGTGCGGAAACTGGCCCGCGATCTCGGCGTCGACCTGGAACAAGTGACGCCCACCGGCCCGGATGGGACGATCAGCCAGGACGACGTCACGGCGGCGGCGCTTGCGTCCGGTCACGAGCCCGGGCATCGAGGCTGGTCGGGCTACCTGTCCGAGCGGGGCGAGACTCGTATCGATGTCACCGGGGTCCGGCGGGCCACCGCCCGGGCGATGGTGGAGTCAGCTTTCACCGCCCCCCATGTCACCGAGTGGACCGATGTCGATGTCACCGGTTCGGTCGATCTGCTGGAGCGGATGCGGTCGATGCGGATGTTCCGTGATGTCCGGATCACTCCCACAGTGGTGATCGCCCGGGCGGTGTGCATGGCGCTGCACCGGAATCCAGAGCTGAACGCCGCTTGGGACGAGAAGAACGGCCAGATCGTACGCAAGGCGTACGTGAATCTGGGCATCGCCGCTGACACCCCCCGCGGGCTGCTGGTACCGGTGGTCAAGGACGCGGACGCGCTGACCACGTACCAGCTGGCGCAGCAGATCACCGAGGTGGTTACGCAGGCCCGTTCCGGTACGGCCAGCCCCGAGCAGCTCACCGGCGGCAGCTTCACGATCACCAATATCGGGGTCTTCGGGATTGACGCTGGAACCCCGATCCTGGTCCCAGGCCAGGCCGGGATCTTGGCTGTGGGGCAGATCAAGAAGAAGCCGTGGGTGGTCGATGACCGGGTCGAGGCCCGCTGGGTGACCACTCTGGCGCTGTCCTTCGACCATCGGATGGTCGACGGCGCCGAGGGCTCAGCCTTCCTCGGCGACGTCGCCAGCATCCTCGCCGATCCCGGCCAGACCCTGATCCTGTAGGGCTGGTGAGCGTGGCACCGCAGCCTGGAACATCAGTCCCGGGCGCGGACGCTCGTCAGCCCAGGGCGTCGCTGATCAGCTGCCGGACCGGGTCTGGCAGGTCATGCTCGGGTACCCGCAGGTCTGGGCCGTCCGGGTGCCAGGTGAGCTGGTAGGAGAAAGCATCCGGGCGGGCGGCCGCCGGCTCTTGGGGTCTGGCCTGCTGTAGATACCCGGTCAACTCGGTAGCCAGGGCCGGCGGCAGGTCGGCCACGTCGACCGTTACCTCCCGCGTGGTCCCGGCCAGCCCGCCGCTGCGGCGGATGGTGACCGTGGTCTGCCCCGGCGTGGTGCGCTGGGGGACGGGGTGGGCGGGACCAGCGTCGCCGGCTAGCCCGACCGTGGCCCAGCCCTGCTCGACGGCCCTGGTTACGGGATGGTCGGCGCCGTATCGGGCGACCGCCGCTGCCCGAGTCAGCTGGGCGAAGGTCGCGAAATCGCATCGGGCCTGGATCTGGTCGCCGGTGAGCACGTCGTACCAGACCGGCCCGACCGTCTCCCAGGCCCGGCCGCCGGCCGTGGTAGCAGCCACCGCGAAGGCCCGGTTCGGGATCCCGGAGTTGAGATGCACCCCGCCGTTGTCGTCGTCGGTGGTGATGAAGCCGTCCATGTGGTCGGGCTGCGGGTCTCGGCCCAGGCGCGGGTCGTCGTACGCGGTGCCGGGGCGTAGCAGGTCCCGCAGCGCTCGGCCCTTGACTGTCGCGGACAGCAGGTCGGCCCCGACCAGCCAGTCCGCCTGGTCGGCGCTCTGCTGCAGCTGGTATTGCTTCACCAGCGAGCCGAAGACGTCGGAGATCGACTCGTTCAGGGCCCCGGCCTGGCCCTCATAGACCAGGGCTGCGGTGGATTCGGTGACGCCATGGGTCAGCTCGTGGGCGATCACGTCCAGCGAACGGGTGAACCGTTCGAAGATCACGCCGTCGCCGTCGCCGAAGACCATCTGGTGGTCGCCCCAGAAGGCGTTGTCGTACGACTTTCCGTAGTGGACGGTGCCGATCAGCGCCATCCCGCGGCCATCGATCGAGTCCCGACCGTGCACGGTACGGAAGTAGTCGCGGGTGGCGCCGAACCCGTCGTAGGTCTCGGTGACGGCGTCGTCGGAGGTCGCCGGCTCGCCCTCGCGGCGGACCACGACCCCCGGCAGCGTAGTGCCGTGCTGGGCGTCGTGGATGGTGCGGGCACCGGGAGACCGGCCCGGGGCGGCGGGACTGGGGCGGGCCGTGGCCTGCCGGAAACGTTGGGCACGTAGTTGGTCATGCCGCAGCGTGTCGGCGGCGGTGCCAGAGATCGGGTCGTCCAGGCTCGCCAACTGGTCGAGAAGATACGGGGGGATGATACCGGGGTACGTCATAGCATCAGCATGCCGTGCCGCTGTGACACCTGGGAAGGGCCAGGACGAAGGCGCGGGATGCTGGTCGCATCCGGGTCGGCCGCTGGCCTGGCCAGGTAACGTCGACCCTGTGAGCAGCCATGACCCACTCCGGGGCGGTCAACCCGCCGAGGTTCCCTCGTTCTTGCCGCCCACGGGCGGCCCGTCTTACCTGCCGTCATCAGGCCCGGCAGCCACCGTCGAGCAGCCATCCTCGCAGCCTGGCCCGGTGCCGCAGCCTGGCCCGGTGCCGCAGCCTGGCCCGGTGCCGCAGCCTGGTCCATCCTCGCAGCCTGGCACGGCGCCCACCGGTCTCTCGGCCCAGCCGGCAGCGCTCCGCTACGGCCCTGGCGTGCCGGCCGCGCCGCCGGATCCAAACTCCGGCTCCAAGCCGTCACGGCCGCGCGGCCGGGTGATGCTGCTCGTGACCGTGGTGGCCGGGTTGCTCGTGCTGGGGCTGGTGGGGGCGCTGGTGGTCCCGATGCTGCTGCCGGAACCCACCCTGTCCCGTGACCGGTTGGATGAGGTCTTTGATCCCCCGGTGAAGAGGGTGATGAATGACGACCGGAAACAAGACGAATCCGGAACCAGCGGCAGCGCATGGGACCCCGACGACTGTTTCGATAATCTTTCGCAGGTTCTTTCTACTACTCCTCAGGCCAGGCCGATCATCTCGCCGGTGATGCCCGCCGCGCAGGGCTATATCCTCTGGTACGCCACCCCGGCCGAGGCCCAATCGGTCTATGCCTCGGCCAATCAGATCGCATCCAATTGCCGAACTGGTCAGATCCGGGAATCTGAGGCGCAGAGCCAGGAGATCCCCCGCTATCAGAGCTACGTCATTGATATCCAGGGACATGATGCCCACCTGCTCATCACCCAGTACGGCAACACGGTGACGGTGTTGAACTCTATGGACCTGCGTACGGACCTGCCGGCAGCCATCAAGAAACGGATCGACGAACTGACCTAAGGGCCGGCTAGCGACCCACGCCACCGTCGTAGTGAGTGGTCAGGATCGAGCGGATGCAGCCCACGGCACACACCAGCAGGGCAACCCCGAATACCAGGCTCCGGCTGCGCAGCAGGTTCCCGCCGCAGTCGGTACGGCCTCACCGGGCCTGCTGTGGGTGGTACGTCATCGATCCTGTCTAAAAATGAGGCGAGTGTTCTCAGCCTGATACGGCGAACCACCCCTGGCACGACCCCAGATGTTCGATATCTGGATAGATCTGACAATGGCACGATCAAATCCGGGTCATGGGTGTCTGTCAGCGACTGCTTGAGCCCGGAGACCCACGGCCGCGGCCTGATCCCGGTCACACGAACCTCAGCCGTATCCTGATGCTGCGGCCTGGAACCGGGCCGGCCTCGGGCAGCAGCAGGTACTGCCTGCCAGCGCTGACAGGAGAGCCGCATGATCGCCACCTCGTACCATCTACGCCCCCGCCGCGGCTGGCTGAACGACCCCAACGCGGTCACCCAGGTCGCCGGGCGGTGGCACGTCTTCTTCCAACACAACCCCGACGCCCCCCGCCACGCCCAGATCGCCTGGGGGCATGCCACCAGCGTCGACCTCGCCACCTGGCAGCTAGAGCCGGTCGCCTTCCGGCCTACCCCAGGCGGCCCGGACGCTGCAGGCTGCTGGTCGGGGGTGTACCTGCCGGGCCACGACCGGCCCGGCGTCGCCTACTCCGGGGTCCAGGACCGATCCGGGCAGTCAACGGTCTGCCTGCGGTGGGGCAGTCCGGACCTGCGCGACTGGGACGATCCGATCGTCGTCGCCCGGACCCCAGGCCAGGTGACGATCATGCGCGACCCGTACCTGCTCGAATATCAAGGCCGACGCCTGGCAATCCTGGGCGCCGAACTACCCGGCGCCCAGGCAGCAGTACTGCTGTACGACCGAGACGACGAGCTGCACTGGCGCTACCAGGGGACCCTGGTCGCCGACGACCCGGTCATGCGGGCCGCGGGGCCGGCGGACATCTGGGAATGTCCGCAACTGTTCCCGCTCGAAGGGCGCTGGGTGCTGGTGGTCTCGCTGCACCATCGCGGCGTGCTAGGCGCGGTAGTCGCGGCCGTCGGGGAGCTTGCCACGGTCGACGGCCAGCTCCGATTCCAGGCCGAGGCGGCCACCCCGATCGACACCGGCAGAGACCTGTACGCACCCCAGGTGAGCTTGGCCGACGGGGAACCACTGCTGATCGGCTGGATCCGCGAACCTGACCAGGACCCTGCGGTACGTGACCAGGCCGGATGCCTGAGCCTGCCCCGCCGGCTGCGGCTCGCCGGCACCACGGTGGTCAGCCAGGTCGACCCCGGCGCCGCAACGGCCCTACGCGGGCAACGCGTACCGACCCGAACCGGCGACATCGACCTCACTGACCGCCGTTGGTCGCTAACCGTGACCGGGCCGGGAGCAGCCCTGCGGCACCCGGTCCACGGCTTGCTGCCGGTCGCGGCCGGTGACCAGATCTGGGTCGACGGGCCAGTCGTCGAGCTGTACCACCCGGCTGCGGCCGCCTCGACCTGGCGTCATGACCAGCCGTGGCGGCTGGAGCTCAACGAGCCCGCGGCAGTGGAGATCTGCGAGGTACGGCCCCGGACACCATGACCCGGGCCGACGACATGGTCACGGTCAGGGCTGCCGCCAGAATCAGACGGTAGGGTCAGCCCGGACCAGACCCCGCGACCAGATCCCCGGACAAGGGGTTGTCAGACACAACTTCATCGGACAAAGAATCTTCAGAAGGGGGCTTTTCAGATGGGGGAGGGGCAGTGCTGACACGCCGCCGACTGCTGGGCGCCGGAGCCGGACTGGGCCTGGCGGCCTGCGCCGGCCCCCGGCGGCGCCCGGACTCGCTGCTGATCTACACCGACCTGGTCCTGGGAGCCCTCGGCGGACACCGCGGCGACTGGCTGCTGGACGCCGCCCGGCAGGCCGGGCACCAGATCACGCTGCTGCAGCTGTCGATGTCCGACCTCGAAGCCCGGCTCCGCGAGGAACAGTCGGCGCCGCAGTACGACATCCTGCTGGGCTTCAGCCCGGTCCTGCACGAACAACAGCGGGCAGCGGGGCTACTACACCCGTTCACCCCAAGCTGGGCGGCGGCCCTCGGCAGCCACGACACGACCTGGCCGCTGACCACCGAGCCGGTGTTTATGGCGTACTCGCTGGCCGCCTTCCCCCAAGGCCGGACCGCGCCGCCAGACTGGCCGCAACTGGTGAGCCGTCCCGAACTGACCGGTCGCTACGAAGCCCCGAACGGGCTCGAGATCGTCCCTGAACTGGTGATCGCGGCCCTGCTGTACCGCTACCGGCAGGAGACCGGCCGGCACGGCGTCTCCGACGAGGGCTGGCAGCTGCTGCAGCAGTACTACCAGAACGCCAAGGTGGTACCCGCCTTCGGTGACTTCGGCCAGCTCAAACTCGGCAGCCTGTACCTGGTGCTGACCACCTTCACCTGGTGGCGTACCGCCGCCCCCCAAGCCGAAGTCGAGACCGCCGCCATGATCCCCGAGGCCGGGGTCGCGATGCTGGACCGGATGATCTCGATCCGCCGCTCCTCGCCGCGGATCGAGGCGGCCGTCCGGTTCGCCGACTGGTTCGGTTCACCGCCGGTCCAGTCCGAGTACGCGCGCCGCTTCCACACCATCCCGGTCCATCCCGACGCTACCGCCGACCCGGCTATCGCCGCCGCGGCCCGCCCGTTCCGAGCCCAACCTGTCGACTGGTCGTACGTCGCCCGGCACCGCAGCGCATGGCGCCAGGCGATCTCGCAATACCTGCCCCGATAAGTCAAGGCTGATCCGCAGGCCTCCACGCTGGCACCAGGCTCAGAGCCGTCCCTGACGAAGCCGGCTAGCGGCGAGTGGCCCTGCGGGCGACTGCGGCCAGAGTCTGCAGCAGGATCGCGGCATCACGGGTCAGGCTGCGGCCACGGACGTACTCCAGATACAGCGCCACCTTGGCCGGCACGATCACCTCCCGGTAGTACCGCTCCGGGTCGTCGGCGCTGGCCAATTCGGCCTCCTCGTCGACAAAGACCAGCGAAGCCGGGTCGGTAATCCCCGGCCGTACCGACAAGATCAGCTGGCGGGCCTGGTCGGGCCATTCGGCGACGTAGCGGGGAACTTCCGGGCGCGGGCCGACTAGCGACATGTCACCGGCCACCACATTCACCAGCTGCGGCAGCTCGTCCAGCTTGGTGGCCCGCAACAGCCGACCTACCCGGGTTATCCGGGAATCACCGGCCGACGTGACCTGGGCGCCGGCATTCGCGACCCGCATCGAACGCAGCTTCAGGATCCGAAACGGCCGCCCCCGCAGCCCGATCCGGGTCTGACGAAACAACACCGGGCCGCCGTCGTCCAGCTTTACCGCCGCCGCGCAGACCGCCAGCACCGGTGACGACACCACCAACCCGGCCCCGGCGAGCAGCAGATCAGCGAGCCGTTTAGCATCCAGCCGGGCCCGGCGCAGCTGCGGCAGATCAGCAGTCCGGGTCTGATTCTCGGTTGGGGTCTGGGTGGTCATGCTTGGCTCCTCATGTCAAGGCGGCCCGGACCGCAGTGATCACCCGGTCCACGTCGGCCTCGGTCATCCGGGAATAGATCGGCAGCGAGAAGGTCCGCTGGTACAGCTCGGTAGCGACCGGGAACTGCTCCGGGCGCAGGTCGTAGGTGTCACGCCAGTACGGCTGCAGGTGCAGCGGGATGAAATGCATCGAGGTGCCGATCAGGTCCGCGCTCAGCGCATCCACCAGGCCGTCGCGGTCTAGCCGAGCATCCGGCTGGACGCTCACCAGGTACAGATGCCAGGCGTGATCAGAGCCATCTGGGGCGTCCGCCGGCAGGGTCAGCGGCAGCCCGGCCAGGCCCTCGTGGTAGCGGGCGGCGATCTCGGCGCGGCGGTCACGCATCTGCTGGGCTCGCAGCAGCTGGACCCGGCCCAGGGCAGCGGCCATATCGGTCATGTTGTACTTGTACCCCGGCGCCACCACCTCGTAATACCAGTTGCGGCGCGCGACGTCGGTGTAGCGGTTGAAGATGTCCCGGTTGATCCCGTGCAGCCGCATGGTCCGCATCCGGTCCGCCAGCCCCGCGTCCCCGGTCACCACCATCCCCCCCTCGCCGGTGGTGATGGTCTTGGTGGCATAGAAACTAAACACCGTGGCCGGATGCCCGTGCCCGCCGATCAGCTGGCCCTGGTTGACGGTCGGGAAGGAATGAGCCGCGTCCTCAACCACCGCCAGCTGGTGCCGCCCGGCGAGGTCACTAAGCCGGTCATCGGGGATCGGCAGCCCGGCCAGGTGCACCGGCGCCACGGCCCGGGTACGGTCGCTGACCGCCTGCTCGGCGGCATCCAGATCCATCAGGTACGTCTGCGGGTCAATGTCGACAAAGACCGGGTCAGCCCCCAGATAGCGGGCCGACTCGGCTGTGGCGGTGAAAGTCCAGGTCGGCATCAACACCTGATCCCCAGGCCCGATCCCGACCGCCTCGTACGCCAGGTGCAGCCCCGCCGTCGCCGAATTCACCGCCACCGCGTGCTCGGCCCCGACGTACGCGGCGAAGTCCACCTCGAAGGCCCGGGTGATCGGGCCGGTGGTGAGCCAGCCCGACTGCAGCACCCCCACCACCGCTGCGATCTCTGCCTCCCCGATGTCTGGCAGCGCGAACGGCAACAATGTCATGCCCGTGAGCCTATAGGTGCCGGGCCTGCCGCGCGGGCCCCGGCGTGGCGCCGGCGAGAGGTTTCCACAGCTGCACTGACAACGGATCGTCGGCGTAAGGGTCCCAGCTGCGGTCAGCGTCGTCGGGCAGCGGCCGGTAACCGGCCGAGTCGTACAACCGCAGCGCCGCCAGCTGCCGGTTCCCGGTCTGGATCACGATCGCCGCCACAGCCTGCCGTACGATCCGGTGCTCGGCCAGGGCCAGCGCCTGGCGTCCCAGCCCGTGGCCCTGGTGGGCTGCGAGCACCGACATCCGCTTGACCTCCGCCACCGGCTGCGGCAGCCCCGGGATCGGGTCACGGTGGCGCCAGGCCACGGTCGCGACCGGCTCCGGGCCCAGGTAGCCGACGTACAGCTCACCGTACGGCGGCGCCAACTCGTCCGGGTCGAGCGGCGCCTCATCCCCGGAGCCATACAGGCCCCGGTAGAACTCCTGCACGATCGCGACTAGCCGCTGGGGGTCGGGATGGTCCAGCCAGCGAGGGACGAAGACCAGCGCCACGTTAGGGCCGCATCCGGAAGTCATACTCGGCCGGGAGCGGCTCGCCGGGATGGGTCGCCTCCCAAACCTCGCTGAACGACAACGACCCCTCGCGCAGATCGTTCACCTCCAACCGGCCGTCCAACAGGGCCCGAGCCTGCTCCGCCCGGCCCAGCCCGACCAGCGCGGTCACCCGCAGCAGGGTCAGCCGGCCAGCCCGCGGGCCCGGATCGATCTGCTCGGTCGCCGCGACCACTTCCTGGTAGCGGCCGGCCGCCACCGCAGCCTCCAGGTGTTCCACCCGCAACGCCACCGAGCCGTCCCGGTCAGCCGCCTCAGCCAGGGCGTCGACGTCGACCGGGTCGGCGGTGAGCGCCAGGGCCCGCAGGGTCCGCGGTGAGCCGTCCGCGTCATACGAGCGTTGCCAGCAGGCCCGGGCCTGATCGGTCTCGCCCCGGGCCCAGGCCTGGTAGCCCAGGTGTAGGTCCCGTTCCGGACTGGCGCCAGCCCGGGCCAGCCGCTCAGCCCAGGCGCCGCCCAGCACCGGCGCCGCTGGCGTCCGCAGCCAGCCGTGGTCGATCAGGCCCAGCCAGGGCCGCTGCTCGGCGGACAGCGTCGACCCCGGGAACGGGGTGGCCGGCGACCGGCTCAGGTGCCCCGCCGCCACCTCCAAGGCCCCCCACCCGTCGCCGTAGTGGTGGACCTCGACTGGGAGCCGTTCCACTTCGGCCAAGGCCTGGTCGGCGCTGGCCACGGCCACCGCCCGGGGCGGCGGCACCGGTCCCGGCAGGTCCGGGTAGTCAGCCGGGACCCGGACCGGGCCGTAGCTCTCGGTCCAGGACCAGGTCTGGCTCGCCGGCAGCGGCAGGTGGTGCAGCTGAGTCGGGGCCAGGCCGGCCTGGATCTCGGCGTACGAGCGGTCGCCACCCAGCCACTGCTGCCAGCGCCGGCCACCGGCGCCCACCCCCCAGGTGAACAGCTCGCGGCCCCGCAACCGCGCGGTCGAGGTTTGCTGCAGCCCGTAGCCGTCGGCGTCAACCGCCGCCACCCACGGCTGCTGCAGCCCCGGCAGATCACCGAACAGCTCGTACGACTGCCCGACCTGGTCGGGGCGCAGCATCTCGGCGGTGATCTCGACCTTCTCGATCGTGGCATGGTTCGAGCACCACGCGGCCCGGGCCGGCATCAGGACCCGGCCCTGTTCGGCGAGCGGGACCGCGATAGTCGACCACCAGTACACCGGGACCGGGGCACGGTGCGGATTGTGCAACACCACCCGGACCAGCAGGTCCTCGCTGCCCTCGGGAAGAGACACGTCGAGACGCCACACCAGCCGCAGCATCCGCTCGTACGCCCACAGCCGCAGCACCTGTTGCGTCACCGCGCCGGCGAACACCGGCGAACTCGTCAGCGGCCAGTGCCCGGTGCAGCCGAGGTTCCACTCCACCCCGCCGGCGAACCAGGCCTTACGCAGGGCCAGGTTCGCGTGCCGCAGCACCTCCGGCTGGTGCAGCAGGTTACGGCCGGTGCCCTTGTCGAGCAGCGACCACAGCCGGCCCCCCAGCGCCAGCAGGAAGGTGGCCCGCAGCCGCTTGTTCTCCAGCACTGCCACCGGTGTCGGCTGCTTGCTGACCGTACGGTCGAAGCCGTCCTGCGCGTCGTACGGGAGCAGGCTCGGCGGCCGGGGCAGGCAGCCCTCCAAGCCCAGCAGACGCGCCTCGGCGGGGCTCGGCTGCCGGGCGCCGCCCGCGTCGAGGATCGGCAGGCCATTGCCCGGGCCCGGGCCGGCCATTGGCAAGGTGATCGTGGTGAACCTCAGCACGTCAGCACGCTAGCGTCCGGCCGACCGCTTCTCGCGTCGAGCTGGGTATCGGAACCCCCTGCCATATGACAGATCTGTCATGTGATCGGGGTCGGCTACGAGCAGATCCGCCCACCGCCAGGGTTGGTTGCGGCGCCAGTGGGTGTGCTCCTGGGCAGCCCAGAGCTCCCAGTACGGGTCGAAGCCGCCCCGGTCGCGGGCCAGGGCCCGGGCCCGGCGGGTGGCAGCGTCAACCTCCACCCAAACCCGTAGCGTCGCCAGCCGCGCCGAGACCCGAGACAGTGCCCCACAGCCCTCGACTAGCACCGCCGCCGCCGGGTCCAGCTGGACCTGCTCGGCAGGCCGGGCCCGGTCCCAGTCCCAGCGCTGGTAGCCGGGGCACGGCCCGGCGATGATCCCCGGCACCGCCCGAGAACCGGCCGCCAAACCGGACCAGCCGGGGTAGACGTCGTCCAGGCACACCGTCTGCAGCGGCAACGGATGCGGCCAGGCCTGGGCGACCTGGGCGGCGAGGGAGGTCTTGCCGGAGCCGGAACCGCCGTCGACCAGGATCACCGGCCGAGGCACCGTGATGCCGTACTCGACGATCATGGCCGCAGCCTCGTGACAGGCCACCGTGATCGGCCGGACGCCATCGTGGTACGCCGGGCCCCGGCTCATGCCCAGACCGCCCAGAAGGTGCCGGCCAGCGCCGCCGCCACCAGCGCCACCGAGACGATCCCCACCGAGACCAGCAGCGCCACCAGATCGGCCCGGCCCACCGTCGAGCGGCGGGCCCAGGTCCGCTGGTTGCCGCCGAAACCGCGGGCCTCCATCGCGGTCGCCACTTTCGAGCCGCGCCGCAGCGCGATCACCACCATCGCGAAGGCCATAGTCGCGAAACGACGCAGCGCCCCAGTGTCACCCAGGCCTCGGGCCCGCCGCGCCAGAGCCAGGCTGCGCCAGTCGTCTCGTAACCGCCCCAGCAGCCGAAAACCGGCCAGGGCACCGAGGACAAACCGGGCCGGGAGCCGCCCCACCTGCGCCAGGCCGTCGGCCATGTCGGTCGGGTCGGTGCCGCTGAACAGCAGCAGCGACGGGATCCCCAGCGCCAGCACCCGCAGCAGCACCGCCACCGCCAGCTGCAGCGAATGGTCGGTGACCTGCATCAGCAACCAGTCGAACCAGACCCGTCCGCCCGGCCTCCCGTACAGGGCCATGCTGACCGCCGCTAGCGGTGCCAGCGCTAGCAGCGGGGCGACCCGCCGGGCGATGAAGGCCGGGCTGAAGCCTAAGCTGAGCGCCGCCAGCAGCATCAGAGCGACCGCGGTCGCGCCGCTTACCCAGTCCAGGCTCACCAGCAGCGGCGCCGAGAGGACCACCGCCGCCGCGATCCGGGTCACCGGGTTAACCCGGTCCAGCGCAGTCCGCGGGACCGCCGTACGGCGCTGGGTGACGGTTTGGCTCATGGTTCCCCCAGCTGGATCTGATGCTCGCCGAGCACCTCCAGGTAGGTCTGGTCATGGGTGACCGAGATCACCGTGGTGCCCTGCTCCAGCTGCTCGCGGACCAGCCGCACCAGGCTCATCCAGGTGATGCGGTCCTGGCCGAAGGTCGGCTCGTCCAGCACGATCACCTGGGGCCGGGTCGCTAGTACGGTCCCCACCGAGAGCCGTCTTTTCTCCCCGCCTGACAGGGTGAACGGGTTGGCCCGGGCCAGCGAGCCCAGCCGTAGCAGCTCCAGCAGCTCGTCGACCCTCCGGCGGATCTCACCCGCCGGTCGTCGCAGGGCCCGCAGCCCGATCCCCAGCTCGTCGTGCACGCTGGCGGTGACGAACTGGTGCTCCGGTTCCTGAAAGACGGTCCCAATCCGGGTCAGTAGTTCCGCCGAGCGCCACCGCCCCGGGTCCGGACGGCCAGGCGGCGCCAGCCCCGGGCTGGCTTCGACCCGTCCCTCAAGGGCTGGCAGCAGCCCAGCCAGGGTCAGCGCCAGGGTGGTCTTGCCGCTCCCATTCTGCCCGGTCACAACGGTGGACACCCCGCGTGGCAGCTCGACTTCGATCCCGGTACGGACCGGGCAGCCGGCCTGGTAGCCGATGCCTAGCCCCCGGCCGGTCAGATCCCAGCTCCCAGTCGGGATCTGCTCGCGAGGCTCGATCCCGGGCGGCTGCCGCGGCACCCAGGCGCCGATCCGGGCCAGCTCGGCACCATGCCGGGCGAAGACCTCCTCGGGCGGCCCGTCGGCGACCAGCCCGCCCCCGGCAGCCAGCACCACCACCCGGTCTACCAGCGGCAGCCAGGTGTCGATCCGGTGTTCCACCACGACCAGGGTGGTGTTCCGGTCGGCGACCACAGCGGCGACCGCGTCACGTAGCTGCACTACCCCGGCCGGGTCCAGGTTCGCGGTCGGCTCGTCCAGCACCAGCACCTCGGGTCGCATCGCCAGCGCCCCGGCCAGTACCAGCCGCTGCTGCTGCCCGCCGGACAGCTGCTCAGTGTTGTGGTCCAGCGGCAGCTGCAGTCCCACCAGGTCCAGCGCCTCCCGGACCCGGGGCCAAATTTGGTCTGCGGGAAGCTGGAGATTCTCCAGCCCGAAGGCCACGTCGTCGCCGACCCGGGCCAGCACCACCTGCGACTGCGGGTCTTGCATCACCAGCCCGACCCGGCCCCGCTGCGCCTGCGGCGCCGCGTCGCCGATCCGGATCCGGCCGGCCTGCTCACCTTCGTCAGCCCCGCCGAGCACCCCGGCCAAGGCATGCAGCAGGGTCGACTTGCCGGCCCCGGAGGCCCCCAGCAGCAGCACCCGCTGCCCGGCTTCGATACTCAGATCGAGGTCGCGTACCGCCCAGGCCCGGCGGCCGGCATGGCGCCAGCCCCAGCCCTCGACCCGGATCCGTGCCGCGCCCACTCAGACGTCCGTACGGGCCTCGCGGCCTGACGCGAACCGGGACAAGGCCCCGGTCGCGGCCAGCGCCTGCGCCAGCCACCGGCCGGCCGCTCCGGCCAGCACCGCCCCGGAGACGACTAGACAGATCAGGTAGGTCACGTTGAAGGCGACGGTTTTGGCGGTGTTACCCAGCGCCAGCTCCAGGGCCCAGGCCCCGAGCCCGGCGCCGGCGCCGGCCAGCATCGCCGCCCCCAGCCGCCAGCGCCGGTAGCGCAGCGCGCAGAAGACCAGTTCTGCGCCGAGGCCCTGCGCCACCCCCGAGTAGATGGTGGTGATGCCCCACTGGTTACCGACCAGGGCCGAAACTATTGCCGCGATCAGCTCGACTGCGACCGCAGCGCCCGGCTTGCGGATCACCAGTCCGCCCAGCACCCCACCCAGCAGCCAGACCCCGGTCGCCAGCCCGCCCACGCCCGGGGTAAGCGCGTTCAGCAGGCTGTACCCGGCGCCGCCGACGAAATTCCAACCGACGAAGATCAGGCCGGTTGCGACCCCCAGCACGGAGGTCACCACGATGTCGATCACTCGCCATGGCGAGCGGGCCGCGACGGCGGCTGAGGGGATGGCCTTGGCCATGTGACGTGCCCTTTCTGTGGCCCGCCACGGGTGCGGCGCCGACCCTCGGCGCCTCGAGATGCCTCCCTGCGCTGGCATGACCCAGATCAGGTTCGACGGTCGAAGGTGTTCCTTCCTCTCAGCCCGGACCCCGGGCTCCCGTGTACGCAGGCGAGCATACGCCCGCCGCGGCGGCGTTACTACCGTTCTGCGGCCGGAGCCGGATGGTATGCACGCACATGTGCGGACAGACCTGCGCGATGAGGTGCCCAGGCGAGGAGGGTGATCGGGTGTGCCCGTCGTTGTGCGTGGACCGACAGGATCAGCGGAAATAGCCGGACAGGTCGGCGACCACGTCGATCCGGGCCGGGGACCCGTTGCGGACCTGGAACCGGCCGGCTTCGGTCTTCACCAGGGCCGCATTGGCCACCGTCTGCCCGGCTGTGAAGTTCACCGTCGAGGCCAGCGGCGCCACCGCGCCGGGGTAGGCGGTGGCGTAACCGGACGCTGCCGGGTTGGTGATGGTGACATTCGCCAACACCGCCTGCGCCGGGATCGGGGTCGGCGCCGGAACCGCCACCGAGTCCTGGGCGCCGACCTGTCCCGGGCGGGTGTCGAGCACCCGGACCGGGGCCAGTGCCACGTACGTACCGGGCAGGTTCGCCGAGCCGCCCCGGATATAGCCCGCCAAGTCGACCACCACCTGTACCGGGCTGGGCCCGCCGTTGGTGATGCTGATCTGTCCGCCGCGGCCCAGGGTGGCGATGGTGGTGTTCGAGACCACATCAGAGCCGGCAACGTTGACGGTGCTGGTGCCCGGTCGGGCGGTCCCAGCAGGGTGGACCGTGACGTATCCCGGCATCCGGGCCCCGGCCACGGTCACGGTCAGCACCGCCGCGCTGGCGTCAGCCGGCACCCGGTCGGTCCCGGCGATGGGCAGGTTGATGCTCCCGTACGCCGGGACCGGGCTGGTCTGGCGGGTGTCAAGCAGTCGGGCCGGGGTGAGCGGTGCCAGGCTGCCCGGCTCGCTGCTCCGGCCGCCGGTCCAGTACCCCGCCACGTCGGCCACCAGGTGGGTAGAGCCGATGCTGCCGTTACGCAGCGCCAGCCTCCCGTCGCCCGCCAGCCGGGCCACGACCAGGCTCGGCACCGTCCGGCCCGGGACCCCGGTCACCGACGATGTGCCCGGCAGGGTGCTGTCGGTGGGATAGGCGCTCACCCAGCCCGGCGCCGGTGGGTTCACCACGGTCAGATTCAGCGCCACCGCGCTGGCCCCGGGCGGTACGTCCCCGGCCCCGGTCACCTGCAGCAGGCCGTCCTGGTTCGGGCCGACCGCGCCGGGCAGCCCGAGCCCGACCCGGGTGTCGAGGATCCGGTACGGCGCCAGCGGCTGGAAAGTCCCCGCCGCGGGTGCCGCCTGGACCGGCCCGACCGGGGCCGAGGTCTGCTCGGCGGCCGGCAGATAGTCAGCGGCGGTGGCGCTGACCCGGACCGCCAGCCCGGCGCCCTGGTCGGCGGCGGTGGGGGAGTAGCTGGCCTGGGTGGCGCCCGGGATCGCGGTGGCGCCGCGCAGCCACTGGTAGCCGATCTGGGCACCCGGCAGGCTGCTGGTGCGGGCCGAGAGCAGCTGGCCGACCTTGGCGACCCCGGTCACCGCCGGCGCCGCCAGCGGCAGCGGCGCCGGGGTGGAGCCGCCGCCGGTGAACAGCAGCCGGTTTGCGGAGCGGGCGTTGCGGACCGCACCCACGGTCGCCTTGCCGAGGATCTCCGCCGCCACCTGGTCGGGTGCGATCGCGCCTCGGGCCTGCAGGATCTGGGCCGCGGCGCCGGCCACGTGCGGGGTGGCCATCGAGGTACCCCGGTAGACCAGGGTCCCGCTGGTAGTCCGCCAGTCAGCCGAGACGATGCCCACGCCCGGCGCGTACAGATCGACGCACGGGCCGTAGTTGGAGAACGCCGCTTCGGTGTCGGTACGGTCGACTGCCGCCACTGTCAAGGCTTCGGTCACTTGCGCCGGGGACCGGGTGCAGGCATTGGTGGACCGGTTCCCGGCCGCGATCACGGTGGTCACCCCGTCGGCAATCAAAGCCCGGACCGCGTCGTTGACAGCCGATCCGGTTCCGAGCGAGAGGTTCGCAACAGCCGGAGCTCCGGCGGCGTGATTCTTGATCACCCAGTTGATCCCGGCGATCACCTGTGAATCACTGCCTACCCCGGAGCAGGAGAGCACCCGGACCGGGGTAATCAAGGCATCCTTGGCCACCCCGTACCGGGTGCCGGCCAGGGTGCCGGCGACATGGGTGCCGTGGCCATAGCAGTCGGCGGTGCCGTGGCCGTCTCGGATCGCGGAGAAGCCGGCGTCGACCCGGCCGGTGAAGTCGGTGTGCTGGCGGGCGATCCCCGAGTCGATCAGGTACGCGGTGACCCCGGCCCCGGTCGGCCCGTACGTGTAGCTGCCGCTCAACCCGGTCCGCTGGTCGACCCGGTCGATGCCCCAGGTGGCGTCGTCCTGGATCGCGTCGGCGCTGACCGGGGTGTCGGGCAGCACCCAGGCGACCTGCGGGTCGGAACGCAGCGCCGCCACCTCGGCGGTAGTGAGTTGGGCCGCGTACCCGGGGAAGACCGCGTCGTACTCCTGGGTCATCCGAGCACCCAGCGACCGAGCCCGGGTCAGGTGCTCGGCGGCGACCGGTCCCGGCTGGAGTCTGACGATGTACGGGCGAGGCGGCTCGGGCTCGGCGACCGCGGCCGGTATTTCTCCGGCCACCAGTGCGTACCCCAGGATCACCACGGCCAGCAGCCGCCCGAATCGCCTCATCGAACCCCCTCGGAGAATCCGCGTCAAACACCTTGTCAAACAGTGAGACATTAGCATAAGACGGGCCCCGGTGAATGGGCACTCTGACCGGTGAGAACACCCGCAGAAGATCTTCAGAGACTGATCCGGACCCACCCATTTTCCTGGGGGAATCGCCTTTCCTGGAATTGTCTTTTCCCTGGGGGCGGTCCGTTCTTTGTCTGTTCGTGGAGCAGCCCATCGGCCAACAATGAGGCCAGGCAGGCCTCGGCCTGATCTGGCCGGGGCCAGCGCCTCAGCAATTCGGCCCGCTCGGTGGGGCCATGTTCGCGGACCGCCGCCAACAGGACCCCGCGGCATTGCCGGTCGGTGCCCTGCCAGGGCTGACTGCTCCGGGCCGGCCCGGCCGGTCGCCCGGCCCGCAGCCAGGCGCAACGGCGGGCCAGCGGGCACTGCGGGCAGCTGGGCCGGCGGGCGGTGCAGATCAGCGCGCCGAGTTCCATCGAAGCCACCGCCCAGCGAACCGCTACCTCCCGGCGCCGCGGCAGGTAACGTTCGGCGCGGGCCCGCTCGGCCACTGTCAGCGCCGGCCCGGGATGCTCCTCGCCGGCCAGCCGAGCCAGCAGTCGCCGGACGTTGGTGTCGAGGACCAGGTGGCGCTGCCCGTACCCGAAGCTGGCGACGGCGGCAGCGGTGTACTCACCAACCCCCGGCAAGGCCCGTAACTGAGCATGGCGGTGGGGAACCTGGCCGTTGTGACATTTCACCATCGTCTGCGCGGCTGCGTGTAGCCGCAGCGCCCGGCGGGGATAGCCTAACCGGCCCCAGGCTGCGACCGCCGCACCGGACGATTCACGGGCCAGGTCCGCAGGTTGCGGCCAGCGGTCGACCCAGTCCTGCCACGGCCGCAACACCCGAGCAACCGGGGTCTGTTGCAGCATCACCTCGCTGACCAATACCGCCCAGGGCGAGACCCCGGCGCGGCGCCAGGGCAGGTCACGGCCGTGATCCTGGTACCAGCCTAGGACCGTGGCGACGGTGGCCGCGGTCACACGGCGTAGGTCATCAGCACCGCGACCCCGGCTCCGGCGATCAGCAGCGGTCCCAGCACCATCGACACCGTCGCGGCCCACCCGGGCTGCGCCAGCCGGGATGCGGCCACGATCCCCGTCCCGACGCTGAGCGGGCCACAGACCACCGCGGTCCAGAACGCGATCCGGCCGATCCACACTTCGACCCGCGTCAGCTCGGCCGTCCAGGTCCCAAAGACATAAGCGGCGACCAACGCCGCCACGCCGAGGGCACAAGACGCCAGCGTGGCGATCGCGAGTTTCGAGAACCGAGGAGCAGCATCGTCGTAAGAGGGCACCATCCGATTGTCCCCAAGCAGGGGCCGGCTGTCACCCTGGCGCGCTCAGTTGAGCCCGTCGAGCTCTAACCGGTCCTCCCGGACCCGGGTCGCCAGATCGAGTTTGGTGTACGTCGGACGCCCGGCGTCGGTGTACTTGCGTTTCACCCGTTCCAAGTATTCCCGGGCCGTCCCGTACGCGATCCCGGCCCGCCGGGCCGCCGCCTGCAAAGTCGCGCCCGAGGCGTACGCGGTCAGCACCACCCGCTCCTGGGGCGACAGCTGGGGCCGGTTCGGGCGGGCGTCGCGGCTCAGCACGAAAGCCAGCTCTGGGCTGACGACCGACTTGCCCTGGGCGACGTCACGGATCGCGGCCACCAGCACCTCCAGATCCTGGTCTTTGGTGATGTAGCCGCAGGCCCCGGCCTCGATCGTGGCCAGCACCGCGTCGGCGTCGGGGATGGTCGACACCACCAGCACCCGGGACCCGGTTGCCAGTACCGTGGCGACATTGTTAGCCGGCGACGAGTGGTCACGCAGGTTGAGATCCAACAGCACCACATCCGGCGGGGGGCCGGTGACCGAGTCCAGATAGGCCGCCACCGTGGTCGTCATCGTCTGCAGGTCGATGTCGTCGATAGGACGCAGCCAAGACTCCAACCCGCCCAGCAGCATCCGGTCGTCGTCGATCGCGGCGACGGTGATCATCGCGGCCACCTCAGTTCCACGCTGGTTCCTTGCCCGGGTTCGGAGTCGATCGCAGCGACCCCACCGGCCTCCCGCATCCGGGCCACGATCGACCCTTTAACGCCCAGCCCCCGGGACGGGATGGACTGGTCAAAACCCCGGCCGCGATCGGTGATCGTCACCAGCAGCCGGGTTCGGCCGTCGACATCAACCGGGTTAGCCGCGGTGGCGCCGACCACGGTCACCCAACATTCGTTGGTCCCGGAATGTTTCACCACATTATTCAGCGCCTCCCGGATCGACTCGCTGACTGCCCGTACCACCTCGTCGGGGACCACATCCGGCACATCGGCCAGGTGCGGGTGGACCCGCAGCCCGGACGGCGCCTGTTCCCGGGTAAGCCGGGCGATCTCGCCTACCAGGTACATCCCGGCCGCTGAATTGGTGGTCGCGATCAGCCCGCGCAGATAGTCGGCGTCGGCCGCGATCCGGAGCCGGATGTCATGCTGCTGGGGATCCAGGCTGCCCCGGGATAGGGCCGACAGGGTCGACAGTACGGTGTCATGCAGGGTGCGGTACTGCTTAGCCCGTTCCAATTCCCGGGCATCGGCGGCCTTCACCTGCTCGGTGGCCCGCGCCAATTCCGCTGTGGCTCGGGCCTGAGTCACGCTGGCCGCCAGCCAGGGCGGTACGACCAGCCCGGTCAGCGCCGGCACCCCGGCCAGCGACACCAGCTCCACAGCCAGGCTCGACAGCACCACCGGGCCGATTACCAGGGTCGCGATCGCGCCTGCCCCGTACAGCAGCACCAGCGCGCCCAAGACGACCAGGGTCTGGCGTCGCGGCAGGCAGATCGCGGCCAGCATCCCGGCCCAGACCGCCAGCGGCACGCTCGGGTGTGCGTACGCGGTCCCGTAGCCGGCCGCCGTAGCCGCCCCACCCAGCACCAGCGCCAAGCCGGACCAGGCGGCGTTCGCCTGGACCAGGCGGATCGGGAAAGATCGGCGCCACCAGCCCCAGGTCAACGTCACCAGGGTCGAGGCCAGCTGGATCCCGTACGCCACCCGGGCTAGCCTCGGCGAGGCTAGCCCCTCGTTAGCGGTGGTCCACATCGCCAACGGCCAGGCCAGCGCCTGGCAGGCGGCGATCGCGGTCAGTACCGCAACCAGCCGTCCCACCACCGCCCGGGAGAAACCGGTTAGGGCTGGCGGCAGGCCTTGCCCGAGTAGCCGGGCGATAAGTGTTGGCAGTCGAGGGCGGGCCGCAGTTAACGCCGCCAGGTCCGGGATGGTCGGGTCCGGCTGCGGGGTCACAGGTGCCGGGATCATGGGATTCAGCATGCCGCATGGCGGGCGCTTGCCGGCCGTGGAGCGCCCGGTCTGGACGACGAACACCGACAAACGGCTGGCTTCACCACGATCGGGAGGGCCTCCTCGGCGTGAGGAGAAAGGCGGGGGACTGGGCGAAGCGGCCACCCCTCGCAGATACGGAGGCGATGACCGGGCTCCATTGCAGCTGCGTGTGCGTGCGGGCCAGCCCTCGCGGATACGGAGGCGATCCAGGCCAGGGTGATGGTTTCTTTCCCACGCCGGGCGGCTCTCGCGGATGCGAGAGCGATCCGACACTGTCGGCAGTTTTGCCGACAACAGAATATCCGTCGTGCGGCAACGGCTCGGCCCGGCCATTCTGGATCTCAGAACGAGTTTGGCAGGAGGATCGAGATGAACACCACCGTGAACACCACCCCTCGTACCATCGCGCTGTGCCTGTTTGCCTGGATCGCGATGGCGGTCGTCTCTTACTTGTGGCATACGCTGCCAGCTCTGATCCACTGATCTGTCGCAGCCTCACCCCAGCCCATGGCACGGTAGGCCCAGGGCACGGCAGGGGGCTGAGCCGGAAGGAGTAGGCAGTGATCAGGGCCAAGGCGGGTACGGTGCTGCTGGCCTGGGTACTGGTGAGCGGCTGCGGCAACGCCACCGTCCCGGTCACCGGCCCACCGCCGGCAGCCCGCGGCCGCGTCACGTCCGCCAGCCCATCCTCGACTCGACCCAGCCCCACTACTGCGACTACCACCGTCTCGGCCAGCTCCACTCCCAGTAGCGATTCCTCTTCCTCGACCGATCCGCTGACACCTGACGATCTGGGACTGACCGAGGGTGTCCCCTGGGCGATGACCTACCCGAGCCAGACCCAGGCAGCTGACATCGACCTGGATGAGCAGGGCAGCTCGTACCGGCTCGAAGGCCTTGCGGCCGCCGACGTTCTGGCGTACTACCGGGCCAACCTTGCTCGTAGTTTCATCATCGATTCCGACCTCACCGCTAACGGCACCACCACAGTGCTCTTCCACGACGCCAGATACCGGTCTGTGTTGACCTGCACCGAGCGGGACTGCCGGCTGGAGCACCGTCAGCGCTGAACAGATGGGCCCGCTCAGTGCCGGTCGGCGTCCGGTGGGTGGGAACGCTGACTCATCGCCTCGGCCCGGGCCGATTGGGAACGGGGCCCGTGGGTCATGTGGTCGGGCCGGTGCGGATGCGGCTTGGACGAACCGGCCGCCGGTGGCTGGTCGGGCGGCCGGGGCCCGGGGCCGTCCGGGGCTGCCGGTTGCGGACCCGGATCGGGCGGCCCCGGAGATGACGGGGGAGCTGGCCGGTTGGCCGCCGACGGGGTCGGTAGGGGCGGGGTCGGCCGCTCGGGGCGGTGACTTTGCCGCAGCAACCGCCAGACCACGACCGCGATCATGGTCACCGCGAGCAGGATCAGCTGGAAGAACCGGTCCCCGCGGACGAAGATCAAGATTGTCAGGGTGCTAGTGATCAGGCCCCACCAGATCGCCCAGCGCCGCTCGAGCCAGGTCCCCAGCACAACGATCGCAATCTGCTCGGCGAGGAACAAGGTGACGTAGTTCCCGTTGAGGGCGACTAGGCCGACCAAGACGGTCGGCATCGCCAACACCGCCGGAAGCATCGGGATGGTGTGACGCCGCCACCACAGGGTCGCGGCAGCCAGGATCCCGGCGGCGGCGTGGATGTAGCCGACCGCGACCGCGACGTCGTTGATCGGCCAGGCCGTCCAGCAGACGATCGCGGCTAGCACCTGCAGGCCGGCGCCGATCCCGGCGCCGAGCCCAGTCGGGACCGGGTCAGTGGCGGGCAGGGCGACGAACCAGGCGATCCCGGTCAGCAGGATCAACGGCGGCAAGGCCAGGTAGGCGTTGTTCTGCACCATGCAGACGAGCACCGTCCAGGCTCCGAGACTGACCAGGGTCCCCAGATAGACCCGCCGGTGGGCCTTCAACCAGAGGAAAGCAACTACCGCGATTGAGGCCAGCAGACCTACCTCTCCTGCGATGTCAGGCCCCGATATGCTGGACAGCAGCTGAACTGCCAGCCAGGGCGCCGCCACCGAGGCCCCGCCAGCCAGGGCGAGGGTTAGGCCGAGACCCTGGGGACGACGGAAGTCGAGCAGCATCCAGGTCACCAGGCCTACCAGCGCGACCAGGGGCACCGCCACCCAGCGCCAGGCGGAGGGTACGCCGCTCTCGCTGAGCAACAAGTCGAGGGCGATCGCCGCCGGGACCACGATCGTCACCCGCAATGCCCGTAGCCGGGCGGCCTTCGCGATCGCCGCCATCCCCACCACGGCGACCAGGGACAAGAACACCTGTCGGGCCGGGGCGTAGCCGTAGCCGGCCACGCTGCCGAGTAGCAGGTGCCCGCAGCCGACCGTCGCAGCCAGAAGCACCCAGCCGCGTCGACGCGGTGGGGTTCGGATCGCCAAGATGGTGACCAGCGCACCGAGCATGGTGTTGCTGGTCGCGTCATAGACCCCCCAGGCGGCGAACGGGCTGGTCACCGGAATCAGGAAGGACGCGGCCCCGGCGACCATGGCCAGCGGCAGATTACGTAGCAGCAGACTGCACCCGGCAGCGGTCAGGGTCAGCAGCACCGCGATCAGCACCGAGAACCAGCTGCTGAAATCGAACCAGCTGCTGACATGGATACTGCGCCAAAGCCAAGCGCTGGCGATCGTGGCCAGGCCAACTCCGATCAGGGTCTGCTCCAGCAGCCGTTCGACGGCCCGCGGATCGACCGGACCCCGCGCCGCTGGGGACCCGGTCCGGGCTGACCTCGGTGCACCGGCAGGCACCGCGGGCACCATCCCGTAGCTGGTACGGACGGTGGCCGGCGCGCCCGGGGACTGCGGAGCTGTCGCAGTGACCGGGTAGCCGACCGTCGGCACCGGCTGCTGGACCGCTGGCGGCTGGGTTTCGTGGGTCTGCTGGGGCTCCGACGTCGCCTGGTCCGGGTTCGGCGTCGGCTGCCGGGTGGCTGCGGCGGCCGGTGGATGACCCGCGGCAGGGCGGTTCGTGTCGGCCGGCGAGGCAGTCGACGAGGAGGTCTTGCTCGCTGCGGCGCGGCTGACTTTGTCGGGCCCCAGCAGCCGGTCCCGGCCAGCCCGGCTGGGGGTCAGACGCGGCCAGGTCAGCAACCAGGCCGAGAAAGCTGCCAGCGCCGATCCGGTGATGGCTGTCGCCAACGCCCCGTACCGGCCGGTCGGGAAGGCCGCGTAGGCCTCGAGCAGGGTGATCAGCAGCAGCACCCGGACTGCGACAAAACGAGGCCAGGAGCTCTCCATCACCCAGGCGACCGCGTACTGGATGCTGCCGGCCAGGGCTACCGCCACCTGCTCCGCGGCGGACACCGAGCCCCAGCTGATCACGATGGCGACCGGGGTGACGGCCCAGGTGGTGATCTCGGAAGGACGGTGCAGTAGAGCCGTGATATGGCGTCGCGGCAGCATCCGCCGCGCCAAGGTGGCGCCCAAACCGGTCACCACCAGCGCCACCAGCATCCAAGCGTTCGAGACCGGCAGCACCGCCGTGCCTGAGACCACCAACGAGACCACAGTCAGAACACTCAGATATCCCAATTCCGGGCGCCGGATCACGATTAGCGCCGCCGCCAGGGCCGCCAGCGCGACTAGCGAGGTAAGCATCCAGGCCAGCCGGTTCGGCATCGCGGTGAAGACAGCCAAGGCCACCCCCCCAAAGGGGATGATCGCTAACCCGGTCCAGACGAAGGCCATCCCGGCTGGGCGGAGCCGGGCGATCGTGCGTACCAACACCAGTCCGGAACCGAAAAACAACCCGACCAGACCCCACACCCCGGCCAGCTTGACGCTGCTGGACGACGGGCCGGCTAGCAGCGCCGCCGCAGCCCCAATCAGCAACAGGCTGGACAGGTACAGCAGACTGTTCAGATTGCGGTTCGCCACACGTTGGCGGTGCTGCGCCAGCTGGGCCGGTGTCAGCGGCGGCGGTACCGGACGCGCCGGCGGGACTAGACCGGCCGGGGCCGCGACCTCCGGACGCGTTGGCATCGCCTGCGGCGGGGAGCCTGCCGACTGCCGTCTGTCGCGCAGACCCGCAGCATAGCCGGCCTGGAATCCGGCATCGAAGGCCCGCTGGAGCTCATTGTCGCCCATACCACCAGTGTGCTGGCAGGCGCCGACCGGATTCACACCGGGAGGGGACCGGACGGGCAGGCCAACCGGCCCTTGTCCAGAATCTGTGCAGTATCAGTGGTTCTGGCAGATCAGCCGGTCTACGATGCCAGTGCGCCGCCCGTCCTGGGCGCCTGACGACATGGAGGTCGCCGATGCTTGTTTCGCCGCTGCTGGTGCCGGCTGTTGGGGACACGCTTCTCGATGCCCGCTGGTACGACTACTTCCCGATCGTGGTCTACTTCGGTTTCGTCCTCGCTGTGGGTTTCATGGCGAAACGCCGAACCGCCTCATCGGATGACTTTCTGACCTCCGGCCGGTCCCTGCCGGCCTGGGTCACTGGGATCGCTTTTGTCTCGGCCAATCTGGGCGCCGTCGAGATTATGGGTATGTCCGCCAACGGTGCCCAGTACGGACTGCCGACTTTCCACTACTTCTGGGTCGGTGCGATCCCGGCCATGATCTTCCTCGGCCTGGTCATGATGCCCTTCTACTACGGCTCCGGGGTGCGCTCGGTGCCCCAGTTCATGCTTAAGCGGTACGGCCGACCCGCCCACCTGATCAACGCGATCTCGTTCGCGCTGGCTCAGCTGCTGATCGCCGGGGTGAACCTGTTCCTGCTCGGCTCCATCGTCAACCGGCTCCTCGGCTGGCCGCTGTGGGTGGCGCTGATCGTGGCTGCCGTGATCGTCTTTAGCTACATCAGCCTCGGGGGCCTGTCCGCCGCGATCTACAACGAGGTGCTGCAATTCTTCGTCATCGTGGTCGCACTGCTGCCGCTGACCCTGATCGGACTGCACCGGGTTGGCTGGTGGCAGGGTCTGACCGCCAAGATCACCGAGGCCGCCCAGCAGTACGGCACCGGCGCCTACGCCCAGCCGGAGAACCAGCTGCATTCCTGGCCAGGTCTGCTGCTGTCCGGTTTCAACTCTCCGGCGTTGTCAGCCTTCGGCATCGTCTTCGGGCTGGGCTTTGTCTTGTCTTTCGGGTACTGGACGACGAACTTCGTCGAGGTGCAGCGCGCGATGGCTGCCGATTCGATCACGGCGGCCCGTTCGGCCCCGATCATCGGCACCTTCGCCAAGATGGTGGTGCCGTTCCTGGTGATCATCCCGGGCATGGTGGCCGCCGTCCAGGTCAGCGAGATCGTCGAGCTTAAGCGGCTCTCGCTGAGCGGCGGGGATCTAACGAGCAGCACCGTCACGTACAACGACGCGGTCCTGCTGCTGATGCGCGACGTGCTTCCTAATGGCCTGCTCGGCCTGGCGATCACCGGCCTGCTGGCCTCCTTCATGGCCGGCATGGCCGCGAACATCTCGGCCTTCAACACGGTCTTCATCGTCGACCTGTACGAGCACTATCTCAACCGAGACGCCGACGACGCCACCTACCTGCGGATCGGGCACCTGACCACCGCCGCCGCGACCGTCATCGCGATCTTTACGGCGCTGATCGCCTCCGGGTACTCCAACCTCATGGACTACCTGCAGCAGCTGTTCTCGATGTTTAATGCGCCCCTGTTCGCCACGTTCATCCTGGGGATGTTCTGGAAGCGGGCAACCAGCCATGCCGGCTGGGCGGGCCTGGCGGCAGGGACCCTGGCTGCGCTCGGTCTCAATGTGGCGAGCTGGACCGGCAGGCTGCACCTGCCTGGCCAAGGGCTGGCCTTCCTGGCGGCCGGCACCGCCTTCATGGTCGATCTCGTGGTCACGCTCGGTGTGTCGTACCTGACGAAACCTAAGCCCGAATCCGAGCTAGTTGGCTTCGTCTACTCGCTGACCCCGCGCGAGAGGCGGACCGACCCGAACGAGCGGCTGCTGCCGCTGCTGCGCCGCCCGGTGCCGCTGGCGATCTGCGCGGGTGCGTTGGTCGTCCTGCTCAATTCCATCTTCCGCTGAGAAGGAGCCGACCATGTCGTTCTTTACCCGGATCATGTCTGACATCCGAACCGTGATCGCCGCAGTCTTGGGGATCATCGGCTGCTACCTGATCGTCTGCTCGGTCTTCCGTAACGGGCCAGACGAGATGGCTAAGACCGGCAACATCAACGCCAACTTGTGGGCCGGGCTGGTCATGGTCGGGATCGCGGTGGCGATGACGGTGTGGCGGTTCGTCTCCCTCGAGGAACCCGCCAGGGCCGCGGATACCGACTCCGAAGCGGTCTGATCGACCGTCCGGGTCCGGTAGCCGCGGCCCAGGGATCCAAGCCGAGCAGGAGCTCAGCTACGCGGGGAACTCAGCGGACCAGGGACAGCGTCACCTGAGTGTTGTCGGGCTGAGAGGTGCCCCGGTTGGGGGTGACCAGCTTGCTGGTGACCAGGCCGGTGGCGGTGTTGATCTCCAGGGTCCGCACCGGGTTGTCCGAGGAGTGCAGCGCGGTGAGGTACGAGACGATCGTATTGCCGTTGGCGCCCTGGTGGATCTTCGTCCCCCACTGGCCGGTGTGGCCGCAGAAGACCATCTTGATGTTCGGGTAGACCTTGATCAGGTTGTCGAACAGGTACTGCGGTGAGGTCGCGCCGTACTCGGCGTCCTGGCGGATGTCGAGCGAACCGGTCAGGTACGAATGGGTCACCACGATCACGTTCCGCTTGGGGTTGGCCTTGACCACCTCGCTTGCCCAGGCCACCGCCTCCTTACGCGGGTAGAGCTCCAGGGTCAGCACCAACCAGTCCACCCCGCCGGCGGAGAATGTCTGGTACATGTTGTCGCTCTTGTTCGGCTCGAAGGTCCCGCCGACGTTGACGAACCGGCTGCTCGGGAAGGTGGCGTTCCACTCCTGGGTCTGGCGCACCAGCTTGGCGGTGTTGCACTGGTCGGCGCCCAGCTTCTTCGGGCAGTCCGGGTGGAACATGTACGCCGAACCGCCCGGTCCGGGATTCTTCGGATCACCGTTGTAGCCCACGGCGCGGGTGTCGTGGTTCCCGATCGCCGCCTGGTACGGGATCTTGGCCTGGTCGAGGATCGCGAAGGCCCGGTCAGCGACCTGGTACTGCGACGGCTCCAGCCAACCCCAGTTCGTCACGTCGCCGGAGTGCAACACGTAGCGCAGGTCGAGCGTCTTCTGGTTGCTGACCAGCCACTGCATCCGGTCCCGAGACCGGGTGTCGGAGGGGTGGTGCACCTCGTTCTGGGTGTCGGGCAGGGCCGCCAGGCCGAAGATTGAATCCGTGGCGGCCGGGTCGGTGGCTGTCGGGTCGGCCGTGGCCGCGGTAGTCCGGGCGCCGTAGAAGGCCACCCCTTCCTTAGTCCAGCCGGCGTTGGTCAGTGCGTCCTGCTCCTGCTGCGAGACCGCGTACTGGTGACGTGGGCCCTTCAGGAAACGCACCACCGGCACGCCGCAGCCGCTCGGGCTGGGCAGGGCGTAGAAGTTCACGCCGGCGTCGGTGTAGCCGAAGCTGCCGATCGCACTGTCTTTCTCAGCGCCGGCCGCGATCCACATGAAGTCATTGCTGGCAGCCCGGTAGAGCCGGTGAATCGGGACCAGGCCGGGCGCCGAGGTGGTGCTCGCAGCGAACGGCGTCCCCAGGTCGCGGCTGTAGCCGTAGGTCTGGGCGGCTTTCTCAGCCTCCTGTTTCCAGGGGGTCAGCAGGGTCTCCTCGGCCGGACCGGTGCGTTGGTAAATAGGATTCACCATCGCCTCGCAGGCGTTCGCGCCCCACGACCGCCAGACTCCTACGACGAGGGCGGATGTCGCTATCAAGGCGATGGCGAGGGTTACTTTAATGGCTCTGGTCACGGCTTTCTCCGGGGGCACGACGGTGAGGTACGAGATCACCATACCTGAGAATCACTGAGGATTTCTCAGGAAGGCCTGGGCTGGACTCGTCGGTTGCGGTCGAGATGGCAGAGTGAAGGGGACCAGGCACGTTCCCGGGAGGGCCGCGATGAATGCACCAGCCAGTACCTACCGTCTGCAGATCACGGAGGACTTCGACCTGCTCGAAGCTGCCAAGACACTGCGTTACCTGCATGCCCTGGGGGTGGACTGGGTGTACCTCTCGCCGGTGCTGGGGGCCGGTACCGGATCCGAACACGGCTACGACGTCACCAGCCACGCCACCGTAGACCCGTCTCGGGGCCGCGGCGCCGGGCTCGCGGCCTTGTCGACCGAGGCGAAGCGGCTGGGCATGGGGGTCCTGGTCGACATCGTCCCGAACCATGTCGGGGTGGCCCGCCCGTGGGAGAACGAATGGTGGTGGCATGTGCTGACCCACGGCCAGGACTCCCCGTACGCTTCAGCTTTCGACATCGACTGGGATTTCGGCCACGGCAAGGTCCGGATCCCGGTGGTCGCCGACGACGATCTCAATCCGGACGGCAGCATCGACAACCTGCGCCTGTTGGGCGGTGAGCTGCACTACCACGATCAGCGCTTCCCGCTGGCCCCGAACACCGCTGAGGGTATCGACGACCCGAACGCGGTCCTGCTGCGCCAGCACTACGCCCTGATCAGCTGGCGCGAGGCCGACCACAGCCTCAACTACCGCCGATTCTTTGCCGTCAACACCCTGGTCGCGATCCGCGTCGAAGAGCAGCACTGGTTCGATGCCTCCCACGAGGAGATCCGCCGCTGGTTCGACGAAGGCCTGGTGGATGGGCTACGAATCGACCACCCGGACGGGCTGCGGGACCCGGCCCAATACCTGGAACGGCTCAGCGAACTTAGCTCCGGGGCGTATGTGGTGATCGAGAAGATCCTGGAACCCGGCGAGGAGTTGCCGCCGCGCTGGGCGAGCGCCGGGACCACCGGGTACGACACGATGGCCCTAGTTGACCGGGTGCTCACCGACCCGGCCGGTGAGGCCGGGCTGACCGCGTTGGAGGACGAGCTGCGCGGCGCGCCGGTCGACTGGCACCAGCTCACCCACGACACCAAACGGGCCGTGGCCGACCAGATCCTGGGCTCGGAGACCGGCCGGATCGCCCGCGACGCGCTGCTGGTGCTCGGAAAGGAAGCCGACACCCCGGAACTGGTAGACGCGGTCGCCGAGGTGCTGGCCTGCTTCCCGGTGTACCGCTCGTACCTGCCTGACGGCCGCGACCACCTGGTGTCCGCCCTGGAATCTGCCGCCCGTCACCGGCCCGACCTAGCCGAGGCCATCGAGGCGCTGACCCCGGTCCTCACCGACGGCGCCACCGCTGCCGCGGCCCGCTTTCAGCAGACCTCCGGCATGGTGATGGCCAAAGGAGTCGAGGACTGCGCCTTCTACCGCTGGTCGCGGCTTACCTCACTGAACGAGGTAGGCGCCGACCCGAGCCTGTTCTCAGTCTCGGTGGCCGACTTCCACGAGGCGATGGCCCGCCGCCAGCAACAGTGGCCGACCGCGCTCTCAGCCGGCACCACCCACGACACCAAACGCGGCGAGGACGTTCGGGCCCGGATTGCGGTGCTGGCTGAGCTGCCGCAGCTGTGGGCCACTAGCCTGCGACGGCTGCTGGAGCTTGTCCCGGTCCCCGACCCGGGCTGCGCGAACCTGTTCTGGCAGGCGGTGATCGGCAGCTGGCCGGCCTCACGGGAGCGGCTCCACAGCTACCTGGAGAAGGCGATGCGGGAGGCCGGTGAACACACCAGCTGGACCCAGGTCAACACCGATTACGAGCAGGCGATGCAGGCCTGCGTCGACGCGGTCTTCGACAACCCCGAGGTCCGGTCGGTGCTGGACGAGGTGCTGGCGGCCGTGGTCGACCCGGGCTGGAGCAACGCCCTGGCGTCCAAGCTGATCACCCTGACCATGCCCGGGGTGCCCGACATCTACCAGGGCAGCGAGCTGTGGCAACTGAGCCTGGTCGACCCGGACAACCGCCGGCCGGTCGACTTCAGCTACCGGGAGGAGCTGCTGCAGACCGCTGCCCACGCCACCCTGGTGGGTGGGATCGACGACCCGGGCCATGTCAAACAGCGCCTGGTGCACGAGGTGCTCACGTTGCGCCGCGACCAGCCCAAGGCCTTCGGCGGGTACGAACCGGTGGCGGTCAGCGGCCCGGCCGCTGACCACCTGCTGGCGTACGACCGCGGCGCGGTGGTGGTCCTGGCGACCCGGCTCCCGGTGGGACTGGCTGCCCGCGGCGGCTGGGCCGACACCACGGTCGAGTTGCCGCTGGGCCGCTACCGCAATGTCGCTGACGGCCGGGTGGTGGAGGTGAACGGGGAACCGGTCCTGGTGGAGCAGGTGCTGGGCCAGGCGCCGGTGGCCCTACTGGTGGCGCTGCCGGAGTTCATGCATTCGCGGACCCCGTTCGACGTCTGGGCTCCGGAGCGGGAGTCAATCACCCTCCACGTTCGCCCGGCTGGTGAGCTTGAAGCCGGGCTGCGTCGGATCCCGATGCGCCGGCGCCCCGGCGGCTGGTGGGCTCCGGCGGAGGAGCCAGACCGGGCCGACGACCTGGACTACGGCTACACCGTCGACGCTGACCCGACCCTGCTGCCTGACCCCCGATCCCGGCGTCAGCCGTACGGGGTGCACGGGATGTCGCGGACCCACTACCCGCAGCGTTACGTCTGGGGCGACGGGGGATGGGTCGGCAAGCCGCTGTCCGGCTCGGTGCTGTACGAGATGCACGTCGGCACCTTTACCCCGGATGGCACCCTCGACGCGGCCGCGGCGAAGCTGGCGCACCTGCAGTCCATCGGGGTCGACTTCGTCGAGCTGATGCCGGTCAATGCGATGAACGGGATCCACAACTGGGGCTACGACGGGGTGCTGTGGTACGCGGTGCACGAGCCGTACGGCGGCCCGGCGGCGTACCAGCGTTTCGTGGACGCCTGCCACGCGGTCGGGATCGGCGTCATCCAAGATGTCGTGTACAACCACTTCGGCGCCTCCGGAAACTACCTGCCGCGCTTCGGCCCGTACCTGGCGGAGGCCGAAAACCCCTGGGGACAGGTGGTGAACTTCGACGGTCGGCTGAGCGGTGAAGTCCGCCGTTACGTGATCGACAACGCCTTGATGTGGTTCCAGGAGTTCCACGTCGACGGACTCCGGCTGGACGCGGTGCATGCCCTGGTCGACGGCTCCGAGCCCCACCTGCTGGAAGAATTGGCGGTCGAGGTGGCGGAATTGGCGGCGCATCAACAGCGGCCGCTGGTGCTGATCGCCGAATCCGACCAGAACGACGCCCGGCTGGTGCTACCCCGCGAGGCTGGCGGGATGGGGGTCGACGCCCAGTGGAGCGACGACTTCCACCATGCGCTGCACGTCGCCCTGACCGGGGAGACCAGCGGCTACTACGCCGACTTCGCCCCGCTCGGGTCGCTGGTGAAGGTGCTAACCCGCGGTTTCTTCCACGATGGGACCTGGTCGTCGTTCCGGGGTCGTGACCATGGCCAGCCGATCGACCCGCAGCGGTTCCCCGGCTGGCGGTTCGTGGTCAGCAACCAGAACCATGACCAGGTCGGCAATCGTGCCCAGGGGGACCGGCTGGCCGCCTCGCTGGACACGGACCAGTTGGCCTTGGCGGCGATGCTCACCCTGACCAGCCCGTACACCCCGATGCTGTTCATGGGGGAGGAGTGGGCCGCCAGCTCCCCGTTCCAGTTCTTCACCTCTCACCCGGAGCCAGAGCTGGGCCGGGCGGTGACCGAGGGCCGGACCCGGGAGTTTGAACGGATGGACTGGGGCGACCGGGACGTTCCCGACCCGCAGGACCGGGCCACGTACGAGCGGTCCCGGCTGAACTGGGACGAGATCGCCCAGGGTGAGCATGGGCGGGTGCTGGGGATGTACCGCAGCCTGGCCCGGCTGCGTCGTGAGATCCCGGAGCTCAGCTCGCCGCATCTGCGCCAGATCAGCGCCGAATGTGACGAGGCGGCCCGCTGGCTGGTGGTCCACCGTGGCGACATCGTGGTGGTGGCGAACTTCGGTGATCAGCCGACGACCGTACCGATGGGCCACATCCCGTACCGGATCGCCTGGCAGACCCCGGGGTACGGGGTCTGGTTGGACTGGGAGTCGGTGAAGCTGCAGCCTCACTGCGGCGCCGTGCTCGTCCCCCAGGGCCGCTGACAGGTTGCGGCGAGCCTGCGCTCCAGATCTCGGGACGGTCGTACGATGCGGGGCATGCCGCAGACGCCCCAGTACGTGTACTGGTGGCGCCGGGCGATGGTGCTGGTCTTAGCGGTGATGCTGGTCTCCGGGACGGTATGGCTGGTGACCACGCTGGCAGGTGATGAGCCTGCAGCCAGCCCCAGCTCGGCGGCCACCCGTACCCCCGAGCCCGGGCCGACCAGCCCTAACCTGGCCAACCCCAGCCCGGTCGGCGCCGCAACGCCGGGCGGCACCCATGCGGCGCCAGCCCCGGTCGGCACCGCCCCTGCCGGTACGGCGCCGGCGGCCAGCGTTGCGCCGGGGGCCACCAACGCCGCAGCCTCTTCCCGCAAGAGCGCCGGCAGCGCCACCTCGCCGGTCGGCTCGGCGGCCGCGGCGTCAACCGCGGCCTGTGCCTCCAACCAGGTCGTGGTCTCGGTCGGCGGCCCGAGCCGGGTCAAGGTCGGCAGCCAGGCTGATCTGCTGGTGACGATGGCGAATTCCGGGCAGCAGGCCTGTGTGCTGAGCCTGACGGCGGTCACGTTCCGGCTGGTGATTACCTCCGGCACAGACGAGGTCTGGTCTACCCGCGACTGCCCGACCTGGGGACCGGAGGGGGTCTTCACCGTACAGCCCGGCGAATCCGTGGACTGGCGGATGTCTTGGCAGCGGCGCCGTTCCCAGAACGGCTGCCGTCTGGTCCCGAGCGACTTGGGCGCCGGCACCTACGTGGCGACCGCCCAGCTGTCCGGGGGCACGTCCGGGCGGCACGTGATGACCCTGGTCTGGTGATGACGCCTCAGGTGATCTGGTACGCGGCTTCGGTGAGCCGCAGCAGCCGGTCCCGGATCAGCCGGGCGCTGGCCTCGGTGACCCCGTCCACTTCGACCAGGTCGGACTGAGAAGCGGCCAACACCCCCTGCAACCCGCCGAACTGTTCCAGCAGCCGCGGCGCCAGGCCGGGCGGCAGCTGACTAATCTGCAGCAATTGCCGGATCCCGCGCGGGCTGACCCGGGAATCCAGCGGCCCCAACCCCAGGCTGGCCGAGACCGTCCCCAGATCCAGCAGTTCGTCGTCGCTGAGCCCTGACAGGCTGGCCGGGTCCACGGCCTGCGGCGCCTGCGGCGGGTGATAGTCGAGCTGGATCTGGCGGCCCAGGTCACCGGTCTGGGCGGTCACCTCGTGCAGCTGGAGTTCCAGTAGCCGCCCCTCGGCGCCCAGCTGCACCACGTACCCCGCCACCTCGTCGGCCAGCCGACGTACCAGCTCCAGCCGCTGTGAGACCACCGCCACCTCCCGGACCGTCACCTGGTCGGACACCTCCAGCGCCGACAAGGTTTCGGTCACGGCCCGCAGCCGTTCGTGGTAGCGGCCTAGGGCGCTCAGGGCCTGGTTGCCGCGGGCAGCCAGGGCATCGGGACGCTCCACCAGATGCCGTTCGCCGTTCAGGTACAGCGCGATGACCGACATCGACGCCGAGACCGTGACCACCGCTACCCCGGTCTGTTGGGAGAGTCGGTCCGCGCTGGCATGACGGGTGCCGGTTTCGGCGGTGGCGATGCCCGGGTCCGGGGCGAAGTGGACCCCGGCTCGTACGATCCGGCTCAGATCCTGGGTGACCACGATCCCGCCGTCCATCTTCGCCAGCTCCCGCAACGCGGTCGGGGCGAATGGGGTGTCCAGGTGGAAACCTCCGGTGCACACCGCCGCCACCGCGGGGGAGGCGCCCAAGGCGATCAGGGCCCCGGTCCGGCCGCTGACGATCCGCTCCAGGCCGTCGCGCAGCGCGGTACCAGGGGCCAGCAGAGCCTGATAGTGGCGAAGGTGGGTGATCGGGGTCACAATTGCCTCACTCGACGGGCCGGGAACTCTGGTCGGCTTGCGCTGATCCTATGGGTACGGGGTCCGACCCCCGCCTGGGCGCGCGAGACGCCTGATGGGGTGAAGCTCGCCTACGCCGTTTGCCGCCGACCCCCGCCTGGGCGCGCGAGACGTGGTCGCGGCGACCGAGCAGATCGATCCGGGCCGCCGACCCCCGCCTGGGCGCGCGAGACGCCAGCCGTCCCGGTAGGCGTTCGGGTGCAGCGGCCCGACCCCACGCCTGGGCGCGCGAGACGGCCGCGGCGGTCAGGGCCGGCTGGGGCGTTGCGGGCGCAGGTCCAGCGTGGCCAGGGCGTCGTTCAGGCTGGGTACCTGCGCCAGGCGCATCCCCTTCGGCACCGAGACCTGAACCCCGGGCGGCGGCAGCGGGGTGATGGCGTCAGTGAAGCCTAGCCGGGCAGCCTCCGCCAGCCGCCGCTCCAGGCCCGGCACCCGGCGCAGGTCACCTGCCAGGCCGACCTCACCTAGGGCTACCACCCGGCCGGGGAAGTTCCGGTTCGCCGAGGCGGAGGCGATCGCCAGCGCCACCGCCAGGTCCGCGGTCGGCTCCCAGACCCGGGCGCCGCCCACCGTCGACACGTACACGTCTTTCTCGTACAGGGGGATCTTGATGCTGTTCTGAAGTACGGCCACGATCATCAGGGTCCGGCTCGGGTCCATCCCGATCGTGGTCCGACGCACATTTGGGCTGAGGTTACGGGCCACCAGCGCCTGTACCTCCGCCAGCAGCGGCCGGCGGCCCTCCAAGGTCACGGTGACGCAGGTGCCGGGCATCGGCTCGTCGTGGCGGGTGGTGAACAGCCCGCTCGGGTCGGGGACCTCGACAATCCCGGAATCGGCCATCTCGAAGCAGCCGACCTCGTCGGCCGGGCCGTACCGGTTCTTCGTGGCCCGTACCATCCGGAAACCCGAATGCCGGTCGCCCTCGAAGGCCAGCACCACATCCACCAGGTGCTCCAGCAGCCGTGGCCCGGCGATCGCGCCGTCCTTGGTGACATGACCCACGATCATCGTCGCCATGCCGCGCTGTTTCGCCACCCGAACCAGCGCCCCGGTCACCTCCCGGACCTGCGACACCCCGCCTACCGAGCCGTCCACCTCGGCGGTGCCGATGGTCTGCACCGAGTCCGCTACCAGCAGCGTCGGGCGGACCTGCTCGATATGGCCGAGTACGGTGCCCAGGTCAGTCTCCGAGGCCAGGTACAGCTCGTCGGCCAGGTTGTTGGTACGGGAGGCCCGCATCCGTACCTGCTCGGCTGACTCCTCACCGGTCACGTACAGCACCCGCCGCCCGGCCTTCGCCCAGCGGGCGGCGACCTCCAGCAGCAGGGTCGACTTGCCAACACCCGGCTCCCCGGCCAGCAGCGCCACCGCGCCCGGCACCAGACCGCCGCCGAGGACCCGGTCCAGCTCGCCGACCCCGGTCAGCTCCCGGTTCGACGCGGCCTCGCTGACATCACCGATCGGCACCGCCTGCCGGGCCGGGGCAGCGGCCGCTACCTCCCGCAGCCGGGGCGCTCCGACCTGGGTGACGCTGCCCCAGGTCTGGCATTCGCCGCAGCGGCCCACCCAGCGCAGCGACGCCCAGCCACATTCGCTGCAGCGGTACCGCGGTCCCTGTTTCGCCATAGCGAGCAGCCTGACAGCTGCCACTGACAGTCGCGAACTGGTCCCGGTCCGGCGCCGGGGAACGCCCTAGAGCCGGACCTCGGCCTGCTCGGTGACGAAGGTCACCGCGTGTAGCCCCGGGTAGCCGCTGGGGGAGCTGAACTCGATCTCGACATCGTCGAGGGCATCCCCGATCGAGGTCCCCAGCCAACCTTCGACCCGCTGCCGGTTGCCCGCGATCTCGAGCCGTTTCAGCTGGACCGTGCCCTGCAGGGCGCTCGGGCGCAGCTCTTCGTCACTGACCCAGGAGATGAAGTACGGCAGTTGCGGGTCGGCGATCAGGCCCCGGACCCCGAGCTGGCGCCACTGCAGCGCCCGGCCGTCGGGAAAATACCGCAGCCCCGCCACCGCGGCCCGGTCCAGCCGCTGCTCGTACACCGCCAGGTCAGGCACCGAGACCACCCAACCCAGCCAGCCACCGCCTAGGGCGCTGCGGGCCCGGACCGCCTGCCCGTACGCCGCCTTCTCGGCCGCAGGATGGTCCAGGACCTCGACGATCTCGAGGTAGCGGTCGTCGGCGAGTGAGATCAGACGCATCCGGGTGCCGAACGTCGGGTGGACCCCGCCGTCGCGGGACTTGACGCCGAGCGCCTCCTCGAGACGATGGGCCTCAGCGGCAAGACCGGACGGTCCGGCGGCGTACACGACATGATCCACATGCATGGTCGTATTCTCTCGCAGCCTCAGCAGTGACGAAATTCGGCCTCCCCGCCGATCCTCTGCTGCGACGGTGGTGACCGGTCGGCCAGGGTGGTCTGGGCCGATACCCTGTCCGGGTGACGGATCCCTTCCCCTCCACCCGTGCCGCAGCCGTTCCCGGTGTCAGCCCGGCCCGGGTGCTTCTGAGCACCTCATCGGTGTACCCCGAGACCACCGCCAGCGGCTTCGAGCTCGCCGCCAGCCTGGGCTACGACGGGGTGGAGGTGATGGTCGGGATCGACCCAGTCGCCGCGGACCTGGATGCGGTGGAGAAGCTGCGTGATTACCACGCGGTGCCGGTATCCGCGATCCATGCCCCCTGCCTGCTGGTGACCCAGACCACCTGGGGCGACGACCCGTGGGAGAAGCTGGCCCGCTCGGCCGAACTCGCGCACCGGGTGGATGCCGACACCGTGGTGGTACACCCCCCGTTCCGGTGGCAGGGCAGCTACGCCAGCGGCTTTGAGGCTGGGATCCGGCGGCTTAACGCCGACACCGGGATTCGGTTCTGCGTCGAGAACATGTATCCCTGGCGGACCCCGGTACGCAACTTCAAGGCCTACCTGCCTGGCTGGGATCCTAGCGACCTGGACTACGAATGGTTAACCCTGGACCTGTCGCACGCCTCGACCGCCCAGATGAATTCCCTAGAACTGGCCCGGTCCTGGGGGCCGCGGCTGCGTCACGTCCACCTCACCGACGGCAGCGGCTCCATGATAGACGAACACCTGCTTCCCGGGTACGGCGATCAACAGGCCGATCTGGTGCTGAAGCACCTGGTGGACTCGGGTTTTGAGGGGAATGTGGTGGTCGAGGTCAATACCCGCTCGATCGGTTCCCGAGGGGCCCGGGAACGGGCCCTGGGGGAGGCCTTGGAGTTTGCCCGGGCGCACCTGGGCCAGCTCCAGCCCAGCACCTCCTAAGGGTCATGTCCTGCCGTGACCGAGACGGCGGACCCCGGATCCGGCGGGCCGGCCGGGCGCGGCTATCTTGGCGCCGGACATAGGAGGGGTGCGCGATGCCGTTGACGCCGTTGTTGAGCCTGTCCCGCAAGGCGTGGGTCAAAGATCTCGTGATGAGGTTCCCGGTCACCCGAGGCGTGGTGAGCCGGTTCGTGGCCGGCGAGGACCTCGACGAGTTGATCGCGGTGCTGGGGCCGTTGGTGGCGGACGGGCGGACCGCGACCGTGGACTACCTCGGGGAGGACACCACCAGCCCGGAGCAGGCCGACGAGACCACCGCCGAATACCTGCGGCTGCTGCAGCGGCTCTCCGAGGCCGGGCTGTGCGACCGGGTCGAGGTTTCGCTGAAACCAACGGCGATCGGGCAGCTGCTGCCTGACGACGGCGAACGGCGGGCGCTGCGCAACGCCCGTACCATCTGCGCCAGAGCGCAGGAACTGGGGACCACGGTCACCGTCGACATGGAGGACCACACCACCACCGACGCGACCCTGCGGCTGGTCCGGGAACTGCGGGTGGCGTACCCGTGGGTCGGGTGCGTGCTACAGGCGATGCTGCGCCGCACCCCCGACGACATCGCGACGATGGCCGGCGACGGCTGCCGGACCCGGCTCTGCAAAGGCGCCTACGCCTGCCCGCCGGACGTCGCCCACCAAGGCGCCACCGCGGTCACGGTCGCCTACCGGCGCAACCTGGCGCTGCTGATGCGGCTGCCGGGCTACCCGATGGTGGCCACCCACGACCCGATGATGATCACCCTGGCTGAGGCCTTCGCCGACGTCGCCCAGCGCGGCCCGGGCGACTACGAGCACCAGATGCTGTACGGGATCCGGACCACCGAACAGCGCCGCCTGGTCGCCACCGGCCACCAGGTCCGGGTGTACGTGCCGTACGGCACCGACTGGTACGGCTACTTCATGCGCCGCCTCGCGGAACGGCCGGCGAACCTGCTCTTCTTCCTGCGGGCCATGGTCAGCCGCCGCTGAGCCGTACACTCCAGCCGTGGAACAGCGGGCATATGACGGGCTGGAGGTCTGGATTGTCCTGCTATTGGGGCTGGGCCGTTCTGCGGTGTACTCGCTGCTGTCGATCGTGGAGCGGCTGACCCGCCCCGATCAGCCGCTGGCGCAGCAGACCACCCGGATCAACATCTCGACGGTCCCGAACCGGCCCTGGCTGGACCTGGCCTACCAGCTCGCCGCGATGGCCTTCCCGCTGGTCCAGGTGCTGCTGGTGCTGTACCTGGTGCACCTGTCGCACCAGCGGGCCCGGGCACTGCTCGGCTTCGACCTGCGCCGGCCCGGGCATGACCTGCTGCAAGGCCTCGCGATCGCCGCCGGGATCGGGATTCCTGGGCTCGGTCTCTACCTGGTGGCCCGGGAGCTGGGCGTCAATACCCGGGTCGAGCCGGCGAACCTGGCCGAACACTGGTGGATGGTGCCGGTCCTGATCGGGCTGGCGGTGATGAATGGCGTGGTGGAGGAGGTGATCATGCTGGGCTACCTGCTGCTGCGGCTCACCGAGCGGGGCTGGTCGTGGTGGTGGGCGGTCGCCGTCTCGGCGCTGGTACGCGGCTCGTACCACCTGTATCAGGGCTTCGGCGGTTTCGTCGGCAACATCATCATGGGCGTGATCTTCGCCCTGGCCTACCGTCGGCTGGGCCGGGTGATGCCTTTCGTCGTGGCCCATGCCCTGATCGACATCGTGGCCTTTGTCGGGTACGCCCTGGCCCGGCCGTACCTCGACTGGCTGTAAACCGGCGACCCAGCTGCTGAGAAGCCCGGCTGCGGCCGCGGGCCGCGCCGATAGCATGTCCGGCATGCGCATTGGAGTCTTCGGAGCCACAGGTCAGGTCGGCGGCGTGATGCTCACCCTGCTGCAGCAGCGGAGGTTCTCGATCGACCGGCTGCGGCTGTTCGCCTCGGCCCGCTCGGCCGGGCGCCAGATCGACGTCGCCGGCACCCGGCAAGTCGTGGAGGACACCGCGCAGGCCGATTTCTCCGGGATCGACATCGCGATCTTCTCGGCCGGTGCCACCACTAGCCGGCAGTACGCCCCGCAGGTGGCCGCCGCCGGGGCTGTCGTCGTCGACAATTCCTCAGCCTGGCGCGCCGATCCCCAGGTGCCACTGGTCGTCAGCGAGGTCAACCCGGAGGATGCGCTGAACCCGCCGCTGGGGATTATCGCCAACCCGAACTGCACCACCATGGCCGCGATGCCGGTACTCAAACCGCTGCACGACGAGGCCCGCCTGACCCGGCTGGTGGTTGCCACCTACCAGGCAGTTTCCGGTTCCGGGATCGCCGGGGTGAATGCCCTGGCCGACCAGGTGGCCGCCGCCGGGGACGCCCGGGCGTTGGCGATCGACGGGGCCGCGGTGGCGGCCGGCGACCCGGCCCCGTACCTGCTGCCGATCGCGTACAACGTGGTCGCGGTCGCCGGCTCACTGGTCGACGACGGCAGCCTCGAGACCAACGAGGAGCAGAAACTGCGCCACGAATCCCGCAAGATCCTTCACATCCCGGACCTGCCGGTGTCCGGCACCTGCGTCCGGGTCCCCGTGTACAGCGGTCATTCGTTGGCGGTGCACGCCGAATTTGCCCGCCCGATCAGCCCGGAACGGGCCACCGAGCTGCTCGCCGGGGCTCCCGGGGTTGAACTGGCCGAGATCCCCAATCCGCGCGCCGCGGCCGGGCAGGACCCGTCGTACGTGGGCCGGATCCGGACCGACCAGTCAGTCCCGGACGGCCGGGGCCTGGCCCTGTTCATCAGCTGCGACAACCTCCGCAAGGGCGCCGCGCTGAACGCGATCCAGATCGCCGAACTGGTCGCCGCCCAGAAGAGCCGGAAGTGACCACCGCGCTGCTGGGCGTCGGGGTGATGGGGGAGATCATCCTGGCCGGTCTGCTGCGTGCCGGGACCGCCCCAGACCAGCTGGTCGCCACCGATCGGCGTCCGGCGCGCCAGGTGGAGATCGAGCAGCGCTACCAGGTCCGGGTGCTGCCTAACGCCGAGGCGGTCCGTGGCGCAGACCCGGTGATCGTGATGGTGAAACCCCAGGATCTGCCCCAGGTGTTGGATGAGATCGGCACCGAACTCACTCCCGGGGCGCTGGTGGTCTCGCTGGCCGCCGGGGTCGAGACCGAGGTCATCGAGCAGCGCCTGCCCGGCCCGACCCCTGTAGTCCGGGTGATGCCGAACACCGCCGCCACGGTCGGGGAGGCGATGACCGTGATCAGCGCCGGTCGCTATGCCGGGGCGGAACACCTGGAACGGGCACGCCAGATCCTGGCCTGCGTCGGGGAGGTGATGGTGGTCCCGCAGCGGTACCAGAACGCTGTGACCGCGATCAGCGGCTCCGGCCCGGCGTACCTGATGTTCGTAGTCGAGGCGATGATCGACGCCGGTGTGCTGCTGGGGCTGCCCCGCGACATCGCCACCAGCCTGGCGGTGCAGACCATGTACGGCTCGGCGAAGCTGTTGCGTGACACCGGCGAGCATCCGACGGTGCTGCGTGAGAATGTCACCTCCCCGGCTGGTACCACCGCCGCGGCGTTGCGTCAGTTGGAGGACCACCGGGTGAAAGCAGCCTTCATTACGGCCATTGAGGCTGCCCGGGACCGCAGCCAGGAACTCGCCGACCAGGTCCGCCAGGGCTGATCGCGGGGGCAAATTATCCCCGGCCCGAGGCTAGGGCGAGGCGCGACACGCCGAGGTATGAGCGGGAGCGTCCGGCGCTAGTTCGCGTTGACGCGCCCACGGCCGTTAGCATCAGCCGAAGCACAGGGCCGCGGCCGAGAGGATGTGACCAATGAACCAGCCCATGTCGATCAGCGCGGGTCTGCACCTGCTGACCGTGGCGGAGGTCGCCCAGATCATGCGAGTCTCGAAGATGAGCGTGTACCGGCTGATCCATTCCGGCCAGTTGGAGGCGGTGCGCCTGGGGCACGCTTTCCGGATCCCGCAGCAGGCGGTCGACGCCTTCTTGCAGCGGTCCTATGTTCAGGCCGGGTAGATTCTGAGCGCGACTGGCAGCGTCAGCCCCAGGCCGATAAGCTGCTCCGGTTGGTGGAGCTGCTGCGCGTGGTCCGCCACACCCGTTCAGCATTGTGGCTCGGCGCCGTGCCGGCCACGAGGAAAGGTCATCCGTGGGTTCGGTCATCAAGAAGCGTCGCAAGCGCATGGCGAAGAAGAAGCACCGCAAGCTGCTCAAGAGGACGCGGATCCAGCGTCGCCGCGCCGGCAAGTAGCCGGTCGGCGTCGTGATGGTCACCTCGGAATCGACCACCCCCCATTCCCCCGGTCGTGAGCGTGGCCCACGTCGTCGGCTTGGCTCGCAAGAGCCGCCGCGGTGGCCTGGCAGCCACGTTTACTGAGACAGCGATCTCGTGGCGGTGGGCCTGGGCGCAACGTCAGCGGCCGTCGTACGGTTGCGTGGTGCTCGAGGTGTCCACCATGAGGCGTACTGACTTGACGCGGTGAGCGGCGCGAATCACGCTGTACACAAACGAGGGGAAGGGGAGCCAGTGGTCGACTTTGGGGCCAGAGCCGCGGCCGATGCGCTCTTCGGGGCTGTGACGTACGTGGGAACCGGGCCGGGGGACCCGGACCTGCTCACGCTAGCTGCCGTCAGCGCCATCCGGAACGCGGATGCCGTGCTCGCGGATACCCGCGAGCTGCTGGAATTGTTGCGTCATCCGGCGGTGAACTACGACATCACCGGGCTAGTGACCAGCTTCGACGATGCCGACTTCGGTGCCTGGATGACTCCGGAGGAGAAGGCCGAGATCACCGTCGAGGCGGCCCGCGGTGGCCGTCGGGTGGCGCGGCTGGTGGCCGGGGACCCGTTCTTGGACGCTGGCGTCAGCGAGGAAGCGGCAGCCTGTGTCCGGGCCGGGGCCTCGTTCGAGGTGGTGCCCGGGGTGGCTTTGCTGACCGCCGTCCCCGAATACGCCGGGGTGGCGTTGGGTGATGCTGACGGGGTCCAGTTCATGGTGGCCCGGGGGGGGTTCGATGACCCCCGGGCCCGGTTCTGGGGTTTCGCCGGAACCCTGGTGATGTGGTGCCCGGCCGGGCGTAGTAGCGACCTGACCCAGGCTGCCGTCGACGCCGGCCGGGACCGTACCGAGCCGGTACTAGTGACGATGCGCGGCGGGACCACCGAGCAGCGCACCATCGCGACCACCTTGGATCAGCTGTCCGCCAGCCTGATCGGCACCGCCGAGGACGCCCTGGTGCACGTGGTGATGGGGAATGCGGCTGCGATGCCGCGCGACGAACTGGACTGGTTCGAGACCAAGCCGCTGTTCGGCTGGAAAGTGCTGGTGCCCAGGACTAAAGACCTGGCGACGCCGATGACCTCCCGGCTGCGCGGCTACGGCGCCCAATGCCAGGAGGTGGCGACGATCTCGGTAGAGCGTCCCCGGACCCCGCACCAGATGGACAAAGCAGTCCGTGGCCTGGTGGAGGGTTCCTTCGAATGGGTCGCTTTTACCTCCGGCAACGCTGTGCGCGGGGTACGGGAGAAGTTCGAGGAGTACGGGCTGGATGCCCGGGCCTTCTCCGGGCTGAAGGTAGCCGCGGCCGGCACAGCCGCCGCCGAAGCTCTCAAAGCCTGGGGGATCGAACCGGACCTGGTGCCGGCCGGCGAGTCCAGCGCGGCGCTGCTGGCTGACTTCCCGTCCTACGACGCCGACCTGGACCCGATCAACCGGGTTCTGGTGCCGCGGGCCGATATCGCGATCGAGACCCTGACCGCGGGGCTGGTCCAGCTCGGCTGGGAGGTGGACGACGTGACCGCCTACCGCACGGTACGGGCAGCGCCGCCGAATCAGACGATCCGGGAGGGGATCAAGGGCGGCACCTACGACGCGGTGCTGTTCTCCTCCTCGTCGACGGTGCGGAATTTCGTCGGGATCGCCGGCAAGCCGCATCCGACCACGATCGTGGCCGCGATCGGGCCGGCCACCGCTAAGTCTTGCCAGGAGCATGGGCTGCGGGTCGACGTACTGGCGAATGACCCCAGCGGGGTCGGGCTGGCTGACGCTCTGGCTGAATTCGCCGCCGAACGGCGCCGGGGCCTGCTGGAAGCCGGCCAGGCGGTGCTGCGGCCCTCGCAGCGGACCCGGCGGCGCCGCTCCGCGAGCTGACCTGTACCCAGGCCGGGCAGGTATCCTGACGCGGACACAGGGAGGTCCGCGTGGAGCCGACGATCGTGCACCTGCTACGGCACGGGCAGGTGGAGAACCCAGACCGGTTGCTGTACGGGCGGCTGCCCGGATACCACCTGTCCGCATTGGGCCGCCAGATGGCGGACCGGGTCGCCGAGTACCTCGAGCAGACCCCGCTGACGCATCTGCGGTGCTCCCCGCTGGAACGGGCCCAGGAGACCATGGCCCCGGTCGCGGCCGGCCGGCCCGAACTGGAGGTGGTGATCGACGAGCGGCTGATCGAGGCCGACAACGCCTTCGCCGGCAGTGTCTTCGCCGGGAATTACCGTGCCCTGCTGGACCCGCGCCGCTGGTGGCGGCTGCGTAATCCGCTAGTCCCGACCTGGGGCGAGCCGTACCGTGACATCGTCGCCCGGATGTTGCCCGCGGTCCGGGACGCGGCCGACGCGGCCGGGGAAGGCGGCCAGGCGCTGGTGGTCTCGCACCAGCTGCCGATCTGGACGCTGCGCTCGTACGCCGAGGGCCGCCGCCTGGCCCACGACCCGCGCCGGCGCCAGTGCACCCTGGCCAGCTTGACCTCGCTGCATCTGCTGCGCGGGCAGATCATCCAGGTCGACTACCGCGAGCCGTGCCGCGACCTGCTGCCGGCGAAGACCAAGACCTTCGTAGCCGGCAGCTGACCGGGGCCGATCAGCGCCTCAGGACCCGACGGCTGATCGGCAGCCCGATCCGGGCCGGGGCCAGCCGCGCCACCTGCGCCAACGCCGCATTGCCCAGCCCGTCGATGACGTATGGCTGGCCCTTGGCCAGCGCCTCGAAGCAGGTGTCGATCACCTGGTCCACGCTGCGGCGGTGGGTCAGGATCGACTCGTCGCCGGCATTGACGAAGAAATTGGTCTCGGTGGCCCCCGGGCACAGGGCGAGCACCGTCACCCCGTACGGGCGCAGCTCGTCCCACAGCGCCTGCGACAGCGACAGCACGTACGACTTGGTGGCGGCGTAGACCCCCATCGTCGGCAGCGGCTGGAAAGCCGCGGTAGAGGCGACGTTGATGATCGCGCCCCGGCCGCGGCGGATCATGCCCGGCGCGAAGGCTCTGGCCAGCAGGGTTAGCGCTACCACATTCAGGTTGATCTCGGCGGTGATCCGGGCCGGGTCGGCGTCCACGAAGTCGCCCACGGTCGCAAAGCCGGCATTGTTCACCAGCACCTCGACCTGCCGCTCGGCGAGGCTGTCCAGGAGCTGATCGCGGGCAGCGGCATCGGTCAGGTCACAGGCCAGTACCTCGACCGGGACATGGTGACGCGAGCGCAGATCGTCGGCGATGTCGTGCAGGGTGTCGACGCTGCGGGCTACCAGCACCAGGCTCAGCCCGTCACCGGCCAGCCGCTCGGCGAAACCCCGCCCGATCCCGCTCGAAGCGCCGGTCACCACTGCCCAATCAGCCATGGCGACCACCTTAGCTGGGGCTAGGTGACCTTGAGCTCCGCCATCGCCTGGCGGGCTGGTTCCAGGTACTGCGGGGAGGTGTCCGGGATCGAGGCGTAGAACAGGCTGGATGACTCCGGCGAGGTCGCCACGATCAGCACGATCGCCAGCTCTCCCTTGGTTTTGAGACCTTTGATGTCGAAGGTGAGGTGGGTCTCGGTCAGCCAGGCCTGTTTGCCGTCCACCGTGGTGGCCTTGGACACCTGGTCCTCACGGCCCACCTTGGCGTCACCGTAGAACGCGCCCAGCAGGCATTTCACGACGATCTCGGAGCCCTCCTGGGGGGTGAAGAAACCATCGCCGGCGACCAACTCGCCGACCAGGACCGAAGCGACCCAGCTGCTGGTGCGGTTGTAGAGGGGTTCGACCACGATGCTCTGGCTCTGGACGTCGCGGCCGAACGGTACCCGGGTGTCGCTCTGCGGCGTGCCCCACGGGGATCCGAGCTGGGGATACGACAGGGCGCCGCCGTGCACCCGGCCGTCGGCCGGGTGGGCGCGCGGGGTCACATCCGACTTCATCGTCGGGCAGGGATTGGTCGACGCGTTGCCGCCCGAGGCGCCGCCCATGCCCAGCCCGGCGCCGCCCACTGCCCGGACCACCAGGTAGGCGACCAGGCCGAAGATCACGACCGCCGCCCCGACCGCGATCCACAAGCCGGTGCTGCGCCGCGGCGCTGGCTGCGCGGAGGTGCCGGTGTCGTCGGCCACGTGGCCGATAAGACCGCCCGCCGGCGGTGGCGCCTGCGGAGTGGACGACAGCTGCGCGGACCAGGTTTCGCCGTTCCAATAGCGGTACTTGCCGCGCTGACCACCCGGATCCGGGTACCAACCTGCTGGGCTGCTCACGGCCACCATTCTAGGCGGGGGATTCTGAGGAGGACCCTCGTAGACCTAAGGTGCGGGGGAACGCACGACGTAGGAGACCAGGGTGACGGAACTGACCGTGGACGGGTGGGAGCGGATCGCCGCCGAGTCCGAGCTGCGCCCCCGCAGCGGGCCGGTTACTGGTGTGCCCGGGCACATCGCCGAGCTGACGCCAGCGCAGCCAGAGCCGACGCAGCCGCGCCCGCAGCCTCCGATCGGGACCGACCAGGTTCCCGACGTGACGCCCGAGCCTGCGCCACCCGATCCGGCCGCGGGCCCGATGATCCGGCAGGTGCCGTACCAGGCCGAGCCGGTGTTCTCGGAGCCGGTCGCGGTGATCGACGACACCCCGCTGGTGGTATCCGAGCCGACGGTGGAGGAGCCACCCCAGCTGGTGACCGAGGTGCCGGACCCTGAACCGGACCTGGCGCCGGTGATCTCGGCGCTGCCCGACCAGGGCCAGGACGCGACGTCGACCCCCTGGTGGCGGCTGATGTTGGGCGGAGGCGGCTCAGAGCAGCCGCCCAGCTGACCCGTTCGCCCGGCAGCGACAGCATCCGAACAATCTCGGAAAGCGCTTGCCAAGCTGGCTGGGGTGCACCATGATGAGGTCTCGGCGGGCACGCGGCCCGCAGCGACAACCCAGGGGAGGGCCATGACGGCGCCGGTGGCGATGGTGACAGGCGGCAGCCGGGGGATCGGCCTCGGCATCACGCGGCGGCTGCTGGCTGATGGCTGGCGGGTCTCGGTGCTAGCCACCCGGCCGGCCCCACCCCAGGGTGACGATTCTGACCTGCGCCGCACCCTGGACCAGTTAGAGAGCCTCGGCGAGATCGCCTATACCGCTGGTAGCGTCGCCGACCTCGACCACCACCGCCGCTACCTGGACCAGACCCTGTCCGCCTTCGGTCGGGTCGACGCGCTAGTGAACAATGCCGGGGTCGCGCCGCAGACCCGAGACGACATTCTGCAGGCCCAGCCGAACGAATTCGACCGGGTCCTCCAGACCAACCTGCGCGGGCCGTACTTCCTGACCCAGCTGGTCGCCCGCCAGATGATCGCCCAGCGCGGCGACCAGGTCCCCACCGAGCAGCCGGCCGGGACCATCGTCAATGTCTCCAGTATCTCTGCCACCACGGTCTCCACTAACCGCGGCGAGTACTGCATGTCCAAGGCCGGTGTGGCGATGGCAACCCAGCTCTGGGCGGCCCGGCTGGCCCCGGAGGGGATCGTCGTGTACGAGGTTCGGCCCGGGGTGATCGCCACCGATATGACCGCCGGGGTGCGGCAGCGTTACGACGAGCTGTTCGCCGCCGGTCTCGCCCCGATGCCCCGCTGGGGCCAGCCGTCCGACGTCGCCCGGGCAGTGGCGGTGCTGGTCAGCGGGCAACTGCCGTACTCCACCGGGGACGTGATCACGGTGGGCGGCGGGATCCAGATCCCCCGACTGTGAAGAGACCGGGCATGTCAAGCGTGACCGTGGCGGGGCGCCGGGTCGAGATCGTCACCGCGAACACGGTGGTAGTCGGGACCGGGGCCGCCGGCTACTGCGCGGCCGACCGGCTGGCGATGTTCGGCATGACCGATGTGGTGATGGTGACCGACCGGGTACGGGCCGGGACCTCCCGGAATGCCGGCTCCGACAAGCAGACCTACTACAAGCTGACCCTGTCCGGGGCCGAGCCGGATTCGGTGCGCGCGATGGCCGAGACTCTCTTCGCCGGCGGCTCGATGGACGGCGACATCGCCCTGGCGGAAGCGGCCTGGAGCGCGCGCTGCTTCTTCCACCTGGTGGAGGCGGGGGTGCCGTTCCCGTACGCCCGGTCCGGCGAATTCGTCGGCTACAAGACCGACCACGACCCGCGGCAGCGGGCAACCTCGGTCGGCCCGTACACCTCCCGGACCATGGTCGAACGGCTCGAGGCCCGGGTCGTCGGCCGCGGTACCCGGGTGATGGACGGCTGCCGGGTCATCGACCTGGTGGTCTGCGAGGGCGCTGTGGTCGGGCTGCTCTGCCTGCGAACTGACGCCCGCCTCGGCCAGCCGCGGCTGCTGCTGTTGCGCTGCACCAATCTCGTGTACGCGACCGGCGGGCCGGCCGGAATGTACGCCGACGCGGTCTACCCGCACGGCCAGTGGGGCGCCACCGGGGCCGCATTGCGGGCCGGGGTCCGCGGCAGCAACCTCACCGAATGGCAGTTCGGGCTAGGGTCGATCCGGCCCCGCTGGAATGTCTCAGGCACCTACATGCAGGCGATCCCGCGGTTCGTGTCGACCGCCGCCGACGGCAGCGACCAGCGGGAATTCCTGACCGAGGCGATCGCGGATCTGGGACGGCTGATGACGCTGGTCTTCCTCAAGGGCTACCAGTGGCCGTTTGATATCCGCAAAGCCCGCGACGGTTCGTCGCTGATCGACCTGCTGGTATATCGGGAGCGGGTGCTGCGGGGACGGCGAGTCTTTCTCGATTTCCGGTCCAACCCGGTCCGGCCGGATTTCGACCCGTCCGGGCTGGACCCGGAGGCTTACCGGTATCTGGAACGGGCCGGGGTATTGGCGTTGGGGCCGTCTACCCCGGTGCAGCGGCTGCAGCACATGAACCGCCCCTCGTACGACTTCTACCTGGAACGGAACCCGGGTGTCGACCTGGCCACCGAGATGCTGGAGATCGCGGTCTGCGCCCAACACAACAATGGCGGGCTAGCCGTCGACCAATGGTGGCAGTCGAACCTGGAAGGATTCTTCCCGGTCGGCGAGGCTGCCGGCGCCCACGGCGTCTACCGTCCCGGCGGGGCGGCGTTGAACTCCGGCCAGGTCGGCGCCACCCGCGCCGCCCAGTACATCGCGGTGCGCCGTACCCAGGCGCCAATCGGGGATGACGTGTACGAACAGGCCGCAGTCCCGGTAGTCGCCGCGGCGTTCGAGCTGTTGGACGCCGCCACCGGCCGGGCTGCCGGCGCTCCGGACAGTACCGATGACCTGCTGCGCCGCTGTACCGAGCTGATGAGCTCTCACGCCGGGATGGTCCGCTCCCCGGAGTCGATCCAGGCCGCGCTGGCCCAGGTCCGCGGCTGGCTTGACCAGTACGCCGACACGGTGGTCGTCGACGCCACCAGTCGGCGCTCGGTGGATCGGCTCTTCCTGATCCGCGACATCCTCGCCTGCCAGTACGTCTATCTGTCGGCGATGGCGCAGTACCTGGCCCGCGGCGGATGTTCTCGAGGTTCGGTCCTCTACAGCGACCCGGAAGGAAGCTTGCCCTGCGGCCCGGATGGCGCGGAGCTGGGCCTGCCCGAACGGTTCCGGTTCCGGCTCGAGGAAGGCCTCACCGACCTGATCCAGGAGGCCTGCTGGGATAGCCGCCAGGAGCCGAGCCTCACCTGGCGCCCGGTACGCCCGATCCCGGCCGACGATGATTTCTTCGAGAACGTCTGGCGCCGCTACCGAGCTGACCAGAACACCTACTGAGGCCACCCCGGACCGCCAGGGAGCGTGACTCCCACCCGGGGGCCGACAGACTCCAGCCCTGGTTAGGATGCTGGTATGGCCAAGGCTGGGGCGTTGGAGAAGTGGTCAGATTTCGCGAAGGCGGCCCTCACGCTGCTGGACGTCGCGGGAGTGGTTCCGGGGGCAGGAGTGGTGGTGAAGGGCTGGGGTATCGGCACCGCGCTTGCCAAGCCGCTTCAGAAGGGCCCGTCCCTGGACACGACTGTGAAGAAGGGCCGTCGTCAGCTGAAGCGGAAGCTCGAGACCGCCCGGGAAAAGGCTGGGGATGAGGCTGAGGCGGTCGAGACGCAGGTGTTGAGTTTGATTCCCCGAACAGACCGCGAAGAATTGTTGTCGGCGGCGTTTCGGGGGGAGTCGGAGTTCCGTGCTCAGCTTGACGGTTTTGATGCGTTGTTGCGGGATTTTGGGGGGCCAGGTCGTCATTACGCGGAGGTTCTGTTGGGTGGGTTGTGGGGTCTGGTTTGTGAGTATGCGCGTTCTCCTGAGGTGTTGGGTCAGGTCACCCAGGCCGGTCTGAATAATCTCGATAATCTCGCTCGGGAGGTGGCTGATCTTCGGTCGACGATGGCGCAGCAGATCGCTGCTGCCGTCCAGCAGGAGTTGGCGCGTCGTCCGAAGCAGATCGTTGAGGGGCGTCGGCCTCTTCAGGTTTCGGGGTTTGTTGATCGGCCTGAGTTTGGTCGGCTGCGTGGGGTTCTCGATGCGTCGGATGCTGTGTGTTTGCTGTCGGGGATTTCGGGTGTGGGGAAGTCACAGTTAGCCACCGCCTATGCCGAAGAATGCATCAATGATCACTGGCAGTTCGTCGGGTGGATTACAGCCACCAGCCGTTCCGAGATCATCGCCCAGATGGCTGAGATCGCCTGGTCCCATGACCTCACCGATGATGCTGATGCTGGGAAGGCTGCTGCTCGGCTGGTGGCGTGGCTTACTGGGAGTGGACCGGGTCCGCGGTTGTTGGTCTTTGATGATGTTCGGGCTGTTGATGATCTGCGGGCCGGTGATGATGCTGCTGGGAGTCTGATTCCGTCTGGGCCGGGGATGCGGGTCCTGATTACTACCACCCGGGAGCTTAATCTTAGTGGTGAACACGTCACGGTCGAGGAGTTCACCTCGGATCAGGCGGTCGAGTATCTCAGCAGGGTTTCGGGTGATCCGGACCGGGATGGTGCCGGCAAGGTGGCTGAGGCGCTCGGGTATCTGCCGCTGGCTCTGACACAGGCCGCAGCCAACATCGACCTCCACGGCTACAGGTATTCTGAATATCTGGAGACCCTCTACCGCCAAAGACTTGACGTGTCGCTGAAGCGGCCCGATGGTGAGCCGTATCCACGTCTGGTCGGTGTGGCTCTTTGTCTCGCTTTTCAAGCGGCCCTCGACAAGATCTATGCCGATGCGCCTGATGCTGCGCTCTCTGCGCACCAGTCTCTGGATGTGGTGTCGTTGTTGGCTGAATCGGGTGTGTTGCGGGGTTGGCTCTACCGGATCAGTGATTCCACGGTCACTAACCGGAAAGCTGTCGGGCTTCTTCTGAAGACTGGTGTCTTGGCCCAGTCCGCGGATCATACGGTGGTGTCGCTGCATCAGCTCCAGTCCCGGGTGTGGCGCGAGACCCTCGACACTGTGCAGCAGGAGACCGCTGTCGCTGCCACTGCCCGGGTCTTGTCGCAGGTCACCATCCCTCAGGATGCCGATTGGGAAACAACCACACGGCCTACCGCCCAGGAGTTGGCTTCTCAGCTGATCGCCCTATGGGAGCAAAGCCAAACCAGATCACAACCGTCTGCTCGACAAGCACAGGAGGAAAAGCCACGGCCCTTTGCTCATGCGTTGTTCTCTCGCATGGTGGCTTTCATGAAGCATGGCAGCAGTGGATCACAGCCGGCGGACAGGAATGCTGATCTCTTCTTCGCCGTCACCTCACACCCGGAAGTACTCGCCGCGTCGATCAACGCGGTGCGGTGGTGTATCGAGGCGGGCCTGCCTGGTCTGGGAGTTGATCTGGCCCCCTACACCAGCCTCTGCGAACAAATCCTCGGACCCCACCACCCCGACACCCTGAACAGCCGCAACAACCTCGCCAACGCCTACCGGGATGCCGGGAACCTCGACCAGGCCATCCCCTTGCACGAGCAGAACCTCACCGACACCGAACGCATCCTCGGACCTCACCACCCCGACACCCTGACCAGCCGAGGCAACCTCGCCCTCGCCTACCGGGATGCCGGGAACCTCGAGCAGGCCATCCCCTTGCACGAGCAGAACCTCACCGACACCGAACGCATCCTCGGACCCACACACCCCCAGACCCTGGCCAGCCGAGGCAACCTCGCCGCCGCCTACCGGGATGCTGGGGACCTGGACCGGGCCATCGCCCTGTTCGAGCAGAACCTCACCGAAGCCGAACGCATCCTTGGGCCCCGCCACCCTGACACCCTGATCAGCCGGAACAACCTCGCCTACGCCTACCAGGATGCTGGGAACCTCGACCGGGCCATCGCCCTGTTCGAGCAGAACCTCACCGACCGCGAACGCATCCTTGGGCCCCGCCACCCTGACACCCTGATCAGCCGGAACAACCTCGCCCTCGCCTACCAGGAAGCCGGGAACCTAGACCAGGCCATCGCCCTGTTCCAGCAGAACCTCACCGACCAAGAGCAGATCCTCGGACCCCACCACCCCGACACCCTGATCAGCCGGAACAACCTCGCCACCGCCTACAAGGATGCTGGGAACCTAGACCAGGCCATCACCCTCTACAAGCAGAACCTCACCGACCGCGAACGCATCCTTGGACCCCGCCACCCTGACACCCTGATCAGCCGAGGCAACCTCGCCGCCGCCTACAAGGATGCTGGGGACCTGGACCGGGCCATCGCCCTGTTCGAGCAGAACCTCACCGACCGCGAACGCATCCTTGGGCCCCGCCACCCTGACACCCTGACCAGCCGGAACAACCTCGCCTACGCCTACCAGGATGCTGGGAAACTCGACCAGGCCATCGCCCTGCACGAGCAGAACCTCACCGACCAAGAGCAGGTCCTTGGGCCCCGCCACCCCGACACCCTGATCAGCCGAGGCAACCTCGCCACCGCCTACCAGGACGCGGGGAACCTTGACCAGGCCATCGCCCTGTACGAGCAGAACCTCACCGACCAAGAGCAGGTCCTTGGGCCCCGCCACCGCGACACCCTGGCCAGCCGGAACAACCTCGCCCTCGCCTACCAGGCTGCGGGGAACCTTGACCAGGCCATCACCCTGTTCGAGCAGAATCTCACCGACACCGAGCAGGTCCTTGGCCCCCGCCACCGCGACACCCTGGCCAGCCGGAACAACCTCGCCCTCGCCTACCATGCTGCTGGGAAACTGGACCAGGCCATCGCCTTGTACGAGCAGGCTTTGAGTGGTGTCATGGAGGTTCTAGGTGACCAGCACCCCACCACCCTGGGCATCCGTAGGAACCTCAAGCAGGCCTACCGGGAGCGGGACGAGACGACATAGGTCACTTCAGTCGTGGCTCAGTCCAGATTCGGCTGGATGTGGTGATCGGTCAGAACACACCAGAAGGTCGCCGTCGCCGAGATGGGCCTCGGCAACGGCGACCTGTCTGTGCTGAGAGAGGGGTAAGGGTCTATCTCAGGTAGGTAGTGTTCTGGCGCTTGTTCTGGACAGACCGGTGAATCAGACAGCTGACGCCGACGACCACGAACCACAGCGGAGTCCAGATCACGGCCTGCAGGGTCTCCGGGTCGAAGCACAAGATGACCAGGCTGACGGCGAAGAAGATCAGAACCGCCCAGGACATCACGATGCCGGCCGGCATCTTGTACGCAGACTGCTCGTGCAGCTGCGGGCGCTTCTTGCGGTAGACCAAGTAGCAGACCACGATCAAGGCCCAGATGAACAGGAACAGGATCGAGGTAATCGAAGTCACTAGCGTGAAAGCCGCGATGATGCTGTCGGAGGTGTACAGGAACACCACGCCACTCAGCAGCAGCAGGCAGGAGCAGATCAGCGCATTCTGCGGCACGCTACGTTTGGAGAGCCGCGCAAACAATCGTGGCGCCTGCTGATCCATCGCCAGCCCGTACATCATCCGGGAGGTGGAATACAGCCCAGAATTGTCAGAGGACGCGGCGGCAGTCAGCAGCACGAAGTTCATCACCGAGGCGGCGGCCCCGAAACCAGCCAGGCCGAACATCGCCACGAAGGGACTCTCACCCGGCACCACCGCCCGCCACGGGATGACGGTGACAATAGCCGCCAGCGCCAGCACGTAGAACAGCGCCAACCGGATCGGGATGGCGTTGATGGCCTTCGGGAGCGTCATATGGGGATTGCGGGTCTCGGCGGCGGCGGTCCCGACGATCTCGATACCGACGAAAGCGAAGAACGCGATCTGGAATCCACCCAAGAAACCCATCATCCCATTCGGGAAGAAACCACCATCATTCCACAGATTGGAGAGCCGGGCGGCGTGGCCCTCTTTGGAGACGAAACCGGTAGCCAGCAGCCAGACAGCGACGATGATCAACGCCACGACGGCGACGAGTTTGATCAGCGCGAACCAGAACTCGGCCTCACCGAAGAACCGGACCGCCACGACATTCAGGATGAACAACACCAGAGCGAGCGCGGCCGCCGGCACCCACAGCGGGATACTCGGCCACCAGAACCGGGCATAGCCGGTGATTGCGGCCAGGTCAGCCATCGCCGCGACAATCCAGGCGAACCAGTAGGTCCAGCCGGCGATGAAACCGCCCGCGGGCCCCAGCAGATCCTCGGCGATGTCACGGAACGACTTGTACTTCAGATTGGACAAGAGCATCTCGCCCATCGCCCGCATCATGAAGTACAGGAAGAAACCAACCACCGCATAGACCAGCATGCTGGAAGGGCCGGCCTGGTTGATCGTCTTGCTGGACCCCATGAACATACCGGTCCCGATGGCGCCACCGAGGGCCATCAGCTGCAGATGCCGGTTGCTCAGCCCCCGCTGCAGCTCCTGCTCCTCTGGCTTTCCCCCAGGGATATCAGACAGCGTGATATTCACGGACAGGTCATCAGGGCGTTCGTTGCCGATGCCCTCGTGGGATTTCGTCATTATCAGGAATCCTTCATTGGGTCGCCAGGTTCGGTCATTGAACCCGGCGGGCTGGCAGCGCAGCGCTGCGCTGCCAGCCCGGGAATGGGACCGGGGCCGGGCGGCCCCGGTCGGGGATTCAGCCCAGGAACTGATCCGCGGGCGCGTATTCCAGGTTCCAGGCGCGCGCCACCGGCTCGCTGGTGAGCTGGCCGGCGACAGTCGACAATCCCCGGGTCAGGGCCGTATCGGCCTGGGCGGCGGCCTTCCAGCCGTGGGTGGCGATCTGGCCGATATAGGGCAAGGTGACGTTGGTCAGCGCGTACGTCGAGGTGACCGGAACCGCGCCCGGCATATTCGCGACGGCGTAGAAGACGCTGTTGTGGACCGGGTAGGTGGGCTCCTGGTGCGTCGTCGGATGGGTATCGGCGAAGCAGCCGCCCTGATCGACGGCGATGTCGACGAAAACCGACCCTGGTCGGGCCTGCGCCACCAGCTCGTTCGACACCAGCTTCGGGGCCCGGGCCCCCGGCACCAGCACCGCGCCGATCACCAGGTCCGCCTCCCGGACCTGCTCCGCCACCGCGTACGGGGTCGACATCAGCGTCTTGACCCCGCCACCGAATTCGGCGTCCAAAGCTTCCAGGGTCAGCGGGTTGATGTCCAGGATGGTGACGTCGGCGCGCAGCCCGTGGGCCACCAGCGCGGCGTTCCGGCCGGCGGTCCCGCCGCCCAGCACGACCACCTTCGCCGGCGTGACCCCCGGCACCCCGGGCACCAGCAGACCCATGCCGCCGCTGTGCTTGTACAGCGCCTGGGCTCCGGCCAGGGCCGACAGCCGACCCGCCACCTGGCTCATCGGCTGCAGCAACGGCAGCGTGTTCCGGTCAGTCTGCACCGTCTCGTAGGCGATGGAGGTGGTACCGGCCGCCAACAGAGCCTTGGTCTGGGCCTCGTCAGCAGCCAGGTGCAGGTACGTGAACAGCACCAGGTCCTCGCGCAAGTACGGGTACTCGGCCGCGATCGGCTCCTTCACCTTGACCAGCAGCTCAGCCTGCTCCCAGACCTGCTTCGGGTCTGCGACGATTGTGGCCCCGGCGAGCGTGTACTGCTCGTCGGTGATGCCGGAACCAAGCCCGGCGCCCTGCTGGATCAGGACCTGATGGCCCTGGGCGGTCAGCTGGTGGACCCCGGCGGGGGTCATCGCCACACGATGCTCCTGCGGCTTGATCTCCGTGGGGACTGCGATTCTCACTGTGGGATCTCCTTCGATCGATTCTTCACCTTGTGGTGGCTGTGGGGCAGGCGCGTCCGACTGGGGGTGTCGCGCACGGCGATGGCGTGGACGTGAGGGGAGGTGGACAGAGCCAGCAGGGCGCCGTAGTTGGGCCGCAACCGGATCTCGCTGCCGACCTGGATAGGCGCCTGGGCGTCGGTGACATCCACGATCAGGTGGTCGCTGCTGGCGCCCAGCACCTCGATCCCCGGATCGAGGGGGGTCAGTGCCTCGGGGGCGGCGTCCTGGCGGCCGAGGTCACAGATCGCCCGCATCCGCCAGCCGCGGTCCTCGAACGACGTGGTGTTACCGAAGGCGTCCTGCCCGGTCTCGCCGATTGGGACCGAAGGCTTGCGTTGTACCTCGATCACCCCGGCCACCAGGTCAACGGTGTCCTGGCGGGTTCCTGGCCAGGGGGACCGGTCGAGCACGTTACGGCCCAAGATGATCGCCTCGCCGATCCGTAACTGGTTGATCCCGGCCGGCATCTGTCCACTAGCCAACAGCGGCAGGTTCGCGCTGTTGCCGCCCGACAGCAGTTCCAGCGCCAACCCGGTGACCTGCCGGCACTGGTCGCGGACGTCGATGAGCTGGCGCATCTTCTGTGCGGTCGGGATCACCCCGCCATAGCAGGCCAGGTTGGTGCCGAGCCCGGCCACCTCCAGGTGGGGGAGCCGGCTGATCTGGGTGACCACCTCGACCGCGCGATCGGGCCAGACGCCCTCGCGTAGATCGCCGACATCCACCATGACGATCACGCCGTGGGGTCTGCCGGCGGCGCCGGCGGCCGACGAGAGCGCCGTCGCTGTCTGCGCCGACGAGATCAGCGAGTAATCCGCCCAGCGGACCGCCTCGGCGGCGTTACGGGGGGTCGGGGCGCGCAGCAGCAGCGTCGGCAGGCCCAGCCCGGCCTGCGCAACCCGGCGCAGGTTGTCGACCCGGGAATCGGCGATCATGGCGGCGCCCGAATCGGCCAGGGCCCGCAGCAGCGCCGGATGGGCCTGCATCACCTTCGTCACCGCCGCTACCTGGACGCCATGGCGGGCGCATTCAGCCACCACGGCGGCGGCGTTAGCCGCGATCCGGTCCAGGTGGATCTCCAGCCGGGGGGTCACGTCCATGGCTGCTACCTCGCTGCGGTGAGCTCGGTGACCCAGGCCTCGAAGGTGGCCCCCACCTCGTCGTGGTAGGCCTGCGCCAGGGTACCCAGCGCCGAGAACCGGTAGTCGCGGTCGATCAGCACCTGGGCCTCGGCTGGCGGCATCAGGCGGGCCCCGGCTCCGAGTCGGATCCCGTTCAAAATCTCGTCCCCGCCGGGGACCCGGGTCAAAGCCCCGCCGGTGCCCACGATCCACCGTACGGCTGTCAGGTCCTTGCCGCGGACGATCTGCTTCTTCCCGGTAGGCGTAAACAGTTCACTCACGGTGCCGACATGACGCCGGATCCCTACCTCGACGGCATGCTCGGCGAGCCAGCGGGTGACGCTGGCCTCCTGCTCGTCGACCGGAATCGCCCGTAGGAAATGCAGCCGCTCCTGGTCCTGCGAATCGCCCATCATGGCCGCCACCCGGCGGGCATTGACGAAGACCCCCAGATCACCCTCGACGGTACGTTTAGCGCGGGGCTCGGGGTCAACGCTGCGGCTGGTCCATTCCGGCGAACCGTCGGTGACGCTGTGGATGTCGGTCGTGGCCCCGCCGACGTCGACCACGAGCGCGTCCCCTAGCCGCTCGGCGAAGATTTCCGTGGCCAGCAGCACCGCCCCCGGCGTCGGCAGAATCCCAAAGCTTGACAGTTCTGTCAGTTTGCTCATGCCGGGGGCTTTGACGATGTGCGCATTGAACACCTCGTGGATCAGTTGCCGCACCGGCTCGACGCGGAGCACGTCGACATCGGGAAAGACATTGTCGGCGCACAGCAGCTCCATGCCGCTGTCGGCGAAGATGTCCTGAACCCGGCGGCGGACAGCGATATTGCCCGCATAGATAACCGGGATCTCCAGCCCGGTGGCGGCGATCATCCGGGCATTGCCGACGACGGTCTCCTTCTCGCCGTAATCGACGCCGCCAGCCAGCAGGATGATGTTCGGCTGCGCCGCCACCAGATCCTCGACATCGTAGGAGTCGATAGCGCCCACCGTCGTCTGGCAGACGATCGCCCCCGCGCCCAGCGCAGCCTCGCGGGCAGCGCGGGCCGTCATCCCCTGGGTCAGCCCGTGGACGCTCATCCGCAGCCCGCCGGCGGCGGAACTGTTGACGAAGACCTGCGTCTGGTCGATCTCGATGCCCGAGGCCTCGCGCATCTCGGCGATCGCCGCGTCAACTCCGATCCGCACATCACCTTGCGCCACCGACGTGGGGGCGAACCCCTGGCCGATGTGCTGCAACAGCCCCTCGGCCAGGCGGAACGCATTGGCTTTGGTGATGGTCGAGCCGATCTCAAGGGTGGTGACGACCCGCACTGTTTCCTCCTGGGCTAGATCCGACCGCGCGTACGCATGGTACGGACCATGGCGTCGAGGACATCAATGCCCTTCGTCCCCCGCCCGAAAGTGGCGTCGAGACCGGTCTCGGCGGCCATGTCGCGGCTGACCTGGGTGCCGCCGGCGATCAGCACCATCCGATCCCGGATGCCTTTCTCCTGGGCGAGTTCTGCCAGCTTCTTCATCATCGTGCGGTGGACCTCGTTGTGGCTGATGATCGTGGAGATCAAGATGGCGTCAGCGCCGGACTCGATGGCCGCGTCGACCATCTTTTCCACCGGCACCGACGTGCCCAGATAGCGGTACTTCACGCCGTACTTCTCCAGGCCACCGTGCTTGATGTCGAGAATCTCCCGCATCCCGACGCTGTGCTCGTCCTCGCCGACCGTGCCGGCCACCACGCTAATGTCGTGGTCGGCTACCGCCTGCCGCAGCTCTGCCTCGGGCAGCAGCTCGATCTTCTCGGGGATCACCAGCGTGGTCTTGTCCACGTCGAAGCCGACATGCCCCTTGACTTCGACGAAACAGCCCTCGGCGGGCTGCAGCACCTGCAGGTTGATCACCTCGGGATCATTCAGCCCCATCCGCCGGGCCATCTCCAAGGCAGCCTCGACGGCGATCTCAGCCCGGTCGGGGATCATCATCTCCACCAGGGCGACACCGTCGCCGGCCCATTCGGCCTCGGGCCGCAGCAGATTCCCGGACCGGTAATCGCGGGTACGTTCCAGGCGCTTATCGGCCGTGTCGTCAGGGTCGAGCTCGTCGATGTAGACGATCTTGTCCGGATTACACAAGGTGCAGCCGCCGATCAGGTCACAGGCCTTGGCGGTCCCCTCGGGCAGGGCATTATTGCCGAAATGGTCACACACCGGGGCGAGATAGTCGGGGTCTCGTTCCACGACGGTACCGGCGGCGATGCCACCGTCGCCGTCGCGGGCGATGCCGTCGTTATTCCGCTCCGGGAACTGCGCCGAGTCGACGAAGAAACCCTGCTCGACGGCGGCGAAATAGCCGCCGGCGTGCAGCATCTCGGTAAGGAAACCGATCGCGCGTTCCTTGAGGTCGCGGACCATCTGCCCGAGCGGGCCCTCCCGGTTGATGGTCAGCAGCTCCTGAATGCCGTCGAGCGCGGCCCAGGTCTGCTTGACGGTCTGCACGCCCCGTACCGAGTTGTAATGCCACGGCAGGTTACGGCCCTCGTCCGGGGTGATCGTGCTCTGGATATCCGCCCTGGTCAGCATCGAGATCATCGTGTCGATCACATGGGTACGGATCGCCTCGTTGAGATCGGATTCGATGTAGCGGGTGTTCTGCTGGGCGCGCATCTTGTACTCGGAGAAGAAGTCCCGCAACGCCACCGCGTAGGGCAGGTCGTACCAGAGCTTCGGCCCGGGCGGGGCACTCGGCGGTACCGTCGACAGCCCGATCAGGTCTTTCGGCATCCCCACCATCACCGAGAAGACAGAGTTCAGCGCATGCTGGACCATCAGCTCGGGCATCACCTTCCAGCCGTGCCGGGCGGTCGCATTGGCGTTGTGGGCGCCGTCGATCTGGAAGATCCGGGCCCCGGTCATGACTTTCTTGGCCTCGCCGGCGTCGACATAGCTGCGGTAGCAGTTGATGTTGCGGTACAGCACGTTGTACTGCGGGTCCTGGTGGGCCCCGTTGACGCCTTCCTCGGCGAATAGCACGGCCACCTCCGGGCCGGCGACGCCCGAAACGTAGCTGTGGAAGTTGATCGGGCGGCCGACTTCTTCCTCGATCAGGTCGCAGGCCTTACGGCTTGCGCGCAGCTGTTTGCGGGTAATCGGGACCCCGCCGATGCCTTCGGGGGTGCCTTCCATCAGCCCGTCGATATGGCTCTGGCCGGTAGTCCGGATCACCATGATGTGATCGGCGCCGTTCCAGGCGGCCATCCGCATCCGGCGGATGTCGTCCTCGAAATGACCGGAGGCGATCTCGGAGGTGATCACCGGCTGGGGCTGCGGGTCGATGTTCTCGAAGTACTTCGCCGCCAACATCGGGACGCTGTTGGTCAGCGGCTCGGACATATTCCGGTAGTGGAAACCGCCCAGGTCGAGCCCACCCTCGGGAACCCGGCGCCACGTCCAGCCCTTCCGCGGCGGATGGTAATTCTCCAGATCGGTGAGGATCTCTTCGACGTCGATCTTGGTATTCGGGTCCAGCTTGTCAGTCATCGGTCCTCCTCGAAGAGCCCGGCCAGCACATCCGGATCGTCGGCGATCGCGGCGGCCGCGGCACGGATATCCAGGCCGTCGCGCTGGGACAGCCGCAGCACCACATGCCCGGCTCCCTTGCCTAGCAGGCCCGCTGTCAGTACGTTTTCCACGACGGCGTGGGTGGTGACCGAGTCGATCCCCATCCGCAGCAGCACGGACCGTTCGATTGACGGTGAGGTGTGGGTACGGGCCAGCTCGACGACCGGCTCCATGACCTTGCGGGCCAATTCCCAGAACCGGGCCTTCAGAGCCTCATCGTCCATGGTCGCCAATTCGGCGCGCACCTGTTCAAAACGTGCCTCGCGGGCCTGTTCCTCGGTGTTCATCGGTTCTCCTTCCTGGTCCATGACCGCCTAGGCGGTGGGGGCCATAGAACGCACCTGGTCGGGGGTGGAGTTCGTGTCGGCGGCCAGGAACTGGACGTCGGTTTCGCTCCACTGGGAGACGGGCAGGATTTCGGCGGCCCGCTTCAGGTAGCTGGCGCGCAGCCGCTCCACGTCCAGCGGCTTGCCGGCCACCTGGTCGAGACGCAGCGGGATCACGATGGCCTTGCCCGGGACGTTATCGGCCGGGTCTCCGCGGCGGACCTCGATCCCGCGGCTCTTAGCGAAGGCCAGCTGGCTGTTGTGGTGCTTGCCGGCGCCGGTGTATTCCGTTTCCTGGACGACGATGATCTGGTCGCGGTCCATCTGCCGGGCCAGCGCCACCGCAGCAGTCAGGCTGGTATTGCCGGCCGGGCCGCGTTCCAGGCCCTCCAGCTTGGTCAGCAGCTCGGTCATGTAGAAGACCTCGCCCTGGGTCACCAGGTGGTAGCCGTCTAGGTAGCGCAGGGCCCGGGCGGCGTTGCGCGGCACATCCACCCGGTCAGGCCAGGTCGCGAAGGGCACCCCGAAGCCGGTATGGCCGGTGGTGAAGGACTTGTTGTTGAAGTCCCGGTCTGAGGCCATATGCAGCCCGGACAGGTCGACCGAGACCGCCACCAGCCGGGTGTCGTGGCAGCCGACCTGACGCAGCCCCCGGGCGGTACCGGTCAGATTGCCGCCCCCGGCGTGGGTGACGGCCACCACATCGGGCTGGCGGCCGTAGCGTTCCTGCACCTCTTGGCCGATCTCGGCGCCCAGGGTCTCGATGCCGGCGATCCCGTACGGCGTGTACAGGCTGGCATTGAAGTAGCCGGTCTCTTCCAAGGTACGCAGCAGCACGTAGAACAGCTCCGGCCCAACGGTCAGTTTCACGACCTCGGCGCCGTACGCCTCGCAGGCCCGGGACTTCTCGACGATCTCCGGCTGCCCGACATGCTGGGAGTCGTAGACCTCCTGGATCACGATGCAGTCCAGGCCCCGCTGCGCGGCCTGCGAGGCGACCGCAGCCCCGTAGTTCCCGCTGGTGGCGGTCACCATGCCGGCGAAGCCTTTCTGCTGGGCCTCATGGGCGCTGAGGGATGCCCGGCGGGCCTTGAAGCTGCCCGAGGCATTGGCGGCCTCGTCCTTGACCAAGATTCGGGCCCCCTTACCGGGGGCGGCGATGGCGCGGACCGCCTCGGTGAGCCGGTGCAGCTCGTGGAGAGGGGTACGCCCGACCTTGGTGTCGCGCTGGATCCGGGCGACATCCTCCAGGCAGTAGCCGGTGGCCGCCATCATCGCCTCATAATCGAAAGCGATCGGGCTAGTGATGAATTCGTCATAGTCCAGGCCCAGGGCCGAACGCATGATCGCATTCTTACGGGCCATCACGGCAGGGTAGGAATTGTCACTCACCGGTCGGTCTCCTTCCCGATGGTTAGCAGCTCGCCCACCGTTTCGCCGAAACTGTGGGTATAGCCCGGGTTGATCCGGCTCAATGTCCCGGTGTGGAGCCGTCCGATCAAGGTACGGATGGTGACCTCATCGCCGATCTCCGCCGGCTGCGTCAGGAACCCGTTCACCCACTCCAGTAGTGCGGTAGCGGCGGTGTCGGGGGGCACCCCCGGCGCGCGTTCGCCGGGGGTCAGCACGGTCCGCTGGATTTCAACCCAGGTCCCCTCGGGGACGCTGTGGTGGGCAGTCATGAATTGCTCCGATCCGTCAGCGACGCTCGTAGGCCTCGGGGCCCATCAGGGCAGTGGGGGAGGGTAGGTCGATGATCCGCTTCAGACCCGGCGACGCGGCCACGATCCGCGGAATGGTGTTCACGGCGATACCAGCGGTAGCCGTACCACCGGCGATCTCGGGGCCGGTCGACATGTGGATCTCGGGGGTACCGAAGATCGTGATGTAGTCGCCGGTGTCGATGCCTTCCGCGCCCGGGTCCACCTGCTGCGGATGAACCAGCCGGATGACCTCCTGGTCGCCGCGGTAGCCGACGGCGATGTGGTTGCAGCCGGCGACCTTGCCGGGCTCGATAACCCGGTCGCGGGCCTGGCGGGGCTTCGTGGCGATGATCGGCTCCAAGCTCTGTTCGACCTTGTCAACGCCGAGTCCGAGGGCGTCGCTGATCAGCCGGATCGACTCCGGGAAGCCAACATGCCCGACGATCGAACCATCGGCCACCCCCGCCTGGAATTCCTCCGGCGTGGTGCCGACCCCCTGGGTGGACAGGACCGTCTGGCCGTACGGGCTGAGGTCGTTGATCCGGCTCGCCTCGATCCGGGTGACTTCCTGGCTGCCGGCGGTTAGCACGACCACCAGGTGGTCGAGGACGAAGCCCGGGTTCACACCGACCCCGATGGCGCAGACGCCGTGTTCCTTGGCCAGGGCGTCAATCTCGGCGGCGGCCTCAGGAGTCTGGGCCTCGGGTGCCGCCATCTCTTCGGCGATGCTGACCACGTTAATCCCAGCGGACAGAATGGCCTTCAGGTCCGGCAGCTGGTGCTTCACCCACGAGGTCGTCGCGATCGTGATGACGTCGACCTTCGACGAGTCGAGGATGCTGGCGGGGTCGTTGGTGATAGCCACGCCGACTGGGTCGCCGCCGAGGACGGCGCTGACGTCTTTGCCGGCCAGTTCCGGGTTGATGTCGAGGGCGCCAACCAATTCCAGGCCGTCCTTAGCCAGGATCAGCCGAGCCACGCCCTGCCCCATGGCCCCAAGACCCCACTGCGCCACGCGGATTCGTCGCTGCTTCCCGTTCACTTCGCTCCTTGTGTGATTACGCAACCAGGAAAGGCTTTTTGCTGAGGTGCTGCCAATCCTGGGCGCCGGTTTCACCGTTGGCCGCTAGCATCAGCGCCGGCGGCGTACGGCTGACCTGCCGGGTCGTACCTCACGATCCCGATAGGTTTGCGGCTGGTTGCTTGTCGAGTTGTTCAGGAAGCGGTCATCGCTGACTGTTCCCACTCGGATCATCCTCGGATCAGGCGCGGCCGGCGATGACGTACAGGAAATCTTCAGCGAAGGGAGTCTCAGGTTGCGATCCGCCCACCAAGCCCCCGGAGACTGTCGGATGCCCCAGATCGGGGCGTGGGTCTAGGCCATGCTGGACGAGACCGACCTGAGACTGGCCCATCTGCTGCAGATCGATCCGCGGATCTCCTGGGCCCGGGCAGGGGAGATCCTCCAGATCTCACCCACCACGGCCGCCAACCACTGGCGGCGGCTGGTCGGCAGCGGTCTCGCCTGGATCACGACCTACCCCAACCCGGACAACCGCTTCACGGCGGTGGTTGAAGTCGACTGCCGCAACGAACACTTACCCGTCGTCATTCACCGGCTGTGCCAGCATCCGCTGGTGGTCAGCGTCGACGAGGCGACCGGGCGCCGCGACCTGCTGCTCACCGTGATGGCCCCTGACATGACCTCGCTGACCAACCTGATCATCGACTGGATCGGGAAGCTCGAAGGGGTCTACGGGACCCGCAGCTCGCTGGTGACTACCACCATCGTCGGGCCGGAGTCCTGGATGCTCGGCGTCCTGACCAAACGCCAGATCCACCAGGCCACGCCGCAGCTGCTGCCGGACCGGGCGCCGGCGCAGTTGGGCGCCGCGGACCGGGCACTGGCCGATGCCCTCGCCGTCAACGGCCGGGCCAGCATCGCCTCGTTGTCGCAGATCCTCGACGTTCCTAGCAGTACGGTGCACCGCCGGCTGACCCGGTTGCTCGCCAACCGGAATGTGATCATGCGCTGTGATGTCGCCCCGGAACTGGCGGGATGGCTGCTGGAATGCACCTGGATGATCACGGTCCCGCTGAGTCACAAGACCCGTATCGTCGACTTGCTGAGGCAACAGCCCGCGCTGCGGTCCTGCATGTGGATCACTGGGATCAACAATCTCCGGGTGAACTTCCGCCTCACCTACCAGGGCGCCTTGGACGCCTTGGAGGCGCGTATCGCCACCGCGATCCCGGGCCTGGCCCCGGATGAGACGATCCTGCACCTGCGCAGCCACAAGTCGATGGGTTGGCTGTTGAACGCCGACGGTCGTTGTACCGGCGAATTGGTGGCCCCGGCTTTCGGCGCCCAGACGCGGGCCCTGTCGCCCGATCAGCCGGAACCGGGTGATCGCTGAGCCCGCGGCCCGGGTCACAGGTGGGGCAGCACCAGGTCGGCGTACCGTTCACCGATCGTCTGGACGATGCCGGGGGCGCCGTGGGCCCAGATGGTCTCGTTGAAGATCTCAACCTCGACGTCGCCGGTGTAGCCGGCCGCGGCGACCCAGCCGGTGATGGTGGGGAAGTCGATGTACCCGTCGCCGGGGTAGCCGCGGGAGTTGAGGCTGTTCGGCTGGAGCGGCAGGACCCAGTCACAGATCTGGTAGGAGCAGATCCGGCCCTCGCGCCCGGCCCGGGCGATCGAGGATTCCAGGTCCGGGTCCCACCAGACATGGTAGGTGTCGATAACCACCCCGACCGTGTCGGCTGGGTGTTCGGCCGCCAGGTCGAGTGACTGTCCGAGGGTGGTCAGTACCCCCCGGTCGGCGGTGAACAGCGGGTGCATCGGTTCCAGCGCCAGCCGGATCCCGCGTTCGCGGGCGTACGGGGCGAGGTCACCGATCCGGTCCGCGACCCGCTGCCGGGCCGCCCCCAAATCCTTGTCGGCGGTGTCGGCGTGGTGCGCGGGCAGCCCCATCGCGGCGTACGAGGCGGGCAGGCCGCCGACCACCATCACCACCTGTGAGGCGCCCAGGGTGGCGGCCTCGTCGATCGCGAGCCGGTTGTCGGCCAGCGCCTGGGCCACCTGTTCGCGGTCCCGGCCGGTGAGGAAACCGCCCCGGCACAGCGTCGACACCCGTAGCCCGGCGTCGCGGATCATCCGGGCAGCGGTCTCGGCGCCGACTTCCTGGACCCGGTCCCGCCAGGGCCCGACCGCGCCCAGGCCGTGGGCCTTTGCTGCCGCGACGCATTCGGCGAGGCTGTTGTATTTGGCGGTCGCGGTATTCAGCGACAGCCGCTGCCAGTCGCTCACAGCGTGATCTCTGGGACCTGGAGCCGGCGGCCCTCGGCGCTGGAACGCAGCCCGAGTTCGGCGAGCTGTACCCCGCGGGCCCCCGAGAGCAGGTCGTGGCGGTGCCGGCGCCCGGCCGCCACGTCGCGCAGGTACTCCTCCCATTGCAGCTTGAAGCCGTTCTCCGCGTCCTGGTCGCCAACCGGGGTCCACTGGGCGAGGTAGTCGTGAGGGTCGGGCAGGTCCGGGTTCCAGGTGGGGGTGGGGGTCTGGGCGCGGGCCTGGACGGCGCAGCTGCGTAGCCCGGCGACTGCCGAGCCGCCGGTCCCGTCGATCTGGAACTCGACCAGCTCGCTGCGGTGTACCCGGACATTCCAGGACGAGTTGATCTGGACGATCACCGGGTCCCCGGCCGGGGTGACCACCTCGAAGATCGCGAAGGCGGCGTCGTCGGCGGTCGCCTGGTACGGCCGGCCCTGCTCGTCGACCCGCTGCGGGATGTGGGTCACGGTCTGCGCGTACACGCTGCGGACCTGGCCGACCAGGGCTTCGATCACGTAGTTCCAATGCGGGAACATGTCGGTAGTCATGCCGCCGCCGTCCTCGGCGCGGTAGTTCCAGCTGGGGCGTTGGGCCGGGGTGTCGCTGCCCTCCCAAACCCAGTAGCCGAATTCGCCGCGCATCGCGATCATCCGCCCGAAGAAGCCCTCCTCGACCAGCCGGCGCAGGCTCACCAAGCCGGGCAAGTAGAGCTTGTCGTGGACCACCCCGTCGATGATCCGACGCTCACGCGCCAACCGGGCCAGGCTGATCGCCTCGGGCAGGGTCTCGGCGGTCGGTTTCTCGGTGAAGATGTGCTTGCCGGCCTCGATCGCCCTGGTCAGGGCCTGGTAGCGGCGGCTGGTGAGCTGGGCGTCGAAGTAGATGTCGATGTCGTCGCCGGTCATGCAGCCGTCGGTGTCGGTGGAAAACGCGTCGATGTCATGCTCGGCTGCGATCTGGCGCAGCCGCTCCTCATTGCGGCCCACAAGCACCGGCTCCACCTGGACCCGGGATCCGTCCTCGAGCAAGACCCCGCCCTGGTCACGGATCGGCAGGATCGAGCGCACCAGGTGCTGGCGGTACCCCATCCGTCCGGTAACACCGTTCATCGCGATCCGCACGGTGCTGGTCACAGGGCTCTCCTCGTCGCTGAGTGGGTTATTCAGGAAATAGATGGCTAGACATCGGAATGCGCTTTCCAGCGTAGGGTGAAGTGGGCTGGTGGTCAAGGCGAGGTGGCGTCGAGGTACGGCCCCGGGCGGTCGATTCCCGCAGTACGACCTCAGCCGGCAGCTCGGTGTCCATCGGGCCGGAATCGGTCAGGGCGGCCTCAGCCGCAGCCTCGCCCAGCGCCTCCAGGTCGACGCGGACCGTGGTCAGGGCCGGGGTGTGGTCGCGCAGGGTGGGAATGTCACCGAAGCCTGCGATCGCGATGTCGTCGGGGACTTGCAGGCCCTGGTCCCGGGCCGCTGCCAGGGCCCCGAGGGCCATCACATCGGTGACCGCGAAGACCGCATCGGGCAGGTTGCGGGAGTCGATCAGGCTGGTCATCGCCGCGTACCCGCCGTCACGGTCGGCGCTGGTCGTCAGACGGGCCGTCACCGTCGCCGGGCTAGGCAGCCCGGCCCGGAAACCGTCGCAGCGTTCCCAGGAGGTCAGGTGGTCTGGGGGGCCGGCGAGAATCGCGAAGCTGCGGTGTCGCTGCTTGACCAGCGCTGCCGCTAGCAGCCGGGCCCCCTCAGTGTTCGCGGGGCGGACCGTCCGGACTCCCGCCAGCGGCTGCGAGATCAGCGTCACCCCGGAGCCGGTGTCGGCTTGGAATTCCTGCAATGCGGCCTGGAACGCCGAACGCTGTTCCTCGCCGGCGCGTAGCGAGCCCACCACGACCAGGGCCTGGGAGCGGTGCCGGCGGGCCGAGTCGATCTGCCAGCGCATCTCATCCAGATCATGGTTGGTCACTCCGAGTAGGACGCTGCAGCCGGCAGCGCGGGCCCGCCGGGTGACCCCCGCCGCGATCGACGAGAAGTACGGGTCAGTGATGTCATGCAGCAGCAGCGACAGGCCGCTGGTGCTGCCCCGGGCGATCGCCTGGGCAGCAGCGTTGGGGATGTAGCCCAATTCGGCTGCCACCGCGAGCACCCGCTCCCGTAGCTCGGAGTTGACGACCGTACGGTCTTTGCTGCCGTTGATGATCCGCGACGCCGTTGACGGCGACACGCCCGCAGCCTGCGCCACATCCTTGAGGAGGACCATGACCGCCACGGTAACAAGCAATCGTCTCCTCTTTGGGCCAATCCGGCCACGGTTTCCAGGTCCTGCCCGCTCTTCATGTCGGCAGGGCCATCGGAGGCCGCCGCGGTGACGCCTGTCCTGGGCTGGGCGCCGGTGGTCTGCGGTGAGAATTCTTTGGTTGGGGCATACTCAGGGTTCTGTCGGGGTCGACCAGGACGGAGTGGAGTTCGATGATGAAAGGCGTTTGGTCTGGGTTTTCGTTATGGGGATCTTGCTGGTGGTGTCGAATACGGTCCAGGTGATGGCCCAGTGGGCGGCGGCGATCATGATGCATTCGCGGCATCACTCTGGGGAAAGAGGGGTTTCTGGTTGTGGGGACTTTCTGGTAGGTGTGGCCGCTCCTGGCGACATGGCTGCCCTGGGACGGGCCCGCAACTTTTCGGGAACTGTCGGGCATGGGGCTTCCCAGGGCCATGGTCGGGTGCGTGACGTCGATGGCCGCCGGGCTGCGGCTAGGCCCGGACCTAGAGATGGTGCCGGGACAACCATCAGCCGCCATCGTCGAATGGGCCGCTCGGGGCGGACGGGCGCGGCACGGCCTGCGGAAGATGATGCGGCATTAGACTCGCTCCGTGCCCACGTCACACCTTGACCTGCCCCTCGTCCGTGCCGGGAAGGTGCGCGAGCTCTACGCGACCGACCGAGACGATCAGCTGCTGATGGTGGCGACCGACAACGTGTCGGCCTTCGACCGGGTGCTGCCGACGCCGATCCCGGACAAGGGAGCGGTCCTTACTCAACTCAGCACCTGGTGGCTGGGCGAATTGCACGACGTCGTACCGAATCATCTAGTCAGTACGCAGGTGCCGGCCGCGGTCGCGGGACGGGCCGTAGTAGTCGAGCGGGTCGAGATGGTCCCGGTGGAGTGCGTGGTCCGCGGCTACCTGGCGGGTTCGGCCTGGCGTGAATATCGCGAGACTGGATCGGTCTGCGGGACTGAGCTGCCGCGCAAACTGTTGCAGGGTGAGCGGCTGGAGCGGCCGCTGTTCACCCCGGCTCGCAAGGCCCCGCAGGGTGAACACGACGAGAACATCACGTATCCGCAACTGGCGCAGACTGTCGGCCCGGACCTGGCCCGGCAGCTGTGGCTGGCCTCCATGAAGTTGTACGTCCGGGCCGAACGGATTGCTCGTTCTCGGGGCCTGATCCTGGTGGACACCAAATTCGAGTTCGGCCGCCGCGAGGACGGCACCTTGGTGCTGGCGGACGAGATCCTGACCCCGGATTCGTCACGGTACTGGCTGGTCTCCGATTACCGTCCCGGCCAGGAGATGCCGGCCCAGGATAAACAGCTGCTGCGCGACTGGTTGGCGACCGAATCCGGCTGGGATCCCGACAGCGGCCAGCCGGCCCCCGAACTGCCGGACCCGGTCGTGGCCGCGCTGCGGGAGCGCTACATCATCACGTTCCGCCGCCTAACCGGTCACGAAGTGACCCCGGCCGAACCGCTGCCGGCCGCCGGGTCGGTCTCGTCGAGCAAGCAGGAACAGGAGCCGGGCGCCGAGGAAGCCGACACCGCCACGCAGGACCTGGGAGATTCTGGGGAAGGGGACCAGGAAGAGTCGGCGGCGAACCCGGAGACCCTGATCCAGGACCCTGAACCGGTGGCCGAGGGCCAGCCGGCCTCCCCGCAGGTCGAGTCGGCTGACGCGGACCCGGTTGCCGAAGACTCGGCTGGGCCGGCTACCCCGATGGATGCCGCCCCAGATGAGGAGGCTGTTGCCGATCTGGCAGCCGCCGGCCTCGGCGAGGAGGACTCCGGTGTCTCGTCCGAGCAGCAGTCCTGGGTCGAGCCGCCCGCCGATGAGGTCTGGGGGACGATCGAGCATGAGATCGAGCAGGCGCACGCCGAGGCCAGCGTGGCCGCGGACCAACTGGAACGTGACCGGGCGGCAGCCCTGGCCGGGGAGTCCGACGAGCCGGCCGAGGCCGTACCGGTCGACGAGACGACCAACGGGGAACCGGCGGCTGAGCCCGATCAAGATCCTGGTACGGCCGCAGCCGAGGCCCAGCAGGTACGCACTCCGCAGGACCCCGAGCCGACCCAGCACCAGGCCGTACCGGAGCCGGCTGCCGCAGATCAGGGCGATCGGGGCAGCGACGCAGGGGAGACGCTGGGCGGCGAACCGGAACCGACCGCTGAGCCGGGGACCGACCCGGCCGACGCCGGGTACGACCACCAGGCCACCCAGCAGGCCGGTGTTGCGCACCAGACCACCGGCCCGACTACGACCCTGGTCGTCGAGGTAATGCCAAAGCCCGAGATCCTGGACCCGCAGGGCAAGGCGGTCACCGGCGCCTTGCACCGGCTCGGATTTCCCGGCCTGTCGGTACGTCAAGGCAAGCGGTTTGAGATCCAGGTCGAGGGGGAGCTCAGCGGTGAACGGATCGACCAGGTCCGCCAGGCCGCTCAGATGCTGCTCGCCAACACCGTGATCGAGGACTTCCAGGTCGTGGTGCCGGCCGTAGCCGAAGGTGGTGAGGGGCAGGCATGAAGGTCGGGGTCGTCACCTTCCCCGGGTCGCTGGACGATCAGGACGCGCTACGCGCCGTACGACTCACCGGAGCCGAGGCGGTGGCCCTGTGGCACGCCCACGACCGTCTGCACGGGGTGGATGCGGTGATCCTGCCCGGAGGCTTCTCCTACGGTGACTACCTGCGCTGCGGCGCGATCGCCCGGTTCGCGCCGGTGATGACCGCGGTGGCCGCTGCCGCCGAACAAGGAATGCCGGTCTTGGGGATCTGTAACGGCTTCCAAGTGCTCTGCGAGGCGCATCTGCTGCCCGGAGCACTGACCCGCAACGCGGGCCGGACCTTCATCTGCCGCGAGCAGCGGCTCCGGGTTGAAACCCGGGACACGGTCTGGACAAACCAGTTCAGCCGGGGCGACGAGATCAGCATCGTGGTGAAAAGCGGCGAGGGCTCGTACCAGGCCTCCGCCGAGACCCTGCGCCGACTCGAGGAGCAGGACCAGGTAGTCGTCCGGTACCTGGGCAACCCCAACGGCTCCGCCGCCGACATCGCCGGGATCACCAACGCCCGGGGCAATGTGGTCGGGCTGATGCCGCACCCCGAGCACAACGTCGAGGAGCTCACCGGGCCCAGCGTCGACGGGCGCCGCTTCTTCGAGTCCCTGTACGCCTTCCTAGCGGTCACCCGGTGAGACACGGCCCGGGCCGTCCCATGGTCGCCGATGAACCGGCCGATGCCGTTACCACAAGGGGATTCACCCGGCGGGGCCGGGTCCTTGGCTGAGATCGGCCCCATCTCGACTTGACTTGTGCCGATTTCCTGAGAGGATCTCAGCATCTAGATTCATGGAGGTTGGGGATCCGTGGTGAAGAGACTGCTAGGTGTCGTGCTCGCAGCCCTGCTGGTATTAGGCATCGGTTCGTTGCCGCCGAGTGCGAAGGCTGAACAGTCCGGTTCGGTGATCATCCCGGCGCCGTGCCCGCTCACCAAGCCGTACGACCCCAAGGCGTCGATGACCCAGCTGCGCGACGGCATCGCCAGCAACTGGGGCTTCCAGATGGTCGGCTCCTACTGGACCGATTCCAGCTACCGGCCGCTGGTGAAGACCATCTGGCAGACCCTGGACGCGATCAGCTGTACCCCGTACCTGACCACCCTGATGCAGACCATGAACGGCAAGCTGACCCTTAACGCCACATCGATCAGCGGCTGGCCGGCCGGCGACTACGGGCTCACCATGGGCGGCGCGGTGAGCCTGGACTTCCCGCAGCTGCTGACCTCCCACCAGTCTGATCCGGGGCACGTGTCGCGGCTATTCGTGCACGAACTTACCCACGCCTACACCTCCAACCGGTTCTCCAATCCGGCCTACTGGACCGAATTCGGCAAGGTCTACTCCAAGCTCGGCAAGTTCGGCGGCTACGGTGCCGACCAGTCCGAGGCCTTCAGCGAGGTGATCGGCTTCTACGTCGCCCGGTGCGCGGTCGGCAACCCGTACACCACCCGCGAGCAGGCCTACTACGACTTCGCCAAGAAGATCTTCGGCGGCAAAGAGTTCGGCCCGCCGCTGGGCAAGCCGCTGGTCTGCGACGCCAAGAAGCTGAGCGAGGAGACCGCCGCCGAGGAAGCCGCCCGGTACGCGGAGTCACGGGCTGTCGCTGAGGCCGTGGCAGCGCAGCGTGAGTCGGTCCGGGCCGAGATCGAGAAGCATTAGCCAGGCTGCCTCAACCTCTGTACGCAGGTCACCGGGAACACACCCATCAGGTTCTCGAGTGATCGGTGTTCGTCGCCATGGCCTGATATCGACGTGCAAGGACGAAGACCACTATCGTGCCGTGTCGATCGTCGGGTTCGGTTGCGTGGCTAGTGCGAATCCACCCGGCCACCTATGATCGACAGCCGTACCTGAACCGACCATGACGGAGCACTATGAACCAGATTCCGCTGCACGAGAAGCACACCTGCGGCTGCGGTGACCATGAGGCCGACTGGCCCGAACTGGATGCCCGGGTGATCCCGCACGCGATCCGGCATGGCGCGATTATCGGCGCCTTCAGCCAGCTGGCCCCTGGCGCGGCGATGGTGCTGGTGGCCCCGCACAACCCGCTGCCGCTGCTGGCCCAGATCGAGCAGCTGATGCCGGGTGCGCTGCAGGTCTCCTACCTGGAAGAGGGGCCGCAGGCCTGGCGGCTGCTGTTCACCCGTACCGCCTGAGGTGACCTCTCGTCCGACCACCGGCGACCAACCCGCCCAGCCCACGCACCGAGGCCGGCCTCAGGTTCGGCTCGTGTTTCTCGCCGGTGGTGGGATCTCGTTGCTGACCGGGCTAGACGCGGCGTTGATGTTGGCCGGTTTGCCGCGTCCGGTCACGGCCTCGCACCTGCCTGGGGTCCACCCGATGGTGATGGTGCTCGGTTTCCTGGGCACCGTGATCAGCCTGGAACGGGCACAGGCGCTGCGGCGCCCTTGGGGGTACCTGGCGCCGTTGCTGCTCGGGGCGGGCGGGATCAGCCTGGCCGTCGGGCAGCTTCTGCTGGGGCAGCTGCTGCTGTTAGACGGGGTAGTGCTGCTGGTCGTGGTGTACGGGGCCTTGTGGCGGCGAGCGCCGCTGCCGCAGGTCAGCGCCCAACTCGCCGGCGCAGTGCTGGCGGCCTGCGCCGCCCTGCTCTGGCTGCGGATCCAGATTTCCGCGACTACGGGGATGCTAGCCGGATTTGTGGTCCTCACGATCGCGGCGGAACGGGTTGAATTGGCGGCGCTGGCGTTGGGCCGGGCTGCCGGGCGGATCCTGTCCGGGGTCTCGGTAGGGGTGCTAGCTGCCGGCGTGGCGTCGATTCTGTGGCCTGCGGTCGGTCTGCGCCTGCTCGGGCTCACGCTGGCCCTGACCGCGGTCTGGCTGCTGCGTGACGACGTCGGGCGGCGCCTGATCCGCAGCGAGGGGCTGCGCCGGTACAACGCCGCCGCCTTGATCGCAGGCTACTGCTGGCTGGCCTTGGCCGGGCTGGTCTGGATGATCGGGGCAGCGCCGGGCGAGGCCACGTACGACATCGTGATCCACGCCACTTTCGTGGGTTTCGGGGTGTCCATGGTGATGGCCCACGCCCCGATCGTGCTGCCGACCGTGATCGGCCGGCCCTTGCCGTACCGGCCGCTGCTGTGGCTTCCGCTGGGATTGCTACATCTCGCGATGCTGCTACGGGCCTGTGGTGCGGTGGTCAACCACCGGCTCTGGCAGGTGGGGGTCGCCACCACAGCGGCGGCGATGATGTTGTTTCTTCTCACAGTGGTAGGGGTGGTGATCGGTCATGGCCGGGCGTAGCGCCACGATCCTGCGAGACCGGGTCTCGCTGGTCTGGCTGATGGCGGCGGTGGTGGTGGCCGTGGCCCACCGCCAGGTGCCGGAGTCGACCTGGCTGCTGGTGCACCTGGTGCTGCTGGGCGCGCTGACGCATGCCGCGCTGGTCTGGTCGACCCATTTCGCGCTCACCCTGACCCGGGCCGCGGTCAGTGAGGCCGCCCAGCGACGCCAGACGATCCGGGTGGCCGGACTGGCCCTGGGCACCCTGGTGGTCATCATCGCCTTGCCGCTGGGGTACTGGCCGGCGGTGCTCGTCGGCGGGGTCCTGGTCGGCGCCAGCGTCGGCTGGCATGGGATCGCGCTGTGGCTGCTGGTACGCCGGGCCCTGCCCGGACGGTTCCGGATCACGATCGGCTACTACCGGCTGGCCGCGGCCAGCCTGCTAGTCGGGGTGACCTGCGGGGTGCTGCTGGCCCGCGGGCCGTCCGGCAGCTGGCACGGGCGACTGCTGGTCGCCCACACCGGCGCCAACCTGCTCGGCTGGATCGGGCTCACCGTCACCGGCACCCTGGTCACGCTCTGGCCGACGATGCTGCGGACCCGGATGGACGCCCGCGCCGAGCGGCTCGCCACCCAGGCGCTGCCGATCCTGGTCACCGGGGTCGGCGTCACCGTCGCCGGGGCGCTACTGGACCTGCGCCCCGGGGCGCTGGGTGGGCTGGCCCTGTACGGGGCGGGGCTGCTGTGGTGGGGCCGGGCCCTGCTGGGGCCGCTGCGGGCCGCCCCGCCACGGGACTTCGCCCCGGCCTCGGTCGCGGCGGCCCTGGTCTGGGCGGTGGTGGGCCTGGTACGGACCGGGGTGCTGCTGGCCCGCTCGACAACCTGGGCCGAGGTCAGCGCCGGCTTTCCCAGCGTGGCCGGCCTGGTCGCGTCCGGGTTCGCGGTTCAGCTGCTGACTGGCGCCCTGTCGTACCTGATGCCGGTGATGCTGGGCGGCGGGCCGGCGCTGGTGAAAACCACCCAGGCCTGGTTCAACCGGTACGGGGGTTTCCGGCTGGTGAGCATCAACGGTGGGCTGCTGCTGTTCTGGCTGCCGGTGCCGGGCTGGGTCCGCGCGAGCGCTGCCGCGGTGGTCCTGGTCAGCATGATGATCTTCCTGGTGCTGCTGGGTGGTGCGGTCCGCGCCCGTCGGATCGGCCTCGACCCGGACCAGCCCCGCCCTGCGGCGTCGCGGCAGCGGCCCTCGATCTGGACCGGCAACCAGCTGATCGCCGCCACCACGGCCCTCGCGGTCGCCGCCTCGGTCGGGGTGGCGCTGCAAGCCGGCACCCCAGACACCACTGCGGGCACCGCGACCGGGCAGATCACGGAGGTCCGCGTAGTCGCCCAACAGATGCGGTTCCAGCCGGCCTCGGTGAGCGTGCCGCGCGGCAACCGGCTGGTGGTGGAACTGGTGAACGAGGACCCGACCACGACCCACGACCTGCAGATCGGCCCCGCCCGTACCAGCCGGCTTGCCCCCGGCCACTCCGAACGGCTCGACGCCGGCGTGATTACCGAGTCCACCCAGGGCTGGTGCACGGTCGCCGGGCACCGCGAGATGGGGATGGTGTTGGACGTGGTGGTGCCTGGCGCCGCGGCGTCTACCCCGGCCGCGACGACCGGACACGATCACGGTCACCAGCATTCGGCGCCGGTCACGGCCGGCAGCGGCCTGCCCCGGCGAGTGGTGGACCCGGCGCTGGCGCCGCTCAGCGGCGAACGGGTACGGCGGGTCAGCCTCACCGTCAGCGAGCTGCCGCTCGAGGTGGCGCCCGGGGTCTGGCAGAAACGCTGGACATACAACGGCGGCCCGGTCGGGCCGGTGCTGCACGGCCGGGTCGGCGACCGGTTCGAGATCACCCTGGTCAACGACGGCACGATCGGCCATTCGATCGACTTCCACGCCGGCGCGTTGGCGCCGGACCAGCCGATGCGCACCATCGCGCCCGGGCAACGGCTGGAGTACGTCTTCACCGCCACCCGGGCCGGGATCTGGATGTACCACTGTTCGACCGCGCCGATGAGCGTCCACATCGCAGCCGGGATGCACGGGGTGGTGGTGATCGAACCTGATGACCTGGCCCTGGTGGACCGGTCGTATGTGCTGGTGCAGAGCGAGGTTTTTCTGGGCGCTGGCAGCGCCTCCGCCGACACCGCCACCGAAATCGACACGGCGAAGGTCAGGGCGCAGACCCCGGATCTGGTGGTCTTCAACGGGGTCGGTTTCCAGTACGACCGGGTGCCGTTCCAGGCCCGGGTCGGGCAGCGGGTCCGGTTCTGGGCGTTGGCTGCCGGGCCGAACCGGGCCCTGAGCTTCCACATCGTGGGCGGCCAGTTCGACACGGTCTGGACCGAGGGCTCGTACACCCTGCGCCCCGGCCGGACCGGCGCCCAGGTACTGCCGCTGTTGGCCGCCCAGGGGGGCTTCGTGGAACTCGCCTTCCCCGAAGCCGGGAACTACCCGGTGGTCAACCACGTCATGGGTGACGCTGAACGCGGCGCCAAGGGCGTGGTCCAGGTCAGCTGAGCACAGCCCAGGCGATCAGGCACTAGCGTTGGCCGGGTGACGACTGACACCGTGGCCCGTGCCGCTGAGACCCCCGAGCTGGAGCAGCCCTGGGCTGCGCTGGGGCTGAAAGAGGACGAGTATCATCGGATCCGCGGCATCCTGCACCGCCGACCCACCGCCTGCGAATTGGCGATGTACTCGGTGATGTGGAGCGAGCACTGCTCGTACAAGTCGAGCAAGGTGCACCTGCGGCTGTTCTCCCAGATCCCGCAGCGCACCCCCCGCGGGCCGTTGCTGGCCGGGATCGGCGAGAACGCGGGCGTGGTCGACATCGGCGATGGCTGGGCGGTCACCTTCAAGATCGAATCCCACAACCATCCCAGCTACGTCGAGCCGTACCAGGGGGCAGCGACCGGGGTCGGTGGGATCGTCCGTGACATCCTGGCGATGGGTGCTCGCCCGATCGGGGTGATGGACCCGCTGCGGTTTGGGCCGTTAGAGGCGCCGGATACGGCCCGGGTGCTCCCCGGGGTGGTCGCTGGGATCGGCGGCTACGGCAACTGCCTGGGCCTGCCGAATATCGGCGGCGAGGTGGTCTTCGACTCCTCGTATGCCGGCAACCCCCTGGTGAATGCGCTCTGCGTGGGGGTGCTGCGCCACGAGGACCTGCACCGGGCTCAGGCCTGCGGGGTCGGCAACAAGGTGATCCTGTACGGGGCGGCGACCGGCGGCGACGGGATCGGCGGCGCCTCGATCCTGGCCTCCGAGACCTTCGATGCCTCCGGGGTGACCAAGCGGCCCGCGGTCCAAGTCGGGGACCCGTTCTTGGAGAAGCTGCTGATCGAATGCACCTTGGATTTGTTCGCGGCCGGGATCATCACCGGGATTCAGGATTTCGGCGCCGCCGGGCTGTCCTGCGCTACCTCCGAACTGGCGTCGGCCGGTGACGGCGGGATGCATGTGGTGTTGGACGCGGTGCCGCTGCGGGACTCCACCCTGACGCCCGAGGAGATCCTGATGAGCGAATCTCAGGAGCGGATGATGGCGGTGGTCCGGCCCGAGGATGTGGACCGGTTCCTTGGCATCTGCGCCACCTGGGATGTGCTGGCGACCGTGGTCGGTGAAGTGACCGATACCGGCCGGCTCCAGATCGACTGGCACGGCGAGCGGGTGGTCGACGTCGACCCGCGGACCGTGGCCCACGAGGGCCCGGTGTACGAGCGGCCGTTCGCCCGCCCGTACTGGATCGACGAGGTGATGGCCCGCCCGGCCGAGGAACTGCCTCGCCCGGTCACCGGCGACCAGCTCCGCACCACCTTGCTGCGGCTGGTGGGATCGCCGAACTTGTGCGACAAGTCCTGGGTGACCGACCAGTACGACCGGTTCGTCCGAGGCAGTTCGGTTCTGGCCCAACCCGAGGACGCCGGGATGCTGCGGATCGACGAGAACTCCGGGCTTGGGATCGCGCTGGCCGCCGACTGTAACGCCCGGTACTGCTTCCTCAACCCCTATCTGGGTGCCCAGCTGGCGCTGCTGGAGGCCTACCGTAACGTCGCCATCACCGGTGCCGAGCCGGTCGCGGTGACCGACTGCCTCAATTTCGGCTCCCCGGAGGACCCGAGCGTGCTGTGGCAGTTCCGGGAAGCGATCTTGGGCTTGGTCGACGGATGCACCCAGCTCGGGATCCCGGTGACCGGGGGCAATGTGTCGTTTTACAACCAGACCGGTGACCAGCCGATCCTGCCGACCCCGACGGTCGCGGTACTGGGCGTGATCGACCAGGTGGAACGGCGTACTCCCTGCGGTCTGCAAAATCCGGGCGACCAGGTGCTGCTGGTCGGCGAGACCCGCGAGGAGCTGTCCGGATCGGCCTGGGCCGACGTGATCCACGACCATCACCTGGGCGGTTTCCCGCCGCTGGTCGACGTGGAGGCGCACCGCCGCCTAGCCGTGCTCTTCGGGGAGGCGTCACGGCGGCGGCTGCTGACGAGCGCGCATGACCTGTCCGAGGGCGGATTGGCGGTGGCGCTAGCGGAGTCTGCCCTGCGACACCATCGGGGGGTGCTGGTGGGCCTGCCCGACGGCGACCCATTCCTGAGCCTGTTCGCGGAATCAGCCGGGCGGGTCTTGGTCTCGCTTTCCCCGGACCGGGTCGCGGACTTCACCGCGCTCTGTGATCAGCAGCAGCTGCCGTGGGTCGCGCTGGGCGAGGTAACCGAGCAGCCGGACCTGACCGTCGCCGGACAGTTCAGCATTCCGCTGGACGAACTGCGCGCCGCCTGGCAGGCGCCAATCCCGGCCGCTCTCGGGCTGCCTGCCTGAGCCTGGTTGCGGACTCAGGCCACTGGCAGAGCCCGCCTTGCGATCAACCGGTGATCGAAACCCGTACCGGGGCTGGTTCGGTCCTTAGACCCACGACCAGCTCGCTGTCACCGCCTCGTAGGCCGTGGCTACCGCAGCAGCGTCGGCTTTCTTGGCCTCGGAAGCGAGGCTGTAGACCCGGCCGTTGTGGGAGACACAGCGCATCATGTGGATGTTCTCCTGGCCTTCTAACTGGTACCCGGGGAAAGGATCACCGGTCTTCAAGGTGGCGTCGGGCAGCGTCGTGATGGTGCCAGGGACCCAGACCTGTGTTGCCCGGATCTGCTTGTCGCAGTAGCTGGCGGCATCAGCGTTCTTCCAGACGTAGACGATCAGCTTGTTGTTGGACGCGTCCACCATCTTCACGTCATAATTGGGTGAACTGGGGCTGTACGTCCATCCGGTGGGTGCCGTGATCGAGTAGCCCAACGCGGATGTGGTCGGCCCGCCGCTCGGGCTTTTCGACGGGCTCGGTGAGGACACCGTGGGGCTGGGTGTGGGCGTGGGGGTTTTCCCCCGTTGTTTCACCAGTATCGCGACGAGGACTCCTATCACAATCATGATGACGCTCAAGCCGACTATGCCGATGACCAGCGAATGCCGTTTCGGCGGCGCCGGGTGCGGCCGGGCGTACGTATCAGAGCTGCTCTGGCTCGGCGCGTACGGACGCAGCGGCGGTTTCACCGGTCGCGGCTGGGGACTGCCGTCGGTTCGGGGCTGATTGGTGTCAGAAGAGGGCTGACCGGGGATGAAACGATCCGGTACAACCGTGGTCTGGTCGGAGGCCGGAGGCTGCGGCGGAGCCTCGCCGGGGCCTATTCCGCTTTGTGGGGTTACGGAAGGGCCTATTCCGCTCTGTGGGGTTGCGGAGGAGCCGATCTCGCTCTGCGGTGAGGTCCAGCCAGGTAGGTTCGGCGCAGAAGTGGGCCATCTCGGGGCAGAGCCCGGAGCCGGTGGGGCCTGGTTGTGATTCGGCGCGGATGAGGACCAGCCCGGCCCGATTCCGCTCTGGGGTGATGCGTCCCAGCGTGGACTGACTGGCTGTATCGGCTGGTTGGGGTCTCGTGGTTGCTGTGTCATGCCTGCCTCCCGAAGGCAGTCTATTCGTGGCCGGTGACACCTACGACAGGAGTGATCAGGTGGCCCTACGGCCGGCCTCGCCCAGGGCCGAGGCCTAGGCTAAGACCCATGAGTAAGCTTCACGAGGCGGTGGCCCAGCAGATCCCGCGAGCCCTGGAGGACGTGACCCGGCTGGTGGCGATCCCGTCGGTGAGTTCGCAACCCGAGCATGCCACCGACGTGGAAGCCTCAGCTGCCGCGGTCGCGGACCTGCTGCGTGACCTAGGCTGCCCTGACGTACGGATCGTCGCCGAGGGCGGACGGCCAGCGGTGATCGGCCGCTTCCCGGCGCCGGAAGGCACACCCCGGGTCTGCCTGTACGCCCACCACGACGTCCAGCCGGTGGGTGACCAGAGCAGCTGGCAGACGCCCGGCTTCACCGCCACTATCCGCGAGGGCCGGATGTACGGGCGGGGCGCCGCCGACGACAAGGGCGGGATCGGGGTCCACCTGGCCGTGCTGCGGGCCTTCAACGGCCGGCCCCCGGTCGGGGTGACCGTTTTCGTCGAGGGCGAGGAGGAGATCGGCTCGCCGAGCCTGTCGGCCCTGATGGCGGCCCACCGTGAGGCGCTTGCCGCCGACGTGTACGTGATCGCCGATTCCGGCAACTGGGAAGCCGGTCAGCCCACCTTCACCACTACCCTGCGGGGGGTCTGCGACTGCGTGGTCGAGGTGTCGACCTTGGACCACGCCCTGCACTCGGGCCAGTTCGGCGGCGTGGCCCCGGACGCGGTCACCGCCTTGTGTCGGCTGCTGGCCAGCCTGCACCACGAGGACGGCACGATCGCGGTGGCCGGGCTGCACGAGACCACCGCGGCCGACCTGATCTACCCGCTGGACCGGCTACGGCAGGAGTCGGGGATCCTGGAGGGCGTGTCCTACCTGGGCACCGGCCCGGTGGTGGACCGGATCTGGACCAGGCCGTCGGTCAGCGTGATCGGGATCGACGCCCCCAGCGTGGCGGACGCCTCGAACACTTTGTTCCCGACCGCTCGGGCTAAAGTTTCCTTACGGGTCGCCCCCGGCCAGCAGGCCAGCGAGGCGTTGGACCGGCTGGTCGAGCACCTGCAGGCCCACGTTCCCTGGGGAGCCCAGGTGACGATCACCCGTGGCAGCACCGGCAATCCGGTCGAATTGCCGTTCACCGGCCAGTACGCGCAGGCCGCCCGGAGCGCTTTCGCCGAAGCTTGGGCAGTGGAGCCGGTCTTCACCGGACAAGGCGGCTCGATCCCGATGGCTGGCGACTTCCAGCGGGCCTACCCGGATGCCACCATCTTGCTGACCGCGGTCGGTGATCCAGATTCGCGGATGCACGGCCCGAACGAGTCGCTTCACCTGGACGACTTTGCCAAGGCCGCCCTGGCCGAGGCCTTGTTCCTTCAGCGGTGTGCGGAACTGCCCTCGCCCCGATCGGGGGTGTCAGCGCCCTGACCCGGCGTCGTTCGTGAGTGGATCACGCAACCGAGTCCGGACGCTAGGATGTGCGCTGCATACGTGCTCCGGGGTCGGTGAAAACCCGAACCGGCGGTGATAGTCCGCGACCCGAACCGGCAGGCAGCCCTGTTGGTTCGGTTGACCTGGTGGAAGTCCAGGACCGACGGTGAAAGTCCGGATGGGAGGTGGCACGAGGCCTGCGTGATGGCGGGTCCTGCTGCTTCGCGCCGTACCCCGGTCGCACGCACGACCGGAGGAGCGGATGAGACCACCCAGGCCACGACTGGCGCCACGGCAGCGAGCCGTGGTGGCGCCGGTGCTGCTATGCCTGCTGCTGCTGGGGCTGTGGCTGCTGGCGGCGGCCCGGCTGCCGGCCTTCCTGGTTCCCGAGCCGCAGACGGTGATGGTCAAGCTGGTCACCGGCTTCAGCACCGGCAGCACCGCCAGCTACCTGTGGCCGACCCTGGTCGAGGCGGTGCTCGGCTGCCTAGTCGGGGCCGGGGTCGCGCTCCCGCTGGCGATCCTGCTGCGCTGCGGCTGGGCTGACGCTGCGACCCGTCCATTCCTAGGCGCGACCCAGGCGATCCCGGCGGTCGCGTTGGCGCCGCTGCTGGTGCTCTGGGTGGGGTACGGGCTGTGGTCGATCGTGCTGTTATGCGCTCTGATCGTCTTCTTCCCGATCCTGGTGACCGCTTCTACCGGGCTGCGCCATGTCGATCGGGCCGTGGTTGATGCTGCCCGGATCGACGGCGCCAATGCCTGGCAGCGGCTGGTCCACGTCGAGCTGCCGTTGGCGCTGCCGTGGCTGTTCGCCGGCCTGCGCAACGGTTTCACGTTGTCGGTGACCGGTGCCGTGGTCGGCGAGATGGTGATGGGGGGCCGCGGGCTGGGGATGGTGCTCACTTCCCAGCGGGACCGGGTCGACACCGCCGGGATGGTGGCGACGGTCCTGCTGCTAGCAGCGGTGGCCTCCGTCGCGTACCTGGTCTTGGTGGCCCTGGAACGCCGCTCGGCCATCGTACGAAGCCTGACCGACTAAAGGAGATCCATGCCCTGTTCACGTCGTGGCCTGCTGGCTGGTGCGTTGCTCACCCTGGCCGGCTGTGGCTCACCAGCAACGGCCCCGCCCTCCAGCCAGGCCGCGAGCAGCAGCCCGGCGCAACGGCCGGTGGTCGGGCTCACGTACATCCCGAACATCCAGTTCGCCCCGTTCTACTGGGCTGTCGACCGGCAGCAGTACCAGCCGCCGGTGACGCTTCGTCACCACGGGGAGCAGGAGGGGCTGTTTACTGCGCTGCTCACCGGCCAGGAACAGCTGGTGGTCGCCGGCGGGGACGAGATGCTCCAGGCCCGGGCCGAGACCGGCGCCGAGCTGGTGGCGGTGGCCAGCGTCTACCGTTCCTACCCGGTACGGCTGGTGGTCCTGGCTGATTCCCCGATCAGCTCGGTCGCGGACTTGCGGGGCCGTACGGTCGGGCTGCCCGGCCGGTACGGCGAGAACTGGTTCGCGTTGAAGCTGGGGCTGATCCAGGCCGGGCTCAGCGAGTCCACCACCACGATCCTCGAGATCGGCTACACCCAGCAGGCGGCCTTGGTCACCAGGAAGGTCGACGCCGTGGTGGGTTTCGTCAACGGTGACGCGGTCCAACTGCGCGCCAGCGGCACACCGGTTCGGGTTGTCACGCTCGGTGACCTGCCGCTGGTGAGCGCCAGCCTGATCACCACTGCCGGCTACGCCCAGGCCAACCCAGACCTGGTCGCGGCCATTACCCGCGGCAGCCTGGCCGGGATGCGAGCAGTCGCCGAGGACCCAGCCGAGGCGGTTCGGCTTGCCCGCCGGTACGTGCCAGGCCTGGCGGAGGCCGATGCGGCCGGCAATGCCGAGGCGGTGCTGAAGGCCACCAGCGAGTTGTACCGCGACGCCCAGGGGGAGATCTCGACTACCGTGGATCCGGCGATCTGGGATCAGATGAGCAGCACCCTGCACCAAGCCGGGCTGATCTCCAGGCCGGTGCCGGCGGCTCAGTCGCTATGGCGTGGATAACGCCCCTCGGCTGGGGCTAGAATGAACCTGCCCCTATAGCTCAGTTGGTTAGAGCAGCGTCCTTTTAAGTCGCGGGTCCTGGGTTCGAGCCCCAGTGGGGGTACGGACGGCCCGCGGAGCAGCCCATCTGGAAGACGAACGACGAAAGAGGCAGCGGGGAAGCATGTCCTGGCCGGTCCTGATCGTGGCTGCGGTATTTGGCGCCGCCGCGCTGGCGCTGGCCGTAGTGGCTGATCGCCGGTCGCGTCGGCGGGCCACCGAGCCACCGGACCGGGAAATCCCTGGCTTCTCGCAGCAGGCGCCGCCGCGGTACCTGTCAGCGGCCGAGGCCAACCAGCCGGCCACGTCCCGTACTGCGCCGGCGACCGACGACCTCGACGTGGACCAGGCCCGGCTGACGCTTCCGGCCGGCTGGGCTGACCACCGCTTCGGCAACGACCGGTCCCGGGCGGTGCTGCGCGGGCCGCTGGTCGTGGTGGTCGACGCGATCGGCTCGATCCGGGAGGCGCTGCCGATTCTGGAACAGGTCCGCCACCGCGACCGGGGCCTGGTCCTGGTGGCCGGCGAGGTGGAGGCCGACAGCCTCGACACTTTGGCCGTGAACGCGGTCCAGGATCTGCTGGCGGTGGTCGTGGTCGAGGCCGACGCTGAGACCCGGCAGCAGATCGCGGCAACCCTGGGCTGCCGGCCCTTGGACCGGATCACGTTGCAGGCGGGCTGGGTTCCTGACGACGCCGTTGTCCCGGTACGGGCCTGGGTTAGTACCGAGTCGGGCAGCTGGGTCTTCATCGACGACGCATGACACTGGTGTAATTCCACCCAGAGTCTCCAGTGAGGCTTGAGGCTCTCACGAAATCGAGATTAGGCCGGTTTACGCCCATCCCAGTTCGTGTAGCCGTTCGTCGTCGATGCCGAAGTGGTGGGCCACCTCGTGGATCACGGTGACGGCGATCTCGTCGACCAGCTCGTCGTACGAGTCGCACATCCGCAGCAGTGGCTCTCGGTACACGAAGATCCGGTCGGGCAGCACCCCCGAGTACCAGGAATCTCTTTCTGTGATTGGGATTCCTTCGTACAGGCCGAGGAGCTCGGGCTCCTGCGGAGGCGGCTTCGCCTCGACCAACACCACCGCATTGTCGACCAGTTCAGCGAGCTCGTCGGGGATCTGGTCGAGGGCTGTCGAGACCAGCTTGTCGAAGTCGTCGTCGCTGATCGTCACCGGCACGGACCTCATCCTATGGGCCTTTCAGCGAGGGGTATTGCGAACTTTCGGGGATTGTTCCTGGCCTGCCGGTGAGCTTACGGTCGACAGGCACCTGAGCCAGGTGAGACTCCTGTGATGGGTGTTGTGGAACGAGACGGCGATGGGCGGGCCGGCTGACCTGCCGACAGGGGGAGAGATGAACATCGTGCTGCGGGGTTGCCGCATAGCTGCCGTGACGGCGGCGCTGGCTGTCAGCCTGTCTGGGATCTCCGGCCTGGTGGCCGGTTCGCATGCCTCGGCGAGCGGGATCATGACTGCCACCACGGCGGTGAACGTCAGGTCCGGCCCCGGCACTTCCCGCTCGATCCTCGGGGTCCTCTACCCGGGCACCCGGATCACCGCCACCGGCCCCTCCGTACGCGGCTGGACCCCGGTCAGCTACCACGGCCGCGCCGGGTACGTGTCGTCGCAGTACCTGGCGGGCTCCGACACCGCCGCGGCACCCCGGGCCGAGAACCGTTCAGCGCTGACCGCCCGGGCCCTGGAGGACGTCAACGTCCGGGTCGGCCCGGGTACCCGCTTCCCGGTCAGTACGGTCCTGCCCAAGGGGGGTACCTGCTGGTTGAACGGGGCCACGAGTAACGGCTACCACCAGCTGATCGACGGCCGCTGGATTTCGGCGGCCTGGGTTCAGCGCAACGGCACCCACGAGGTCACCGCGCCCCGGCTGCCCGCGGTGCGGGGGCAGGCCCGGGCGACCGCCGCGCTGATGATCCGGACCACCTCCGGATCCGACTTCCACAACCTCGGTGATGTCCCGTCCGGCACCATCCTCAACGTCACCGGGGTGGTCGAGAACGCGATGGCGCAGATCGTCCACCAGGGCGCGGTGCGCTGGGTGAACGCCCGCTATCTCGTCGCCGCAGGCTCAGCCGGGCCGTCGGCCCCGTCGCTGCCGGCGCCCGCCGGCATCCGGTACGCCACGGTCGCCCTCGATATCCGGACTACCTCCGATGGCTCGTCGGAGACCCTGACCGAGGTCCCGAAGGGCACCGCGCTGCCGATCACCGGCGTGGTGCAGCACGGCCGGGCCCAGGTAATCCACCGCAACGCGTTGCGCTGGGTGACCGCGCGGTATCTGTCCGCGACCGCGCCTACCGTCGACTCCGGGGATTCGAAGGGCCTGGAGGGTCTGCGGCCGAGGACTAAGGCGGTGGTGGCCGAGTCTCGGGCCCGGTTCCCGATGATCACCACCTACTACGGCGTACGGCCGGACCCGCTGCCCGACCACCCCAGCGGCCGCGCGGTTGACATCATGCTCCCGAACTACCGCTCCAACCAGGCCCTGGGCCAAGAGATCGCCGACTATTTCAAGGCGAACGCCGACCGCCTCGGGATCGAGTACATCATCTTCAACCAGCGGATCTGGAGCACCGCCCGCGCCCACGAGGGCTGGCGCTTTATGGCTAACCGCGGCGGTGACACCGCTAACCACAAAGACCATGTCCACATCACGGTGAAATAGCCCCTCACCCCCCGACCCCGGCCCGGGTGGAGACCTAGAGTCCTGCCCGGGCCGTGCCCTGCCCGCACTGAAGGGCAAGCCTGCGCCTCAGCCCACAATCTGACCCGTTCCGGAGCCCGAGCCTCGCGCCTTGAGCGCTTGGTCCAGCCCCCTGCGAATCCTGGTGAGGATGCCGTGCTCAGGATTCAGCACCTCCTGCGCCACAGCCAGGGCCTGCTCATAGAGATGAATTGCCTCATCGACCCGCCCCGCGTCCCGGTAGGCGCCGGCGAGGTTGCCTCGGCTGGCCAGGGTGTCAGGGTGGTGGGGTCCAAGGATCTGCTCTTGGTCGGTGAGGTTCTGCTCGAACAGGGCGATGGCCCGGTCGAGGTTCCCAGCATCCTGGTAGGCGAGGGCGAGGTTGTTGCGGCTGGTCAGGGTGTGGGGGTGGCGGGGCCCGAGGATGCGTTCGCGGTCGGCGAGGGTTTGCTCGTGCAGGGTGATGGCCTGGTCGAGGTTCCCCGCGTCCCGGTAGGCGTTGGCGAGGTTGTTGCGGCTGGTCAGGGTGTCAAGGTGGCGGGGCCCAAGGACCTGCTCGTAGTCGGCGAGGGTTTGCTCGTGCAGGGTGATGGCCTGGTCGAGGTTCCCAGCATCCTGGTAGGCGTAGGCGAGGTTGTTCCGGCTGGTCAGGGTGTCAAGGTGGCGGGGCCCAAGGACCTGCTCGTAGTCGGCGAGGGTTTGCTCGTGCAGGGTGATGGCCTGGTCGAGGTTCCCAGCATCCTGGTAGGCGTAGGCGAGGTTGTTCCGGCTGGTCAGGGTGTCAAGGTGGCGGGGCCCAAGGATGCGTTCGCGGTCGGTGAGGTTCTGCTCGAACAGGGCGATGGCCTGGTCGAGATTCCCAGCAGTATGCCAGGCGACGGCGAGGTTGCCTCGGCTGGTCAGGGTGTGGGGGTGGTGGGGTCCGAGGATGCGTTCGCGGTCGGTGAGGTTCTGCTCGAACAGGGGGATCGCCTGGTCTAGCATCCCGGCAACCTGATAGGCCTGAGCCAGGGTGTCCCTGCCGATGAATCGTTCCGGGGTGGAGGAGATGGTGGCTAACACGGCCTCGGCCTCATCGAAGCGCCACGAGGCCGCCAGCCAGCCGAGCAGGAGCACCCTCGTGGTGGGTGAGCCTTCTTCTTCGTCCAGTCGTTCGGCCCGGTCTACCCACTCAGGATTGATGCCGCGTTGCGGAACATCGCCCACCTCGTTCAGGGCCATCTTGAGCAGGATCCGCCGCATCGGCCGGGTGTCGCCGTCCTTTCCGATTCGCGATTCGACGGCCTGCCGCACCGTGTTCGGCAGCGACATCAGCGGCTCGGCGTTATGGGCGCTAAGCGCGGCCAGGGCATCCTCGGCCTGGCCCAAGAGGTTGAGCGAGGGGATCCTTGTGACCGGAAGACTGGTGAGCCGTCGCGCTAACCCCAGACCCTCGTTGCTTTCCATTGCGGCCAGCGCGGCCCGCCTGTACACGTTGTCGTCGGAGTCGAACAGTTGCTCGTGGTCGAACCAACTGATCAGGAAGTCGACGATGATCGGGAGGGGTTCTCCCCGCTGCTCCTTGATCTGGAAGGCGAGCCTGACCAGCGGTTCAGCCAGCTCATAGTAGGTGCGCCGCCGATCCAGATACTGGGCGAAGATCGTCGTCGCCGGCTGTACCCAGCCACGATCTTGCAGATCGCCCATCGCCTTGGCGATGCTGCGCTGGTCCGCGCCAACCCGATCGGCCAACTCTTTCACCGGCAGTGGCCGGTCGGCGGCGGCGAGCTCGGCCACGATCAGCCGCTGCTGAGGCGACAGCTGCTCCAACCGACTCTGGTAGTAGGGGGTCAGATCATCGAAGCGCTCGAGGAAGAAAGTCGACAGCTGCTGCAATCTGCCAACGGTGAGCGCACTGCCGAACATCGCCCAAATCCGGGGTTGGCCTCCCGCAAGATGGGCAATCGTACGAAGACGGGCCAGATCCTGGTCGCGCTCCAACCGATCCTGCAATTCCCGGTCACCAGACTCCTGCGCCAACGCCAACAGCATCAGCCGCGCATCCTCGGCAGAGAACGGTGACAGCCGGATAGTGTCAAAGAAGCCGAAGAAAGGATGGTTCTGCCGAGAGAGGTTTCGGTCCAGCCGGGTGGTGCTGCCGATCACCAGCAACCCCGGCTCGGTCTGCAGCAGGTGCCGCAACCGTTGCTGCCCGAGATCCCCGAGACCATCGAGGATCTGGTCGAGGTTCTCCAGCAGTACCAGCGCCGGCCCATCCTCCTGGATGCTGCGCCGCAGGGCGACCTCCAACCTCTGTTCGTCTCGCTCCTGAGACGCATCCCACGAGAGACGCTCTCCGATGGCAGCCAGCAGCCGCCCGTACGAGACGATCGTCCAGGGATCCTCCGGCAACCAGGCGATCCGAAAACCAGCCTTCTCACGGATGAGGGCCTGGGAGCGGTGATACACGAGCGAGATCAGGTGGGTCTTGCCTGAACCCCGAGGGCCCACCAGCAGTGTGTGATGCGGGCTCGGGGTGGTCCCTAATTCCCGGACCCGCTGCATCAGCATCTCGAGGATCGGCTCGCGAACCACAAAGAGCTTCTCCAGCTGCTCGGCCGCCATAGTCGAGGGCGTATACCGAGAGATGACGCTCATGGTCGCCTACCGTACGGGAAGAGGACGCTGGCTGAGCGGAGGGCATCAAGAATCAGAGCGGGTCTCCCGACGTCGTGAGTGCACGTCCTGGAGTACCGCCATGGTCAGGTTCAGCACTATGCCCATGATGGCTGGCCAGGGCCTGTCCAGAGCCTGGCCGTCTGTGCTGATCGTGTGGATTGACTGCAGCACCACCCAGGTGGTGCGGCGGGTGACGCAGGTTCGCGCCGTGCGAATCACGAGGTCCCGCACTCGCAGCTCTTGGACAGCGATCGAGACCGTCCGGTCGGCATCGTGACGAGGATCGTACTGATCCATGGTTTCCTCCGATCTACGACGGATTCGTAGTACAAAGAATACAACGATGTCGTTGTACATTGCAAGGGGTGGTGTGTCGTCCTGCGGGGCGAGCTGAAGGGGGAGGGGGATGGCCTTGGCTGGAGCCGGTACACTAAGACACCGCAGTACTGGGTCCCCATCGTCTAGCGGCCTAGGACACCGCCCTTTCAAGGCGGTTGCGCCGGTTCGAATCCGGTTGGGGATGCTGAGCGAGGCCGGACCGATGCCGAGTGGCGCCAGCCGTATCGGTCCGGCTATAGTTCTCACGGCCCGGCTCGCCGGGTTCGGCCTGTACCAGGCCCCGTAGCGCAGTTGGTTAGCGCGCCGCCCTGTCACGGCGGAGGTCGCGGGTTCGAGTCCCGTCGGGGTCGCTTATAGGCTTGGCCAGGTAGCTCAGTTGGTAGCAGCGTTCGCCTGAAAAGCGAAAGGTCGCCGGTTCGATCCCGGCCCTGGCCACCACCCTCTCATCCTCCAGCAGCCGCGGCTGCGAACCCGACGAAGGTGGTCTGGCAGCCTTCTCGCACCTCTTCCCTCCCCTGGTCGGTATCAGATTCAGACCAAGTGTTTGATCGTGCAAATCCAATGTTTTGCCTAGACAGAGGCTACTCAAGGCCTTAAGCAGGCTCTCATCGAGCCGGTAGTTGAACCTTGGATTGACCTATCTTGTTCGACGTGGACGCAACTTTCGTGAAGACCCGACCAGCTGGGCCAACCTCCTTCGAATACGAAGCGGCAGGCCTGGACTGGTTACGCGCTGCCGGAGCGGACGCGGCAGCGGTGGTCCGGGTGATCCAGGTGACGCCGACCAGGCTGACCCTGCAGCAACTCGACCACACCGCCACCACCGAGGCCGCAGCGGCTGACTTCGGGCGGCGGCTCGCCCGTACCCATAACGCCGGGGCTGAGGCCTTCGGCTGCCCCCCGCAGGGCTGGGAGGGTGACGGCTGGATTGGAGCCGAGCCGCTACCCCTGGTGCCGGAGCAGAGCTGGGGCGTGTTCTATGCCCGCCACCGCTGCCGGCCGTACCTGGAACGGGCCCTCGCCCGCGGCGCCCTGACCTCGGCTGATGCTGGGATCCTGGAACGGGTCCTGACGCGGATCGAATCCGGCGTCTTCGATGACGACGCTGGGCCAGCCCGGATCCATGGCGACTTGTGGGCCGGCAACGTGCTCCCGACCGAGAACGGCATCGTCCTGATCGACCCGGCCGCCCACGGGGGGCATCGGATCACCGACCTGGCGATGCTGTACCTCTTCGGGGCGCCGCGGCTGGAAACCGTACTGCGCGGGTACGAGCAGGAGAGCACCCAATTGCCGGCGAACTGGCGTCGCCTAGTCCCGTTGCACCAGATCCACCCGCTGCTGGTCCACGCGGCCATCTTCGGCGGTGGCTACGGGGCCCGGGCCGCGGCCGCCGCGCAGGAATACGCCTAGCGTTCACCGGGTCGCGGGGCCGGAGCCCGGCTGCCCACCGCTTCAGCAGGTCAGATACGCGCCCTCCCAGCGGCGGATCTGGTCGAAGAAGTCGGCGCGGACCTGGGCCGCGGACAGGCTGATGTCGTGGACGGCGCCCTCGATCCGGACCAGGGTGACATGGCGGCCCAGGTTCGGAGCCTGGGCGGCTAAGCGGTTGACATCAAGCACGACGTCGCAGCGGCTCGGCTCGTCCGACCAGCGGCGTCGGAAACTGGAACGGGCCGAGATCAGGGCCAGCACCGGGCAGCCGATCTGCAGACCCTGGCTGACCTGGGCGTGCCCGTCCATCACCGCCCGCAGCCAGCCGGCGCGGATCGGCTGGGTGGGGGTGGTCTTGACCGTCAGGTCCCAGTCCCAGGCGCCGTCGTAGTTGGTGTGCAAGGCCCGGGTGTAGAAGCCGTTGTCGCGGACCGGGATCGGCCAGGTCGCAGCCCTCGTGGCCAGGCCGCGGATGATCGGGCTTGCCACCGCCCGCAGCAGCGCCGAGCCCTGCAAGTCGATCCAGGGCGAGTTCAGCACCAGCCCGGCGATCTGGCCCGGGTGCCGGTGCGCCCACAGCGCCGCCGTCAGCCCGCCGGTGGAATGAGCACAGACCACGACCGTGGCATGGTGGCGACGCAGCCGTTCCAGCGCCGCGTCGATCTCGAGGTCATAGTCGGCGAGGTTGTCGACATAGCCGGGCAGTTCGCCGGGATGCAGGCTGCGTCCGTACCGGCGCAGGTCGAGCGCGTAGAAGTCATAGCCCAGCTCGTCCCAGAAGTCAGCGAGGTGGCTCTGGAAGAAATAGTCGTTCCAGCCGTGCAGGTACAGCACAGCCCGGGCGTGGCGTGGCCGATTCCGTCGGACCAGGGTAGCTGTGAGCTGCCCTATGCCCTCGTCTGGGTGGCGGCTGGTGCCGAGCAAGTCAAGGTCCCGGCTGCGGTATCCCGGCAGAAACCGATCGCGCTGCCACGGGTGCCAGCGCACCCCAACAGCCGGTGGGCCCAGATCAGCTGGCCCGGTCATCGACCGCTATAAGGTCTAGCCGGAGCGACGCATCTGCGTCGCGTCGCCCTCGTCCTCATCGTCGTCGACCGCGTCGTACTCCTCGTACTGAGCAGCGAGGTCTGCGTACGCCTCAGGGATGTCGTCGGAGCCACGGAGCTCACGCTCCAACGAGGAGAAATCCGTCGATACTGACCGGTACTTCAACTCGCGTGCAACCTTGGTCTGCTTCGCCTTCGCACGGCCGCGCCCCATAGAGCCAGCCCCCTCGCCTGTTATCGCTCGCGGAGTGGCCGCGGCACATGTCTGATTGGTTCGTGGGACCTAGATTACCGGGTCGCACCGGATGATCCAACCCCATCGGCAGTGTCGGACACAGAATCTTGAAACTCATCGGCGAACGGACGGTGTTTCGGTGGCGGTCGACCGCAGGTACGGGGGTGACCGGGCCTTCTCGGGGTGAGAAGGAAGGCGGAGATACGGTCGACCGCGGGTACGGGCCGACCGCGCGCCACCGCTTGCGTAACGTTCTCGGTCAGCCGGTCGGCCGCGGGTACGACCGGCTAGCCGGCAGGGTGGGAGCCGACCAGGTCGACGCTGCCGTCACCCACATGGATCTCGCCTGCCACCCAGGAGGCGATCCCCCGCTCGGCGAGCAGCCGGACCGCCGGGTCGACCTGGTCTGCGGGCAGCACCACCGCCATCCCGACCCCCATGTTGAGAGTCGCCTCCAAGTCTGGCTGGCTGAGCTCGCCGAGACGCTGCAGCAGGGTGAAGATCGCAGCCGGCGTCCAGGTCGAGCGGTCCAACCGGGCCGAGAGCCCGCAGGGCAGCACCCGGGCCAGGTTGGCGGCCAGACCGCCGCCGGTGATGTGGCTAATCGCGTGCACCTCAACGGCCCGCACCAGGTCCAGCACATCCCGCGCGTACACCCGGGTCGGTTCCAGCAGCTCCTCGCCCAGGCTGCGGCCCAGTTCCGGCAGCCGCTGGTCCAACCGCAGCCGCGCCTGGCGCAGCACTGCCCGGACCAGGCAATAGCCGTTAGAGTGCAGCCCAGACGAGGCCAGGGCCAGCACCACATCCCCAGCCACTACCCGCTGCGGGCCCAGGACCTGGTCGGCCTCGACCACCCCAGTGGTGGCGCCGGCCAGGTCGTACTCATCGGCGGCCAGCAGGCCCGGATGCTCGGCGGTCTCACCGCCCAGCAGCGCTGCCCCAGCCGCGGTGCAGGCGGCCGCGATCCCGGAGACGATCGACGCGATCCGCTCCGGGACTAGCCTCCCACAGGCGATGTAGTCGGTCACGAAGAGCGGCTCGGCGCCGACCACCACCAGGTCATCGACCAACATCCCCACCAGGTCCCAGCCGATCGTGTGGTGCAGGTCGAGGGCCTGGGCGATGGCTACTTTGGTGCCCACCCCGTCGGTGGAGGTGGCCAGCACCGGGCGGGTGTACGCGCGCAACGCACTGGCGTCGAAGAGACCCGCAAAACCGCCGATCCCGCCGATCACCTCAGGCCGGTGAGTGGCCCGGACATGCTCGCGCATCAGCTCCACGGCCCGGTCGCCGGCCTGGATGTCCACCCCGGCCCGGGCGTATGCACTGGTCATGAGACCTCCTGGCAGATACCGAGCTGCTCGGCAGCCCGGGGTGGGATCGGCACCGGGTAAGCGCCGTCGAAACAGGCCCGGCAGAGCCGGTCACCGGGGATACCGGTGGCAGCCACCAGCCCCTCCAAAGAGCAGTAGCCGAGCGAATCGGCCCCGATCGAACGGCAGATCTGCTCGACGCTCATCCCGGGGGCGATCAGCTCGGCCCGGGTGGCGAAGTCGATGCCGTAGAAGCAGGGCCATTCGACCGGCGGGGAAGAGATCCGCACGTGGACCTCACGGGCGCCGGCCTCCCGCAGCATCCGAACCAGCGCCCGCTGGGTATTGCCGCGCACGATCGAATCGTCCACCACTACCAGCCGCCGACCATGGATCACGTCGCGCAGCGGGTTCAGCTTGAGTCGGATCCCGAGCTGCCGGATGGTCTGCGAAGGCTGGATGAAAGTCCTGCCCACATAGGAGTTCTTGACCAATCCCATGCCGTACGGGATGCCTGAGGCCTCCGCATAGCCGATCGCGGCCGGGGTGCCAGACTCCGGCACCGGAATCACCAGGTCGGCGTCGACCGGGTGCTCCCGGGCCAGGGTACGGCCGATCTCGACCCGTACCTGGTGCACCCGCCGGCCCGAGATCACGGTGTCCGGCCGCGACAGGTAGACGTACTCGAATAGGCAGCCCTTCGGGCGGGCCTCGGCGAACCGTTCGGTACGGACCCCCTGGGCGTCGATGGTGAGCAGCTCACCCGGCTCCACCTCCCGGATCAGGGTGGCGCCCACGATGTCTAAGGCGGCGGTCTCGGAGGCGACCACCCAGCCGGCCGCAAGCCGGCCCAGCACCAGCGGCCGTACCCCCTGCGGGTCCCGCGCCGCGTACAGGCTGGTCTCGGTCATGAAGACCAGGCAGTACGCGCCGCGTAGCCGCGGCAGCAGATCCAGCGCCGCCTCACGCAGTCCGCGGTCGTGGTAGCTGCCGAGCAGCCCCGAGACCAGCGAGGTGTCATTGGTGGAGTCCAGATTCTGTTTGTGTGGCACCTGCTCGCCGGGGCTGCGGCGGGCCAGTAGCCGCTCCAACTGGTCGGTATTGGTGAGGTTGCCGTTGTGAGCCAGCGCCAAGCCGCCGCCGCCCAGCGCGCGGAAGATCGGCTGGGCATTGCTCCAGACACTCTCGCCGGTCGTCGAGTAGCGGGTATGCCCGATCGCGAGATGCCCGGTCAGCGAAGACAGGGTGGGCTCGTCGAAGACCTGCGAGACCAGCCCCATGTCTTTGAAGACCATGATCCGTTCGCCGTTGCTGACCGCCATCCCGGCTGACTCCTGGCCGCGGTGCTGCAGCGCGTAGAGCGCGAAATAGGTGAGTTTGGACACTTCTTCGTGCGGCGCCCAGACCCCGAAGACCCCACACTCATCCTGCGGGCCAACGTCGTGAGGGTTGAGCTCCTGGGTCAACCGACCGTCTCCACGCAGCACGAGGATCAGCCTAGCGAGGGTGACTGGAGATCTGCCCTCGCGGCGCTGTGGCACTACTAGCCGGCAGCCTGCGTGTTCAGCCCACCATCAGTCACCGTCGCGGGGCCGATGCTCACGGTTCAGGCTGGCCAGGAAGTCCGGGTCGTCGTCGGGAGCCATCGGGCGGCTGGGGGTGACGGGCTGGTCGGCGAGGCGTCGGGCCGGGCGGCCGAGAGCCAGCCACAGGAACGGGCCGAGGGCTGGTAGCAGGATGATCACGGCCACCCAGATCGGGCGGGGCAGGGTCCGTACCTCGTCGGGGCGGCTGGCGGCGCAGTCGAGAAAGCAGTACACCAGCAGCGCAACGGCGACGATCACGGGTAGATAGCGAAGCATCCTGGCCCTCTCTGCGGTCCTGGGTTCTCCTCCATCGTACGAGCCGCTAGGAGCGGCGCCACAGGTCGAAAGCCTGCTCGGCGACCTGCGGGTGGGCCGCCAGGATCCCGGTCCCTGGAGCCGGGAAGAGCACATCATGGCCCTGCTCGTCCCAGACCACCCCGCCAGCCTCGCGGACCAGCAACAGCGCGGCCAGGTGATCGATCGGGCAGAAGGCGTGGATTACCGCAGCCTGCCCCCAGCCGGCCGCGATCCCGGCCAGGGTCAAGGTGCCGGAGCCCATCACCCGCAGCGTGACATGCTGGGCGGCCGCGCGGCGGAACAGCCGCGCCATCCCGGGCCAGGCCTCGTGGGCGGCCAATTCGGTCAGCATCACCTGCAGCCGCGGCCGCCCGTCGAGGCTCAGCGGCTGCCCGTTGCGGGTGGCGCCCAGCCCGTACCCGGCCAGCAGGATCTCGCCCAGCCAAGGCTGGGTGACCGCTGCCACGTACGGCTGGTCACCGACCGCCAAGGCCAGGCTGAAACCGGTCCAGGGGATTCGGCTGGCGAGGTTCGTGGTCCCATCCACCGGGTCCAGGTACCAGGTCGGCCCGGCGCCCGGTTCGCCGCCCTGCTCCTCGCCGACCACGGTATGGCCGGGCAGCTCGGCCGCGATGATCGTACGGACCCGTTCCTCGATGGCGGTGTCTACCTCGGTGACCAGGTCCGCGGGATGAGCCTTGGCGGTGACCTCGCCGAGCGGGGCATCACGGGTGTACGCGGCGGCCCAGTCCGCCAACCGGCCGGCCACTGCCAGCGAGCGCTGCAGCTCGGCCGCCGGCAGGGCCGTTGGCAGGCTGACCGATTCCGGCTGGCGGGGCTGCTCCTGGCAGACCGTACCCAGCAGCCGTATCTGGTCGGTGGTGATCGCGTCGACCCCGAGCCCGAGCAGCCAGCGCATCACGGCAGCCTCGTTGGCCGTCCAGGCCCAGGCCTGCAGGCCGAGCTCATGCACCTGGGTGACCAGGGCCGATGACCAGTCGGTCCATTCGGCGTTCACCGCGAAGGGGCGGATCTGAGTGAGCAGGTCCAGGTCGAGTGGGCCCCCGCGGTGCCCGTACTGCAGCGGCGCGGCCGGGTACTCGCGCCGCAGCGCCAGCATCGCCTCGCTAGAGCCACAGCAGGCGACCTCGATCGCCAGCGACAAAGACGCGGCGACCTGGGCGGCAGCGAGCGCGTCCCGGGGCGTGGTGGAATCGATCAGCACCCGGGCCGAGCGGCTGGCCGCCAGCTCCAGCACCTCCTCCAGCAGCGGCACCCGATCCGAGGCCCCACCCAGCCGCCGGATCTGCTCCCAGTCGACCTCTGCGGCCGCGGCCGGCAGCCCCCACAGCCGCCGCAAAGTGGTGTCGTGCAGGACGATGCTGCGCCCGTCGCGGGTGGTCCGGACATCGACCTCCAGCCAGTCACAGCCCACGTCGAGGGCGTGGGCGAAGCCGTCGAGGGTGTTTTCTCGGCGGGCTGCGGGGTGGCCTCGGTGGGCGACGCGGAGCACGGGCGGCATGCGCACACCCTAGGGCTGGCTGGTGCCGGCTGCAGGGCCGGGTTAGCCGGCCCGGTACGGATGGTCAGCGCCGAGACGAGCGGGGCTCGACCGACAGCCACGGGCGACGTCTGGTCATGTGCACCTCGACGCCGGGGGAGCGCAGCAGGTAGGCCGACACCCCCGCAAACAGTACGATCACCCCGCCGGCGCAGAGCCAGACCGTGGCGCGGGCCCCGAAAGCTGCCCCGACCTGGCCGATCACCGGGGAAACGATCGGAGTCAGGCCCAGGATCATCGCGCTCCACAGGGCCATCACCCGGCCCCGGAATCTGGGCTCCACCCCCATCTGGATCAGGGCATTCGCGGTCACCATCACCTGGACCGAGGTCCAGCCGAGCGGGACCATCAGCAGCGTAAAGGCCCAGAAGGTGGGCGACAGCGCGGAAGCTGCCAGACAACCAGCAAACAGGCCGAGCGCCACGGCGACGTGCCGGATCCGGGGCCGCCGGCGCCGGGCCGCCAACAGGGCAGCGGTGAGTGAGCCGATCCCCATCACCGATCCCAGGGCGCCGAATTCGCCGGCCCCCTTGCCGAACACCTGGGTGGCCATCAGCGGGTTGGTGATCGAGAAGTTGAAACCGAATGCCCCCATTCCGGCCGCGATCGTCAGCAGCAAGGCCAGATCGGCCCGCTTCGCCACGTACCGCAGCGCCAGCAGCAGGCTGCCGGACTGTCGGTCCTTGACCCGGGCCGTGGTCATCCGGGCCGAGTCCAGCCGTAGCAGGCAGCAGGCATGCACCAGGTACGCGACGGCGTTCACCACGAAGACCCAGCCGCTGCCGATCAGCGCGATCAAGATTCCCGCCGCGCCGGGGCCCAGCAGGCGGGCCGCGTTGAAACTGGTGCTGTTCAGGCCGATCGCGTTGGAGACCTTCTCGGGCGGCACCATCTCCGAGACGATCGCCTGCCGGCAGGGTGCGTCGAAGGCCCCGGCGATCCCGTCCAGGGTGGCCAGGGCAAAGACCTGCCACAACCGCAGCTGCCCGGTCAGGCTGAGCACCGACAAGGTCACGATGTCGGTGAACAGCACCGCCTGGGCGGCCAGCATGATGGTCCGCTTCGGGAACCGGTCCGACAACGAGCCGGCCACCGGGGTCAACACCAGGGTCGGTAGGAACATGATCGCGGTGAGCCACCCCAACGCCTGGGCGTCGCCGGCGGTAAGTTCCACCAGCACCACCCAGGACTGGGCGGTCCGGGTCATCCAGATCCCAATATTGGAGGCGGTGACCCCGATGAAGTAGCGCCGATAGTTGGCGAAGCCGAGGCTGGAGAAGGTACGGCTCATGCCTGCACCACCGTACGCAGGTTCACGGCGGGAGCTGTAGCGGGCACGACGATCACAGGGGTCGAGACGACAACCAGGTGGATGATGCCACGAACTGTACGCCGCTACGCCGCGGGCCGGCGGACCTGGCCTGCGCCGGGCCGTGTCGTCCACAGCGGCTCGCTCGGCCGGTCCCGCTACCATCGAGCCGTGCCTGGCCTGCGACTCGTACCACCGGGCGGAGTCCTGGCCGCGCTGCAGCAGGCACTCGACGGTGGGGAACCGTTCGCGCCGCTGCCCGAGCCGGGCCCGGAACGGGAGCGACTCGTGGCGGCCCTGCGGCCCGACCAGCCCGTCACCGAGGACCATGCCGCGGTGGTAGTGGCCACCAGTGGCTCCACCGGAGACCCTCGCGGGGTGGTGCTGTCGCGCCCGGCCCTGGTCACGGCAGCGAACCTGGCCCATAACCGGCTCGGTGGCCCCGGGGTCTGGGTCTGTGCCCTGCCCCAGCACCACGTGGCCGGGCTGATGGTGTTGGTCCGGTCCCTGGTGGCCGGGCGGCAACCGATCCTGGTCTCACCGCGGCTGACCGGCTTGGCGACGCTGCAGCTGAGCCGGCCGGCGTACCTCTCGCTGGTCCCGGCCCAGCTGTACCGGGCGCTACGGGACCCGGACACCCGGGCGGCGCTGGGCCGTTTCGACGCGGTACTGGTCGGGGGCGCCGCCACCAGCCAGGACGAAGTGGAGGCGGCCCGCCGGGCACAAATCCGGGTAGTCACCACGTACGGCGCCAGTGAGACCTGCGGCGGGGTGGTCTACGACGGGCTGCCGCTGGACCAGGTCACGGTCAAGGTGCTGGAGACTGACCAGATCACGATCACTACCCCCACCCTGTGTTCCGGCTACCGGCTCGACCCGGCCCGTACCCGGTCGATACTGGCGGGGAAGACCTTCCTGACATCCGACCGGGGTAGCTGGGTCGATGGGCGGCTGGTGGTGCGCGGGCGAGTCGACGACGTGGTGATCAGCGGCGGGGTGAATGTTGACCTGGCCGCGTTACAACGCCTCGTCGACGCCGAGTACGGGGCGGAGCAGGTGGTGGTGGCCGCGATCCCGGACCCGCGCTGGGGACAGCGGGTGGTCGCGGTCAGCGTCGCCGAGGTGAGCCTGCCGCAGCTGGTGCGGCGGCTACGGCCTCAGGTCGCCAGGGCGGCGGAGCCGACCGAGCTGCGCCAGGTCGCCGAAGTGCCGCGAACCAGGTCCGGGAAGATCGATCGGGCCCAGATCGTGGCCCTGTGGCAGGAGTGACGGTGGCAACGCTGGGGCAGTGGATCGAAGGGGCCAGGCCGCGAACTTTACCGGCGGCGGTGTCGCCGGTGCTGGTAGGGGCTGGGGCGGCCTGGTTCGCCGGCGGCCGGATCCGGTGGCTGGTCGCGGCCGGCTGCCTGCTGGTGTCACTGGCGTTGCAGGTGGGGGTGAACTTCGCCAACGACTATTCCGACGGGATCCGGGGCACCGACGCCGACCGGGTCGGGCCGATGCGGCTGGTAGGTTCCGGCGCGGCCCCGCCGCGGCAGGTGAAGTTGGCGGCCTTCGGCTGTTTCGCGGTAGCAGCTGGTGCCGGCTTGGCGGTGGTGGCCGGCTCAGGGCAGTGGTGGCTGCTGCTGGTCGGGCTGGGGTGCATCCTGGCCGCCTGGTATTACACCGGCGGTCAGCACCCGTACGGCTACGCCGGGTGGGGTGAGGTGATGGTCTTTCTCTGCTTCGGACTGGTGGCGGTGTTGGGGACCACCCAGGTGCTGTTGGGCCGGGTGACCTGGGATGCGTTGTACGGGGCGGTCGCGGTCGGCGCGATCAGTTGCGCGGTCCTGGTTGCGAACAACTTGCGGGACCTGGTTTCAGATCGCGCCTGCGGGAAACGGACCCTGGCCACCCGACTCGGGGACCGCGGTAGCCGCTGGTTTTACCTCGCCCTGGCCCTGACCGCTGCCGCGGCAGTGGGTCTGGCCGCCCTCAGCACCCCCTGGGCGTTGCTCGGTCTGCTTGGGGTGGTGCTGCTCGCCGGCCCGGCACGGACCGTACTCGCAGGGGCCCAGGGGCCGGCGCTGATCGGGGTCTTGAGGAATACCGGACTGGCCGGGCTGGTGCTGGCCGCCGGGCTCACCCTCGGTTGGGCACTGGGATCGTGAACCCGCCCGCCTGGGCGCAGGCTCAGGCAATCAGACACAGTTGACCGTCGTCGGTATCCTCTGGACAGTCGTGGCGGGAGGAGCCAGGTGTCGCAGCAGCCAGAGGGATTGGGGATTCCGGGATCAGGGCCCTCATTCGGGCCGCCTGCCGGTTATGGGCCGTCTTATCTGCCGGCGTCCGGGGGCCAACCCTCGTATCTGCCTGACGCGGCAGCCTCCACAGCCGCGGCTGGGGTATCACCTTCGGCCACGGGGGTGATTGCGACCGGTGCCGGTTCGGGCCAGGTCCGTGACCACCACATCCAGCCGTTCAGCCCTGATCAGCCCGTCCAGCCGGTTCGGCCCGGTGCGCCGATGGCTCAGCCGGCCCAGCCGATGACCCGACCCGGTGCGCCGGTGATCCAGCAGCCCCCGTCCCCGCTCGTCCAGCCGGCCACTCAGCCCGGTATGCCACCGTCCCAGCCGGGTACGGCCCGTGCGCAGTCGGATCTGTCCCAGGGCGAGGCCTCGCAGCCGTACCCGCCGGCCGGTGTCAACTTCCCAGCCCCGGACCCGGCCCAGCTGGGCGACCAGCAGAATCCCAACGTCCGGGAGCAGGTTGGGCGGGGGCTGTTGTACGCCACGGCCGCGATCGTGGTCGGATCGGTCCTGTCGGTGCTGCTGCTCCAGGCTGGTTTTATCTCGTCCCTGGTGGCCTTCCTGATGGCCTGGGGCGGGGCCCGGCTCTACCAGGTGGGGGCCGGCCGGCCGGCCCGCGAAGGCGCCGTACCGCTGGTGATCCTGCTGGCCGTCGGCGTGATCGTCTGTTGGGAGGTGAGCCTGGGCTACGCATTGCACCGCCAGGTCGTCGAGGAACTCGGTCCAGACGTAGCGCTTGGCACCACAGTCGAGATCATGGGATCCGCTGAATTCCAGGTCGACTCGTTGCGGCATGGGCTGGTATTCATGCTGCTGGGAGCGCTCGGGATCTTCGGCACGGTCCGCGGGCTGCTCACCCGACGCGGCTAGCTCTGGTCGGAACGCAGCCACTGCCGCAGGGCATAGGTGGCGCGGACATCGTCCTCGTTGTACTCCAGTATCCGGCGCCGGGATTCCGCCCGGGCTTCGGGGCTGTCGGCTTGGATCGCCTCAGCGAACCAGGTCTGCGAATTGAGACCGCCTGGATCATCGTCGCGCCACGAGAACCCCGGGCCGGCCTGGGCGACCCGTTTCAGGCCGAGCCCGTACGCGCCGAAGTAGTGCTGGCGGACCACTTCGAACAGGTCGACGAAGACCTCCCGGGTCAGCTTCGCCGCCCAGACCAGGGCCGGTCGGGCGCAGAGCTGCGCCAGGCGTTGGATCCGCAGCACCTCGTGCGACGAATAGTGGTACACCCGGACGCTGCCGTCGGTGCCGGTCACCAGTGTCCGTAACCAGCTCAGGGCCCGCTCCGCCAGGTCCCGCTCCCGCCGTTCCGACAGCGGTGCGAATTCGGAGAAGTTGACGTAACAGGGAGATTCGCTGCCGCCGGTGTGGGTGACCAGGAAGCCCCACAAATAGACTCGGTCCTCGGCGGAGGCCTCGATGTCGAGGTCGATCTCGAGGTCGGCGACCGGGAGTTCTGCCCGCTGTTCGGTCACCCGTTCCAATTCCATCCCGGCCACCATCAGCCGGGCCCGGTGCGCCGCCACCCGAATCCGTTCCTCACCGCCGGGACGGTGACCTACCTCTGGCAGGTAGCGGGGTAGCAGCTGTTCGAGGTCGACCGCGGCCAGGTCGGCCAGGGTCGCCACCCGTAGCCGTCGTAATACCGCGATCTCGCGGACATCGAGCGGTGACTTCGCGATCCGCAGGCTGAGATCGTCGTCGCCGAGCTGGGGTCGGCACACCTGCCACCACAGGCAGCGATCGCATTCCCGGATCCGGATCGGGGTCACCGCCAGCGGCGGATCGTCCGGCTCACCGCGTTGCCGCAGAGCGATGCCTGCCACCCGGACCCGGAAGCCGTGCTCATGGTCGTACCGCTCCAGCGGGCTGCGGCGGGTCCAGCCCGCGGCGGCGGTCCGGGAGAAGGTCCGGATCAGTTTCTGGTCCAACCGAACCCAGACCACCGGGTGCTGCAGGTCTTTGACCGTGTCGGTGGCGATGATCGCGCCGTACGGGCTGGCGTCCGCCGCGAGACCGGCCGCTTCCAGCAGCCTCCAGTAGTGCGCCAACTGGAGCAGGTCCGGTTCCCGTCCGGACAGCCGCAGAATCGTTCCCGGGATCCGGTGGGCATCCTTCAGCCAGGGTGTGGTCAGCGTCGATACCGGAATCGGGACATGGTTCGGGCCGGGCGTGATCCGTTCCAGTACCCGGTGGAACTTCACCATCGCCGGATGGTAGCCGGGCCGGCCCTGGGCGGTGTCAGGGCCGCGTAGCCACAGATCGGCCCGGCCGCTGCGGTGACCGGCCAGGTCGAGCGGCAGTGCCCCCGCGACCACCACCGGTGCCCCGGCGGTGAAAGCCTTTTGAGCGGCCTCGACCTGCGCCGGCCAGGGCTGGTCGCGCCACGGACGGCAGTCGACTGCCTGGTCGCCGAGGATGTCGACTACCCGGCCCAGCATCTGCTGGGTGAAAGCCTGGCCGCCGTTGAACAATTCCTGCAAGGATTCGTCGACTGGCTCGGGTTGTGACAGCCCTGGCAGGAAGAGGTTCTGGGTTTTGACAGGACAGCTGCGGGCGGCGTACTCGTCGAGGACGAAGTCGCTCACCCGGCCGCCTTCTGCGCCCGGTGGAGCGCCACGATTCCTCCGGTCAGGTTACGGTGGGCGATCTGCTCCCAGCCGCTGTCGGCGAGGATCGCAGCCAGGTGCTGCTGGTCAGGCCAGGCCGTGATCGACTCGACCAGGTAGTCGTAGGCAGCCGGATTGGGGGAAACCTGCCCGGCGACGGCCGGTACCACCGCCGGCAGGTATGTCTGATAGATCCGCCGCCACGGCCCCCAGACCGGTACTGAGAATTCGCAGATCACCAGCCGCCCGCCGGGGCGGGTGACCCGGAGCATCTCGACCAGGGCCGCGCGGGTGTCGTGTACGTTGCGCAGCCCGAACGAGATCGTGACCGCGTCGAAGCAATCGTCAGCGAAGGGCAGCGCCAGCGCATCCCCGGCGACAAAGCTCAGACCGGGGTGGCGGCGACGGCCCTGGGTCAGCATCCCCAGGCTCATGTCGGTAGCGATCACGAGCGCCCCGGCATCGGCGATCGGGCCGGTACTGCTGCCGGTGCCGGCGGCCAGGTCCAGCACGATCTCGCCCGGCTGCGGGGCCAGCGATTCCAGTGCCGCCTGGCGCCAGAGCGAGGTCAGCCCAAGCGAGGCCAGGGCATTGATCACGTCGTACCGCGGCGCCAGCCGGTCGAACATCGCGGCCACATCCGTACGGTGCTTGGCCAAGGTGGCGCGAGCTGAGGTGCGGTCGTTCATGGCGTTAGCCTCCCACGCGGCGCGCAGCGCGGATGCACCAGGCGGGGCCAGATGAGAGAATGAAGAACCATGGCGAAACAGCGCACCTGCGTGCTCAAGGTCTCGAAGATGACCAAGTCGTACGGCCCGGTGGCCATCGTGAAGGACTTCTCGCTCGAGGTGTGGTCGGGACAGGCGATAGCCCTGACCGGACGCAATGGTGCCGGTAAGTCCACCATTCTGCGTTGCCTGGTCGGCGCCGACCGGCCCGATGACGGCACTATCGAGATCTGTGGCAATCCGCTGCGGGAATCGGACCCGCAGATCCGCCGGGATCTGGCGACCGTGATCGACGACCTGGACTTCTTTCCCGACCTGTCGGTGGTGGAGCATCTGGATCTGCTGGCCCGTGCGCACGGGCTGCCTGATTCTGATGACGCGGTCGACGAGGTACTGCACGAGGTTCAACTGGTTGCCCAGTCCGGCCAGCTGCCGGGTACCTTGTCATCTGGGCAGCGCCGCCGGTTGGCGTTGGCGACCGCCTTCGTACGGCCCCGCAAGCTCTTGGTGTTGGACGAACCCGAGCAGCGCCTCGATGTCGAAGGGGTGCAGTGGCTGGCCGAACGGTTACGGCGCGAACGCGAGGAGGGGCTGGCGATCGTGATGGCGAGCCATGAGCCGCAGCTGGTGGACGCGGTGGCGACTACGACCGTACGGGTGGGAGCGCCGGCATGAGCAAACGCAGCCGCAAGCGCGCCGCGCAGAAATCCCCAGCCAGCTCGCCGGGTCAGACCGTGGCTCCGTCGCCGGGCCCGGCCTCTTTGTCAACCGTTCCCCCGAAGATCGACCCGGTACCGCAGACCCCGGTCGAGTCAGGCCCGGTGTGGGAGCACAGCCTGCTCGATCTGGAGCCGGATCCGGTCTCAGAGCGAGACCTCAGGCGGCTGATGGCCGATTGGCGCAAGGGCCGGGCCACCCGGCACCTGTGGGACCTGATCCAGGACGGTTATGTTGCGATCCTGGCGATCGTGATGCTCGGGGCGATGGTGGTCAGCGTGGTAGTCCGGGCCCAGGGTGTGATCTCGCAATGCTCGTCGGCGAGTTGCCAGTCCGGACGTAGCCTGCTGCCGTGGGCTGCCCTGTTTGGGGTGCTGTCGTTGACTCTGCTGGTGTCGCGGCTGTTCGGTCCGGTGGTGGCCTCGGCTGCGGAGGGTTTCTGGCTGATGGAGGCGCCTATCCGACGCGGCCGGCTGCTGGTCGGGCGTCTGGTCGGGGTGGTGCTGCTGGCGGGTGTCGTGGCCGCCGGTTTTGGGGCCCTGGTGGCGGCGCTGACCGGTTCGTCGGCGGCTGCGGTCTGGTCCTGGGCCATGGCCGCCGGTTGTGGCTCGTCGGCCCTGGTCGCGTTGGCTGCTGCCCAGCAGACCTTGGAGCAGGGCTGGTTGGTGAGGCTGTTGCAGTGGTTGACCGGTGCGATCGGCCTGGTCGTGCTGCTGGGGGTGGTCTCAGTGGCGGCCGGCTGGGCGAGCCTGCCCGGTTTCGCGGCCGCGACCGATCTGACCGTCCGCCTGGCCCGGCTGGCGGCGGCCGCCGGTGCGGTGGTGCTGCTGGTGGCGCTGGCGGTGGCGCTACCCCGGTTGGATCGGATCCGCCGGACCCGGCTGGTCTCAGGAGGGTCCCTGGTGGCCGGGATGCAGGGCGCTATGTTCGCCATGGACTTCGGGCTGATGCGTGACATCCTGGTGGAACGGGAGGCCGCCGAGCGCGGCCATGTCCGGCCCCGTCGAGGCCGCGGGCTCGGCGTCAGCGCGTTGATCTGGCGTGACGCTCAGCGGCTGGTCCGCTTCCCCAAGCAGGTGATCGGGCTGCTGCTGAGCATCGTGGTCCCGTACGCGGTGGCGGCGCTCGGGCTGGGCACGCTGAACCCGTTCGTCTCATCGTTGGTGCTGTTGGCCGCGCTGGTGCCGCTGCTCGGCACACTGCGGGTGCTGACTCGGACCCGCGGGCTGGCCCGGGCCTTCCCGTTCAAGACCAGCGAGTTGCGTACCGCCGCGATGGCGGTGCCGGGGGCGCTGGCGGTGCTGTGGTGCGTCAGCGTGGTCCCGGCCTTCCTCGGTCTCGGCTCCGGGGTGCACCATGACCTAATGACCGGCGTCTCGCAGGCCCTGATCACGGCCTTGGCGGGATGTGTCGCCGCGGTCCGATGGGTCTCGGCGAAACCGGTCGATTACAACCAGCCGCTGGTTCAGACTGGTTTTGGGGCGATGCCGCCCGGGATGATGGGCAATCTGATCAAGGGCATCGACATGGTGGCTTTGATTGTCGGGCCGATGCTGCTGGGCGCCCCGACCTGGGTGTCGCTCGGGATTGGCCTGGTCGCCCTCCTCGTGCTGCGTGGCGGCTTCGACCAGGAGGAACTGAAGGCGCTGCAAGAGGAACAACGCCGCCAGATGGCCGAATCCTCCGCAAAGCCTGAGAAGCGCCAGATCCCCCCGCCTCGCCGCCGATCCTAGTGCGCCGTGTGCGAAGGTGGTGGACGGTTGGCTTTGGCGAGGACTTCCTCGGCGGCGGTTTCAACCGTCGTAGCCATGATCTGGCGATGGCCTCGCCGACGTGGCCGGCCTGAGCGCGGTGCATCCAACCCGGCCACGCCACGCTCGCCATAGCGCCGGCGCCAGCAGCCGTTCCTGATGACCATCTCAAAGCCCAAGAGCGAGAGTATGGAGAATGGCTCATGACCGATCCTGCCAAAAACATGCTATGTATAAACTACCGGTACGCCTCACTGGGTGAGTTTCATCAGGAACAATATGTACAGCAGGTGCAGGGGAACCACCACTCCGGCATAGAAGGCGACGGCTCCGGCTGGTCTGGGTGGTGTGGTGTCGATACGTCCTTCGTGTTTGACGAGGTAGGGGGCTGCGTAGTGTAGGGTGAGTCCTCCGGCCTTCGTGTTGAGATAGGCCTCGCTGATTCCCCAGTCTTTTCCGATGCGCATGGAGATGCGCAGGTGGTGTCGTCCGGGTGGGAGCTGGATCTGGTTGATGCCTCAGTGGGCTGAGACGAGTTCTCCATTTACCCGGGCCTCGGGCGCGAAAATCACAAATGAGGAATTGCGCGAGGGAATGAGAACATAGGTGAGAATCATGCGTCTCCATCCGGCCAATGGTTACCGACCACTAAAGAAGTCGCTAGCCGAGGCCAGCCGTGAGACGGCAAACCGTTCAGCGAATCATTGATGCGCTGAACGGCCTCAGCGCCTTGCTCGCTGACCCGCTGTCTCGCCTTCTCGAAGTCTTGAATTGCTGATCTGAGGGAAGTAAGCTTGTTAATAATAGCCACCACTGTGACTGCGATAGGCGTGAGATGATCCCTCCGCCGGGCTCCAAGGTTGATGCCCACAGTGCGACCCCGATCATCGAGGATGACGATAATGCTGGCCGGTCTCGTCGGGGTATTCTCCGGGCGGCGGATGAAAGCTGCCGAGGGTGGGGATGTTAATCATGACAGCTACGTTATCACATGAGGCGATCACCGACTCGCTGGGGTGAACTTCAGTCAGGTAGTGGGGGGTGCTGTCTGATGCGATCGGGCCGGTCGCCGCCAGCTTGTCGCCAGGGGCTGGAGCATGGACGGCTGCCAGTTGTTGGCGATCGTGTCATTCGGGGGAGTCTGGGGAGTCGGGGAACAGGATGCTGAGGTCGGTCATGAGGGT
>CALIWR010000029.1 GCA_938046585.1 uncultured Propionibacteriaceae bacterium | reverse complement strand
TCCTCGCCGACATCGCCCCCCACACCCTCATGGCCGACTTCAGCACCCTATTCCCTTACTCCCCTATCTCCCCAGACTGAACCACCAACGACCACAACAGAACCAGAAAAGACCCATGGGCCTCGCCACCACGAAAGTCGTGGGAGACGACTCATGCCTGGCGAGAGAAACTCACCTTCCTACCGCTACCCCGGTTCTGGAGAACCATGGCTTCCAGGGCGGGGCGGTGTCGCTTAGTGTCCCCGCCGCAGGCCGGGTCCGTACCGGTCTGTCAGCCGGCGGCGGCCCGGTCAAGGGCGGCCCGAAGATCAGCCAGCAGGTCCTCGGGCTGTTCGATCCCGACTGCGAGCCGCAACATCGCGTCGGTGATCCCGGCCGCCTGCTGAACCTCGGGCGGCATCGCGGCGTGGGTCATGGTCGCCGGGTGGCAGACGAGACTCTCCACCCCGCCCAGCGACTCGGCCAGCGAGAAGCAACGCAGCCCGTCCAGGGCCCGATCCACCGCGGCCCGGTCGGCCAGTTCAAAGGACAGCACCCCGCCGAAGCCGCTCTGCTGACGGCAGGCCAGGTCATGACCAGGATGGTCCGCCAGCCCCGGGTAGTGGGTGCGGCGGACCGCCGGATGCTGGGCCGCTAACTCGGCCAAAGCCTGGGCGTTCTCACCGTGGGCCCGCATCCGTACGCCGAGGGTCCGGATCCCGCGCAACGTCTGGTACGCGTCGAAGGGGGCGCCCGGGGTGCCAAGACAGTTCACCCACCAGCGCAGACTGTCGACGATCTCGCTGGTGGCGCCCACCACCGCACCCCCCAGCACGTCGGCGTGCCCGTTCAGATACTTCGTCGTGGAATGGACCACGATGTCGGCGCCCAGCCGGATCGGGCGCTGCAGCGCCGGGGACAGGAAGGTGTTGTCGACCACGACCAGCGCGCCGGCCTGGTGGGCGGCCTCGCTGAGAGCCGCCACGTCGACGATCCGTAGCAGCGGATTGGACGGGCTTTCCACCCAGACCAGCGCGGGGCGCCGCTGCCACAACGCCGCCAGCGCGTCCGGATCGGCGAGGTCCACCACGGTCAGATCGAGTTGTCTCTTGCGGGCCAGCGCGTCGAAGAGCCGCCAGGTCCCCCCGTACGCGTCGTGCGGGATCGCTACCAGCGCGCCCGGTCCGGCGAAGGCCTGGGCTACGGTGGTCGCCGCCGCCATCCCGCTGCAGGTGATCACGGCCCCGGCCCCATCCTCCAGGTCGGCCAGGGTGTCCGCGAGCAGGCTGCGGGTCGGGTTGCTGGTCCGGCTGTACTCGTGGCCGGGTGACTCCCCCAGCCGCGGGAAGCGGTAGGTCGTCGTCAGGTAGATCGGGGGCGCCACCGCGTGATGCTGGGTGTCCCAGTCAAGGCCGGCTCGGGTGGCGCGAGTCAGCGGGGACAGGCCGTCGGGCATGATCTCCTCCGTGGTGGGCTGGCCGGGTCAGGGTAGCCTTTCACCCCGGCCGCCTCGCCCCGGTCCGCGAGGCGGATACCCCCTGAGGACATCACCTGGGCCCTGGGACGGATCACCAGGTGACCTACGCCAGGCCGCGCCCGCCGGGTCCGGAGGCTGCGACGGGCAGCCGCCGGGCCAGCCAGGCCGGGATGTGCCCCGGGTCGCGGGGAAAGGCCTGCAGGTCGGCGGCATAATCGTCGTCGGTGACCTCACGGGTCCAGCAGGGCTCGTCGTCGTACGAGAACTGGGGGTCGCTGGCGCCGCGGCGGGTGACCGTGATCGAACCGGAGAACCAGGTCCCGACGCCGGGGCGGTACATCAGCTGCCGTAGCTGTTTCAAGGCGTCGATGGTGGACTGGTCGAAGCCGGAGAAGACCAAGGTGGTCCCGTCGCCGCAGCTGGCGATCCCCTCGATCTGGCCCAGGGTAGTCAGGATCCGGAACCGGGCGGTCGCGGCGTCGAACCCGTCGGGCATCAGCTGGATCAGGTCGCGGGCGATCTGATCCAGCAGCTTCTGCTGAGCAGGGTCGGGCATCGGCGAGGTCCTCTCTGGTGACGGGCGATGACGACCCTATCGCCGCGGCCGCGCCAAGACCAGAACACCGAGGCTGTCAGGCCGGGCTGCGCGGATGCAGCCTACGCCCCACAGTCGACGGGCGATTCGGCGTCGTCCTCGACGGATTCCTCGGGTTCGGGCCGTCGTAGGCTGATGCCGCGCAACCACCGATCGAGTTGCAGCGCCAGCAGCATCAGACCCAGGAAGATCAGACCTGGACCCACATCAGAGGCAATCCACCCGACATGCTCAGCGGCTGCCGCCTCAGCATTCGAACCGTACTGTCGCGGCGATCCGAACCAGTTCAGCAGGAAACCGATCCCGATCAGACCCGCCGCCACCAGGGATGGAAGTCCACGCATGGTTTCTCCTTTCCGCTCGTCACTCGGCCCATCATCTATTCCTGCCGGTCACCGAGGTACCAGGCCGACGGGACCGTCGGCAGACAATGGCGGATGATCTGCTCCCGGTCAGGGTTGCCTGACAGGTCGGGGTAGTCCCAGCCCCGGCCGCCGCTCTTCACCCAGCGTTGCTCGGTCGGCGGGTCAGGAACCCGCACCTGGTGGGATCTCAGGCAGGGGATCAGGAATCGATGCGTGTAGTCCCAGACGAGTTCCAGCTGGGGCTGGGTCGGTTGAAGATTCCAGCGGGGGTCGGGGAAGAACCGGGCCGTGCAGGTGAACAGGGCCGTCGCGATCGCAGGCGAGCGTTGGGCCGCGCCCTGGTCGGTCTGGAGCGAGCCGTCGGGTTCGACCTGGGCGGCGACACCGGCCGCCGTCAGATACTGCTGCTGCAGCGGTACCACGACCTCGGGATAGCCGATCTGTTCGGCCGGGACTGACGGAACCGAGGTCAGCTGCAGCGATTGGGCGTACATCGTCAGGTAGTCCTGGCGCGCGGCAGCCACGTCCTGCGGGGACATCTCGACCCGCGGAACCGGTTTCCTGGGCCGCCACTGGTCCTGGCTGGCGATCGTCTCGCGGCTGGGCGGCTCTGTCGCCTGACAGGCGCCGACCACCAGCAGCAGGATCCCGAACAGCACCCGGGACAGCCGTATCCCGATCATGACCGGTCACGCCCCGGTGAGCGCAGACGACGGATTCGGATGCCGGCCAACCAGCGGTCGATGACCAGCGCCAGCATGACCAGGCCGAGACCGATCGTCGCGTCCACGACCAACCAGACACTGGCCAGCCAGCTGGCAGACCCGATCGTCGAGGACCTCACCAGCCACGCCACAAGCTCACGGACCGCCAGGGCACCGGCGATGATGCCCAGCCCAGACCAGAGAGTACGCGACCTCATCAGCTCTCCTCACCGAAGTCGGCCGCGCCTGTCAGAGAGCCTGACGGCCAGGGTGATCCACCGACGACTACTGCGCTGAGAACTCTCATGATTCCCCCTAGGGCATGGGTCTTCGACGCTAACAGTCGTCGCGGGATGGGTCAAGAGGGTTTTCGTTATTGTGTCGATCCGCTGGGAGGCTGGTATCCGGGCCGGTGACGACTCCCAACGTACGACGGCGGCCCCCACGAGGTGGGGGCCGCCGGATCGTCTCGTACGGTGCGTCAGTGGTCGAGCATGGCGGGCAGGTCAGCGGCCAGGGCGGCGATCACCTGTTGTGAAGCTTCCAGGGCTGACAGGTCACCGGTCGCCACCTCCCGCTGCAGCTGGTCACGCATCGCCCGTACCGACGGGGACCGGCGCAGGGCGTCGGTCAGCTCACCCTCGACCAGGGACCACAGCCAGGCGACCTGCTGCTCGGCCCGCCGGATCTCGAGCCCGCCGTTATCCTCCAGCCAATACCGGTGCTCCAACACCGCCGCCCAGACATCGTCCAGGCCATGGCCGGTCACTGACGAAGAAGTCAGCACCGGTGGCCGGCGGGCGGCCGGGTCAGACGTGATCAGCTTCATGGCGATGTTCAGCTCCCGGGCCGCGACCCGGGCCTCGCCCAGCCCGTCACCGTCAGCCTTGTTCACGCTGAGCACGTCGACCATCTCGAGGATGCCGCGCTTGATGCCCTGCAGCTGGTCACCGGCCCGGGCCAGGGTGAGCATCAAGAAGGTGTCCACCATCCCCGCCACCGCGACCTCGGACTGGCCGACCCCGACTGTCTCCACGATCACCACGTCATAGCCGGCGGCCTCGACTACCAGCATGGTCTCCCGGGTAGCCCGGGCGACCCCGCCCAGATGCCCCCCCGACGGGGAAGGCCGGATGAAGGCCGAATCGCTCTCGGCGAGCCGCGCCATCCGGGTCCGGTCACCCAGGATTGAACCACCGGTCCGCGACGAGGACGGGTCGATCGCCAGCACCGCCACCCGGTGGCCCTGCTCGATCAGGCGCATCCCCAGGGCGTCGATGAAGGTCGACTTGCCGGCGCCGGGGACCCCGGTGATCCCGACCCGGACCGCATCCGCGCCCTGCTCGCGCAGCAGCCGCAGCAACTCGCGGGCCTGGGCCCGGTGGTCCGGGCGAGACGACTCCACCAGTGTGATCGCACGCGCGATCTGGCGGCGCTGCCCCGCCCGGACCCCATCAGCCAGCGTCTCGACCGAGGTCACGGCGCCACGGCCGCCTTCAGCTTCTCCAGCAACCCGATCGCTGCCTCAGGGATGACGGTCCCCGGCGGGTAGATGGCGTCGGCGCCGGAGGCGTACAACTCCTCGAAGTCCTGCTCCGGGATCACCCCGCCGACCACGATCAGGATGTCCTGAGCGCCGGCCTTGTCGAGCTCCGCCCGCAGCGCCGGCACCAGGGTCAGGTGCCCCGCGGCCAACGAAGAGACCCCGACGACGTGCACGTCCCCGTCGATCGCCTGCCGGGCGACCTCCTCCGGGGTCTGGAACAGCGGACCCACGTCGACGTCCATGCCGAGGTCGGCGTACGCGGTGGAGACCACCTTCTGGCCCCGGTCGTGACCGTCCTGGCCCATCTTGGCCACCAAGATCCGAGGCCGCCGACCGGCGATCTCGGTGAACTCTTCGACCAGCTTGCGAGCCTTCTCGGTGGAGGTGGTCTTGCCGGACTCTGCTGCGTACACACCGGAGATGGTACGGATCTGGGCGGTGTAGCGCCCGAAGACCTTCTCCAGCGCGGACGAGATCTCACCCACCGAGGCCTTAGCCCGAGCCGCGTCGATGGAAACCTTGAGCAGGTTACGCTCCGGGTCGGTCGGGTCGGGATTAGCAGCAGCCCAGGTGACCTTCTCCAGGCAGGCCTGGGTCTCGGCTTCGTCCCGGTCGGCGCGCAGCCGCTCCAGCTTCGCCAGCTGCTGCTCGCGCACCGCACGGTTGTCGATCTTGAGAACCTCAGGCGGGGTGTCATTCTCCACCAGGTACTCGTTGACCCCGATCAGGGGCTGACGGCCGGAATCGATCCGGGCCTGGGTCCGGGCGGCCGCCTCCTCGATCCGCATCTTCGGGATGCCGGCCTCGATCGCCTTGGCCATGCCGCCGGCGGACTCGACCTCCTGGATCAGCTCCCAGGCCTTACGGGCCAGGTCATTGGTCAGCTTCTCGACGTACGCGCTGCCGCCCCACGGGTCAATCACCCGACAGGTGCCCGACTCCTGCTGGATGAACAGCTGGGTGTTACGGGCGATCCGGGCCGAGAATTCGCTCGGCAGAGCGATCGCCTCATCCAGGGCATTGGTGTGCAGGGACTGGGTGTGACCCTGGGTGGCGGCCATGGCCTCCAGACAGGTACGGGCCACATTGTTGAACACGTCCTGCGCGGTCAGCGACCAGCCGGAAGTCTGCGAATGGGTCCGCAGGCTCATCGACTTCGGGTTCTTGGCGCCGGCGTCGCGGACCAGGCGGGCCCACAGCAGTCGGGCCGCGCGCATCTTGGCGACCTCCATGAAGAAGTTCATGCCGATCGCCCAGAAGAACGACAGCCGCGGCGCAAAGGCATCCACATCCAGGCCCACCGACTGGCCGGCCCGGATGTACTCGATGCCGTCAGCCAGGGTGTAGGCCATCTCGATATCGGCCGTCGCGCCGGCCTCCTGCATGTGGTACCCGGAGATCGAGATCGAATTGAACTTCGGCATATTCGCGCTGGTAAACGCGAAGATGTCGGAGATGATCCGCATACTCGGGACCGGCGGGTAGATGTAGGTGTTTCGGACCATGAACTCCTTGAGGATGTCGTTCTGGATGGTCCCCGCCAGCTGCGCCGGCTGCACCCCCTGCTCCTCGGCCGCCACCACGTACAGGGCCAAGACCGGCAACACCGCGCCGTTCATGGTCATCGACACGCTCATCTGGTCCAGCGGGATCCCGTCGAACAGCTGACGCATGTCGAGGATCGAGTCGACCGCCACACCAGCCATCCCGACGTCACCGGTAACCCGGACGTGGTCGGAGTCGTAGCCGCGGTGGGTGGCCAGGTCGAAGGCGATCGACAGGCCCTTCTGGCCGGCTGCCAGGTTGCGCCGGTAGAAGGCGTTGGATTCCTCGGCCGTGGAGAAGCCGGCGTACTGGCGAATCGTCCAGGGCTGGTTCACGTACATCGTCGCGTACGGGCCGCGCAAGAACGGCGGCAGACCCGGGTAGGTCTGCAGGAAGTCCAGCCCCTCCAAGTCACCGGCGGCGAAGACCGGCGGCACCAGGATGTGCTCGGGGGTCTCCCAGCGGTCGGCCTTGGCGAAGCTCACGGTCTGGGCCGCGGGAACCCCGGCGCCCAGATCGACAGCATCGAACGTCGGAAACGTGGTCACTTCGCAACCCCCAGTCGGTCCAGCGTGTCAGTGAGGAAGCCTGCGACGTCCATGCCGTCGTAGATCTCCCCGGAAAGCACCTGGTCGGCCTCATCCGACCCGGTTTCGGTCTTACGGCCCGCGATCCAGACGTGGGCGATGCCCGCCGCCTTAAGGGCCTTGGCGACCTCGATTGCCTGCTCGGCGTACACCTTGCCCGAGGAGCACAGGATCACCATCGGGGCGCCTGCCTCCTTGACCTTGGCGACGATCTCCTCGGCCGTACCCCCCTCGCTGGAGGGATGAGCCAAGCCGGCGACCAGCAGCACATTGCTCGTGAACTGCTCGCGGGGACCGAAGTCCCGCCGGGTGCCCAGGCAGGCCAGGAAGACCCCCGGCCGGGTCCCGGTGCTCTGAGTCTGCCGCCGGGTCCGGTCGCGCAGCGCCTCGAACAGCTCCGAATCGCGGCCCACCGGCAGGCCACCCAGCGGCGGCTGCGGAGCGCGCACGATCACGTCATCCAACGGCTCCTCATGCTCTGGCGGGAACATGCTGACACCGGTGATCGGCTGCTTGCGGGTCGCCAGCCGCTGGTTCCGCTTGGAAACAGTCTCGGCGATCTGGGCAGCCACGGTGCCGTCGGTAAGCGCCTGCGGCATGCCGCCGGCAGCCTCGATCTGCTGCACCCGGGCCCAGGCAGCCTCGGCGAGCTGGTTGGTCAGCGATTCGACGTACCAGGAGCCGCCGGCCGGGTCCTCGACCCGCCCCAGGTTCGACTCCTCCGCGGCCACCAACTGGGTGTTGCGGGCCATCCGCCGCGAGAACGCGTTCGGCAGGCCCTGCGCCGTGTCGTACGGCAACGTGGTCACAATCTCGGCCCCCCCGACAGCGGCGGCGAAGGTCGCGATGGTGCCGCGCAGCAGATTCACCCACGGATCATCACGGGTGATCATCCGCCACGAGGTGACCGCATGCTGGATGGCGCCGCGCCGATCAGCGGGCACCTCCAAGACCTCACCGACCCGCGCCCAGAGGCGCCGCAGCGCCCGCAACCGGGCGATCGAGAGGAACTGGTCGGCGTTGGTGGCGACCCGGAAGGCGATCGCCGCGAAGCCGTCAGTGGCTGAGACCCCGGCCTCGGACAAGGCCCGCAGGTAGGCGATCCCGGTCGCGATCGGGTACGCCAGCTGGTCGACATCGCCCGCGCCGGCGTTGTCGTACCCGGTGGCGTCCACCACGATCGGGATGATCTGGGGGAACTCCTCGCGGGTCTTCACCCACTCGGCCAGGCCGGTCAGGTCGGCTACCTCGCCGGTCATGGCCTGGTGGCCCAGCGGGTCGATCCCCAACGATCCGCAGACCTCGGTCGGTTTGCCGCTGGCCCGCCAGAAGTCGATCAACGCCTTCGCGGCCGCGGCCTGGTCAGAGGTGCTCGACACCGAGACCCGACACAGCTGCGGCTGCACCCCGGCCAGCGCGGCGGCGACATCGCTGGCCGCGATCCCGCCCGCGCCGACCCGCAACCAGATGCCGGTCGCGCCGACCCGCAGGTCCTCCAACACCGCGGCATTAGTGGTGGCAACGTTGGGATCCTCGTGGAGCTGGCGGATGTCCCAGGCGTTCACCTCGCCGGTACGGGCCTTGCTGCCCCGAGTAAAGGGAACCTGGCCCGGAACGCCCAAGTCGGGGGCGTCGGCTTCGGTATACAGCGGCTCGATCACCAGCCCGTCCACCGTGGTGGTCCGCAGCCTGGTCATCGCCTTCGTGATATCGAGCTCGGTGCCCGGCGGACGTCGCCGGTTCAACACCTTAAGTACCTCAGCCTCCCACTGCTCGCGGGTGGGAGAGGGGAAATCACCAGCCAGGGTGATGTGGTTATCAGTCATTCAGGCTCCTGCCGTGATGGCGCCGGTTCCGTCCACACCCGACATCGGGCGGATCGCCGGACTCGCGGACCACCCTAGCGATTGCCATGTCGTTCGAGATAAGCGGGGTCTGAACGCCCCTGTCGTACGAAAGGCGGATCAGCGCCGCCGCGAGCCCGACGACACGTCCAGGTAGCAGACCTTGCCCGAGCACTGGTAATTGCCGGTCCAGGTGCCCCGAGCGGCGCTGTTGGGGACGTAACGCCGCACGACGGTATAGCCTGCCTCCCTCAACGCCTGTCGGGCCTGGTCGTACGACATCCCGCTCACCGACGGCAGCCCCGCCTGATTGTTTGTCCGAGCCGATGGTGCCGAGAAGCTCACCGCGGGCAGGTTCCGCAGCGCCGCCCGCATGGTAGGAGTCCAGATCTCGCCGGCATCACCCGAGCCCGATCCCTCGAGCACGAAGTTACTGGACAGCCGGACGCCCTTCAGAGAACCTCGGCGCTTGTCCCAATACTCCTTATAGCGGGGATTCTTATCGACCGCGATCATGGACACCCCGGCCAAATTCGGGGTGTACCCGGCAAACCACACCGCCGCATTGCCGTCGGTAGTGCCGGTCTTGCCGGCCTGCGGCCGCCCGTCCGGGATTCGGACCCGGGCGCCCGTACCTTGGGTCATCACCCGGGACAAGATCGCGTTCACCCCGTCGGCGACCTGCGGGTCCAGCACCTGCCGGCAATTGCCTCCCGGAGTTGCGATGTCGGTGCCGGCTCGGGTGGTGATCCGTTCCACGACGATCGGGTCACACCGTACCCCGCGGGCGGCCAAAGTGGCGTACGCGGTGGCCATCGACAGCGGCGAGACCTCGGCGACACCGAGGGTGAACGACGGGATCCGAGCGAACGCCGACTCCAAAGTCTTGCCGTCCGACGCCCGGACCCCCAGCAAATCCGCCATCCGGGCCGACTGACAGATCCCCGCTACCTGTTCCAGTTGGATGAAGTACGTGTTCACCGACATCTCGGTGGCCTTGTACATGTCAATTTCACCAAAAGCGCCGGTGGAGTTTTGGGGGCTGTACGGAGAGTTGAAGGTGAAGCTGGTGTCGTTGCCGGCCGAATCGCAGGTGAGGAACCGTCGACCGCGGAATTCCATAGTTTGGGGGGCGGCGAACCGGGTATTCGGCCCGATCCCCCGGTTCAACGCGCTAGTGACGGTGAAGACCTTGAACGTGGAGCCAGCCTGGTAGCCCTCGGCGCCTCCCATCTCAGACTCGACGGCATAGTTGTATGAGGTCTCGCCGATGTCAGCATTGCCGCCCATCCGGGGCCGGTTCTGGACCATCGCAAGGATCAGCCCGGTCCCCGGCTGCACCATCACCATCGTCGAGATCACCGGGTCGGTGGCCGAGACCCGACTGCTCAGCTCCCGCTGGGCGGCGTCCATCATCGCCGGGTCGATCTTGGTCCACACCCGCAGCCCACCGCGCATGATCGTGTTCTGACGCTCGGTGGCGGTGTTACCCAAGGCCGGGTTGTTGAGCAGGGTCCGCAGCACGTAGTCGCACATGAACGGGTAGCGCACGCTCGGCGCCGAGCAGCCCTTGTTCGGATGCTGCACCTTGGTCCGGTCGAAACCCTCCTGCTTCGCGGCGGTCAGCTGCTCTGGGGTGATGTAGCCCAGGTCAGCCATCCGGTTCAACACGATGTTGCGCCGCTCCAGTGCCTGCGCCTCGCGCCGCCACGGGTCCAGGTTCGGGTTCTGTACGACGCCGGCGATCATCGCCGCCTGGGCCAGGGTCAGCTGGGCGGCCGTGGTGGAGAAGTAGCGCCGGGCGGCGACCTCCACCCCGTACGCGCCGTAGCCGTAGTAGGCGATATTCAGGTAGCGCTGCAGAATCTCGTCCTTGCTGAACTTCTTCTCGACCGCGATCGCGTAGCGCATTTCGCGGATCTTGCGTTCGTACGTCGGAGCCTGGGCCGCCTGAATGCCGTCTTCGTCGCCGCGGGCCACGGCGGCCTCGATCTGGACCTGCTTGACGTACTGCTGGGTCAGCGTCGAACCGCCCTGGGTGGAGCCCCCGGCGCTGTTGCGGGCGAAGGCCCGCAGGGTGCCTTTCAGGTCGATCGGCCCGTGCTCGTAGAAGCGGTGGTCCTCGATCGCCAGCTGGGCTTTGATCATGTGGGGGGAAATCTCGGCCAGGGTCACCGGGATCCGACTCTCCTGGTAGAGAGTCGCCAGTGGTTCGCCATTGGCCAGGTAGATCACGCTTTGCTCGGCATCGGGAGGGGTCGCCAGCTCAGCCGGCAGGTTCTCCAGGCTGGCAGAGCCGATCTCGGCGCCCCGCCCTACCAGCACCGCCACCGGAGCGATCGAGGCCGCGATCAGCACACCGGCCAGCGCGCTGACGACAGCGAACATGATGGTCGCATAGGCCTTGCTTCCAATCTTGGACGCCAGCTTGGCCCTGGACAGCTGGAAACGATTCCCCACGGGTACGAGTATGCGGTCCCAGACGACATCGCGCGACCTGCTCTCATCCAGAGGTCGGTTTGATCCTGCAAACCCCGCCGTTCTGGCGGAATCCCACCTTGGGCAGCTACGGTGGGCACATGGGGACCCTGGTCAAGGTGCTGCAGGACATGGGGCTGCTCTTGGCCCGGCTGGTCTTCGGGGCGGTCATGATCTACCACGGCTGGAACCGCTGGCGCCCAGGAGTGCAGCAGCAGGCCGACTACCTGGCCCAGTACGGGCTGCCGGAACCGTTGCTGTTGGCCTGGGGTGCGGTCGGGCTGGAGGTGATCGGCGGATTCCTGATCATCTTCGGGATCCTGACCCCGGTAGTGGCCGGTCTCTTCGTAGTCGAGTTCGTGATGATTGTGCTCTGGATCCAGTGGCATCACGGCATCCACGTACTGAACAACGGTGTCGAATACTCGTCCGTACTGGCGGTGCTGGCGCTGCTGCTGACAGTCTTCGGGGCCGGTCGGACCGGGGTTGACCGACTCTTCCGCCGATCCGGTCGCCGTAGGAACGCGGTCGACGAATACGACCCGGCCTAGGATTCACAGCCGACGCACAGCGAATCCATGGCTAGCCAAGAGTTGGGTCTGAGACCATGCTGGGCATGGCGCGACCAGACATCCCCGAGGGCCTCACCCGCCCCGACGGCACCCCGATCCGGGTCCTGACCGTCGATGACGAGACCAGTCTCACCGAGCTGCTGGCGATGGCGATGCGGTACGAGGGCTGGGAGGTCTTCTCGGCGGCCAGCGGCGCCGAGGCGGTACGGGTGGCCCGCGAGGTCCGTCCCGACGCCCTGGTGCTCGACATGATGCTGCCGGATTTCGACGGCCTGGAGGTGATGCGCCGGGTCCGGGCCCAGCTGCCGGATGTCCCGGTGCTCTTCCTGACCGCCAAGGACGCGGTCGAGGACCGGGTGGGAGGGCTCACCGCCGGCGGCGACGACTACGTCACCAAGCCGTTCTCGCTGGAAGAAGTGATCGCCCGCATGCGGGGCCTGTTACGCCGTACCGGCGCCACCACCCGCCCCGACGCCCTGCTCGTAGTCGGCGACCTCAGCCTCGACGAAGACACCCGCGAGGTAAGCCGCGGCGGGCAAGAGATCTCACTCACCCCCACCGAATTCGAATTGCTGCGCTACCTGATGCGCAATCCGCGCCGAGTCCTGTCCAAGGCCCAGATCTTGGACCGGGTCTGGAACTACGACTTCGGAGGGCAGGCCAACGTGGTCGAATTGTACATCTCGTACCTGCGCAAGAAGATTGACTCCGGACAGGCACCCATGATCCAAACCCTGCGAGGCGCCGGGTACGTGCTGCGCCCAGCCGCCGAATGAACCTCCCGGTCACGATGCCCGAGGCCGGGCCGTCGCCGATCGGGCGTGGCACCCTGGGACGGCGGCTGGTGATCCAGGTGGCCGCGATTGTGGCCACGATGGCGTTGCTGATCTCGGTGATCTCGATCGTCGCGGTGCAGCAGATCGGCGCCCACCGTACCGATGAGCAACTGAACGACCTGCTGTATCGGGTACGTACCAGTCCCTCCGACGAGCGGCCTCGCGGGCTGCCGGGCCAGAGCCTGGGATCGGTGGTGTTGGAAGTCCGTAACCAGAACGTCTCGGCCCGCCAGCTGACCCGGGAGGGGCAGACGATGCTGTCGGACGACGACCTGCGCCAGGTCATCCATCACGCCCCACGGCCGGGGCACCCGCAGACGGTCCGGCTGCCGGGCCTGGGCCGCTACCGCCTCGCTACCACCGAGCGCGGCGACGGGACCCGGGTAATCGTCGGACTCCCCCTGGACGACCTGGACCGGCAGGTCTCCACCATGCTGAAACTTGAGGCCGCGCTGGCGGCGCTGGCGATTGCCGCTGCTATCGGGATCACCCGGATGGTCGTGGTCCGCAACCTGCGCCCGCTACACGAGGTGGCCAATGTGGCCGCCGAGGTCTCACGCCGCGAATTGGACCACGGCGAGGTGGACCTGTCGCTGCGGGTGCCGGACCAGAACGCCAACCCCACCAGCGAGGTAGGCCGGGTCGGGCTGGCACTCAACACCATGCTGTCAAACGTAGAAAACGCGTTAGAGGCCCGCCACCACAGCGAGACGAAAGTCCGCCAGTTCGTGGCGGATGCCTCCCACGAGCTACGCAATCCGCTGGCGGCGATCCGCGGCTATGCCGAACTCACCCGCCGCGGCCGCGACCAGCTACCCCCCGATACCCGGTTCGCGATGTCGCGGATCGAGTCCGAATCAGAGCGGATGAGCAGGCTAGTAGACGACATGCTGCTGCTAGCCCGCCTCGACAACCGGCCCGAGCTGACGATGACGGAAGTCGACCTGCGCGAGCTGGTGCTCAACGCCACCGCCGATGCCCAGGTGGCCGGCCCCGAGCATGACTGGGAGGTCGACGTCTGCGAGGACCCGCTGATGGTCGCCGGCGACGCATTCCGACTACACCAGGTGGTGGCTAATCTGCTCGCCAACGCCCGTACCCACACCCCGCCCGGGACCCGGGTCATCGCCGGCCTGCGCCGCGACGGGGACCGTGCCGTCATCACGGTCACCGACAATGGTCCCGGGATCGCCCCCGAGCTCCAGCCCAGGGTCTTTGAACGGTTTGTCCGGGCGGACACCTCCCGGGCCCGCAAGCAGGGCCAGTCGACAGGGTTGGGGCTGGCGATCGTGGCAGCCGTGGTGCAGGCCCATGGGGGCACGGTCTGCGTGCGCTCCGAGCCCGGCCGTACGATCTTCGAGATACGCCTGGGAATCCGCGCAGAACCAGATCAGCCGCAGACCAGCAGGCCGCGCAAGTAGGCCGCCTGACCGGCGTGCTGAACCGCATCGTCGATGATGCTCACCAGCCGTACCAGGCAGGTCACCGGAGGATCCCAGCTGGTGTCCACTACTTGGTTCAATTCGTCCTCACGCAGATCACCGAGGTAGCCGGCGGTCGCTAACGCCACCGCCTGCTGATAGGCCAGCAGCAGCTCCGGCCCGACCAGCGGGAACCGGGCCACGTCGGCCTCGCTCATCCCGTACCCCATCGCCTGGACCGGGTACGGCAAGGCCAGCCGCTCCAGCCAGCCCTGATCCCAGATCTGCTCGCCGCCGCGCAGTTCGGCGACCTGGGCATCCTCCTGCCGGGTCAGGTGCCAGACCAGCCAACCGATCGAATTGCCCGGCCCGTTGCCCAGGTCGGGCCGGTAGGCCAACTGGTCCGCGCTGAGCCCGGTCACCGCCTCGGTGACCAGTTCCCGGACCCGGGAATGCGCCTCGAGCAGGACATCCATGGCGGTTGGCATGCCCACAAGCCTACGACCACGTCCCGACAGCTGCCCTCGTGCAGGCACGGGCGATCCAGCAGCACCTTCTCGGTGAGCAGAACAGCCAGTCCCCAGGCGTGATCCGGCGGTCGTACCAGCCGCCCTGCCCTACCGGGTCTTGCGCGGCATGGTGAAGGCGGCCACGGCCAAGGCCACCAGGCCGAAGCCCAGCAGATAGAACAGGTTGCAGAAGAAATCGGCTGACGGCTCGGCATTCGCGGCCAGATCCCCGACCGCGTCCACGGCCCAGCTCATAGGCAGTACATCCCCCATCACCTCAAGGGCGCGAGGCATCTGGTCTCTGACCACCAGCAGCCCGCACAGGAAGAGCTGGGGCGCGATGACCACCGGCATGAACTGGACGGCCTGAAACTCGGTACGAGCGAAGGCCGAGGCGAACAGTCCCAGGGCCACGCCCACGAAGGCGTCCACCAGGGCGGTCAGCACCACCCAGCCCCAGGAGGTGGCTATCTTCACGTCCAGGCACCAGGCCGCCACGGAGCACAGGATGAGCGATTGGGCCACGGCCGTGGCGGCGAAGGCGGTGGCATAGCCGAACAGGAGGTCGGCCCTCCCGATGGGCGTGGTCCACAGCCGCTCCAGGGTGCCGCCGCTGCGCTCGCGCAGCATGGCCACGCTGGTCACCAGGAACATGACCGCCATAGGCAAGACCGCCATCATCGTCACCGCAACGTGGTTGAACAGGGCGCTGCCGCCGGGGTAGTCGCGGTAGACAAAGTAGAGCAGGGTCAGCAGCACCGCGGGCACGCCGGCAATCAGCCCGACGGTGCGGCGGTCCGCGCGTAGCTGGGTGAGGATGCGGCGGGTGGTAGCGAGGTAGGTGCGCAGGTGCATCAGTCCTGTCCCTCCTGGGCCGAACGGGTGATGACGGCGAGGAAAGCGGCGTCCACTGTGGTGGCGCCCGTGGAGGCCAGAAGCTCGTCGGCGGTGGTGGCGCCCAGCAGGCGCCCCTCACGCATGAGTAGCACGCGGTCGCAGCGAAAAGCTTCGTCCATGACATGGCTGGAGACCAGCAGCGTGGTGCCCCTCTGCGCCAGGGCGTGAAAAGTGGTCCACAGCTCCTCGCGGGTCACTGGGTCCAGTCCGACAGTCGGCTCATCCATGACGAGCAGATCCGGGTCCGCCACGAGCGCACAGGCTAGGCTCACGCGGTTAGCCTCGCCGCCGGAGTAGGTGGATACGCGCCTGCCGGCCAACCCAGACAGCCCGACGGCGTCGAGCACCTCCTGGATGCCGCGGGCGCGGCGGCCAGCCAGGGAGGCGAAGTAGCGCAGGTTCTGCCGGGCGGTGAGGTCGGTGTAGACGGCCTGCCCCTGGGTGACATAGCCGACCCGTCCACGCACGGAGGGGGCACCGGGGGCCTGCCCCAGGACTTCGACATGGCCGCGGTAGTGCTGGACGCCCACGATGGTGCGCATAAGCGTGGTCTTCCCGCAGCCTGAGGGGCCCAGGAGGCCGGTAATGGTGCCCGGCTCCAAGCTCAGGTCCAGGCCGTGGAGGATTTCTTTCCTTCCGCGGCTGACCCGCAAATCCGAGACGGTCACGGCTGGCTGCGGCGTCTTGCTTTCGCCGGCAGCAGTACCGGGACTGCCTGCGTGTTCTTCACGCTGTGAGCTCTGGCGTCTCTCCCCTTCCCCGTTTTTCATCATGTGATGAATGTATGCCCGACAGTGCTCAACGGGAATGCCGCGGCAGCGGCATCAGTGGCAGCCGAGTGATACTCCAGCGGGTATCGGGCAGGTCGCCAGTGAGGTAGCGCCGGATCGTCGGGCCCACGCAGGCTCCGCTCGGCACAAGAGATCAACGACCAGAATCGACCTCATCATGACAGCGGTACGGAACATAGTAAGAACCTCAGGTAGCCCCGACTCCCACGGGGCGAAGCCCACGGCCCCGAGGTGTCCCCGTCACAGTACGCCCACACATCAGAAGCGGCCCTGCTCGATCAGCTGAGTGCGCCGGGCCTGCAGGTGCACATCCTTCTCGTACGTGTGGTAGAAGACGAACCACAGCAGGGCGTTCAGCAGGTACGGGCCGGTGACCCCGACCAGCAGGGTGAGCTGGAGATTGCCGATGACATCAGCTACCTTGCCCACAACCAGGCTGTACACGGTAGTCAGAGCGCCCTGAATCAGCGAGAACAACACCGCGAACGAAGTGGCAGACAGCTGCCGGGGGCAGACACTCGAGACCATCGGCAACACACAGCCGGAGAAACCGATCGAGAAGATCAGACCCATCAGGAAGACCATCACATAATAGAGGCCACTCGGGGTATTCGTGACCGACTGCCCGGTGCCAGCACTGACATCAGGATCCCACCAGTTCGCGAAGTACATGGTCAGCCCGACCAAGATCCCTCACGTCGCCGCATACACCTGGAACAGAATAATCCGACCCTTATGCCCGAACCTCTTAACGAACTGATCACCGATCCAACCGCCCAGGAAGGCCGACAGGGTGGAACCGATGCTGAAGACCGTGAACAAGTACGAGGCATTCTTCACGCCATAGCCGAGGTTCTTAGCCCACACCTGGGTCATGAACCCGAACAGGACCAGCGAGGTGACCAACGGCAGCATCAACGCCATCAGGCTCAGGGTACGGATCTTGAACAGCCGCGGAACATCAGAGAAGCGGAACATGCCGGCATCAGACTTCAACTCCTCACGGTCATCGTCAGCGAGCTGCTTCGGCTCATGGACGAAGATCAGAATCAAGACGCCGGACAGGACCGACAGGCCACCCATGGCGAACATCGCGTACCGCCAGCCCGCGGGATTGGCGCCCCACTGACCGACCGCAGGAGTGATCACGATACCCAGCGCAGCCGAGACCCCGCGGACCAAGCCGAAGGCCTTGCCCCGCTCAGAACGGCGGTACAGCGAACCCAGCAGACCATTCAGGATCGGCTCACCGGCGACGGTCCCGATTAGCGCGATCGTGTACAGGATCAGCAGCTAGGCCCAAGACTGGGCGAAACCAGTGGCAACGGTCCACAGACCCCACAAGCCGGTGACCACAAACAGGATCCGTTTGCGACCCCACCGGTCAGCAGCGATCGCCCAGATCGGGCCGAATGCCATCCGGGCTCCCGAGGCGAGCGCATTAAGGAGCCCAAGCTCAGTGTTACCCAGCTGGAAAGCGTTCGCGATCTGCGGGAAAAAGGTCTTCGACACCCCGCCCTCGGAATTGTCGATCGACTGCGAGACACCAAGGGAAACCGCCCCCATAGTCCGCATCTTCGGCTTGATGAACAGCTCGTCGTCGTCGACCGAGGCCCCCTCGACAAGCGGGACCGTGACCTGGCCCGCCCCTTCGCAGTCCTGAGAACTGCTCACAACAGGCTCCTTTGCAGCTGGATGACAGGCCAACAGTGCCGCCCAGCAACACCACCGGTAACCCTTGCCAGGAGTTGCCGTGTTTGATTGCCCTCGCATCCGCGAGGGCGGGCCG
>CALIWR010000028.1 GCA_938046585.1 uncultured Propionibacteriaceae bacterium | reverse complement strand
GATAGCCGCTGCACATCTGCCAGACGACCCGAAACCTCACGATGGTTCACGCCCAACCGCGGCCTCGACTGGTCCCGGTTCCACGCCACCACCAACCCCTGGGCCTTCACAGAAGACAGGGCCTTCGACTCACCCGTCCGCGCCTGCTGCTGACCCTCACAGGCAAAAGCAAGAGCCCGACTCGCGAGCCGGAGCCGCTCTCGGCTGCGGTAGCGGGCCTGCCGGCCACAGCCGCCTGCCGCTGTCGTCTGGCCTGAGCGGGCAGTCACACCCGGGCCGCCACCCGGCGCCGGACAGCCCAGCGCAGGCTGCGCGAGCACCGTAACCTCGAATGCCGTAAGCATCGATTCCTCCTGCGAAGGGGGGTGCCAGAGACAAGGTCAGCCTGCCACTGCGGCGCCGCCATGTCAACCCCCCCACAAAGCCCCCTCGGGAAGACCATTGACCATTGATTCTCGGCCAGATCCAGTGTTTCCCCTAGCCAGAGGCCACTGTCTCCCTCGCCGTAGTCACTTGCAGACGCCAGCAATAGACTTTTGGATCGTTCAAACTCAGGAGAACAGCGGGCATCCGATCACCACCAGGCGCATAAGTCAGCACTTCATCATGACGCGTGTTCTTCCGATCACGCAAGGGCCTAACCGGCAACTCTAGGGCGTGAGCTCCCCCAGACCCGCCCAGCAGGCAACGACAGCCGCGTACCCATAGCCCCAGCCTGCCCACGGCCCGTACCCGGCCGGCCGCCGAGAAACACCCGAGCAAACCCGGCACCTTGCCAGACAAGGCCGCAGGGGCACCGATAGGCTGCCGGCAACCCCGACCGAGGAGCCACATGGACGTCACTGCCACTGCCACCGCCGCCTACCGTCAGATCCTGGACATCATCGGCAGCGTCGAACCCCGGATCGCGGGGGCCATCACCAGCGAGCTGACCGACCAGCGCGGCTCGCTGAAACTGATCGCGAGCGAGAACTACGCCTCGCTGCCGGTGCTGCTGACGATGGGAACCTGGCTGTCCGACAAGTACGCCGAGGGAACTATCGGGCACCGTTTCTACGCCGGCTGCCAGAACGTCGACACCGTCGAAGTGGTGGCCGCCGAGCACTGCCGGGAACTCTTCGGCGCCGAATACGCCTACGTGCAGCCGCACTCCGGGATCGACGCCAACCTGGTCGCGTACTGGGCGATCCTGCAACACCGGGTCGAGTCGCCGACCCTGCAACGGCTGGGCGCGAAAACCGTCAACGACCTCACCGAGCAGGACTGGGAGGCGCTGCGGCGTGACTTCAACCAGCAGCGGGTGATGGGAATGTCGCTCGACGCCGGCGGTCACCTCACCCACGGTTTCCGGCACAACATCTCAGGCAAGATGTTCGCCCAACGGGCGTACGGGACCGACCCCGAAACCGGCCTGGTCGATTACGACCGGCTGCTGGCCGACGCCCGCGACTTCAAGCCGCTGATCCTGGTGGCCGGTTATTCGGCCTACCCGCGGCGGCTGAACTTCGCCCGGCTGAAGGAAATCGCCACCGAAGTCGGCGCCACCTTGTTCGTCGACATGGCGCATTTCGCCGGGCTGGTCGCCGGGCAGGTCTTCACCGGTGAGGAGAACCCGGTCGGTTACGCGGACCTAGTCGCCTCCACCACCCACAAATCGCTGCGCGGCCCCCGGGGCGGTTTCGTCCTGGCTACCGGCGACTACGCGGCGAGCGTCGACAAGGGCTGCCCGATGGTGCTCGGCGGCCCCCTGTCGCACATCATGGCGGCCAAGGCTGTGGCCTTCGCCGAGGCCCGGACCGAGGCTTTCCGGGCGTACGCCCAGGCGGTCGCAGCGAACGCTAAGACCTTGGCCGAGGGGCTGCTGGCGCGCGGGGTCCGGCTAGTCACCGGCGGCACCGATAACCACCTGGTGCTGATCGACGTACGCGACTACGGGCTGACCGGCCGCCAGGCCGAGGGCGCCCTGCTGGACTCGGGGATCGTCACCAACCGCAATTCGGTGCCGCAGGACCCGAACGGCGCCTGGTATACCACCGGGGTCCGGATCGGGACCCCGGCGCTGACCTCACGCGGTTTCGGCGCCGACGAGTTCACCGTGGTGGCAAACCTGATCGCGGATGTGCTGGAGGCCACCCGCCCGGTCCAGACCAAGACTGGCCCGGGCAAAGCCAAATACCTGATCGCGGACGGGCTGGCCGAGCGGGTCCGGGCCCAGGCTAAGGAATTGGTGGCAGCCAAGCCGCTCTACCCGGGCTTGGAGGTGTAACCCGTAGCTGCGGGTGGCCGGCTCAGCTGTCCTTGAGCTGGCCGGTCACCTCCCCCGCGTTCTCCTTCGCAGCGACACAGGAGAAACCCACGGCGCCGCTCGCCGGCCGGGTCTGCGCCGGGATTACCTGGATGTCGTAGGAGCCCTGCTTGCCGGGCAGGTAGGACTTCAGCGTCTCCTGGGTACAGGCCTTCTCAACGTTGCTATCAGAGTTGAGGTCGTCGCTGTCCGGGTTGGTGTTCTGCTCCAGGAAACCGGAGGCGAAGGTCTCCCAGTAGTGGGGTTCGGTGCACGGGACCTGCCGGGCGTTGATCTTCCCGGAGACCGAGGTGATCCCACCCCAGCAGACCCCCACCTGCGGCGCGGCTGAGCCTGCGGCGGCACCGGTCGCGGTACCCGTCGGCACGCCAGGCAGGAGCCCGGCCGGGGTCAGGCGCAGCAACGCGAAGGTGCCCCCGCTGCCCAGGGCCGCCCCCAGAACCGCCGCCGAGGCGACCATCGGCCAACGCCGCCGGGGCCGCGCCTGGGCCGGGGCCGGCGAGGCCACGTCCCGCAGGGTGGTCAGCAGCCCGGCCTCGGGGCCACCCACGATCCGGCCGGGGCCGTCAGAGGCGGGGCGAATCGCCCGCAACGCCTCGTACAGGGCCCGGCCGTCCGGGTAGCGGTCTTTCGGTTCCGGGGCCACAGCCCGTTCGATCACCCGAGCCAGCTGTTCGCTACCCTCAGCGGTCACCGGCGGCAGCGGCGCATACGGGTCAGCCATGATCTCCTGGACGGTACGGGGAGTCCCGTCCTGCCTGGTCCGAGGCCGGCGGCCGGTAGCCAGGGTGTACAAGGTGGCGCCCATCGACCAGACATCCCCCTGCGGGGTAGGTCGCTGCCCTGCGACCACCTCCGGCGGGGCGAAGCCCGGGGTCAGCGCCTCCATCGTGGCCGAGATCTCGGCGTCGGGAGACAGGAGCGCCGAGATCCCAAAATCTGACAGCCGCGGCGTCCCGTACCCGTCGATCAGCACATTCGCGGGTTTCACATCCCGGTGCAAGATGCCGTTCTCGTGCGCCGCCGCCAAAGCGCTGGAGATCGCGATCCCCAATTCGATAGTGTCGGCGGCCGGCAATGCGCCCCGGGTCCGGACCAGGTCCGCCAGCGACCCATTCGGGCACAATTCCATCACGAAGTAGGCCCGCCCATCGGAGGTGGTCCCGACATCAATCAAAGACACCACATGCGGGTGCGACGAAATCCGCGCCGAAGCGGTGGCCTCGCGCAGGAATCTGCGCCGGGCCTGGTCGTCGATCAGCGGCCGGGTGTCGATCTTGACCGCCACCTCACGCTGGACGCTGATCTGCTGGGCCCGGTAGACGACCGCGAACCCGCCATGCCCGATGATCTCGTGCAGGTCAATCCCCGGCAGCGCCCCGCGCCGTATCGTCATGTCGCTCATCCGGTCTCCTTCGCACCCGCACGGCCACTGGGCACAGAACATCACACCGTGACCGTGGGGCCCTTGGCGCAGGCCCACCGATCTTAATCTCTGCCGGGGTAACCCCTGCCAGCAGCCCGGGCCACGGGTGAAGGCCCAGCAGCCTCGGTCCCATAGCGACGATCCCGCTGGCGCAGGCCGGCTCCTGGTTCGACCTCGACCCCGAGGACCCGGCCGAGGTCGTCGAGGCGGCGCAGGCGATCGACCAGAACCGGGCCCGGCAGCGCGACCAGGCGGCCGCCCAGGTGCCACCAGGAGATTGCAAGGTTTCGGGCTAATCGACCTGCCAGCCCGCGTCGGATAGGTGACGCTCGGCTAGATCGGCAGCCGTTTGAAGATCGGACGCGGGATATGCCGCAGGGCCACCATCACCCACCGGAACGCGGGCGGCGCCCAGACCAGGTCCTTACCGGCGGCCACCGAACGGACCACCAGGTCGGCGACCTGCTCCTTGTCGATAGTCAGCGGAGCCTCCTTGAGGTGCGCCGACATCCGGGTCCGGACCATCCCGGGCCGGACCACGAGCACCCTCACTCCGTACGGTTCGAGCGCCACGCCCAGGTTCAGGTAGAACGAGTCCAAGCCGGCCTTGGTCGACCCGTACATGAAATTGGAACGCCGGACCCGTTCCCCGGCCACACTCGACATGACGATGATCTGACCGTGCCCCTGCTGGCGCATCCGCTGCCCGAGCAGCACCCCGATACTCACCGCGCCGGTGTAGTTGACGCCGACGAAGTCGACCGCCGCCCGCTGATCCTGCCACAACTGCTCGGCCTGGCCCAACAGCCCCCAGGCAACGATCGCCAGATCCACGTCACCACCGGCCCAGACCTGCTCGATGATCGCCGGGTGGGACGGGAAATCGGCTGCGTCAAAGTCGATCCGCTCCACCGCAGTGGCGCCGCCGGCCATCAGGTCAGCGACCGCCCGGTCACCTTCCGGGTCGCCCGGACGGGCGGCGAGAATCACCCGCGCCGGCGCCTGTTTGAGATATTCGCCGACGATCGCCAGCCCGATCTCGGAGCTGCCGCCCAGCAGCAGAATGGTCTGAGGATTCCCAGTCGCGTTGATCACAGCAACTCCAGTCGTCGGGCCAGGTCGGAGGCGAAGACGGCGTCTGGGTCGACCCGGCGTCGAACCGCCCGCCACTGCTCGAGGCGGGGGTACATCGCGTGGAAGGTCTGGGCGCTAGTCCGGGAATCCTTCGCCACGTACAGGCGCCCGCCGAGCTCCAGGACCCGGGCATCAAGCCGGTTCAGGAAGGTCGACAGGCCCGGCTTGATCGGGAAGTCGACGCACACATTCCACCCCGGCATCGGGTACGACAACGCAGCCTGGTTTCCCGGCCCGAACAGTTTGAACACGTTCAGGAACGAATAATGCCCGCTGCGTTGGATTTCGCGGACCAGGGAGCCGAACTCGTCCACCGCGGCAGTCGGGACCACGAACTGGTACTGCAGGAAGCCAGCCGGCCCGTACGCGCGGTTCCACTCCCCGATCAGGTCCAGCGGGTGATAGAAGGCGGTCAGGCTTTGCACCTTGCCGGTGTAGGTGCCGCTCTTGGCGTACCAGAGCGAGCCGAGCGCGGAAAAAGTGAGCCGGTTCGCCAACCCGTTCGGGAAGATATCGGGCAGGGTGAGCAGCGGCTTGGCGTCGAAATGCAGCGGGTCGCGGCGTAGCTTCGGCGGCAATTCGTCGAGGCTGGCGAGATGACCCCGGCTAATCGCGGCCCGGCCCAGCCTGGGCGGCTCCGAGATCGCGTCGAACCAGGCCGAGCTGTACGGGTAATGGGCCTCGGAGCCGTCGGAGTGGACGGCGATCGTTTCCTCCAGGGATCGGGTCACGATCCCGTCGGCGACGAAATAGGCGGACTCAACCCGCTCCAGGTCGAGACAGGCTTCCAGGATGATCCCGGTCAGCCCGGCGCCGCCGATCGTGGCCCAGAAGATGCTGGCATCGGGATCGTCGGGGCTGCCGTCGCGGGCCAGGTCCAATACCCGTCCGTCCGCGACCAGCAGCCGCATCGAGCGGACATGGTTGCCGAAGCTGCCGGCGCTGTGGTGGTTCTTGCCGTGGATATCGCAGCCGATAGCCCCACCTACCGTGACCTGCCGGGTGCCGGGCAGCACCGGGATCCACAGCCCGTACGCAAGGACCACCCGGATCAGGCGGTCCAGCGAGACGCCGGCCTCGACTACGACCGTGGCCGCGGTCGGATCGACCTGCAGTACCCGGTCCAGCCCGGTGGTATCGATCACCATGCCGCCGCTGTTCTGCGCCACATCGCCGTAGCTGCGGCCCAGCCCCCGGGCCACCACGCCGCGACACAGCGGCCCGCTGGTCGCCTCGGCGACCTTGGTGACCGCGTCAATCACGATCTGCGGGTCGGTAGGGCGCAGCACATGCGAGCCGGTGGCGGCAGTGCGTCCCCATCCAGTCAACCGTTGGGCTCGCGTCGAGATGCTCACCACTTAATCCTACGGCGCAGCACCAGCCCAGCCGGCCCCGGGACAGGGATCCCCTGTGGCGCGGCGCGCGAACCCGGACGGCTCGGGCAACCTCCATCGGGCCGTCGTCGACATATTCCCCGCCTAGCGCGAACCCGGGTGGCTCGGCCAACCTGCTGACGAGCAGACGCGGCCGGTAAGGTGACGCGGTGAGCCGGACCCTACGGGCGAATCTGCTGTTGCTGCTGACCGCCGCCATCTGGGGTTCAGCCTTCGTAGCTCAACGGCTGGGAGCTGAGGACACCGGCCCGGCATCGTTCAACGCGGTCCGCAACCTGTTGGGGGCTGTGGCCCTGATCCCGGCAGTGGCCGGTTTTGACCGGTCCGGGCGGGTAGATCGCGCCCAGCGTCGTACTCGGTGGCAGGCGGCGCTCTGGCCAGGGGCGCTGGCCGGTGCTGTGCTCACTGGCGGCACCCTGCTGCAGCAGGCCGGACTGGGATACACCACGGCCGGTAATGCCAGCTTCATCACCGGGCTGTACCTGGTCTTCATCCCACTCGCCACGCTGGTGGTGCTCCGGGCCCGGACCAGCAACTGGACCTGGGTCGGGGCGGTACTGGCCGTTACCGGGCTGTACCTGCTGAGCATCCGAGACGGGCTTCACATCAACCAGGGGGACCTGCTGGTGCTGATCTGCTCGCTGTTCTGGACTGGGCACATCCTGGTTATCGACCGGGTCGGCCGACGGCAGGACCCATTGCGGCTATGCGTGGTCCAGTTCGCCACCTGCTGCATGCTTAGCGCCCTGCTGGCACCGCTGGTGGACGAGCATCCGTTCGCGGGCCTAGTCGGGTCGGCGGCCCCGCTGGCGTACACGGCCTTCTTGTCGACCGGGGTCGGATTCACCCTGCAAGTGGTCGCCCAGCGCGACGCCAAGGCCGCCCACGCGGCCATCATCATGTCGCTGGAAACGGTCTTCGGCGCCGTCAGCGGAGCCCTCTGGCTGGGGGAACGAATGGACCTGCGCGGCATCATCGGCTGTGCCCTGATGTTGGCCGCGGTGATCGTGGCGCAGCTCGGCAACCTGCCCGAAGCGGTACCCCCGCAGCCCCGCAACAGCGACCCGACCCATCTCTTGACTGATCATCACTCAGAAGAGGTTGATTTTGTCAGATCTCAGCCGCGGTAGAGCCCGCAGGTAATGCGAATCCGCCCAGCCGAAAGAATGATCCGGATACTGCTCTCTACCAGTCGAGTCGACATACATCCGCCCATCACGTCGGGCGAGGCACTGCGTTCTGGCCCTAATCCGACGCCCACAACAGCCGGTCCACCACCTGCTTCGCGTGGCGAGACACCCGGCCCCAGTCCTCCAACAGATGAGAGGCACCGCCGCGGCCGTACCCCAAGGTTTGGGCCACCTGGCCCAATTCGCGGCCATCGGTCGGGACCAGGTCCGAGGGCCGGCCCCGGACCAGCATCGAGGCATTGCGGATCCGTCCGGCGAACAGCCACGCGGCCCGCAACGCGGCGGCGTCAGCCTCGCCCACCAGCCCGGCAGTGACCGCTGCCGTCAGGGCCGGCAGGGTCTTCGGAGTCCGCAGCTCGGCCAGTTCGCCAGCGTGGCGCATCTGTACCAGCTGGACCACCCACTCCACATCAGAGCGGCCCCCCGGGCCCAGCTTCAGGTGCCGTCTCGGATCCACCCCGCGCGGCATCCGCTCGGTCTCCATCCGGGCCTTCAAGCGGCGGATCTCGACCAGCTGCTGGGCGCTGAGCCCCGCCTGCGGGTAGCGCACCGGGTCGATCGCCGCCACCAGCCGAGCTGCCAGCTCATGGTCCCCGGCGGCCGGGGTGGCCCGCAGCAGGGCCTGGGCCTCCCAGGTGGCCGACCAGCGGTCGTAGTAGGCCCGGTACGAGCCGAGACTACGGACCAGGGGCCCGTTGCGGCCCTCCGGGCGCAGGTCCGGGTCCAGGCTGATCGCCACATCGCCGCCGCCGTAGCGCAGCAGGGCCCGTAGCCGGGTGACCGCTGCGACCGCCTGGCGTTGGGCCTGCGGCCGGATGCCGTCGCCGATCACAAACAAGGCGTCCAGGTCCGAACCGTACGAAACTTCTCCCCCGCCCCAGCTGCCGCAGGCGACGATCCCGATCGGTGGAACCTCCCCGACCTCGCGCGCAGCCAGCTCCAGCATCGCCTGGGCGGTGGCGGTCGCGATCTCGCTCAGCGCCGCGCCGACCGATTCCGGCGTGATGTCACCGAGCAGGTCGGCCATCACCACCCGCAGCAGCTCGCGGCGCCGCAGGGACTGAACCGCCTCGACCGCGGCCGCAGATTCCGGGTGCCGCGCCACGGCCGAACTCATCGCGCGGCTGATCTCGCTGCCGGGCCGGGGGCTGATCTGCTCGTCGCTGGTCAGCAGCTCAACCTGCTGCGGGGCCCGGCGCAGCAGGTCCACCGCGTACCGGGAGCTGGACACGATCCGGGCCAGCCGCTGCGCCACCGCCCCCTCATCGCGCAGCGCCCTCAGATACCACGGGGTATTGCCTAGCGCCTCGCAGATCTGCCGGAAGGCGAGCAGCCCATGATCGGGGTTACAGCCCTCGGTGAACCAGCCCAGCATTGCCGGCAACAGCTGGCGTTGGATTTCCGTACTCCGAGTGATCCCAGTGGTCAGTGCCTGCAGGTGCCGTAACGCGGCTGCCGGGTCGGCGTACCCAAGCGCCAGCAGCCGGGTCTGGGCGGCCTCAGGGGTGAGCCGCATCTGGGCGGTCGGGATCCGGGCCACCGCCTCCAACAGCGGTGAGTAGAAGATCCGCCGGTGCAGCCGACGCACCACCCGGGTGCTGTGACGCCACTGCTCCAGGACCTCATCCGGGCCGGACAACCGGGTCGCCCGGGCCAACATCCGCAACCCGTCCGGATCATCAGGCAGCAGATGGCTACGCCGCATCCGGTACAGCTGTACCCGGTGCTCCAGCAGCCGCTGAAAACGGTACGCCTCGCCTAGCTGGCGCCCGTCCTCGCGCCCCACATAGCCATGCTCGACCAGCCGCTCCAGGGCCGGCAAGGTGCCGCGCAGCCGTAGCCGCTCGTCTGCGCGGCCGTGCACCAGCTGCAGCAGCTGGACGCTGAACTCGGTGTCCCGCAGCCCGCCGGAGCCGAGCTTGATCTCCCGGTCGGCGTCCCGGGCCGGGATCAGCGAGATCACCCGCTGCCGCATCGCCTGCGTGTCATGAATGAAGCCCTCACGTTCCCCGGCAGCCCACACCAGCGGCGATACCAGGTCACAGAAGGCCTGTCCTAACGTCAGATCCCCGGCGGCCGGGCGGGCCTTCAGCATCGCCTGGAATTCCCAGCTGGTCGCCCATCGGGTGTAGTACGCCTCCATGCTGGCCAGGGTCCGCACCAGCGGGCCAGCCTTTCCCTCCGGGCGCAGCCCGGAGTCCACGGCCCAGATAGTGCCGGCTGCGGAATGCTCTGAGCAGATCCGGCTCAGCGTGGCCGCCAGCCGGGTCCCGATCGCGACCGCCTGGTCCGGACCGCAGCGCGGTTCCTGGCCCGCCCCGATGGCCGGTTCGGCGACAAAGAGCACATCCACGTCGGAGAGGTAATTAAGTTCGTGGGCGCCGGTCTTACCCAGCGCCACCACCGCCAGCCGGCAGCAATCCTGGTCAGCGGTGGCGGCCCGGGCCAGCGCCAAGGCCCCCTCCAGCACCGCCCCAGCCAGGTCGGCCAGTTCGGCGGCGATGTCCGGCAGCAAGGCCAGCGGCTCGGCCGCGGTAAGGTCCCGGGCCGCGATCCGGCACAGCTCGCGTCGATACGTACGCCGCAACTCGTCGGCGGTGCCGCTGGCCACCGGGACCGGGGCCTGCGGGTCCGCCCCCACCGCCCGCAGTAGCCGGGATCGGATCTCGGCAGCATCGCTGCGTACCGGAGCCGGCGCCAGCACCTCAACATCCAGCGGCTGCGCCACGAGGCCGCGGGACAGTTCAGTCGAGCCACCCAGCACCGCCACCACCCGGCTCGCGAAGGCAGGCTGCTCGACCAGCGAATGTACCCGGGGCGGGTCGGCGTCTAGCAGCCTGGCCAGCCCGGCGAGCGCCAGGTCCGGGTCGATGGCCTCGCCTGCCAGGTCGAGGAAGTGCCGGGCGCCGTCCTGGTGTCGCTCGCTGAGCTGCTCCACCAGGGCAGTCGCCGTCGTGAGATCCCGGAAACCTCTGCGGACCAGGTCACCTTGGGTCGTCGCGAGCCGCATCCGCTCAGGCTAGCCACAGACCCGCCGTCGCGGGGCCCGATGCCGGCCCGGGTAGCGTTCAGCTGTGCCTGTCTCCTCCCGCCGCCTGCACCAGCAGGTCGCGGCGGCCCTGTCGGCCCTCGGCGCTGCGGGTCCCGGGTCCGGGGCCCGGCAGCTGGCGGCCGCGGTCACGGCCCTGGAGGTACCGGACCGGAGCCTGGTCGCGTTGGCGGTCCGGGCGGCGGCAGCCCACCTAGGCGAGACCACGCCCGGCCGTACGGTCGAACTGCGGATCCCCCCGTACGCGGCGGTGCAGCTCGGCGACGGCAGCGGCCCGACGCATACCCGCGGCACTCCCCCCGCCGTCGTCGAGACCGATCCGCGGACCTTCCTCGAGCTGGCCGCTGGAGCCCTGACCTGGGCCGAGGCGGCGGCCGACCACCGGCTGCGTCACAGCGGGGTCCACGCCGACCTGTCCAGCAGTTTCCCGCTCACCTAAGCGCAGCGGTTACAGCGCCTGCAGCAGGTGGCTCAATTCCCACGGCGTGACCTGGCGGCGGTACTGCTCGAATTCGTCGGTCTTGTTGCGGAGGAAATAGTCGAAGACATGCTCGCCGAGGGTCTCGGCTACCAGCTCGGAACGCTCCATCCGCCTAATTGCCTCCTCCAGGCTACGCGGCAGCGGCTTGATGCCCAGCGCCCGGCGCTCATGCTCGGTGAGGGTCCAAACGTCATCCTCGGCGCCGGTCGGCAGGTCCATCCCCTGTTCGATCCCGTCCAGCCCGGCGGCTAGCAGCAGCGCGTAGGCCAGATACGGGTTGCAGGCCGAGTCCAGCGAACGGACCTCGACCCGGGCCGAGGCGCCCTTGGACGGCATCAGCGCCGGCACCCGGACCAGGGCGGAACGGTTGTTACGGCCCCAGCAGATGTACGACGGGGCCTCCTGCCCGGCGGCGAACCGGACGTACGAGTTCACCCACTGGTTGGTTACTGCGGTGATGTCGCCGGCATGGTGCAACACCCCGGCCACGAATTGCCGCGCGACCTGGGATAGGTGGTATTCGGCCGAGGCGTCGAAGAAGGCGTTCCGGTCCCCCTCGAATAGGGAAACGTGGGTGTGCATCCCGTTACCGGGGGCGTCAGCCAACGGCTTCGGCATGAAGGAGGCGTGGATCCGCTGTGAGGCCGCCACCTCCTTCACGACAACCCGGAAGGTCATGATGCTGTCGGCCATGGTCAGCGCGTCCGCGTAGCGCAGGTCGATCTCGTGCTGGCCCGGCCCGGCTTCGTGATGGCTGAACTCGACCGAAATTCCCATCTGCTCCAGCATCGCGATCGAGCGGCGGCGGAAATCGGATCCCTCACCTAAGGTGGTGTGGTCGAAGTAGCCGCCGTAGTCAAGCGGCACCGGGGACGTCACGTCACTGGTCAGCGGATGGAAGAGATAAAACTCGATCTCGGGGTGGGTGTAGAAGGTGAAACCCAGATCACCGGCCCTGCGCAGGGCCCGTTTCAGCACGTACCGCGGGTCGGCGTACGAGGGCGACCCGTCCGGCAGCCGGATGTCGCAGAACATCCGGGCGGTGGGCTGAGCCTGGTCACGCCAAGGCAGAATCTGGAAGGTGCTCGGATCCGGGTGGGCGACCATGTCCGACTCGTACCGGCGAGCGAAGCCCTGGATTGCGGAACCGTCGAAACCGATCCCCTCAGCGAAGGCGCCTTCCACCTCGGCCGGTGAGATCGCCACCGACTTCAAAAAACCTTGGACGTCGGTGAACCAGAGCCGTACGAAGCGGACGTCACGCTCCTCCATGGAGCGCAGGACGAACTCGGTCTGCTTGTCCATGCCGCGATTCTGCCCGGTGGATGTTTCGGGCAGGTAACACCCCGCGCCGAGTCTTCGACCTCATGCGAGCGGCCACCGAGAGCCTTCCCGATCGAGAGGGCCAGAAGCGGTCAGCGCCGCGGGACCTTCGACCTAACGGTTCGTGGCCGGACGCCCAGCAGGCGATCACCGTCGACCGCCCAGGCAACACCGTCTGGTCATCATCGAGACACGCCCAGGAACGCTGCCCGCCCAGCCGGGCCCTCCTGACCGGCACATGGCATCATCTCGGTGATCTGTGGTGATGTCTGTGGTGGGAGATGTGATGCGGCCCGGCTGGTACCCCGACCCCACCGGCGCCCCCGCCTGGCGGTGGTTCGACGGGCAACGCTGGACCGCTGTCGCCGTCGCGCGCGACAGTAACCTGCCGCCGACCGGGATTCCCCCTGCCGGTCAGCCTCCCGGGCCGCTCCCGCCGGCCCTGGACCGGCCGCGGGGGACCGGCTGGTTGGTATTGGTCCTGGCGCTAATTCTCGCCGCCGGGGTGTTGCTTAGCCTGGCGCCGCTGCGGCACAAGTATCGGATCACGCTCCCGCCGCCGGGGCCAGCCAAGACCTCACAGGCCCCGGAACCGTCTCGGCCGGCCGCAACCTGCCAGATCGGCGTGGCCCCAGATCGTTCCTTCCACCCGGGTGACGACGCGCTTTATGGGGGTCGGCTCCGACTGCCGGCCGAGGAGATCCCGTACTCGGCCCGGTCTGCCCCGACGACCGTGCTGCGGGCCCTGTCGGATGTCGCCTCAGCCCAGGAGCCAGCCACGACCGGCCGCCCCGCCGAGTTCTCCCTCGGCGAGATCCGGCGCACCGCCGCGTACCCGGACCCGCAGGTCTCAGCCCGGCTGCTGCTGGACTGCCTGACCCGGGATCCGCGCCTGTACGACACGCCGGCGTCCCTGACGATTACTTCCCAGCGGCCGTTGCCGGTCAGCCAACGCCCCGGTGCGCTGCTGGCAGGCAGCCTCAGCCCCGGTCAGAACAGCAGGACCGGGCTGACGACGGTCGCGGTGCTGGTGGTCGACGACGGCCGCCCGGACCGCTGGTCGGTGGTCTTCGCCAGCACCCGGCAAGCCGGGGACCACGAGCGGGTCCTGGCCGCCCTGGCCCAGGTCCGGATCGCCTAACTCACTCCTCCTCTTCCTCGTTCCAGCGCGGGTCGGTCTCCCACTCTTCGTTGCGCTGTTGCACCCGCTCCAGCGCCTCGGACGCATCCGAGGGGCTCGGGTACGGACCCAGCCGGTCCGCGCTGCGGCAGCCCCGGTACGGCTCCACCTGGTGGTGCCTCAAGCACCAGTACCACTGCCCGTCACCCATGGCTCTCCTCGGCTTAGCCCCTGCTCAGTATCATGCCCTTTCGTGACCCGAGTCGAACCCTATCCCGTGTCTGCGCTGCGACCGGTTCCAGAGTCGATCCCCCGCCCCGAATACGTGGGCAAGGCGCGGGCCGCCCGGTACACCGGATCCCACGTCCAATCAGCCGAGGTGATCGAGCTGATGCGCGAATCGAGCCGGATCGCCGCGCGGGCGCTGTACGAGGCGGCTAGCCGGATCCAGCCCGGGGTGACGACCGACGAGCTGGACGCGGTCGCGCACGACTATATGTGTGACCACGGCGCCTACCCGTCGGCCCTGCGATACCCCGGCGTCGCCGGGGCACCCCCGTTCCCGAAGTCGATCTGTACCTCGGTAAACGAGGTGATCTGCCACGGGATCCCCGACGCCCGCCCACTCGAGGAGGGTGACCTGGTCAAGATCGACATCACCGCGTTCAAGAACGGGGTACATGGCGACAACTGCGGCACCTTCGCCTGCGGTGAACTGGACGAGGACTCGCGGCTGCTGATGGAACGCACCAAGACCGCCCTGGAACGGGCGATCACGGCTGTCGCTCCGGGCCGGCAGGTGAACGTGATCGGACGGGTGATCGAGTCCTACGCGAACCGTTTCGGGTACGGGGTGGTGCGCGACTACACCGGTCACGGGGTGCACACCGCCTTCCATTCCGGGCTGACGGTGCTGCACTACGACGAGCCGCGGCACACCACCGTAATCGAGCCGGGGATGACCTTCACCATCGAACCGATGCTGACACTGGGCGACTACCGTTCGCACCAGTGGGACGATGGCTGGACGGTGGTCACCAACGACGGTTCCCGGGTCGCCCAGTGGGAGCACACCCTGGTCGTTACCGATACCGGCGCCGAGGTACTGACCCTGCCCTGAGCATCCCGCCGCGGCCCGTACACTGGTAGCGGACGAGCCGGCCGGGTGACCGCGGCCCGTACGGGTCGAGGAAAGTCCGGACTCCACAGAGCAGGGTGGTGGGTAACGCCCACCCGGGGTGACCCGCGGGACAGTGCCACAGAGAACAGACCGCCCGCCTCTCGGGGCAGGTAAGGGTGAAACGGTGGTGTAAGAGACCACCAGCGTCCCAGGTGACTGGGGCGGCTCGGTAAACCCCACCCGGAGCAAGACCATAAGGGCCTTCGGGCCTGCGGCAGCGTTTGAGGGTTGCTCGCCCGAGCTGCCGGGTAGGTCGCACGCGTACGCGAAGGCCGCTGGTGACAGCGGTCGCAGATGGATGGTCACCGGCCCTTCGGGGTCACAGAATCCGGCTTACAGGCCGGCTCGTCCCCGCCCCTGTTCAGATCCGGGTCCCGTGGTAGGACCACCCTGGGTGTGCCCACGAGGGACGCCGTCAAGGTGACTCGTGGCGTGCTCTACTGTTGGCCCCATGCGCGGCAAACCTGCGCCAAGGCGGCGCGTCTGGAGCTGGATTCTCGACGTCATCCAGAAGAAGACATCTGCCACGGCAGCACCCCAGCAGATATGGCCAAGCAGAATCGTAGCCCCTGCCCCACCTCCGTACTCGATGGGCTTTCCCCCGCCGAGGGCAGCGATCATCACCGACAACGCAGGTGGTATGTACCCAAACAATCACGTGAGCTCAGATCATGGGCAATTCCCTCAATACCAGGGCCGCGACCTCTACGAATGGGTAGAACAAATTGCTGACCTGAAGCGCGCCGGGCAGCTCGACCAGGCCGAGCAGCTTGCCCGAGGGTGCATGGATGCCATGACGGCGCACGCCCTCAAGGGCAACCCGGCCATGGAGCACTATGTTATTGAACTGGCCATCATCCAGCGGAAGCGCCGGGATTATAGAGCCGAGGTCGACACCATCAGCAGGTGGCTCGCCCTGGAACTTCCCGCCGAGCGCGACGACCACCGCCTGAACTTGCGGAAACGACTGGCCAAAGCCCAGGAACTCCTGGCCCGCCAGGAAGGACGCGACCCCAGCCCTTGGACCCAGGAATGGCGGAAATTATGTGAGCTAGAAAAGAAACCTTCATCGCGCAAGAAAAAGGGAACCAATACCGGACGAAAGCAGGTCACCTCAGCTAGCAGTTATCGGTTCAACTTCGCTCAGGCCGAGGCGGCCTTGGCCACTCTCACCTATAGCGCCATTGACTTTGAAACCGCCACCAGGTCTCGAGTTTCTGCCTGTAAAATCGCTGTCGTGTGCGTCGAGAACGGGCGCGTCACGAAGCGATTCAGTACGCTGCTTCGACCACCGCAGGGGACAGGGCCTTGGGAGTTCACCTATCTGCACGGGATCGCTCCTGAACATGTGCGCAACGCACCCACGTGGCGCGACGTGGCCGGGCATGTATCCGCCTTGATCGCGGGAGGACCGGTGTGGGCGCATAATGCATCCTTCGACTCCTTAGTGTGGCAGGAACTGGACGCCGAGTACGGCACGGTCTCAAAGCCAAAGATGCTGTGCACGTACCGTACCGCCCAGCGCCTTCTTCCCGGCCTGCCGAATTACAAGCTGCCAACCGTGACGGCGGCCGTGGCACCCACATATCGCTTGGCTCATCACCAGGCCGAGTCTGATGCCGAGGCGTGCGCGATGATCGTCCAAGGCCTACGACTGCTCTATTATCAGGCAAAACAGCATGGGATGCCCCCGGGGCCAGTCGGTCATGCGCAACCCCTGCGCCGGCCTCCTCATCCCTGGGAAACGCTGAGGTAAGAGTCTGCGCCGACAGGGCTGTCATACGTGTCCAGACGACACCGCCACTGCGGCATGTCGGGCGTAAGCTATGCACCGGCTCGCCCCAGTCCGACACCGGATCTCGCTTCGGGGAATGGCCCGGTTACGACGACCGGTTACCGTGGGATCACCACAGCATCGAAAGGATCCCCCATGGCCCGCTACGACCTGACCGCGGCCACGCTCGGTGAACTGCTGCGTGACCCGGAGGTAGTCGCGATCCTGGACCGGCATGCCCCCGGTCTGAGCAGCAATCCGATGCTTCAGATGGCGACTGGGATGCCGGTCCAGCAGGCGATCGCGATGGGAGCCGAGATGGTCAGCCCCGATGCCCTGGCCGCAATCACCAAGGATGTCGAGCACCTCGCCTGAGTCGACGATCCCTGCCGGAAGAAGATCAGGACGACAAGATCGGCAGCAGATTGAGTGGATTTACCTGAGCGCGGAGGCGTTCAGCCAGCGAGCTGGACTCCGCGCAGGATGCCCTGCATCAGGCTCGGGTCACCCAGGAAGTGGGTCATGGCGTGCGCGATCAGGGCTGGGGTCAGGCTGCGGCCGCCGAACACGTACAGCATCGAGAGGATGCTGAACAAGACGAAACTGGAGACCATGTAGCTGGGCCAGACGTGGTGGCCGATGATCCCGTGGTAGACGCCCATGATGGCTCCAGTCACCACGACCTGGACGAGCCGGCTGGTGCCGCAGCGGTGAAGCCGGTCCAGGATCAGGCCACGAACCATGATCTCCTCACCGAAGGCGAGAACCAGGCCGATGCCCATCATGATCGGGCGCTGCCAAGGCCAGGCGAGGGGGTCACCGCCGCGCGCATAACTCAACGCCACCCAGGCCAGGCCAAAGACGATGGCGATCACCAGCGCCGGCCACGGGGCCGGTCGCCCCCACCCGAGTTCCCGGAATCCTTCCCCGCCCAGGCGCTGGCGCCACCCAACGAAACCGGAGATCGCGAGGCAGCCGGCGAAGAAGATGACATCGAGGATCAGGGCCGCGTTCAGGCTCGTGCCCCAGCAGTCGTGGACCCATTGGGCTCCTGCCCAGAAACAGCCCCCGCCGAGCACCAGCCACAGCACCGCGACCGCCAGGGCGACCTCGCGCCAGGCTGCGACCCGACTCAGGGCCGGACGAGACCCACCGGACGAGAAGGCATAACGCGACTCCTGCTCCATAAAGACCCACATTTCGTACGTTTCGTATCAGACGTGAGACGTATCATAGGAGCCGGCCTCTCCGGTCGTACGCGCGGACCTGGGCGTAGCTGCGCCCAGACCAGGCACGCCGGGCACAAGATGGTGCCATGACCTCACACCCGTCCACCGTGACCCCCGCCACCATTGCCTTCCTGTGCGGATTGTGTGAGGTCGAGGAGCTGCCTAGCTCCTTCATCGGAGAAATCCTGGGCGCGCTAGGAATGAGCGCCTCCGGCACACGTTCCCATCTGGCCCGCGCACTCGCCGACGGTCGGCTCTGCTCCCGCCGCGACGGCCGGCGCACCAGCTACCGGCTCAGCGGCTCCTATCTGCGACGCTACCGCACGATCCGGAACCGCTTCGGTGAGCAGCCCGACTGGCAGGGCCACTTCCAGATCGTGATCTACGACATCCCCGAGACCCGGCGTACCGAACGTGACGCCCTGCGATCAGCGGCCTTCGACGAGGGCTGGGCCTCGCCGCGGCCCGGCGTGCTACTAGGCATGCGGCCGGCGGGGCCCTGGGCCGACTCCCCCGCATGCTGTACGGGACTGTTGGAGGTCGATCTCGACACCGCGCGGGACCTGGCGGCGCGCGCCTGGCCGCTGGCCGAGGCGGCCGAGCGGATCAGCGCCCTGGCGGCATACCTGGACCAGATCCACGAACACCAGGATCCGGGCGCCGCAGACGACTCCCGCCCGGCTCTGTTGCGGCAGGTGGTCACGGCCCACGCGATCCTCAGCAAGGCCACCCACCTGTGGGGCTCGCTGCCCGCGCTGCCCGCGGATCTGCTACCCGCCGACTATCCGCACGATCTCCTGGCGCGGATCGACTCCGAGATCAGCGGCCCCCTGATGGCCTCCGGCGCCCGCGCCGCCAGCCGGCTCCTGGCCGAGCACCAGGCAACCTGACCGCCCCGGTAACCCGTGGGCGATTCAGACGAGACGGAACTTCACTTCCCCCCGTTCAGGGTCGGCCTCGATCAGCCGGACCGTGACCGAGGCTCCCAATTCCACCTGGCCTTCCACCCGGGCCTCGATCGCCGGCTCGCTGATCACGACCGTGCCGCTGCTCCCGTCCCGGCCCACCTCCACTACCACGGCCGGGAAGGCCTGCCCGATACGCGGCTCAAGCACCAACGCCTCCATCAGATCAACGATCCCGCGTTCGTACTTGCGGGCACGAGTCCCCGACTCATCCATGATGGCCGCCAGCCCCGGCAGCGCAGCCCGTACCCAGTCCGGCACCTCCCGGCCGGCAACCAGCGCCTGGCAGGTCTCCAGCACGTACCGGTCCACCAGCCGCCGCAACGGCGCCGTACTGTGGGCGTAGCGCATCGCCAACGCCCCATGCTGCAGGTCCCGGTCGGGCACCTGCCCGTCGAAGGCCAGATACCCGGCTCCCCGGAACAGCCGGGCGCAGGCCTGGATCATCGCCTGGTGCGCCGGGACCTTCGGATCCAACGAACGGACCAGCTCCGGGTAGCCCATCGAGCCAGGCCAGGGGATCTTCAAGCCCTTCGCGGTACGACGCAGCCTGTCGATCGCGGCCGGTTCGGCGGCCGGCAACGTCCGTAGGATCCCGACCTTGCCGTCGATCATGATCTCGGCGGCCGCGGCGCCAGTCAGCAGTGAGATCTGCGCATTCCAGCCCTCCACCGGCAGCCCGGCCCGATACCGCAGCCGCCACTGGCCCCGCTCGGTGTCAATCTCCTGTTCCGGGATCGCCAGGCTGATCCCGCCGCGGGCCTCCTGCTGGGCCTCGCGTAGCTGCCCGACCGTCTTCAGCAGCATCAGCGACTCGGTCGCGGTGCCGGCGTCGATCTCGGCCTGGGCCTTCCGGTACGTCAGCCGGGCCCGGCTGCGGACCGCCGCCCGCTCCACCCGGGCCGAAGTCGTCAGCCCGTCACGATCCAAGTCGATAGTCCACAGCAAGGCCGGCCGGGCCTGGCCATCGTCGAGCAGCGAAGCCGCGTCCTCACTCAGCCGAGGCGGGTACAACGAGGCGCGCTGCTGCGGCGAGTAATAGGTTTGACCGCGCAGCTGCGCCTCCTCGTCGACCGGGTCGTCGGGGCTTACCCAGGCAGCGACATCAGCGATCGCGTAGTGGACGGTGAAGCCGTCGCCGCGCCGGGTCAGGTGTACGGCCTGGTCGAGGTCCATGGAGCCTGGCGGGTCGATCGTCACCAGGTCGATATCGGTCCGATCCAGCTCCGGCAGCGGGCGCGGATGCGCAGCGCTGGTCGCGGCCGCGGCGAGCGCGGCGGCCGGGAAGGCACCGGGGATCTGCAGGTCTTTGCGCAGCCGGGCCAGACCGGCAGCGATCGGCTCCGGGACCCCGAACGGGGCGATGATCTGACGGGCCGGCACTACTGCTCCGTCCGGACTAGGATCCGCGAGCACTCCTCGCAGCGGATCACCTCGTCTGCCGGGCAGGCCTGGTAACGGTCGTAGTCGGCGGGAGTCGCCTCAAGACCACAGCCGGTACAACGACGCCCCTTCAACTCGGCGGCTCCGGAACCACCCAGGCGGGCCCGAACCTTCTCGTACAGGTCAACCAGCGGCGCCGGCAGCTCCTTGACCAGCTGCTCTCGGCGGCCCCGTTCGATAGCCACCTCAGCCGACAACGCGGCCACCGTCTGGTCACGGCTCGCGATCAGGGCCCGCATCCGGTTCTCGAGCTCGAGCTTGCGGTGCTGGACCTGGTCGCGGGCCTGCTCGGCGTCCTCTACGGCCTGCATCAGTTCCAGCTCGGTGTCCTCCAAGGTCGCGATCCGCGACACCAGGTGCTCGATCTCGTCCAGCATGCTGCGCAGCACCTTGGGGTCAGTGACAGTGCCGGCGTCCACCATGGCCTGGTCACGTCGTAGCCGGGCCCGGACCGGTTCCAAGCCGGATTCCGCGCGCTGCTGGGCGGTCGTGGCATCACTAACCGCGGTCTCGGCAGCGACCAGCTCCTGGCCCAGCGAGGTACGGGTGGCCTGATGCTGCCTCAGCTGCTCATGCTCCGGCAGGGTCTTCGCCCGGTGCTCCAACTGGCTGATCGCGGTGTCAATCCGCTGCAGGTCCAGCAGCCTCCGTAGGGCGGACGGGTCGGCCTGCATACGCGCACCTCCTGTGGTTGTGGACCGTACTCTACCGACCCCCCATCGCCGCCTCGCCCGGCTCTGGGGTACGGGCCCATGAGAGCCTTTTTCCCTCCGGCGCAGCCGCTCGGCAACACCACTTAGACTGCCAGAGACGATGAGGAGCATCCCGTGAGCACCCAGCAGCCGAAGCTGCCCAACCGACAGATCCCGTTCAGCGAGGCTTTCAAGGCCTTCATCTGCGACGCCTGGGCTCCGTACGACGAGACCCTGCCACGGCCGCTGCCCGCAACCGCCCACACCCAGGCCCGCCGGGATCGCCTGTCGGCGTTGTTCCCCGGCGAGCGGCTGGTGATCCCAGCCGGTGGCCTGCAGGTACGTTCCAACGACACCGACTACCGTTTCCGCCCGCACACCGCCTTCGCCTACCTCACCGGCCTGGGCAGCGACCGGGAGCCGGACGCGGTGCTGGTGCTGGAGCCGACCGACGACGGACACCACCCCACCTTGTACTTCTCGTCTCGGGCTCCCCGTACCGATGAGGAGTTCTACGCCGACCCCCGCTACGGCGAGATGTGGGTCGGGCAGCGGGAGTCGCTGGCCGAGATGAGCGCCTGGACCGGGCTGGCGACCGCCCACATCCGCGACCTGCCCGAGGCCTTGCAGCCGCAGCTGCCGACCCGGGTGCTGCGGATCAGCACCGACGTGACCACCCTGGTCGACGAGCGCCGCGGCGGCGAGGACCTCGCCGGCGACGAGGAGCTCGAGGTCGCCGTCAGCGAGCTGCGCCTGACTAAGGACCCCTTCGAGATCGACCAGATGCGGCAGGCCTGCGTCGCCACCGCAACCGGCTTCGAGGCGGTAGTCCGGGCCCTACCGGAAGCGGTCCGTCGGGGCCGCGGGGAACGCTGGGTCGAGGGAGTTTTCGCGCTGTACGCCCGCCATGCTGGCAACGCTGTCGGCTACGACACCATCGCCGCCTCCGGCGACCACGCCAACACCCTGCACTGGATCCGTAACGACGGTGACCTGCGCGACGGCGACCTGCTGCTGCTCGACGCCGGGGTGGAACTCGACTCCCTGTACACCGCCGACGTCACCCGTACCCTGCCAGTCAACGGGCATTTCACCCCCGAGCAGCGTCAGGTGTACGAGGCGGTACTGGAAGCGCAGCGGGCCGGGATCGCCGCCGCCCGGCCGGGGGCCCGTTTCAGCGACGTCCACGACGCTGCGGTGGCCGTGGTGGCCCGCAAGCTGGCCGAGTGGGGGATCCTGCCGGTGAGCGCCGAGGAGTCCCTGACCGTCGACGGCGGCCAGCACCGGCGCTGGATGGTGCACGGGACCTCGCACCACCTGGGCCTGGATGTGCACGACTGTGCCCAGGCGCGTCGCGAATTTTACCGCGAGGGGATACTGCGTCCGGGCATGGTGATCACGGTGGAGCCGGGGATCTACCTGCGCGCCAACGACCTGCTGGTGCCGCAGCCGCTGCGCGGGATCGGGATCCGGATCGAGGACGACATTGTGATCACCGAGGACGGCTGCGAGGTGCTGTCCCACCAGATCCCCACCGATCCCGACGAGCTCGAGGCCTGGATGGCCCCGCTGCTGGCCTCGTAACACCGGCGCTCAGCTGCCCTCGCCCCGACCAGGCCGCATAGCAGCCTTCCAGGTCCGCCGCCTGCCGATGCCCGGCCGCGACAGCGGCCCGGGTGAACTTTGTAGCAGCCGAGGTTTTCGTCCTGGGCACCACCCGATCCAGGCGGGCGGCGTATTCGCGTAGGTGGTCACCACGACGATCCGGCTCGCCAGGATCAAAGGACGACCAGGACAGCTTATGCAGGAACAGATCGACGAAAGTCGAGTTCCCCATCGGCTCAGGCCAGGGACGACGCCCCGGTCCGGCCGGTGATAACCGCTCCGATTCGTGGCGGCGAGTCGGTATCGTGCCCGGAGTGACCGAAGACCTGACCCATGTGGTACTCCCGGAGTCGGAGATTCCCACGCACTGGTACAACATCGTCGCTGACCTGCCGACACCGCCCCCGCCGCCGCTGTCCCCAGCGACCCGGGAGCCGCTGCAGCCCGACGAATTGGCCGTGATCTTCCCGCCCGACCTGATCGCCCAGGAGGTCACCACCGAACGTTGGGTTGAGATCCCAGAACCGGTCCGCGAGCTGTACAAGTTGTGGCGCCCGTCCCCGCTGGCCCGGGCCCGGCGGCTGGAGCAGGCGCTAGCGACCACCGCCCGGATCTACTACAAATACGAGGGTTCCTCCCCAGTCGGCAGTCACAAGACCAATTCGGCCGTCGCCCAGGCGTACGCCAATGCGCAGGCCCGGATGACCAAAGTGGTCACCGAGACCGGCGCCGGCCAGTGGGGCTCGGCGCTGGCCTTCGCCGCCGAAGCCTTCGGCCTGCAGTGTGAGGTCTTCCAAGTCCGCTCCACGTACGACGCGAAGCCGTACCGCCACGTGTTGATGGAGACCTTCGGCGCCACCGTGCACCCCTCCCCCTCCGACCTCACCGAGGTCGGGCGGGCCCTGCAGCAACGTTTCCCCGACACCCCCGGATCGCTGGGAATGGCGATTTCGGAGGCCGTCGAAGTGGCCGTCCACGATCCCACCTGCCATTATTCGCTGGGCTCGGTGCTGAACCATGTGCTGCTGCACCAGACCGTGATCGGTTTGGAGGCGATCAAACAGTTGGCGCTGTTCGGTGAAGGGCAGCCAGATTACCTGTTCGCGTGCGCCGGTGGCGGCTCAAATCTGGGCGGGATCGCCTTCCCTTTCATCCGGGAAAACCTGACCGGCTCTGCGCAGACCGAGATCTGGGCCTGCGAGCCGCAGGCGGCGCCGAGCCTCACCCAGGGCGAATACCGCTACGACTACGGCGACACCTCCGCGATGACGCCGCTGCTCAAGATGTACACCCTAGGCGCCGACTTCGTCCCCGACCCGGTCCACGCCGGCGGGCTGCGCTACCACGGGATGGCGCCGCTAGTCTCACACGCCTACCACGAGGGGCTGCTGCGGGCCACGGCGATCGGCCAGCTCGAAGCTTTCCAGGCCGGGACCTTGTTCGCCCGGGCCGAGGGGATTGTCCCGGCCTCGGAATCTAACCACGCCATCGCCGGGGCCCTGCGCCAGGCCCGGGCCGCCGCCGAGACCGGCCAGTCACCGGTGATCCTGATCGGGGTCTCCGGATCTGGGCAGCTGGATCTGCCTGCCTATCAGGAATTCCTCTCCGGACGGATGACCGACGCCTGAACGACACCGGCAGGGTGGGACAATGACCACCAACACCACGACTCGCGAGGGAGAGCATGGCTAGGCGACCGCTGCCAGAGGGTCACGAGCCCGAACCGCTGCCGCAACACCTCTGGGGGCTGATCAGATCCTCGGTGCCGCCGATTCACCCCGAAGGGCGCCGGTTTGTCGCGGCGCCGATTGTGGTCGCGCTGCTGGGCTGGCGCCACGGCTGGCTACGGCGGGCCTCGCTGCTGAGCGCCGGAGCGCTGGCACTGTTCTTCCGTCACCCGAACCGGGTCCCGCCCAGCCGGCCCGGCGCGGTAGTGGCACCCGCCGACGGTGAGGTGACCTTGGTCGACGAGGCGGTGCCCCCGCCGGAACTGGGCCTGGGCGAGGCCCCGTTGCCGCGGGTGAGCATCTTCTTGTCAGTGCTTGACGTCCACGTCCAGCGGGCCCCGATTGCTGGCCGGGTGGCCCAGGTCGAGCACACCCCAGGCCAGTTCCTACCGGCCGATGTGGCGCAGGCCTCTACCGAGAACGAACGCTGCTGCGTACGGCTGGAGACCGAGGCCGGGACCAGGGTGGGGGTCGTCCAGATCGCCGGCCTGGTGGCCCGGCGGATCCTGTGTGAGGTAGTCACAGGTGACCAGCTGGAGTTGGCCGAGACGTACGGGCTGATCCGCTTCGGCTCCCGGGTTGACACCTATCTGCCGGCCGGGACCACCCTGCTGCCCGAGGTCGGGCAACGAGCGGTGGGCGGCGAGACCCTGCTCGCGGTCCTGGACTGAAGCCATGCCCCGACGAACGAACCGGCCCGGCTCCCGACGTACCCCGGACCTCACAACCGACGAGCCGGCCGAGGCCCTCGCGGCCAGCGACCAGCCCGGGCAGCGTAACCGTGGGGTATTGCTGCTGCCCAATATCGTCACCTTGGCGGCATTAGCCTGCGGGTTAAGCGCGGTCCGCTACGCAGCCGATGGGAAGGATCTTCTGGCCTTGGCCTTGGTCGGCCTGGCGGCGGTGCTGGACGGGTTGGACGGACGGCTGGCCCGGATGCTGTCAGCGACCTCGAAGATGGGCGCCGAGCTGGACTCGTTGTGCGACGCGATCGGTTTCGGTGTCACCCCGGCGCTGATCACGTACTTCATCGTGGTGCGCCCCCATGGCGGGATGGCCCGGGACTGGTGCTGGGTTGCGGTGGTGGTGTACGCCGCGTGCATCGTGCTGCGGCTGGCCCGGTTTAACACGCTCCTGGACGACCCGAACCGGCCACCTTTCACCAAGGAATTCTTCGTCGGGGTTCCCGCCCCGGCGGCAGCGCTGCTGGCCTTGGTCCCGGCAATTACCAAAGTCCAGTTCGGGGACGGCTGGTGGTGCAGCCCGATAGTGACCGCGCTCTGGCTGATCACGGTAGCCGCGCTCGCCTTCTCCCGGCTTCCGACCTTCTCGGCCAAGACCGCCAAAGTGAGTCGCGGCCGGGCCCCGATCCTGCTATTGGCCGCCGTAGTCCTGCTGGCCGCGCTGATGTCCCAGCCGCTGCTGACGGTGCTGGTGATCGACCTGCTGTACCTGCTGCACATCCCGTACGCCATATCCAGCTACCGCTGGTTGGCCAACCATCCCGACGCCTGGGAGGTAGGTGGTTCAGAGCGGCGGGCGCTGCGGCGCACCAGCCGGCGCCGCCGGCTGCGGATCTGACCGGTCCCAGCCCGGTCTGCGAGGCTAGGTGATGGTCTGGTCCAGCAGGTCACGGGCCTGCTGGGCCACGGTGTGCTCGCACAGGATCTCGTAGCGGGTGGCGACCGTCTGCCGGGTCGAGTTGAAGTCCCGTTTGCCGCGGCTAGTGGCGTAGTTCAGGGCGCCGAACCCCACGCTCACCCCGACGCTGATCCCGACCGCGGTCCCCAGCATCCTCAGAAGAGAACCACCCGAGGGCAGGAACAGCCACATCAACAAGAACAAGATGATCGCGGTCCCCAGCCCCTGGAAGACGCCGCGGCTCAGCACCGTTGACCAGGTCTTGCGCGACAGCACCCGCTCCACGGTCTTCAGATCGGTACCCACGATCATCAGGTTCTCCACCGGGAAGTGGTGGTTGGCGAGGTGCCCGACGGCCAGGGACGCCTGGTCATAGGTCTCAAAGATCGCGACCGACTGCGGATAGCGCAGGCCGTACCGGTTCTGGTCGGGTTCAGAGGTCACCGCAGGCCTCTGGCAGATCGAGGGGCTGTCCGGCCCGGGCCAGCTGGGCCTGAGCCAGTTTCACCCCGGCCTCATCGACCATCTCGTCATCGACCACGATCGCCCCGACCGCCCCGCCGGCCTGCGAGGTCGCCTGCCGATAGGCGGTGATGATCCGCCTGGCCCGCTCCAGCACCGCCGCAGATGGGGTGAAGATCTCATTTCCAGCGCGGACCTGGTCGGGGTGCAGCACCCACTTGCCGTCGAAACCGAGGGCGGCAGATCGGGTCGCAGCCTCCCGGAAACCCTCCTGGTCGCGGATCGCGACGTACGGGCCGTCGATCGCCTGCAGGCCATGGGCCCGGGCGGCCAGCAGGATCGTCATATGGATGTGGTGGTACGCGTCGGCCGGGTACCCGGCCGGCTGGGCGCCCACCTGGAGAGTGGCCATCCCGATCGAGGCCATGAAGTCTCCTGGGCCGAAGACCAGGCTCTGCAGCCGCGGCGAGGCCTGCGCGATCGCAGCCACCGCCAACGCTCCCCGGGCTTCCTCGATCTGCACCTCGAGCCCGATCCGACCCGGCTGCAGGCCGTGCAGCTGTTCCAGCTGCGTTAGCACCAGGTCGGTCGCCACCACCTGCTCCGGGCCGGTCACCTTCGGCACGACCACCGCATCCAGGTGGGCCCCGGCGCCGGCGATTACCTCGCTCAGATCGGCCACCGTCCAGGGGGTGGTCCAGTCGTTAACCCGAACCGTCACCAGCCCGGCCCGCCATCCTTGCCCGGAGGTCAACGCCGCCACCACCCGTCGCCGGGCCTCCTGTTTAGCTGGCGGGGCCACCGCATCCTCCAGGTCGAGGAAGACCGCGTCCACCTCCAGCCCGCGGGACTTGGTGATGAAGCGGTCGGAGGAACCGGGGACCGCGAGAACCGTACGACGTGGATGTGTGATCACCCTCGTGACTCTAGAACCCACGGCAGGGCATTAGGCAAGAGCACGGACTAGTCTGCCGTCGTGACCGGAACCACGATGTATATCTCTCGACTCCGGGGACTGCCCGTCATCGACGCCGACGGCGACCGGATCGGCAAACTCAACGATGTGGTGATCCAGGTCCGCAGCCAGGGCCGCCCGCCGCGGGTTAAGGGTCTGGTGGTGGAACTGTTCGCCCGCCGCAAGGCATACCTGCCGATGGAACGGGTGTACTCGATCGACGCGGTCCAGATCGTGGTCTCCGGGGTGGTCAACACCCGCCGCTTCCACCGCCGCGAGAGTGAAACCCTGGTCGTCGACGAGCTGATCGGACGCCGGGTGGTCCGCCGTGGCGCCACCGAACCGACCACCATCGTCGACGTCGCCATGCACGCCGGCCGGGCCGGGGACTGGGAGGTTTCCCGGGCGGCGCTGCGCGACCCGTCGAAGTCATTCCGGCTTACCTCCCGGGTGGAGATGACGGTGGTGCCGTGGAACGACGTGCCCGACCTGGCGCTAGCCGCCGGCAACCCGCGCGATTCCCAGATCGCCGACATGTTCGACATGAAGGCCGCTGATGTCGCCCGCGAATTACACGATATGGCCCCGGACCGGCGCGCCGAGGTCGCCCATGCCCTCGACGACCGGCAGCTGGCCGACGCGATCGAGGAATTGCCCGAGGACGAGCAGGTGGACCTGATCTCCCTGCTGGACCCGGAACGGGCCGCGGACGTGCTGGAGGAGATGGATCCCGACGACGCGGCCGACCTGATCGCCGAGCTGCCCGCCGAGATGGCCGCAACCCTGCTGGACCGAATGCGACCCGAGGACGCCCAGGATGTGCGGGACCTGCTGGTGTACGACGACGACACCGCCGGTGGGATGATGACCCCCGAGCCGATCATCGTCGCCCCCGACGACACGGTCGCTGACGCCCTGGCCCTGATCCGGGAGGAAGACGTGCCGCCGGCGTTGGCCGGGATGGTGTTCGTCTGCCGGCCGCCGCTGGAAGCCCCGACCGGGACCTTCATCGGCGGGGTGCACTATCAGCGGTTGCTGCGCGAGCCCCCTTCGACGCTGGTCTCCGGGTTGATCGACCACGAGCTGCGGCCATTGCTGCCGACAGCCGACCTGGCCACTGTCAGCCGCTACTTCGCCACCTACGACGTGGTAGTGGTGCCGGTGATCGACACCGAACAGCGGCTGCTGGGCGCGGTCACCGTCGACGACGTGATCGACCACATGCTCCCCGAGGACTGGCGGGGGCTGCAGATGGATGACGTGGTGACACCCGAAGGGATCCAGCGTGGCTAGAACCAGGAAGCGGATCAACGCGGACCGGCTGTCGAGCCCGGGGCCTCTGCGCCGATCGTGGCTGCCGGAGGTCAAGCTCGATTCGGAGGTTTTCGGCGCCTTCGCCGAAAAATTCGCCCGATTCATGGGAACAGCCGGGTTCCTGATCTGGATGACGATCTTTATCGTGGTCTGGATCGGGTGGAATGTCTGGGCCCCTGACGAATTGGCCGTGGAGCGTTTCCCGTACGTCTTCCTCACCTTGATCCTCAGCCTGCAAGCCTCGTACGCCGCGCCGCTGATCCTGCTCGCCCAGAACCGGCAGGAGGCCCGGGACCGGATCGCGCTCGAGAACGACCGCCAGACCGCTGCCAAGTCCCGCGCCGACATGGAATTCCTGGCCCGTGAGATCGCCTCGCTGCGGATGCGGGTTGGGGACCTGGCCACCCGGGACTTCATCCGCTCCGAATTGCATAACCTGATGGAGGAACTGGACGACCTGCGCCGCCGCGAGCAGGAGCTGGACGCCCGTACCACAGGCACCGAGCCGAGCTCCTGAGCCCGCCCTGGACGTCCCGGTCCGCAGCAGGTTTCGCCGGTAGGCTGATGCTCATGTCCGACGAGCATCCGCTGCTGCCCAAGGTCCGGGCTGCCCTTCACACAGTGGAGGATCCCGAAATCCACCGCCCGATCACGGATCTCGGCATGGTCGACGAGGTGAGCGCGGACGATCAGAACCGGGTCACGGTCCGGATCCTGCTCACGACGAGCGGCTGCCCACTGCGGAACCGGCTACGCGACGACGTCACCGCGGCGGTACTCGGGGTGGATCAGGTCAGCGACGTCCGAGTCGAATTGGGCGTAATGGACGACGAGCAGCGGGCGGCGTTGCGGACCCAGCTGCGCGGCGGGGTCCCGGAGCGCGACATCCCGTTCGCCAAACCGACCAACCACACCCGGGTAATCGCCATCGCCTCCGGCAAGGGCGGCGTCGGCAAATCGTCGGTGACGGTTAACCTGGCGGTCGCCTTGGCCGCGCAGGGACTCAAGGTGGGGCTGCTTGACGCCGACGTGTACGGGCATTCGATCCCCGACCTGCTAGGCGTTGACGAGGACGAGGGCCCGACTGCCCTGGAGAATGTCGGGATGCTGCTGCCGGTGCACAAGCAGGGCATCAAGGTGATCTCGGTCGGGATGATGAAACCCTCCCGCGAACAGGTGGTCGCCTGGCGGGGCCCGATCCTCGACCGGGCGTTGACCCAGCTGCTGGCCGACGTGTTCTGGGGTGACCTGGACTTCCTGCTGCTGGACCTGCCGCCCGGGACCGGGGACATCGCAATCTCGCTCGGGCAGAAACTCCCCAACGCCGAGGTGATCGTGGTCACCACCCCGCAGCCCGCCGCGACCGAGGTTGCCGGTCGGGCCGGGACCATGGCCAGCATCCTGCACCAACAGGTGATCGGGGTGGTGGAGAACATGTCCTACCTGGAGACCATCTGCCCCCACTGCGACCGGCCTCACCGGGTAGAGGTCTTCGGATCCGGCGGCGGGCAGCAGGTGGCCACCGAACTGACCGAACGGCTCGGCTACGAGGTACCGCTGCTGGCCCAGATCCCGCTCGAACCGGATCTGCGGGCCGCCGGGGATGCCGGCACCCCCCTGGTGACGCTGGACCCGACCCGGCCTAGCTCGGCGGCGGTGGTGGCTCTGGCTAGCCAGCTCGCCGGTTCACGACGCAGCCTGGTCGGGGTTCAGCTCGGCCTGACCCCAGTCGGGTGAACAGCGCTCGGTTCCCGGTCTCGCTGCCTCGCTAGGGTGATGGTCTGTGCAGACCAGCGAGGAGGACCTGGAGCCTAAGGATCTGATCCGCCGTTGCAATCTGGTCATGAAGGCCGGGATTCTGATGCTCGGCGCCGGGACCAGTTCCTTGCGGGTGCGGGATCTGATGCGGGCCGTCGCCCGGAACCTAGGCATGGACGATGTGCGGACCCAGATCAGCTACACCGGGATTGTGATCACCGTCACCCGGGGCAGCATCTTCCGTACCCAATCCTCGGAGATCCGCGGTACCGGGGTGAACGCGCACCGGATCGAGCTGCTGCATGATTTGACCAAACGGTTGCGGGCCGGCGAGCCGCTCGACGTCGAGCGGCGGCTGCGGGTGATCGAGCACACCCGGCCGCTGCATCGGGCCTGGTTACTGGTGACGCTGGTCGCCCTGGCCTGCGCCTCGGTCACCGTCCTCGGCCATGGTGGTTGGCGCGAGACGGTGGCGGTGCTGCCCGCCTCGGCGGTCGCGTACGGCTTGCACCGCATCCTGTTGAAAGCCCATCTGAATGTGATCGCGGTGATCCTGACCTCGACGGTCGTAGCCTCCGCCGGCTACGTCGGCTTCGCGGCCATCCTGACCGCGATCGTCGGCTCACCCAGCACCGCGTACGGGGTCGGGCTGATCAGCGCCTCGATCTTCCTGATCCCCGGATTTCCCCTCGTCACCGCCGGTTTGGAGATCACCCGGCTCGACATGTCCGCCGGAATCCCGCGGCTCGGCTACGCCGCGGTCGTGTTGCTGGCGATGGCGATCGGGGTCTGGGTGGTCGCCACTTTGGCCGGAGTGGCCCCGCAGGAGGTACCGGTACCGGCCTGGCATCCGCTGCTGCTGTGGTCGGTTCGGCTGGCGGCGAGCTTCGCCGCGGTCTTCGGCTGGGCGATGATGTTCAATTCCCCCACCAGCGCAGCGGTCGCCTCCAGCACGATCGCCATGATCGCCAACGCGGTCCGGCTGATGCTGCTTGACCACCAGATCAGCAACCATGTCGCGACCTTCGTCGGCTGCTTCCTGGCCGGGCTGCTGTGCGCGGTGGCCGGGGCGATATTCGACTTGGAGAAGATCATCATGACCGTACCGACGCTGCTGGTGTCGATCCCCGGCGGCGCGGCGCTGCGGGCCTTGCTGTACTTCGACACCGCCGACACGCTGCGGGCCGTGCAGAACGGGGTGGCGGTACTGCTAGGCGTAATCGCGATGGTGGGCGGACTATCGGTGGCCCGGATGGTAACGGACCCGGAATGGGCCTTCACCCGTCCCGACCCGCCACAGCTGCGGTTCGGTCTGTTGCGGCGGCGCCGCTAGCCGTCAGGTGGCTTCTGAGTCGTACGGGGAGCCGACACCCACCGGCGCCGGCTCGGCGACGGCTTCGGCCACCGCGGTGGAGGCCTCCTGGGTGCTGGACTCCAGAGCAGCCCGAGACTCCTGCAGCGCGGAGCGGACCTCGGCTACCTCGTTCGAATCCAGCAGATGCCGTTGGACGAAAGTCTTCGGGTTCAGGTCACTGAGCCGGACATCGTCCCATTCTGGGCCTAGCTCGGCCCGCAGCTGCCCCTTGGCGTCGTTGGCGATGGTGTTCAGATAGCGCACCACCCGTCCGGCCTTACGAGCGAAACCGGGCAATTTCTCCGGGCCGAACATCAGCACAGCCAGGAAGACCAGCATGATGATCTCCGGCGCGCCAAGGTCCACGGGCTGAAGGATAGCCGCCGCCCGGGGGCAGTCAGATGCCAGATCAGGTCACAGCCCAGCGGCGTCCAGCAGCGCGACGAAGCGGGCGGTCTCGGCCGCGGTAGCGTTCAGCAGGGGACGCCGTACTGGTCCGACCCGGTGGCCGCGGGCATTCAAGCCGGCCTTCACCAGCATCACGCCCTGGGTGGCAAAGACCCCGGTGTACACCGGCAGCAGGCCGCGGTAGATCCGCAGCGCCTGCTCCAGGTCCCCGGCCAGGTAGGCGTCGATACAGTCGGCGGTCCGGGCCCCGGTGAAGTGGGTGGAGGTACCCACCACCCCGACCCCACCGACCGCTAGCAGCGGCAGCAGCAGGGCGTCGTCGCCGGCGTAGTAGGCCAGTTCGGTCTGGGCCATCACCACCGCCGAGGCGGCGGTCTGGCCCTTGGCGTCCTTGACCGCCACTACCCGCGGATCGTCCGCCAGGGTGAGCAGGGTCTCGGTCTCCAGCGCCACCCCAGCCCGGTGCGGGATGTCGTACAGCATCAGCGGCAGGTCACTGGCGCTGGTGATCGCCCGGAAATGTTCGATAATCGCGTCCTGCGGCGGACGCGAATAGTACGGGGTGACCGCCAGCAGCCCGTGGGCGCCGATCCTGGCGGCTTCCCGGGCCCGGGCCACCGAGTGGTAGGTGTCGTTGGTCCCGACCCCGGCCACCACCTGCGCCCGGTCCCCCACCGTGGCGATCACCACCTCCAGCAGGCGTCGCTTCTCGTCGTCGGTGGTGGTCGGTGACTCCCCGGTGGTGCCGTTGATCACCAGGGCATCGTTGCGCTGCTCGTCTACCAGGTACGCCGCCAGCGTGGCGGCCGCCTCCAGGTCCAACTCCCCGTCGGGGGTGAACGGGGTGGCCATCGCGGTCAGCAACCGGCCGAAGGGGGGGGTCGTCATCGCAGAGCCTCCAGTGTTGTTCGCCACCATCCCAAGCCACCGCCCGATCTCACCACTCGCCGTGTGACTCCTGCGGTCATGGTAAAGGGTGTGGGTAGGGTGAGCAGCGTGACCTCCATCACCTCAGGCAAGCACGCACCCAAGCCCGGCGCCTGGGCTTATTGCGAAGACTATGTCCCCGACAGCGAAGCCGGTGCCCTGGCCCGGCAGGCAGCGGCCGACCTGCGGCTGACCCCTCCCAGCCGGGGGGCAGCCCAGGCGTTGACCTTCCTGGCTCGGGTCCTGGATGCGCGTTCCGTGGTCCAGGTCGGGACCGGGACCGGGGTGGCGGCGTTGGCGCTGCTGCACGGGATGCATGTCGACGGGGTCCTGACCACGATCGACCCGGAGCCCGAGCACCAAAACATCGCCCGCCAGATCATCACCGGTACTGGGATCCGGCCGCAGCGGCTGCGGGCCATCGCCGGGGCACCGCTGGTGGTGCTGCCCAAACTCAGCGACGCCGCCTATGACCTGGTCCTGATCGACGGGGACCCGCTGGAGGCCCACGAATGCCTAGAGCAGGCGTTGCGGCTGCTGCGTACCGGCGGGGCGCTGGTGCTCCACCACGCGCTGATGGGCGGCACCGTGGCCGAACCCACCAACCAGAGCGACGAGGCGGTGATCACCCGCGAGGTGCTGCAGGCGATCACCGACACCCCGGCGCTGACCCCGGTCTTGCTGCCGGTCGGCGACGGGGTCCTAGCCGCCGTGAAGAACGGCTAGCGGACCGCTTCGCTCACCACTGCTGAGGCACCTTGGTGTTCTTGGTGACGACCGTGATGCCGTTGTCGGTCACCATGTAGCCGCGGGAACGGTCGTGGTCGTGGTTGACGCCGATCTCGGCGCCGTCGGGCACGATCACGTTCTTGTCGAGGATCGCCCGCCGGACCACGGCATTGCGTCCGATCCGGCAGCCGGAGAAGATGATGCTCTCCTCAACCTTGGCCCATTTTTCGATGTAGACGTTCGGGCTCAACACCGAGCGGTCCACGTCACCGCCGGAGATGATGCAGCCGGCGCTGACGATCGAGTCCTCGGCGTTACCGCGCAGCGTGAACTTGGCGCCCGGGGCCTGGGCTTGGGAGGTCCAGATCGGCCACCTGCGGTTGTACAGGTTGAAGTCCGGGTCGACGCTGACCAGGTCCATATGGGCCTCGTGGTACGCGTCCAGGGTGCCCACATCGCGCCAATAGTTGCGGTCCTTGTCGGTGGCGCCGGGAACATCGTTGGCTGTGAAGTCGTACACCTGGGCGGAGCCGGCCGCGACGAAGGCTGGGATGATGTCGCCGCCCATGTCGTGTTTGGAGTCTTCCTGGGCGGCATCGTGCAGCAGCATCTCTACGAAGGCCCGGGTGGTGAAGATGTAATTGCCCATCGAGGCGAACGACTCGTCGGGCGAATCCGGCAGCCCGGGCGGATCGGCGGGCTTCTCCAGGAACCGGGCGATCCGATGGTCGGCTGCGGCGTCGATGATTCCGAAGGAAGTCGCGGACTGGCGCGGGACCCGGATCCCGGCCACCGTGCAGTCGAGCCCGGAGTCGATATGAGCTTCCAGCATCTGCTCGACATCCATCCGGTAGATGTTGTCGGCGCCGAAGACCACGATGTAGTCCGGCTCGTCGTCGGCGATCAGGTTCAGCGACTGGTAGATCGCGTCCGCGCTGCCCTGGAACCACTGCTTGCCGGTGCGCTGTTGGGCCGGCACCGAGGTCACGTAGTTGTTGAGCAGCACCGACATCCGCCAGGTCACCGCGATGTGTCGGTCCAGAGAGTGTGATTTGTACTGGGTGAGTACCGCGATCTTGCGGAGGTCGGAGTTCACCAGGTTGGACAGCACGAAGTCGATCAGCCGGTAGGTCCCCCCGAAGGGGACGGCCGGCTTGGCCCGGTCGGCGGTCAACGGCATCAACCGCTTGCCCTCGCCCCCGGCAAGAACGATGGACAGCGCATTCGGACGGGTCACCATAGCCCGCACCCTATGCCGTGGGAAGGCCCCATGTGCAGGATTGGCCGGAAGTTTTCTCTAGGTCTTGCCCAAACCTTGGGGTGGTGTGCAAGCATCAGTCATGGCCCTGCGCGTCTCGATCCTCACCCGTGAATATCCCCCGTACATCTACGGCGGTGCCGGCGTCCACGTCGGCCAGCTTGTCCCCCAGCTGCGTGACCTCTGTGACTCGGTCGAGGTGCAGGCGATGGGTGAGCCCCGCCCGGGGGCGACCAGTCATCCGGAGACCTACCCGGAAGGGGCCAATGCCGCGATCCGGACCCTCGGCGCCGATGTCGCGATGGCCGCCGCGATCGGGCCGGTGGACGTGGTCCACGCCCACACCTGGTACGCCCAGTTCGCCGGCATCATCGCCCGGCATTACCACGCTGTGCCGCTGGTAGTGACCGCCCACTCGCTCGAGCCGGACCGGCCGTGGAAGGCGGAGCAGTTGGGCGGCGGCTACCGAGTCAGTTCCTGGATCGAGCGCACCGCGTACGCTGAGGCGGACGCCGTGATCGCGGTCAGCGAGGCCATGATCGCCAACATCCAGCAGGCCTATCCGTTCGTGGAACGGTCCAAGATCCACGTCGTCAAGAACGGGATCGACCCGGACGAGTTCCGTCCCGACCCGGCTACCGACGTGGTCGATGCTCTGGGCGTGGACCGGTCCCGACCAATCGTCACCTTCGTGGGCCGGATCACCCGGCAGAAGGGCCTGGTCCACCTGGTTCGGGCGGCGCAGCGGCTAGACCCCGACACCCAGCTGCTGTTGCTGGCCGGGGCGCCTGACACCCCTGAGATCGCCGCCGAGTTCCACCAGGCTTTCGGTGAGCTGGAGGCGGCCCGGGGCGGCGGTGTGATCTGGGTACAGGAGATGCTGCCTCGAGAATCGGTACGGCAAGTGCTGACCCATTCGACGGTCTTCGCCTGCCCCTCGGTCTACGAGCCGCTCGGGATCGTGAACCTGGAAGCGATGGCCTGCGAGACCGCGGTCGTGGCCTCGGCGGTAGGGGGAATCCCGGAGGTGGTCGTCGACGGTGAGACCGGCCTGCTGGTCCCGTACGACCCGGCCGCGATCGCAGCCTTCGAGCAGACCTTTGCCGACCGGATCAACGATCTCATCCGGGATCCGGAACGGGCCCGCCGGATGGGACTTGCCGGCCGGGCCCGGTGCGTCGAAGAGTTCTCCTGGCGCAGAATCGCCGAGCAGACGGTCGCGGTCTACCAGGCAGCGATCGCCGCCTATCGGAGCTGAGAAACAGACGAGCACCCGCCTTGCGGGCGGGTGCTCGTACGCAATGAAGTGGGGCCGGCTCAGCCGACGACGCCTTTCAGTGCCTGGAGCAGGTCACTGGCCTCTTGGGCATTGAGTTCGACGACCAGGCGTCCGCCACCGTCGACCGGGACTCGCATCACGATCCCGCGGCCCTCCTTCGTGACTTCCATCGGGCCGTCTCCGGTGCGGGGCTTCATCGCAGCCATGCGCGTTCTCGCCTTCTGTGGTGTGGTCTCGTCAGCGCCCATTATTCCAGGTATGGCCCGATCCTCGTCACTCGGGCATCACCGCCTCAGCCCGCCGGGCGGCGCCGATAATCCCGGCGCCGATTACTCGTCCCCGATCCGGTGGGATTCGTCCGTCTGGTTCGGCGAGGGCGGGTCCGCTTCCGTCGTCTCAGAACCCCGCGGTACGGGTGGCGTGGCGGTCTCAGGCTGATCGGCGGGCGCGGTTGCGGATGGCAATTGGGCGCCGACCCGAACCAACAGGTCGTCGACCTGCTCCATCGAATATCCCCGAGGGACCACGGCAAACTGGACCTCGTCGAGGTCGGTCCGGGTCAGCGGGCCAGGGCCCACCTCGGGCGCCACCCGATCGTCGACGACATCCGGCAGCTCCCCGAGCCGGCCAGTCGCCGCGAAGGCGGCGATCCCGACCACCACAACGGCCAACGCAGCCAGCAACCACTCCACAAGGTCCTCCTCGTTCCGGTGGCTGCCCAGCCTAGTGAGGATCGCGTGGCGGCGTCGTCGGCACCGGCGCCAGCATCCGATCCACGACCTCGTCCACGTCGTCGGTGACCGCAATCATCTCAAGATCAGCCTCGTTCAGACAGCCCTCGGCCATCACAGTGTCGGTCAGCCAGTTCAGCATCGGCTGCCAGTACCTGCGCCCGTACAAAACCACCGGGAAAGCAGTGACCTTGTTAGTCTGAGCCAGGGTGACCGCCTCGAAGAGCTCGTCGAAGGTCCCGAAGCCGCCCGGCATCACCACAAAGCCCTGCGAGTACTTGACGAACATCGTCTTACGGGCAAAGAAATACCGGAAATTGATGCCCAGCGTGACGTACTTGTTCAGGACCTGTTCAAAGGGCAATTCGATACCCAGCCCGACCGAGGTACCCCCCGCCTTGTGGGCGCCTTTGTTGACCGCCTCCATGATCCCCGGGCCGCCGCCGGTGATCACCGCAAAACCGGCCCCGGCCAGTTTCTGTCCGATCCGGACCCCGGCCTGATACATCGGATGGGTACGTTTAGTCCGAGCCGATCCAAAGACACTGATCGCCGGACCGAGTTCGGCTAGGGTCCCGAAACCCTCGACGAATTCCGACTGGATCCGCAGCACCCGCCACGGGTCGCCATTCACCCAGTCGGTCGAGCCGCGACCACTCAGCAACCGCTGGTCGGTAGTCGTCTCTGTCCGGTCCGCTGCGCGGCGGATCACCGCCCCCTGCTTCTGCGTCCTGCTGTCCCGTGCCACCCCAGCAGCCTAACCCTGGCCCGATCGCGCCGCAGGACCTGGCCCTTGTCGGAAAGCAACTCACTTCTGAGGTCCGGCATCAGTCAGCCAGCGCTGCAGCGCAGCCCGGCAGGTCTCCAGGTCGGCAACCGGGCAGTATTCGTCGTCGGTGTGCGCCAGTGACGGGTCAGCCGGGCCGAAGTTGACCGCCGCGATCCCCATCGCCGAGAACCGGGCCACATCAGTCCAACCGTATTTGGGCCGAGGATTGCCGCCGACGGCGGCGACAAAATCCGCAGCGACAGGCAGGTTAAGCCCCGGCCAGGCCCCAGGGGCACGGTCCAGCAGTTCAAGCTGGTAGCCCTCGAAGAGCCGTGCCACCTCGGCGTACGCGGCCTCGACGTCCCGGTCCGGCGCGAACCGGTAGTTGACCAGCACCCGGCAGTGGTCCGGGATCACATTGCCGGCGATGCCGCCCTGGATCGCGACCGCGTTCATCCCCTCCCGGTACCGCAGCCCATCAACATCGACCTCCCGTGGCTGGTAGGCCTCCAGCCGTCGCAGCACCTGCCCCGCGGCATGGATCGCATTCGCGCCCAGCCAGGAACGGGCGGCGTGGGCGGACCTTCCGTGGCAGTGAACGGCCACCCGTAGCGTCCCCTGACAGCCTGCCTCGATCCCGGCCGCGGTTGGCTCCATCACGACCGCGAAGTCACCGGCGAGTAGCTCCGGCCGGTTACGCGCAAGCCGGTTCAGGCCGTTCAGTTCGGCCTCGACCTCCTCGTGGTCGTAGTAGACCCAGGTGATGTCGCGGACCGGTTCGGCCAAGGCGTGGGCCAGCGACAGTTGCACCGCGACACCACCCTTCATATCGCAGGCACCTCGCCCGTACACCCGACGCTGCCCGTCGACGGTTTCCTCCCGCGAAGGCAGATTGCCAGCCACCGGGACTGTATCCAGATGCCCGGCGATCACCACCCGCTGATTACGTCCGAGCCGGGTACGGGCGACGACCGCGTCACCATCGCGGTCCACCACCAGGTGCGGACAGCCACGCATGGCCTGCTCGACCAGGTCAGCCAGGCCACGTTCGTTGCCGCTCACCGATTCCACATCGACGAGCGCGCGTAGCAAGGTGACCAGATCGGCTCCGAGGTCCAGCATGAACCCACCTAACCATGGACTAAGCCCTAGGCCTGGTCAGCACCGGCCGCTAGGCTTCGGCCATGGCAGACCGGGTGGCATGGGGCTGGGGCGTGGCAACGGTGCACGAAACCGGGCAGGTGCTGGACACCTGGTTCCCGAGGCCCCGGTTGGGCAGATACGACGATTCCGCCCAGCCCACCGGTCTAGGTTTCGACCTCGACCCGGTGCGGCGGGTCTGTGGGCAGGTGGTCCGTATCGAGATCGACCTGGACACGGCCCCGGCTGCCACCTCGGACGCCTATCTGCGACTGCACCTGCTCTCGGCCCGACTGGTCCGGCCCCGGGAGGTCAACCTCGACGGGATCTTCGGGGTGCTGCCGAATGTGGTCTGGACCTCGATCGGCCCCTGCCTGCCCGACGGCTTCGAGGAGGTCCAGGGTCAGTACCGGGGTTCGGGAAGACCCCTGGGCGTGTACGGGGTGGACAAATTCCCTCGGATGGTGGATTACGTCGTGCCGGGTGGGGTCCGGATCGGTGACGCGGACCGGGTCCGGCTCGGAGCCCACCTGGCCGTGGGGACCACGGTTATGCACGAAGGTTTCGTCAATTTCAATGCCGGCACCCTGGGCACGTCAATGGTCGAGGGGCGGATCTCAGCCGGGGTCGTGGTCGGGGATGGGACCGATGTCGGCGGCGGCGCCTCGATCATGGGCACCCTGTCGGGCGGTGGCCAGGAGGTGATCTCGATCGGCGAGCGGTGTTTGCTCGGCGCTCAGTCGGGGGTGGGGATCTCGCTCGGCGACGACTGTGTGATCGAGGCCGGGCTGTACCTCACCGCCGGAACCAAGGTCACCCTGCCCGACCAGCGGGTAGTCAAGGCGCGGGAACTGTCGGGGGCATCCGGCCTGCTGTTTTGGAGGGACTCGCTCAGCGGCCAGGTCCAAGCCCGCCGCCGCTGCGGCGGCCGGGTCGAGCTCAACGCTGCACTCCACGCGAACTGACATGGCTGCCAGACGCGGCGGTGCGCTGTACGTCCTGTTGGGGCTGGTGGTGTGTGCGGCGGTGCTGGTCGCGGCGGTCTGGGCGGCGCTGCGCTGGTGGCCGGGCCGCGGGTCTGCGAACCCGGTGCTGCCGTATCAACAGCGCTGTACGGCGACGGTGAACGGGCAGACCGCAGAGGTCTCGTTGGAGCAGGCGCACTTCGCCGCGATCATCGCCGGGGTCTCGGTACAGCGGGGGCTTCCAGCCCGGGCCGCCTCAATCGCCCTGGCGACCGCGCTGCAGGAATCAGACCTGCGCAACATCAACTATGGCGACCGGGACTCGATCGGCCTGTTCCAACAACGCCCGTCTCAGGGCTGGGGCACGGTCGAGCAGATCATGGATCCGCACTATTCGACCGGGAAATTTTACGACGCCCTGGTCAAGGTGAAGAACTGGCAGACCGGTGACATCAACGATGTCGCGCAGGCCGTCCAACGTTCCGGCGTGCCGGATGGGTACCGCAAGCACGTCGAACGGGCGAAGATCCTGGCCAGCGCATTATCCGGCGAGACCGAGGCGGCTTTCAGCTGCCTGGCCCGCGACCCGCGTCCGGCCGCAGCCACCGAATATCAGACCCTGGTACGCAAGACGTACGGGGGCCTAGCCCCGATCGCAGTGGCCCCGGGCCCGCCGGCGCGGGCTGAGATCGCGGCAGCGAACCCCCGGGTGCAGTGGTCGCTGGCGGCGGCATCGCAGGCCTGGGCCCATGGGCATGGGATCGCCAGTGTCCAGGCCGGCGGGAGGACCTGGCAGCCTTCCGGATCAGCCATGCCCCCGTGGATCGCCACCACCCCGGCCCCGCCCGGCACCCACGTGATCGTGGTGTTTTCCGGCTCCTGACGAGAACCATCCGGTTATGGCGGGCCTGGACCGGTTTCCTAGGTGAACTCGCCCATCACCCCTGATTCATGATCACCTCAGCCGTGGCAGCAACCCCGGGAAGGTCATGTTCCCACAACGGCCGCGTACCGGCCTTCATCATGTCCTGGCGAGCCATGAGCGACCGCTATCCCACCCGCCCGGTCACCATTCTCGCTCCTGCCGTCTCCCCCATGCCCGATTTCGTGGGCCGATAGCCCGCCGGATAGGCATTCGATCGGCCTCCGGCCACCCCTCAGCCAGGGCCGGGAAATCGCTTTCCCGGCACCGAAAATCTGCTGAACCCGCCAGCCGAACTCACCTGGGTCACGCCCGCCCCCACCCTTCGAACTGGTCGAGACCAGCCGGCTCTGGGCACGCCAGCCAAACTCACCTGGGTCACGCCCGCCGCCCACAGCAGCCCACCTGGCCTCCCGGCCGATCCCTGCAGCCTGAGCCGGCCAGGCCCTAGCGAACCTGGGGCTAGTGGGATTGAATACCTCCCTGGGTTGCTACCACGATCTGTCCGGTGGAAGCCCCCAAATGGGTCGCCATTAGGATGTCCATGTGACTGCCATCCCCTTCGAGCACCTCGACCCCTCGGTACGGGCCGCGGACGACCTCTATCGCCACGTCAACGGACACTGGCTGGAGACCACCGAGATCCCTGCCGACAAACCCATGGATGGGGCCTTCACCCGGCTCCGGGACGACTCGGAGAAAGCCGTCCACGCAATCCTGACCGATCTGGCAGCGGCCGACCCCACCACCTTGAGCGACGAGGAAATCAGCCTCGCCACCTTGTACGCAGACTTCATGGATGCCGACCGGGTGGAGCAGCTGGATACCGAGCCGCTACTCCCGCTGCTGCACCGGGTCGACCAGATCGCCTCGGTGGCCGATCTGCAATCTCACCTGGGCTGGTCACTGCGTCACGGCGTGGGCAGCTTGCTTGCTGGCGATGTCGAAGCTGACCCGGGCAATCCGCGTCGATACGTCTTCTTCGCCAGCCAAGACGGTCTGGGGCTGCCGGACGAGTCGTACTATCACGAGCCAGAACATGCCGAGATCCGCGACGACTACCGCCGCCACGTCAAACGCAGCCTGGCGCTGGCTGGGCTGGCGGACCCGGGCGGGCAGGCGGATGCGGTGTTCCGGCTGGAGACCGAGATCGCCGGCTGCCACTGGGACCGGGTCCGAACCCGGGATCTGCGCCAGATGTATAACCTGCGCAGCCTCGCCGACCTGGTTGCCGAGGCGCCCGGTTTCGGCTGGGAGCGGATCCTTGACGGGGCCGAGATGCGGGGCCGTTTCGACGAGGTGGTCAGCAGCCAGCCGACGTTCTTCACCGAGGTGGCGGCGCTGCTCACCGCGGACCGGCTCGACGCCTGGCGTTCCTGGGCCCGGTGGCAGGTGGTGTCATCAATGTCGCCGTACCTGTCGGCGCGGTTCGTCGACGAGCGGTTCGACTTCTACGGACGCACCCTGCAAGGCACCCCGCAGCTGCGGGAGCGCTGGAAGCGCGGGGTGTCCCTGGCGGAGCGAGTGATGGGCGAGGCGATCGGCAAGATTTACGTCCGTACCCATTTCACCCCCGCCGCCAAGGAGCGGATGGATCAGATCGTGGCGAATCTGATCGCCGCGTACCGGGAGTCGATCACCGCCTTGGACTGGATGGGCGACGACACCAAGGCCGAGGCGCTCACCAAATTGGCCAATTTCCGGCCCAAGGTCGGCTACCCGGCGAAATGGCGCGATTACAGCGCCCTGGTGGTACGCCCGGGTGACTTGGTCGGCAATGTGCTGCGTGCGGCCGCCTTTGAGACCGATCATGCCCTGTCCAAGTTGAGCGGCGAGGTCGACCCGGACGAGTGGCTGATGTACCCGCAGACCGTGAACGCCTACTATCATCCGCTGCGTAATGAGATCGTTTTCCCGGCTGCGATCCTGCAGCCGCCGTTCTTCTCTCTCGACGCCGACGACGCGGTCAACTACGGCGGGATCGGCGCTGTGATCGGCCACGAGATCGGCCATGGTTTCGACGATCAGGGCTCTACCTGTGACGGTGAGGGGCGGCTGCGGAACTGGTGGACCGACGAGGACCGGGCCGCTTTCGAGGAACGAACCCATGCGCTGATCGATCAGTACGACGTGCTGGAGCCGCGGCAGACCCCCGGCCGTACGGTGAATGGTCGACTCACCATCGGGGAGAATATCGGCGACTTGGGCGGGCTAGCGATTGCAATCAAGGCCTGGCGGCTGGCCGGCGGCGAGCCGATCGAGCCGATCGACTCGTATTCCGGGCTGCAGCGGCTGTTCTTCTCCTGGGCCACAATCTGGCGCAGCAAGTCTCGCGACGAACTGGTATTGCAGCGGCTGACCACCGACCCGCATTCGCCGGCGGAGTTCCGCTGCAACCAGATCGTGCGGAATCTGGACGACTTCTACACCGCCTTCGACGTGGTGGAGACCGACCAGCTTTATCTGCCACCCGAACAGCGAGTCACCATCTGGTGATAGGAGCGGCTGAGGATCAGCCTGCGAAACGGTGGCAGATCTGCGGGATCCGGCGGTCCAGCCAGGCCCGATGCCGGGCAAGCCGCTCCAGCCAGTCGGAAGGCTCGGCCCAGGCCCTGCTCAGCCGTTGGGCGACCTCGGCCACAGCCTGGTTGGTCTTGTCGACCGGTGCTCCGATCCGATCGGCCAGGATCTCGAATGAGGCGGGCGTGACGTCGTCGAAACGCCGTGACCGGCCGATTTTGAGGCCCAGATCGTCGGAATCGAGGTAGGGCGCCGTCGACACCAGGTCGTAGGCGGGTGACAGGACCGGTCGGCGAGGGTCGCGGTAGATCAGCGACAGATTCTTCAGGTGCAGATCACCATTCCCGATCGCCCAGCTGAAGAACAGACGCCGTACGAACTCCAGGTACGAGGCCTCGTCATGGTCTCGATAGATCAACGCGGCAGCGGTCGTATAAGACCCTTTGTACTTCTCCTCCGGGTAGAAGCCACGCACCTGCGCTAAATCCTCGATATGGATGCGCCGCTGACCGTCCCGGTCGAAGCGTCGTACGGCATAAGCCCATTCCTGGCCCTGCGGCCAGGCCGGTTTCGGTAAGGGCGGTAGTTCTTCTCGGTGCCACAGCCGGACTTCGGGAACCTCGATTCCGCACTGCCCGGCCAGGGTCATCATCGCGTATTCGTTCGCCGGCAATTCGGGATAGCCGGCGTCTGGCATCTTGACGATCCAGTCACCTTCCTGATCAGCCGCCGGCAGGGTCAACCGATCCTGCTTCTGGAGCAGGGAGAACTTGAGAGCCACCCCGGCTAAGCTGAACCGCAGCGGCCCGGCGTCGTCTGACCGCGGCAGCGCCACCTCGACCCGATCCGGCTGCCAGGTCGGGTCCACGTCCTCACTGGGCTCGACCATAACCGCACCGGGAAGTCCCCGCCCGAGCCGGACCAGTAGTCGCAGTTCGCGCTGCTCATTGACGTCGGCATCCCGAGCCACCCATTCGCGTAGTCGCCCTTCCGGCAGCAGATTCGAGAACCACGGCGGAAGCCGTAATGCCGCCGCCACCCGGGCCCGCGGATCATCTTCAAAACGAAGCCCCAGGATCGGCCGGTGCGGGTCCTCCCAATAACCCTCCTGCCATTCCAACCAGGTGTAATCCCCACGCGCAAACAGCCGGGCCACGGTTCGCCCTCCGAGCAACACCCGAAAGGTCTCGATCACCAGGTCTCACTCTCAGGGATATCGTCCTCATCGTCGAAGTCATACGAGTCCAGCGGAGCCGAATGATCAAGACCCTCTTGCATACGAGATTCCAGGAAAGACTTAATATACGCATTCAGTTCCTCCCCACGCTCGAAGACCAGCTTCTCTGGATCCTTTCCGGGTCCAAGCCAGTGAGACTGACGGACTCCTTCCCCCCATCTCATGGGATGATTTACCACTTCTGACGGAATGCCTGGCATGATCACCCGATTCCCCAAGGAATTGCGCAACCCTTGCGGCAAGCTATTCCTCGCGAAGATTTCGGGACAGGCCGCTCCCGGACTTGACCGATCCCCGATCTCCTCCACAAGATCAGAGGAGTCGAAGGGTTCCCCCGTATCAGGAGATTGCCCTGACAGCGCCCACAGTGCGCACAGCATAATACGACCAGCCGCCGAATTGGCTCGGAAACTATTGATATTTGGAAAATACTGAGGTTTCTTTGAAGCCTGCTCCCGAAGATTCTGAACCGATGTACTTTCAGCTCCAGGGGTAACGCACTTCATCAACTCTCGAGCAACCCCGGTCGTATTTCCCGCCGGCCCTACGAGAGCGGCTTTCCAGTACCACCGAATCAGGAGTTCTCGGTTTCGCGGTTGCGGCTCCGGGAAGTGCGCAAAGAATCGGGTCAGAACGACCAATAAGTAGCGATATGCCAGGAATGTGAAGTGCGGTACGCCCACCTCTTCCCGAAGAAAACGGATAGCGGACTCCAGTGCTTCGAGAGTCGCCTGCTGAGCGCCGCTCTGGTCTTCATTCGGGAAATCGCTTTCCTTTCTACGCTCACGCCCGAATTCTAGATGGATATCTCGGTAGGTGTCTGCCCCACGGCGCGCCAGAAAAGCCTGCAGGACGGTATCCTGATCGATAGTTCCCCACTGAAGCCTCTCTTTGATATCCTGCGAGATGACGGCAAGATCGGTTCCCGGAGAATCAGACTCCCTCCGAGCGAAGAGCCCTCGAAAAACCTCAGCTCGGCTTAGCCTCTTACCCGAACTGTTCATGCGATCATAGATCTCGCGCAGAACCTTGTCGTCCTCGGAGGAAACAACGTATGCTGGCACATGGAACTCACGCAGTCGTTGTGTGGCCCCATTGATCTCATCGACATAATCAGCGTATTCGGGATGATCGCCCACCCAGCGCAAAACCTCTTTCAACTCGAAGAGCACTGGAAGTGGAATGACATGCTCGTCCGAGTCTCTCCGTCTACGCGCCCGGACCCGGAATGGTCGCTGCTTCAGATCATAGACCAGCGCAAAATCTCCTTCGCGACCACACTTCGCATCAAAAACATTAAGGAAAGTCGTCACTCTCTGCTGGCCATCAACGACATACAAGGCTTCAGTCTGTTCCGGCGCATGAATGACGACACCCCCAAGCCGAACTTCACCAGCAGCGGCCCGTTGCCTCCACAGTAAAAGGCTGCCAATGGGGAAACCTCGCAGCACACTGTCGAGCAGCGACACCGCATCGGCGGTCTTCCACCGCAGGCCCCGCTGGAAATGTGGGACCCTGACCGACCCTTGCCGCAGGAGATCAACTAGCTGAGCCAATGGAAAAGTGCGGGCGCTGGGTTGTGCCATCGAATCTGGCCGCTGGACAGTCGTCATTCGTTTCTCCTTGAGAGGCCTGCACACCGAAGTGATCCCAACAAGCCGATCGTACCGTGGTCATCGGTTGCTTTCATAGCAGTCACCACACCCCGGAGCTGCCGCGGCGGTGCGAACCGAGCAGGTGAGTATCAACTATCCCGATCGCTTCCATCAACGCGTACATCGTGGTCGGGCCGACGAAACGGAAACCTTCACGCTGCAATCGCTTCGCTAGGGCCTGAGACTCGGGCGAACGAGTAGGAATCTCGGCGAGACTGCTAGGGGCGGGGGTCTGGGTCGGCTGGTACGACCAGACCAGGCCAGCCAGGCCGCCGTGGTCGCGCAGCCGGATCGTAGCGGCCGCGTTGTGAATGGTCGCCTCGATCTTGGCTCGGTTTCGGATGATCGTCGGGTCGGCTAGCAGCCGTTCCACCTGGTCGACGCCGAAACCAGCCACGTGGTCCGGATTGAAGCCGGCGAAGGCGCGGCGCAGGGCGGCTCGTCTGCGCAGGATCACCGCCCACGACAAGCCGCATTGGAAGACCTCCAGGCAGATCCGCTCGTACACGCCCCGCTCGTCGTGGACCGGCATCCCCCATTCGGTGTCGTAGTAGGTGCGTAGCAGCTCGTCGCCGGCCGCCCAGCGCGGCCGGGCTAGACCGTCGGTCCCGATCACCAGGTCACTCACCATCCCACCGTACGGGCGGACGTCCCGGTACCGCACTGTGGCAGCGCCGGCGGGCTGCATACCATCGGCGCATGACAGACCGCGCCCAACAGCAGCAGATCATCAACGAGCTGGAGGTGGTCCGCGACTTCAACGCCGAACGAGAGGTCGAACATCGGGTCGGTTTCTTGGTCGACTACCTACGCCGCACCGGCGCCGCAGGGTACGTGCTAGGGATCTCAGGCGGGGTGGACTCCAGCGTCGGCGGCCGGCTGACGCAACTCGCCTGCGAACGGGCCCGTGAGCAGGGCCTCCCGGCCTGGTTTGTGGCGATGCGGCTGCCGTACCGGGTGCAACACGATGAGGTCGACGCGCAGCGGGCATTGGATTTCATCCGACCGGACGAATCGATCACGGTCAACATCGGCCCAGCCACCGACGCGATCTGGGACGAGCTGGTCGCCAACCAGGGCACAGCCGCGACCGGCCTCACCGAATTCGTGAAAGGAAATGTGAAGGCCCGGCAGCGGATGATCGCCCAGTACGCGGTAGCAGGGGCCCGCGGGATGCTGGTAGTCGGAACCGACCAGGCGGCTGAGGCGGTGGTCGGTTTCTACACCAAGTACGGCGACGGCGGGGCCGATGTGACACCACTGGCGGGTCTGCCGAAACGCCGGGTCCGTGAGCTCGCCACCTGGCTGGGGGCCGAACCGGGACTCGTCGAGAAAACCCCCACCGCCGACCTGGAAAGCGACCGGCCGCTGCAGCCCGACGAGGTGGCGCTGGGCGTCAGCTACACCGAGATCGACGACTACCTCGAAGGTCGGCCGGTCTCAGCGGAGGCGGAAAGCACGATCCTAGGCTGGTACCGGCGCACCGCGCACAAGCGGGCGCTGCCGGTCACTCCCGGTCGGGCACCGTCACCGCCGCCCGCCGGGGTCGAGCCGTAGGCTCCGGCTCGATCTCGCCGCGCACCGGGGTAATCGCGAATCTGGGCGGCGCCGCCCGGTTAGCCAAAGCCGCCAGGCTCTGCCGCTGCGGCGCGGGCGCCTCAGCTCGGCCCCGGGAGCGCTGCGCGGCACCCGGATCAGACCGGACATTGGCCGGTTCCACACGGGTAATCGGCAGCTGCGGGCTCACCGGCCCAGGCGGCAAACCGTCGGGCAACGGGCTCCAGTACGACGGCGCCTCAGGCGGTCCCGCCTCCGGCCGTACGGTTCTGCCCCACGGCGAACCGACCCGTACGGGAGTGGCCGGGGAACCGGCGATACCCGGTTCCGGCCCGGTTGGCCGCTCAAATCCGGTCAGGATCGTCATGGCCGGCTGTGTTGCACCATCAGCAGAGGCGAAGCCCGGCACAAAGCCGGAGGGAGAATCGGGCCCGGCCGGCGACGAGTCAGGGGCCACAGCCGCAGGGGTGGGATCAAGGCGCTGGTTCTGACCGGTCCCGGCGACCGGGACCGTTGGCGAGTCGACCGTGACCGGAAGCCGCAGGCCGACCCGAGTCGCGGTTTTGGTGGTCCGCAGCCAGGCCTGCCCGCCGTGGGCGTCGGCGACCGCTCGGACTACGGCCACCCCCAGCCCCATCCCGTTCTGGGTGGCGCCGACGGCATCCGTGTCGGGATCCTCAAGCGCCGCCTGTACCTGCTGGGTGGCCACCGGATGCCCCGGACTGACCACCCACAATTCGAACCAGCCTTCCCGGTCGGAGCAGCGGGCCAGACCCAGACCGATAACGCGCCGCGGGGCTGTCTCGGTGTCAGCGCCGATGGCGAGTTGACGCACCGCGTCCGCAATCCAGACCGGGTCGATCCAAGCCTCCACCTCGGCGACCTGCAACAGCCGCCACCGGGCTGGGTCATCGGCCGAGATCTCAGCAAAGAGGTCCCGGATCAGGTCCCCGACCTGGACTGGGCGTCGGTTGACCGACCCGGGCTGACCGAGCCGGACCAGCAGCTCCAGGTGACGCAGCGTGGTACCCATCAGATCAAGCTCGCCGCGGGCACGACGTGCCGCCTGGGTGCGCTGCTCAGGCCCCAGGTCGTCGGCCTCCAAGGTGACGAGTTCCCTCCCGATCCGGCGCCGGGGCGCGGCGAACCAGGCCTGCACCTCGGCCAGGAACCGGCGCTGGGAGGCGTACGCCTCGTTCACCTGATCCTGCAGTTGCGCGAGTCTGGCGTGCTCCCGACGCCAGCCGATCCGAGAAGACCAGGTCGACCCGCCGGCCCGGGGCCACCAGGCGAGCACCCGATCTCGCAGTCGCGTGAACCGTTCCCGGACACCGATCCGGGCAAACCAGGTGGGCCGGCTGCCGGACACCACCCAGGTGGCGGCGGTCACCGCTGCCAGGCCGAGCATCGAGACCAGGCCCACCACCAGCGCCCGCTGCCGGGCCAGCCGCCGCTCAGGCTGGGTGAAACAGACCACCAGCACCAGCCCGGTCTGTTTGCCGTCTGCGGCCTGGATCTGGACCTGTTGGCGTCCCCAGCGGAGCTCGCCCTGGTCGCTGTCGATAATCCCAGAGGCCTCGGGCATGTCCCGCAGCCGGGCCAGGCGCGCCGGGTCAGCCGCCAGCCGCCGTCCCAGATCCTGCGGGGTCGCGTCGGCAACCACCGGTGTCTGGTCAGGACCGGCGATCCCGATGATCGCCTGCCCCGGGTACGGGGTCTGCGACGTGACGAAACCCTGGATCAGGGCAGGCATCGAACTGAACCGCTGCCCGGTACTCGGATCGACACCGTCTCGGGCGAAGATCTCCAGTTCCCGCAGCTGTTGTTCGATGGTCCAGTTCGCCTGCTCACCTACTTGGCGCAGCATCAGCGCGTACGTTAGCAGCGTGACCGCGAGCAGAACCATGGCGACGACGGCCGAGGTCCACGCGGTGATCCGCACCCGAGCCGCGCCTGCCGCAGCACGAGGACCGGTCACGATCAGTCATCGTCCTCGTCGTCCCAGCCCCGGTCATCCCAGTCGTCCCAGTCGCGGTGCCGGTCATGGCGCCAGTCCCGATCCCGGTGCCGGTGTCGATGTCGATAATGGTCGCGGCGTCGGTCCCGGTCATCTCGACGATCATGGGTCTGCGGGGGTTGCTGGGGCGGGGCCGGCGGAGGCGGAGCCAGGGATGTGGTGGCCGCGGGTTCCGGAGCCCGGGCGGTAACCGAGGCCCGCCGCGGGGCCTTCGATGTGGCTGCGGCCCTGCGAGTGGTAGCAGCGGCCGAAGTTGGCGCGGCCGCCGGGACAGTCGGGTTCGAGGTAGCGACCGTCGTTGGCGCGGGGGGAAGCGTAGGCGGCGAGGTCTGCTGCGCGGTGGGTTCCGAACTGGTGTGCTGCGAGTCCACGGTGACGGTGGTGCCCACGATCGCCGGTGGGCCGACCACCGACAACACGACCGGACCGAGCAGCGCCAGCACAACGGGCACCCCCAGGGCCCCGTACCGCATTGCCTGGCGTTGGTACATGAGGCCATCTTGGCAGTGCCGGGGGGCTCCTGGCCAGTCCACCCCGCGACCAACATCACAGGTCTGCGACGCCACCGCCGGCTTGAGCCCAGATCCCCTGCCATCACAGCAGGTCCAGACTGCGGCTCAGGAGCTGCGCGTGACCACCATCGCGCACAGATCCAGCAGGCCTCGTTTGGCGGCCCCGTCCGGGACCGCCGCGAGGTGGCCACGAGCCACCTCGGCCCGGCGCGTGATCTCCGCCCGCGCTCGCTCCACGGCCGGATGATCGGTCAGCAGATCCAAGGCCCGGGCCACCTCCGGATCCGACAACGGCCGCGACACCAGATCACGCAATTCTTCGGTGGCGGGCACGTCGCCGCGGGCCACGTACAGGGTGGCTAGCGTCAGCACCCCTTCCCGCAGATCGGTGCCGCGGGTCTTCCCGGAGACCTCACTGGTGATGTCGATCAGATCGTCCGAGAGCTGGAAGACGATCCCGATCTCCTCACCGAAACGGGCCAGGGCATCCAACAGCGGCGGCTCCAGCCCCGCGACCATGCCGCCGAAACGAGCGGAGGTGGCGATCAGCGAGCCGGTCTTGTCGGCCACCACATCAAGGTGGTGGTCCAGCTGGTCCCGGCCCCGGGCACCCAACAATTCGGCGATCTGGCCCTGCACCAGCCGGGAGAAGGTCTCGGCCTGGACCGCGACATAGTCGACGCCGAGAGTGGCCACGATGCTGGAAGCCCGGGCAAAGAGCAAATCCCCCACCATGATCGCGACCGAATTATCCCAGACCGCGTTCGCCGAGGGCGCCGCGCGGCGTAACTCAGCCGAATCCATCACGTCGTCGTGGTAGAGCGAGGCGACATGGGTCAACTCGACCACCATCGCCGCCCGTTCCACCCGGTCGTCGTCGACCACGGTCCCCCGGTCGGCTCCGATCCCGGCGGTCAGCGCCACCAGCATCGGCCGGAACCGCTTACCCCCAGCCAGGGTGAGGTGACGCGCCACCTCGGTCACGAACGGGGTGTTACCGCTGGTCGCCGGCTGCAGCCGGTCCTCGACCGCAGACAGCCGCAGCCGTACCCAGTCGTGGAATCCTTGGTCTGGTTCGGTCACGGTCACCTCAGCAGTTGTACCCCAGAGGCAGCCAGGCTCAGCGCCCATCCGGGGGCGAGTCCCAGAACCAGGCTCGCAGCTGCGGACACTACCACCACGATGATCGTGGCCAAGCCTGGCGCTCCGGCCTGTGCTGGATCTTCGGCCGGCTCCTGGAAGTACATCACCACGATCAGCCGCAGATAGAAGTACGCCGTGACCAGGCTCATCAGCACCGCCACCAGCACCAGCCACCAGTAGCCGCCACGCCAGGCGGCGCTGAAGATGGCCCACTTGCCGATGAAGCCGGCCGTCGGCGGGATCCCGGCGAAACTCAGCAGGAACAGCGTCATCACCGCCGCCAGCCACGGATGCCTGCGGCCTAGACCAGCCCAGGAGCTGATCGTGTTCTCCTCCACCACCGCGTTGCGCACCATGGTCACGACGCCGAAGGCCCCGAGGGTGGCGAAGCCGTACGCCAACAGGTAGAAGCCGATCGCGGAGACGCTGCCGACCTGCCCGGCCGGCAAGCCGGTCTCGGGGGTAAGCGCTGCGGCGACCGGCGTCAGCAGGAAACCGGCATGGGCGATCGAGGAGTACGCCAGCATCCGTTTCACATCCTGCTGTACGACACCCAGCACCGCGCCCAAACCCATAGTGATCACGGCGATCCCGGCAACCAGGGGCTGCCAGTCCCAGCGCATCGCGCCCAGCGCCACGTACAGCACCCGTACTAGGGCCGCGACCGCGGCGACCTTGGTACAGACCGCCATCAAGGCGGTTACCGGGGTCGGGGCGCCCATGTAGACATCAGGAGTCCAGGAATGGAACGGGACCGCGCCCACCTTGAACAGCAGGCCGACCATCACCATCAGCATCCCGCCCAGCAGCAGCGCCTGTCCCTGGTGGTCGATCTTGATCGCGGCGTCGATCGCCGAGAATGAGAAGGCGCCCGCATAGCCGTACAGCAGCCCCACCCCGAATAGGAAGATCGCGCTCGACAACGAGCCCAGCAGAAAATACTTGAGGGCTGCTTCCTGGCTTAGCAGCCGCCGACGACGAGCCAGCCCGCACAGCAGGTACAGCGGCAGCGAGAAGATCTCGAGCGCCACGAACAGCATCAGCAGGTCGTTCGCGGCCGGGAACAACAGCATGCCGGTCGTCGCGAACAGCAGCAGCGGGAAGACCTCGGTATGTTCCATCCGGGCCGACATCGCGTCTCGTTCGGTGTTCGAGCCGGGCACTGCGGCGGCCATCGGGGTAAAAGCGCTCACCCCGCCGTACAGCTGACGCTCGGCGAACAGCAACACGCTCAGCAGCGAAAACATCAGCACCAGCGCCCAGAACAGCTGGGTCGGGCCATCCACCACCAGCGAGCCGGCCCCGACAGGGGAACGCCACTGCTCACCCCAACGCCACCACAGCAGTCCCCCGGCGGCCAGCAGGCCGACCACCGAGACGATCGCCTGGGCCTCGTCGCGCAGCTGGCGCGGCACGAAGGCCTCCATCAGCACGCCCAGACAGGCACTCACGAAGACGATCAGGACGGGGCTGAGCAGCGCAGCGCCGATGTCGCCGGCCGGGGTCATCGCTTGCCTCCTACGGCGGGTACCGGATCAGTCTGGCCGACCGACGCGACAGCCTGTCTCGCGACCGGGGCCACCATGTCCAGCACCGGTTTCGGGAAGAACCCGACCAGCAGCAGCGCCCCGATCACCGGGACCATCGCCAGCCGCTCCAGCCCGGTCAGGTCATGGCTGATCGAAGTCCGGGTCTGCTCGGTCACCGGGCCGGTGGCGACTCGCTGGTACATGATCAGGATGTACAAGGCGGCCAGCACCATGCCGGCCGTGGCGATCGCCGCGACCCACGGCCACCGACTCCAAGCCCCGGCCAGCACCAGGAATTCCCCCACGAAGCTACCCATGCCGGGCAGCGAGAGGCCGGCCAGGCCCCCGACCAGGAGTACCCCAGCAGCGACCGGCGCCACCTGCATCACGCCGCCGAAGTCTGTGATCTCGGCGCTGCCGCGGCGTCTGGCGAGGTAGCCGACCGCTAGGAACAGCACCGCGGTCGAGAAGCCGTGGTTCAGCATGTAGATCACGCTGCCCTGCACCGAGGCAGTGGTAAAGGCGAAGATCCCCAGCACCATGAAGCCGAAGTGACTGACCGAGGTGAAGGCGACCAGCCGGTACAGATTCCGCTGCCCAATCGCGGCGATCGCCCCGTACAGGATCGAGACCACCGCCAGCGCCACGATGTACGGGGCGAAGCGGGCCGAGGCGGCTGGGAACAGCGCCAGACAAAACTTGATCATCCCGAAGGTGCCGATCTTGTCCAGGATCCCGACCAGCAGGGTTGAGGTGCCGGGACTGGCCTGCTCAGCTGTTGACGGCAGCCAGGTGTGGACCGGCACCATCGGGGCTTTGATCGCGAAGGCGACGAAGAACGACCAGAACAACACCGTCTGCAGCCAGGGACTCATCCCCACCTGGGTCAGGTCCGACAGCAGGTAGCTCGGCAGCCCGTTTTGGGCCGCGGCGAATCCTAGGCCGACTACGCCGAACAGCATCACCAGGCCCCCGGCCAGGGAATACAGCAGGAATTTCACTGCCGCCCGGGTCCGCTCGGGTCCGCCCCAGCCGGCGATCAGGAAGTACATCGGGATCAAGGTGGCCTCGAAGACGATGTAGAAGACCAGCACATCAGCGGCTAGGAAGACGTACAGCGCGAATGACTCCAACACCAGCACCAACGCGGTGAAGGTGCTTGCGGACCAGCGGCCCTCGTCATCGCGGTGCCGCTCGGCGATCAGCACCACCGGCACTAGCAGCGCGGTCAGTAGCACCATCAGCAGCCCCATCCCGTCCAGGCTGAGGGCGTAGTAGGCGCCGAAGGCTGGGATCCACGGGACCTGTTCTGACAGGTCCGTTCCGGACAAGTGCAGCACCGCCAGGTATCCGGCTAGCGCCAAGGTGACGAGGCTGACCAACAGCCCGACAGTCCGCCCGGCGCGGCCCCTGACGAGGCCGGCGACGATCCCGCCGACCAGCGGGAGCAGCGCGAGCAGGGTAAGCCAGATCATCGCAGTTCCCCTCTCAGACCAACCGGTTGACGACGAGGACTACACCCAGCAGCACGACGCCGATCACGAGCATCAACGCGTACGAGCGGACGTAGCCGTTCTGCAGCTGCCGGGCAGTCTTTCCGGCGCTGAACGCCAGCCCGGCCCCGCCGAGCACGGCCCCGTCCACGACATGCTCATCGACCGCGACCACGGCCCGGGTCAGTAGCTGGCCCGGCTTCATGAAGACGGCCTCGTTGAAGGCATCGCCGTACAGATCCTTTCGGCCGATCTGGATCAGCGGGTTGCCGCTGAACATCGGCATCACCGGCACCGGCCGGCGTCCGAAGATCAGGTACGCCACCAGCACCCCGGCCGCGACCACCGTCATAGTGGCCAGTCCGATCGGGGTGATCTGCGGCACCCAGCCGTGGGCGGGTCCCGGGTCGGCGCCGATCGCCGGCTCCAGCCAGCGCCCAATCCAGCCGTTCAGCAGCGCCCCGGCCGCCACCGAGGGGATCGCCAGCAGCACCAGCGGCAGCCACATCACCGCCGGGGACTCGTGCGGGTGGACCCCTTCGCGCCAACGCTGCCGGCCGAAGAAGGTCATCAGCATCAGCCGGGTCATGTAGAAGGCGGTCACGCCGGCACCGGCCAAGGCCAAGGACCCGAGCACCGGCTGGGCGTGGAAGGCGGCCTCGACGATGTGGTCCTTGGAGTAGAAGCCGGAGAACATCGGGAAACCGATGATCGCCAGGTAGCCCATCGCGAAGGTCCAGAAGGTGTACGGCATGGCCCGGCGCAGCGCCCCGTAGTGGCGCATGTTCACGTCGTCGTTCATGCCATGCATCACCGATCCGGCACCGAGGAACATGGTGGCCTTGAAGAAGCCGTGGGTAAGCAGGTGGAAGATCGCGAAGGCCGCACCGGCCGGGCCCAGCCCGGCGGCCAGCATCATGTACCCGATCTGGGACATGGTGGAACCAGCCAGGACCTTCTTGATGTCGTCCTTGGCGCAGCCGATCCAAGCCCCCGCCAGCAGGGTCACGGTGCCCACGACCGCGACCGCGAGTTGGGCCTGCGGGCTGTGGGCGTACACCTCGTGGGAACGGACCACCAGGTAGACCCCGGCGGTCACCATGGTGGCCGCGTGAATCAGGGCCGAGACCGGGGTCGGGCCCTCCATGGCGTCCAGCAGCCAAGCCTGCAACGGCACCTGGGCCGACTTGCCGCAGGCCCCGAGCAGCAGCAGCAGCCCGATCAGCGTGGACCAGGACGGCCCACCCGGCCAAACCGTATCCAACTGCGACACCCGTTCCATGCCCGCGTTGACGTCAACGAACGAGCTGGAGCCGAACAACGCCAGCATCGTGAAGATCGCCATCGTCATCCCCACGTCACCGACCCGGTTCATGACGAAGGCCTTCTTGCCGGCGGTCGCGGCGGCCGGACGCTCCTGCCAGAACGAGATCAGCAGGTACGACGCCAGCCCGACCCCCTCCCAGCCGACGAATAGCACCGCGTAGTTGTCACCTAGCACCAGGATCAGCATCGCCGCCACGAATAGGTTCAGGAAGGCGAAAAACCGGCGCCGGTTCGGGTCGTGCGCCATGTAGCCGATCGCGTAGATGTGGATCAAGGAACCGACCCCGGTGATCAGCAGCACGAACAGGATGCTCAGCGGATCCACCAGCAGGGCGGCGTCGATGCGCCAGTCGCCGGCCTGAATCCAGGTGAAGAGGTGGTTGCTGACTGCCCGGCTGGCCTCAGGTCGGGCGAGCAGGTCAAGCAACAGCAGCAGCGCGATCGTGAAGGAACCGAGCGCGGCGGCGGTCGCCAGCAGGTGCCCCCAGGTGTCGGTGACCCGGCCGGCTAGCAGCAGCAGCACCCCGGCGACCACGAGCGGGATCGCGATCATCAACCAGGCGTAGCTGAACAAACCGGTGGCCGGGACCGGGGTCAGGACTTCGAGCGGGGACACCATCACCACCTCAGCAGGTTCGCGTGGTCGACCGAGGCCGAGCGTCGGGCACGGAAGATGGTGACGATGATCGACAGCCCGACCACCACCTCGGCGGCGGCCACCACCATCACGAAAAATGAGGCGACCTGCCCGTCGAGTCCACCGTGGACGTGGGAGAAAGTCACCAGCAGCAGATTGCAGGCGTTGAGCATCAGTTCCACCGACATGAACACCACCAGGGCATTACGCCGGATTAGGAAGCCGACCACGCCGATGGAGAACAGGATCGCCGCGAGCACGACATAGTAGTCGGGATTCACTCGTCGTCCTCCTCGGCGTCCTGGGCCGCCGCCACCTGGGCGAAGGCGGTCGTGGCCGGGGCAGTCAACGTCGCCACGTCCGTGGCCTCGGTGCGCTGGGCTAGCACCGTCGACATCGACGCCGGCGCCGCGCTGCCGTCCGGCAGCAGGGCCGGGGTGTCGATCGAGTTGTGCCGGGCGAAGACCCCGGACCCGGGACGCGGCCCGGGATGTTGACCGGCGCGCGCGTACGCCCGGGTTCGGGCTTTGGCCCGGGCCTGCTGAGTCGCTCGCGGCCGCAGCCGCTCGCCGTGGGCGAAAACCATCGCGCCGACCGCAGCAGTGATCAACAACGCAGCGGTGGCTTCGAAGGCGACCACGTAGCGGGTAAAAATCAGCGCCGCCAAACCTTGGACGTTGCCGCCGTACACCTCGTTGGCGCCGTCGACGCCGACCGCAGGACCGGTCACCGCCCGCGCTAGCCCGGCCACCAGCAGTACCGCCAAGCCCAGCCCGGCCAGCACCGAGGCCGTCTTGTGACCCCGGATGGTCTCCACCATCGAATCGTCGGTGTCGACGCCGACCAGCATCACGACGAACAGGAAGAGCATCATAATGGCGCCGGTGTAGACGATGATCTGGACCACGAAGAGGAACGGTGCCCCCAAGGTCGCGTACAGGATCGCCAGGTTCACCATTACCAGCGCCAGCGCTAGCGCCGAGTAGACGGCCTTACGGAAGGCCACCATTCCTAGCGCCCCCAACACCATCAGCGGGGCGCAGATCCAGAAACCGACTTGAGACAGGGTCACCAGAGGAATCAGTTGGGTGGTCATCGCGAGACCACCTCTTTCTCAGTGGTCCAGCTCCGCAGATCCGACTCGCCGGTCGCGGGCAGGCCAAGGAAATAATCGTCCTCGTCGTCACCGAGGCGGCGCGGGTGAGGCGGCTGCTCCATGCCCGGCAGCAGCGGCGCCAACAGGTCGTCCTTGGTGTAGATCAGGTTGGCCCGGGAGGTGTTGGCCAGTTTGAAGTCGTTCGTCATGGTCAACGCCCGAGTCGGGCAGGCCTCGATACACATTCCGCAGAAAATGCAGCGCAGGTAGTTGATTTGGTACACCCGCCCGTACCGTTCGCCCGGGGAATACCGTTCTTCCTCGGTGTTCTGGCCGCCCTCGACGTAAATTGCGTCGGCGGGACAGGCCCAGGCGCACAATTCGCAGCCGACGCATTTCTCCAGCCCGTCCGGCCAGCGGTTCAGCTGGTGTCGGCCGTGGTAGCGCGGCGCAGTGACTTTCTCCTTCGGCCGCTTACCGCCCCACCCCTCCGGGTAGCCCTGGGTGAACGGTTTGCGGCGCATCGTGGCGAAGGTCACCCCGAAGCCGGCCCATCTGTCGAAGAACCCCATCAGCCGCGCTCCTCCTCCGGCATCCCTGCCTCCTGCTCCACGGGTCCGCGCTGGTCGACGGCTGCGCCCCGTACCACCCCGACCAGTTCCGGGATTACCTGGCCCGGCAGCGGCGGCACCGGGTATCCGCCGGCGAACGGGTCAAATTCCCCCGGCTGGCAATCCAGGGGCCGGCTCTCCTGCCGGTCGTCATCGGGGTCGGGATCGATCATCTCGCGGTGGCGTTCAATCACGTACCAGACCAGGGACCCGAAGAACATCAGGCCCAGTAGCGGCAGCAGCATCACCAGCCCACCAGGACGGTGGATCTGGAAGTACCGAGTCACGCTGACCAGGACGATCCAGCCGAGCGAGATCGGGATCAGCCACTTCCAGCCCAGGTTCATCAGCTGGTCATACCGCAGTCGCGGCAGGGTGCCACGCAGCCAGACGAAGAGCGCGATGAACAGCAGCACCTTGATCACGAACCAGGCCAATCCCATCCAGCCGTGATCCAGCCAGCCCAGATACTGCGGGTACGCGGCGATCAACGCCGGCACCGGCCACGGCGCCCGGTAGCCACCGAAAAACAAAGTGGTGGCCACGGCCGACACCGTCGCCATGTTGATGTACTCGGCCAGGAAGTAGATCGCGTACCGGAATCCGGAATAGTCGGTAATGAAACCTGAGACCAGTTCCTGCTCACATTCGACCAGGTCGAACGGGGCCCGGTTACATTCGGCCACCATCGCCATCACGTAGATGGCACAGCTGGGAGCCAGCAGCAGCGCATACCAGCCGGGGATCTGCATCGGGCCGATCAGCGGCAACTGCGGCAGGATCGGCCCGGCCTGCCGTTCCACGATTTCCGAGGTAGACATCGACTGGGCGTACAGAAAGACTGCGACCAGGGACAGTCCCATCGAAATCTCGTACGAGATCATCTGGGCCGTCGAGCGGATACCTCCCAGCAGCGAATACTGGGACGAGGAGGCCCACCCGCCCAGCACGATGCCGTAGATCCCGATTGAGGCGATCGCCAAGTAAAGCAGCACGCTGACCGGAAGGTCCGTCAGCTGGAGCCGGGTATAGAAGGTCTCCCAGTAGCCGCCGCCCCAGTTGTAGTACGGGACCGGCACCTCACCGGCCAGCGGGATGATCGACCAGGTGACGAAGGCCGCCACCCCGGTCAGCAGCGGGGCTAGGGTGAAGACCCACCTGTCGGTCCCGGCAGGGCGGAAGTCTTCCTTGAAGATTAGCTTGGCGCCGTCAGCGACGGCCTGTGCGAGCCCGAGCGGGCCGTTCATGATCGGCCCTAGCCGGTGCTGCATCTTGCCCACCAGGCGCCGTTCAAACCACACGTTGAAGATCGTGATGACCAGGAGGAAGACGAAGACAAACAGCACCTTGAGCAGGACGATCCAGCCGGTGTCGTGAGCAAAACCGACGATCTCGAGGGGATTCATGCCGGTTCTCCATCCTCGTCGATGCTGATCGTGACCGGTTCGCCAGGCAGGGCCGCGAACCGGGTCCCCTCGCTACGGCCCAGGGGCACCCAGAAGACCCGGTCCTCCCCTGGTTCGTCATTCGGCACGGGGAAACTCGGATCGTATTCGGGTCCCTGCTGGAGTGGGTGCGAAGGCAGCCAGACCACCTGGTCGACCACCGACTCGTCCAATTCCAGGTCGTGGCGGACCTCCACGTCGCGATGGCCCTCCTGCTGCTCGCGCCGCACGACAATCCGGGCAGCTGCGGCGACCCCGTGCCGCTGAGCGGTCGCGGTGGACATCCGCGCCACCGGCCGTCGGGCGGTGGCCAACAGTTGTGTGGCGCCATCGTTGTGGCGGGAATCACCGATCAATTCCCGCCAGGTCGCCAGGCACAGCTGGTCGCCCGCATCCTCAGCCGGGCGTACGGTCGGGCTGGTAACCCGGGCGCCATCCCAGCCACCGAGCTCGGCCAGGTCATCGCGAGCCTGGCGGGAATTACGCAAGCCGAGGTCCTGGCCCATCGCATCAGCCAGGGCGGCCAGGACCCGGATCTCAGTCATCGGCGTCCGGGAGGCCTTGTTGATCCGCCGCACCGACCGCGGCCGGTGCTCCCAGTTGATGAAGGTCCCGCTCTGCTCCTCTAGCAGCGCCACCGGCAGCACCACGTTGGCGTGGTACGCGGCCCGGGAGAGCCGCTGTTCCAAACTGACCAGGAACAGGCCGGTCGTCGTAATCGCACGCCGGGCCAGATCGGGGTCTGGGAAGTCGACGAGTTCCAGGCCGCTCAACACCAGCGCCTGCAACTGTCTCTGTTCGACAGCCTCGAGCATCGCGACCGCATCCAGGCCCGGCTCGGACGGCAGCGACCCCACTCCCCAGGAGGCGGCCACATCGACCCGGGCGGCCCCGTCGGCCACCGGACGCCCGCCCGGCAGCAGCGAGGGCAGGCAGCCGGCGTCGATCGCGCCGACCTCGCCAGCCCGCCGCGGCACCCAGGCCAGCCGGGCCCCGGTCTGCTCGGCCACCATGACGGCCGCTGATAGCGCCCCGACGCTGAGCGCCAGCCGCTCCCCGAGCAGCAGCACGCAGGTCTCGTCCAGACCGTCCAGCGCCAGCAGCGCGGCCGCTTCCTGCCCGGGGCGGGTGGCCACCACCGTGGCATCAAGTTTGGCGCTGCCGCGTGAACGCAGCGGCCCCACGACGGTCACCTGGAGCCCGCGTTTGCGAACTGCCTTACGCAGCCGCAGGAAGACCGCCGGGCTCTCGTCCTCCGGTTCCAGCCCGACCAGCACCACCCGGCGAGCCTGCTCCAGGCCGGCGAAGGTGACGCTGTCGGCCAGGGTCCGGCCGGCAACCTGAGAGCCCAGGAAAGCCTCCTCCTCGCTGGAAATCGGCCGGACCCGGCAGTCGATGTTGTTGGTGCCGAGCACGGCCCGGGCAAACCGCTGGTAGGCGTGGCTCGTCTCCTGGGTGAGCCGGCCGCCCGTGATCACCCCGACGCTGGTCCCAGCCTGCAGCAGCCCGCGCGCCGCGACGTCGATCGCCTCCGGCCAGGAAGCCGGCCGGAGCATCCCGTACTCGCGGATCATCGGGCAGGTAATTCGATCACGTTCCCGCGCCGAGACGAAGGCAAACCGGCCCACGTCACAGTTCCATTCCTCGTTGACCTCGGGGGCATCCCCGGCCAGGCGTCGTTTCACCTGGAAGTGGCGGTGGTCGGCGCGCAGGGTGCAGCCGCTGGCGCAGTGTTCACAGGAGGTGGCGGTCGAGACCAGGTCAAAGGGCCGAGCCTGGAAACGGTAGTCGGCGCTGGTCAGGGCCCCGACCGGACAGATCTGGATCACATTTCCGGAGAAGTACGAATCGTACGGGTCATCCTCGTACGCCCCGACCTGCTGCAAGGCCCCCCGCTCAATGAGCGCAATCAGCGGATCGCCGGAGATCTGCTCGGAGAACCGGGTGCACCGGGCGCAGAGCACACAGCGCTCCCGGTCGAGCAGGATCTGGGCCGAGATCGCAACCGGTTTCGGGTAGGTTCGCTTGACCCCGCCGTAGCGGGACTCCCCCCGCCCGTTGCTCATCGCCTGGTTCTGCAGGGGGCATTCGCCGCCCTTGTCGCAGATCGGGCAGTCGAGCGGGTGGTTGATCAGCAGAAACTCCAGCATCCCCTCTTGGGCCTTCTCGGCGACCGGGCTGGTGAGCTGGGTGTTGACCTTCATCCCCGGGGCGACCTCCAGGGTGCAGGAGGCCTGGGGCTTCGGCATCCCCCGACCGTTGCCCATGTCGGGAACCTCGACCAGGCACTGTCGGCAGGCTCCGACCGGGTCCAGCAGCGGGTGGTCACAGAACCGTGGGATCGCGATCCCGAGCCGTTCCGCGGCCCGGATCACCAGGGTGCCTTTGGGCACCGAGACCTCGATCCCGTCGATGGTCAAGGTGACCTGCTCGACCGGATCGGCGCTGTCCTGGGTGGCGACCGTCATGCCGGGGCTCCCGTCGTGTCGAAGAGGGCGCTGCGGTGATACGGGAACAGCTCCCAGGCGGGGGTGTGGTACCCCTGCTCGAACTCCTCCCGGAAGTGGTGGACGGCGCTGGTGACACAGGCCACCGCACCGTCGGCCAGGGCGCAGAAGGACCGGCCGCCGATGTTGTTGCAGACATCGAGCATCTTGTCCACGTCCCCTTCGGTAGCGGTCCCGTTCTCGAACCGGGTCAGCATCTGCACCAGCCACCAGCTGCCTTCGCGGCAAGGGGTGCACTTGCCGCAGGATTCGTGCTTATAGAACTCGACCCACCGCAGGGTGGTCCGGACCACCGAGACCGTTTCGTCGAAGATCTGCAACGCCTTAGTGCCGAGCATCGTTCCGGCCGCCGCCATCGCCTCGTAATCAAGTGGCAGGTCGAGACTGTCCGCCGTCAGGATCGGGGTCGAGGAACCACCCGGGGTGAAAAACTTCAACTCGTGGCCCTCTCGGATCCCGCCGGCCAGGTCCAGCAGGGTCCGCAAGGTGGTCCCCAGCGGCGCCTCGTACTGGCCGGGGTGGCGGACATGACCCGACAGGGAGTAGATCGTGAAACCCTTCGACTTCTCGGTCCCCATCGCCGAGAACCACTGCGGCCCGTGGTCGATGATGCTGGGCACCGTGGCAATCGACTCGACGTTATTGATCACGGTCGGCGAGGCGTACAGGCCGGCCACCGCCGGGAACGGCGGCCGCAGTCGAGGCTGGCCGCGGCGTCCCTCCAGGGAATCCAGCAGCGCGGTTTCTTCGCCACAGATGTACGCGCCGGCGCCGGCGTGCACGATCACATCCAGGTCGTACCCGGAGCCCACGATGTTATGTCCCAGCAGACCCCGCCGGTACGCCTCGGCAACTGCCTGCTGAACCCGGCGGATCGGGTGCAGCACTTCACCGCGGATGTAGATGAAAGCAGTCCGGACCCCGATCGCGTAGCTGGCGATGATCACACCCTCGACCAAAGTATGGGGGGAGGCCATTAGCAGCGGAATGTCCTTGCAGGTCCCCGGCTCTGATTCGTCCCCGTTGACCACCAAATATTTCGGTTTCGGGTTGTCTTGGGGGACGAAGGACCACTTCATCCCGGTCGGAAAACCAGCCCCCCCGCGGCCCCGCAGCCCGGATTCCTTGACCTGGTCCATCACCTCGGCCGGGGTCATCCGCAGCAGTGCCTTCCGCATCGCCCGGTAGCCGCCCCGACGCTGGTACGCGGCCAGGGTCCACGACTGCGGGTCGGCCCAATTCCGGCTCAGGACCGGGGTTAGGGTGTCAGTCACGTCCTCGGCTCCTCTCGATGGCCGGCGGTTTCCGGAGCCCCCCACCCGTGCCGTTCAGCCAGGTGCAGGCCCCGCAGCGACTCCGGCCCGGCGCTGGGCCCCTCATCGGCGCGTCCGTCCGGGAATCCGGCCAGGACTCGTTCCGCCTCCCGCCACGAGGTGATGGTGGCGCCCCGGGTGGAGTGCACCGGCTCCCCTGCCGCCAGATCGTTCAGCAGCCGTACCGCCTTGTCGGGGGTCATGTTGTCCATGAACTCCCAATTGACCATCATCACCGGGGCGAAGTCACAGGCCGCATTGCATTCGATCCGTTCCAGCGAGAAAGTGCCGTCTTCGGTGGTCTGGTCAGGGCCGATTCCCAGGTGGCGTGAGCAGGTCTCGAGCACCGCGTCACCGCCCATCACCGCGCACAGAGCCGTGGTACAGACCCCGATGTGGTGCCGGCCGGCCGGGCGGCGCTTGTACATGGTGTAGAAGGTCGCAACCCCGGTCACCTGGGCGGTGGTCATTCCCAGAATCTCGGCGCAGACCTCGATCCCTCGCGGCGAGATCCGCCCGTCCACCGACTGCACCAGGTGCAACATCGGCAGCAAGGCTGAACGGGGTTGCGGGTAGCGGCCGGCCAGTTCCCGCAGCTCGGCATAGGTCTGCTCGTCGATATTGCTGGACTGGTCCCCCATCTCGATCGCCGGGTGGTCGAAATGGCTCGGGAAATCGTGCCCCTGGTGCCCGGGCTCAGAGGTCGGCTGCGTCGTCTCGTGATCGTGGTCACTCACCTGTCCACACCTCCTAGAACCGGGTCGAGACTGCCAACAGCCACCACGACGTCGGAGATCATTCCGCCCTCGCACATCGCCGGCGCGGACTGCAGGTGGTTGAAACCGGGGTCGCGCATGTGCACCCGGTACGGGCGGGTGCCGCCGTCACTGACTACGTGGCAGCCGAGTTCTCCCTTGGGCGACTCGATCGCCACGTAGGCCTGCCCGGCCGGGACCCGAAAACCCTCGGTGACGGTCTTGAAGTGGTGAATCAGCGCCTCCATGGATTCGCCCATGATGTGCTTGACATGCTCGAACGAATTGCCCTGCCCGTCCGGGCCGACCGTCAGCTGGGCCGGCCAGGCGAGCTTCGGGTCCTCCACCATCACCGGCGACCCGCTGCTCCTCTCGAGTCGCTCGTAGCACTGTTCGACGATCTTGAGCGATTCCCACATTTCCTGCAGCCGGACCCGGAACCGGCCGTACGCGTCGCTGGTGTTCCAGACCGGGACCTCGAAGTCGTAGGTCTCGTAGCCGCAGTACGGCTGCGACTTGCGCAGATCCCACGGGTAACCGGCCGAACGCAACACCGGGCCGGAAGCCCCGTACAGCATGCACTCAGTCAGGTCGAGCGTGGCAACACCACGCATCCGGCCTTGGAAGATCGGGTTTTCGTTGCAGAACTTGGCGTACTCGGGCAGATGCTTGTGCAGCCATTCGATCAGGCCCCGCAGCGTCGCCAACCCGTTCTCAGGCAGGTCGATCGAGACTCCGCCAGGGCGGATGTAAGCGTGGTTCATGCGGGTGCCGCAGACCGATTCGAAGAAGTCCAGGATCATCTCCCGGTCCCGGAAGCCGATTGTCATCATGGTCAAGGCGCCGATCTCCATGCCACCGGTTCCCAACGCCACTAGGTGGCTGGCGATCCGGTTCAGCTCCATGAACAGCACTCGCAGTTCCTGGGCCCGCTGCGGCGCTTCCAGGTCGAGCAGCTTCTCCACCGCTAGGCAGTAGACCGCCTCGTTGAACAGCGGCGCAACATAGTCCATCCGGGTGACGTACGCGGAGCCCTGCGCGAAGGTCTTGACTTCCATATTCTTCTCGATTCCCGTGTGTAGGAAACCGATTGCCGGCCGTAGCGAGGTCACGGTCTCGCCGTCGAGTTCCAGGATCAACCGCAGCACGCCATGGGTGGAGGGGTGCTGCGGGCCCATGTTGATCACGATGGTCTCGTCACCGCGCTCAGCCTGAGCAGAGACGATCTGGTCCCAGTCGCCGCCCTGGGCCAGGTACACCGTGCCGACGGTCTCGTCGATGCTCATGAGTAGCTCCTGCGCTGGTCGGGAGGCGGTACCTTGGCGCCCTTGAACTCGAGCGGAATCCCGCCCAGCGGGTAGTCCTTGCGCTGGGGATGGCCGACCCAGTCGTCGGGCATCAGGATCCGGGTCAGGGCCGGGTGGCCGTCGAAGATCACGCCGAACATGTCCCAGGTCTCGCGTTCGTGCCAGTCGGTCATCGGGTAGACCGGGGTCACCGACGGCAGGTGCGGGTCGTCGTCGGGGACGGTGACCTGAAGCCGGATCCGGCGGTTGTGGGTGATCGAGAGCAGGTGGTACACGACATGCAATTCCTGGCCCGGCAGGTCTGGGAAGTGGATCCCCGAGACTGAGACGCAGACTTCGAACCGCAGCAGGCCATCGTCGCGGGTGGCCTGCACCACGTCCAGGATCCGGTCGCGGGGGACGAAGATTGTGAGCTCGTCGTGGGCGACCACCACATGGCTAAGGTCGACATCGCCCAGCAGCTGTGTCAGCCGGTCGACCACCTCGTCGAAGTAGCCGCCGTACGGGCGGGTGGCGTGCGGGAAGCGGACCAGGCTGCGCTGGATCCGACCATAGCCGCTGGTGTCGCCGGAACCCCGCGACCACATCCCGCTACGGGTCACGACGGCCTCGGCCGGGGCGGCAGGGGTGTCCACTTGTGCCCCGGGCTGGTCGGCGGTGGGCTGATCGGCGTCGGGTCGGTTGGGCGTGCTCATCGCATCAGGCCCTTCATTTCGATCGTGGCCCGCGCCTTCAGGGCGGCCTCTTCCCGGGCTTCCAGCTTGAGAATGCGTTTAGCGCCGACCTGGCCGCGTGAGACCGATTCGTCCCACCCGGGGTAGCCCTTCTTCAGCTTGAAGATGGCGTCGATCAGCATGTCGGGCCGCGGCGGGCAGCCCGGCAGGTAGACGTCAACCGGCAGGAAATGGTCACAGCCCTGGACGATCGCGTAATTGTTGAACATCCCGCCCGAAGAAGCGCAGGCGCCCATCGCGATCACCCATTTGGGGTTGGGCATCTGGTCGTACACCTGCCGTACCACTGGCGCCATCTTCTGGCTGACCCGGCCAGACACGATCAACAGATCAGCCTGGCGGGGCGAGGCGCGAAAGACCTCCTGTCCCCAGCGGCCGGCGTCGAAGCGAGGCGCCCCAAAGGCCATCATCTCGATCGCACAGCAGGCCAGGCCCATGGTGGCCGGCCAGAAGGAGGCCTGACGCAGCCAGCCGATCACCCCGTCCATGGTGGTCAGCAGCATCCCGCTCGGCAGGGCGTCCTCGATGCCCACTCGGCTCACCTCATTCCCAGGTGAGGCCGCCGCGGCGCACCACGTACAGGTACGCCACGAGGACCGTCACGATGAACAGGACCATCTCGACGAGGGCGAACAGGCCCAGCTGGTCGAAGGCGACGGCCCACGGGTACAAGAACACGATCTCGATGTCGAAGACGATGAACAGCATCGCGGTGATGTAGTACTTCACCGGGAACCGGCCACCGCCAGGTGGCTGCGGAGTTGGCTGAATACCGCACTCGTATGTATCGTATTTCGCGCGGTTGTATCGCGCAGGGCCAATGAAGACGCTGGCGATGATAGAGACGCCGAGGAAGCCAGCCGCCAGCGCGAGCAGGCCCACGATCGGCAAGTACGGGTTCATCAGCGCTCCTCGTTATATGAACACCCCACAGTGTCGCCCGCGATTATCTCATCACGAATCGCGATGAGATTCACGCCGCCGGCGCCAGAGCGACTAGCAGGTTCACGATCCGGTCGTACGGGTCATGCCCTGGTCGGTCGGTCAGGTTGGCCAGGAGCTTGTGCACCAGTCTCATCAGGTGCCGACGCGGCAGCCCGTAGCGGGTACACAGCCGCATCACCCGAGGATCGCCGATCAGTCTCACGAAGATCCCTCCGAGCCGGTAGTAGCCGCCCCAGGCGCTGCGCAGGGTCTGGTTGTACGCGACCAGCGCCCGTTCCGCGGAGCGACTCCCAATCCCGCGGGCGTGAGCGTCGGCGATGTGCTGGGCCGCGTAGCGGGCCGACTCCATGGCGTAGGAGATCCCCTCCCCGTTGAACGGGTTGACCATCCCGCCGGCGTCTCCGACCAGCAGCAGCCCCCGGTCGTACGCGGGGGTCCGGTTGAAACCCATCGGCAGCGCTGCTCCGCGGATCTCGGTGGTCCGAAAGTTTTCACGGAATTGCCACTGCTCGGGGGTGGCCTCCACCCAGCGCCGCAGCAGCTCTTTGTAGTCGGTGCGGCCGAAGCCCTTGGCGGTGTTGAGCATCCCCAGACCGACGTTGCAGGTGCCGTCGCCCATCGGAAAGATCCAGCCGTAGCCGGGCAGCAGGTTTGACCGGCCGGGCTGGCCATCCCATAGTTCTAGCCAGGACTCCAACCACTGCTCGTCGTGACGCGGCGAGGTGTAATACGTTCGCACGGCCACTCCCATCGGGCGGTCGTCCCGCTTCGGGCGGCCCATCTGGATCGCCAGTCGGGAGGAGTTGCCGTCGGCGGCGACCACGATCGGGGCCCGGTAGCTGCTGGTCTTGGTGGTCACGCCGCAGATCCGCTGCCCAGCGTCCAGCAGTGGCCCGGTCACAGCCTCACCCTCGATTACCGTGGCGCCGGCCCGACGGGCGTGGCGGGCCAGCAGATCGTCGAAGTCGGCGCGCGAGCAGACCAGCCCGTACGGGGGGAAATCAGCCAGGTCCGGCCAGGGCATCTCGAAGGGTTTCACCCGGCCGCCGTAGATCCGCAGCCCTCGGTTGTGTCGCCAACCGGCCTCGGGCGAGGTGTCGATCCCCAGCTTCACCAGTTCGCGCACCGCGCGGGGAGTGAGCCCGTCACCGCAGACTTTTTCGCGTGGGAATCGGGACTTCTCCAGGACGATCACGTCCAGCCCGGCTTGAGCCAGATGGGCGGCGGCAGTTGAGCCTGCCGGGCCCGCGCCGACCACGATCACATCGGCCTCGGTACGCCCCATAGAGGCGTCCTCGCGCTGTTGGTCCACTACGTTCACTCCCCTGATTCGCCGCCCGAGTCAGCCTACGGAGCGGGGGCCAGGTCCCGCCACTTCACCTGCCAGAACCCTCATGGACATAGACGTATTGCAATCCGTTTATGCGTATGCCATGATCGACGGCGTGGGCGTCACCGCGGAGGTCGAAGCGGCGGCTCAGCTGTTCAAGGCTCTCGGTAACCCGTCGAGGCTGTGGCTGTTGCAGTTGCTGACCGAGGCACCGCACCCGGTGAGCGCACTGGCGCAGGCAGCCCGGATGTCGCAGCCGCTGGTGTCGCAGCACCTGCGGACCCTGCGCCAGGCAGGCCTGGTGGCAACGGTCCGTTCCGGCAAGGAGGTGGTCTACCACCTTGCCGACCAGCACGTCGCGAACCTGATCGCCGATGCGCTGGCGCACGCCCAGGAGCCCGTAGGACTCGGGCTTCACCACGAATCCGAAGGAGACTCATGACCGACATCCATGCCGAGCACACCCTGGCCGAGCACACCCACGGCGAGGGCTGTGGCCACGAGGCCGTCCAGCACGACGACCACGTCGACTACCTGCACGGGACCCACCGTCACGCCCTGCACGGCGATCACTACGACGAGCACGAGTCGGTCGCGGAGCACACCGTCGCCGAACACACCCACGGCGAGGGCTGTGGCCACGAGGCCGTCCAGCACGACGACCACGTCGACTACCTGCACGACGGCCACAAGCACGCCGTTCACGGCGACCACTACGACGAGCACTGATCCTGGTCGTAGCGCCTGAGAGGGGACGAGCCTGGCGCTCGTCCCCTCGTGTGCACTCATGCGCGAACTGCGTGGTCAGCGGTCCTGATCGCGTCGCCTGGACCTCTGCCTGGATCGTGAGGTTGAGCTCGCCACAATCACGGGGATGATCCAGAGGGGCAGGCTCATGGCCCAGACCGGGATATACCCGTTGCCGGCCACGATCAGGAAGAGCCCGGCGAGGAAGCAGACCGCGATGATCGCCCAGCCCCGGCCCGAGATCGGATGTCCGACCCGAACGGCCGGCTGCGGGGGAACCAGTATCGGCCGGGGATCAGAAGCCGCAGAGGCGACCACGGCCTGGTGGGGATACAGATCGAAGGTCTGGTTGGCCTGGGTCGAGGGCAGGTCGGCGAAGATCAGATCCAGATCAGCCTGGGTACCAGCGGCCAGGGCCCGGTCCTCGCGTTCCTGGAATTCGACGGCGGTGAGCCGGCCGGCATCCTGGTGCTGACGAAGGCGGGCGACGGCGGCCGTACGGTCGGCGTCACCGATCCGCATCCAGGGGTCGTTCATATCCTCCATTCTGCCTCGAGGCCCAGCCCCACGGACACCGGTCGTCACCGCAGCTACGGCCCCGGGCCCCTCCCATCGCGATCCCAGCCCCACGGACGCTGGTGGTCACCACTTCACCCGTACCTGAGAACAAATCTCAACGTAATCCCGGCCGGCGGTGGCTCAGCGACTGACCATGGATCCGAGCCTCCGTGCCGAACGACGGCCGCCCCTTCTTGCCGTATCTGACGCGAACGTCCAACGACTCCGGTAGGGTGGTCAGCGCCCCCTACCTTGTGGGATGGAGAGTCAGATGAGCACCGACATCCAGTTCGACCCGCTCTCTCGCAGACACGCTGCCAGCGGCATGGACGAAGCCGGCCATGGCCCCCTGACCTTGGTCTCGGTCACGATCTGGGGGTAGCCGTGGCAATGGCGAGGCTGGTGAATGGCGGTGATGCCTAGTGCCCAGTGGGAAGGCCGCCACCCTGAGAGGCATCTTCGGGCACATGCTGAACCGGGTCCTGAAGGTGGCCAAGAAGAGCGGCCGCACGCTGGACCCCGACATGGTCATCAAGGGGCGGGGCACGAACGTCGTCAACGCCGACCATATCGTGGTGTTCAAGGTCGGCAAGACCAAGAATC
>CALIWR010000027.1 GCA_938046585.1 uncultured Propionibacteriaceae bacterium | reverse complement strand
GTGTGGCGTTGGTGGGGGAATTGGATGATCAGTGGGTGGTGTTTGATGGGAATGCTGGTCAGTGGCAGGTGGTGGAGCCTGGGGATGATGATCCGGATGCGGAGGACCGGTATTCGACGGTGACGGACCTGGTGGGCACGTTGATCCCCGAACGGCTGGCCTGAGAGTAGAGACGGAAGACAAATCATGCCCAAGAGACTTGTTCGCGGCGGGGACATCTTCAGCGAGCTTGTGGAGCCTTATCTGAAGAAGGTGGCCAAGTCTGGTGGTAACTTCAAGGGCGTTCTCAAAGGTGAGATCCATGAGATCGCAGGCGTGGGCGTGGTGGATAATTTTGTCTTCACCAAGCAAACCAAGGCGGTACGGAATAAGTTGCGGCGGCAGTTCAACAGGTCGGAGCGGAAAAAGTTCTTGAAGGGTCTGAATGAGGCGGATCTGAGGAAGCATGGGTTTACGGATGCCGAGATTAAACGGGTTCAGAGTGGCAAGGTGCCTAAGGGTTATCAGGTTCATCATAAGAATCCGTTGGATGATTCGGGCACGAACAACCCCGACAACTTGGTGTTGATCAGGAACTCTCCAGATCATCAACTGATCACCAACCATCAGACTTGGGCCACCAAGGACATGGCTCCTGGTGATAGTCGTACTATTACCTGGCCGGAATTCCCTCGGGGGACGACGATCTGGCCACCCACGAAAAGTACTATGACCACGATCACCTATGGTCCATTCTACGATAATATGGTCATCTGAGTGATAGTAGGAGGTGTTGTGTGAGTCGGATCGTTTTGTTGATCGATCAGATCGAGACAGAATACGGCAAACAGTTCCCCGGGGTCACGGCATAGGAGCTGGCATGGCTGGCGCCCCGCATGGAAGGGCTGTTCAAGATCGTTAGAGCTGAATCAGCGGCTGCTGCGCGATGTGCATGACCTAGATTCGCCACTGCGGTTCTTCGGGAAACGAGATGACCCGCTGCTGGCCTACGACACCGGTAACCAGGCCTGGAAGCTGATAGATCAGTACTCGTGAGACCCAGACGACCACCCGTAGGACGGGTACGCGTCGGTCGAAGAGCTGATGGTGGCGATGCTCACGCAGGCCGCCGAATAGACGACAGCGGTATCGCGGCGTGACCCCAGCGTTTCACGCCGCGCCGCAGAGCATGTCGCTGCCGCGAACAGATGGCATAGTGACCGGCGCCATGGACAGCACAACCGATCACACCTCACCTGCGCCTACCAGCCCGGCCACGGCAATCGTGACTACCGGACTGATGCTTTTCGCGCTCTTCTTCGGGGCCGGAAACCTCATCTTCCCACCACTGCTGGGCGCCACCTCAGACGCGGCCTTGCCTATCGTCATGGCCGGCTTCCTGACCACCGGGGTGCTGCTGCCGCTGGCTACCATCGTCGCGGTATCCACCTCCGGGGAGGGCATCCTCGGCCTGGCCCGCCGGGTCGGGCCACGGTTCGGTTTCCTCATGCCCTTGGCGGTCTACCTGTCCATCGGCCCGTGCTACGCCATCCCACGGGTGGTGACGGTCGCCTACGAACTTGCCACCCGCCCGGTACTGGAACTGCTGGGTATCCCCGACTCCCGCTGGGCCCTGGCGATCCATGTGACGGTTTTCTTGGGCGTCTGTGTCCTCATGTCGCTGCGTCCCAGCCGGCTAGCTGACCGGATCGGCCGGTGGTTGACCCCCGCGCTGCTGATCCTGCTGGTGGTGCTGTGCGGCGCCACCCTGCTGACCGTGCCCGGGCTCGAACGGCGTGCCATCGATCCCTACGCGAGCGCCCCCTTCGCCACCGGACTCACCCAGGGCTACCTCACCATGGATGTCCTGTCGGCCAGCGTCTTCGGGATCGTGGTGATCGGCTCCCTGCGGGAACGCGGATTCACCGCACCAGGCAGGCTCGTACGCGGCACCACCATCGCTGGCGGAATCGCCGCGATCCTGCTGGGGGCGGTGTACGTCGGCCTGGCCCTGATCGGGACTCGAACTCCCGGAGCCATCACCACCGACACCAGGGACGGCACCGAACTGCTGCGTACCGCCGCGTCGCTGACCCTGGGCAGAGCTGGGGTGGTGGTCTTCGCCGGGATTGTGGTGTTGGCCTGCTTGACGACGGCGGTGGGCCTGCTGGCCTCCTGGGCCGGTTACGCCAACACCGCCCTGCCCGCCGTCTCCTTCACCAAGCAACTCCTCGCCGGGACGGTCGTCTGCCTGGTCCTGGCGAATCTGGGACTGAGCGCGATCCTCACAGTCACCGCCCCCCTCACCCTGCTGCTCTACCCGCTGGCGATCTGCCTCGTCGTCGTCACACTCCTGGACGCCAGGGTGCCGGGACAGCTGCACTGCGCCTACCGCTGCTCGGTGAGCGTGGCCGGTGTGCTCGGTCTGGTCTCCGCGCTGGCCCAGGCGGGCTGGAAGGCCCCTAGCGATCTTCTGTCCCGCACCGGGCTGTGGAACGACGCCACCGGCTGGATCGTCCCTGCCCTGATCGCCCTGGGGATCGGACTGTTTCTCGACATCCGGGCCGGACGGGTACGCAAACCCCGATCATCAGCTCCACCGGTATCCGCGACCGGGGCGACAGAGCCTGAGCCCGAATAGCAATCTCCTCTGCGACCTCATAGCGCAGCTGAGTCGCCGTATCCACCGAGGAGTTCGTGGGACGCCTGGGCAGAGGAACCACCACGGAACCTCTGATTCAGTGAGGTGGTGGTCGGGTGTCTCGGCTGCCGGCAGATTCGCCCTAGGATGGCGGGCGTGTCCGACCTGACTGGAGCTGGGGTTCCCGAGAAGTTCGCGATGCTGGGGCTGACGTTCGACGACGTCTTGCTGCTGCCCAACGAGAGCGATGTGATCCCATCGGGGGCAGACACGTCCAGCCGGGTCTCGCGTAACGTTGAGGTACGGATCCCGCTGCTGAGTTCGGCGATGGATACCGTCACCGAGGCCCGGATGGCGATCGCGATGGCCCGTGAGGGCGGTCTCGGGATCCTGCACCGCAACCTCACCATCGCCGACCAAGCCAAGCAGGTGGATCGGGTGAAACGCTCCGAGGCCGGGATGGTCGAGGAGCCGATTACGATCACCGCCGAGCGGACCATCGGCGAGGTCGACCAGATGTGCGCCGACTACCGGATCTCCGGGGTGCCGGTGGTCGACGAGCAGATGCGGCTGCTCGGGATCGTCACCAACCGGGACATGCGCTTCGAGGAAGACCCGACCCGGCTGGTACGTGACGTGATGACCCCGATGCCGCTGGTCACCGGCGAGCCTGGGATCAGCGGCGAGCGGGCGCTGCAGCTGATGGCGAAGAACAAGATCGAGAAACTGCCGCTGGTCGATGCCGACGGCCGGCTCACCGGCCTGTTCACCCTGAAAGACTTCGTCAAATCCGACAGACACCCCAACGCCACCAAGGACGATCTGGGACGGCTGCGGGTCGGGGCCGCGGTGGGTTTCTTCGGCGACGGCTACGAGCGGGCGATGAGTCTGGTAGAGGAGGGTGTCGACGTGCTGGTGGTGGACACCGCCCACGGGCACAGCCGGGCCGTGGTGGACATGATCCGGCGTCTCAAGGCTGACCCGGCTGCGAGCGGGGTCGATGTCGTAGCCGGCAACGTTGCCACCTACGACGGGGCAAAGGCCCTGGTCGAGGCCGGGGTGGACGGGGTCAAGGTAGGCGTCGGGCCGGGCTCGATCTGCACCACCCGGGTGGTGTCAGGGGTCGGGGTGCCGCAGGTGACCGCGATCTACGAGGCCTCGCGGGCTTGCCGCCCGGCCGGGGTGCCCTTGATCGGGGACGGCGGCCTGCAGTACTCCGGTGACATCGCCAAGGCCCTGGTTGCCGGCGCCGACACCGTGATGATCGGCTCGCTGTTGGCCGGCTGCGACGAGTCGCCGGGAGACCTGGTCTTCATCAACGGCAAACAGTTCAAGAGCTACCGGGGGATGGGATCGCTGGGTGCGATGGCAGCCCGCGGCCGCAAGGGCTCGTACTCGAAAGACCGCTATTTCCAGGCGGATGTGACCAGCGACGACAAGCTGGTCCCGGAAGGCATCGAGGGCAAGGTGGCCTACCGGGGCCCGCTGGCAGCAGTCGCGTACCAACTGGTCGGGGGGCTTCGGCAGTCGATGTTCTACACCGGCGCGTCGACCATCCCCGAACTGCATGAACGTGGCCGCTTCGTCCGGATCACCGCGTCCGGGCTGCGTGAGTCGCACCCGCACGACATCCAGATGACCATGGAAGCTCCCAACTATTCCAGCTAAGGGTGGACGCATGTACGACATCGGGCGCAGCCGCAGGGCGGTCAAGGCCTATTCCTTCGACGAGGTGGCACTGGTCCCGTCGCGACGGACCCGCGGCATCTCGGAGGTCAACCTGAGCTGGCGGATCGACGCCATCACCCTGGACTTCCCGTTGTTGGCGGCGCCGATGGACTCAGTGATGAGCCCGGCCACGGCGATCGAGATGGGCCGCCTCGGCGGGCTCGGGGTGCTCAACCTGGAGGGGCTGTGGACTCGGTACGAGGATCCGGAGCCGATCTTCGCTGAACTGGTGGGGATCGAGAACCAGGTGGCGGCGACCCGGCGGATGCAGCAGGTGTACGCCGAGCCGGTCAAGCCGGAGCTGATCACCCAGCGGATGGCCGAGATCCGCGACGCCGGGGTGCCGGTGGCCGGTGCGTTGTCGCCGAACAACACCCAGCAGTTCGCTGATGTGGTGGTCCAGGCCGCCCCTGACTTCTTCGTGATCCGCGGTACCACGGTCTCGGCCGAGCATGTCGCCACCGAGGGCGAGCCATTGGACCTGAAGAAGTTCATTCGGACCCTCGAGGTGCCGGTGATCGTCGGCGGCTGCGCCACATACCAGTCGGCACTGCACCTGATGCGGACCGGGGCGGCCGGGGTCCTGGTCGGCTTTGGTGGCGGAGCCCAGCACGCGACCCGGGAGGTGCTGGGGATCGCGGTGCCGATGGCGTCGGCGATCGCGGACGTGGCTGAGGCCCGCCGCGACTATCTCGACGAGTCCGGCGGCCGGTACGTCCAGGTAATCGCCGACGGGGCGGTGGGCCGTTCGGGTGACATCGCCAAGGCGATCGCTTGCGGCGCGGACGCGGTGATGGTGGCGGCCCCGCTGGCCCGGGCCACCGAGGCGCCCGGCCGTGGATATCACTGGGGTGCCGAGGCCTGGCACCCGACCTTGCCGCGCGGCGAGCGGGCCAGGTTCGAGACCATCGGCTCACTCGCCGACATCATCCACGGACCGTCGGTCTCGCCCGACGGCTCGATGAACCTGGTCGGGGCGTTGCGCCGGGCGATGGCCTCGACCGGGTATACCGACATCAAGGAATTTCAGCGCATCGAACTGGTGCTGACCTGATGAACGCGATCCCTCCCGAGCTGGCCCGGGCCCGGGCCTCGATCGACAACCTAGACGCCGCCCTGGTGCACCTGCTGGCGGAGCGGTTCAAGATCACCCGCCAGGTGGGGCAACTTAAGGCGTCGCTGGGGCTGGCGCCGGCCGACCCGGCCCGGGAGGAGCAGCAGATCCGCCGGCTGCGTCAGATCGCCGGCCAGGCCGACCTCGACCCGGAACTCGCCGAGAAATACCTGCAGTTCATCGTCACCGAGGTGGTCCGTCACCACGAGCGGATCGCCGCCAGCAACCAGTGACCGTGGCCATACCGGTCCCACAGGCCCTGGTCAGGACAGGCCCCGGACCGTACCCCGGGTGAGCGCCTGGTGCCCGAGCGTGGCTAACAGCAGCGCGAGCGGGAACAAGACCCAGCCGGGCAGTCCGAGGGCGGTGGCGGTCGTCCCACCCCGATCCATCGGGACTACCCACAGGCCTGCTCCGACCAGGATCGCCGAAGCTAGGACCAGCCACAGCGGCGTCAGGGCCTTCGGCAGGTTCCGGAAGGCGACGGCGACGAGTCGACCGGTTCCGCTGCACAGCAGTGTCACACCGATCAGGGATCCGACGCCGACCAGGGTGATGGGCGTCAGGCGATCCGGGGCCAGGCGGCTGCTGATCAGCCAGGCCGCCACGGTGACCGTGCCGAGGCTCAGATCGACCGCCCAGGATGCGGTCGCGATCTGGCGTCGGCTTGCACCCGAGATCAGGTACGTGGGCATCGTCAGCGGCAGGATGATCCCGAAACTCAGCGCGAGGACCGCCGCCACTAGGGCCATCAATTCGGTCATGCCGATCGTCGCCGGATGCCTCGGGACTACCAGCACCGAGATCCTGGGGCTAGCCCAGACGATCGCGACGATCAGCGCGGCCTGGACCCCGAACAACTCGACCGTCGCCTGGCGCAGGAGGGCCAGGGCCAGGGCTACGGATGAGGTCCGCCGCGGGGTTGGCAGCTGGCCAGATACGGTGAGGGAGGAGGTGTTCATCGCTTGATCTCCTTGACGAGGTGGGCAAAGGCGTCTTGGAAGGGGACTGGGCTGGCGGTGATTCCGCGCTGGGCGAGGTGGCTGAGGACCGCCGGGTCGACATGGCCTTCCAGGACGACAGCGGTCGCGGGCCCGAGCGAACGTCGAGAGATCACCATCAGCCCGGGCAGCGAGGCTAGGGCGGCGTCGATCGCGGCCGGGGCACCGACCAGGCTGGTCATCCGTGACCGCAGCTGCTCGGCATCGGTCGCGATCACCAACGACCCGGCAGCAAGGACCACGACATCCTCGACGATGGTCTCCACCTCACCGACCAGATGCGTCGACAGCAGGATGCTCTGCTCGGCCCGGCCTGCCACCTCCAGGATCTCCTCGTACAGGGCGTACCGGGTGGGGACGTCCATGGTGGCCTGGGACTCGTCGAGCAGCAGCACTGGCGCTCCAGAGCTCAGGGTGAGGGCTGCTGCGAATAGCGAGCGTTGGCCCGTGGACAGCTGGTGCGCCGGCCGGCGCAAGTCGATGGCGAACCGCTCGCACAAGTGCGCGAAGCGGGCCGCCTGCCAGCTGGGGCGCAGCGAGGCGTACGAGACGACTCGTGAAAGCCGGTTCGTGCCGAGGTCTGAGCCATCGGCGGCGTACGAGCACCAGCAGATCCGCTGATCGGTGGTAAGCACCTCGCCGTTAAAGGCGATCGTGCCGCTGGAGGCCGCCACCAGCCCGGCGATCAGCCGCATCAGGGTCGTCTTGCCTGAGGCATTCGGCCCGACCACGCCGGTGACGGTGCCGGGACGCAGGCTGAGCGAGACTGCGTCGAGGGCGCGCTGGCTGCCGTAAGCCTTGGTAAGGGCGTCGGTGGTGATCATCGCGGGTCCTCCTCGCGGCTGGGAGTGTGGGATTGCAGATAGCTGCGTAGGTGTTCGACGAGGTCTGACTCGTCCAGGCCGAGGCTGATCGCCTGGTCGAGGGCCGGCTCGAAGACCGTGGCCCAGTAGCGGTCGCGGCCTTGGCGCTGCAGCCGCTGCCGGGCCCCGGTACGGACGAACATGCCGATGCCACGTCGTTTCTCGAGCAGCTGTTCGTCGATGAGTTGGGTAAAGGCCTTCGCGGCGGTCGCCGGGTTGATGCGGTAGGTCGTCGCGTAGCTGGTTGTCGACATCACCTGGGCTCCTTCCGGGAGGCTGCCGGTGAGGATCTGGCGACGCAGATCATCGGCGATCTGGACGTAGATCGGTGCGGCACCACTGAAGTGCATGCGCAGGCCCTCCTTCCTACTTCAGTAGTTCACTACATGAGTAGTTAACCATGGAAGGAGGGAAAGGTCAAGGGCGTCGGTGGGTAGGCTGATCCGACCGTCGGCACGTTGGTCGGCCGAGGTGCGGTTTCCTATTCTCGCTACGGCAAGTTGAGGTCGGCCGCGGCCGGGATCACAGCGGCTGGAGCTCGACGATCCGGTCGGCGCAGGCGGCGAGAAGCTCCTCGTCGTGGGTGACGACAACCACCACCCGGCCCTGGTCGGCGAGGCTGCGGATGGCTTGAGCGGTGGACTGCAGGTGCCGGTAGTCGAGGCCGGAAGAAGGCTCATCGAAGACGTAGATCTGTTTGTCTACCATCTGGGCGGCTGCGATCACCAGCCGCTGTTTCTGCCCTCCCGACAGCGACATCGGATGCCGCTCGGCCAGCTCGCTGAGGCTGTGTTCGGCGAGCACCTCGGCGACCCGCTCCTGGAACTGGTCGGGGTGCGGCAGCCCGAGGACCAGCTCCTCGCGGACCTCAGCGCCGAAGAGTTGGCGGTGTACGTCCTGCATCACGACGTAGCCGAGCCGGGTGCGTTCCCGGGCGCGCAGCACCCGCCCGTCAAGACAGATGGTGCCGTGGGCGCGTTCCAACCCGACCAGGATCCGGGTCAGGGTCGACTTGCCGGCACCGTTGGGCCCGACCACCGCAGTCACCTGGCCACGAGGCAGGTCGAGGGCGGGGATGTCGATCACCCGGTGCGAGCCGTAGCAGAAACGCAGCTTTCGCAGCGACAGGCCGCTCGGCGTCGGCTCCGGGACCTCGGGCGCAGGGCTGCCGTCCTGGAGGACCAGGTCAGGGAGCAGCGGGTCTAGAGGGTGGACGGTCCGCAGCCCCAAACTCACCCGTTGGGCTTCGGGCATCGCCCACAACTGATCGGCCGGCCATTCCCGTACGATCCGGCCCTGCTCGAGTAGGACCACCCGGTCGACGATCCCGCGCAGGTACGACAGCCGATGCTCGGCGATCACCATCGTGGCGCCGGCCTGACGCAGACCGAGCAGGACCGTGCGCAGCCGTTCGATCGACTGCCCCGACAGGTTAGAGGTGGGCTCGTCCAGCAGGTACAGCCGGGGCTGGGCGACTATGGCCGCGGTGCAGGACACCAACTGCTGGTAGCCGCCTGAGAGCCGAAACAGGCTGGCATCGAGCAGCTGGTCGATCCCGGTCTGCTGGGCTGAACGCAGCAGACGTTCGCGGATCAGGTCCGGGTCGATGCCGAAGTTCTCCGGGCCGAAAGCTAATTCGTCTCGAACCCGGGAGGCGAAGAACTGGGTTCGTGGGTTCTGAAAGACCGTGGTCACGCTGCGGCCGGTGACATCAAGCGGGATGGTCGAGACCTCCAAGTCGGCCACCTGAACGGTTCCGCTCAAGGTGCCGGGATGGAAGTGGGGAACCAGCCCATTCATCACCCGGAGCAGGGTGGACTTGCCGCAGCCGCTGGGCCCGCACAACAGGACACATTCCCCAGGCTTGACGTGCAGGCTGATGTCCTCCAGCCCAGGGACCGTGGCGGCGGTGGCGTCCTGCGAGCCGTAGCCGAAGCTGACCTGGTCGATCTCGATCATGACACCTCGGCGATGAAGACGCCCGCGATCAGGGCTGCCATCCCCAGCCCGGCCAGGTCCGCAGCCCGGAACCGGAGATCGGTGATGCTGGTCCGTCGCGCGCTGCCGCCCAGCCCCCGGGTTAGCGCCGCGGCCGCCAATTCGTCACCGATCCGGGTGGTCGAGACCAAGAACGGCACCATTACGTGCTCGATCATGACCACCGGCTCACGCAGCACCCCGAACGGTCCCGAATGCAACCGCCGCAGCCGTACCGCCTGGGCCACCGCGTTCAGCTCATCGGCCAGGGTCGGGAAGAACCGCAACATCACCGCCAGCGGGATCACCACCGCACGGGGTGCCCGTAGCCGGCGCAGGCCCTCGATCAGCTCCGATGGCCCGGTCGAACGCACCAGGTAAAGCCCCATGGTGAATACCACGACGAAATTGCCGATGAAGAAGCCGACCGCCCCGACCATGTGCCATACCGGCCCGCCCAGCACCTGGGAGCCGAGCAACTGCACGCCGCGACAGATGACAAACAGCGCCAGCATGGTCGCCAGACTGCGCCACGAGCCGATGCTGGCCAGCAGCAGCGCTGCGCAGACGAAGGCGACCAGGGATGAGACCGGCTCCACCCGGGTCAGGGCCGCAACATTCACCACCATCACCAGTAGCAGCTTGGTGCGCGGGTCGAGCCGCAGCCAGCCGTGGTACGGCGCGGTGGTTAGCAGCTGCATCAGGCAATGCCGGCGCGAATGAAGTGCTTGCGTAGCATCTTCTGCCCCAGCAGCCCACCCAGGCAGGAGCCGATAAAGACCAAGATCATGATCAGGACCAGGAAGCCGGGGGAGAAGAGCGCAGCCCAGGCCCGGGCATAGTCCGGGTCCATCTGATCAGCAATCTTGGCGACGTAGGCGTCGTGCTGGTAATACAGGGGCAGGATAATCCCGCAGCTCCACATCGAGAACACGGCGTACGCGATCACGCTGGCTCGCGCCGAGCGGTAGCCGCCGAGAAACAGTGTCAGTTCGGCCAGGCAGCCAAAGAACAAAGCCGTGAGCAGGGTGGTCCAGGCGTGTCCGGTCAGCACCATCAGCAGCGCTGAGACGAGCGCGGTCAGCAGAACCATCCCGGGCTTGCGGATCCGGGTGGCGTAGAGGGCGAAGACGATACCGTTGGCGAGAGTACCCAGCACCATCGCGGCAGCGTGGACGGCGGGGCCTAGGAAGCCCAGCATCCCGAAGCTGAAGAAGACGACGAAGTACACGGCGGTGAAGATGCCGACCGTGATCAGGTCCTTGGGTGCAAGCACGCGAGACTCATCAGAGGCAAAGTCCATGGGAATCCATCTCAGTTCGCTGGTGAGGCTTACCTTACCTGTCGGTCCTGAGCGGGAAGACTCAGGGGTGAATCACCCGATTCAGGCCCAGCGGATCGGATCGGCCCCCTGCTCGACCAACAAGGCGTTGGTACGTGAGTATGGGCGAGAGCCGAAGAAACCCGACTGGGCCGACAATGGCGATGGGTGCGCACTCGTGATGATCGGGACCTCACCCAGCATCGGTGTCAGGGTCCGAGCGTCACGCCCCCACAGGATCGCCACCAAGGGGCCACCTCGGGCGACCAGCGCCTCAATAGCCCGCTGGGTGACCGCCTCCCAGCCTCGGCCTCGGTGCGAGCCGGCCTTGCCCGGCTGCACCGTGAGGACCCGGTTCAGCAGCAGCACCCCCTGCTCGAACCAGGGCGTCAGATCCCCATTCGGGGGCGGTTCGATCCCCAGGTCGTCGCGCAATTCGGCGTACATGTTGTGCAGCGACGGCGGCAACGGGCTGACCTCGGCAGCCACCGAGAACGACAGCCCGACCGGGTGGCCTGGGGTGGGGTAGGGGTCTTGTCCGACGATTAACACCCGAACCTCGGCCATAGGGCGGGTGAAGGCCCGCAGTATCCGGTCCCCAGCCGGCAAGTAATTCCGGCCGGCCGCGAGCTCCGAGCGTAACCAGTCGCCCATCCGATGGATCTGTTCCTCGACCGGGCTAAGGGCCTCGGCCCAGTCAGCAGCCACCAGATCCCGAAGCTCCGCCATGCCCGCCCAGCCTACTGGGCGTCACCACCGGCTGGGGAACGGGTTGGCTGGCTAGGGTCTGCCATGTGGATTTGACGCAAACCCCGTCCGCCCCGTGGCGGCGGGTGCAGGTAGTGCCCCAGACCGAGTCGACCAACAGCGATCTGGTCCGCCAGGCCCGGGCCGCGGCGCCCGGCGGCGAGGTGCTGGTGGCTTGGGAACAGACGGTGGGCCGGGGCCGGTTGGACCGTTCCTGGTCGAGCCCGCCCGGTACTTCGGTGAGCATGTCTTTCCTGGTCCGGCCGGCCCGGCCACAGCCGGAGTGGGGCCTGTTGCCGCTGGTGACTGGTCTCGGCGTGGCCGACGCCCTGATCGGGCTCGGCGCGGCAGCAGTCCTGAAATGGCCCAACGATGTCCTGTTGGCTACCGACCAGGACCGCAAGGTATGCGGGATCCTGGCCGAGGTAGTGAGCACACCGACCCCGGGCGTGGTGGTCGGCCTCGGGATCAACATCCGCCAGACCCGCGACCAGCTCCCGGTCGATACCGCCACCTCGCTGCGGCTGGTGGGGGTGGAGGCGTCGCGGGAGCAGGTCGCCCAGGTGGTACTGGACGCGGTCGGCGCGGTCTACCGGGAATGGGAGGCCAGCGGCTGGGCAACGCTGGGCGCGTCATACCGGCGCCGCTGTGTCACCATCGGGAGTCAGGTGCGGGTGCTGCTACCTGGCGCCCAGGTCGTCGAGGGTGAAGCTGTCGCGGTGCTGGACGACGGGCGGCTGCAGCTGCGTACCAGCGACGGACTGGCCACGTACGCCGCCGGCGACGTCCAGCACGTACGGGCGTGACCGACGACCAGGATCGTGGGCGGTCACGGCCCGGCACTAGCCCGAACGCCGGCCGCTGATCCGCGCGACCACCTCGTCGGCAAAACCGGAGCAGGTCGCGCTGCCGCCCAGGTCTGGGGTACTGATTCCGGCGGCGACGGTGTCGTCGACGCCCTGCTCGATTAGCCGGGCCGCGCTAGCCAGGGCTGGGTCCCGGTGGCGTCCGGCCAGCCAGTCCACCAGCATCGCCACCGACAGCACCATCGCGATCGGGTTGGCTCGATCCTGACCGGCGATGTCGGGCGCGGAGCCGTGGCTGGCCTGGGCCATGGCCCGCTCAGCGGAAACGTTCAGCGACGGCGCCACCCCGAGCGAGCCGGCGACCTCGCCGGCCAGGTCCGACAGGATGTCGCCGAACATGTTCTCGGTCACCACTACATCAAGGTCACCGGCGTGGCGCAGCAGGTGCACCGTGAACGCGTCGATGTGGTATTGGTCGACGCTGACCTCGGGGAAGTCTCGGCCCACCTCGAGGCAGATGTCGCGGAACATGCCCGTGGTGAGCCGGAGTACGTTCGCCTTGTGCACGATCGTAAGCCGGCGCCGCCGCCGGGCAGCCGCGGTGAACGCGGCCCGGGCGATCCGCTCGCAACCGGCCCGGGTGATGATCCCCATCGCGATCGCTACATCCGGGGTGGGCATGAACTCGCCGCTGCCGCGGTACGTGGACCGGTCTGCGTAAAAACCTTCGGTGTTTTCCCGGTAGATCACTAGGTCGATCCCCGGCGCCAGACTGGCCTGGCCGGCGATCGCCTTGGCCGGGCGGATGTTGGCGAACAGATCGAAATGCTTACGGATCGTCCCGGACGGGTTGAGCTGGGAACTAAACGGTTCCGGGTACGAGGCGCTGTCGTGTGGCCCGAGCACCCAGCCGTCGGTCTCGGCTAAGGCGTCCAGGGTGCTGGCAGGCACCGGCTCGCCATGGGAGTCGATGGCGGCCAGGCCCAGCGGCAGCTCCCGCCACCGGATCGCGGCGGCACCGGCCGTGGCTAGGGCGGCGTCGCCGACCCGTACCGCCGCCGGGACGATCTCGGGCCCGATCCCATCGCCGGTCATCACGCCCAGGGTGTAACGGGGTTCGTTGCTCATCAGGCTCCTCGGGATCCGGCGCACCGCGCCCGGGCGGCTACGACAGAGTCGAGACTACGCCGGATGACGGAAGATTACGGCCCGCTGGACGATGAAATTGACCGTGGTCGCAACCGCCTGGGCGATCACGAAGCCGACCACTTGGGCGGCGGTGGTGCCCCAGGTGCGCTGCAACCAGCCGAAGAGCAGGGCAAATAGACCGACCTGGACTACGAATGTGGTCCCGTACAAAGCCAGCACCGCGGTAAAGGTTTTCGGTGAGCCGCCGGCCTGGAAGGTCCAGCGGCGATTCATCAGGTACGCGGTGGTAGTGCCGGCGACGAAAGACAACGCCTTCGCCGGGGTATGGCCCATTCCCAGCGCCATCATGGCGGTGAGCAGCCCGAAGTCGACCACCGCGGATAGCCCACCGACCACGATGAAGCGAACCAGCTGGGTCCGCAGCCCCAGCCGTTGCCGGTTCAATTGTCGGCGTGGCGCTCAACGTCGCCGGTCAGCATCAGCTCCGACAGCTGCCGGTGCAGATTGGTGATGCCGGGCAGGTCCGGCAGGACGATCGGGTCATCGGCCGCCGTCGTGAGTACCAGGGTTCCGCACCCCAGTATCCGATCGGACAGCGAACGCTCGTACTCGACGTTGTTGATCCGGATCAGCGGCAGATCATGCCCGATCTGGTTGAGGATCCCGCGGCGGGTGATGAGACGCCGGTTGGTCAACGTGTAGGTGGTCGTCAGCCACCGCAGGAACCGTTTCGCCGTGATCGTCAGCATCAACACCAGCGCCACCACACCGATTCCGACATTGACCCAGGTGTGATATTCGGGCGGGGTCCGCGGAGTCCCGAAGCCGATCGCCACCCCGGCCAGCAGACAGATCAGCACAAACGCCAGGAATGGACCGATCAGGGCCTTCCAGTGGGTACGGGTGTGGATGATCACCGACTCGCCGGTTCCGAGCTCCCTCTTTGACAACGCCATGGGCCAAGCCTCCCACGATTACCCGGTCATCTGGTGATGGCTGTCCCGGGATCCTCAGACCACCTCCAGGTCACCGATCCGGATGGTCCGCATCGCCTCCTGATAGTGGCCGAGCAGCTGGTCGCAGATGTAGGCCCAGGTACGGTGCTCGACGCTGGCCCGGGCCTGGCGTCCAAGTAGCTGGCGGTGCTCTGGGTCGGCGGCCAGCCCTTCGACACTGGCCCGCAACCCACCGAGGTCTCCCGGCTGGTACAGGTAGCCGCTCACCCCGGGGGTCACCAGGTCCACCGGGCCTCCGCAGCGCGGCGCCACCACCGGCACCCCGCAGGCCTCGGCTTCCTGGATTGACTGGCAGAAGGTCTCCAATTCGCCGGGGTGGCAGAAGACGTCCATGCTGGCCACCGCCCGCGGCAGGTCGTCACCCCCCAGCCGGCCCAGGAAGGCGGCGCCGGGCAGGGCCCGCTCCAATTCTCCACGCTGCGGACCGTCCCCGACGATCACCAGCCGCGTACCGGGCAGGTCAGCCAACGCTGCCAGGTCGGTGACTTGCTTCTCCGGGGCCAGCCGGCCCATGTAACCGACCAGCACCTCCTCGCCGGGCGCCAACTTCGAGCGCAGCCCCAGATCCCGGTGCCGGGGATGGAACCGTTCGGCATTTACCCCTCGGCGCCAGATCTGGACCCGGGGCACTGACCTTTCCCGCAGCTGGCGGGCGGTGTAACTGGACGGGGCCAGATTCACCGTGGCCAGGGAATGGATCTGACGAACCCGGTACCACAGCAGCGACTGCACTCGGCCCCAGCCGTACCGGGCCGCGTACGAGGCGACCTCGGTCTGGTAGACCGCGACACTGGGGATCGACATCCGGCTTGTCGCCAACACCGCGTTGTAGCCCATCGCGAACGGCGCGGCCAGGTGCACCACATCCGGGCCCCAGTCAGCGAAGATCCGCTCGAAGCGGGAAGTCAGCGAAAGCCCGATCCGCACATCGGAGTACACCGGCAGGCTGAGCGCGCTCATGGTCTGGACCGGGAAATCTGCGTACGATGTGGGCACCCCGTCGTCGGCGGGTGCCACCACCAGCGCCTCATGCCCAGTGGCGCGCAGATGCTCCAAGACCCGCAACACCGAATTGGTCACCCCATTGACCTGCGGCAGAAAACTCTCAGCAACGATGGCAACGCGCACCCCTGGATCGTAACCCGGACCGGGCACCGATCACGAGGATCAGGGGCATCACGGTCCCAGACCCAGTTACGGATCGGCGCGGTACTAGGCCGTCGCGACTGCCTCGCTCACGAACAGACGCTGCGTGATCTGCGTGATGTCGTCGAGATAGGGCGCGGATGATGTAGATGATGCAGTCGTCGCAGAAGGTGGTCAGGAGAATGGTCCGAGCCCGCGGGTGGGTGGCGAGGATCGTGAACCGCAACCACGCAGCTTGCTCCCACCCCCTGATCGTCTTGTGCTGGTCGTTTCGCGCGATCACGGCAGCGGCGACGCTGACCTCGACAGCCTGATCGGACCTCGAGCCGCTGGTGGGGGTCTACGGGATAACGCCTCCTGTTCGCAGCGGCCAGCGTCTCCCAGGCTTGCCGGGCGGTTTTCACCCCACAGAACGTCCCTGTTCGCAGCGGCCAACGGCTATGGGGGCATGGTGATGCGGTCGGCTCCGGGCCTGCTCGTAGTCGCATGGTGGTGGAAGACAGCCGGTGGTAGTCTGACGGCCCGGGCGCGAGGTGCGCCCCAAGTGGCCTGGCGTGCGATCCGCGTCCACTGGCGAGAGAAGTCCTTGATGCCCCGTCCGTCGTCCCGGCCGTCGCGTGTGCCCGGAACCAACAAGAAGCCCCGCTGGACCGCTGAACAGCGCCAGGCCCGGGGACGCAGCAGCCGCCGCGGCAAGCCCGTTCCCGCCGATCCGCCAATCCCAGCGGGAAAAAGCCCGGGCCGGCGCGCGGATGGTCGGGCGACGAGCCGCCGCGACGATCCGACCCGGCAGCGCCCCTATCAATCGCAGCGGGATCAACCGGACCGGTCATCAGGCCGGGCCCGGGCTGGTACGGCCTCCACGCCCACCACCCGTCGTGATCGTGACGACCGACGGCCCGGCTCGCCCCACCGGGCTGCGCACACCGACCGCGGACGAAACCGGCCGCCAGCCGAGCGGGAACCTCGCCGCGGTGACCGGGCAGAATCCCGTCGAGGCGCAGGGCATTCCCGGCATCGGCCCGAACCAGGCCCACGGGTCAGACACGCCGAGCGACCGGATGTGTCAACAGCTGACCAGATGAATTGGGTGCCCGCCACCGAGGTCGCCATGGCCGAGGCCCCGGCCGAATCTGGTTTTGCCGCGCTGGGGCTGCCACCCGAACTGGTCCGGGCCTTGGCCGGGCAGGGAATCGTGACCCCGTTCCCGATCCAGCAGGCCACCATCGGTGACGCCCTGGCCGGCCGCGACCTGCTGGGCCGGGGCCGAACCGGCTCCGGGAAGACCTTGGGCTTCGGGCTGCCGATGCTGGCCCGGCTGGACCAGGACGACCGGCTCGGGGTCCGCGGCCTGGTTCTGGTCCCGACCCGGGAACTCGCGCTGCAGGTCGCCGACGTACTGGCCCCGTTGGCGCAGGCGCTGACCATGAGCGTTGCGCTGGTCGCCGGCGGGATGGCGTACGGGCCGCAGATCCGAGCCTTTGAACGAGGGGTCGATGTGGTGGTGGCGACCCCTGGCCGGCTGGTGGACCTGATCGAGCAGGGAGCGGCCGACCTGTCCACGATCCAGGTGACCGTGATCGACGAGGCCGACCATATGGCTGAACTGGGCTTCTGGGAGGCGGTCACCACCATCGTCGACGCCACCCCCAGCGACGGGCAGCGGCTGTTGTTCTCTGCCACCTTGGACACCGCCGTCGATGACCTGGTCCAGCGCTACCTGCACCAGCCGGTGACCCACGAGGTCGATCCGCAGACCGCCTCGGTCGCCACCATGGAACACATCTTCTGGATGGTCGCCGCGCACCAGAAGAACCAGCTGGTGAACCAGATCGCCGCCGCCGGCCGAGACCGGACCCTGGTCTTCGTTCGTACCCAGCAGGGCGCCGACCGGGTCGCCGAACGGCTACGAGGGGTCGGCATCCTGGCCGGGGCATTGCACGGCGGCCTACGGCAGGGGGCCCGGGCCCGGATTCTGGCCGCCTTCCGTGACGGCAGCCTGCCGGTCCTGGTCGCCACTGATGTCGCCGCCCGCGGGATCCACGTCGACGATGTGGCGCTGGTGGTGCAGGCTGACCCACCAGCCAGCAGCAAGGATTATCTGCACCGGGCCGGGCGGACCGCCCGAGCCGGCAGCAAGGGGGTGGTGCTGAGCGTGCTGCTGCGTCACCAGCGGCGCCTGGTCTCACAGCACATCCGCCACACCGGGCTGGATGCCCGTTTCGTCCAGGTCACTCCCGGCGATGAGACGGTGACCGGCCTAGTCGGGTCCTGGGTCGAACGGGAGCCGATCCTGGAATCGGACTACCAGGCGCTGATCGCCCCCCGCCCGGCCGGGAGACGTCCGCGTCGTGGACCAGGTCCGGGCCGGTCACGACGTCGCCACTTCGGGTCGTAGCATGCTGGCGACCGAAGGAGGATGCCCTTGTCGCAGGTGACCGTGCCGACCGCCGCGGACATGCACGCGCTCGGTCGACGCCTCGCCGGGCTGCTACGGCCAGGCGACCTGGTACTCGCGATCGGGGCCCTGGGGGCCGGCAAGACCGCCCTCACCCAGGGGATCGGGGCCGGGCTGGGCGTGGCCGGCCCGGTGATCTCGCCCACCTTCGTGCTCTCCCGGGTGCACCGCTCCCTCGGGTGCGGGCCAGCGCTGGTGCACGTCGACGCGTACCGGCTCGCTGACCTGTCCGAGGTCGACGACCTCGACCTGGACGACTACCTGCAGACCTCGGTCACCGTGGTCGAATGGGGTGAGGGCAAGGCCGAACAGCTGTCCGACAGCCGCCTCGAGGTCAGCCTTGACCGGTCCGCCGCCGACGAGACCCGACTGGTCACCCTGACCGGGATCGGCCCACGCTGGGAAGGCGTCGACCTGAACCTCGAGGACTGCGATGGGTGAACTCGACAGCGGCCTGTGGTTGGGGCTGGACACCGCCACCGGAGTCTCGGCCGGGGTCGGCCGGGCCGGTGAGATCCTGGCCAGCGCCAGTGTGGACCAGCCCAACAGCCACGTCGAGCAGCTGATGCCGCTGGTACGGCAGGTGGTCCGCGAGGCCGGGACCCGGCTCGCTGACTTGGCCGGGATCGTGGTCGGGCTCGGCCCCGGCCCGTACACCGGGCTGCGGGTCGCGATCGTGACCGCCCAGTCCCTGGCCTACCTGTTGGACCTGCCCTGGAAGGGGGTTTGCAGCCTCGACGGGCTGGGCCTACAGCACGCCGCGAGCCACCCTGCCGGTCCATATCTGGTCGCCACCGACGCCCGCCGCAAAGAGGTCTACTGGGCTACCTACGACCAGCTCGGCCGCCGCAGCGACGGGCCGCACGTCAACCGTCCCGCCGAACTGCCGGTGCTGCCGGTAGTCGGGCCGGGGGCGCTGCGCTACCCCGACAGTCTGCCCGGTGGGGTGTCTGACGCCGGCCTGCGTCTCGACGCCGGCCTGCTCGCCGCCCAGCAGCACCGGCTGCCGAGCGCGGGGACCGTACCGCTCTACCTACGGCGTCCCGACGCCGAGGTTCCGACCAGGACCAAGTCCACGCTCCCCAGGAGGGACCCATGATCGTCGCCCACGCCACTACCGCTGACCTTGACCAGATCCTGGCTCTTGAGCAGTCTGGTTTCGACCAGGGCTGGTCACGGCAGGCCTGGGCCGAGGAACTCACCGCCGACGACCGGTACGTGCTGGTCAACCGGGACGTCGACGACCAGGTGGACGGGGTGGCGACCTTTCAGACCAGCGGCGACTTCGCCGACCTGCTGCGGGTGGTGGTCGCCCCTCAGCGACGCGGCCAGGGGGTTGCGCGGAGGCTGATGCGGGCCGGGATCCAGTGGGCTCAGGCCACCGGGGCACACCGGATGCTGCTGGAGGTGGAGGAGACCAACGCCGTCGCGCACCGGCTGTACGAGCAGTTCGGCTTCGAGCCGATCGACCGGCGCCTGAATTACTACGGCCACGACCGGCATGCGATGGTGATGGAACTTGAACTGACCGGCTCCTGGTTCGACACCCCCGTCGAGGCCGTCTCGTGACCGGTCCGCTGGTCCTCGGCATCGAGTCCAGCTGCGACGAGACTGGGGTGGGAGTGGTCCGCGGCAATGACCTGCTCGCGAACCAGGTCGCCTCCTCGGTCGACCTGCATGCCCGTTTCGGTGGGGTGGTACCCGAAGTCGCCTCCCGGGCCCACCTGGAGGCTTTTCGCCCGACCCTGGAACGGGCCTGCTCCGACGCCGACATCGACCTGTCTGAGGTGGACGCGGTAGCGGTCACCGCCGGGCCCGGCCTGGTCTCGGCGCTAGTGGTCGGACTGGCCGCCGCGAAGGCCTTGGCGGGGGCGCTCGACAAGCCCCTGTACGGGGTGAATCATCTGGTCGGGCACGTCGGCGTGGACATTCTGGACCACGGCCCGCTGCCGACCCCGACGATGGCGCTGCTGGTGTCGGGCGGGCACACGTCGCTGTTGAGAGTCGACCAGATCGCCACCACGGTCCGTGAGATCGGCTCCACCATCGACGATGCGGCCGGTGAGGCGTACGACAAGGTGGCCCGGCTGCTGGGGCTGCCGTACCCGGGCGGGCCCGCGATCGACCAGGCCGCCCGCCGCGGCAACCCGCGGGCGGTGGCCTTCCCGCGCGGGCTGACCGCGGCCAAGGATCTGGCCCGGCATCGTTTCGACTTCTCCTTCTCGGGGCTCAAGACGGCGGTGGCGCGCTGGGTGGAGCTACGCCGCCGCGACGGCGAGGACGTGCCGCTCGCCGATGTGGCGGCTTCCTTCCAGGAGGCGGTCTGCGATGTGCTCAGCGCGAAGGCGATCGCCGCCTGCGAGCATCAGGGGATCGACCATCTGGTGATCGGCGGCGGCGTAGCGGCCAATTCCCGACTGCGGGAACTGCTGGCTGAGCGGGCCCGGCAGGCCGGGGTCACGCTGCGCCGGCCACGGCCGGGGCTGTGCACCGACAATGGGGCGATGATCGCAGCGGTCGGGGCGGCCGCGGTCCAGGCCGGGGTCCGGCCCTCACGGCTAGACATCGGGGTCGATTCGGGGCTGCCGGTCTCGACCATCGTGGTCTGATGCCGTACACACCGATCCTGGGAGTGCTGGGCTATGTGCTGTCGCCTAACGCTGAGCAGGTCTTGCTGATCCACCGGTTGGGCCGGGCCGACGATCTGCACCTCGGCAAGTACAACGGCCTGGGCGGCAAAGTTGAACCGGGCGAGGACGTGGTGGCGGCGATGCGCCGCGAACTGCTCGAGGAGGCCGGGATCGAGGCCGATGCGCTCCAGCTGCGGGGGACCGTGTCCTGGCCGGGTTTCGGGGTCGGCGGCGAAGATTGGTTCGGTTTCCTCTTCCGGATCGACCAGTTCCACGGCACCATCGCCGAAAGCAACCCCGAAGGGGTGCTGGAATGGGTGCCGCTGGCCCGGCTGCTGGCCTACGAATTGCCGATCTGGGAGGGTGACCGGTATTTCCTACCGCTGGTCTTCGACCCGAAGGTCAGCCAATTTCACGGCGTCCTGCCGTACCACGACGGCCGGCCCACTGGCTGGTCGTACAGCGTCTGTGACTGATCGCCTTTCGAGAGCGGATCAGGAGTCGGTCGGGTTAGGCCTGTCGATCAGGTTCGGCTGGGGCTGCTCAGCCTGCTCGCCCGACAGGCCTTTAGCCTGGTACGAGGCGATGGCCTCCTCCCGTACCGAGCTGGAGGTCCGTCGCGGCATCCCCAGGGCGAGTCCCAGCAGCAGCCCGGACAGCAGCGCGATCCCGGTGGTCAAGATCACATCCTGGACCGGGCTGCCCCACTGCTGTTCCCCGGCCGGGGTGTAGCGGTTAGCGGAGCCGAGGATCCCCTGCAGGTTCCACGAGATCCGCAGCAGCATCACGATCGCCACGATCATGGCCACCGCCCCGAGACCAGCGAGGATCCCCTTGAACACCTTCATGGCGAAGGAGCATAGGGCGAATCGAGTTCCGCGGCTAGCCTCAGTCCATGGATCTGGCGGTGGCGCGGTGGCTAGTCTCAGCCGAGGCTCAGCCCTGGCTGGCAGCCGCCGAACAGGAGGTGGACCCGTCGTCGCTGGCGGCGGCTACCCGGATGCGGCGCGATCTAGCAGCGCCGCGGGCTGCGGCGGTGTTGGAGCAGGCTGCGCTGCGCCAGCGCGGGCAGGCGAAGCTGGGCCGGCGTGACCTGTTCCTGACCAGTGCCGGCCTGGAGCAGGCGAGCCGGCCGGCGGTGGCCCGCTGGCGGGCGGAACGCCTCGCGGCGGCTGGGGCACGGCGGGTCTGGGACCTCGGCTGCGGGCTCGGGCTGGACACGGTGGCCCTGGTCGACGCCGGCCTGGCGGTGGTGGCGGTAGAGCAGGACCCGGTCACAGCGGTCCTGGCGCAGGCCAACCTGGTCCACGTCGGTTGGAGCGGCCAGGTCCGGGTCATTGACGCCGCCGAGGTCATTGGCCAGATTCCCGCCACGGACGCGGTTTTCGCCGATCCGGCCCGTCGGACCGGGCGTGGCCGCAGCTGGGACCCGGCCGACCTCAGTCCACCCTGGCAGGTGCTGAGGCCGCTGCTGCACCACGGCCGGCTGGCCTGCATCAAGCTCGGGCCCGGCGTGCCCCACGCAATGGTGCCCGACGAGACCGAGACGATCTGGGTGAGTGACCACCATGACCTGGTCGAGGCCTCGCTGTGGGGTGGGCTGGGGGTACGGCGCAGCGCGCTGCTGTTGCCTGGTGGGCAGCAGCTTGACGCCGGGCCCGACTGCGAGGTCCATGAACTTGGGCGCTACCTGTACGAGCCGGACCCGGCGGTGATCCGGGCCGGGGCGGTCGGCTCCTTGGCTCGGCAGCTGGGCGCTGGCCGGGTGGCGTCCCGGATCGCCTACCTGACTTCGCACTACCCGGCCGAGACTGACCTGGCGACCCGGTTTGAGATCCTGGAACGCCTGCCTTGGCGAGAATCGCAGCTTCGGTCTTGGGTGCGCAAACACCAGATCGGCAGCCTTGAGATCAAGAAACGAGGCATCGAGACTGATCCGGCTGCTCTGCGGCGCCGGCTACGCCCGAACGGTCCGCGGCAGGCGACCTGGGTGATCACTCCCACACCAGGCGCAGCCGCCGTCCTCGTGGTGAGAAGAACAGACCTGGGCAGCGAGCGACCGGCCTGATCTGAATTCGTGAAGGCCGCTAGCGGGTGGCCTCATCGATCAGGTGGTTGATCTGTTTGTCGGTGACCGCATTGGCGACCTCAGCCCGAGTCTGCTCGGCCGCCACCTCATCGGGGTGGAAAGGATACGACTGGGCCGTGTAGTCGTAATTCGCGTTCGCCTCCGCCATATAGGAGATGTCATCGATCGTATAGCCGTTTCGTCGGAACGGATCTGGCCGCGCGCCAGATTTAATAACCATGATATCTATGAATGAAAGCTTCTTGTAGTCATCGTACAGTTTGAACATCTCAGCATGGCCGAGTTCATGGCCGACGGTCCCGAAGATCGATCCATCGGATGCAGAATCAGGGGTGATATGGATCTTTCGGTCATTATGAGTGTAAAGGGCGGCGGCACCGACCTTCGTTGCCTCATCGTCGATCGCCACCTCTGGTGGCGGCTCGATCCCTCGTTTGGCCGCCTCCTGGTCGACTATTTTCTGCAGCACCTTCCGGCGTTGTTCCAAGGTCAGGTTGGAATCTCTCCAGCGCTGGATCGTCTGCTGGTCCAAGATACCGCCACGATTGTCGATAGCCTCGGACTCCGGATGATATTCGACCTTGTGCGGAAGCTCAAAGGCCATATTGGCTGCCAGCTTCTGGGCGAGTTTCTGCTCCATCGTGGCCAACTGAACACGAGACTGCTGCAGTATCTGCGAGGTCAGGATCGGATTGGCCATGAGAGTGGCATGAACATTGATCGTGAATGCGTCCATCTCGGCGACTCCGGTCTCCAAGTCAGTCGCGGCCAGCTCGAACCGCTCGGCGGTCAGGGCTGCGGCGGCGGCGAAGCTCGAGAGTCGGGTGTGTAGGGAATTGTTGTCTCGTATCACCCGGGAGAACTGGTCGCGGGCTTTTCCTGAATTGTGTTTTTCGACATCGGCGATGATGGCGTCGACAGTGGTGCCGGTCGAGGTGCAGGTAGTGGCGAGGAGATTGTAGAGATGGGCCCGGTTCCGTAGGTGCTGTGGGTCCTGCGTGGGGCGGGTGATTCCAGCTTGATTGTATACTAAATTTGAATAGTTCATTTCCAACTCCAGAATCTGGCTGATTCCTCAGCTTCCTGTTCACTGGCGGCATAGGCCTTGGCTGTCTGATCCAGTTTGGCGGCGTCGCTGGTGAACTTCGTCGTCAGGTTACCGATGAGCTCATACCACCGCAGTTCCTTATCCCACACCCGAGGTACGATCTCCTGATCCACCAGTGAATTCGAGGCCTGGGGCGCGTTCTTCTGGTACAGGACCTCGTTTCGCACATCACGGGTCTGACGGCTCCAGTCGGCACCGGCTTCGTTCATGTCGACCGAGGCCTTGTTCCACACCGAGGCCTGGAAGACCAGATTTGTCATCGGAAACCTCCTCGTAAGTCAGTGAGCATGCGCGACACCTCATCCCAATCGATCGGAGGTGCCTGCTCCAGTTCGGCCTGGACTCGATCAGCGAGCGTCTGCTGGGCAGCGCCAAGGCGAGAATTCACCGTCTCGACCACAGCCTTCTCCAGTTCGGGCCCGCGTTCTGGAAGCAGCCACGAATCTGGGATTTCGAGGATCCGCAGCGTCAGGTCGACCTCGGCCTCGACGCTCGCGGTGTCGCCCAGCCGACCTTGCACCATCGGGATCGGTACCGGCTCGAGCAGCGGGGCGAGCGTGGCCGCCAACCGCCGGGCCACCGGATGCTCAGGCGGTGGTAACTCCCGAAGGGTGGTGTCGGCATTCTCGCCAAGCGCCCGACCAATGGTGGTGGCGATCACCTCGACAGCCTGGACCGGGTCGGTCTGGTTACGATCCAGGAGCTGCCGGGGAATCTGCAACAGACTCAGCCGACCATCGGTGACTTCGACCATGAGTCGATTGACTTCGACGTGGGTGATGACGCCCATAACCTCTGCCTCGATCAGTGCTTGGCGCTATCCGGGAGCCCGGTGAAGCAGGTACCAGCCCTGATGCGCTGATGCCCTCTGGGGGTGCTCCCACCGATAACACGGTACTGCCGACCCGGGTCAGTTCCAGATCGTGGCCTCGATCTGATCCAGCAGTGGTCCGGAGTCGTCGGGGAATTTCCGGGCGAACAGGGCCCCGGCGCCGGGACGGTTCCGGGCCTGGCGCAGCGCCGGCAGCGAAGACTCGTCCAGCCAGTGGGGGTTGGGCAGGTCGCCGTCGCCCCAGTCGATGAACCAGGCGTGTTCGCCGCGGACATGGCTATGCTCCCAGTCCATCCCGAAGGCGGGGGAGGTGAAGATCGACGGCAGGGTGACCTCATCGGGGGTCCACGCCTCCCGGAAGAAACGCAGCAGCTCCGGGCGCCGGTCCAGAATCTCCAACAGCCGCCCGACATGGTGCCGGGCCAGGATCTTGGTTTGGGCGCCACCGGCTGGGCGGATCCCGGCCGGCCACCGGCGCGGCACCGGCGACCAGACCCGGCGCCGGCCCTCCGGGCGCTGGCGGAACAAGAACCGGTCATAGCCACGCATCGGCCCCCACTCCCGGATCGGGAGCTTGTCGAACGAGGTCCACGACACCCCCCGCAGCAGCGACAGCCGGTCCACCAGCCGGTCCACGCTCAACAACGGATAGTCGGCGCCGGTGCCGAGGATGATGTGCTCGGCGTCGGTCTCCTGGTACGCCGCCCGGTAGCCCGACAGTTCGGCCGCCAACACCTCAAACCGGGCCCATCCGGCATCCAGCCGCGGCAGCAGGCGGACCCGGTCCGGCAGGTCATCGGTCATGGCGTGGAAGAGCTCGTCGGGGGTGTTGCGGTCGACATGCAGGAAGATCGGCAGGCCATCCAGCGCTGCCACCAGCCGGGCCAGATGCCGGGGTTTGTCGTGGGCGATCAGGACCACCGCGGCCGGGGTACTCATCGGATCTGCCTCCCGAGGGTCATGGGGTTCGCCTCGGCAGCCGGCGCGGCTCGGCGTAGCGACGCAGCGCCGGAGCTACCGGCCGGCCGACCACCACCGACGGATCGTTCAGGGCTCGCTCGTACGCCGGCAGCGCCGCCTGGACCGCGGCCACGGTGTGATCTACCAGGGCATCCGTATGGCCGGCGCAGGTCACCCACGACTGCCCGAGCACCCCGTGGCGCAGCAGCTCGCGTAGGAACACCGTCCGCATCGGCTGGGAACGGCTCAGGTCGGCGTCGCGGGTGGTGAACATCAGGCAGGCCGGGTGGCCCTCGGCGGCTAGGTACTGGCTCAGCCCGGCCTCGGCTACGACCTGGTTCATCCCATCTCGCAGTCGCTCCCCGGCCGCCCAGATCCGGCTGATCGGGTCCTCCTCCTGGTACACCGACATCACCGCACCGAGCGCGGCCAGCCCGACTGACTCCGAGCCGTACGTGGTGGACACCAGGAAGGTGCGGGGCTGGTCGGTGCCCAGCCCGCCCAGGTCCATCAGCTCGGCTCGACCTGCTAGCGCTGAGATCGCGTACCCGTTGCCGATCCCCTTCGCCCAGCACGACAGGTCTGGGCTGACCCCGGCTAGGGTCTGTACCCCGCCCAGGTGCCAGCGGTAGCCGGTGATGATCTCGTCGAAGACCAGCACCGTCCCGGTCCGGTCGCACAACTGCCGCAGCCCCTCCAAGAAACCAGGAGCCGGCTCCTCGGTGGCGGTGGCCGCCTGCAGCACCACCGCCGCCACATCACCGCGTTCCACGATCTCGGCCACCGCCGCCAGATCGTTGTACGCGAAGAGGCTGCCTGCCTCCCGCTCCGCTGGGGCGGTGCCGGCGTCCATCTCGGAATGGGAGATCCACCAGTCGTCGACCGAGAAGAAGGACTGGTCACAGATCGCCAGCCGCTGCCGGCCGGTCACTGCTCGGGCTAACCGGACCGCTGCGGTGGTGACGTCGGAGCCGTTCTTGGCGAACTTCACCCGGTCCGCGCCGGGCAGGTTCGCCAGGAACCGTTCCGCGATCTCGGCCTCCAGCCGCGTCGGCCGGGAGAAATTGATCCCGTCACGCTGGGCCCGCCGGACTGCCTCGTCGACCCGCGGGTGTCGGTGCCCAAGGGTGACCGCCCGCAGCCCGATTCCGTATTCCACATAGCTGTGGTTATCGACATCCCACACCTGCGCGCCGCGGCCACGAACTAGCACCGGCGGGGCATCCTCGGGATATTGGTCGGGCCCGCGGGCATAGGTATGGGCCCCGCCGGGGACCAGCTCGTGCAGTCGGCGTTGGGCAGCGACCGAAGCCGGCCAGCCCTCGATCTGCCAACTCGGCAGCGCCACCCCGTCCGGGCCGGCGGTCACCAGCCGTCCCGCCAGCTGCGGGTATCGCTCCAGCAGCTCGTCGACCAAGTCCGGCAGCAGTACCAGCACCTCTTCCGGGTCGGCTGCTAACAGCTGCTGCGGCGAGATCACCGGGATCCGGGAACCGGGCAGCGCCCGGCCCTGCTTGGCGGCGCAGGCGTCGGCCACCGCGGCCAGGGCGTGGGCGGGTTCGCCCACCATCGCCAGCTCAGCCACCGCCCGCGAGGCCGCTCCGTAGCCGTACAGCCGGGTCCCGCTGGCCCGGCGCTGCTCCAGAAAGTCCCGCAACTGGTCCAGCTGCCGGTTGACGGCCGCTGCTAGCGGTACCAGCCCGTCGCGTCGCTGCAGACCCTGCGCCCGCTCCGCCTCGTACATCTGCTGCAGCTGCGGGTCGGGGCAGCCATCACGGGTGGCGACCACTACTGCGGTGCCCCCGTACAGGTCGTAGCGCAGCGTGGTCACCGGCTCCAAGCCGGCGCTGGCCAAGGTGGCGCGCAGCGCAATCAGCGAGAAGTACGCGTGGTGGCCGTGCCGTAACGCGGTCCACTGCCCGGTGGCGACGATGTCGCCCAGCGGCTGGATCAGCGCCACCAGCGCCCCGCCTGGGGCTAGGGCCGCCGCCCGGGCTTGGACCGCGGCCGGCAAGTCCCGCTCATGCATCAGCCCCAGGCTGTCGACCACCAGGTCAGCCGGCTCGTCGGTGGGGGTCAGCGGCAGGTGTTCCAACCAGCTGCCGCCGTGCGGGGAGCCGAACTCCCGCACCGTACGGCGGCCCTCCAACCAGCCCAGCCGGGTCAGATCCGCCACCGCCTGGGCGGCCTGGTCTCGGACCGCCTGCGGCTCGGGTACCGCCACCTCCGGCTCGGTGGTCTGATCGTCCAGCAGCTGCGCCAACCCGCAGTTCGGGCAGACCCACATCGCCAGCCCGTACGCCGGGTCTGGGCCTGGGTCGCTAGGCAACGGCCAGTGCCGCGCCGACGGCTGGCTGCCTAGATCGAGCACCGGCTGGTCGCCGCTCGCCTGGCACAGCAGACACCGTGACTCAGGCATGCTCACCTCCGGGCAGAATGCTGGCATGGATGTACGACAGCTGGCGCTGGCAGGGGTACGGCTGCTGGTGCCGACCCCGCACCGCGACGACCGTGGCCTGTTCACCCGAACCTTCGACGCCGAGATCGCTGCCCGGAGCGGGATTGTCTTTGGGCCTCAGACCCAGGACTCGCAGTCCCGTTCGCTGCCCAGGGTCCGGCGTGGTCTGCACGGCCGTGGCGCAGCAGGGGAGGCGAAGCTGGTGCGGGTCTCGGCCGGGGCGGTGCTGGACGTGGTGGTCGACGCCCGGCCCGGATCGGTGACCTTCGGGCAGCACCTGACGGTCGAACTGGACGATGAAAACTTCTGTGCCCTGTACGTCCCGGCTGGTTTCCTGCACGGCTTCCAGGTGCTGCGTGGCCCGGCCGATGTGCAATACCGGATCGACCGGCCCCATGACCCGAGCCAAGACCTGACGGTCCGCCACGACGATCCGGACCTGGCCATCGCCTGGCCGTCCGGCCCGGCCATCATGAGTGAACGCGACCTGGCCGCCGGTTCCTGGGCGGCGCTGGTGGAGCAGCTGCGAGGCTGAGGCCGCCATCACCGGGTGCGCAGCGTCTGGTCCAGGCGGCCGACGTCTAGCAGTTCCCGGATCCGGGCCAGCCGCACGAACCGCTGTTCGAAGGCCTCTCGGGTCAGCCCATGTTCTCGGTAGGCGGCCACCAACTCCCGTGCCCCGTCGGCGATGCTGCGTGACACGCTCACCTCGGGCAGGGTTGCGCGCAGCCGGCTGAAGTCCACCCGGTAGGAGCGGGGGTCGTTGCCGGCCTCGCCGGTGATCCGGACCGTGGCCCCGGTCTCGGCGGCTACCGCCTCGGCGATCTCGGCGACGGTGACATTGTTGGCCTCGGTGCCGACGTTCAACTTGGCCCGGTTCACCTGCTGTGCCGGCGCTACCAGGGCCGCCGCAAAGACCTCGGCAATATCGGCCGCGTGCACCAGCGGCCGCCACGGAGTCCCGTCCGACAGCACCAGTACCTCACCCGACAACAACGCGTGCCCCACCAGGTTGTTCAGCACGATGTCGGCCCGCAGCCGTGGCGAGAAACCGAAAGCGGTCGCATTACGCAGCGAGACCGTGGTGAACGTGTCGTCGGCGAGCTGGTCCAGATCAGTCTCCACCCGGACTTTGCTGACCGCGTACGGGGTCACTGGCGTCAGCTCGGCGTCCTCGGCTACCAGCCCAGAGCCAGCTGCCCCGTACACCGAGCAGGTCGACGAGTACAGGAAACGCCCCACCCCAGCCTGCTTAGCCAGCGTCGCCAGCCGGGTTGAGGCCTGGTGGTTGATGTCGTACGTGATCTCGGGGGCCAGGAAGCCGAGCGGGTCGTTCGACAGGGCGGCCAGGTGGATCACCGCGTCGAAGCCCTCCAGGTCGGCCACGGTCACCTCTCGGATGTCCTTGGTCAGGGTAGGCGGGTCGTTGGGCGCCGGCCCCAGCAGGTTCGGCGCGAACCAGCCGATGTCCAGCCCGGTCACCTGGTGACCCTGCCCGGTCAGTACCGGTGCCATCACGGTCCCTAGGTAGCCCTGGCTGCCCGTCAGCAGAACCTTCATCTGTGTCCCCCTATCTCGACAATGGTCTTGGTGACCACGAAACCCTCTGCGTACGGTGCCAGGCACTGGCACCCCCGTACCCGCATCAGCCCCAGGAATGCCTCCTCGTCGAACCAGGGATGCGCCACCTGGCTGGGGTAGTACCGGTGCAACAGTTCGCTCTTAGCTAGCGCCTCGGCACGCTGGAACGGCACATAGCCGGTGACCTGGGGCAGGTCTGATTCGTACTTGACGATTTCGTACCCCCACAGCGGCTGCTGTCGGAAGGCCTGCCCGAGCAGCTCGGCGACCAGGCGGTGGTCCTGGTGGGCGTCGCCCGGCTGAGGTCCGATTACCAGGTCGGGGATTTCGGCTGCGTGGGTCTGGTCGCGCAGCGTCATCACCTGCTGCTTGGCTTCGGCCCAGACCGCCGGCAGCCGGTTGTCTGGCAGACCGGCTACGGTCAGCGACATGTCAGCTCCTGGGCAGCAGGCCGCCAAGGCCGCCCGTTCTTCGTCCTCTCGGACGGTGCCAGCCCCGGTCAGTACCAACGCCGAGACCCGCAGCCCCGGGTTGGCCTGGCAGATCGCCCGGACCGTGGCCCCAGCCCCGATCGCGATGTCATCGCAGTGGGCTCCCACTAGTACCAGGTGCCGTAATGGCCCCAGGATCATGAGACCACCAGCACAGGGGGCTCCGGGGTCATCCACGGGGCGGTGCCGGCCTGCCACATCTCGTGCAGCGCGGCCCGTTCCTTGAATGTGTCAGCTGGCATCCAGAAGCCGTCGTGTGGGTAGGCCAGGACCCCACCGTCGGGGATCACCTCCGCGAAGGCGTCGGTAACCAGGTCTCGCCCCCCGCCCAGGTGCTGCAGGATCGACGGCCGCAGGACTAGGTAGCCGCCGTTCTCGCGCAGCGGCAGCTCGGCCACCGAACGCATCCCGGTTACGGTGTCGTTGTCGGCCAGGTCGAGCACGTGGAAAGAGGCCTGCGGCCGGACCGCGAGCACCATCGCGCTGGCGTGCGGGACCTCCCGCATCCGAGACACCATCGCCTCGAGCGAGACGTCACAGAGCACATCGGCATAGTTCGCGAAGAACATTTCTTCGTCACGGACCTGGTCGGCGACCTGGAGCAGTCGTTCACCGATCGGGGAGTCCAGGCCGGTGTCGACGTACCTGACTGACCAGCTGCCGGCCCTCGGGCACCGGGTGATCGCCTCGGCCACTGCATCGTGGATCTGTTCGGCCGCGTACCCCAGGCAGAGGACGAATTCGTTGTGTCCGTACCGGGCGTAGTAACGCATGACGTGCACCACGAGCGGCAGATCCCCGACCAGCTGCAGCGGTTTCGGCAGTCCCTCGCCGTCCCAGCCCCGCATCCGCATGCCGTAGCCGCCGCAGAAAAGCACGACTTTCATGACGCCCCCCCCAGCGTGATCACTTCGAGGGAGGGTAGCGCGAAGATCAGCCGGGTGCCCGCGGGGAGGGTTCGGCTCAACTGGGCGGTGATCTCGTCACGGAGGTTCCACGGCAGCACCAGGACGTCATCGGGGGCATCGTCGATCAGGTGCTCTGGTGGCACCACCGGGATCCGGACCCCGGGGGTGAAACGGCCGTGCTTGTACGGGTTGCGGTCGGCGGTATATGCGAGCAGGTCCGGGCGGATCCCGCAGTAGTTGAGCAGGGTGTTGCCCTTGCCGGGGGCGCCGTAGCCGACCACCCGACGACCGGCCCGGCGGGCCTCGATCAGGTAGCTCACCAAGTCGTCGCGGATGCTGGCGACCCGGGCCGCCAATCCCTGGTACCCCTCAAGTCGGTCCAGCCCGGCCGCGGTCTCGGTGGCGATCACCTGCGCTACCCGGGGCGAGGGCTCCACCCCGGCCTCCTCAGGCGCGGCCCAGAGCCGAATTGAGCCGCCGTGGGTGGGTAGCAGCTCCACGTCGACCAACCGCAGCCCACCGCTGGCCAGGCCACGCTGGGCGGCCAGCACCGTCCAGTACTGGAAGTGCTCGTGGTAGATGGTGTCGAATTGGGCCTCGGTGATCAGCGACAGCGCGTGGTGGACCTCGATCGAGACCCGCCCGTGGTCGGCGACCAGGGCCCGCAGACCCTGGGTGAAGCCCAGGATGTCGGGGATGTGGGCCCAGACATTGTTTGCCACGACCAGGTCCGCCGGGCCGTGCTCGGTGCGGACCCGCCGGCCGAGTTCCGGGTCCAGGAAGGCTGTCAGGGTGGGGACCTGCTTGGCGCGGGCAGCTTCGGAAACGTTGACGCTGGGCTCGATTCCCAGGCAGCGGATCCCGCGCTGGACGACATGCTGCAGCAGGTAGCCGTCGTTGCTGGCGACCTCCACCACGAGGCTGTCTGGTCCCAGCCCCAGACTGGTCACGACCTGGTCGACGTAGCGGGCAGCGTGTTCGACCCAGGAGGTCGCATACGACGAGTAGTAGGCGTAGTCAGTGAAGGTCTCGGCAGGCACGATCAGCGGCGGGATTTGCAGCAACAAGCAGTCGTGGCACAGCCGCAGGTGCAGCGGGTAAGTCGGTTCGGGGTCGTCGATCCCGGCGGCCGGGAGGAACGATTCGCACGGGGGGCTGGCGCCCAGGTCAAGTACGGAGACAAGGTCTTCGCTGGCACACAGGCGGCAGGTCATGCTCATCGGTCTGTTACGACTCCTTCATCGACACCGTACGGCCGCGCCGGATGGCGATCCGACCGACGACGTATCCCAATGTGGTTGCGGCGAGACCGGAGCTGATTGCGAAGGCGCCGGCTAGTCCTCGCCGCAATGAGGTGGGGGTGGATCCGAGTTCCCGGGCGACCGCCGCAGGTAGGACGGTCGTGGTGTACGACAACTCGGTGCTTAAGGAGGCGCTGCGGGTGGTGCGCTCGGTGACCGCAGCCTTGGAGATCCCTTCGGCGTAGCACCGCCGCCACAGGTATCGCCAGGTCAGCCGGTCGGGGCTGACCCGGTGACGTACCAGTGAGCGCGGCTCGAACAGGATCCGGGACCGGGGATCCTGCTGCCTGGCCCGGATACAGAGTTCGGTCTCTTCACAGCCGTATGGCACCTTGCCGACCCGGCCCAGATCTTCGCCGAAGCCCCCCGTCATGACAAACACACTGGCCCGAAAGGCCATATTGCAGCCCATCACGTTACGGACCTCAGCGAGCTGGGTGGGCTGACCCTGGTAGGTGCAGCCGACAACCCAGTCGAGTTCCCCACGCTGCCCGGGCCCGGGGCGCGCCGGTAAGGTCACCGGTCGGCACGCCCCGTCGGGCCACCGTGGTTCGGCGGCCCCTCCGGTGGCGACCACCGTGGGGTCCGCGAAGGGGGCTAACAACGCCTCCAACCAGTCTGGCTCGGGTACGGCGTCATCATCGAGGAAGACCACCAGATCGGTGTCAAGCCGCTCGAGCGCCGTGTTACGGGCGCCTGATAATCCGCGCCGGCGAGCGTTCTCGATTACGGCTAGCCGGGGGCTGGCTAGGTCGGTCAGGGCCCGCTGGTACAGCTGCGGATTGTGATCGCTGACAATCAGGACTGTGCCGTCGCGTCCGGAGGCCACCAGTTGACGCTCGGCTTCCTGGGCACCGGCCTGAATATCGTCCCAGCGTTCCAGCGTGTACGCACAGACGACGACCGTGCAGGACAGATTCTTGATGGTAGGCATTGTGACTGCCCGACGGAGCCAGGGCGGGACCCCAAGTGCCCTCCCTGGCCCGTCGGAAGGGTCAGGCCGCAGAGGCGATCGGCGAGGCGGTCTCACGCTCCGCGGTACGCAGCCGGCAGGTGGCGAGGTGGTGGTGGCGCGGGGCGCACGAGACCAGACTACCGACCTTGCCGCGGCCGCGGGTGGCGGTCTCCACGGCGATGGTACGCAGCACCCGCTGACCGTCAGCGAAGGTACGCAGGTTGCTCTCCCCGAAGATTCGATTCAACTCGAAGCTGGGGACCTCAGCGACATTCAGACCGGCCTGGGCCACGCGGACCGTGACCAGGGTCTCGATCTCGAAGCCGTCACCCCACAGCCGCCCGCCATGAGCCGGAGCCGGCAGTGAAGGGTGTGGCAGGTCGAGGGCGGTGATGATATCGGACCACATCGCGTTATACCCGTAGCACAGGTCGGTGAACTTGGTCCTCAGCCGGAGGTTGCTGATCAGATTCAGGCCTCGGTTGCCGAGCGAGCGGAGCAGGGTCAGGTCGTCGCTGCCGCCGCCGACCATGTGGCGCGAACCCTTGGCGAAGTCGGCTCCGTCGACCAGTGCATCGACGAAGAATTCGATCTCGCACGGATCGGCAGAGCCGTCCGCGTCGAGGGTGACGATGACGTCGCCGGTGGCGGCGTGCATCCCGCAGACCAGGGCGTTGCCCTTGCCGGTGCGGGTCTGCTGGATCACGTTCAGCTTGGTGGTGACCAGTCGCCGGGCCACCTCGACGGTGTCGTCGGTCGAGCCGGCATCCACCAGGACTACCTCGTAGACCTCAGGCAGGTCTGGGAGCAGTACCTCGAGGTTTCGGGCCTCGTTGATGGTTGGGATCACCACCGAGACGCGTGGCCGGGCAGGCCGAAGTGCATGGTTCATGTTCTCTCCCCACAGAGATTCTGGCTTTCCCCCAAGCAAGAAGGCACGAGGCCCTCCGTCCACGGGTTACGGTACCGGACCTGATGAGAGAACTCCAATCTCGACCGGTCGTGCCCCCCGGAGCCGCTTGGATGACCCGGCTCAGGGCCTGACTGACTTTGTGTCATGGGTGCCTGCGATGCCGGGGGTTTCCCTGTGGCTGCGGGGTTCTCTGAGCTCTCAGGCCGCTGGGGGAGCTCCCTACGAGCAGCCCTGGGGCTGCTGATGTGACGGCTGGCGGGATCATCCGGCGCGGACCACTGTCCAGCCATGCGGCGGCACGCTGCCCGAGCTGGTATCGCTACCGGTCAGGACCTCACCGGCAGGTAGCGGCAGCGGTGCGTCAGCCAGATTAAGCGCCAGGTCCAGCCGCTCGGGGCCGTCGGGAGAGCGAAGCTCCACCACCACCGAGGCGTTGTGGAGATCGCGGGTGCTGACCGAGGCCCGAGTCAGCCACGGGTGACGGCGACGCAACCCCAACAGCCGCTGGTGCAGTTCGAAGGTCGCCGCGCCAAAGGGCAGCAACTGGTCGGGGCTGGCCGGGAAGGCGGGGCGGACCGCGTCATCGCCGTGTTCACCCTCGAACTTCTCCCCGGTGAAGCCGTGCTCGTCGCCGGAATAGATGGCTGGGATCCCGGGCAGCAGCGCCAGCAGCGCGTAGGCATGGGGCAGGTGCCGCTCGTCACTGATCTGGCTCGCGATCCGGGTGGTGTCGTGGTTGCCCAGGAAGGTGTACGGGACGAAGGTCTGCAGCATCTCCTGGTGACGGTTCAGGGCGTGTGCCAGTTCAAAGAAGTTGGTGTCCTGGATCGAACTCCAGATCCCCTTCCACAGTTCGTATTGGGTGAGCGTGTCCACCCCGGAGCGGGTAACAAAATCAGCGTAGTCGCCATGGATGACTTCGCCCACGAACCAGGTGTCGGGGCGGTGGGCCCGGACCGCATCGATGATCGGGCGCCAGGCATCAGGCCCGGCCGCGTAGGCGGCGTCCAGACGCCAGCCGTCGATCCCGAGGTCCAACCAGTGGGTGGCGACGGTCACCAGATAGTCGATCACCTCGGGGTGCTCCACGTTCAGCTCGATCAGCCGTTCGTGCCCCTCAAAGGCCCGCGGGTGGCCGTCGACCCAGCGGATCCACCGTCCGGCTGGGGAATCTGGCCCGTCGGCCAGCGCCTGGGTGACGATCGCGTGATCACGGCAGACGTGGTTGAAGACCCCATCCAGCACGATCCGGGTGCCATGGCTGACACAGTCGCCGATCAATCGGGTCAGGTCGTCCACATCACCTAGTCGAGGGTCCACCTGGAAATGATCGAGGGTGTCGTAGCCGTGCGAGGCGGAGCGGAAGACCGGGCCCAGCAGGAGGCCGTTGGCGCCCAGTGAGGTGGCGTAGTCCAGCCAGTGGCGGACCTGCTCCAGTCGGTGTACCGGATGCTCGGCGGCATCTGCCAGCCGCTGTTCGGCGCCGGTGAAGCCCAGCGGGTATACATGCCACCAGATCACGGAATCACGCCAATTCATGCCCTTCATCTTGGCAGGTTTGTCCTGCCCAGGGGGCAGGGGCCCGGGGTGTCGCCGCAGCCCCAGGACCGGCTGGCGACGCGCGGTACCTAGCACTCGGCTTGATCGAGTGCTAACCGAGGTATAGATTCGCATTAGCACTCACCAGGTGAGTGTGCCAACGCTCGAGGCGGCACCGCGACGACGTCTCGACTACTCGTACTCCAAGTGAAAGGGGCACTTGACGTGGCGACCACGATCAAGCCGCTTGAGGACCGGGTCCTCGTCCAGCCGCTCGAGGCGGAGCAGACCACCGCTTCCGGCCTTGTTATCCCGGACACCGCGAAGGAGAAGCCGCAGGAGGGGAAGGTCGTCGCGACCGGTCCCGGCCGGGTGGACGACTCCGGTAAGCGGATCCCAATGGATGTCGCCGAGGGCGATGTCGTGATCTTCTCCAAGTACGGCGGTACTGAAGTCAAGTACGACGGCAACGAGTACCTGCTGCTCAACGCCCGCGACATCCTCGCCGTCGTCTCGAAGTAAGGACTACTCGATGGCCAAGACCCTGCAATTCGACGAGCAGGCCCGCCGCTGCCTGGAGCGGGGCGTGGACACGCTCGCGAACACCGTGAAGGTGACGCTGGGCCCCAAGGGACGCTACGTCGTCCTGGATAAGAAGTGGGGCGCCCCGACGATCACCAACGACGGCGTGACCGTGGCGAAGGAGGTGGAGCTGGCCGACCCGTACGAGAACCTGGGGGCCCAGCTCGCCAAGGAGGTCGCCACCAAGACCAACGACGTGGCCGGTGACGGCACCACGACCGCCACCGTGCTGGCCCAGGCCCTGGTGCACGAGGGCCTGAGGGCGGTGGCCTCAGGCGCCAACCCGGTCGGGCTGAAGCGTGGCATCGAACAGGCCGTGGAGGCCGTCTCGGACAAGCTCCACGACCTGGCTCGTGACGTCAGCTCGACCGCCGATATGGCCAACGTGGCGACGATCTCGGCTCGCGATGAGCAGATCGGCACGTTGATCGCGGAGGCCTTCGACAAGGTCGGCAAGGACGGCGTGATCACCGTCGACGAGTCCCAGACCTTCGGCACCGAACTCGACTTCACCGAGGGCATGCAGTTCGACAAGGGCTACCTGTCGCCGTACTTCGTGACCGACGCGGAGCGGATGGAGGCGGTGCTGGAAGACCCGTACATTCTGATCAACTCCGGCAAGATCAGCTCGATGAACGACCTGCTCCCCCTGCTGGAGAAGGTCATCGCCGCCAAGGGCAGCCTGCTGGTGGTGGCCGAGGATGTCGACGGCGAGGCATTGTCGACGCTGGTGGTCAATAAGATCCGGGGCACCTTTACCTCGGTCGCAGTCAAGGCCCCGGCCTTCGGTGATCGTCGCAAGGCGATGCTGGAGGACATCGCGATCCTCACCGGTGGCCAGGTGGTCTCACCCGAGGTCGGGCTGAAGCTGGACTCGGTGGGCCTGGAGGTCCTGGGCCGGGCCCGGCGGATCGTTGTCACCAAGGACGACACCACCGTGGTCGACGGCGCCGGCAAGAAGGACGAGGTCGAGGCCCGGGTGGCGCAGTTGCGCGCCGAGATCGAACGCACCGACTCCGACTGGGACCGCGAGAAGCTCCAAGAGCGGGTCGCGAAACTGGCCGGTGGGGTGTGCGTGATCAAGGTCGGCGCGGCTACCGAGGTCGAGCTGAAGGAGAAGAAGCACCGCATCGAGGACGCCGTGTCTGCGACCCGGGCCGCGATCGAGGAGGGGATCGTCGCCGGCGGCGGTTCGGCCCTGGTGCACGCGGCGGCTGTGCTGTCAGACGGGCTGGGCCTGTCGGGCGATGAGCGCACCGGAGTCACCATCGTGGCCAAGGCAGTCGTCGAGCCGCTGCGCTGGATCGCCGAGAACGGCGGCGAGCCGGGCTACGTGATCGTCGACAAGGTGAAGGCGCTGAAGCCGGGCAACGGCTACAACGCCGCCACCGGCGAGTACGGCGACCTGTACGGCGCCGGCGTGATTGACCCGGTCAAGGTGACCCGGTCGGCGCTGGCTAACGCCGCCTCGATCGCGGCGTTGCTGCTGACGACCGAGACCCTGGTCGTCGAGAAGCCCGAACCGGAGGACGACAACCAGCACCAGCACTAAACCTGCTGACGCGATCACGGGGCTGGGACCGTCGGGTCCCGGCCCCGTGAGCCGTCTCGGGAGCCGACTATTTTCGATGGTGTCTGTGTCGCGATCGGACGTGATGCGCTACGCGATCGCGATCTTGAGTAGCGACCACAGGTGGTAGACCTGCTCAAGCGAGTCCGGATCGACAGCGGCGGTCAGATCCACCAGTACCGTAGTCGTGTAGCCCAGGTGAACCGCTTCCTGGGCGGTCAGGCTGACGCAGTATTCGGTCGCGATCCCGCAGATGTCGACATCGGTCACTCCTCGCTGCGCCAGGTACGCGTCCAGGCCCTGGCCGTCAGCGTTCACCCCTTCGAAACCGGAATACGCCGGCTCGTAGTGGCCCTTGTCGAAGACCGCGGCGAAGTCCCGAAAGGTCAGCTGGGGATGGAACTGCTGGCCTGGGGTGTCGACTAGGCAGTGCGGTGGCCAGGAGTTGACGAAGTCCGGATCGTCGCTGAAGTGTGTACCGGGGTCGATGTGGGCGTCACGGGTGGCGACCACCAGGTCGTAGCCAGGATCGGTTGCCAGGTACGACGAGATCGCCGCCGCCACCGTCGCGCCTGCGGGCACAGCCAACGAACCACCCTCACAGAAGTCGTTTTGGACATCGACCACGATCAACGCCCGCCGCCGGCTGGCTGGCAGGTTTTTCTCAGTCATCATGGCCTGCGCTGGTAGGGATTGGTCGTCGGGCGGCCCTGCTCGTCGAGGAAGAGGGTCGGGATGCACGGTTCCCCACGTGACATCTTGTACGCATCACGCGGTAATTCCTGGACTGCCCGGGCATGCCGCTCGCGCGCCGCGGCAGTGGTCTCGCGGCCCACCACCTCGCCGCCCTGGACCAGGTGCACCAGCAACGGCCGGTCGTCGCCGTCATTCGTCGGTGGGGTCCCGATCCCCACTAGTTCCGCCTCGGCGTGCCCCTTGGTGTCGCGGCGGCGCAGCGCGTACTTGCGTCCGCCGACGGTCGACTTGTTCGTCGACCTCTTCGCTACCGGCAGCAGTGGCCCGTCCGGATCGTCAGAATCAGCCCTGGCTACCAGCTTGTACACGAAGGAACAAGTCGGGTGACCCGAGCCGGTCACCACCGAGGTGCCCACCCCGTACCCGTTGACCGGGGCGCCGGACAGGGCCGCGATCTGCCATTCGTCCAGGTCCGAGGTGACCATGATCTGGGTCTCGGTGGCGCCCACATCATCCAGCAGCGCCCGGACCTCCTTCGCGGTTACCACCAGATCCCCGGAGTCGAGCCGGATCGCGCCCAGCCGCCCGCCGGTCAATTCGATCCCGGTGCGGACCGCGGTCTCGATGTCGTAGGTGTCCACTAGCAGCGTGGTGTCCTCACCGAGCGAAGCGATCTGGGCCCGGAAGGCGTCCTCCTCTGAATCGTGGAGCAGGGTGAACGAATGGGCCGCGGTTCCTCGGGTCGGCACCTGGTAGCGCCGGCCCGCCTCCAGATTCGAAGTCGCTTCGAAACCTGCGATGTACGCGGCCCGGGCCGCCGCCACCGCCGCCTTTTCGTGAGCCCGGCGAGAACCCATCTCGATGATCGGGCGGCCGTCCGCCATCAACGTCATCCGGCTCGCTGCCGAGGCGACCGCGGAGTCGTAGTTGTAGATCGACAGCAGCAGCGTCTCCAACACCACCGCCTCGGCGAAGCTGGCTTCGACGCTCAGCAGGGGAGAACCCGGGAAGTACAGATCGCCCTCGCCGTACCCCCAGATATCGCCCGAGAACCGGAAATCGGTGAGCCACTGGGCGGTCGGCTCATCGATCACCTGCGTCGACAGCAAAAAGTCCACCTCCTCGGCGCCGAATCGGAACCGCTCGATGGCCTCCAGAGCCCGGCCTACCCCGCCGACCACCCCGTACCGCCGCCCAGCCGGCAGCCGCCGTGCGAATAATTCGAAGACGCTGCGCCGCGAAGCGGTCCCCGAACCGAGAGCGGCCCGCACCATGGTTAGCTCGTAATGGTCGGTGAGCAGAGCAGAGCTCGTGTCGGTCATGGTGTCACAGTAGTGATTGGAGCAGGAGCCTGCCAGAATGCCCGTGTGACCGAACAGCCAGCGGGAGGGACCGCCGTCCAAGACCGCCCCGACGAGGCGATCTTGGGGCAGGAGCCCTGGCTCTGCCTGGTCTGGAACGACCCGGTCAACACGATGCCGTACGTGACCTACGTCTTCCAAACCTATTTCGGTTTCGATCGGCAGAAGGCCACCCGCAAGATGCTGGAGGTGCATCACGAGGGGCGGTCGGTGTTGTCGACGGGCACTCAGGAGGAGGTCGAACGCGACGTCAACGCGATGCACGGGTACGGGCTGTGGGCGACCTGTGAGCGAGCCGGCTGATGCGTAACCCGTTCCAGCGTGAGGCCGACGGCTCGCTCACCTGGCATCCCCAAACCTTCGAGGTGGGGCTACTGAGGTCCCTGGCCGAGCAGGTGATCGAGCTGGTCGACGCCCCCGCCTGGTCAGATGACCCGCTGCAGCGATGGGCCAACGAACAGTCCGCATCGACCCTGGACCGCGACGACCCGGCGATCGCCCGGCTATTCCCGCAGGCCTACGCCGATCCCGACGCGGACCGGGAATACCGCCACCTGGTGGAGGCTGAACAGCGTGCCAGCAAGGCCACCGACGCCCAGCGCATCGTGGACGCCCTCGCCAGCACCGACCGGCAGCGACCGGTGGTCGCAATCGCGACGGTCGACCTGCAAGCCTGGCTGCGGACCACCAATGTCCTCCGGTTGGTGATGGGTGCCCGACTCGGGATTGAGACCGAGGCGGACGCGGAGATCATCGATCACGTCGACGAGAACGATCCTCGTAGCGCGGTGATCGACGTGTACCACTGGCTTCAGTTTGTCCAATCCGCGCTCCTGGACGCCATCACCGGCTGAGCCGAGGGCGGGGCATCTGCCGAACGTCTAGTGGGGCGTGCGGGGCTCGAACCCGCGACCGATGGATTATGAGTCCATTGCGCTAACCGGCTGCGCCAACGCCCCTATGCCCGACATGGTAAGGCCGTGGGGGGCAGTGGGGATGAGAAACCTCTCGTGCTTCGGACCTGGGCCGGTGCTGCGCTCCTACCCTCGGTGGCACCCCTGGACGAAGGATTCACATGGATTCGTTGACTGTTGGTGCGCTCGCCGCTGCGGTCGTCTTGCTGATCTGCCTGATTGACGTCATGCGCGCTGACCCGGTCGATGTCCGGATGCTCGGCAGGACAGTCTGGCTGGTGATCGTGGTCCTCCTGCCGGTCGCCGGCCCGCTGGCCTGGTTCCTGCTTGGACGCCCCCACCATACCAGCGGGCGACGGGCGGCCCGGGGGTCCAGGCCGACAGCGAAGATCAAAACCCGCAAGATCACCAACAACCGGAAGGTGGCGGTAGAGCGGCTCACCAGCGACATCCGCCCTACCTCCCAGGCAGCTCGGGCCCTTGCCGGGCCGAGCGGAGGATCCCCTGGCGCTACCCGATTCCCTATCGCAGCCTCGCAGGAATCCCCCCTGCTGCTGGGGGAGTCGTACGCCCCGATGCCGCCAGAGGCCTACCGGCGCCCCCACGTACCGAGCCCGGTTCGTGAGGACCCCGTAGCCCGGGAGCCGGAGCTGGTGGGGCGACGGGCCGCGCCGATCGCAGGCAGTGGTGACCCCCAGGTCGCTCAATCCTCGAGATCCGCGCGTCGCGGACTGATCGACGAGGATGGCGAAGACTGGTGATGCAGTACGGACTGATCACCGATCGACCACGATCACTGCGACCCACACAGGCCAGACGGGCAGTCAGAGCTTCGAGGTCGTGGTAGGAGCGCCAGGAACCGTGGAACCGCTGGGACCGGGGGATCCCGAAGCCGGCGAGGGTGAGGCCGAAGCGCTCTGTGAGCCGGAGGGCGAGGGAGAACCGGACTGCGAACCCGACGGGGTAGGACTGGCCGACCCGGACGGGGAACCACTGGGCGAGGCTGACCCCGGCGACGGCGAGGCCGACTGGGGTGAGGGGGAAGCCGATTCCGGTGATGGGGAAGCTGATTCCGGAGGGGGAGAGCCCGACTGCGGCGACGCGGTCGTCGGTAGCGGCGGCGGCGGTGACTGCTGGTCCGAATGGCTGAAGATCAAGATCGCCAGCAGGATCGCCAGCATCCCGATCAGCATCATCAGCAGCCACGACGCGACCACCGAGACTCGCCCGGCCCGGTCATAGCGGCCGGGCCAGGGCAACGGCCACAGTCGGCTCACGCCCGGCTGGGCATTGTCCACCCAGTGCAGGGCATAGTCCGGGCCGCTGGGCTGCCCCTGTTCCGGCAGCTGCGACAGGTCGATCTCCGCCAGCAGCCGGTTAGCCTCGGCCAATGCCGCCGGGGTCCCGTCGTAGGCCAAGGCCACCCAGGGGGCCAAGGGCTGGTGCCCGGGCTCGACCGGATCATCGTCCTCGGAACGGAACCGGAAACCCAGCCGGCCGTCCTGCTGTCCTTGACCACCGCGGGCGAGCACCGTGTCGATGTGCATCTTGTTGACTTGGCCCGCGAATCGGTCCCGGGCCGCGGCATCCTCGGCGGCGCCGGCCGACAGCAATACCAGCATCACTGCGGAACCATCATCGGCGTGGCCCGCGTACGCGATTCCGGACGGGCTGGCGGTCAGCCGGCCATCCAGCCAGAAATCGCCGATCTTCGGCGGATCGGTCGGCAGTAGGGGTGCCATCGCCGGGCCCATGTCGCCGCCACCGGTGAACAGTGGGATGGGCCCTGTGGTCATGTTCTCCCTGACGTTCGAGGTACCGAGCGGCTGCCCGGGCAGGTCCATTGTGCCTGACCGGCGAAGCTCCCGGCTCAATGGTCAGCGCTGGACCAGGCCGATCCAGCCGGTATCGTGGGAGCGGCCCGGCGTAGTGACGGGCTTGTCGACCAACCAGGAGACCACCCGTGACGACCCAGCCGCGAGCCGCCGGCCAGCCCAGCACCGATCAGGCAGCCAGGCTCCTCGGCGAGGCGATTGCCCAAGTGCAGAGGGTGATCGTCGGTCAGGAGCACATGGTGGAGCAGCTGATGGTGGCGCTCCTCGCCAAGGGCCACTGCCTGCTGGAAGGCGTCCCGGGCGTCGCCAAGACCCTGGCTGTACGGTCGTTCGCGACCGTCGTCGGCTGCGACTTCGCCCGGATCCAGTTCACGCCTGACTTGGTCCCTTCCGACATCGTCGGCACCCGGATCTACTCGGCCTCCAAAGAAGAGTTCGACATCGAACTGGGGCCGGTTTTCGTGAACTTCGTGCTCGCCGACGAGATCAACCGGGCCCCCGCCAAGGTGCAGTCGGCGATGCTCGAGCTGATGGCGGAGAAACAGGTCTCGATCGGCGGTCGTACTTATCCGGCGCCCAAGCCGTTCATCGTGATCGCCACCCAAAACCCGATCGAATCCGAGGGCGTCTACCCGCTGCCCGAGGCCCAGCGGGACCGTTTCCTGCTCAAGGTGGACGTCCCTTACCCGAAGGGTAACGAGGAGTTCGAGATCCTGCGCCGGATGTCGGTCACCCCGCCCGAGCCGATGCCGGTGCTCAACCCGGACCTGGTTCGCCAATTGCAGGACCAAGCGTCCAATGTCTTCGTACACAACCTGGTCGCTGAGTACATCGTGCGCCTGGTGATGGCGACCCGGACCCCGGCCGAGTTCGGGATGCCCGACCTGGTCCCCGTGATCTCGATCGGGTGCTCGCCGCGCGCCACCCTCGGCCTGGTAGCCGCCTCGCGCGCCTTAGCGCTGATCCACGGGCGCGAATATGTGCTGCCGACCGATGTCCAAGCCGTAGCCAAGGACGTGATGGCGCACCGGCTGGTGCTGGGATTCGACGCGGTTGCCGACAACGTCAGCCCGGTCCAGGTGGTGGAGCGCCTGGTGGCGATGGTCCCGCCGCCGACTCCAGTCTGGAACACCCAGCAGCGCCAATCCGCCCAGGCAGCGCAGAGCCACACGCCAAGCTTCCGGAACTAGCCGGTGACCCAGACACCGAACTTTGCACCGCCGACGAGGCATGCTGCCGCGTCGGTGATCGACGAGCCGCAGGGCCCGTCGCTGCCGTTGCACCAACTTGCCCCAGAGGCGGCGCTACGACGACTGGAATTGGCGATCGTACGTCGCCTGGAAGGCTTCCTCCACGGTGACCACCTGGGCTTGCTGCCCGGCCCCGGCTCCGACACCAACGATGCTCGCCCGTACCAGCCCGGCCAAGACGACGTTCGGCGGATGGATTGGGCGGTCACCGCGCGGACCACGATCCCACACGTCCGGGACACGATCGCCGACCGGGAATTGGAGGTTTGGGCCCTGCTGGATGTGACCCCGTCGATGAATTGGGGCACCGAGGGCATTACCAAGCGGGACCTCGGGATCGCGGCGATCGCCACGATTGGCTTCCTGAGCCAGAAGATGGGCGACCGATTCGGCGGGATGTTGATGCGCCCCGACGGGGTCCGCAGGCTCCCAGCCCGCTCCGGCCGGACCGCGCTGTACGGGCTGCTGCGCCGGATGCTGACCGAGCCGATCGTGCCCGATCATTCCGTCGGTGATCTGGACCTGGCCGACGGGATCGAGCAGATGGCCCGGACCCAGCGCCGCCGCGGGCTGCGGGTCGTGGTGTCGGATTTCATGACTGCCGGTGACTTTGAGCTCGACCCGAATGTGGAACCGGATTGGGAACGCTCGCTGCGTCGGCTCGCGGTCCGCAACCAGGTGATCTGCATCGAGGTGGTGGATCGGCGTGAGATCGAATTTCCCGACATCGGGGACCTGCTGATCCGCGATCCCGAGACTGACTTCCAGCGCTATGTGAACACTTCCGATGGGGGTGCCCGGGCCCGGATGGACGCCGCTAGCGCGGCCCAGCGGGAACGGATCCGGATTGCGCTGCGCCGGGCCGGGGTCGGTCACATCCAGTTGCGTACCGATAGAGACTGGGTTCAAGACATCGCCCGGTTCGTCCTCGCCTACCGCCGGATCGCGAGCCAATTGCACGCACCACCACAAGGAGTCAGCCGATGAACTCGCTGTTGGATCTGCCCGTACAGGGCTTCCTCAGCCCCACCCGGCTCTGGTGGCTGCTGGTGGTCCCGGTGCTGATCGTGATCTACGTGCTGCTGGTGCGCCGGAAGTCGAAGTCCGGGATCCGCTACACCAACACCTCGGTGCTGTCGATCGTGCTGCCGCGCCAGTCCCAGTGGGTGCGTCACATCACGGTCGGGCTAGCGACCTTGAGCCTGGTCACGCTTATGGGGGCTTGGGCTCGGCCGGTCGGGATCGATCGGGTGCCAAGAGAACGAGCCACCGTGGTCGTCGTGATCGACGTCTCGCTGTCGATGCAGGCCACCGACGTGAAACCGTCTCGGCTGGAGGCCGCCAAGACCGCGGCTTCGACCTTCGTCACCAGCCTGCCCTCGCAGTACAACGTCGCAGTCGTCTCTCTGTCCGGCAATCCCGCCCAGCGGGTCCCGCCGACCCAGGACCGCGGAGCGGTCCTACGCGCCATCGCCAACCTCAAACCCCAAGAGTCGACCGCCATCGGGGACGCGATCACAGTCTCCCTGGCAGCGCTGGACATGGCCCCCGCCGGCGCGGACAACAGTAAGGCACCGGGGCTGATCGTGTTGCTCTCCGACGGCGCCAACACCGCCGGCCAGGCTCCGCAGCAGACCGCGCAGGACGCGGCCAAACGGAAGGTGCCCATCTACACGATTTCGTACGGGACTGACAACGGCTATGTCGACGTCGACGGGAAACGGGAACGGGTTCCGCCTGACCCGGAGACGCTGGCGAAGATTTCAAGCGCTACCAACGGTAAGACGTACTCGGCCGACAACGTCTCCCAACTCAAAGATGCCTACCGCAGCATTGGCTCGGAGGTCGGCTACGAGGAGGCTGTGAAAGAGGTGACCGCGACCGCTGCCGGGGTCGGACTGATCTTCGCTGTCTTGGCCGCCATCGGTTCCCTGGTCCTGGGAGCGAGGTGGGCATGATCCCGACCGAATTCATCCATCCGGAGCGGCTTTGGGCGCTGCTGGCGGTACCGACCCTGGTGATCGCGTACCTGGTATTGGCCTGGTCCAAGTCCGGCGGCCGACGCCGCCAGCCCGGCAGCCTCGAATTGCTCGTACGCAAGCAGGCGGCCTGGAAACGCCATGTCGCGGTCTTCGCCTCGATCCTCAGCTTGGCCTCGCTGGTGGTGGCCTGGGCCACTCCGCGCGGCTACGCTGAGGTCCCGCGAGAACGGGCGACCGTGCTCATGGTGATCGACGTCTCCCTGTCGATGGAGGCCACCGACGTCAAGCCGACCCGGCTGGCCGCGGCCCAGGCCGGGGCCAAGAGTTTCCTGCAGGTCATCCCGCCGCGCTTCAACGTGGCGCTGGTCGCCTTCGCCGGGACCGCGCAGCTGGTGGTACAGCCGACCACCGACCGGGGCGCCGTGTCGCGGGCTATCGACAATCTCAAACTGCAGCCGTCGACCGCGATCGGGGAGGGCATCTACACCGGGCTGGACGCTCTGAGCCTGGTCCCGCCTGACCCGAGCGATCCGAATGCTTCGGTCCCGGCGGCGATGGTGCTACTCAGCGACGGGGCGTCGAACCTCGGCCGGAAGTCGGCCACCGCAGCCGCTGATGCCAAGAAGGCCGGGGTGCCGATCAGTACCATCGCGTACGGCACCCCATCCGGCTACGTCATCGACCGCAACGGTAACCGCAACCCGGTCCCGGTCGACCATCACGAATTGCAACGGGTGGCGGACGTGTCGGGTGGTCAGAAATATTCGGCGGCCTCGGCAGAGGAACTGAAGAAGGTCTATGACGGCATTGCCCGGTCCATCGGGTACGAGAAGATCGAGCAGGAGACCACCGAACGTTACGCCGGTTTCGCGGCGCTGTTCGGCTTCCTTGCCGCCCTGGCCGCGATCTCGCTAGCCTCGCGGTGGCCATGACCCTGCAGCAGAACCTGACCGCGGTCGAATCCCGCATCGCCGCCGCCTGCCACCAGGCAGGACGTCCCCGCCACGAAGTCCGGCTGCTCGCAGTGAGCAAGACCCACCCCGGGGCCCGGCTCCGCGAGGCCTACCAGGCGGGTCTGCGCGAGTTCGGGGAGAACCGGGTCCAAGAGCTCACCAGTAAGGCCACTGAACTGGCAGACCTCGACTTGCGCTGGGTGATGATCGGGCACGTCCAGCGCAATAAGGCCGCCGCCGTGGCCCGGGCCGCCGCCGAGGTGCAGTCGTTGGACTCGCTCGAGCTAGCCGAGGCCCTGGACCGCCGGCTGCAAGCTGCCGGGCGAGCCCTGAAGGTCTTGGTCCAGGTGAACACCTCCGGGGAGGCCTCGAAGTCCGGGCTGGCCCCCGACCAGACCCTCGGCTTCGCCGAGCGCCTGAGCCGGTACACCGCGCTGCAGCCGCAGGGACTGATGACGATCGCGCTGCCTTCACCCGACCCGGCCCCGGTGGCGGCCTGTTTCGACCGGCTCCGGGATCTACGTCACCAGCTGCGTGACCGCTTCGGCGGCGGCTGGGACGAGCTGTCCATGGGGATGAGCGGTGACCTGGAACTCGCCATCGAGCGCGGCTCGACCTGTGTCCGGGTCGGGACCGCCATCTTCGGGAGCCGCCCCTGACGAGAGACCGGTGAGTCGTACCGGGTCTCATGCCCGAAGATTCACTGCTGCGTACGGCCCGGTGGCGCAACCGGGGCTGAGGCGGCATCATAGGACACGGTTCCGAATCGGGACTCAGGTTGCTGGGGAAGGCACGCCTGAGACGAGAAGGAGCCAGATGATGCAAACCAGGGGTGTGTTCTTTGTGCACTCCTCGCCGTCGGTGCTGCGCCCGCATATCGAGTGGGCGACCGCCGGCGTTCTTGGCATGCCCGTACGCCTGGACTGGTACCCGCAACCGGTCGAACCTGGAACCTTTCGTACCGAACTGTCATGGTACGGGCCGGTAGGGGTCTCTGAGCAGCTCGCCTCATCACTGAGCCGGTGGCAGCGGCTCCGTTTTGAGGTGACCGAGGAGGCCACCGCCGCCTCCGAGGCTCACCGGATCAGCTACACCCCCCGGCTCGGGCTGTTCCGGGCGCTGACGTCACCCAGCGGTGACATGCTGGTCCCCGAGGGCCGGCTGAAGGCGGCGATGCTGGCCACCGAGGGCGAGGGTCGGTCCCTGCGGGATTGCATCGAGGAGCTGCTCGGCGTCCCCTGGGATGACGAGCTGGAGCCGTTCCGCCACGCCGGCGAGTCTTCCCCGGCCCGGTGGCTGCACCAGGTGGTCTAGTCAGCCCGCACCCGCGGCCACGGTGCGGTGGGGGCGACGCACTAGGCTCCCGGCATGGAATCGTGGCGAGCAGTCCCCGTGCCGGTACCCGCCCCCGGGCCGCGGTGTCAGGTCCGGGCCTTTGACAGTTCCTCCCGCCAGGTGCAGCCAGTCGGGCCGGCCACGGGGCAGGCCCGGCTGTACGTGTGCGGGATCACCCCGTACGACGCCACCCACATGGGCCACGCCTTCACCTACCTGACCTTTGATCTGCTGCACCGGGCCTGGCGCGACTCTGGGCTGCAGGTGCGCTACACCCAGAACGTTACCGACGTCGACGATCCGCTGCTAGAACGAGCCCAGGCTACCGGGGTGGATTGGGCCGACCTGGCCCATGACCAGACGGACCTCTTCCGTAGCGATATGGAGGCCCTGCGGATCTTGCCGCCCGACACGTACGTCGGGGCCGTCGAATCGATCCCCGCGGTGGTCTCGCTGGTTCAACGGCTCCAGGCGGCCGGGCAGGTCTACCCGGTGGCTGACCCGGAGCATCCCGACCTGTACTTCCGGACCAGCCGGGCTCCTGGTTTCGGGCAGATCTCGCACCTGGATCCGCAGGCGATGCGATCGCTGTTTGCACAGCGCGGCGGCGACCCGCAGCGGCCCACCAAACAGGACCCGCTGGACTGCCTAGTATGGCGCCAAGCCCGCGAGGCAGAACCAGCCTGGGACAGCCCGCTGGGCCGTGGCCGGCCGGGCTGGCACATCGAATGCACCGCGATCGCGCTGGAATCACTGGGTGAGACTTTCGACGTCCAGGGCGGCGGCTCAGACCTGCTCTTCCCGCACCACGAGATGTGCGCGGCGGAGGCGGTCGCGGCGACCGGGGCCCGTTTCGCGCGGGCCTACCTGCACGTGGCGATGGTCGGTCTCGATGGCGAGAAGATGAGCAAATCTCGGGGCAACCTGGTGCTGGTCTCCCAGCTACGCCAAGCCGGGGTTGACCCGATGGCGATCCGGCTGGTCCTGCTGGGCCACCACTATCGCCGGGAATGGGAGTGGACCGAGACTGACCTGGCTGCCGCCGAACAACGGCTGACGTGGTGGCGGGCGGTGATCGGCGGCGCCACCGCGGTCGACGCCCGCCAGACCCTGGATCAGGTCCGGGCCGCAGTCGCTGACGACCTGCACGCCGACCGGGCGTTGCTCCTGGTCGACGACTGGGCCCGGCGGTCCCAGACGGCTGCGAGCGATCAGCCGCAGGCCCGGCAGGCGATACGGACACTGCTCGACGGACTGCTGGGGGTGGACCTCGGGTTTGCCGTGTCAGATCGCCAGGCATGATGGAACAGATCCCGAGACCGCGGCTGATGACCCAGCGCAGCTGGGAGATCACCGGCCCGGATGTGGTGGCGGAACTGGCTAACTGGATCCAGTTCGGCGAGGCCGAACGACAGCTGTTGGCCGGCCTGCGGGAATCTGCCGAGGCCGTCTCCCGGGCCTTCGCTGAGGACTTCGTGGCGAGGGTGGCGAGCAGCCCCGCGACCATGGAGTACGCCGCCCCGTACCCCGTCGAGACTTTGATCGCGACCCTGGCGAACTGGTTCACCGAGCTGTTCAGCGAGGTTTATGACCTTGACTACGCCCGTTCCCGGATCCGGATCGGGCAGGTACACGTCCGGCTAGGCCTGCCGGTCCGTTATCCGATCGCGATGTTCGACCTGGTCAGCCGGTACGGCGAACAGGTAGCCCAAGCCGGCGGTCCGGCCGCGGTGCAGGCCTTCCGCAAGGTGCTGTCACTGGACATCGCGGCCTTCACCCAGGCCTACGAGGAGCAGCAGCTCGGGCACCTGGCAGACCTGATGGGCAACGAGCGGCTGGCCCGGCGACTGCTGATGAATGAACTGCCCCACCAAGATCCGGACGGCGGGTCCAGCTGCGCAGCCGCGGCACCCGGTGCCAAGCCGACGCCCCTAGGATGACGGCCATGCCTGTGGTTCTGAGTGATCTCCCGGTCGGCGAGAAGGTCGGTTTGGCCTTCTCCGGTGGATTGGACACCTCGGTCGCGGTCGCCTGGATGCGGGAACGGGGTGCGGTTCCGTGCACCTACACCGCCGACATCGGCCAGTACGACGAGCCGGACATTGCCTCGGTCCCGGGCCGGGCAGGCCAATACGGCGCCGAGCTGGCGCGGCTGGTGGACTGCACCGAGCAGCTGGTTCACGAGGGCCTGGTCGCCCTGCAGTGCGGCGCCTGGCACATCCGTACCGCGGGCAAGACGTACTTCAACACCACCCCATTGGGTCGGGCCGTGTCTGGGACCATGCTGGTACGGGCGATGGCCGAGGATGACTGCCACATCTGGGGTGACGGCTCGACCTACAAGGGCAACGACATCGAACGTTTCTACCGCTACGGACTGCTCGCCAATCCACAATTGCGGATCTACAAGCCGTGGCTGGACCAGGCCTTCGTCTCCGAGCTGGGCGGCCGGGCTGAGATGTCGGCCTGGCTGACCGAACGCGGCCTGCCGTACCGTGATTCGCAGGAGAAGGCCTATTCCACCGACGCCAACATCTGGGGCGCCACCCACGAGGCCAAGGACCTGGAGCAGCTGGATGCCGGGATCGAGATCGTGGAGCCGATCATGGGGGTCCGGTTCTGGGATCCGCAGGTCGAGATCGAGCCGGAGACGGTGACGCTGACCTTCGAGAACGGCTGGCCGACCCAGATCAACGGCCGTGGTTTCGACTCGGCGGTGGATCTGGTGCGGGAGGCCAACGCGATTGGTGGCCGCCACGGTCTCGGGATGAGTGACCAGATCGAAAACCGGATCATCGAGGCCAAGTCGCGGGGGATCTACGAGGCGCCCGGTATGGCATTGCTGTTCATCGCGTACGAGCGGCTGGTGACTGCGATCCACAACGAGGACACCATCGCCAGCTACCACAACGACGGCCGCAAGCTGGGGCGTTTGATGTACGAGGGCCGCTGGCTGGACCCGCAGTCGCTGATGGTGCGTGAATCGTTGCAGCGCTGGGTGGCCTCGGCCGTGACCGGGACGGTCACCCTGCGGCTGCGTCGCGGTGATGACTATTCGATCCTCGACACCGCCGGCAGTGGCTTCTCTTATCATCCCGAGAAGCTGTCGATGGAGCGGGTCGAGGACGCAGCCTTCGGGCCGGTCGACCGGATCGGACAGCTCACGATGCGCAACCTCGACATCGCCGATTCTCGCTCCCGGCTCGAGCACTACGCCGGCCTGGGTCTGGTCGGCGGGCAGATCGGCCAGCTGGTTGGGGTCAAGGACCAGGCGCCGGAGCTGGAGCAGTGAGCGCTTCTTTCGAGGAGCTGTTCGCCCAGCTGCAGCGTATCGCGCAGACCCGTCCCGAGGGCTCGGGCACGGTTGCCCGGTTGGACGCCGGGGTGCATGAAATCGGTAAGAAGATCGTGGAGGAGGCCGCGGAGGTTTGGATGGCGGCCGAGTACGAGGGCCGGGAGGCAGCGGCGCTGGAAATCAGCCAGTTGCTGTACCACGTGCAGGTGATGATGATCCGGCTCGGCCTGGAACTCGACGATGTCTACCAGCAGCTGTGATCGGTAGTCTGTGCCGGTGACCGACCGTACGACACTGTTGCGGATCGCCGTCCCCAACAAGGGATCGCTGGCCGAGCCGGCCGCGCGGATGCTGATGGAGGCCGGCTACCGGCAACGATCGGACCCGAAGGACCTGGTCCTGGTCGACGAGGCGAACGGGGTCGAGTTCTACTACCTGCGCCCCCGCGATATCGCGGTGTACGTAGGGGAGGGGACTTTAGACCTGGGGATCACCGGGCGGGATATGCTGCTCGACTCGGATGCCCAGGCCGACGAGCTGGTGTCGCTGGGTTTCGGTAGGACCACCTTCCGTTTCGCCGCCGCCGACGGGACCCGTACGAAGCCGGCCGATCTGGCCGGATGCCGGATCGCCACCTCTTACCCGGGGCTGGTCCGGGCCTACCTTGATCAGCGGGGGATCACGGCTCGTCTGATCGGGCTGGATGGTGCCGTCGAGAGCGCGATCCGGTTGGCGGTGGCCGATGTCATCGCAGACGTGGTCGAGACCGGTAGCACCCTGCGTAAGGCCGGGCTGGAGGTCTTCGGCGAGCCGATCTTGGAGTCTGAGGCGGTCCTGATCGGACGCCGGGGGGCTGGTCCGGCGCCGGGTCTGGCCCAGTTGCAGCGGCGGATCTCGGGGGTCCTGGTGGCCCGGGACTTCGTCCTGGTCGACTTCAACATCCCCAACGAGGACCTAGACTCGGCGGTGGCCCTGGCTCCCGGTCTGGAAGCTCCCACGATCTCCCCGCTGGGGACAGCCGGCTGGTCTGCGGTACGGTCGATGGTGCCGCGGCGGGGCTCGCAGCAGCTGATGGACCAGCTTTGGCAGGTTGGTGCCCGCGGCATTCTGATGACCGACATCGCCGCCTGCCGGCTGTGACCGTTCTCGAGCTGTCAGGCCGAATTTCTCGAGGGCCGGCCGACCCCGTACACTGGTCTCGTCGGTTCGACGAGAACCACGTACGCGAAGTGGAGGCCTGACCTCCCACCTGACGTTCTCATGGGAGCTCGGGTCATCACCGGACAGGCGGTGGATTGCCGACCTGCGGTCCGGATGTCAGGGCTCCGTGGCAGCGCGGGGCCCTTGTCGTTGTCTCGGAAACGAATTTGGAGGACTCATCAGCACCGAACCGCGCATCAACGAACGTATCCGCGTGCCCGAGGTTCGCCTCGTCGGCCCCGGCGGCGAGCAGGTTGGCATCGTGCGCATTGAGGACGCGTTGCGCCTGGCTCAGGAATCGGATCTCGACCTGGTCGAGGTGGCCCCGGACAACCGGCCGCCGGTATGCCGCCTGATGGACTACGGCAAGTGGAAATACGAGAACGCGCAGAAGGCTCGCGAGAGCCGGCGCAACCAGACCAACACCGTGATCAAGGAGATGAAGCTGCGTCCCAAGATCGACGCCCACGACTATGAAACCAAGAAGGGTCACGTGGTGCGTTTCTTGAAGGGCGGCGACAAGGTCAAGATCACGATCATGTTCCGAGGCCGGGAGCAGAGCCGTCCCGAGCTGGGCTTCAACCTATTGAAGCGGCTGGCCGATGACGTTGCTGCCGACGGAACCGTCGAGTCCGCGCCCCGCCAGGATGGGCGCAACATGCTGATGGTGCTCGCCCCGACCCGGAAGAAGGCCGAGGCCCGGGTGGAGCAGAAGGCCGAGAAGGACCGCCGCGCCGCGGAGCGGACGGCGAACGAGCAGGCCGAGCAGCGCGACCTGGCCGAGCATCGGGCCCGGGTGGCCGCCACCGCGGCTCCCAAGAAGAAGCGCGGCCCCGCCGACAACCTGGACCCCGACATCGACCTGTAGGTCGAGGTCGCTGATCACGCAACACGAGAACGGAGCGGCAGATGCCGAAGATGAAGACGCATTCCGGTGCCAAGAAGCGGTTCAAGGTCACCGGAACGGGCAAGCTCGTCCACCGCCAGGCCGGCAAACGCCACCTGAATGAGCACAAGTCGTCACGCCAGACCCGGCGCTTGATGCCCGATGCCGGGTTGGAGGCCGGTGATGCCCGTAAGGCGCGCCGCCTGCTCGGCAAGTGACCATCTGACTTTCTGACGAGGAGAACACCATGGCACGCGTGAAGCGCGCAGTGAACGCGCAGAAGAAGCGGCGTGAGGTCCTGGAGGCGGCGTCCGGCTACCGGGGTCAGCGCTCTCGGCTGTACCGCAAGGCGAAGGAGCAGCTGCTCCATTCGATGACTTACGCCTACCGCGACCGCCGCGACCGCAAGGGCGACTTCCGGGCCCTGTGGATCCAGCGGATCAACGCTGCCGCCCGGGCTGAGGGAATGACCTACAACCGCTTCATCTGCGGGCTCAAGGCCGCCGGCGTGGAAGTTGATCGCAAGATCTTGGCTGACCTGGCGGTGACCGATCCGAAGGCCTTCGCAAGCCTGGTACAGGTCGCGAAGGATGCCGTGCCGGCCGCCTGAGGTGAGCCGGCGCCCGTTGTTGGCGGACGAGCCGACCGGACCCGCTTCGGCGGGTGCTCTCCGGTCGGCTCGTCGGCTGTTGGCCCGCAAGGGACGCCAAGCCAGCGGCCAGTTCCTGGCAGAGGGCCCGCAGGCGGTCCGGGAGGCGGCCGCGGCCGGGTTGGTCCGCCGGTGCTTCGTGACTGGCCAGGCCCAGTCTCGGCTGCAGCTGCTGCTGGCCCAGCTGCGACAATCTGGCGTCGAGGTGCTCGTCACCGCCGAGGCCGACCTGGATCGACTGGTGGGGACCGTGAACCCGCAGGGGATTGTGGCAGTGTGCGCCATGGTCCCAGCCACGCTGGATGAGCTGCTTGACCGGGATCCCCAGTTGGTCGTCGTCTGCGCCCAGGTCCGTGACCCGGGCAATGCCGGCACCGTGATCCGCTGCGCCGACGCCTTCGGCGCGGCTGGGGTAGTGCTGACCGGACAGTCGGTCGAGCCGTACAACCCCAAGACCGTACGGGCCACCGTCGGTAGCGTATTCCACCTGCCGGTGGTCCACGGCTTGTCCCTGTCCGAGACCGTCACCGCGCTACGAAAGGTCGGGCTGTGGGTGTTGGCGGCGGACGGCTCCGGCACGACCACCCTTACCGAACTGGAACACGACGATGCCCTGGCGCGGCCAGTGGCCTGGGTCTTCGGCAACGAGGCTTGGGGGCTGCCCGCCGCTGACCGGGCCCTCGTCGACCAGGTGATCCGGGTCCCGATGTGGGGTCAGGCTGAGAGCCTCAACCTGTCCACCGCGGCGGCTGTCTGCCTGTACGCCACGGCCGCTGCCCACCATCGTGTCTCATCCCCGCGGCAGCCCGTACCCGTCGCGAAGCTGCTTTCCTAAACTCGGCCCCGCCGAACTACTTCGAGAAGGACGCCATGTCTGGCCCTAACACCAGTTACGACCCGGTCCAGGTCACCTCGCTCAGCGAAGCGGCAGTTGCCGCGATGGTGAAGGATGCCTTGGCCGCGTTCGCGGCTGCCCAGACCATCGCTGAGCTGAAGACAGCCCGGCTGGCTCACGCCGCAGACCGTTCGCCGCTGGCACTGGCGAACCGGGAAATCGCAGCCCTGCCACCGGCCGCCCGCAAGGAGACCGGTGCTCGCCTCGGCGCGGCCCGCAACGAGGTACAGCGGGCCCTGGCCGAGCGGGAGGCGCTGGTCGGCGCGGCCGAGCTGGAACGGACCTTGGCCGCCGAGACCGTCGACGTGACCCTTCCGGTGGCACTAGCCCCGCGTGGTGCCGTCCACCCGATCACGGCCTTGTCGGACCTGCTCGTCGACGTCTTCGTCGCCATGGGCTGGGAGGTCGCTGAGGGCCCCGAGGTCGAGGCGGAGTGGCTGAACTTCGACGCCCTCAACATCGGCCCCGATCACCCGGCGCGCGGCGAATCAGACACCCTTTTCGTCGAATCCCCCGACCACCATGTGGTGCTGCGGACCCATACCTCCCCGGTTCAGGTGCGTTCGCTGCTGGACCGACCATTGCCGGTGTACGTGGTCTGCCCGGGGACTGTCTACCGGGCTGACGACTTCGACGCCACCCATGTTCCGGTCTTCCACCAGATCGAAGGCCTGGTGGTCGACCGGGGAATCTCGATGGGGCACCTGATCGGTTCGCTGCGTCATCTGGCGCAGGTCATGTTCGGTGATGTCCAGGTTCGGATCCGGCCTAACTACTTCCCCTTCACCGAGCCCAGCGCCGAACTCGACTTGGAATGCTTCGTTTGCCACGGGGCAAGCGTCAACAACCCGGCTGCACCCTGCCGTACCTGCTCGTCCGAGGGGTGGATCGAATGGGGAGGTTGCGGCGTGGTCAACCCGCGGGTGCTGCAGGCGGCCGGCGTCGACACGGACGCTTATTCCGGCTTCGCTTTCGGGATGGGGATCGAACGGACCCTGATGTTTCGTAACAACGCTGAGGACATGCGCGACATGGTCGAGGGAGACATCCGGTTCAGCCGGTCGCTGATGGGAGGTGCACGATGAGGGCGCCAGTGTCGTGGCTGCGGGAGTACGCCGCCATCGCCGAGGATGTGACCGGACGAGCGATCGGTGACGCCCTGATCCGGGCTGGTTTGGAGGTGGAATCGGTCGAACCGGCCACCGAGGTGAGCGGGCCGCTCGTGGTGGGTCGAGTCCTGGACCTGGTCGAGGAGCCCCAGAAGAATGGCAAGGTGATCCGCTGGTGCCAGGTCGATGTCGGCCCCGAGCACAACGCGGGTCAGCAGGCGCGCGGGATTGTCTGTGGCGCCCACAACTTCGCTGTCGGGGATCTGGTGGTGGTGGCCTTGCCCGGCACCACTTTGCCTGGCGGTTTCCAGATCGCCGCCCGCAAGACCTACGGGCACATCTCCGACGGGATGATCTGCGCTGCCGACGAGATCGGCACCGGTACTGATCATTCCGGGATCATCGTGCTCCCGGCCACGGTGAACGGGCAGGCCCTGGAGCCAGGCATGGATGCTGTGGGCGTGCTCGGCCTCGACGATGAGGTGCTGGATATCGCCGTAACCCCGGACCTGGGGTACTGCTTATCGGTACGCGGTCTGGCCCGTGAAACCGCCCAGGCCTTCGGGGTGTCGTTCACGGACCCGGCCGGTCAACAGACCGCGGCCCCGGTGGCGCAGGGCCACCCGGTCCGACTGCAGACCCCAGCCTGCCCGCTCTTCGTCGCGGTCACGGTGACCGGTATCGACCCGGACCGTACCTCGCCGATCTGGCTGCAGAATCGGCTCCGCATGGCCGGGATGCGTCCGATCTCGCTGCCGGTCGACATCACCAATTACGTGATGCTGGAGACCGGGCAACCGATCCACGGCTACGACGCCGACCGGCTGTCGGGCCCGATCGTGGTCCGCCAGGCGGAGCCGGGGGAGCGGCTGATCACCCTGGACGACGTGGAGCGGGAACTGCATCCCGACGACATCGTGATCGTCGACGACTCGGGCGTGATCGGCCTGGCTGGGGTGATGGGGGGAGCCACCACCGAACTCGCTGACCAGACCAAGCGGATGGTGATCGAGGCGGCCTGGTTCGACCCGGTCCTGGTTGGGCGTACTGCCCGGCGTCACCGGCTTGGCTCGGAAGCCTCGAAACGGTTCGAGCGCGGAGTGGACCCGGCGGCGGCGTACGCGGCGGCGCACCGGGTTGCGGCGCTACTGGTCGACCTGGCTGGAGCCCAGGTCGAGCCTGCCGAGACGGTGGTCGGCGAGGTCCCGACGATGCCCGAGCAGATCCTCCCGGCCGGGCTGGTCGACGCGATCCTGGGTACCTCGGTCGGCGCCCAGCGGGTGGTCGAGATCCTCAGGGCCTCGGGGGTGCGGGTCCGTGTCGACGGTGACCGGCTGTACTGCCGGCCGCCGACGTGGAGGCCGGACCTGCGTGACCCGTACGACTATGTCGAGGAGGTCGGCTGCAAGGTCGGTCTGGACACCATCGCCGCGGTGCTGCCGCGTCCGGCCGGAGGACGTGGGTTGACCCGTGAGCAGCGGCTACGGCGGGCTGTCTCGGCGGCGCTTCCAGTGGCCGGCTTCGTCGAGGTGATGCAGTTCCCGTTCATCGCCGAGGCTGACCTGGACCGGATGCAGGTCCCGGTCGATGACCCGCGTCGGGAGCTGGTGCGGCTGGCGAACCCGCTCGCCGACACCGTCCCCTACCTGCGGACCTCGCTGCTGCCGGGACTCTTCGCCGCAGTGGTCCGCAACACGTCCCGCAGCCAAGACGACTTGGCCTTGTACGAGATGGGCACGGTTTTCTTCGGCCCGGTCGGCAAGGCGCCGGTCCCCTCGGTCGAGTACCGACCCGGCGCCGCGGAGGTCGCCGCCATGAACGAGGCGCTGCCGCGACAGCCACGTCACCTGGGCTGCGTGGTCACTGGTGCCTGGACCGCGGCCGGCTGGCAGGGGCCGGCCGAGCCGGCGGGGTGGGTCCAAGCGATCGGCTTCGCCCAGACCGCTGCTGCGGCGCTCGGAGTGACGCTGGCCTGTACGGCCGCTCAGCAAGCGCCGTGGCATCCGGGACGCTGTGCCCGGTTGTTGGTGGGGCAGACACCGGTCGGGTGGGCCGGTGAGCTGCACCCCAGCGTCTGTCAGGCCTTTGGGCTGCCGGCCCGCGCTGGCGCTGCTGAGCTGGACTTGGATGCCTTGATCGCTGCGGCGCCAGTGACCGGCGAGGTGGCCTCGATCTCGACGCACCCGGTGGCCAAGGAGGATGTGGCGCTGATCGTGGATGCCGCGATGCCGTCGGCCGAGGTCCGGCAGGCGCTGGTTGCGGGGGCTGGCGATTTGCTCGAGGAGATCGTGCTATTCGACGTGTACACCGGTGAGCAGGTGGGGCCTGGCAGGAAGTCCCTGGCCTTCGCGCTGCGGTTCCGGGCTCCGGATCGGACCCTGACCGATGCCGAGGCCGCCCAGGCCCGTGACGCCGCGATCGCGGCGGCGGTGGAACGTTGCCAGGCGGTGCCGAGGGTCGGCTGACATGCGGTTTGCATGATCATGCACTCGACGGCATAGTTGTGCTTCGTGGTGTATTCGGTTGCGGTGGCAGGTTGTACGGGCTATGCCGGAGGCGAGGCCCTGCGGCTGTTGCTCGGGCATCCCGAGGTCGAGATCGGGGCTCTGACGGCCAAGGCCAGCGCTGGGAGCCGTCTGGGAGAGCACCTGCCGCACCTGCCGGCGCTGGCTGACCGGGTGATCGGCGACACCACGATCGCTAACCTGGCCGGCCACGATGTCGTCATCCTGGCGCTACCGCACGGCGCCTCTGCCGCGATCGCACACCAATTGCCCGACGAGGTTCTCGTCATCGACGCCGGAGCCGACTTCCGGCTCGCCAGCGCCGAGCAGTGGGAGGAGTTCTACGCCACCCCCCACGCCGGCACCTGGCCGTACGGGCTGCCTGAGCTTCCCGGTCAGCGAGACCGGCTCCGCACCACCCGACGGGTGGCGGTGCCCGGCTGTTATCCGACCGCGGTGACCCTGGCGCTGGCGCCGGCCGTGGCCGCCGGGCTGGTCGATGCCAGCGATGTGGTGGTGGTCGCTGCCTCTGGCACCTCGGGTGCGGGCAAGGCCGCCAAGACCCCCCTGCTGGGCTCGGAAGTGATGGGCTCGGTCTCGGCGTACGGAGTCGGCGGACGGCACCGTCACGTACCCGAGATGGCGCAGAACCTCGCCGCTTGCGGCGCGATCGAGCCACGGGTCAGTTTCACCCCGATACTGGCGCCGATGCCGCGCGGCATCCTCGCCACCTGTACCGCGCCGGTGCACGACCAGGTCAGCGACGAACAGGTGCGCGCCGCGTATCAGGCCTTCACTGACGATGAGCCCTTCCTGTTTTACCTGCCCGAGGGCAGCTGGCCCCAGACCCAGGCCGTCATCGGCGGCAACGCGGTCCAGATCCAGACCGCCGTTGACACCCGCGCCGGCCGCCTGGTAGCGGTAAGCGCGATCGACAACCTCACCAAAGGCACCGCCGGGGCCGCCGTCCAATGCCTCAATCTCGCCCTGGGGCTACCCGAGACCATGGGCCTGACCAGCGCCGGAGTCGCCCCATGACCATGGATCAGCACGGTGTTGTTGTGATCAAGTACGGCGGCCATGCCATGGTCGCCGAGGATCTGATCGGGGCCTTCGCCGCCGACATCGCGCAGCTGAGGGCGGCCGGTGTGGCTGTGGTCGTGGTCCATGGTGGGGGGCCGCAGATCTCGTCGATGCTGTCTCGGCTCCAGATCGCCTCGGAATTCCGGGGCGGGCTGCGGGTCACCACCCCCGAGGCGATGCAGGTGGTCCGGATGGTTCTGGTCGGTCAGGTCGGCCGGGACCTCGTCGGCCGGATCAACGCTCATGCCCCAGTTGCGGTGGGCCTGTCCGGGGAGGACGCGGGAACCTTCGTAGCGACCCGGAGGGGGCTACTGCTCGACGGCGAGCAGGTCGACCTGGGCCTGGTGGGTGAGGTGACCGAGGTCCGTCCCGGCCTGGTGCGCGAGTTGCTGGCTGCCGGCCGGGTGCCGGTCATGGCGAGTGTCGCCCCAGACCGGCAGGGAGTCGTCCACAACGTCAACGCGGACACCGCAGCGGCAGCGCTCGCGATCGCGCTAGGGGCCTCCCGGCTGGTGATGCTGACCGATGTGGCCGGGCTGTACCGCGACTGGCCAGCCTCGACCGAAGTGGTGGAGCAGATCACGGCTGGTGAGGTGGAGCAGCTGCTGCCCACGTTGGAGTCGGGCATGCGACCCAAGATGGAAGCCTGCCTGGCCGCGGTCCGCGGCGGGGTCGGCCAGGCCACGGTGATCGACGGTCGAGTCCCGCACGCCGTGCTCGCGGACCTGACCCAGGGCGGTTCGGGAACCACCGTGGTGGCCGACCAGGAAACCCAGCCATGAGCTGGCAGGATCAGTACGCCGCGGCGCTGATGAACACCTTCGGCACCCCGCCCCGGGAATTCGTCCGCGGTGAGGGAGTCTGGCTTACCGACCGGGACGGCAGGCGGTACCTGGACTTGTTGGGCGGGATCGCCACTAATGCGTTGGGCCATGCCCACCCGCATTTCGTGGCTGCCATCAGCGAGCAGGCGGCCACGGTGAGCCACGTCTCTAACCTGTTTACTTCCGCCCAGCAAATCGCCCTCGGTAGCCGGCTGGCTGGTCTGCTGGGGCATCAGACGCGGGTCTTCTTATGTAATTCCGGCACCGAGGCCAACGAGGCCGCCTTCAAGCTGACTCGCCGAACCGGGCGGAGCCGGATCGTTGCCGCCGAAGACGGCTTTCACGGCCGAACCATGGGTGCGCTCACGGTCACCCACAAGCCTGCTTACCGAGAGCCCTTCGCCCCGCTGGCCGGGGAGGTCACCTTCGTCCCGTACGGGGACGCCACGGCCTTGGCGGCCGCGGTCGATGAGTCGGTCGCGGCGGTGGTACTGGAACCGATCCAGGGCGAGGCCGGGGTAGTGGTCCCGCCCGCGGGCTACCTGGCCGCCGCCCGTCAGATCACCACTGACGTCGGGGCGTTGTTGTGGCTGGACGAGGTGCAGACCGGGGTCGGGCGGACCGGTGCCTGGTTCGACCATAGCCGCGAGCAATTGGTGCCGGATCTGGTCACCTTAGCCAAAGGGCTGGGTAATGGCTTCCCGATCGGGGCCTGCCTGGCGACTGGGACCGCGGGCGAGCTGTTCCAGCCCGGGATGCACGGCACGACCTTCGGTGGCAATCCGTTGGCTGCGCGGGCTGCGCTGACTGTCTTGGACTTGCTGGAGCCGCTGCTGCCTCAGATCGTCCGCACCGGAGATTGGTTGGCCCAAGCCCTGACCGGGCTGCCTGCGGTGGCGGCGGTGCATGGGCGGGGACTGCTGCGCGGGGTTGAGCTCAGCGAGCCGATCGGCCCGGCCCTGGTGGCGGTGGCGCTGGAGGCGGGGTTCGTGCTCAACGCCCCCCGGCTCAACCGGATCCGGATCGCTCCGCCGCTGATCATTACTCCGGCCGATCTGGAACCCTTCGTACGGGCCTGGCCGGGCCTGGTGCAGGCGGCTCGCCGGTGAACCGTGCCGAGGTCCCCAAGGCTCGTCGACAGGCCCGGATCGCTGAGCTGCTGGACCAGCATCTGGTGTCGTCGCAAAGCGAATTGCGTCGGTTGCTGGCTGATGATGGTTGGGATGTGACCCAGCCCACTGTGTCGCGGGATCTGGTCGAGCTTCGTGCGGTCCGGGTGCGTCGGGCTGAGGGGGTTGTAGCGTACGCGATCCCCGACGACCAGGCCTTCGGCCACCCCGAGACGCAGTCCCGGCTGGGCCGGCTCTGCCAGGAGCTGCTGCTGCGGGCCGAGGCGTCCGGCAATCTGGTGGTGGTGCGGACTCCGGCTGGGGCCGCCCAGTACCTCGCCTCGGCGTTGGACCGGGTGGGCTGGTCGGAGATCCTGGGCTGTGTGGCCGGGGATGACACGGTGCTGTTGGTGACCCGGGAACCGGCGACCGGGATGGCTGTGGCCGAGCGCCTGCTCGGTCTGGGAACAGAAGGAGAGTCGTGACCCACGGGATGCTCTGGGGAGGCCGCTTCGTTGGCGGCCCGGCGGAGGCGATGTTCGCTCTGTCGCAGTCCACCGCCTTTGATTGGCGGCTGGCGCCGTATGACCTGGCTGGCTCCGCCGCCCACGTCAAGGCCTTATTCGCGGCAGGGCTGTTGACCGAGACGGAACAGGCTGGGCTACTGGCGGGGATCGACGACCTTGCAGATCAGGTACGGTCGGGACGGTTCGTCCCACTGCCGACCGACGAGGACGTGCACGGGGCGCTGGAACGAGGGCTGACCGAACAGCTCGGGCCGGATCTTGCCGGCCGGCTCCGGGCCGGGCGCTCCCGCAACGACCAAATCGCGACCCTGATCCGGATGTACCTGCGTGACGCGGTGGAGGTCCTCGCAGCCGATGTCCGCTCGGTGGTAGCAGCCGTGGTCGCCCAGGCCGAGACTCACCTTGGTGTGGCGATGCCGGGCCGGACCCACCTCCAGCATGCGCAGCCGATCCTGCTCTCCCATGCGCTGCTGGCGCACGCCTGGCCGCTGGTCCGGGACCTGGACCGGATCGGCGATCTGCAAGGACGGTTGAGCCTGTCGCCGTACGGTTCGGCGGCGCTGGCCGGTACTTCGCTCGGCCTGGATCCGCAGCTGGTAGCGGCTGAGCTGGGCTTCTCCGATTCGGTGCCCAATTCGATCGATGGGACTGCGGCCCGGGACCTGGTGACTGAGGCCAGCTATGTCTGCGCCCAGATCGCGGTCGATGTCTCCCGGCTGGCAGAGGATGTGATCATCTGGTGTACCCACGAATTCGGCTTCGTCACTTTAGACGATGCCTGGTCGACTGGGTCCAGCATCATGCCGCAGAAGAAGAACCCCGACGTCGCCGAGCTGGCTCGAGGCAAGGCCGGTCGTCTCATCGGGAACCTGTCCGGGCTGCTGGCCACCTTCAAAGGGCTTCCGCTCGCGTACAACCGTGACCTGCAGGAGGATAAGGAGCCGTTGTTCGACTCCCTAGACCAACTTCGGGTGCTGTTGCCGGCGGTGGCGGGCATGGTGTCGACCCTGCAGTTCCACCCGGACCGGCTCGAGCAGCTGGCTCCGCAGGGTTTCTCGCTGGCCACCGATGTCGCCGACTGGCTGGTGCGGCAACGGGTCCCGTTCGCGCAAGCCCATCACATCGCCGGCGCCGCGGTGCGGTACTGCGAGCGACACGGGCTGGAACTGTCTCAGCTGACGGGCGACCACCTGGCTGAGATCGACCCGGCGCTGCACGCCGAGGTGAGCCAGGTTCTGACCGTGGCCGGTTCGATCGCCGCCCGTGACGGTCGCGGTGGCACCGCCGAGCCACGAGTACGTGAGCAGCTGACGCAGGTACGCCTGGCGGCCGGCCTGGTCTGATCCTGCGACAACCGTCGCAGCGTAAGCGGCGCCGTCGAGACATCGCCGCCGCCCGCAGGTCGCTCGGTAGAGTGACGCGGGTGAATGACCTTCTGGACGAGCTGACGTGGCGGGGTCTGCTGGCCGAGTCGACCGATCGGGCCGAGCTGGCCAGGCATCTTGACGCCGGGCCGGTGTCGTTCTATGTGGGCTTCGATCCCACCGCGGCGTCGATCCACTTCGGGAACCTGGTCCAGCTGATGGTGGCCCGGCTGTTCCAGGCCGCCGGGCACCGCCCGTACCTGCTCGTCGGAGGCTCGACCGGGCTGATTGGCGACCCGAAACAGACTTCGGAACGGTCGCTGAATCCGGCGGAACTGGTGGCGGGCTGGGTGGAGCGGATCCGGGCCCAGGTCAGTCGATTCGTCTCCTTCACCGGCCCCAATGCGGCGACCATCGTCAACAACTACGACTGGACCGCGACGCTGGGAACGTTGGATTTCCTGCGCGATGTCGGCAAACACTTCTCGGTGAATCGGATGCTGGCCCGAGACGTGGTCCGCAACCGATTGGAGTCGGGCATCTCGTACACGGAGTTCTCGTACGTCCTGCTGCAGGCGCTCGACTACCGCGAACTGTTTCGTCGCCATCAGGTCACCTTGCAGACCGGTGGCTCTGACCAGTGGGGAAACCTGACGGCGGGGGTGGAACTAATCCGACGCTGCGACGGCGCCCGGGTACACGCCCTGGCGACACCGTTGCTGACCAAGGCCGATGGGACCAAATTCGGCAAGACCGAGAGCGGGACGATCTGGCTGGATCCTGAGATGACCTCGCCTTACGCCTTCCACCAGTTCTTCCTGTCCGCTGAGGACAGCATGGTGGGGACTTATCTGCGGGTTTTCAGCCCCCGCAGCCGCGAGGAGATCGAGGACCTGGAGCGGCAGACCCGTGAGGCAGCGCATCTGCGTGCCGCGCAGCGAGCACTGGCTGACGACGTCACGGACTTGGTGCATTCGGTGGCTGATCGGAAGGCTGCTGTCAGCGCAGCCGCTGCCCTGTTCGGCCAGGGAGATCTCGGTTCACTGCCAGCAGACGTGCTGAGGGCTGCCGCCAGAGAGGTCGGCGTCGCCACGATCCCCAGCCTGAACGGCCTGACGATCCCGCAGGCTTTGCACAGCGCCGGGGTCGTGCCCAGTCTGTCCGCCGGTCGTCGGGCGGTCGCCGAGGGAGGGGCCTACCTGAACAACGTACGGGTTAGCGACCCTGGCTACGAGCTAGGAGCCGGCGATCTGCTGGCGGGAGATCATGTCGTCCTGCGTCGCGGCAAGCGCACTGTCGGGATCTTGCGGATCGGTTCCGACAAGGGGTGATGCCCGCGACACGCCCGGGATGCAGAGCCGATTTGACGTTCCCCGTTCGGGCGCGTAATCTCTACCAAGCCTCGCCGGTGCAACGGACGAAGCGGAGGCCTGAAGCTTACGAAGCGGAGGGGACCGCGGCGGCCGACTGGGGGGGGACTTCTTCTCACTCGATGATCTCAGTCGGGCTCCTGGGTTGCCAGGCTCGGCCGGGGTTCAGCGTGGGCAGAAGGAGGTCAGAGGGCCCGAGTTGACATCGGCCGAAGACCTCACTAAAGTAAGACGAGTTGCCCCAAGCTGAGGCCGGAAGGTCGAAGCGCAGGACGCACCCGAAACTTGAGAACTCAACAGCGTGCTTAAAGTCAATGCCAAACAATGCACTTTCGAGTGCCCCGTCCGGCTTGCTTCTCGGAGTAGGCCGACGGTTCCTTTGATGATTGATTAAAGATCCAGCAACGGGTCTTTTGTCAGGCATCAGCCCTTTGTTGAGACGGTAACCGAGCATAGCTCGAACCGATATTCTTCAACGGAGAGTTTGATCCTGGCTCAGGACGAACGCTGGCGGCGTGCTTAACACATGCAAGTCGAACGGTAAGGCTCCTTCGGGAGTACACGAGTGGCGAACGGGTGAGTAACACGTGAGCAATCTACCCTTGACTCTGGGATAACAGTTGGAAACAACTGCTAATACCGGATACGACCTCGGCGGGCATCCGACGGGGTGGAAAGTTCCGGCGGTCAGGGATGAGCTCGCGGCCTATCAGCTTGTTGGTGAGGTAACGGCTCACCAAGGCGTCGACGGGTAGCCGGCCTGAGAGGGCGACCGGCCACACTGGGACTGAGATACGGCCCAGACTCCTACGGGAGGCAGCAGTGGGGAATATTGCGCAATGGGCGAAAGCCTGACGCAGCAACGCCGCGTGCGGGACGACGGCCTTCGGGTTGTAAACCGCTTTCACCCATGACGAAGTGAAAATGACGGTAGTGGGGGAAGAAGCACCGGCCAACTACGTGCCAGCAGCCGCGGTGATACGTAGGGTGCGAGCGTTGTCCGGAATTATTGGGCGTAAAGAGCTTGTAGGCGGTCTGTTGCGTCGAAAGTGAAAACTCAGGGCTCAACCCTGAGCCTGCTTTCGATACGGGCAGACTAGAGGAAGGTAGGGGAGAACGGAATTCTTGGTGGAGCGGTGGAATGCGCAGATATCAGGAAGAACACCGGTGGCGAAGGCGGTTCTCTGGACCTTTCCTGACGCTGAGAAGCGAAAGCGTGGGGAGCGAACAGGCTTAGATACCCTGGTAGTCCACGCCGTAAACGGTGGGTACTAGGTGTGGGGGACATTCCACGTTCTCCGTGCCGTAGCTAACGCATTAAGTACCCCGCCTGGGGAGTACGGCCGCAAGGCTAAAACTCAAAGGAATTGACGGGGCCCCGCACAAGCGGCGGAGCATGCGGATTAATTCGATGCAACGCGAAGAACCTTAC
>CALIWR010000026.1 GCA_938046585.1 uncultured Propionibacteriaceae bacterium | reverse complement strand
CGGCAAACTCGGCCTCGGCCTACTCCGCGACCACGAACACCCCGCCACCGCCAACGCTAGAGCGGTGATGGTGATGAGCCAGGTTCTGATCATCTCGCCCTCCGTGAGGATGTGGGGTTCGGCTTTGCTGTCTATGTGGCTAGCTAGGTTTGTAGGTCTGCATCGGCCGGCTAGGGGGCCGGGTGGCTAGAGCGCAGACCCGTTCTCCGGTCACAGCCGGCTGTCTGGGCTGCGCCGGTAGTCAGCCCTCGGGCTACCGCGTGGCGCCAGGCAGCTCATCTCAGATGACGCGACCACCATGACGGTGGAGGTCCTACGCATCGTTTCCTCCTTGAAGGGGGCGCTGGAAACAAGGCCAGCCTGCCACCACCGCAGACGCCGCGCAACCCCTTCAGGCGAGAATCTCGGGTCTTTTTTTGACGTCTTTTGGTTGGTGTGGGATCGGGTGTTTCCCCTAGCCAGAGGCCTGTTTGTGTCGTCGGGAGGGCTATTGGATCGTTCAAACTCCGACGTGAGCCAGGCTGCCCAGTCAGCAACGCCCCCCTCACCCACCCCCGCCGCTCAAGAGCCCTGTCCCGGGGGTCACCAGGGCCGGCTCGGGGCGTCGACCGGCGGCATCGCCACGGACCGAACCGCCGGGGTGATCCCAGCCGATCATCCCCACCACGGCACGGACCCATGGCCTTCCCGGGCCACAGATGCGGGTGGCTCTCGCTGGGGGTGTCTGGCACCCTGGCAGGGTGATCGGGTGGAGTGGTGACGCACCGGACGGATGGGTCCGGATCGGATGGATGAATCTCACGACCACGGCCGCGGCCGTCCTGGGCACGGCGGTGTCGATAGTGGTGTGGGTGATCGCGCCCGGCCTGGTCCAGTCACTAGCGCTGGTGTCGCCCGGCGGCAGCCGGATCTGGACCCTGACCACCTGGCCACTGGCCAACGGGATCGACCTGTTCGCGATCCTCAACCTGTTCTTTTTCTGGATGATCGGCCACGAGCTGGAGTCGACACTCGGACGGCAGGCGATGGCGAAACTGCTGCTCGGGATCGCGGTGATCTCGACTGTGCTGACCGTCTTGGTCGGCTTGGCCGGGGTGGTGACCACGCTGGCCGGGATGGGCACAATCGCCTTCCAAGTCTTCTTGCTCTGGATCGCTGAGAACCCCCGCCGGCCGATGTTCTTCCAGATCCCGGCTTGGGTGCTGGGTGCGGCGCTACTCGGCGTCAGCGCAGCCCAACTGCTCGCCTACCGGGCCTGGGGGAGCCTGCTGGTGCTGCTGCTCGGGACCGGGCTGGTGGCGCTGTGGGCCCGCCAGCTTGGCCTGCTCAGCGGCTACCGCTGGCTGCCGCTCTGGCGCCGGCGCCGCCTGTCGGCGGTACGCGCAGACGTCGTACAGGCCCGGCAGGCCCGTCACCGCGCCGCCGACGACCAGCGCCTCGACGATCTCCTAGCCAAGATCAGCAGCTGCGGGCTCGACAGCCTCACCTCCGCCGAACGCCGAGAACTGGAGCGTCTACGGATCCGACGCCGCAACCGATAAGCCTCGCCCGGCCCGGACCGCGGGATTACGCCCGCTCAGCGGGCCTGGTCGCGTTGCTCGTCGGTGAAGGCCGCCGCGGCTTGACGCTGCGCCATCGACGCGTCCGGCATCGCCCGATACCGAGAGACGCTGTCCGCCATCGACGCGTACGCGGCGCGTGACTTGCCCCGCCCGTACGTCAGGGACTGGCCGGCGCCGATCCCCATCCGAGCACCCACCGCGATCGCGTCCTGATCGGCGCCTAGGTAGAGAAAAGCCCAGGAGTACACCTGCTCCTGCTGGGTGATCAGGCTGCGTACCCCGTCATAGGTCCATTCCTGGGAGGCGTTCTCCAGGCCGTCGGTCATGATCACCACGATCACCGTGCCCGGCCGCTGTGGCTGCGGCAGCGCCGCCAGCCGGGCCCCGAGCTCGGTCACCGAACGGCCGATCGCGTCCAGCATCGCGGTACTGCCGCGCGGCGTCAGCGTCAGCGCCGGCACCTCGGCCAGCGGCCGGGCGGTGTAGATCACGTCGTAGCGGTTATCGAACTGTGCCAGTGAGACTGTGCACTCGCCTGGTTGGCGGCGCTGCTGCTCGATGAAGGCGTCGAAGCCGCCTTCGATGTCGGACCTGATCGACTGCATCGACCCGGAACGGTCGAGCAGGAATTCGATGTGAGTAAGGCTCGAAAGGGTCATTGCCCTCCTCGGGGGCGTCGTCCAGGGTTGCTCCGCGGTCGTCTGCACGGTAGCAGGCACCGCCTGGAGCGTGGTTCAATGAATTACGCAGCAACAGAGGAGGGAAATTGCCCGTACGGGTCGTTGTCATCGGATCGGGGTTCGCCGGACTGTTTGCGGTCAAGGCGTTACGCGGTGAGCCGGATCTCGCGATCACGCTGCTGGACCGGACCAACTGCCATCTCTTCCAGCCGCTGCTGTACCAGGTGGCGACCGGGATCCTCTCCAGCGGCGACATCGCCCCGGCCACCCGCGAGGTGCTGCGCTTCCAACGCAATGTCACGGTGCTGCAGGGCCTGGTCTACGACATCGACACCGAGGCCCGGGTGGTCCATTGGCGCTACACCGACGAGGAACACCACAGCGAGTACGACTACCTGATTATCGCCACCGGGGTCGGCCAGTCGTATTTCGGCCACGACAACTTCGCCACCTTCGCCCCCGGGATGAAGACCATCGATGACGCGCTGGAACTGCGGTCGCGGATCCTGGGGGCCTTTGAATCTGCGGAGACCGAGCCGGACCCGCAGCGGCGCCGTCAGCTGCTCACCTTCGTCGTGGTCGGCGCCGGGCCGACCGGGGTCGAGATGGCCGGCCAGATCCGAGAACTGGCCGCCACCACCCTACGGCGGGACTACCGCACGATTGACCCGAACCAGGCCCGGGTGGTGCTGGTCGACCAGGCCCCCTGGGTGCTGCCGTCGTTCGGGGAGCGGCTCGGCCGGCGAGCCGGACGGGTGCTGGAGGGTCTCGGGGTCGAGATCCGCCAGGCCACCGTGACCGAGGTCGACGCCGGTGGGGTTAACCTGCTCGGCGCCGATGAGAAACCGGAACGGATCGAGGCGGCGACCAAGGTCTGGGCGGCTGGGGTCCAGGCTGGGCCCCTGGCGAAACTGCTGGCCGAGCAGACCGGGGTCGAGCTGGACCGGGCCGGGCGAGTGCTGGTACAACCCGACCTGACCGTCCCGGGGCACCCGGAGATCTACGTCGTGGGTGACCTGATGTCGGTGCCCGGGGTGCCCGGGGTGGCTCAGGGGGCGATCCAATCTGGCCGGTACGCGGCCCGCCGGATCGCCGCCGCCGCGGCCCGCCGACCCCTACCAGACAAACCCTTCCAGTACGTCGACAAAGGGTCGATGGCCACCGTCTCCCGTTTCCAAGCGGTCGCCAAGATCGGCCGGATTGAACTCACCGGCTTTGTCGCCTGGCTGGCCTGGCTGCTGCTGCACTTGCTCTACATCGCCGGCTTCAAACAGCAGATCTCGACCCTGCTGCGCTGGGTGATCAGCTTCCTGTCCACCGGACGGGCCGAGCGGGCGATCACCCACCAGCAGCTGGTCGGCCGGCTAGCGATGGAGCGGTTCGGCTCGCGGACCTCCGGCACTTTGATCCGCGGCGGAACGATCCAACCCCAGCCCAAACCGCGGGCCTGACCCGGGGGCGGGTCAGCGGGTCGAGTGTTGCTCGACGAAACGTTGCACCACGGCCGTGTCCAGATCACCCAGCCCCTCCTCGGTGAGCTGGGCGAAGATCGTACGCAGCGGCTCGGTCAGGTACGTCTGGACCCCGCCCCGCTCGGCTTCCTCGGCCACCGCGCGTAGGTCCTTGACCAGGAATCTCGCCGGCCCGGACGGGGAATGATCGTGGGCGGCGAACCGCGGCCCTTTGACCTGCATGATCCGGGAACCGGCATACCCGCCGCCAAGCAGGTCGAACAGAGCGCCGATGTCCAGCCCGGCCCGTTCGGCGATCACCGCCGCCTCGGCGCAGGCGGTGACCGTGGCGGCGACGATCAGCTGGTTGCAGGCCTTGGCGACCTGCCCGGCACCCAACGGACCCAGATGAACGGCCCGGCCACAGGCGCTCAGCAGCGACACCGTACGGGCCGCCGGCCCCGGCTCGCCGCCGACCATGATCGACAAGCTGCCGGCCCGGGCGCCCTCCTCGCCGCCGGAGACCGGGGCGTCGACCACTGACACCAGACCCGGGGCCCGGACGTCCAGGTCGGCCTGCAAGTCGCGGACCTCCTGCGAGGAGGTGGTAGAGCAGACGATCAGCCGTGACGGCTCCCGCAGCCCGGCGAGCAGCCCGTCGACGCCGTCGAGCAGGTCCCGGATGTCCGCGATCGTGGGCACCACCACCACGATCTCGGTAGCCGCGGCGGCCGCCTCACGTGGGGTAGCCGCCCAGGTTGCCCCCGCGGATTCCAGCTCCGCAGCCGAGATCCGGCGCCGGCTGTTGACCGTCAGCCGGCCCAGGCTGCGCAGCAGATGCCCCGCCATCGGCTGGCCCATCACCCCCAGCCCGATCAGCGAGCAGCGGATGTCGGGGTCGCTCATGAACCACCTCCTGGTCGGGACCCGTGCCGTGGCTGGCGTACGGCACAGCCGTGATCATGGCACCAGCCGACGACAAGAACACCACAGGCCCCGCCCTCGCGGATGCGAGGTGGTCAGCGCCCGCAGTACTGGGCGGCGTCGGCCACAGGCCCCGCCCTCCCGCAGGAGAGGGCCATCGAATCCGGCCGTGGAGCACCCCGAACTGCACGACGAGCGACGAGAAGCACCCAGCCCGGCCACCATCCCACGGTCCTTCTCGGAAGTGAGGAGGACAATGAGGGCATCAGCGGAACTGGCCTTGCGTTCGCACAGGAGCGGGCCGAAAGGCGGCCTCGATCTCGAGTCGCCGTGCGGGCGGCCTGCCCCCGCACAGGAGCGGGCCGAACCATCGTTTGGGGCTGGGCTGGTGGGCTGTGGTGGTGGTTCAGTCCGCTGGTGTGCTGCATGGTGCGTTCTCGGCGATACCCCGTTCTGCACGACGAGCGACAAGAAACACCCGGCCCGGCCACCACCCCACGTGCCTTCTCGGAAGTGAGGAAGACGGGGGACTCAGCAGAACTGGTCATGCCCCCGCACAGGAGCGGGCCGAACCATCGATTCAGACCGGGCTGGTGGGCTGTGGTGGTGGTTCAGTCCGCTGGTGTGCTGCACGGTGCGTTCTCGGCGGCACCCCGTTCTGCACGACGAGTGACGAGAAATGCCCGGCCCGGCCACGACCCCACGTGCCTTCTCGGAAGTGAGGAAGACGGGGGACTCAGCAGAACTGGTCATGCCCCCGCACAGGAGCGGGCCGAACCATCGTTTGGGGCTGGGCTGGTGGGCTGTGGTGGTGGTTCAGTCCGCTGGTGTGCTGCATGGTGCGTTCTCGGCGATACCCCGTTCTGCACGACGAGCGACAAGAAACACCCGGCCCGGCCACCACCCCACGTGCCTTCTCGGAAGTGAGGAAGACGGGGGACTCAGCAGAACTGGTCATGCCCCCGCACAGGAGCGGGCCGAACCATCGATTCAGACCGGGCTGGTGGGCT
>CALIWR010000025.1 GCA_938046585.1 uncultured Propionibacteriaceae bacterium | reverse complement strand
CGTTGATCTTCTTCTGTTCAGGTGATGGCTCTTGTGGTTCAGAAGACGAGCTTTCCGGCTTTGTCGGAGCAGCCGGCTTCGTCGTCGACTGACGACGACCCTTCACCGTCACCGACCCATCCTTATCCTTAGCCTGGCCGAAAGAATCATTATCCTTGTTGTTTTTGTCGCTGGGATTGGCGGCTGGGACCGGTGCCGCTCCTGGAGTAGCCTGACCAGGCGGCGATCCAGGGACCAGGATCACGAACACCATACCCGCTGCTACCACCAACAGCAGACACTTCTTCAGAACGGACATGAATCCTCCTCTTCTCCATTTGTGTGAAACAGTCGAAGCGAACCATCTGGATAATGCTTCAACAGCCGAGTTGCTACATTAACCCGGCCATTACCGGCATGCTCCCCATTCGGCCAGAACATCGCAGCTCCCCGGGAATCCGTACAAGTCAGCAGAGCTACCTCTGACCCATCGATATGGGGATTCGGGATTACCTTCTCCGTCAGCTTCGGCCTCGGACCCTCCACAAACCGCCCATCCTGCTTCTGCTTCGCAAGAAGACGCTGAATACTTCCCCTCATCGGTTCAGCGAGATAGCCCTCCAGCTCCGGGGTCAAAGTCTCTGAACCACCAGCCCACACCAACCGCTGATAATCCCGATCGAAACTCGAATGAATCACCACAGCCTGCTTCTCCAGCTTCAGCCGCTCCTGATCCTTCTCCCAGGCCTCCCGGTCACACTCATGCGGCGGCGGAGCGGTCTGTCCCAGCTCCACCGGACCCGGGGTGCACATCAGCTGCGGGGTCGGCTCCGGACCACTCGAACACCCCGCCACCAACACCGCCAGAGCGGTGATAGTGATAAGCCAGGTTCTGTTCATCTCATCACTCCTTTCAGGATGTTCTTGTTTCTGATCTCATGCGCAAAGCGATTAGCGGGGGCCGGCGCGGCGCCCGGGGTAGGCCTGCCCGGATGGCGCCCCAGGGACCAGGATCACGAACACCATACCCGCTGCTACCACCAGCAGCAGACACTTCTTCAGAACGGACATGAATCCTCCACCTCTCCATTTGTGTGGAACAGTCGAAGCGAACCATCTGGATAATGCTTCAACAGCCGAACTGCTACATAAACCCGGCCAGGGTAATTCCCTTCCGGGGCATGCGCCATGGACCCACGGGAATCCGTGCAGGTTTTCAGCGCCACCTCTGACCCATCGATATGGGGATTCGGGATCACCTTCTCCGTCAGCCTCGGCCTTGGACCCGAAACGATAACCCCGTCCTGCTTTTGCCTCGCAAGAAGACGCTGAATACTTCCCTTCATTGGTTCGGCGAGATAGCCCTCCAGCTCCGGAGTCAGAGTCTCTGAACCACCAGCCCACACCAACCGCTGATAATCCCGATCGAAATTCGAATGAATCACCACCGCCTGCTTCTCTAGCTTCAGCCGCTCCTGATCCTTCTCCCAGGCCTCCCGGTCACACTCATGCGGCGGCGGAGCGGTCTGCCCCAGCTCCACCGGACCCGGGGTACACATCAGCTGCGGGGTCGGCTCCGGACCACTCGAACACCCCGCGGTCAACACCACCACGGCCGCCATGACCAGGCGGTATCTGCGCATCTGTTCCTCCTCAGGGGTGACTGGAACTGACAGCCAGCCTGGCACTGTACGGCGCTGCCCGCAAGGCCTTCTGTGAAAGTTGTGGATAACTTGTTCGATGTGACGGGCCTCGCAGACCAGATCAGGGCTTGACCATCCACAGCCCGGCCGCGGAGCACCTGGCCTGGACGACGAGCACCGAGAAACGACCAGCCTGCCCACGAGTAGAGGAGCCTTCTCGGTATGAGGAGGAAGGCGGGGGACTCAGCGACGCGGCCAGCCCGTGCGAAGGCTCGGGCGATCCACCACGGCGATCAGGCGCCGGTGAGGATCACCTCATCGACGTGGGCGGTGGTCATCCGCAGTTCGACCGGGATCTCCTCGCCTACCTCGGGCGGCTGGTGGTTGCCCGGCAGGAAGACCATGGACGACTGCATATGCGGGGGTTCGATGAACCAGCGTTTCCGGCCGTCAATGGTGAATGGTGACCGGGCCAGGCCGACCGCCTCCATCGAGCCGGTGACCGCCGAGATCATCCGCTGCCGGGCGGTAGCGGCCGCGGTCGGCGCCTCCAGCGCGATGCCGTGCGCCGTACCACCGGATACGATCACCACATGCCCGTCCATCGGTACGGTGCGCTGCCAGTAGCCGATCTTCTCCCCGCGGCGTACCGGATGCCGATCCAAGACCGTGGCCGTTGCCTGCAGCAGAGCTGAACCGCCCAGCCACAAGGCGGTTCCGATCCGCAGCCGGGACCCGGCCGGGACCGTTGCCCGCAGCTGCGCGTATTCCGGGCCGGTCACGTGGGAGAACCAGACCGGCACCTGCCGTACCGCCAGGCCGGCCTTGGCCAGGCGCTGCGCCTGCTCGAGGTTGCCGCCGGTCGCGGCCGGCATCGGCAGGTGGATGGTCCACCCCACCAGCTCGACGTTGTCACCGGCTAGCAACGCGCGGACCTCGCCCAGCTCCGATACCGCGATCCCGTGCCGCCGCATCGAGGTCATTATTTCCAGCAGTACCCGGGGCCGGCGCCCGGACCGTACCAGGTGACGCAGATCCTCGACCCGTGACACGGTGTGCACCAGGCGCGGGTCGCCGAGCAGCCGTTCGGCGCCCGGCTCGAAGGCCCGCCACGGCTGGAGCACCACCACCTGCCCGGTGAAGGCTGCCACCGCGGCCACCTCCGGCCCGGTCCCGACCGCGAGCGTGTCCGCCCCCAGGGCCTGACTTTCGGCGGCTAACCGGTCCAACCCGAAGCCGTACCCGTTGCCTTTGGCGACTGGCACCAGGCCCGGGCGCTCGGCCGCGACCCGACGCAAATGGGCCCGCCAGTCCGCGGCCGCGACCCGTAGCCGTACCGTCATCGCCGCACCCCGTGACGCAGTTCGGGGACCACCTCGCGTAGCCGGTCCAGGCCGCGGCGAACCGCGCTGGCGTACGAGTCGCGGTTCAGGTAGGCCAGGAAAGCCGTGTATAGGGGAAGGTTGATCGGGTAGTCCCATTCGCCCAGGTATTGCACCGCCTCGCCGCCGGTGCCGACTTTGAATTGGATCAGCCCCAGCTCGGGATCGTCAGCGGCCAGCCCCTCGGTGATCCCGCGCAGGTCGTACAGGGTGGCGCCGGCTGCGACGGCGTCGCGGATCATCCGCCACTGGATCGCGTTTGAGCCGCGTACCTCACGTTTGGCGCTCGACGAGGCGCCGTACGAATACCAGGCGTGGGTTCCGACCCGAACCCAGGTGGTGGCCGCCACCAGGTCCTGCCCGTGGCGGGCCAGATAGAGCCGGATCCGGTCTGGGTCCTCGGCCCGCAAGGCGTCCCACATGGTCTCGAAGTACGCCAACGGGCGGCCGGTGAAGTGGTCGCGTTGGGCTGTCTCTCGGTATAACTCGTGGAAGGCCGGCAGGTCCTCGCGCCCACCCTGGCTGACGGCGACCCCTTCCTTCTCGGCTTTCTTGATGTTACGTCGCCAGAGCTGGTTCATCCCGGACAGCAGCTCGGCCTCGGTCTTGCCGGCCAGCGGTAGCCAGAAGTTGAAATCTGGTTGGCCGGGGGCGAAACCGGAGCCAAAACGGGGCCGGCGCCATCCGGTGTGTTGCAGCAGGCCCCGCAGCCGGGTGACCGCCGGGTCTAGCCCGTCCGGTTCGACGTCCGAGAGCCGGACGATGCGGTCGTCGGCGATCGCGGCCTTGATGGTGGCAGCTCGCCACCGCCGCCAGACCGGGGTCGGCCCGATTCGGACTGCGAATGCCCCCTGGCCCCGGGCATAGCGGATCAGGGCCTCGAGGTGGTCGGTGATGGCCGGGTTGGTCCAGTCCAGCACCGGGCCTTCTGGCAGGTACGCCAGGCAGCGTCGGATCTTGGGTAGCGACCGGTACAACACCAGTCCCACCCCGGCCAGCTCCGAGTCCCGGTACCAGCCGATGCTCTGCGAACGCCATTCGGGCTTGACTCGTGCCCAGGCAGGGGTTTGCAGGAAGCTGGCAGATCCTCGCTCTCGGATGAAGGCGAGGTGCTCGTCGGGGGACACCGGCCGAATCTGGATGCTCACGGTAGGGAATCTATCCCAGCAGGGTACGGCCGGCCGTGGCGCTTGGGTCGCCACGGCCGGCCTGACGGGTCACCGCGATGGTGATGGTTGGCGCTTGGGGTCGCCTTCCGGGTTCCAGACGCTTGGGGTCGTCTGGAGCTCTGGCCTGGCCCAGATCCTTGGGGTGGTCCGGGACAGCCTTACCGGTTTACCGCCACCTGAACGCTCACCGGCAGTTGCGTGGTGGTCATGGGAGCAACGATGGCGATCGTCGCGGCGATGAGGCCGGGAACGACGGTCGTGCGCGCTGCCGGGCCCGCGAGCGCGTCCCTGATGTCAGCGATGAAACGTACTGTCCGAGTCATGTTCTCCCCCTCGGAGAGGGAGTTTTCACTAATCCTGACGCCTCACGGTCGCTACATGATAAACCTCTCACGTAGGAAATCGCCGCTCGAGGTGGGCCTGGCCCCAGGAATCGGGGAGTCTGGCCTTGACTGCGTGTGCGGAACGGTTGACGTCAGTCGCGAGGTGTCATCGGTGAGGGCGGGGTCGCTGGTGCGCGCCGGGGTTGGTCTGTGCCTGGACCTGGTAGGTATCGGCCAGGCCGGATCTCGCACCTGCTCGACACCTGTGGTCCAGGGTGGCGTCTCAACCTGTCGTAGACGCCACAACCTCAGCATCTATGACTGGGTCTCTATCTCGCACAGGAAATCGCGTACGCCGGTGCTGGAACCTGTCAGCTCCGCGCACGCTCCGAGGCGCGCGTGCGCGCCTGCTGACGGAGCCCGGCCCGGACCTCATCATGGATGGTGACCGAAACCCCCTCTGCTGTCTCGACGGACACGACGAGGGCGTAGCGAATGCTGTTCTTCTTGGGAAGATGCTGGGCGTCGTCCATGCACTCGACATGGATCGGGAAGGTGCCGCCGTCGCCGAAGGTCATCGCGCGTGTACCTTGGACGATCTCGTGCTGCAGACTTCCGCGTCTGACGGCGTTGTAGTCTGCCTCGACCCGGTCGCCGGCCGCCAGTTTCGTATCAGGCGTTGCGAAGTAGACCTTGGCCCTGCGATAACGCGCTAACTGCCCCACCGTGGGGACTGCGTAGGCGAGGGTGATGGTGAAACGGTGCCATTCTGCTCGTGATCGAAGCGATGGTGGGAGCGGCAGTTCATACGTGTGGCGCTGGTCTGCGCCGATATGGTTGCCAGCGATAAGCACAGCGCGATTCGTGGCGGCCACGCCCAGTCGAGTAAGATCAAGCTTCCCGTATCCGAGTAATGCAGAGAGTCGGCGGCGAGCATCCTGACCATGGATTTCGAGATCCTCCCGGAACTGGGATTCCCATCCGCCCCAGCTGCTCGCGTGAACGAGGAGGGCCCGTACCAGAAGCGGATGATACTGCGGATCTGGCAGGGGTGATTCATCGGCGCTCGCAGCGCCTCCTTCGAGTATGTCGAAAATGTGGCTTGCCTCACGCGTGACCAGAGCTGTGGCAGCGCTGGTTCCGAAGATGAAAACAGTACGATTCATCGCGCCGTTCGCGCTGGGCGCTGCGACCTGAAGGCCAGGGCCGGTCTGACCCGCACGAGAGATCTGAAGATCTACGGTGTCCTTGCCGGGGTCAGCCACGGGTCGGACGTAGAGAGCCCGCCCTCCGCTGTGGTGAAGGTCAGGTTTGATCGATCGGGCAACACCCGGACCGGTTGCCCCGTAGTACGCCGGTGTCCCTGGACTGGTGATGTCCCATACCGTATCGGGTATCTCGATATCGCCCAGTCCGTCATCATGTGTGGCGCCGACGGTCAGAGCGTTGAAAGCATCGCCAGGCGGTAGGATCCCCCGGAGCAGGCTATTCCCGTGGGCGGCTCGACTCGCTGCTCTTCTCGCTGTCTGTGCATCGGCTGCTGAGGCTGCTGGGATCGTCATCGGATCGGTGTGGTTCCCAGCGCTGACGATGAAGAGGAGGTTGTAGGTATTTGCCAGCCAATCGAGCAGTCGACCGACAGGGCTCATCCGGCGCGTGAGAGCTCGCACCGAATCACCGATCGAAAGATTGATTATTCGGACGCTGGGGGCGGTGGCCAACCTGCCATTGTCTCTCTCGTGAATACGACGAATCGCGCGATGGAGCAAATCGGGGAACAGACGATCTGGGTCGACCAGCTCTTTATCTGAGAAATATTCATGAGGTCGCATGATGGGTCGCACATACAGCGGACGATCCAATGGCTTGCCTGGCGATGACAGATCACCGTGGATGATGAGTGAGGCCATAGCGGTGCCATGGTTGCGAGAGTGAACCGGGTAATTGTTATCGATGCCGTCAGGATCATCGATCAAGAGTCGACCAGTCAGCGCAGCATGTCCCTGGAAGGGCAGCCCATCCAGGAGCGCGATCCGAGGCAGTCCCCCCACTGGTTCTCCTGCGGACAACTGTACCTCCGAAACAGGATCCGTGCACGCTGGGGCCACCGTCATAGGGGCGAATGGGCTGACGAACATGACCTCGTCGGTCGTCAGGAGATGGATCGCTGAGGCTCCATCCCTGAGTACCGCGTGAACCTGCTGGATTGGCAGTTCAGCGAGCAGAGCGTGATAGGAGATGTCCCCGATGTGAGAACGATTCACTACTTGTCCACCATTCTCATTGATGATCTGCTCAACGTATGATTCGGCCGTCTCTCGCTTCTTTAGATCTCGTCGATACCAGAGCTCAACCTCGACCTTCACTTTACTGAGCGACTTGCCGACCACCTCGAGTTTTTCCTGCCAGCGTTCACGCAGGCCTGTCTCGCGAATACGGTCCTCTGGTCCCCATCTCCTGATCGCAGTCAGCTGCTGGAATGCATCCTTGAACTTGCCGAGTCCATACTTGAATGTGGAGGTTTCATCTCGGCTTTCAAAAAGATTGATGAGGTCGTCGATGGCTTTGGAGTTCGACATCACCAGGTACAGCGAGTGATGCACTTTCTATTGTGTGCGACCCACGTCAGCTTTGACCATATGGAAGTCATCATCAGGATCGCTCTCGTCTCCCAGAGACTGAGAAAGGAATTCAAATCCGGGGATCTTGTCGATGGCGTTCTGGAAATCCTTGACAGTGCCTGCTATGTCGAACACGACGACCAATTCGGGGTCTACCTCATCAGGGGTTTTCTCGGCGAGGCGCATACGCTTGGCATCAAAGGCGGCCTTGATTTCTTGGAACTGAGGGGAAAGCCGCTCTCCTTGGCGGACAGAACCTGGCCTGTGAAGACGTGGCATATTTCGACTATTCTGCCGAGGCCGATTCCCGATGACGGGTGGGCCGAACGCCAGGAGAGGTCTTTGTGCTGCGCTCACCTCTGCTGACCGTGCCTGTTCTCAAGTCGCTCCTTGACTATCCGGCGCAGATTGTTCTCTGGGATCTCCAGAATAGCCCGCCGGCGGACATCCAGGGCGAACTCCTCCAGTTCTGCGTAGCTCGCTCCGGCGAGTTTCTCTGCTAATGTTCGGGGGGTGAATCCAAGGTCGCCGCCCAGGCGAGCGGCAAGCCGTTCCAAGAATCGTGTGGCCTGCGCCCGGCTTGGTGTATCCAGCTCGGCTTGGATCTGGAACCGACGCGACGCGGCGCGGTCCAGCAGCTCATGATGATTTGTGGCGCCGACAAAGATCACATGGGCCGGGAGACGGTCGATTTGGAGCAGCAGGGTTGAGACGACCCGTTTGATCTCTCCAGTCTCATGTTCATCGGCCCGCTCCTTGGCGATGGTGTCGAGCTCATCGAAGAACAACACGCAGCGGCGGGTCCGGGCGAAGTCGAAGGCATTGTCCAGCCGAGCGGCGGTTTCTCCGAGAAAACTCGACACGACACCCTCGTATCGGATGACATAGAACGGGAGCATGAGTTCAGCCGCGATGGCCTCGGCGACACTGGTCTTGCCGTTTCCCGGTGGCCCGGACAGCAGCAACCGGTGACGAGGCTCAATCCCGTAGCTGCGAAGCAGGTCGGCGCGTTTCTGTTCCTCCACCAGTTCCAATACGACCCGGCGCGGTACCGGGGCCAACTCGATCTCGCTCAGACGACGACTTGGGACGATCTCCTGCAGGAGATCACGGATCGCTGCCGCGTGGTCGTCTCGTATGTGATTCTGGCCGGTCGTCGTGATGAGCTCCGAGAGACGATCAGCGACGAGATGGTGCTGATTGGCCCGTTCCTCTGCGATGACCGACTCGACCAGTACCCGGAAACGGTCACGATCCCCGCGACGCTCCGCCTCGACAAGGTCCAAGAGCAGGTCCGCCCGCGCCATGTCCCGCCTCCTCAGGGCTCATGCCCATCGCCGTGGGCTGCCACTCTATCGGTGACGGTGCTGAGATTGCCGCCCCGACCGCAGAGCCGGCAGGTTCGGCGTATGAGGGGCGAAGGGGAGGGTAACCAAGCCCAGCCTTCGTCCCGCACTAGGGTGGGCTTCATGGTGACCAGCGTCTATGTCATGGCTCCCGAAGGCATGGTCGGCAAGTCCGCCGTCGCCCTCGGTGTGATCGATGCCCTGGCCCGGGAGGTGGGTTCGGTGGGGGTTTTCCGCCCCATCATCCGCTCCGACGGGCGCGACGGCATCCTGAAGACCTTGGTCTCACAGCCAGCGGTCAACGGGGACTACGACGACGCCTTCGGGGTGACCTACGCCACCTTGCACCGCGACCTCGACGAGGCCATGGGTCAGATCATTACCCGCTACGCCGCGGTCGCCGAACGCTACCCGGCGATGGTGATTCTGGGCTCCGACTACGCCGACGTTCTCGGCTCGACTGAGCTTTCGTATAACGCGATGGTCGCGGCCCACCTCGACGCGCCGACGCTGTTGGTGGTACGCGGCAGCGACAAGACCCCCGAGGGGGTGCTGCGGGCCGCGAAGAATGCCATCGACACGATCAGCGAGCACCACGTCCAAACGATCGGGGTCATCGCGTCACGGGTCGCGCCTGACCAGCTACCCGCCTACCGCGATGCCCTGGCCGGCAACGGTTTCCCGTTGGTGGCGGCGATCCCGGAACACCGGCTGCTGGTCGCCCCGACCGTACGGGCCCAGTTTGAGGCTGCCGGGGCGACCCTGCTACGCGGCGCCGATGCCCTGCTCGATCACGAATCCCAGGGCGTGATGGTGACCGGGATGACGCTTCCGAATGTGCTCGAACGGCTCTACCCGGATGCCACCGTGATTATGGCCTCGGACCGGATCGACCTGCTGCCCGGCCTGCTGCTGGCTCACCGCTCGGGCGCTTTCCCGTCACTGGCCGGGGTGATGCTGGTCGGCGGCTACGAACTCCCGGCGCCGATCATGCGGCTGATTGACAGCCTCGACAGTGACCTGCCGATCGGGACCACCGACCTCGGCTCGTACACCACTGCCGAGCGGCTGTTCCGCCTGGAAGGTGCGATGACCGATTCGGCCCGCAAGATCGAGGTCGCCCGCAGCCTGTTCGGCGACAACATTGACGCCTCGGCGCTGATCGAGGCGATGCGGACCAGCCGGGTCCAGGTCCGGACCCCGCTGCGGTTCGAGCACGAGCTGATGGACAAGGCCCGTTCCGATCGACGTACGATCGTCTTGCCCGAGGCCACCGACGATCGGATCCTGACCGCCGCGGCGACCCTGCTGCGGCGCAATGTGGCCAATCTGACCCTGCTGGCGAACCAGGCCGACCTGACCCAGCGGGCTGAGCAGTTGGGGCTGGACCTGTCCGATGCGCAGTGCGTCGACCCGACTGATTCGCAGCTGCTGGACCGATTCGCGGTCGAGTACGCCCGGCTGCGGGCCAAGAAGGGGGTCACCGTCGAGCAGGCTCGCGCCAAGATGGCGGACCTGTCGTATATCGGCACGATGATGGTGCACTTCGGGATGGCCGATGGGATGGTGTCGGGGGCGGTCAATACGACCGCCAACACGATCCGCCCATCGCTGGAGTTCATCAAGACCAAGCCCGGTGTCTCGGTGGTGTCGAGCTCATTCCTGATGTGCCTGCCCGACCGAGTTCTAGTCTTTGGTGACTGCGCTGTCAATCCTGATCCGACTGCGGAGCAGTTGGCTGATATTGCGATGTCGTCGGCCGAGACCGCAGTTGCCTTCGGGATCGAACCGCGAGTGGCGATGCTGTCCTACTCGACCGGGGATTCGGGTTCTGGGGCTGATGTCGACAAGGTTCGGCAGGCGACCGAGATCGTCCGCGGCCGGGCCCCCGAGCTGCTGGTGGAGGGCCCGATCCAGTTCGACGCCGCGATGGACCCGAGCGTGGCCAAGACCAAGCTCCCCAATTCCGAGGTAGCTGGCCGGGCGACGGTCTTTATCTTCCCTGACCTCAATACCGGCAATAACACCTACAAGGCGGTGCAGCGTACGGCCGACGCGGTCGCGATCGGGCCGGTATTGCAGGGCCTGAATAAGCCGGTCAATGACCTGTCCCGCGGCGCGACCGTGGACGACATCGTCAACACCGTCGCGATCACCGCGATCCAGGCGCAGGTGGAACCATCCGGCACTGCGTCCCCGCTCGCCCAGCACTGAACCGCAAGGAAATAACCATGACCCGACCTATCCTGCTGCTGAACTGTGGCTCCTCTTCGATCAAGTACCAGGTGATCGACGTCGACGCCGAGACGGTCCTCGCGACCGGCCTGGTAGAGAAGATCGGCCTGCCCGACGGGCTGGTCACACACACCGTCGCCGGTGAGCCGCACCGCCTAGAGCAGCCGATCCCTAACCACGACGAGGCCCTGCGCCTGGTGGTGAGCCTGTTCAGTAGCCACGGCCCGTCACTGGACGAGGTAGTCGCGGTCGGGCACCGAGCCGTACACGGTGGGGAACAGTTCCGCGAGACGGTCCGGATCGACGACGAGGTACTCGCCGGGCTACGGGAGCTGGCGCCGCTGGCGCCGCTGCATAACCCGCCCGGGATCGCTGGCATTGAGGCCGCGCAGCGAGTGCTGCCGAACGTGCCGCATGTCGCGGTTTTTGACACCGCCTTTTTCTCGACATTGCCGACCGAGGCGTACACGTACGCCATCGACGCCGAACTGGCCCGTACCCACCACATCCGCAAGTACGGATTCCACGGCACCTCCCACGCGTACGTGTCGAAGAAAACCGCTGAGGTGCTGGGCCGTGACCTCGACGATCTCAACCAGATCATCTGCCACCTGGGCAATGGGGCATCGATCTCGGCGATCCGGGGCGGGGTAGCGGTCGACACCTCTATGGGCCTGACACCGCTACAAGGACTGGTAATGGGGACCCGCTCCGGCGATGTCGATCCGGGCCTGCACGCTTTTCTTGCGCGCGAACGTGGCATGTCGATCGACGAGATCGACACTCTGCTCAATAAACGGTCCGGGATGGCCGGGATGACTGGTGGGACCTCCGACATGCGCGACATCGCCGCCAAGATGGAGGCTGGGGACCCGGATGCGACCCTGGCGTACGGGGTCTACGTGCACCGGCTGGTCGGCTATATCGGGCAGTACCTGGCGATCCTGGGCGGGGTCGACGCGCTCGTCTTCACTGCCGGGGTCGGCGAGAACGACGCCGCCGTGCGGGAATCCGTCTGTGACCGGCTGGCCCCGCTCGGTTTCCTGCTCGACGACAACCTGAACGGGGTCCGGTCCAAGCAGCCGCGGGTGATCAGCCAGCCCGGCTCCCCAGTCACCATCGTGGTGGTGCCGACCAACGAGGAACTGGAGATGGCCCGCCAGACCGCGGCCGTGCTGGATGGCGGTGTTTGATCGCCCTTGCCTTCGCAAGGGCTGGCGGCGTCGCTGAGGCCCCGGTCTTCCTCCTCACGACGAGAAGGCCCTTTCGATCATGGCCGGGTTGGGCGTTTCTCGTCGCTCGTCGTCCAGGCCGGGTGCTCCGCCGCCCTCGTGGCCCAGACGGGTGCTCAGCGAAGATCCCGGCGAACTGGTCGTAGCGTTCCGGCGGAACCGGTTTGGTGGCGGTGGGTGTTCCCAGCTTCCGTTGTACGTATGTCCATTGCTCTTCGGTGATCATGATTTACTCCAGGATGAAACCGACGTTCAGAAGCTGGTTGTCCGTGCCAGCGGCCTGTAGCGAATTCATCTGGGTGTTTTCCCGTATGCAGCAATCCGTCTGTCTGAGAGCGCGGCCCGGCTGATCAGTCTGGGAAGCTCATGGTGATGTCGCCCATGACGGTGTGGGGGGAGATCTCGGAGAGGAGGACGACGTGGGTGACGGCGTCGGCGATCTCGATGTGGTCAACGGTGAGTGGTCCGCCGAGGTGGTAGGCGGGGACGAAGGTATACATGGTGTCGGGTCCGACGGGGCCGTGGGCTTTGAGAGCCCGCTTGAAGAGCGGCTTCTCGTCGGATCCGAGCAGGTCGGTTTTGGTGATGGAGCCGGTGATGGCTGTCTCGATCTGAATGTTGCGGGCGTGTTCCGTGCCCATCATGTCGATGGAGGCGGCGGTGGGGTAGATCTGTCCGTGTACGGGGAGGATGCTGAGGCTGCAGCCGGTGCGTTCGCCCCAGAGGTTGAATTTGCCGAAGGCGGTGCGGGTGATGGCGTGCCAGGTGTCGGAGCCCATGACCAGGTTGAGATCTGTCGTCCAGGCGTCGACGGCGGGTTGCCATTCGACGGGGTCGCATAGCCAGTAGCGGCCGTGGTCGAAGCCGGCGAAGCCGTACGTCTGCCAGAACCGGAACAGCAGCGGCGGGAAGATCCCGGCGAATTGGTCGTAGCGTTCCGGCGGCACGGGCTTGGTGGCGATCGGGGCTCCCAGGTCTTGCTGGATCTCGGCCCATTCGTTGTCGTTGATCATGATTTTACTCCAGGATGAAGTCGACGTTCAGAAGCTGGTCGCCCTTACCGGCGGCCCGCAACTGCTCGGCATACCGCTTGAGGTTATCTGCCAGGCCTTTCTGTTTCCACTGCGATCCGATCGATGAGTTCACCCATTTATCCCCCATGCTGGGAAGTCCATCCGGGTTGACTCCGATCACGTCTTTACCTCCGGCCACGATATCAGGCTCATGCAGCGCTGCCAAGGTCGACATCTCCTTGCTGGCCCTCTCCTCGGCGAGTTTCTTTGCTTCCCTCCCGGTCTTTCCCTGCAGACGATACTCGTTTGTATATTTGTCTAGCAGGTGATCCTTGTACTGTTCGCGGGCTTCCTTCTGGGCGAGCCCTTTGCGTTTCACCGTGTTCAGGTTGTGGAGGAGTTCGTCGGCGGTCATGTTGTTGATGCCGTTGATCTGGCGTTGCAGCTGCCGGACGTACTCGTCGGTCTTGCCGGTGAGGTTCTTGGTCTTGCCGGCTTTGAACACGGAAATATGATCGGCCTTGGCGACGTTCTTCCCGTGCCCCTTGATCAACTTGTCCGCATCGAGTTTGCGGCCGCTCTTCTCAGCGACTTTCAAGACCTCGTCGAGCATGTGCCCGAAGATGCCCTTCAGGGCGGCGGCCTTCCCCCCTTGACCGTCATTCGCCTCCCATGAGTTTCTCGATGGCGAGGTTCAGGGCTAGTTCTAGT
>CALIWR010000024.1 GCA_938046585.1 uncultured Propionibacteriaceae bacterium | reverse complement strand
GAAGACGGGGGTGTTAGCTCCACGGCCCGCCCTCGCGGATGCGAGGGCAATCAAATACAGCACTGCCGAACCTGGGTGATCGGCCCAGGTTCGGCAGCACTAACGAGGCCGCGGGCTCCCCAAGCCGTCCGCGGCAAACCTTGGCCGATCAGCTGGTGAAGCTTTCGGGTAAGAATCCGACAACGGTGATGGCGTCTTTCATCGCTGCCCATTTGGCGTAGTCAATGGAGCCCTGGCAGGTGTAGGAGATCAGGATGGCCTGGCCGCTGGTCTCGGAGACCCGGCCCACCACGCGCTGCTCGTAGCCGGTGACTTTGGCTGATCCCTCCCGTACCGACACCGGGCCCTGGTCGCCTTTCAGGGTGACCTCGCTGATTTTGAGTGATTTCTCGATCCCGGCGCGTTGGGTGCCTTGGGTATTGGCGGCGACGAAACTTCTCAGGAGCAGGTCGCTGAGGTGTCGGTCGTCGCCGCGGCCCCAGGTGCCGGTCGCGACCAGGTTGCGGGTCTCGACCGTACAGGAGGCGTTGCTGACCGTGTACCGCTGGACGAGTCCCGGCTCGGAGCCGTCGGATGCTGCCGGTCGGGGACCGGTCGGGGCCCATCCGGGCATCGGCAGCCCGGCCAGCTGGGGTTGGGCGCCGGCTTGTCCTCGAACTTGTTGGGTGAGCAGGAAGTCCGGCGTTTCGATCTGCGCCAGCAGGCTGCAACCAGACAGCGCGACCAGGGTGGTCGCGGTGACCAGGCACAGACCGATACGCATTCGTGGAGCTCCTCGACTCAGGGGGACCAGACCAGCATGCGCTGTTGCCGCTGCCGTCCGCACCACCCATGAGAAGGCTCTCAGCCCTATCCGGGGCTGATGAAGCCATGGGAAAGCGCTTGCCAACCGCGGTGGAATCGCTAGGCTGGGCCCCGCCGCTATCCCGCTTCGAGGAGGAAGTCGATGACCGATCTGTTCGCCTACCGGGTAATCCCGGTGGCCGTGGTCGAGGACGCCGCCACCGCCGAACCGCTCGGGCAGGCTTTGGTAGCCGGCGGGCTGCCGGTGGCCGAGGTGACGTTGCGTACGGAGGCCGCCGTCGAGGCGATCGCCGTGATGAGCCGGATCGACGGGCTGCTGGTGGGGGCCGGGACCGTGGTCAGCGTCGATCAGGTGGACCAGGCGATCTCGGCCGGGGCCCGGTTCATCGTCTCCCCCGGGCTGCGGGCCGATGTGGTCCGCCGGGCCCAAGAGGCCCAGATCCCGGTGGTACCCGGAGCGGTCACCCCATCGGAAATCATGCAGGCTCGGGCCCTGTCGTTGGACACGGTGAAATTCTTCCCAGCCAGCGTCTACGGGGGACCTTCGGCGATCCGGGCGCTGGCGGCACCGTTTGTTGGCATGACATTCATCCCCACCGGCGGGGTTGGCCCGCAAAACCTGGGCGACTACCTGTCCCTGCCGTGTGTCCCGGCTGTCGGGGGCTCGTGGATGGTGCCGTCGCACCTGATCGCGGCCGGCGCTTATGACCAGATCAGCGGCCTCTGCGCCGAGGCAGTCGCCGCGGCCGCCGCCTGCTGACTATCACCACAGGAGAAACCATGACTGACCTGACTCTGCGTTCCGCCGCCGACTGCCGCTACGACGCGGTGGCCTTGGGTGAGGTGATGTTGCGGCTGGACCCCGGCGAGGGCCGGATCCGGACTACCCGCCAGTTCACCGCTTGGGAGGGGGGCGGCGAGTACAACGTGGTCCGCGGCCTGCGACGAGTCTTCGGGCTGCGCAGCGCGGTGGTCACCGCTTTGGTGGACAACGAGGTCGGCCGGCTGGTGGAGGACCTCATTCTTACCGGCGGGGTCGACACCGGCCTGATCCGCTGGGTCGACAGCGACGGGGTCGGGCGTACCGTCCGTAACGGGCTCAACTTCACCGAGCGTGGCTTCGGGGTCCGCGGCGCGGTTGGGGTCTCCGACCGGGGCCACACCGCCGCCAGCCGGTTGCGGCCCGGAGATGTTGACTGGGAGCACCTTTTCGGTGAGCTGGGGGTGCGCTGGCTGCACACCGGCGGGATCTTCGCCGCCTTGTCCGAGTCCACCGCTGAGGTGGCGATCGAGGCGGTCCAGGCGGCCCGCCGCCACGGCACCATCGTCTCCTACGACCTTAACTACCGGCCTTCGCTGTGGAGGTCGATCGGCGGGCAGGCACGGGCGCAGCAGGTGAACCGGGCGATCGCGCCGTACGTGGACGTGATGATCGGCAACGAAGAGGACTTCACCGCTGCCCTCGGCTTCCAGGTTGACGGCGTCGACGAGGCGCTGACCACGCTGCCGGTGGAACAGTTCGGGGCCATGATCGAACGGGTCTGGCAGGCCTACCCGAACTTCCAGGTGATCGCTACCACGATGCGCGCGGTCCATTCCGCGAGCGTCAATGATTGGGGTGCTCTGGCCTGGTCCCGCTCCGAGGGCCTGGTGCAGGCCACCCAGCGTGACGGTTTGGAGATCCTCGACCGGGTCGGCGGCGGCGATTCGTTCGCCTCCGGACTGGTGTACGGGCTGCTCACCGGGCAGCCGCTGGCGACCTGCGTCGAGTACGGGGCGGCGCACGGGGCGCTCGCCATGACCACACCCGGCGACACCTCCATGGCCACCGCCAGGGAAGTCCTCAAGCTTGCCGGGGGCGGGTCGGCGCGGGTCGACCGCTGAACCTAGCGGGGCTCAGGCCTCGGCCGGGTGCCATTCCCGGGCCGCGATCAGCCCGTCGTCGTCGACGTGCACCACCAGCGAGGTCCCCGGGGGCATCGGCTCGTTCGGCGCCTCCACCCCGGCCAGCATCGCCGGCAGCACCGGGCGATGCCCACAGACTGCGGTCGGGATCGTGGTACGCCCGGCGCCCACCGCTAGTTTGCGGATATGGCGTTCCACCCCGGCTAGGTGTTCCGCGCCGGCCTCCTCCGACAGCAGCGGCACCGGTTTCACCTTGATCCGGGCGGTCTCGGCGTACGGGGCTAGGGTCTGCAGGCAGCGGGTCGACGGGGAACTTCTCAGCTGCTGGACCCCGTACGCCTGGTAGAGCCGGGCCACCTGTCGGGCCTGCTTGCGGCCGGCCGGGTCCAGCGGGCGGTTGCGGTCTTCGCCGTCCCAGTGCTTACGGGCGGTGGCCTTGGCGTGCCGGGTGATCAGGAAGGGCGTCGTCTCCGGAAGGGCCAGGGCCTCATCCAGCACCGCCTGCTCGTCGAGGTAGGTGAGCCGTTCGCGGGCTTGGAATACCGGCAGCCACTCGACTTGGTCTACCTCGTCGTCGGGGGCCCGGTTGTTGATCCGCAGCGCCGTACCGACCCAGTAGTGCACCACTTTGGGGCCTTTGGGCACCTGGTAACGGACATCAGCCAAGGGTGCCCCGAGCCGGATCTGGGCGCCGGTTTCTTCCTCGACTTCCCGGACCGCGGTCAACGCTGCGGCCTCACCTTTCGCACACTTGCCTTTCGGCAGTGACCAGTCGTTGTACGCTGGGCGGTGCACCACCGCGACCGAGCGGCGGATCCCGGAGCCGGTCAGCAGAACTGCCCCGGCCGCCCGGACCGGTTCCGGCTCCCTGCCCCGGCTCATGCGGGAGCACGCCTCGAGCCGAGGACCGTGATCAGATGTTCCTGGATGTCAAGCAGCGGTTTCCCGTCGGCGTCGGTGGTCCGCTGGGACCAGCCGTCCGGGCCCAGATGCCAGGAGGCGGTGCCCTCATCGAAGGCCAACCGGAAAAGTTCCTCGATCTGGGCGATATGGGCCGGGTTGTTCAACTGCACCAGCACTTCGACCCGGCGGTCCAGGTTGCGGTGCATCAGGTCCGACGAGCCGATCCCGACCTGGGACTGCCCGCCGCAGGCGAACCAGAACAGGCGGCTGTGCTCCAGGAACCGGCCGAGGATGCTGCGGATCCGGACATTTTCACTAAGGCCGGGCACCCCGGCCTTCATGGCGCAGATCCCGCGGACCCACAGGTCCACCGGCACCCCGGCCTGGGAGGCCCGGTAGAGGGCGTCGATGGTGGCCTCGTCGACGATCGAATTGACCTTGATCTTGACCCCGGCGGGTTTGCCGGCCCGGTGGTTGGCGATTTCGTCTTCGATCATCGCGAGCAGCCCGAGCCGGATCCCGTGTGGGGCGACCAGCAGCCGGCGGTAGTGACGCTCCTGGGTCATCCCCGAGAGGTGGTTGAAGACCCGGGCCACATCCTCGGTGATGACCGGGTTCGCGGTCAGCAGCCCCATGTCCTCGTACATCCGGGCGGTCTTGGGGTTGTAGTTGCCGGTGCCGATGTGGGCGTAGCGACGCAACGCCTCGCCTTCGTCGCGGACCACCAGCGACAGTTTGCAGTGGGTCTTCAGCCCGACCATCCCGTACACCACGTGTACGCCGGCTTTCTCCAGTTTGCGGGCCCAGGCGATGTTGGCCTGCTCGTCGAAGCGGGCCTTGATCTCGACCAGGGCCAACACCTGTTTACCGGCTTGCGCGGCCTCGATCAGGGCGTCCACGATCGGTGAGTCACCTGAGGTCCGGTACAGGGTCTGCTTGATGGCCAGCACGTGCGGGTCGGCCGCGGCCTGCTCGATGAACCGCTGCACCGAGGTCGCAAACGAGTCGTACGGGTGGTGCAATAGCACGTCACGTTTCTTGAGCGAGGTGAACAGGTCAGCCGCCTGGGCGGTCTCGACTTCGGCCAGGTGCGGGTTGGTCTTCGGTAGGAAGCCGGGATATTTGAGCTCTTCGCGGCGGACGTCGGCGATCGCGAACAGACCGCGCAGGTCCAGCGGCTCCGGCAGCCGGAAGACCTCCTCCGGGGAGACGTCAAGTTCGTGCACCAGCAGGTCGAGCATCGCGTCGTCGATGTTCTCGGCGACCTCGAGCCGTACCGGCGGACGGCCCACCTTGCGGCGCAGCAGCTCTTTTTCCAGGGCGAACAGGATGTTTTCGGCGTCGTCCTCTTCGACTTCGACGTCCTCGTTGCGGGTTACCCGGAAGGTGGTGGTCCGCAACACCTGCATCCCGGTGAACAGTTCTTCCAGGTGGGCGCAGATCACGTCCTCCAGCGCGATAAAACGTCCCTCGTCGATGGTGAGGAAACGGGCCAGCACGTTCGGGACCTTGATTCGGGCGAATTGTCGGCTCCCGGTGACCGGGTGGCGTAGCTGGATGGCGAGGTTGATTGACAGGCCCGAGATGTACGGGAAGGGGTGGCTCGGGTCGACTGCGAGCGGGGTCAGCACCGGCAGGATCCGCTCGTGGAAGAGCCGAGTCAGCGGCTCCTGCTCTTGCAGTGTTAGGTCCTGCCAGCGCAGGATCTCGATCCGGTGGCGGGCCAGCTCGGGCCGGATTACTTCGGCGAAGAGCCGGGACTGTTCCTCGACCAGTTCTCGGGTCCGGCCCAGGATCGCCCGGTACAGGTCGTGCGGCAGCATCCCCGACACCGACGGCTGAGCCACCCCGGCCGCGATCCGGCGTTTCAACCCAGCCACCCGGACCATATAGAACTCGTCCAGGTTCGAGGAGAAGATCGCCACGAACCTGGTCCGCTCTAGCAGCGGGACCCGGGTCTGGTCGCCGGCCAGGTCAAGAACCCGCTTGTTGAAGGCCAGCCAACTCAGCTCCCGGTCGTGGTAACGGCCGTCGGGCAGCGGCGGGGGAGACTGCCCCACAGAGCCGGCGCCGATGACCGGCTCCCGGCCGCTTTCGACCTCGGTGCTCACGGGTTCTCCCTCCTCGCGTAGTGGACGTCGCTGCGGGCGGCGCTGAAGCCGGCCGTACGGTACAGGCTGACCGCCGCCGTATTATCCGCCTCGACCCAGAGCCGGACCCGTCGACAGCCGCTGCCGGCCAGGTGAGCCAGGCCGGTGGTCAGCAGGGTACGGCCCAGGCCCTGCCCGGCAGCGGCCGGGGCGACCCCGATCACGTACACCTCACCCAGGCCAGCCGGGTGACGCTTGGTCCAGTGGAAACCGAGCGGGCTCTGGTCCGGTCCGAAGGCAAGCAGCAGCCCGGCCGGGTCGAACCAGTCCTGGGCGAGGCGTTGCCGAAGCCCGGCCAGGTCAAGCCGGCCCTGTTCGGGGTGGTCGGCGAAAGCGGCCGCGTTCAGGCCCAGGACCGCGGCCTCGTCGCCGGGCTGGAAACCGCGGATGGTGACATCGGCCGGCGCGGCGGGCGCCGCCAGGTCTGCGGGCAGGTCCCGTTCCATGACCACAAGTTCACGGACCGGGGTGAAACCGTGGCCGGTGAGTAGCCGCCGGGCCGGCTGCAGGTTACCGAAGGCCCAGATCGCGGTGGCTGGCCACCGGCGCAGCACCTCGTCTAGCAGGGCCCGGCCGAGACCTTGCCGCCGCTGCGCCGGGGCGACCACGAGCTGGCTACTGCCGGCCGGGTCGCTTTGGGCGTACCCCGCCAGCTGCCTGCCGGTCTCGACCAGGACGTGGCCGACCTGGTCATCGTCCAGCCGCAGCAACGCCTCCTCGTTTAACGGCGCGACCCGGTCGGCGGTGGTTGCGGCCTGGGCTAGGTCCCGGATCGCGGTCTGCTGGGCAGTCTCCAGCCGTTTCGGGGTCACGATCCGCGGTTCACTGGTCACACAAGGGAGCCTAACGGGTTGGCGCCACTGTCTGCGGCTCAGGAACGACCGGCGCCGAAACGGTAGCCGACGTTGCGGACGGTACGGATCAGACCCTCATGCTCGGGGGTCAGCTTGGCCCGTAGCCGGCGGACGTGGACATCCACGGTCCGGGTGCCGCCGTAGTAGTGGTAGCCCCAGACCTCGTTCAGCAGGTGCTCTCGGGAGAACACCCGCCCGGGGTGTTGGACCAGGAACTTGAGCAGTTCGAATTCGGTGTACGTGAGGTCCAACACCCGCCCGTGCAGGGTGACCGAGTACGCCCCCTCGTCGATCACGATCCCGCCGCCGCAGATCGTGTGCGCCTGCGTGTTGGCGGCGCTGATGAGACGTAGCCGGGCGTCGTACTCGGCCGGCCCGGCGCCCTCCAGGATGAAGTCGGCGCAGCCCCATTCGGCGCTGATCACCGGCAGCCCGTCGGGCGGGACGACCACGAGTCGGGGCACCGAGATCTGGGCCGAGACGAAGAGCTGGCAGGTGTCGCGGGCAGCCACCAGGTCGTCGCGGGCGTCGATCACGACCGCGTCGCTGGCGGCGGATTCGGTCAGCACCTGGTCGTTGACCGACCGTGCGGTCACCTGGTGCGGCAGCAGCGAGAGCTCAGGCAGCGGATCAGGCCCCGGGCGGGCTGTGATCAGCAGCAGATCCACGCCGGTCCCCTTTCTCGTCTGCCGGGCTGCTGAGCGTCGCCCGCGGTGATGGGTCAGGCTAGCGGTGCTCAGCTGTCGAGGATCAGGGTGACTGGCCCCGAATTGACGAGCGAGACCTCCATCATGGCCCCGAAGATCCCGGTCTCGACATGCGCGCCGGCCCCCCGGGCGGCCTCACAGAAGGCGTTCACGAGCGGTTCCGCGACCGGGGCCGGGGCGGCCTCGGACCAGGACGGCCGTCGGCCCTTGCGGGTGTCGGCGTAGAGGGTGAATTGGCTAATCACCAGCAGCGGTGCCTGCAGGTCACTGGCCGAACAGTTACCCTCCAGGATCCGTAGCCGCCAGATCTTGTCCGCCAGCCGTACGGCGTCGGCCTCGGTGTCGGAGCGGTGAACCCCCAACAGCACCACCAGGCCGGGGCAGGGCAGCGAGCCGACCACCCGAGAATCCACGCTGACCGATCCGGAACTGGCTCGTTGAACGACGGCCCGCATAGCTAGCGGCTCCTCGCCGGGAGTCCCGGGCCGGAGTCTGGGGTTGAGACGCTCATGGGCTCATCGTGCCAGGTGGGCGGGCGTCACCGCCGCGGGCCCTGACTCAGCGGCGGTTCGGGTTTGGCCCCGGCCACGGGTACGGCGGACGTCTGGCTGCCGGATGGTCCGGCCCGGCGCCGGGGTACGGGGGCTGCGGTACCGGTTCACGCTGCGGTGTCGGCAGGTGGTGTGGCGCTGGCGCGGGTGCCTGCTGCGGCGCCGGTCCGGGTTGGGCGGGGCCCGGGCGCTGACCAGGGAAGGTTGCCTGACCACCCCAGGGCGGGGCCGTTGGGGCCGGCCCCGGGACCGCGAAGACACCCAGGGCGCCGGGCGGGGCGCTTGGATACGGCCCTGGCATCGGCGGCTGTCGAGGGGCCGAGACCCTCAACCCGGCCGGCGCTGGCAGCGCATAGCCGGGTACCGGGACCGGGGCCGGCGGCGCCCAGACCGGGACCGTGGCGGGCAGCATTCCACTGACCCAGGCCCGTTCAGCTTCGATCAAGCGGACCAGGTCACTGTTCTGCGCGACCAGCTCCTGGTCGTACGGTGGGCCCATCCGATCCAACCGGTCCCGGATGAAAGCCAATTCGGTGACCATGTCGCAGTAGTTGCGCATCCGTCTGCGCTGGTTAGGGCCGGCGTGGTTCGCGGCTGCGAAGGCCCGCCGGCGAGCCGGCAGGGATCTCAGCCAGCCGGCCTGTTCGGCGGTGATCAGATTCTGCTGGACCATCAACGACAGATGCCGCTGGACCACCTGCTGTTCGCGGTGGCGGGCATGGCGGGCGAGCAGCACAACCCCGACGATGCCGCCTCCGGTCAGCAGGATCGCCACCAGGAAGTAGAGCAGGCCGAGCCCGGCCGAGGCATTGTGCAGACCGTGCATCAGGACCGCCAGCACCCAGCCCGACACCAGCCCGAGATAGCGCTGCGGGCCCCGGCGGGAAAGGAAGAACCAGACCCCGATAGCGGTGGCGATGGTATAGATCGAATGCCCCCAGGCTCCGATCGTGAGCCGGATCACGGCCACCAGGATCATGTTCTGCGAGGTGGCGATGTACAGCAGATCCTCGACGAAGGAGAATCCCAGCCCGATGAAGCCTCCGTGGATGATGGCGTCGGTCATGGTGGTGATCTCGGAGCGCCCCCGGCGGCTGGCGATCAGTGCCAGCAGGAACAGGCCCTTGCTGCTCTCTTCAGTGAGCGGGGCGAAGACCGCGGTCTCCACAAAACCAGAAGGTTCACCGAAGAGCCCGGCCAGGATCTCGTTGCCCAGCAGGACCAGAAGCAGCGAGACCCCGCCGCCCCACAGAAAAGAAGCGGCCAGCCACCGCGGTGGTTCTGGCTCCCACCGGTCCGCGTACAGCAGCAGCGCGCCTCCGATGAGGGTACTCAGCCCCGATAGGATGATCGCCACGATCGTGCTTACCGGGTTGGTGAGGGTAGTCCTGATCAGGATGAAGCCCTGGATTAATGCCCCCACGACCACGACAATCACGGGGACCACGACGGCCTGTTTCTTCCGCAGCACCGGCCATCGGGCCATGTGGGCTGCTGGCCGCAAGGGCATGGGCGCCTGGCTCATGGTGATCGAGAGTAGGCCGGGTCGGGGTCGCGTCCGATCCCGGGTCAGTTGTGCGAACTTGACTGAACCTGGGTATGGGCTAGGGCTAGCGCCTGGCTAATCTCCTGGTCGCGTAGCCGCGCCAGCAGCGCCTGCGGCATGCCGGCCACCTCAAACAGGGCCGAGCTAACGGCGTGGTCGTAGGCGAAGGTGATGATCGCACCGGCGGTCGCGCAGACCCGGCGCAAGGCCGTCACCACATGACGCTGCTCGGTCTGCGGGACCGGGAGCGCGTCGGAATTCGTCTCGACGAACTGCGCCACAAAACCGGTCATGGCCAGCATCATCGGATTGGTGACCCGGCGGACTACATGGGTCAGTCCAACGAGGGCCATCCAGGCCCAGTAGTCATCGTCGAGCGGGCCGCGGACCGTACGTTCCCACCAGCTCGCCAGGGTCCGTTCCCGCATCGGCCGTTCACCGGGACGGAACAGGCGTTCGGTCTGGTCATGGCCGTACAGCGTGTCGTAGAAGGCCTTCACCACGGCCGGGCCCATCGCCAGCAGGCAGTCGCTGTGCCGGGCGATCACCTGAGCGTCCTCGGCTTGAACCCGGCATTCGGGCGGGGTCTGGTTGATCGCGGTCTGGGCGATGTGATGCATCGTGTCCATCTCAGGAACGGCCCAGCAGCTGCTTGATCTCCACCGCCGCGACCCGGGCCTCGATGCGCATCAGGCCGAGATTGGAGTCGATCGGGCCGGTAAGCACCAGCACCGCATCATTGCCGGCCGCGTACGTGACCAGGTAGCCGTTCTGACCGCGGACCACGGCCTCGGCAAAACCACCCAGGTCAGTGCGCTCGGCGATCCGGCCGCCCAACCCGAAGGCGGTTGCGGCCATCGCGGCGATCCTTTCGGCCAGGGCCTCGGGGAAGTCATGGGCGATCGGCAGACCATCGGTCGAGGCGATCATCACGCCGAAAAGCTCGGGGATGGATCGACGCATGTTCCCGATCACCCGGGCCAGCTCATCGGACTTGCTGACTGAGTAGCTGCTGGTCATGGCATAGACCTTTCCCCAAACCCTGGCATGGTGAGCCAGCCAAGCACATTCTCGGCGGTCACGCCCTCGTACGAAAGTGATCAGTAGACTAGCAGCGCTCGGGAACCCGGGCAGATCGCAATCCGGTTGTAGGGTGGGCTTGCCATGGGCACCGACAGCAGAGCAGGGCTCGCCATCGTGGGTACCAGCGTAGTGCTGGCGGGGGTACTGCTGGGAGGACCAGCCTGGGTGGTCCGCAGCGCCGAGCAGGAATTAGAACGCACCGCGACGACCACGCTGGAAGCGGCCGGGATCAGGGCCACGGTGGACTATGCCGGCTTCGATGCCCAGATCACCGCCGAATCCGATCAGCTGGGCGCCGCGCGGCAGATCGTGGCGGGAATCCCTGGAACCCGTACTGTCACGGTAACTGGCTTCGGCATCACCCAGCCATCGCCCAGCGCGACCCCTGCCGGGCCCTCTGCTACGACGTCGAGTACGAGGCCCAGCCCGGCTGCTTCAGCCGCGCCACGGCCCGACCTGGCGCCGATCGTCTTTGAAGGAGCCAGTTCTGTGGTCTCGCCCGAGGACCAGCAGCGGTTGTCCGAACTTGCCCGCCACCTGCTCGCCCACCCGGCAGCCACCGTGGTGCTGAGGGGGTACACCGACAACGGTCAGGACGCGGACGGTCGGCGGCGGCTCTCCCTGGCCCGGGCGGAGGCGGTACGGCAGGTCCTGGTCGACGCGGGCGTACCCCGCGACCGGGTCCGGACCATCGCCCGGGGCAGCGCCGACCCAGCCGCCTCGAATGACACCGCCGAGGGCCGAGCCCGTAACCGCCGGGTCGAGATCGAATTGCGAGAGGGGTGAGCGGTGCACGGATTTGAGTACGCCTTCTTGCAGGCGATCGTCGTCTTAGCGGCCACGGCACTGGTGGCGGTGCTGCTGGGGATCCTGATCGGCCGGGTGCTGGGCCGCCGGGCCGCGGTGAAGGCCCAAGCCCAGGCTGAACCGGTGGCGCAGCAGTCCTGGGCCACTGCCCCAGCGCTGGTGTCATCCGGGGCTGGCTCCCCGTCCGGGACCCCGCCCGATGATCCGCGGACCGACTCGATGTGGCTTCCCCGTCCTCCCGTGGTTGACCCGTCGGGCGCTGAGCCAGGTCCGTACTGGTCTGTTCCGCAACCACCAGACCCCGCGCCGCAGACTGTCGTCGAGAGCCCGGGGGAGCCGGGAATCCCGCTCGGGGAGCCGACCCCGGTCAGAGACGCAGACCTGGTCGCGCAGATCGAGGTCGAACCTGAGACACCGAGCGGAACCGAGGCGCCGGATGGAGCCGAGGCCGTACCGGTGGAGTCCACATCGGTGGCCGGGCCGACGCAGGCCGAGGAGCTGATCGAGGCCGGGCTGGTTGAGGCACCGCTTGTGGCCGAGACTCCTGCGTCGGATTCGCAGCCGGTCGGGGAAGCAGCCGAAGACTCGACGCCCACCGTCGAGGTGCCCGCCGAGCCGGCTGAAACGTCCCCGGCGGCCCCTGAGACTGGTGCAGCCGCCCCACCCGACGAGGTTGCCGCCAGCGACGACCGGGCATCCGACGACCTGCCCGATCGGCCCGAGCGCCCAGAATCACCGGCCCCGACGGCAGCCGAAGATCAGCCGCCAGACGATTCCCCGGCGGTGAACCGGCCTGCGGCCCCGGCCAAGCCGTTCCCGGCGGCCAGTGACCCGGCCCGCCCGCGCGTACCAGCGAGGCAGGCGATTTCCCGGTCACCGCGTCCCGGGCGGGTGGCCGCAGCCGAACAGCCCGCCCAGGCCCGGCCCGCATTCCCTGGCAGCGAGGTGGTCCGGATGCGGCAGGCCCTGGACCGGGCCGAGATCGATCTGGCCCGGTTGGAAACGGCGGCGGTTCTAGCCTGGGACCGCACCGTACCGGCGCTGGAGTCTCGCATCGACGAGTTGAACGCCCAGAACGAGACCCTGGTCCGTCAGCTCTTAGCTACCGAGGCCCAACTGGAGATCGAGCAGGACCGCAACCAACGGCTACGGGAGGTGGCACGGCAAGTCGTGGACGATCCCGATGACTATCCGGTGGGTGACCATGCCTGACCGTGGACCGCTGCCTTCGTGGCCGTCGCCCGCCGAGCCGGTTACCAGCCGGAGGGGATGCTGCGCCGCCACGGGATCCCGCTGGATCTGCTGATGCCGGTCAGGCTGGCGGCAGTTGCCCAGCCATCCCCGGCAACGACCGTTGTACGGCATGTCCGCCGGCAGGCGGAATAGACTCAGCGGGTGTCGTCGGCCAGCCCCTGGGTGTTGATCGTCGTAGCGGCCCTGATCGGGCTGGCTGCGCTGGTCGCGCTGGTCTGGCTGCTGTTCGGCGCCCGGGACCCCGACTGAGACCGAAGGAGAGCGATGGCCTTCCAGATACCTGCCGACCTTGACCCGAGCCTGGTCGCCTTGGCCTGGCTGATCGGGCACTGGGAAGGGACCGGCAACGGTACCTGGCCCGGCCGCGGTGACTTCAGCTACGGCTGCCGCATCGACTTCGCCGACAACGGTGGCCCGTACCTGCACTACCTGTGCCAGATGTTCGAACTGGACGAGGACGGCTCCCCGCTGCGGCCGTTGTCGATGGAGACTGGTTTCTGGCGGCCCCAGCCCGACGCCAGCCTGGAGGTCGTCATGGCCCACCCGGACGGCTATGCGGAGGTCTGGTTCGGTTCGATCACCGGCGCCAAGATCGAGCTCACCACCGACGCGGTCGCCCGTACCCTCAACGCCGCCGATTCCTACACCGGCGGGCATCGGCTGTACGGGCAGGTCGACGGGGACTTGCTGTTCACCGTCGACCGGGCCACCGAGGACCACCAGCTGCAGAACTACCTGTGGGCCAGGTTGCGGAGAGCCGGGTGAGGGTCGAGGTCCCGGCCGGCCCCGACCAGGGCCTGGCCTGGCACTACGGCGACCCGGTCGCCGAACAGCGGCTGTTGGACTCCGGCGTCGGGGCGGTGGACCTGTCGAACCGGGACGTGCTGAGCATTGCCGGGCCGGACCGACTGCGCTGGCTGCACCTGCTGACCAGCCAGGTCTTCGAGGGGCTGGCCCCGGGCAGCTCGGTCAGCGCGTATGTGCTGTCGCCGCAAGGGCACCTGGAGCATGCCCTGTACGGGGTCGACGATGGCGAGACCTTCTGGGCTTGGACGGAACCGGGCCGCGGCGAGGCGCTGGTGGCCTGGCTCGAGACGATGCGGTTCCGAATGCAGGTGAGCGTGAACCGCCACCACGACCTGGGCCTGGTCTGGCGCCCGGGCCCCGCGCCAGCGTCGGGACGGCACCGCAGCGGCCAGGACTGTCTGGGCGGCTACGAGACCCTCGTCTCCCGCAGCGAGATCGAGCATCTACTAGGCCCGGCGCCGGTGGGGACCTGGGCGTACCAGGCCCGCCGGATCGAGTACGGGGTGCCGCGGCCGTTTGTCGACACCGACGAGCGGACCATCCCCAATGAGCTGGGGGTGCCGTCGGCGGCGGTGGCCTTGGACAAGGGATGCTACCCGGGGCAGGAGACGGTGGCCCGGGTGCACAACCTCGGCCGTCCGCCGCGGCGGCTGGTGCGGCTGCACCTTGACGGGTCGATGTCCGAGCTTCCCGAGCTGGGCAGCGCCCTTCACCTGGCCGGAGCCGAGCCGGGGCGGCCGGTGGGCCGGGTCGGGTCTAGCGCCTTCCACCACGACCTGGGCCCAGTGGCGTTGGCATTGGTGAGGCGGCAGGTCCCGGTCGATGCCGAATTGGTGACCGGTGGGATCGCCGCCGCCCAGGAGGCCCTGGTGGACCCGCAGGTGGGAGTCCACTTCCGCGCCGACCTGCGTTCCTGATGCTGTACTGCCGGGCTGGGCGCGATGGCGCCGGTCAGGCAGCGACCCGGACCACTCCGACCGGGACACCATGACCCAGCACCGGTGAGGTCGCCAGAGGCTCTAGGGCGGGCAGGTCGACCCCGGCCCGGCGCAAGAGGTGCACCATCAGCTCACGCCGGCCCCGGCCGGCACCGTCCATGATCTTGAGGGCGATCCCGGTGCCGTCGGGCAGACCGGCCGCCATTACTCCCTCGGCGCCGCCCTTACAGATCAGGCCCGGTACGGCGCGGTGCACCAGCAGGTCGTCATGGCCGGTGCCGGAGACGTACGCGGGATGGTCCCGGTAGGCCTGGGCGATCGCGGCGGCCGGGCCGGAATCAGCCTTCGCGATCCGCCCGTACGAACGGGCCAGCCCAACCAGTGAGGTCGCGAACACCGGCGCCCCGCAGCCGTCGACTGACATCTCGCCGACTGGCTCGTCAGCGTATTCGCTGATCACCGCCCGGATCGCCAGCTGCAGCGGGTGCCCCGGTTCTCGGTAGCTGCCGCTCGGCCAGCCCGCTCGAACACAGCTGCGCAGCATCCCGGCATGTTTGCCGGAGCAGTTCTGGGTGATGGGCTCGGGCCCGTGGCCGGCGCGTAACCAGTCAGCCTGGGCCGTCGGGCAGATCGGCAGATCGGGCGTGTTCTGCAGATCGGCCTCGCTCAGCCCGGCCCCGGCCAGGACCCGGCGTACCGCGTCCAGGTGGAACGACTCACCCAGGTGCGAGGCGCCGCAGATCGCCAGGTCTGCGCCGGCGACGTCAAGGCCATGGCGCAGCATGGCGATCGCCTGCATCGGTTTCGACGACGACCGGGCAAAGATCGCAGCTGCGACGTCACCCGCCGACCAAACCACCTCGCCTGCGGGACTTACCAGTACCGCCCGGGCATGGTGCACACTTTCGACCAGTTCGCCGCGTACCACCTCAATCAGTACCGGATCGATCACAGGCACACCGTAGGGGATGGCCGCGGGGCCGCGGGATCGAGGTTTCGACGCAGTGACATGATGGCGGGGTGGATATGAATCGCCGAACCGCACTGGTACTCGGGTCGACCGCCCTGCTGGGCGCCTGTGCCCCATCGACGGGGGCCTCCCCAGCACCGTCCTCGCCTGCTACGACGCCGACCTCGTCGAATGGTACGGCCAGCCCTATGCCGAGCGGCACCCTGTCCGCGTCTGCCTCGGCCTCTCCCAGCGCCTCGGCCTCCGGGTCGACCAGCCCGTCGGCCACCGGATCGGTCAGCCAGCCGCCGCTGGGATCCGGCGAGCGGGCGTCCGGCAAGAACCACAACGCCGGCGCGGAGGCGTACGTGTACAGCGGCAAGGATGTTCACACCTGGCTGACGGGCGGTGGCGGCCCTGGCCACAAGGTGGCCTTCATGACCTTCGACGACGGGCCGAATAAGACCCTCACCCCGCTGTTCTTGGACAAGCTACGCGAACTCGGGGTTCCGGCCACATTCTTCGTGATCGCGAAGCTGCTGCCGGACTTCGCGGAGTCGTCGAAACGGGCCATCGCCGAGGGGCATGCGATCTGTCTGCACAGCTATTCGCACGACTTCAGGAAGCTCTACCCGGGCGGCGTCGCCAGCGCTCAGGCCGTGGCGGCGGATTTCGACCAGGCGATGGCCACCGCCCGGCAGGCTCTGGGCTCGGACTTCAAGACCCAGGGCTACCGCTATCCCGGCGGGCACATGTCGTGGAAGCGGATGAAACCGGCGGATGAGGTCCTGGCCCAGCGCGACGCGTGGTGGATCGACTGGAACGCTATGAGTGGCGACGCCGACCGGGCCCGCCCCTCCACCGCCGAGGGAATGGTTCGGCTGATGGCCAGCACCTTGACCCAGAATCCGCAGGTGGCCGTGGTACTGAACCATGACGCTGACCCGACCGGCCGGCTCACCCTGCAGGCCCTGCCGGGGATGGTGAACTGGTTGCGGTCCAAAGGCTATTCCTTCGGGATCATCGCCTGAGCCGTCTGACCTGATGACACGGGTCAGGTCCACTGGCCGGTGTCGTCGATTCCCCCTATAGTGGCCGGATGGCCCGCCGACTTCTTGCGTTGTTCGCAGTCGTGGCCCTGCCCATCGTGTTGGCGCTGATCAGCCAGGTCCTGGTCGTGTCGTCTGCGCCTCCTCAGGTCCGCGAGGACAGCATTGTGATCACCGCTGAGGCGAGTTCCACGCCTCAGCCGACGACCTCCGAACCGGCTTCGCCGGTCAGTGCCCAACCGACGGCTGCCACGCCGCCCCCGTCGGGTTCGGTGCCAGCCCCCACCGTGCCCCAGCGGCCCGCCCCGGCCACGACGACCCAACGGGCTGCTCCCACCGCGACCCAACCGGCGACTACTCACGTCCCCCGGTCGACCGCGCCTATGACCACCAGGACTCGGGCGATCCCTACCGGGGACCCTGACGATCCCGACGACCCTGACGATCCCGACGACACCGACGACTAGCCCTCATTCATCCAGGCGTGGCGCAACCAGCCACCACCCGTAGGAGAGACGATGAACAAGCAGGCAGCCGGTTCTCGGTTCCGGGCCCGGGTCCGGATCGTGGGATGGATCATTCTCACCACCGCCTTGGCGCTGCTGGCGGTGACCCTCACCATGCGCTCATTCCTGCTGCGGCAGGTGGATCTGCGGGCCAACCAGACCATCGTGCATGAGCTTGACGAGTTACGGGCATTCGCCCGGGAAGGTACCGACCCGAAGACCGGGGCCCGGTTCAGCGACGTGTCCACCCTGATCCACCGGTTCATGTCGCTACAGACCTTGCATTCGGGAGAGGTGATCATCGGAGTCTCGGGTGGCCGGACGACCCGCGTGGCGGTAAGCCAGGCAGGCCGAGAGCTTGCCCAGAACGCGGCCCAGGTTCGCGAGATGCTTGAGCAGCCCCGTCCGTCCGGCCTGATGACTACCGGGGCCGGCGAGATCCACTGGGGCCGGCAGGAAGTCGAGATCCAGACTGCGCAGGGCTCACAGAAGGGCACCGTGATTGTCGCGGTCTTCACCAGTGAGGCGCGAGCCGAGGCCCAGCAGGAGTCGTCGGTGCTGTTCGCGGTCGCTCTCGGGGGGTTGCTGCTCACCGCCGGCATCGCCTGGGTCGCCGCCTCCCGGATCCTGTCTCCGATCCGGGGCATGGAGCGGGCTGCCCGTACGATCTCGCCTCACAATCTCAGCAACCGGTTGCCGGTCACTGGCCGTGACGACATCGCCGGTCTGGCGGCTACCGTGAACGCGATGCTGGACCGGATTCAGCAGGCGTACGTCCGCCAGCAGCAGACTCTGAGTACGGTGCGCCGCGACCTCGACCAGGCCGGCACCCAGATCGAGGACCTGCTCCGACAAGGCGATCGGCCCGCACTACGGGCCGTGATGACCCGGATCCGGTCAACGCTGTGTGACCTTGACCTGCTGGAACGTCTGGATCGCCCCGATCTGGTCAGCCCGCAGCCAGTCGCGGTGGCAGACCTCACCCGGAGCCTGGCAGCAGCCCATCCCGGGGCGACCGTAACCGAGGTGGCCGAGGTGACAGCTCGGGTCGACGCGGACCTGCTCGGCGAGGCGATCAGTCGGCTGGTCGCGCAGGCCGCTGCCCGCAGCGGCCCGGCCGGGACGGTCGGGATCGGTTCGGCGGTCGGGGACTCGGGGGTTGAGATCTGGGTTAGCGATACCGGGGCCCAGGTTGACTCCGAGCAGGCCGAGGCGCTGCTGAACGGCGCCGGGCTGGCCATGTCGGTGGTCCGGATGGTCGCTGACGCCCACTACGGCAGCGTCTGGATCGAGTCAACGCCGGATCGGACCCGGATCGGGGTGGATCTCCCGCTAGCTAGTGCCGGACCGGAGGGGGCAGCGTGAGCGAGGTCGTCCGGTACGCCACTACCGCGCCCCCCAGGCCCCACCAGCCGCAAGCCCGGCCGAGGCTGCGGCTGCAGCGGCGCCACCTGGCCGCCATCGTGACTGCGGTCCTGCTGTTGTGCTTTCTGGTCTGGTGCGGGCATCTCGCCTTCGGGCCGGCCCAGGAACTGTCCGGGATGGCCGTTTTAACCCTTGCGGTGTTCGGGTCCGCGATCTGGCTGTGGATCTTCACCTCCATCGACGACACCTACGTCGCGCTCGGGGCCGCGGTGCTGCTGGTGATGATGGGTACTTTGCCGACCGACAAGCTCTTCTCCTCGCTAGGTGAGGACACCGTCTGGTTGCTGCTGGCCGCCTTCGTGATCTCGGCCGGGGTTACCAGCTCCGGTCTGGCCACCCGGGGCGCGGTCTTCATCGTCACCGGGGTGTCCAGCGTCCGGGTCCTGTTCCACCTGCTGACGACCGTGTTGGTTGCAACCGCCTTCGCGGTCCCCGCCACCTCCGGCCGGGCAGCGTTGACCGTGCCGGTCTTCGTGGCGCTGGCGAATGTGTTGCGTGAGCAGCGTCGGATCGTGGTCGCCCTGGCGCTCACCTTCCCCTCGGTGATCCTGCTTTCCGCGGTCGGCTCGTACCTAGGGGCCGGCGCTCACCTGATCACGAGTCAGATCCTGCAGGCCTCCGACTATCCCGGTTTCAGCTTCGCCGGCTGGCTGGTGTACGGGATCCCGCTGGCCCTGGTCTCGTCGCACCTGTGCACCGAGCTGATCTTGTGGCTGTTTACTTCCCGTGCCGACCGGCGCCATCGGCTCAGCATCAACGTCGACGACGTGCAGGCCTTCTCCGAGGTGCCGCTGTCGGGCCCGCTGACCGTGGCCCAGTCCCGCGCCGCCCTGCTGATCAGCGCCGTGGTGGCCTTGTGGTGCACTGAACCGTTGCACGGCCTGCATCCGGCCGTAGTGGCCTTGCTCGGTGCCCTGCTGATGGCCAGCCCCCGGTACGGCTCGGTTCAGATCGGCAAGGCCCTCAAGGGGGTGCCCTGGTCGTTGCTGCTCTTCATGGCCGCGACCTTGACCCTGGGGACTGCCCTGGTCGGTTCCGGCGCGGCGCAGTGGCTGGCCGTCAAGCTCCTGGCCCCGGTTGCGCGTCTGGGCGCCTGGGCTGGGGTGGGCTTCGTGATCATGGTGGTCATCCTCTCCACCGCCGCGCACCTGGTCATCCAGTCCCGCTCGGCCCGCTCTGCGGTCCTGATCCCGTTGGTGGTCTCGCTTGCCCCGCAGGTCGGGGTGGACCCGGTCGGGATCGCCTTTGCCTCGACCGCGGCCGCTGGTTTCTGCCACACTCTCACCAGTTCCGCCAAACCGGTCACCCTGTTCTCCGGGATCGAGGGGGTCGATACGTACACCCCGAAGGACCTGTTGCGGCTGTCGGCCTTCCTAGCTCCGACCATGGTGGTGCTGATCCTGCTGTTCTCGTTCATCATCTGGCCCCTGATGGGGATGCCGGTACTTGCCAAATGACAACACCAGTGGAGGTTTTATGCCTACCGTCTTGAATCGGATCCTGATCGCCCCTTCGGGGTTTAAGGAATCCCTCGACGCGAACCAGGTGGCTGCGGCGATCGTGGCCGGGGTTGCGCGGGTACTGCCCGAGGCCGAGACCGTCGCCGCTCCGATCGCCGATGGCGGTGAGGGGACCGCTCAGACCCTGGCCGAGGCCACCGGCGGGCGGCTGGTGCCCTGCCGGGTGATGGGACCGGTCGGGCAGCAGGTGGACTCGTCCTTCGCCCTGCTGGGTGGCGCTGCCGCCGGGGTGGCGGTCGTCGAGATGGCGGCTGCGGCCGGCCTGCGGCTGGTTCCGCGCGACCAGCGCAACCCGGGCACCACAACCACGTACGGGGTCGGGCAGCTGATCGCGGCAGCCATCGACGCCGGCGCCGAGCAGATCCTGGTCGGCTGCGGCGATTCGGGTACCAGCGACGGCGGCGCCGGAGCGCTCCAGGCGCTCGGTGCCCAGGTGCTGGACGGCTCCGGCCAGCCAATCGAGCGCGGCGGGGAGAACCTGATCCGGGCCGAGCGGGTCGACCTGTCTGGGCTTCACCCGGCCCTGGCCGAGGGGCGGGTGCCGGTCACGCTGGCCCTCAACTGGCACAACGTCCTGTGCGGCGAGCGGGGCGTGGCCCGGGTCTTCGGCCCGCAGAAGGGAGCCACCCCCGAACAGGTCGAGCAGCTATCAGCCGGTTTTGACCGCTGGGCTGCGCTGCTGCAGCGTGACTGTCTGCCGTCGGCGCGGGGCATCGACTTTGCCACCGGCCCAGGGACCGGGGCCTCTGGCGGGCTGGGCGCCGGGCTGGCGGCGGTCGGGGCCACGCTGATGCAGCGTTTTGAGGCGCTGCTGGATTCCGGCCTGGCCGGAGTGGACCTTGATGCTCTGATGACTGGTGTCGACCTCGTGATCACCGCCGAGGGTGGTATCGACTTCCAGACCCCTCGCGGCAAGGTCCCGGCCGAGGTCGCCCGCCGGGCCCGGCAGCGTCAGATTCCGGTGCTGGCGGTCGCCGGCACCATTGGAACCGGCGCCGATGATGTGTACCCGATCGGGATCGACGCGATCACCAGTACCGTATGCCGGCCGATGACTCTCGCCGAAGCCGTCGCGGACGCCGAGGAGCTGCTGGCGGACGCGGTCGAGCGGCAGCTGCGGGCGGTGCTGCTCGGCATCCGGATGGCCGGCGGCTGACCGGGCGCCGGCTGCGCGGGGGCTCTGGGTCAGCGGTCCCTGGACCGGCTGCGGATTTTCGCCCGCTCGTTTGCCGACAGGATCACTTTGCGGATCCGGACCGTGTCTGGGGTGATTTCCAGACATTCGTCCTCGCGGCAGAATTCGAGCGCCTGTTCCAGGCTTAGCAGCCGCGGCGGCACCAACCGTTCCAGCTCCTCACCGGTACTGGAACGGACATTGGTCAGTTTCTTTTCCTTGGCCGGGTTGACGTCCAGGTCTTCGGGGCGCGGGTTCTCTCCGACCACCATCCCCTCGTACACCGCCATTCCCGGCCCGACGAAGAGGGTGCCGCGTTCCTGCAGGTTGAACAGTGCGTACGAGGTGACCACACCCTGCCGGTCGGCCACCAGCGACCCGGTTGGCCGGGTCCGCAGCTCACCGGCCCACGGCTCGTAGCCGTTGAAGACGTGGTGCATGATCCCGGTACCACGGGTCTCGGTGAGGAATTCGGTACGGAAACCGATGAGCCCCCGGGCTGGGACCACGTATTCGATACGGACCCAGCCGGTGCCGTGGTTGACCATCTGCTCTAGCCGGCCGCGCCGCAGCCCCAGCAGCTGGGTGACCACCCCGAGGTATTCCTCGGGCACGTCGATGGTGAGCGCCTCGACCGGTTCGTGGAGCCGCCCGTCGATGGTCCGAGTCACCACCTGCGGCTTGCCGACGGTCAGCTCGTACGACTCGCGCCGCATCATCTCCACCAGTACCGCCAGTTGTAGTTCACCCCGGCCTTGGACCTCCCACGTGTCGGGCCGTTGGGTCGCCAGCACCCGGATCGAGACATTGCCGACCAGTTCGGCGTCGAGTCGGCCCTTGACCAGCCGGGCGGTGAGGTTCTTACCCGACCGCCCGGCGAGCGGGGAGGTGTTGATCCCGATGGTCATCGAGATCGATGGCTCGTCCACGCTGATCAGCGGCAGCGGCCGCGGGTCGGCCGGGTCGGAGAGGGTCTCGCCGATGGTGATCTCGGGGATGCCGGCGATCGCCACGATGTCGCCCGGGCCGGCTGATTCGGCCGGCACCCGGTCCAGGGCCTTGGTCATCAGCAGCTCCGACAGCCGGACATTCTGCACGGTCTGGTCGCGCCGGCACCAGGCGACGGTCTGGCCTCGGGTCAGGGTGCCGGCCACGATCCGGCACAGCGCCAGCCGCCCCAGGTAGGGGGAGGCGTCGAGGTTGGTGACGTGGGCCTGCAACACCGCCTGCTCCTCGTAGTGAGGGGCGGGGATGGTTTCCATGATGGTGTCGAATAGCGGCTCCAGGTCTTCGCTGTCGGGCAGATCGCCATCCTCGGGTGCGGTGAGCGAGGCCCGCCCGGCTTTGGCGGCGCAGTAGAGGACCGGGAAGTCGAGGACCTGGGTCTGGTCGTCGTCGATCAGGTCCAGAAACAGGGCGTAGGTCTCGTCGAGGACCTCCGCGATCCGGGCATCGGATCGGTCCACCTTGTTGATCACCACGATGATCGGCAGCTGTTTGGCCAGCGCCTTGCGTAGCACGAAACGGGTCTGCGGCAGCGGACCCTCGGAGGCGTCCACCAGCAGCAGCACCCCGTCGACCATCTCGAGGCCCCGCTCTACTTCGCCGCCGAAGTCAGCATGACCAGGGGTGTCGATGATGTTGATAGTGACCTTCTGACCGCAGCGCAGGGTGTGTTCGACCGCGGTGTTCTTGGCGAGGATGGTGATCCCTTTTTCCCGCTCCAGGTCCATCGAGTCCATAACCCGGGTCTCGACATCCTGATTGGCGCGGAAGGCGCCGGACTGCCAGAGCATGGCGTCGACCAGGGTGGTCTTGCCGTGATCGACGTGGGCGATGATCGCGACATTACGCAGATCGGCGCGTACGGGCATGCAGATCCTTCAGGTACGGAGGAGACAGACTGCGGCTGCGCAGCCGCCACGAGTGTACGCAGTCCTAGCTCCCACCACCTCTCGACACTCGTCCGCCCCGGCGATCGGCTGGACTCGCAGGCAGTCAACGATGCTGCCACAGGGCCGCCCGTGGTCAGCTCCGCCTGAACTCGATCTGGCATCCAGCCATCTGCGCAGCGTGTCGACCGATCTCCTCTTCCGCGCAGCGTAGGCATGACGCTATTGTCATGGCCTACCAATGATAGTCAATATCGCGTGGGCCTCTGCCGGGGTGACCCGGGCCGCCGGGGGTCTGCGAGCCGACGAATCGAGGAGACCGAAGATGTCGCCGCGCACGAATAACCGGGTCACCCCCGACGTGCTGGGTGCCTCCGCCGAACGGCGGGTCCGCCAGGTGTTGCGGGCCGCCCGTGATACGAGCGAGGATGCGTTGTTTCGCCAGGAGATCGACGAGGTGCTGCGGGGGATGCTGACCTTGGAGACTCTGGCCGGTCGCCAGCCTCGTCGAATCCCGGTCTGAGCTTTGTAGATCTCCCAGCCGAGGCCGACACGGGATGACCGTGACCAGTGGCTTGACTGGGGTGAAAGGGCTCCGGGGAAGGATACTGGACCGGTCGACAAGCCATGGTGAGTGTTGAACCGGCTCGTGCGGATCACCGCCGGCTGGTCTCAGCATCGACACCGTCGCGCGCCGAGACCGTACTGTTGTCTCATGCCGGATTGGTTCACCGAGTCGTTTCGCGCCGAGTTCGACCGCCAGGCGGCGGCGATCGGGCGTTTCAATCTGGCTGTCTTCGGTAAGACGGGGGCCGGTAAATCCACTCTGATCAACGCGATCTTCGGTACCGAGGTGGCCCGGACCGGGATCGGGCAGCCGGTTACTCAGGGCAGCCACGTCTACATCGACCGGCGCGGCACGCTTGGGGTGATCGACACTCAGGGCCTCGAGATCGGACGCGACGACCAGGCACTGGTCAAGGACCTGCGTGCAGTGGTCCGTGAGATGAACCGGAAACCGCTGTCGGAGCGGATCCATTGCGCCTGGTATTGCGTGCGGGGGATGGATCGTCGTTTCGAGGATTCGGAGGCCACCTTCGTACGGGCGCTGGCTGATCTGGAAATCCCGGTGCTGATGGTCTTCACCCAGGTCCCGATGCGTGATGGCCGGTTCCACCCGGATGCGGTCTCGCTGGCCCGGCATGTCGAATCTTTGCGGCTGCCGATCATCGGCGGGCGTCCTTTCCTGACTTTCGCCATGAGGGACCAGTTCACTGGTCAGCCGCCGTACGGCTTGAGTGATCTGCTCCAGGCCACGTTTCGCGCAGTGCCCGAAGCCGTCCACCAGGCTCTCACGGCTGCGCAGCGTATTGACCTCGCCGCTAAGGCGCGTGCGGCGCAGGCGTACATCGGCGCGACGGTGACTGCTGCTGCCGCGGCCGCTGCCACCCCGATCCCGTTCTCTGACGCCGCCTTGCTGGTGCCGTTACAGCTGGCAATGATGGCCCGGATCGCCCAGCTGTACGCGATGCCGGCCGACAAGGCCGGCCTGGCCGCCGTGGCTACCACCGCCACCGCCACCACTGCTGGGCGGGCCTCGTTCACCTCGCTGCTGAAGCTGATCCCCGGCGCGGGCAGCGTGGCCGGCGGGGTGGTCTCGGCCGGTGTCGCTAGCGGCTTCACCTTCGCCATGGGCCAGGCCTGGCTGGTGGTCTGCCAGAAGGCTGCCGGCGGTCAGCTCCCCAGCTTGAACGGGGTCCTGGACTCGACCGCTGTACGCGAACTGTTCCTGGCTGAGTTCCGCAGCCGGATACCGCGGATTCGCAGCCGCGATCAGACGTGACACCTGAAGCCGCTCGGCCAACCCTCGCGGATGCGAGGGCGATCCCACACGGCAACTTTCGGCATGCGGTCTGCGCGCAGTAGTAGCGGTGTTGGCTGACGGCAGCATCGACAAGAGGAGTCTCATGGCTGTGCGGTTGGGGATTATCGGTTTCGGCGCCGAGGGTGGCATGTACACCAAGCTGCTGACCGAGGGGCGTGTGCCTCAGATGAGCCTGGGCGCGATCTGCGACATTGACGAGAGCAAGCGAGCCGGGGCCGAGGCGGTCGGGGTGCCGTTCTTTGTCGATTATCACGACCTGCTCAGCAGCGGGACGGTCGACGCCGTGGTGACCACGGTGCCGCACTATCTGCACCCGCAGATCGGGATCGCGGCCCTGGACCAGGGGCTCCATGTTCTGTTGGAGAAACCGGTCGGGGTATATACCCGGCAGGCGCGGCGGGTGATCGACCATGCCGCTACCAGGCCAGACCTGGTTACCGGGGTCTTCTTCAACCAGCGCACCAACCCGCTCTATATCGACCTCAAAAGGCTGCTCGACTCCGGCGAGCTGGGCCGGCTGCGTCACACCTGCTGGATCATCACCACCTGGTACCGGCCGCAGGGCTACTACGAGCAGTCCGCCTGGCGAGCCACCTGGGGCGGCGAGGGTGGCGGGGTGCTGGTCAACCAGGCCCCGCACCAGCTCGACCTGTGGCAGTGGCTGTGTGGGGTGCCGAAGAAGGTCTTCGCTAAGTGTGTCTTCGGTTTCCAGCGGGACATCGTGGTCGAAGACGAGGTGAATGCCGTGGTCGACTTCGGTGATGGGGTCACCGGACATTTCCTTACCAGTACCAGTGACCTGGTCGGCACCGACCGGCTGGAGATCTTGTGCGACCAAGGCAAGGTCGTGGTCGAGGACTCCTCGACGGTCACCATCACTCGCCTTACCCAGTCCGAGCGGGAACTTAGCGACAATGCGGGCATGGATTTCGTCCGCGAGCTGTTCACCGGCAAGCTCGACCGGGACCAGCTCATGAGCGTGGAGACCCGGGAGTACAGCTCGGTGTGGGGTGAGCAGCATGCCGAGGTGTTGAGGAATTTCGCTGCGGCGGTGGAGTCCGGCGGCCAGTTGCTGGCGCCGGCGGCGGACGGGATCCATGGGGTCCGGCTGGCGAATGCGATGCACTTGTCCAGTTGGTTGGACCGGGAGGTGTCGATCGAGGACTTCGACGAGGATGCGTACCTTGTCGAGCTCAACCGGCGGATCGCGGCCGAGGGTTTGTTCCCTCAGCGGGAGGAGTGAGTCATGGCGTCGCTGGGTGTCCAGATGATGATGCTGAGGCAGAAAGTTGCCTCTGAGGGGATGTGGCCGACTCTGCAGCGGGTGAAGGAGCTCGGGTATGACTCGGTTGAGGTCTCCCAGATCCCGATGTCGCCGCAGAACACCGATGCCTTAGAGCGCGGGGTCCACGAGCTGGGGGTCGAGGTGGGTGCCCTGTCGGTCGCGTTGCGACCTGGGCGGATGCCGATCGACACCCTGGCGGACGACTATGACAAGATCGTCGCCGACTGTCGTCGCCTCGGTACTCGTTTTGTCCGGATCGGGATGATGCCCTTCGAGGCGATGGTCTCGAGGCAAGCCACCGAGGACTGGGCGGGGCAGTGTCAGCCGTACGCGCAGCGGCTTGCCGCTGACGGCATCACCTTGTGCTACCACAACCATCACGTCGACCTGGCCCGGTTCGGCCAGGAGAAGATCTTCGACATCGTCCGCCGGGTCGCGCCGGCGATGCATTTCGAGGTCGACCTGCACTGGGTGCAGCGCGGTGGGATGGCGCCGTTGGACATGCTGGCCGAGTACGCAGGGGTCTGCAGGATCATCCATGTCAAGGATTTCCGGGTGGTGCCCTTGCCGCAGGAGGCGATCGACCGGTTCGCTGCCGGTGATCAGGAAGGCGGTTTTCAGGCCTTCCTCAGCATCGCCCAGTTCGCTGAGGTCGGCGCCGGCAACATGAACTGGCCGGCCTTGCTCCCGGCGGCCGTCGAGGCCGGGGCGGAGTTCTTCTTCGTCGAGCAGGACGAGATGTACGGCCGGGACCCGTACGACTGTCTGGCTGATTCCCGGGCCTATCTCAGGTCGATCGGGTACTGAGGTCACGGCGGACCGTCCGACTCGTCCTCGGACGGCTGCGGCTTGTAGGTTGGCAGGTGCAGGTTCGCCGGGGTCGGACCCGGCCGCGCCATGAGGGGGAACGCTATGCGCCAATCCGGGTTCCGGCTAGACACCAGCTCCCGTAAGGCTGTGCTCGAGGTCGGCATCCGCGGACGTCTGGTGATGACTAATCCGGTCTCGAACCGGGGAACCGCTTTCACTCCGGCCGAGCGGGAACAGCTGGAGATCGCCGGGCTGCTGCCGCACCGGGTCACCACGATCGAGGATCAGGTCACCCGAACGTACGACCAGTTCAGCCGTTCGCCTTCGCCGCTGTCGAAGTTCATCTACCTGTCACAGTTACGCGAGCGTAACCAGGTGCTCTATTACCGGCTGCTGAGCGAGCATCTGGAGGAGATGTTACCGATCGTCTACACCCCGACCATTGGGGAGGCGATCCAACGCTTCAGCCACGAATATGTCGGCACCCGCGGGGTGTTCTTGTCGATCGACCATCCCGAGAACATCGAGGCCGCCCTACTTAACTATCAGATTCCTCCCGGGGAGGTCGACCTGGTGGTGGTGACCGATTCCGAGGGGATCTTAGGCATCGGTGATCAGGGAATCGGCGGGATCCAGATCGCGATCGGCAAGCTGGGTTTGTACACCGCGGCTGCCGGGATCCACCCGGAGCGGGCGATCCCGGTGGTGCTGGATGTGGGTACCGATCATCTCGGCCTGCTCCACAGCGACCGCTATCTGGGCGAGCGGCATGCCCGGGTCCGCGGCGAGCGGTACGACGCCTTCCTGGACCGTTTCGTCGAGGTGGTCACCCGGCTGTTCCCGACCGCGCTGATTCACTGGGAAGACTTTGGGGTCGAGAACGCCCACCGGATCCTGAACCGCTACAGCGACCAGATCTGTACCTTCAACGATGACATCCAGGGCACTGCGGCGGTGGTGTTGGCGGCCGTGATCGCCGCGGTCCGGCGGACTGGGGTGGCGCTGAATCAGCACCGGTTTTTGATCTACGGCGCCGGCTCGGCCGGGGTCGGGATCGCTGACATGATCCAGGACGCGCTGGCGGCTGAGGGGCACTCTGCCGGGGATTTCTATGCCTTCAACAGCCGCGGCTTGATTGTCGAGGACAGCGAGGGGGTCCGAGACTTCCAGCGCCGCTACGCTCGTACCCGCGCCGAGGTTGACCAGTGGGAGGTGGCTGATCCCGATCGGATCACCCTGCTGGAGGTGGTACGGCAGGCCCGGCCCACGATCTTGATCGGGACCTCCGCCCGTAGCGGCGCTTTCACAGAGGAGATCGTGCGGGAGATGGCGGGCTACTGTGAGCGGCCGGTGATCATGCCGTTGTCCAATCCGACTGATCGCTGCGAGGCGAAACCCGCCGATCTGCTGGAATGGACTGATGGTCAGGCGCTGATCGCCACCGGCAGCCCGTTCTCACCGGTACGTCGCGGCGATATCCACCACACCATTGCCCAGGCCAACAATGCCTTGATTTTCCCCGGGCTCGGACTCGGGGTGGCGGTCTCGCAGGCTCGTCGGGTGTCGCCGCAGATGATCTTCGCCGCGGCTAAGGCCTTGGCCGGGCTGATCAACGAGCACCAGCCGGGGGCGTCGTTGTTGCCCACCATGAGTGACCTGCGGCTGGTGGCGGCCACGGTCGCCCGCAAGGTCGCCGAGCAGGCCGAGCGGCAGGGGCTAGCTCGGCGGACGATGACCAACCCGGTCCAGGACATCTACGAGCGGATGTGGAAGCCGCAGTACCCCGAGTTGCGGATCGTCGATCCCCACGATGATCTGGACTGATACCCCCGACCGGACCCACGCAGCAGGGCCCGACCAATTCCACCCCGCGCGCACGCGGCGCGAGCAGATCTGAAAGGATGAACCCATGACTCCCCGAAAGATTGGCGTGACTGAGGTTGCGCTCCGGGACGCTCACCAGTCGCTGATGGCCACCCGGATGGCCCTCGAGGACATGGTTGATGCGTGTGCCGACATCGACCAGGCCGGCTTCTGGAGCGTCGAGTGCTGGGGTGGCGCCACCTACGACGCCTGTATCCGCTTCCTGAACGAGGACCCGTGGGAGCGGTTGCGGACCTTCCGGAAGTTGATGCCGAATTCGCGGCTGCAGATGCTGCTGCGTGGGCAGAACCTCCTGGGCTACCGCCACTACGAGGACACGGTGGTCGACAGGTTCGTCGAGAAGTCCGCCGAGAACGGCATGGATGTCTTCCGGGTCTTCGATGCGCTGAACGATCCGCGCAACCTCGAGCGGGCGATGCGGGCGGTGAAGAAGGTCGGCAAGCACGCCCAGGGCACGATCTGCTACACGATCTCCCCGGTTCATACCACCGAGGGCTACATCAAGCTTGCCGGGCAGCTGCTAGACATGGGTGCGGAGTCGATCGCCCTCAAGGACATGGCCGCCCTGCTGCAGCCGCAGCCGGCGTACGACATCGTCAAGGGCATCAAGGACACGTACGGCGACGTCCAGATTAACGTCCACTGCCATTCCACGACCGGGGTCACCCTGGTCTCGCTGATGAAGGCGATCGAGGCCGGTGCGGACGTGGTTGACACGTCGATTTCATCGATGTCGCTGGGACCGGGGCACAACCCGACCGAGTCGCTGGTGGCGATGTTGGAAGGTACCGACTACACCACGGACCTGGACGTGGCGGCTTTGCAGCGGATCCGGGACCATTTCGCCGCGATCCGCCCGAAGTACGCGGCCTTCGAGTCGGCCACCCTGGTCGACACCAACATCTTCTCCAGCCAGATCCCGGGTGGGATGTTGAGCAATATGGAGTCTCAGCTGAGGCAGCAGGGCGCCGGTGACCGGATCAACGAGGTGATGGCCGAGGTGCCGAAGGTGAAGGCCGCTGCTGGTCATCCGCCGCTGGTTACTCCCTCCAGCCAGATCGTTGGCACTCAGGCGGTGTTCAACGTTTTGATGGGGGAGTATCAGGTTCTGACCGGAGAATTCGCCGATCTGATGCTCGGCTACTACGGCGAGTGCATGGGTGAGCGCGACCAGAAGGTGATTGAGAAGGCCGCCGCCCAGACCAAGAAGGAGCCGATCACGGTCCGTCCGGCCGACCTGTTGGAGCCGGAATGGGACAAGCTGGTTGCCGAGGCCAAGGCCTTGGAAGGCAGCGATGGCAGCGATGAGGACGTCCTTACCTACGCGATGTTCCCCGGTGTTGCGCCGGGCTTCTTTAAGACTCGTGAGGAGGGGCCGAAGAACGTCGGGAAGACTGCCGAGCAGCTGGCCAGGGAGAAGGAGTCGGCGGCGGGTGCCTCGCAGGCGGTGACCGGGCCGATCACGTATCGGGTCTCGCTGGGTGGCCGCGAGCACAGCGTCGTCGTGGAAAGGGCATGACTGCAATGGCTGCGAAGAAGAAGACCGGCGCCAAGACGATGGCGCAGCGTATCGAGGCGGTGCACGAGGCCCGGGTTCGGACCCGAGCCGGCGGCGGTGAGAAGCGGATCGCGAAGCAGCATGAGCAGGGCAAGATGACCGCCCGGGAGCGGCTCGACGCCCTGCTCGACGAGGGCACCTTCCAGGAGATCGGGCTGTTCCGTAAGAACCGGACCGTTACCTTCGGGATGGACAAGGCCGACATGCCCGCCGACGGTGTGGTGACTGGCTCCGGTGCGGTGCTGGGCCGGCCGGTCCACGTTGCCAGCCAGGACTTCACTGTGGTCGGTGGTTCGGCCGGGGAGACCCATTCCAAGAAGGTCGTCGAGATGATGGAGGCCGCACTGACCTGCGGCACCCCGTTCATCTTCATCAATGATTCCGGCGGCGCTCGGGTCCAGGAGGGGATCGACTCGCTGTCCGGGTACGGGCAGGTGTTCTACTCCAATGTGCGCCTGTCAGGGGCGGTACCGCAGATCTCGATCATCGCCGGGCCTTGCGCGGGCGGTGCCTCGTATTCGCCGGCGTTGACGGATTTCATCATCCAGACCCGGCAGTCTCAGATGTTCATCACCGGTCCGAATGTGATCGAGCAGGTGACGAAGGAGAAGGTGACTGCTGAGGCGCTCGGTGGCGCCGATGCCCATATGGGGATTTCCGGGGTCAACCATTTCGTGGCGGACAACGACGAGCAGGCGATCCTGATCGCCCAGAAGCTGCTGAGTTTCCTGCCGCAGAACAACACCGAGGATCCGCCGATCGTCGATCCGGATCCGTTTGTCGAGCCCAATCCGGAATTGGCCGATATCGTGCCGCCGGAAGGTACTAAGGGTTATGACGTGCGCGAAGTCATCGCCCGCCTGGTCGACCATGCCGATTTCCTGGAGGTCCAGGCCGGCTACGCGATGAACATCGTGGTCGGCTTTGCCCGGATCACCGGCCGTACGGTCGGGATCATCGCGAACCAGCCGAATGTGATGGCCGGTGTGCTGGACATCAACGCCTCCGACAAGGGGTCGCAGTTCATCCGCTTCTGCAACGCCTTCAACATCCCGCTGGTGACCCTGGTGGATGTGCCGGGCTTCCTGCCGGGCGTGGCCCAGGAGCACGGCGGCATCATCCGTCATGGCGCGAAGATGCTGTACGCGTACTCGGCGGCGACGGTCCCGAAGATCACCGTGGTGCTGCGTAAGGCGTATGGCGGTGCCTACCTGGCGATGTGTTCTAAGGACCTGGGCGCTGACCAGGTCTTCGCCTGGCCGACTGCGGAGATCGCGGTGATGGGTGCCGAGGGCGCGGCCGCGGTGGTCTTCAAGAAGGAGATTGACTCGGCTGATGATCCCGAGGCTCGCCGGCTCGAGATGGTGGAGGAGTACCGCGAGACCTTCGCCACTCCGTTCGTTGCGGCGGCCCGGGGGCTCGTGGACGACATCATTGATCCGGCTGACACCCGGCGCAAGGTCGCGATGGCGCTGGCCCTACTGATCAACAAGCGTGAGCTGCGGCCGGCCAAGAAGCACGGCCTCAGCCCGACGTAGGAGGAGCGATGAGCGACCAGAACGCTGACCTGCTGGAATTGGTCCGGGGGTTGACTAAGCGCATCGACTCCCTGGAGACCGAGATCAAAAGCCTGCGGCTGCTGCAGGCGGCCGATGTCCCGGAGGACACCATGGTGGCGATTGCTGCTGCCGTGTCCGCCTACTTGGGGAACCGGCCGCGCAGACGTACCCCGCAGTTTGAGCCCAGCACCGCCTGGCAGGCGGCGACTCGCCGTAGCCAGCAGAACAACGCGCCGATCCACCTGCGATAGAGGAACTCATGAAGCTGAAAGTTACGGTCAACGGGATTCCGTACGACATCGAGGTGGAGGTCGAGGAGCCCGAGCGCAAGACGCTGGGATCGATCGTCATCGGTGGCGGAGCCGGTGGCTCCGCGGTGACAGCCACGGCGTCGACGCCCGCGGCATCGGCCAACGCGGTGGTGGCACCGCTGGCCGGCTCGGTCGCTCGGATCCTGGTCGAGGAAGGCGAGGAGGTCACCGACGGCCAGGTGCTGCTGGTGCTCGAGGCCATGAAGATGGAGACGGAAATCACCGCCCCCGGCGCGGGGAAGGTCGGCCGGGTCCTGGTACAGCCAGGCGACGCCGTCCAGGGCGGTCAGGGACTGATCGAGTTCCAGTGAGGCGGTCCGGGGCGGTCGGCCCATGATCGTTACGCTGACGCCGAATCCAGGCATCGATCGTACGGTCACGGTTCCACGACTCCAGTACGGGGTCGTGAACCGGGCCACCTCGACCCGGATTGAACCGGGGGGCAAAGGGGTCAACGTTTCCCGGGCGCTGGCAGCGAATGGGTCGCCGACGGTGGCGGTGCTGCCGGTTGGGGGGCCTGAGGGAGCGCTGCTGACCCAGTTGTTGGGGGAGGCGGCGGTCCCGCACCAGGCGGTCGGAGTCCTGGGTGGTCTGCGGGTGAATCTGGCAGTGGTGGAGCCTGACGGCACGACGACCAAGGTCAATGAACCTGGTCCGGACCTGCGCCGTGAGGAGGTGGAACGGCTCCTTAGTGTCACTGTGAATCGGGCCCGGACTGGGGACTGGGTGGTGGGCTGCGGCTCGTTGCCGCCCAGCGCCCCACCGGACCTGTACGCCCAGCTCGTGGAGCGGGCCCGGGCTCGCGGTGCCCAGGTGGCGATTGACACCTCGGGGCCGGCTCTGGTGGCTGCCCTGAAGGCCGAGCCGGACTTGATCAAACCCAACCATGAGGAACTCTCCGAACTGGTGGAGGCGCCGTTGCCTACCCTGCGGCATGTGGTCGAGGCCGCCCAGCAGGTAGTCGCGCAGGGGATCGCGACGGTCCTAGTCAGCCTCGGCGCCGACGGGGCAGTGTTGGTCACGGCTGACCTGTGGGTGCATGCGGTCGCCGCGGTCCGGACCCCTCAGTCCAGCGTCGGCGCCGGTGACTGTCTGCTGGCCGGCTACCTGGACGCGGTCTCGTCGAAGCGGGAGCCGGTGGAGGCCCTCGAATTGGGGGTGGCCTGGGGGGCAGCCGCGGTGGCGTTGCCCGGCAGTGACGTTCCCGGTCCGAGTGAGGTGGCCCGGGTGCAGGTCCAGATCAACCGGGTTCCCGACCCGGCCAGACGTGTCGACGGCGCCCGGGCGCCGAAACCATCGCATAGCTGGTAATCCGGCTGGACGGTTCGGCTCGGCCCAGGTGTTGCGCGTACCGGAGGGATCTCGGGCGCAGGCGATAGACTGCGCGGGATGAGTGACCGAGAGCAACGCAGGCGAGGCGGGCCGGCCCGGTTAGTGGTGGGCGTCATGGCCGCGTTGCTGACAGCCTGCGCCACGGGGACGCCGTCGCCCCCGGAAGCGTCGTTCGTCTCTGAGGAGACCCCGGAGGTCGCGGCCCCGAGCTATCAGTGCACCCCGGCCGGTGACCCGTCCGCGTCGTACCCCTGCTCGAAGCAGGCGTACGACCGTCAGCAGCAGCAGGCCAGCCTGGAGGCCGAAGCGGTCAGGGTCTACCAGCGGTTCCGGGCCGAGTATGTGCGGCTGAGCCAGTCGGGTGGTGCGCAGGCCCTAAGCCCGGAGCTGGAGGCTGTCCTCGCCGACCCGATGAAGGCCGATGTGGCGATGCAGCTGGCGACGCAGCAGCGGGAGGGCCGCACTGTACGGGGGAACGTGCCGCAGCCGGAATGGGTGGTCGACCGGGGCAGCAGCTACGACGGCTCACAGATCGCCCTGCGGACCTGCGATGATTTGCGCGGCACCAGCGAGCACCGAGCCGATGGCAGCAAGGTCTCCGACGGGCGTTTCCTGGTCGGGGTCCGCTACCTGAAACGGATCGACGGCGCGCTGAGACTGTTCGCCTCGACCACTGAGCAGGAGGACTCCTGCCCGATCTGAGTGGTCAGTCTTCGACCCGGTGGAGCTTGTGCTGGGCGGCCTGGGCCAGCGGACGGACCACCACCCGATCCACGTTGACGTGGTGGGGTAGCGCCGCCACCCAGCGGACCACTTCGGCGATGTCCTCGGCCACTAGCGGTTTCGGGACCCCGCGGTACACCTGGTCCGCCTTCTCGGCGTCACCGTGGAACCGGACCAGGGAGAACTCTTCGGTGTGGACCAGGCCCGGCACCACCTCACAGACCCGGATTGGTTCTCCGACCAGTTCTAGGCGCATCGTGCCCGGGATCATCCGTTCCGCGGCCTTCGCTGCGCAGTAGCCGGCCCCGCCCTCGTACGGGCCGTCGGCGGCGACACTGGTGATAAAGACCACCGTCCCGGACGCGGCCCGCAGCGCCGGCAGCAGTTCCCGGGTGACCCGGGCCGCGCCTAGCACGTTGGTGCGGTACATCTGCTCCCAGGCATCCAGGTCGGCCTGCGCCACCGGTTCCAAGCCGATCGCGCCGCCGGCGTTGTTCACCAGCAACCCCACCCGATCCCCGGCCGCGGCCGCCAGAGCCACCACCTGTTCGGGATCGGTGACGTCACAGGCCACCGCCCGCCCGTCGATCTCGGCGGCCAAGGCCTCGATCCGGTCTTTCCGGCGGGCGGCTAGCACCACCTCGTACGTTGGCGATAGCAGCCGCGCTGTCGCTGCCCCGATCCCTGACGATGCACCCGTGACCACGGCTATCGGTCGGCTCATGGGTCGATCCTGCCATTCGACGCCAATCAGTGAAACCATACCTGGACCGGGTCGGCCTCGATAGGCTGCTGCCATGACATCGACGCTGATCCTCCTCCGCCATGGCGAGAGCGAATGGAACGCCAAAAACCTGTTCACCGGCTGGGTGGACGTCGACATCAACGACAAGGGGGTCGCGGAGGCCAAGCGCGGCGCCGAATTGCTGAGGGAGCAGAACTTGCTGCCCGATGTGGTCCACACCTCGTTGCTGCGGCGGGCCATCCACACCGCCTACCTGGCCTTGGACGGCTGCGACCGGCATTGGATCCCGGTCCGACGTAGTTGGCGGCTCAACGAGCGCCATTACGGCGATCTGCAGGGCAAGAACAAGGCCCAGACCCTTGAGCAGTACGGCGAGGAGCAGTTCATGCTTTGGCGCCGTTCGTACGACACCCCGCCGCCGCCGATCGCGGCCGAGGGGGAATTCTCTCAGTTCCACGACGCCCGCTACGCCGAGCTGCCGCCTGAGGCCCGTCCGCTGACGGAATGCCTGGCTGATGTGGTGGTGCGGATGCTGCCGTACTGGTACGACGCGATCGTGGCGGATCTGCGTGCCGGCCGGACCACGCTGATCGCGGCCCACGGCAATTCGCTGCGGGCCTTGGTTAAGCACCTGGACCGGATCTCCGACGCCGAGATTGCCGGGCTCAATATTCCCACGGGGATCCCGCTGCTGTACGAACTGGACGATGACCTGCGCCCGGTCACCCCGGGCGGACGTTACCTTGATCCGGAAGCCGCCCAGGCTGCGATTGAGGCTGTCAAGAACCAGGGCAAGAAGAAATAAGGGGTTCCGTGCAGATACGCCAGTGGCGGCCCGGCCCCCGGGCCGCCGCCGGGCTCACGTGGAGCGGGTGGGCGGTCTTCACTGTCGCCCTGCTCGGCTATGGCTGGCTTTACCTCGCTAGCCATGACGAGAACGAGCCGTTGCGGTTGCAGGGCAGCTGGGGTCTGCTGGCCGGCCTGTTCATCCAGTCTCTGCTGGTGGTGCTGGTAGTGGCCGGCCACGAGCTGATCCATCTGGTCGGGTACCGGTTAGTTGGCGGTCGGGCCCGGATCCGGCTGCAGCGCGACCGGTTCCTCACCGTAGTCGAGCCGTACCAGCCGAGTCGCGTGACCCGGGGCCGCTACCTGGGGATCGCTCTTGCCCCGCTGCTCATCCTGGGGGGTGCCGCGGTGGCCGCGGTCCAGGCTCCCACCGGTGGTTGGTGGGTGGTCCCAGCGGCGGTCAATGTCTGTCTGAGCGTGATCGACGTAGCGACTGCTCTGGTCGCCTGTCGGCTGCCGGCCGGCAGCCGGGTTCAGCCCACCGCTGACGGGCTGAGCATCGAATTGCCGGATCCCGACGAAGCCGACGAGGTGGGTCTGATCGGCGGCGCGGCGGGTGGTGGGTAGGGGTGAATCCTCGGCTTCGGCTCAGGGGGATCCCCGACCATGGTGATACCTTTGAGAGCCGGATATCCTTCTCGAAGGATGACGGCGACGTGGTGATCTCGTGCAGAAAACCGCTGGAGAGTGGCGGGTTGTTCCCGAGAGCACAATTCAGTCTTGTTGTCAACTCTCAGCATTCGATCCCCACTAGGGGAAACAGGGGTGGGCGTGCTAGGCTTAAGCCTGAGGAAGGGGTCCATCTGTCATGACTTTCACTGTCGGAGAAACGGTCGTCTACCCGAACCACGGTCCAGCAGTCATCGAAGACATCGAAACCCGCAAGATGAAGGGCGAGGACAAGCTGTACTTGGTTCTGCGCATCGTCGGGCCGAATGACCTGGTGGTACGGGTTCCGGCGTGCAACGTGGACCTGGTCGGGGTACGCGACGTGGTCGATGCCGACGGGCTGGAGCGGGTCTTCAGCGTTCTGCGCGCCCCGCACACCGAGGAGCCCACCAACTGGTCTCGCCGCTTCAAGGCGAACGTCGAGAAGCTGCACTCCGGCAACGTGGTCAAGGTGGCCGAGGTGGTCCGTGATCTGTGGCGCCGGGAGCGGGAACGGGGGCTGTCCGCCGGCGAGAAGCGGATGCTGGCTAAGGCCCGCCAGATCCTGGTTTCAGAACTGGCCCTAGCTGAGAAGGTCGAGGAGGACCGTGCAGAGGTGATGCTCGACGAGGTGCTGGCCTCCTGAGGCTGCCAGACGTACGCATGTCCGGACCGGTCGTCGCCATCGTGGTGGCGGCCGGTTCTGGTGTTCGCCTGGGGGGAACAGGCCCGAAGGCCTTGCGTCACCTCGCCGGCCGGCCCCTGGTGTGCTGGGCGGTCGATGCGTTGGCAGCTGGTGGGGTACGGTCGGCCGTGGTGGTCGTCGCGGCCGGGCTCGAGGCTGACTTCGAGGCAGTGTTGGGGTCGGCGCTGATCCCAGTGACGGTGGTGGTGGGCGGAGCCACCCGGCAGGAATCGGTGGCCCGGGGGCTGGCCACCTTGCCAGATGATGGTCAGGTGGTGCTGGTGCATGACGCGGCCCGGCCCCTGGTCCCAGTCGAGGTGGTGCGCCGGGTTGTCGACGCGGTCCGCTCCGGTGCCTTGGCCGTGACCCCTGTGGTCCCGGTCACTGACACGATCCGCCAGCTTAGCCCCGACCAGACCAGCGCCGTGGTGGACCGCAGCCGGCTTCGAGCGGTTCAGACTCCGCAGGGTTTCGACCGTGACACCTTGGTTCAGGCTCACGCCGGGCTTCACGACGAGGTTACCGACGACGTGGCGGCCTGTGAGGCTATTGGGGTCCCCGTGACCCTGGTCGCCGGTTCCCGCGAGGCCCTGAAGATCACCGAACCGTTCGATCTGATAGTGGCGCAGGCGCTGCTGTCAACCCGAGGAGGCCCTGGATGAGTCAGCCCTGGTTACGTACCGGGATCGGCGCCGACGCCCACCGGCTGGTACCGGGCCGGGCGATGTGGCTGGCCGGGCTTCACTTCCCCGACGAGTCACAGGGCCTGGAGGGCCATTCCGATGGCGATGTGGCCGCCCATGCCGCCTGCGACGCCGTCCTCTCGGCCGCTGGATTGGGGGACCTGGGGGCGATGTTCGGCACCGCGGATCCGGCCTGGGCCGACGGCGCGGGGGTTGATTTCCTGCGCGCGGTCGCGGATCGGGTACGGGCAGCGGGCTTGGCGATCGGGAATATTGCGGTGCAGGTGATTGGGAACCGGCCCCGGCTGGCGGCTCGCCGGGGCGAGGCTGAGCGGGTGCTGTCGGAGGCGGCCGGCGCCCCGGTCAGCGTCACCGCCACTACGACCGATGGCCTGGGTTTCACCGGTCGTGGTGAGGGAGTAGCGGCGGTGGCGACAGCCCTGGTGTACGGCGTATCGGCCGGATCAGAACTTCGGTCGGCTGAGGGGTAGGCGACTAGGCGACCTCGTCCTCTGGGGCTGCGAAGGTGTTGCAGGCGCCGACATTGCCCTGAGCGTCGATGCCTTTACGGAACCAAGCCGTCCGGTTCTGGGCGTTGCCGTGGGTCTGCGAGGCCCGGGCGGCGCGGTTCTCCTCCAAGGCTTCCAGATCCTCCGCCGTCAGGTTCCAGGACCGGGCCAGCGTCGCGACCGCGAGCCCGGAGAAACAGTCGGCCTGCATCTCGATGCGACGATTCTCCAGCAGCATCTCGTCCTTGTTCGTCGACTGCTGCTGTATGGTGCGCGCAGCTTCCAACAGCCCGGTCCGGGCCTGGATGTGGTGGCCGAATTCGTGGGCCAGGATGACCTCCATCGCGTACGTCCGTTGCCCGTCGGAACGGAACGCGGGGCGCTCGCTCAGGTGCAGGTACATGGCTTGGTTGACTTGGCAGTACAGACCCGCGAAATGCCGGACGGTGCCGCAGGGAGTGATGGCGCTGGCGCTGACCAGGTTTATCGCGGGGCGGGGGAGCTGATACCCGGCTTCGTGGATGGGACGGTCCCAGGCCGCCATCAGACACCCCACGGTGTCATCCATGATCCGTTGAATCTGGTCGCGCTCTCGCATGTCGGTCGGGTCGTACGGGCAGGCATTGGGTCCGGGCAGGGTCTGCTTGTAGATCACGTTCTCGGTCCGAAACGTCTCGGCCTCATCCTCCGGGACCTCCGGCAGGGGCACCACCGGGCGCGTCACCCCGGGCACCTGGTACCCCTGGTTGAGGTAGGTGTAGTCGTGCGGATGGGCTCGGCCGCTTGGAGTGGGAGTCTGCGGCGGCGGCTCCGGCGCCTGGATCGGTCGGGCCCCGTAGAGGCCGCCGGCGACCAAGGCCGCCAGAATCACCAGCCCTGCCAGCAGGCCGCTGCCGAATCCCAGACCCAGCGAGCGCCACGGCCCGCGGGATGCGGGCGGTCTCGGAACTACCGGCCCGGGAGCGGGCGTTTTGTCCGATCCCCACGGGGTCTGATGGTTCCAAGCTGAGGATCGATCAGGCACCATGCTCACCTGGTCTAGGGTACGGGCCTCAGGGAGCACCCAGAGATCGCGCGCCGTGGGCGCCTCGAGGCTCAGGCGACGTCGTGGGTGGACGCAGCGAAAGTGTTGCAGCGCCCGATCTGCCCGCCGGACTCGAAACCGGCCCGGAACCAGAGACCCACGCTGCGAGTATTCCCATGGGTGGAGTCGGTGCGGGATGACTCATTCTTGAAGATTGCGGGCAGTTCGTCGGGGGTGATCCCGTAGGAATGGGCTAGTGACGCCAACGCCATACCGGCGAAACACTGCGCCTGTAGTTCGCGACGTCGATTCTCGACCAGGGCCGCTTCCCCGGAGAGTTGAAATTGCAGATGCCAACTGGCGCCCAGAATGCCGGACCGAGCCTGGACATGGTGGCCGATCTCATGTGCCAGCACGATTTCATGGTCGTAGCTCTGCAGACCATTCGGAAGATAGAACCCCTTCATGAGATAGTTCATATAGATCGCCATATTGCCCGAACAGTAGTACCCGGCGATCTGGTTGATGTCGACGTCCTCTTTGCCGTTCCTGCCGCACGGGGTGGTGAAGTTCTTGTCTACGAGGTAGAGCGGGCCGCGGGGCAGGTCATAGCCGGCGCTGTGGAGGGCCTTGGTCCAGATCGACATCAGACAGCCGTAATGGGCCTCGAGTAGTTGCTTGGAGCGGTCTGGGCCCTCGCGGCGGAACTCGAGTGGATCATAGGGGCAGAAGGTAGGTCCGGCGATAGTCTTGCTGTAGAGGCGGTTGCTACGGCTGAGCTGATGGGCCTCGGCTGAACTGGAGAACGTCGGCCTGGGCCGAGGATTCGAGATCGGTGGCATCTGGAAGCCACGGTTGACGTAGGTCACATCCTCGGGATGGGTCCGGACCGGTTTGCCGGGTGTTGGCCGGGTATTCGAGGGCCTGGCTGGGGTTGTCGAGGATCTGGCTGGGGTTGTCGAGGGCCTGGCTGGGGTTGTCGAGGGCCTGGCTGGGGTTGTCGAGGATCTGCTTGATCTGGGCGAGGCTGTCGAAGACATTGGGCGGGCCGAGGACCAGGTGCTCCAGGTGGCAATAGGGGTCGCGATGGTGTCATCCGAGCGGGTGATCGTCACGACGACCAAAGTCACGATGATCACTAGCGCCAGGCCACTGCAGCCGAGGATCAACGGCAGCCGCGACCGGCGCGGTGGCTGCGCAGGCGGGTATCCGGGCCCTCCGGTCGGCCAGGACGGCGCGCCGTACCCCGGCCCCACACCGGGCCGCGCAGACCACTGCGGCGCGGTCCATGGGGCCGGGCGTGAGGGGAAGGGGTCGGGGCGCTGAGTGCCGGGCCCGAACGGGGTCGGATGGTTCACGCCATGAGGATAGGACGGGGCCGGTCAGCGCACCAGATGGTCCGGCGCCACCCAGGTATTGCAGGCGGTGGCATTGGTCGAGGCCAGACCCATCTGGGTCCAGTAGCGGCGGCTGCGTCCCAGCCCATGGCCGGAGTCGATGTTCGGCTTGCCAGAGAGGTTGTCGTCGCCGATGGCCTCGCTTAGCGCGATGACGGTCTCACGCTCCTGAGAGGTCATCGAGACGGAAAAGCCGATCGAGGCGAGGAAAAGCCCGGCGAAACAGTCAGCCTGGGTCTCCAGCCGGCGCGAGTAACGATTGGCGCTCGGTTTGTCCGTAGCCCGCGTCTGCAGACCACGGCCCGACACCAGCAATCCGGTCCGGGCCTGGACCGTATGGCCGAACTCGTGTGCGATCACAGTCTCCACCATGAACCGGGCTGTCCGCAGTTTCGGGGGCAGGACGTCGGGCAGGTCGGTGGCGTAATAGATCCGCTGATCCGCCGAGCAGTAGACCGCATTCTTCATCGGTAGCTTGCCGCAGGCGCTGCTGCTCGGTTTGCTGTAGACGCTGACCGGTGGCCGGGGCAGCCGGTAGCCGGCTGCTGTCACGGGCTGTTCCCAGACGCGCATCAGGCACGCCACCAGGTCATTGAGGTGGGTGGCGAGCTTCGCGGGGGCTTCGGTGGGGTCGATCGAGCGGACCGGGCAGCGGGTCGGATGGGGGATCGCCTGCCGGTACAGGGCGTTGTTGCGGAGCAGGTCCTCGGCTTCTTCCTCGCTGTTCACCTCAGGCAGCGGAGGCGGGCTCAGATTGGCCGGTGGGGCCTGGTAGCTCTCGTTAACGTACGACGGGGCACGCAACTTCGCCACCACTCCCACGACAGCAATAGCCACGGTGAGCAGGGCTATGACCGTGAGCACCGACAGCAGGGCCTTGTGCTGAGACACCGACCGCTGCGGCAGCCCGGGCTGTGGCCACTGCCGGGAGGTCGGGAAACCGGCTGGCGGCATCGCGGTGTACGGCCCAGGCTGCGTCGGACGCCACGCGGGTTGCTGGGCCCAGCCGAGCGGTGGCTGCTGCGGCCATGGCTGGGTGGGGCGTCCGTACGGGTACTGGCTCACCCCGTCAGAGTAGTGTCCGGTTGGCCAGCGCCGGATCGATCCCCCCGGCCCCGATATGATCGAGCGGCTGTGTGCCCGCACAGTCTCGTGATGGTGGAGGTCGTTCATGCTCAGAAGCCGACTGGCCCGGTCCCTGTTGGTCCTGGCCGCGGCGCTCGGGCTGGTGCTGGTGCCCGGTTCTGCCCAGGCCGCTGGTGAGACCGCATCCCGGGTTGATGTCGACGCCCAGCTCGCGATCGATGGGAGCCTCGTTGTCCGCGAGACCATCAGCTTTGACGCTGAGGTGCCTGAGACCGTGGTGCAGCGTCTGGCGGGCCAGCGCGAGGGCACCGGCGACACCGTCTATACCTTTACGATTACCGGTATCGGCGCTTCAGCCGACGGCAAGGACCTCGCCCCCGCGATCAACCACGCCAACAACAACACCACGATCACCGTGAAGCCGGCTGGCGCCCGGGTGATCGTGATCTCGTACACCGTCACGGGCGCCACCACCCGGCTTGCGGACGGCTCGACCCAGTTCCAGTGGCGGGTGTTGCAGGGCCTGTCGCTGAATGTGGTCGAGGTCAGTGGTGTAGTCCGGGTCCCGGCCGATGCCGTCGACTACCGCTGCCAGGCCGGTGCCCCCGGCGCCGAACATACCTGCGGCCTGTACTCCGGCGGTACCCACAATTCCCGGGACCTGAGTTTTAATGATGGCCCACGCGGAGTCGGAGAGGTCGTCGAACCTGGCCTACGGTTCCCGGAGGGGCAAGTCGCGGTTACCGAGCAGATCAGCCACCGCTGGTCGCTGGACCGGGCCTTCACCCCTGGCTGGCCGCAGCTGCTGAGCGCGCTCGGGGTCCTGCTGGTCGGAGGGCTGGCGCTGTTGAGCCTGCACCGCCGCGCCGGGCGGGACATCCTCGCCCCCCGAGCCACCACGGTCGCTGAGTTTCAACCGGCCGGCGAGAACGTCAGTACCTTCGTGGTCACCGACGAGGTCCGGCCCGCCCATGTGGGGACCGTCTCCGACGAACACGTCGACCCGCTAGACGTGGTCGGCTCGGTGCTGGACCTGGCGGTCCGGGGGCACCTGCTGATCACCCAGCTGCCGCCCCAGAACGGCTTCGTCGACTGGTCGCTAACCCGGACCGGCAAGAGCCCCGACGCGCTCGCTGATTTTGAACAGAGACTCCTCGACGCTGTTGGCGACACTACGGTCTCCTCACTCGCCGCGTCGGTGGCCCCGGCTGTTGAGGAGGTCCAAGAGGCGCTGTACCGCGATGTGGTGCGGCGTGGCTGGTTCTCGCGTCGTCCCGATCGGGTACGCCGGGCCTGGTCACGGTGGGGGTGGATCGGCATCGCGGTGGCGATCGCGGCGACCGCGCTGCTGGTGGCTCTGACCACGTACGGACTGGTTGGCTTGGCCCTGATCGCTGTGGCCCTCGGCCTGATGCTGGTGGCCCAGGAGATGCCAGCGCGGACCGCTGCCGGCTCCTCGTTGCTGGCGGGTCTGCGGGCGCTGGCGGTCCAGCTCGATACTCAGCCCACTTCGCACCTGCCGAAGGGTCAGGAATACCGCGAGGTGTCGCGGATCCTCCCGTACGCCGTGGTATTGGGCGGCTGGGACCGCTGGCTGGAGGCGCTGGTCGCAGCAGACGATGACGAGGGCACGGCCGACCCAACCGACCTGGCGTGGTACCACGCCCCCGACGACTGGCACCTGCAGCAGCTGCCAGCCTCCCTGGACGCCTTCGTGAACGCGGTCCGCGGCCGGCTCTTCGCCCGCTGATCCGACCCCATCGCATCCACGCCCGGCAACCGAGGCCGGGCTATCGACTCCCATCGGGGCCGTCGGCTGGCGAGCAATCTCTGACATTGGCTGACAGCGCCGGTGCTGAGGTTTAGGGTCGTGGGTATGGATGCGGATCAGGTAGTGGCTCGGCTGTTGGAGTTGGGCAAGACGCGTCGTCCGGCTTCTGCGGGGTTGATTGATCGGGTGTTGCGTGAGGTGGGGTTGCCGGATGCTCCGACGTATCGGGCGTTGC
>CALIWR010000023.1 GCA_938046585.1 uncultured Propionibacteriaceae bacterium | reverse complement strand
GGCGGGGACCACGATGGCTGCTTTGGTCGCGGTGGCGCTGTGCCTGGTCACGGTGGTGTTGCTGCTGGTCTCCGGCTATGTGCTGGCTGCCCACCGGGCTCGGGCGGCGGCTGACCTGGCAGCCCTGGCCGGAGCCACCGCCTATGTCGCCGGGCAGGATGCCTGCGCCACGGCTGGTCGATCGGCGCAGACCAACCGTGGGCAGCTCACCCGGTGCCGGGTCGAGGGCACGACGGGCTCCTTTGTGGTCACCGTAACCGCGCAGGTCTCGGTCGGGTGGGCCATCCCCGGGACGCCCCGGACCGTCTCCGCCGAGGCCCGGGCCGGGAATGCCTGATGAGATCTGCCGAATCGCCACGACAGTAGGCCGACCAGGTGTGTCCACCCAGGTGAGCCCGAGCCGATGGGCCCGGCGATCCGTACCACGCCAACCTCGGCAGGCGGCGGGCCTGATGGGGCATCGTGAACCTGGATTAGGCCATGTCGAAGTCATCCTGGCTGAGCTGTTGTCCTGTCAGCGACGCGAAGGGGACCGGAGCAAACAGGTTTCCAGAGCCGTCGGGGTCGTAGTAGAGGGTATCGCCCTGCTGGTGGATGCGCGATTGCGCCGTACGTTCAGCCCCGGACGGGGTGAACCACGCGCCTGTCAGGGGGCCGAAGTGGATCCGGGGCAGCACGACCCGGTCCTGTCCGCGGACGAAGTCCGTAATCCGGTCCACCTGGTCCGGCTCGGCTGGCAGCGGCACCTCCATCACAAAGCGGTCCCGGCCCGGGCCGCCCGTGAGCGTGTCGGCCCCCGGCCCCCCGTACAGCTGATCATTGCCGCCACCGCCGAGCAGTGCGTTCGCCGCGGGATTGCCGACAATACGGTTGTCGAGGTCATTGCCCTGGCCCGTCGCGGCGGCTCCGCCCAGCAGCCATAGGCCGGTGTCAGCCGGCCCCAGCGTCCACGTGTTCGTGGTAAAGACCTCACCGGACCGGGAGAAAGTGGTGTCGTGACGTCCTCCCACTGGCAGATCCGGGGCCACGATCTGCGGAACCGGCAGGTCCGGGACCTGGCCCTCGTGCCGCTCGACCCGGGCGCCCCGCGGCGTGGCGATGACGGCGTTACCGCGGATACTGAGACCGGTGACGTTACCAACATAAGACTGGCCTGCCCGTCCCCGCGAGGCCTCAGCCCCGATATACACCAGGGGACGATCGGTGCCGTTGTAGAGGATGTTCCCCGTCACCGATACGGCATCCAACGAGCCCGAACCACCCATATATCCCTGAAGTTTGCCTGCCGGATTGGTGATCTTCCGGTCAGTCAGGTACGAATAGGGGTTTCTGGTCCCTTGCGGGTACCCAGAGTGGGCGGAATCGCCATCCCAGATAGACTCGGCGACCATCACGGCACGCTGCACCTGGGCCGAGATGATGTTGTCACGGAAAGTCGTCTGGTTCGACCCGGTCGAGGCCTGGAGAGCCCACTTGGGCCCGGCGCCGGTGGCCGCGACCGCGTAGACGAGGTTGTGATCGAAGGTGTTGTTCTCACTGCCCTGATACGCCTGAAGCAGCGCCTCCCCATGGGCGCGTCGCGTGATGATGGTGTTCCCGCGGACGGTGTTGCCGCTGGATTTGTAGGCCAGATGAATGCTGGCGGATTCGCAGTCGCTGACGTGGTTGCCCTCGATCAAGTTCCGGTTCGACTCGTTCTGAGCGGAGATGTTGCGAACGTTCCAGGCGAGACGGTTGCCCTTGATAGTGGAGTCGACGACTCCATCGAAACCGACGCCGTAGTATCCGCCGTCCACACGGTTACCTGTCACGGTGACCTGGGATGCCGAGTATCTTCCCCTAATCACCTGCCCGTTCCGGGTGAACTCCTCCCACTGCGCCTGCGGTTCAGTAGGCGGGGTGGAAGTGATCGAGATTCCCACCGTGCCTTTCGCGTTCTTTGTCGCACCGTTCGCGAAGACAATGATGTTGTCCGCTATCGTGAGGTTACGCACGTCGCCTTCTCGGGCCACCACGTCGATCCCCCTGCGGGCTGCCCCCGTGATGGAGACGTTGCTGATGGTGACATCGTGCATCTGCTCGGAGTTGGCCCCTACGTGGCTGAATTCCACCGCTGAGGCCAGAATCCCGCGTGCCTGCGGCGCGCCGCTGAGGTCGATGCCAAGGCCTGTGAGCCTCAACCCGCTGGCCTCACTGCGCAGCACGATGGCATTCTCGGGGGTGGCGCCCTGCGCGTCTGCCCGTACCGTGAGCCGAGCCCCGGCGCCGTCGACGAGGCTCACCCCGCGCGGGATCCGGATGGCCTTGGTGATGGGGTAGTTTTCCCCTGGTACGAGGCGGATCCCGCCGCCAGACGGCACCGATGCCAAAGCAGCCTGGATGCCCGCGGTGGGGTCGCCCGCGACGGGCCGGACGGTGACAATGCCCGGTTCGGCGTGGGCCGATACCAGCCCCTGCCCCAGCAGGGCCAACACGGTTGCGGCAACAATGGCCGATACTCGGGGCATATTCCTCCTGTCGTTGATGCCCCCACGCGATGCCGTGATCTCGAAGACGAAACCTCGGCCCCCTATCCGTATCACCAGAACGCGGTCGACGCGCTCCTCGTCCACCGCCGTGCTCCTGGCGCCGGCCGGGTTGCCGGGGCCGGCGCCAGGGGCCGCATAGGCTTCCCCTATGGCATCGCGCCCCTTCTTCCCGGACGCAGCCGTCACCTGGCTGGTCGGCTCCGAACCGGTGCGCGTCCTGGTGGTGGGCGCTGCCGGCCCGTACGCGACCGCCATTCGTGACGCCGGTCACGGGGTGCTGGTAGTTGACCGGCAGGCCAGCCCGCTAGATGCCGTGCTGCGGCGTCGGCCCGACCTGGGTGGCTTAGTGGCTGATCCGAAAGCGTTGCCGCTGGCCTCTCAGACGTTTGACCGGATCGTCTGTCCTCAGAATCTCCACGTCTTCGCCACGCCCCGGACGCTCACTGAATTCGCCCGGGTACTGGCCCCACACGGACGGGTCTGCGTCACCTATCTCACCCGCGACGACTCGGTGCCCTGGGTGAAACGACTGACCTCGGTAGTCCGCAATCGGCTGCCGCGGGCCATGACCGGCGACTATGGCGACGGGTCGCTGGCGACATTACGGGCCTCGGCGTACTACCCCGATATCGAGGAGCATTCGCATCGGCTGTGGGTGCCGTCGACCCGGGAGCAACTGGTCGCGATGGCCCGCCGGGCCGCAGGCGCCGATGACCTGTCGACGGCTGATCTCGTGGCGTTGGAGGAGGAGGTCGGCGCGGTTTACGACTCGTCCGCTCGACCGCCTGAGCCGCTGTTGCTGCCGTACCGGCTGGGATGCTGGCGCGCCGAGGTGGACCATTCGGAGTTCTCGTCGCCGATCCAGCCGCTGGACGACGGTCTCCAGATTCGTCTCGGGGTGCCTCCTCGCTGATCGGGAGGACCTGACCGTACCGCACCTCGCAGCACAGTAGGCTCACTGCTGACAGGGAGGAGCCCGTGATGGCTGAGCGGCCGGACCCCAGGACCAGGATCGACGAGGTCAAGTCCGATATCGTCGTGATCGGCAAGAATCTGCTTGACCTGGCCAAGGCCGAGGCCAAGCCCCGCGCAGTCGACGCTGGGCTCATGTCCGGGGCCTTCGGGGCCGCCGGCTATCTGATGGCGAATGGCGCCTCGTTACTGTTCCTGGCCGGAGCGGCGGGCCTGGCCGGGCTGTTCTCGCTGTGGTACGGCCCGTACGCCGCGGTGGCGCTCGGGCTGGTCGCGATGGCGGTGCTGCTGTTCATCGTGGCCGCAGTCTTGGCGTGGTACGGCAAGAGCCGGATCCCGCGGCTCAAGAAGCCGCTGCAGACCGTCGCCGCGGCCCAGAACACGGCGGCCGAGGTGAAATCCAGCATCACCCGGGGCCAGCACCTGGTCGAGACTGAAATCGAAAACAGCCGGCATCCGGCGATTACCCAGCAGTAACGCATTCCGACAGTCAGGAGACGCCGCATCGGCCATTATCCTGGCTCTGGTGTACGGCCGAGCCGAGGATCGCGATCGGGGTGAGAACCGAACGGAATAAATGCTGACACAATCCGCACAGCAATGCGAACGACACCGAGCGTGAATACAAAATTGTATGGGCTGTGTTGAGCGGGCCAACACTGATTCCTGAGCAGACAGAGTTCAGGTGCACCCTGGCTACGCCGGCAACCTCAGAATGCGGGATTCCCAGGGCTGCAGGAGGTCGGGGTCGTCGATCTCATGAGTGGCTAGGAGTACCTCCGCGGCGCCGTAATCGGGCAGCCCGGACAACAGCCGTACCGGCTCGCTGGTGACATTGGCCAGCAACAGCACCCGGTCCTCGCCCAGCGTGCGCAGACAGCAGAACGTGGCCGGGTCATCTGGCAGCAGCATGGTGAAGTCGCCGGTACGGATCACCTCCAGATCATGCCGCAGCTGGATCAGACGCCGATAATGATGGAATACCGATTGCTGATCGGCGATCTGGGCAGCGGCGTTGATCTCGCGGTAGTTCGGATTCACCGCCAGCCACGGGTCGGCCTCGGAGAAGCCGGCATGGACCTGGTCACTCCACTGCATCGGGGTTCGAGCATTGTCTCGACTGCCCCAGGCCAGCTCCTCCAGCAGCGCCTCGGCCGGCATGCCATACCGGGTTGCTTCAGCGGCATACTTCAGGCTCTCGATGTCTCGGAAATCATTCAGCCCCCGGAATGGGTAGTTCGTCATTCCCAGCTCTTGGCCCTGATAGATGTACGGGGTTCCGCGCTGCAAATGCAGCACCGACGCCAACGTCTTGGCACTGGCCTGCCAGAACCGCGCCGAATCGTCACCGAATCGCGACACCGACCGGGGCTGGTCGTGATTCTCGACGTACAGTGAATTCCAGCCCCTCCCGATGCCCTCCTGCCAGCGGATCACATTCTCCTTGTACGCCACCCAGGACCATTCCCGCCGGTCGAACCGGCCACCGGGGCCGTGGTCGAGTCCGACATGTTCGAACTGGAAAACCATCGACAATTCACCCTGGTCCGGATCGGTGTACGCGGCAGCCTTCTCCAGCGTGACCAGGGGCGTCTCCCCCACGGTGAGCAGGTTGCGTCCGTCCAGTACCTGCTGCCTCATCTCCTGCAGGAAGTCGTGCATCCGGGCCCCGTCGGCGACGAGTCGGGCGTCGTAGGACAGGTCGGTCCCCGCTGAGACCGGACCGTCGACCAGTTCGGGCTTGGAGATCAGGTTGATCACGTCCATGCGGAATCCGTCGACCCCGCGCTCCAGCCACCAGCGCATCATCTGGAAGACCGCCTGGCGGACCTCGGGGTTCTCCCAGTTCAGGTCCGGCTGTCTACGGCTAAACAGGTGCAGATAGTACTCGTCGCTGGCCGGATCGTGCTGCCAGGCCGGGCCGGAGAAGAAAGAGCCCCAGTTCGTCGGCTCGGCCCCCGGCGTACCCGGCTGGCGCCCTTCGCGGGCCGGTCGCCACCAGTACCAGTCTCGCTTCGGGGAGGCCGGGTCGCGGGATTCCTGGAACCAGGAATGCTCGTCGGAGGTGTGGTTGACGACGAGGTCCATCACCAGCTTGATCCCCCGCTGGTGGAGGCCCTCGATCAGCTGGTCCAGATCATCGAGACTGCCGAACAGCGGATCCACCTGCTGGTAGTCGGAGATGTCGTACCCGTTGTCGTCTTGTGGGGACTGGTAGATCGGCGACAGCCAGACCACATCCACCCCAAGCTGGCTCAGGTAGTCGAGCCGGCTCAGGATCCCCCTCAGATCACCGATCCCGTCGCCGTTGGTGTCGGCGAACGAGCGGGGATAGATCTGGTAGACGACGGCGTTGCGCCACCAGTCGTCGCGACGATCTCGACGGGCAGCCTCGGCGATGCTCATGGGAGGTGATTCTGCCAGCTGCTGGCCGCAACACGAGGCCCGTACGGCAACCTGACCTGGTTCAAGACCACGCCCGCATCAGCCCGGCGGCCGGTCGACATCAGAGCCGAACCGTCGCGGGATCGGGGCGAACCGGGTCTGGTCCCAGGGCTGTTCCCATCCGCCGGCGGCGAGCAGGGCATCAGTGACGTAGGCGGTGAAACCCCAGATGTACAGGTCGCCGACGCTGAACCCCGGCCCGGTGTGTCCTGACCAGTGCCGCCACGAGGTCCGGTTGGTCGGATCAGCCAAGGCGGCGATCGGGATCCGGTGTACCGCGGCGACCTCACCCGGCTGCAGCCGCAACGGTCCGTCCGGGGCGGTCCCGACGATCGAATGCACCCGGTACGCGGAGACCGGGACCTGGGCCGTCGGAAGTTCCCCGAGCACGCTCACCGTCGCCGGGTCCAACCCCACCTCTTCGTCGGCCTCCCGCAACGCCGCCTGCTGCGGGGTCTCATCAGGTTCCACCGCCCCACCGGGGAAGGCGATCTGGCCGGCATGGTGACGTAACGTGGCGGCCCGCTCGATGTACAGCAAATCCGGCCCCCCGGCCGCCTGCGGGTCCCCGAGCAGGATCAGCACCGCCGCCTCCCGCCCAGCCCCAGGGCCGGGCAGCCGCCGCTGGAAAGCGTCCGTCAGGCGGGGCGATTCCAGCCCCCGGATCAGCTGCCGGTAGCCGCTCACCTGTTCCCACCGACTCATCGGCGCAGCCCGCTCAGCAATCGCCGGGTTTTCCCCGGACCGGTCCCGTCCTGCCCGTACCTGGGGCAGCTGGTCGGATAGACGAGCTGCTCCGGGGTTTCTGGGTCTGCACCGGCCAACTCGGCCGAACCCGGGTAGGCGACCAACAGCGCCGTCGGGACCGCGTACGCCCACTGGTCGGTCGACTGGGCCGACCAGACCAAGGTCAGCCGGGAGGTTCTAGCGGCTCTGGCGCTCGCCCACGCGGGCTGCTGCGCTATCTCGGCGCCACCGGGTTCGGTGACTGTCACGCGTCCGGGTCGACCTGGATGACCAGTTCGACTTCGACTGGGGCATCTAGCGGCAAGACGCTGACCCCGACCGCGCTGCGGACGTGCTGCCCGGCTTCGCCGAAGATCTCCCCCAGCAGTTCGCTGACACCGTTGGCGACTTTCGGCTGCCCGGTGAAGCCCGGATCGCTGGCCACGAAGACGCACACCCGGACCACTCGCCGGATCGCGTCGATCCCGCCGGCTGCGGCCGCCGCGGCGGCGACTGCGTTCAGGCCCGCGACCCGCGCCAGCCGGTACCCCTCCTGCGGGCTTACTTCGGCGCCAACCTTGCCGGTCGCCGGCAGCGTCCCCGACTCAGTCGGCAGCTGACCGGAGGTGAACACCTGGTCGCCGACCCGAATCGCCGGAACGTACGCCGCGACCGGCGTGGCCACCGGCGGCAGGCTCAGCCCCAGTCGTTCCAGACGCTGCGATGCGCTCTCGGTCATGGCAGCGGCCGTTTCAGGTAGGCCACCAGGCTGTCCGGGGTCACCCCGGGGATCACGGCTACCAATTCCCAGCCGTCGGCGCCCCAGGTGTCGAGGATCTGCTTGGTGGCATGCACCAGCAGCGGTACGGTCGCGTACTCCCACTTCGTCATGCGCAGCACGGTATTCGATAGCCCCCGGCTGCGTTGAACTGGCCTCACTGCGTTCGGGCGGGCCTGATTCCGCTTCCCCGGACATGTCGAAACGACACCTCGCGAAGATCAGCGCGGGCCGACGTTTGGCCGTAGGATGAGCCAACCGCGGCGGAGGAGCTACTGGTGGTCTGCAGGATCTGTGGCCGGACAGGCAGCACGGATGCCGTGTTCTGCACTGGTTGCGGGACCCGGCTGGAGCCGGTGCCGCTCGCAGATGCCCCGTACCCTGGTTCCCGATCATCACAGCCGGCTATGCCCGAACCGCCGTCGACCTATCCCGCCACCCAGGCGGTCCCGGCCTATCCACCGGCGCCCATGTCTGATGTGTCACAACCAGACCCGCATCGAGAATGAGGCCCATCAGCAGACCCTTCTACTTCCCCATAGGCTAGGGGCTATGCCTGAAGCCGCTCCCCTGCACATCGTGAGCGGCAAGGGAGGTACCGGCAAGACCGCGGTCTCGTTGGCCCTGGCCCACCTGTTGGCCCGATCCACGGGCGATGTGCTGGTCTGCGAGGTAGAGGAACGCCACGACCTGACCGGGGTGATGCAGGTCGCGATGGTGCCGCCAGGAGCCGAGCGGCAGATCGGCCGCGATGGTGGCGCGATCCGCGCCCTGAGCGTCGCGCCACGGCAGGCACTCACCGATTACTTGGACCACAGCTTCCGGCTAGGGCTAGCTGGCAAGGTCCTGGAGGTGTCCGGGCTGGTCGACTTCGTCACCGAATTGGCACCCGGGCTGCAGGATGTGCTGCTAATCGGCAAGGTGTATCAGGCCAGCCGACGCCAGATGAAAGAGGCTTCGGACGCGGTCCAGGCGGTGATCCTGGATGCCCCGCCGACGGGACGGATCGAAACCTTCCTGACTGCCGGGGAGGCGCTCGCCGAGGTGGTCACCGGCGGCCCGATCCGCCACCAGGCCGAGTCGATCATGGACCTGCTGCGATCTGAGACCACCCGGGTTCACCTGGTCACCACGCTCAGCGAGATGGCCGTCACCGAGACCTTGACCACTTTGGCGTCGCTGCGCAAGCACCGAATCCGGCCCGGGCGGGTGATCGCGAACCTGGTTCCGGACGAGGTTCCCGAGCTGCCCCCTCTCGACGACCCCGACCATAGGGTGGCGCGGGCTCACGCCGCCGAGAAGATGGTGGTCGCGGCGCAGCAACCGTGGCGTCGCCTGCTCACTGAGACTCTCGCCGAAGCTGGGATGGCACCGCTGGTGAACCTGCCGTTGTTGCCGGCCGAGGTGGACGCCGCCGCGGTCCGGCAGCTGGCAGATCTGCTGCAGCCCCAGTGGAGGACATCATGACGGCGCCGGCCTTCGACATGCGTGGGCTGCTCGACGACCGCCACCTGAGGGTGATCATGACCTGCGGCACCGGCGGGGTCGGCAAGACCTCGTTCTCGGCGGCGATGGCGTTACGGGCAGCCGATGCCGGGCGCAAGGTGGTACTGGTCACGGTCGACCCGGCCCGTCGGTTGGCGACCGCGCTCGGGCTGGACCGGCTCGGCGCCGAGCCAGAACCCGTGCTCGGTGTCACCGACGGCTCGCTGGACGCGTTGATGTTGGACATGACCCACACCTTCGATGAGGCGATCCGCTCCCATGCCCCCGCCGACCGGGTCGAGGCGGTCTTGCGTAATCCGTTCTACAAGGCGCTGAGTACGTCTTTCTCCGGGACTCAGGACTATATGGCGACCGAGAAGCTGGGGCAGTTGTATGAAACCGCGCAGCGGACCGGCCGCTGGGACCTGATCGTGGTGGACACCCCGCCCTCACGTTCGGCGCTGGACTTCCTGGACGCACCGGCCCGGCTGGACCGGCTGGCGGACGGGCCGGCGATGCGGATCTTGGCCCCCCAAAGCGGACCACTGCGGCTGTTGAACCTCGGACTGTCACAGGCCACCGCCCTGATCTCGAAGATCATCGGCAGCCAGGCCCTGTCTGATCTGCAGGTTTTCGCCTCAGCCTTTGAATCCGTGATGGGTGGTTTTCGGCGCCGAGCCGACCGGGTCCGGACCCTGCTCGGCTCGCCGGCCGCGGCCTTCGTTGTGGTCACCAGCTCCCGCTCAGCTGCGCTGACCGAGTCCCGGTTCCTGCTCGACCGGCTGCGCGACCGCCACCAGACCCAGGCCCGGGGCGTGATCGTCAACCAGTTCCCGGCCCCGGTCGCGATCACCGGCGCCGACCGGGACCGGCTGGCCGCAGCACCTGAGGCGTACGCCTGGTGGGAGAGCACCTGGGACCGCTACCGCCGGCAACGAGAAGCGGTCGTCCAGGCGTTGGGCAGCGACTGGCCGATTACGACGGTGCCCGCGATGGCTCGCGAGATCACTGACTTGCCCGCGGTACGAGAACTGGGCTCACTTGCGGCGGCCGGGGCGGCCATCGCCGACCAGAACCCGTCGCCAACTCTGGACGTCTGAGCGTTTCCGCAGCAGGGCGCGGCGTTCCCGTTCGGTCATCCCGCCCCAGACGCCCCATTCGATCCGGTTGTCCAGCGCCTCGGCCAGGCATTCGCCGCGGACCGGGCAGCCGCAGCACACCGCCCGTACCCGCTTCTGGTCGGCGCCCTCGGGGAACAACTTGTCTTCCATGCCTCGGCATTTGGCCCGAAGGGGCCAGTCATCTACACGGCTCAAACGCATCTTCATTGATCCCTTCGAGGGAGCTGGGGTGTCGCAAACCTGCCACGCGCTGTCGCCGTGACATGGATCGCCTGGAGGTACAGCAGTTCGGCGACCCTAGCGCCCCCAACCCGGGCCCCGCAACATGCTGTCAGCTTGGATCGTTCAAGGTAGATGAGGAGATTCTCAGACCCCTCGCCTACCCTAGGCGCATGACGCCTCCCGAGATCAGCTCGAAGATGTACGCGTTGGCGATGTTCCTGCTCGTCAGCGTGCTCGCGGGGACGTTGGTGTCGGGCTTCGTGGTCCCGTTTGCGGCGTTGGGGGGCTCCACGGCGCGGGTTCTCGTCGGAGGCCTGGGGAACCTGCCGGCCGAATTCGAGCTGCCCCCGAATGCGGAGGGCACGGTGATCTACCTGGCCAACGGGCAGCCTCTAGCCGAGCTCTACGCTGAGGACCGCAAGCCCGTCACCCTGGCGCAGATCGCCCCGACGATGAAGGCCGCCCAGCTGGCGATCGAGGACCACCGCTTCTACGAGCACGGGGCGGTCGACCTGAAGGGCACCCTGCGGGCCTTCGCCCGCAACACCACCGGGGGCTCCACCCAGGGCGGCTCGACGCTGACCCAGCAGTACGTCAAGCAGGTCCAGATCGCCGCAGCCGCGGCCCGCGGTGATAAGGCCGCAGCCGAGGCCGCCCAGGCCCCGACGTACGAACGCAAGATCCGCGAAATGCGGTACGCGATTGCGGTCGAGAAGAAGTTCAGCAAGGACGAGATCCTCGAGCGCTACCTCAACACCGTCTACTACGGCTACGGCGCGTACGGGGTGGAATCCGCCGCCCGGCGCTACTTCTCCACCACCGCGGACAAGCTGACCTTGGCGCAGGCGGCGATGCTGGCCGGCATCGTGCAGAACCCGAACCTGGATCCGAAGCACCGGCCCGCCCAGGCGGTGGAGCGACGTAACGTCGTGCTGAACCGGATGGCGGAGCTGGGGGTGGCCTCACCGGAAGAGGTGCAGGCGGCCAAGGCGGAAGGCTTCGACCAGAGCAAGGTCCGCCCCCCGAATCAGGGCTGTATCACCTCGAAGTATCCGTTCATGTGCCAGTACGTCGAGATGTCGCTGCTGCACAACCCGGCCCTGGGTAACAACCAGGACGAGCGCCGCAATACCGTGATGCGCGGTGGGCTGCGGATCTACACCAAGATCGATCCGGCGATGATGGATGCCGCTCAGCGGGAGCTAACCCAGCGGATCAAGCCCACCGACCCGGTGATCGCCACGATGGTGATGATTCAGCCGGGCACCGGGTTGATCACCGCGATCGTTCAGAACCGGCACCGGATGGGCTCGAACGCCGACGCCGGAGAGACGTATTACAACTATGCGGTCGAGGCGGCGATGGGCGGCGCCGAGGGCTATCAGGCGGGGTCGACGTTCAAGACCTTCACCATGGCTAATGCCCTCGAACGGGGCATGTCGGTACATACCCAGTTCATGTCGTCGTCTCCGATGGATTTCCGCGGCAAGATGTTCCTGACCTGCCAGGGCGATCAGGAGATCCGGTTCCGGTACACCTCGCCGTATCGGGTCGAGAACTCCACCGGCAACTTCAGTAGCATCGACATGTACAAGGCCACCGAGATGTCGGTGAACACCTACTACGTCCAATTGGAGCAGGCGGCTGGGATTTGCCAGTCGGCGCGGATGGCGGACCGGCTGGGGGTGAAGATGGCCAACGGCAACAGCCTCGAATCCGACTTCGCCTGGTACCCGTCCTTTACCCTGGGGATCGCCGAGGTGTCACCGATCTCGATGGCCAGCGCGTACGCGACCTTGGCGGCCCGCGGCAAGCGTTGCGACCCGATCATCATCGAGTCGATCAAGACCCGGGACGGCCGCTCAGTGCCGACCTCGAACGGGAACTGCCAGCAGGTGCTCAAACCGGAGATCGCCGATGCGGTGAACCAGGTCCTGCAGCGGGTGGTGTCGAACGGCACGGGCTCCCGGGCCCGGATCCCGGACGGGCGGCCGCAGGCCGGCAAGACCGGCACCATCGATTCCAATGCGGCGGTGTGGTTCGCCGGGTACACCCCGAATTTGGCCGGGGTGTCCATGATCGCAATCGACAAGAACCCCCGCTACAAGGAGTATTGGGACAAGCGCCGAGGTTCCCTGAAAGGCGTCCGGTTGCCTGGTGGCTTCTCGCTTGAGGGGTCGGGTTCGGGTGACGCCGGCGAGATCTACGCCCCGACGATGCGAGCGGCGCTGGCCAAGACGCCCAAGGACGGCTTCACCGAGCCACCGGATTCGGTCCTGAACGGAACCAAGGTGAAGCGACCGAGCGTCTCGGGAATGTCGATGGCCGAGGCCCGCAGCACGCTGGAGAACGCGGGTTTCATCGTGTCGACCCGCCAGACCTACGACGACCACCGCCCGGTCGGCAGTTGGACCGGGGGGGTGGACTGCGGGCAGACCGTCGGCAGCACCTGCTACTTGCTGATCTCGGCTGGTCCGCGGCCGCAGCCCTCACAACCCCCGGACCCGAATCAGCCTGCTCCGCCGGTGCCGCAGCCCGGGCAACCCACGTGAGGCGCCTCGCTCTGGCCGCGGCCGGTACCGTCGCGGCCGGGGTCGCCTGCATCGGGTACGGGGTCCTGGTAGAACGCCATGCCTTCCGGGTGCGGCAGGTTCGGGTCCCGGTGTTGCCGCTCGGCGAGGCCCCGATCCGGGTGCTGCACGTTTCAGACCTGCACGTGTCGCTGGATCGGCGCCAGCTGATCGAGTACGTGGATGCGTTGGGCGGTCTGCGCCCGGACCTGGTGGTGAGTACCGGGGACAACATCTCCTCAGCCGAGGCAGTCGAGGCGGTCGTGGGCGCCTACCGGCGATTGTTTCGGGTACCGGGAGTCTTTGTCTTCGGCTCGAATGACTACTACGCGCCGACGCCGGTGAACCCGCTGTCTTATTTTGGCCTCGGCAGGCGACGCCGGGCCCGGCCCGAGCTGCCACATGCTGAATTGCGCGCCGCCCTGGTCGCCGGAGGCTGGTTTGATGTCGAGCACCGGCGGCTGTTGCTGAGCGTCGCCGGCCGTCAGGTCGAGGTACGGGGTACCAAGGACGCCCATATCGGCCTGGATGACTATTCGACTGTTGCCGGGCCTGCCTGCCCCGACGCGGTGGTCTCGTTGGGCGTCACCCATGCGCCATATCTGCGGCTGCTGGACGCGATGGCCGCCGACCGTCTGGATCTGATCCTCGCCGGGCACACCCACGGCGGCCAGGTGTGTGTTCCCGGCTACGGGGCGCTGATCACCAACTGCGACCTGGATCGGGCCCGGGTGAAGGGCCTGTCGCACCACCACAGTGGCGGGCACACCTCGGCCCTGCATGTCTCGGCCGGGCTAGGAACCTCGCCGCACGCCCCGTACCGCTTCGCTTGCCCGCCGGAGACCACTCTGCTGACCTTGGTCGAGCGCCCAACGTCGGTGTGAGATCCCGGCCCGGATGGGCTAGACTCTGCTTCGGCTTACAGGCCATCGGGGTGTGGCGCAGCTTGGTAGCGCGCATCGTTCGGGACGATGAGGTCGCAGGTTCAAATCCTGTCACCCCGACACGTCCGTTGCCGACCGGTACTGCCGGCAGTCGTCACGGACTAGCACCGGTCGACGGCCGAGATGGAATAACCCCGGGGTATGTGCTTTCATAGAGGCCTTCTGGGGTCTTCGTCCATTACGCCGTAGGCGGCGATCTTGCCGAGGGCGACGGATATGAGCCGTGGTCGCTGATATCTTGGATATGCTCCTCATTTTATAAGTAATCGATATCTTCTGCTTCGCGACCGCGAGTGGCCAAGGATGAAGAGAATACTCAATTAGCCGAAGATCTTTATGCTGACGTGAAGTCACAGATCGCGGCGGCCGTACAGAAAGATGGAGGTCACGGCCGAGAGGGCCATCCAGACGATACCGAGGGCCAAACCCAGCGGCCCGGTGCAGGAATCGCTGATCGGTTTCAGCAGGATCGAGATCCAGCGGGGATACTGCTGCAACAACAAGGATCCACCGAAGACGGTCAGGATAGGGATGCACGCCGCGAACATCCCGACCTTGAGGAAGTCGAAGCTGAACAGCAAGGGGAGCTGCACGCCCGTCACGAAGCACATGAAGGCGAAGGCAAGGCCCATCAGCGAGGCCATGGCTGGCCTGTCGAAGTACGGATATCGCGTGGCGTACGGATCAATCAGGACCGACACCGCCAACCCGGCCAGGGTCATCACGATCGCGGCGCCGAGGAGCAGCAGATAGCGCGCCAGGACCCGTCGCGTGCGAGAGACCGGCAGGATCACGTACATCGTGTTCATCCTGCCCTTGTCGTCTCGAGCGAACATGGGCATAGGTAGGAAAGCGACCGTTATCATGGCCATGGGAACGATCATCGTGCCCATACCCACTACCAGGCTCATCGCCAGCACAGCCGCCGAGACGATCAGAAAGATCAGCAGGGTACTGGCCTGGGCGGACAATTCGGTCCGCAGAATCTTCAGATCGGTCGACATCTCACCATTCCTTCCCATGCCGGCTCCAGCAGACGACGGCCTCGTCCAGGGTGGGTCTCTCGATCACAATTTGTGGTCCAAAGAAGGCCGAATCCTCAATACGGATCAGTCCGTGATAGGCGAGATTCTTAGGTCGGGCGCCTACCAGGACCCTTCTCCCCTCCATGCTCAGCTCGGTGACCGGGGCATGGACCATGGCCCAGTCCTCGTACACATCCGACAGGGGCCCTTCGAAACAGGTCTGCCCGTCTGCGAGAACATGCAGATGGTCGGCGATCCGATCCAGGTCGGAGGTGATATGGCTCGAAAACAGGACCGTGCGCCCTTCCTCGATCAGGTATTCCTGGAAGATATCGAGTACCTCGAGTCGCGCTGCCGGGTCCAGACCCGTGGTGGGCTCGTCGAGAATCAGCAGCCTGGGCCGGTGCGCCATGGCCAGCGCCACCTGGAGTTTCACGCCCTGCCCCCGGGACAGATTCTTCACCTTGACTCGGCGCGGGACCTTGAGCCGATCCAGAAGTTCAATGAAGTACGCCTGGTCCCAGGACGGGTAGAACTGAGACAGGTTACGGGCCGCCGAGATCGCGTTCCACACCTGCGGCAGCGCTATCGCGTCGAGAACCACTCCGATCTGGTCCTGGTGAGCCCCGGGCGGCCCGCCGAGGACCTGGATACTGCCGCCCCTGATGCCTACCATTCCCAGCATCGCCTTGATCGCCATGGTCTTGCCGGCCCCATTAGGACCGACAAAACCGGTCACCATTCCCGCCGGAACCCGCAAATTCAGCGGCCCCAAGACGAAGTCACCCTGCCGGCGCACCACCCCCTCGAGACGGATCGCGTCCTGCCCCGACATCAGTCGGTCGATCCCCATCGCAAGGTGCTCCTTTCCTGAAGCTCAGCCAGGCCCAGCCCGGCCAGGCGCGCGGTGACGATGACCTCGTCGAGCTGACCATCGAGCCTGGCCCGAAGCCGTTCCCGGGTCTCGTCTTGGTCCTGGGCGAGGACAAAGCTGCCACGGCCCGGCTGATTAGCGATCAGTCCTTCGGCGGCCAGCTCGTTGTAGGCCCGGGTGGTGGTGATCAGCGAGACCTCGAGATCTCTCGCCAGCTGCCGCAGTGATGGCAGTGCTGTGCCTGCCGGCAGATCTCCACTCCAGATCGCGGCGCGGTACTGGTCCACGATCTGCTCGTACAGCGGGGTCCCGCTGGTCCGCGACAACACGATGTGCACACACTATTCATAGCGCACATGTACACCATATGCAATAAGGACAGGAGGGATCGACGTTGCTCTCCGTGACCTTAAGAGGTTAAGATGAAGTATGGACCTGGCTTACGAATTACACGACCTGGTACGGACCCTCGACCGTTGGGCGGAGCGGATCCTGCGCCCGGAGGGACTCAGCCACAACCGCTACGTTGCCCTCAGCATCATCTCGCAGCACCCCGGCGTGACCGGGCGGCTGCTGGCCCAGTCGCTACGGGTCAGCGAGGCCGCCGCCAGCGGGATCGTCCGCTCCCTGATCGAGGCCGGCCTGGTCGAGAACAACGCCGAACCCGGCAACGGCAACGCCCGCCGGCTGGGGCTGACAGCACTCGGAAAACGGACCCTGAAACGCTGTTCGGCGCTGCTGGGCGAATCCCTCGACGACCAGGCCCACCGGATCGGGATCGACCCGGATCAGCTGGCCCGCACCGTACGGGCACTGCACGACGAAGTCCTACTCGTGCGCTCCCCTGACACCCCCGACAGCGAGAACCGATGACCCCAAGCCCCGCATATCACCGATAAGAACACCACCGACGGCCGGCGTCAAGCCCGAGAATCCCAGATCAGCGGCCAGTCCCCGCGTACACGACAGCCTCGCCGTCGCCGTCCAGGCCGAAGGCGCTGTGCGCAGCCCGGACCGCGGCATCGACGTCATCGGCCGCCACGGTCACCGAGATCCGGATCTCGGAGGTCGAGATCATCCCGATGTTGATCCCGGCGCCGGCCAGGGCGCTGAAGAAGGTAGCGCTCACCCCCGGATGGGACCGCATCCCAACCCCGACCACCGACACCTTGCCGATCTGGTCGTCGTAGAGCAGCTTGGTGAAACCGACCTGCCCCTGCTCGGCCCGCAACGCATCGAGCGCCTTCTTGCCGTCGGACTGTGGCAGGGTGAACGAGATCGCCGTGGTGTTGTCGATCACCGACACGTTCTGCACGATCATGTCGATATTGACGTCCACCCCGGCCACGATCTCGAAGATCCTGGCTGCTTTCCCGACCTGGTCCGGCACCCCGACCACCGTGACCTTCGCCTCGCTGCGGTCGTGGGTGACGCCGGTGATGAGTGCAGCCTCCATGTCTGGCCTTTCAGTGATAAGCGACGCGTCGGTGACCCAGGTGCCGGGTCTGGTCGAAAACGAAGAGCGGACGTGGACCGGGACGCTGGAACGCCGGGCGTACTCCACACACCGCAGGTGCAGAATCTTGGCCCCATTGGCCGCCAGTTCCAGCATCTCTTCGTACGAGATCTCAGGGATCCGCCGCGCCCCCGGCACGATCCGGGGATCGGCGGTGAACACCCCGTCGACATCACTGTAGATCTCGCAGTATTCCGCCCCGAGCGCGTCCGCCAAGGCGACCGCGGTGGTGTCGGAGGCGCCCCGACCCAACGTGGTGACGTCCTTGGTGGACTGCGCGACGCCCTGGAAACCGGCCACGATCACGATGTCGCCACCATCCAGGGCCTCCACGATCCGGCCCGGGGTGATGTCGATAATCCGGGCATTGCCATGAGTCTCGGTCGTGATCACCCCAGCCTGGGATCCAGTGAAAGAACGCGACTGGTGCCCGGTGTCAGCGATCGCCATCGCCAGCAGCGCCGCCGATATCCGCTCCCCCGCGGTGAGCAGCATGTCGAGCTCCCGCGCCGGCGGCTGCGGGCTCACCTGTTGGGCGAGATCCAACAGGTCGTCGGTGGTGTCGCCCATCGCCGAGATCACCACGACCACCTGGTGCCCGGCTTTCGTGGTTTCAACGATCCGGCGCGCCACCCGCTTGATGCTCTCGGCGTCGGCCACCGAGGACCCGCCGAACTTCTGCACCACCCGACTCACGTCAGAACCTCCCTCGCCCGCGGCGGAGCCTTCGCCCGCACGCCGTTGGCGGATAAGGTCCCGTCGCCTGTGCCCAGCAGAACCCGTCTCGCCCGCAGCCGAGTGTAAGGGCAGATTCGCGTCGGCCGACTGCGCTCTCAGCGCGTGTCCACCGAGATCATGTGCTGTTATGGCGGCATGCAGCCACAGGTACGGATCAACGAGGCCGAATCCCGCTACGAACTGGTCTCGGACACGGGGGAACGACTCGGACTAGCCGATTACCACATTGACGGGGACCGGATCACCCTGCCGCATACCGAGATCGACCCGGCCCACGGCGGGCAGGGGTACGGGTCGGTACTGGTGAAAGGAGTCCTCGACGACGCCGAGCGGCGTGGCCTGAGGGTCCACCCGGTCTGCCCGTTCGTAGTCCGCTACCTGGAACGACACCCGGAATACCAGCACCTACTAGGCTGACCCCAGCAGACCCGGCCGCATCCGAGCTGGCCTGCCCGGTCCCGATCGACGACGACCCAGCAGACCCGGCAGCGCCACCGTCCAGGATCCGGAACACCCGATTCGGTCCCTGCCCAGGGAACAGGACCGGCCGTCCATTCCGTGAGACACCCGGCGTTCGGGCCGGGCAGCTGCGGCCCTGATCCTGGCCGGTCAGGCCTTGGTGATCTCGAAGGCGATCCCGATGTCGGACGGTGCCGCAGGGTCGTCGATCTCGGTAACCTCGTCGACCTGGACCGCGAGCACCTCCTCGGCAAGCTCTGCGCAGCCCGCCCGGAGCGCCTCGGCGGCCGGGCCGCTACCGGCCCAGCGCAGCCGGATCCGGTCCGAGACGTCCAGGCCGGCGTTCTTACGGGCCTCCTGCACCGCCCGGATTACCTCACGCAGCCAGCCGGCCTGCACCAGCTCCGCAGTGAGGTCGAGGTCCAGGGCCACCGTCTCGCCCTGCTCATTGACCACCGACCAGCCCTCACGGGGCCGTTCGGTGATGAAGACCTCGTCAGCGCTCACCTCGATGCCACCGTCGACGGTGGCCCGCCCCTCGGCTCGCAAGGCCTGCGCCAGGGCGGCCGCGTCAGCTGCGGCAATCGCCTGCGCCACCTGCGGGGTCTGCTTGCCGAACCGTTTCCCCAGCGCCCGGAAATTACCCTTCGCCGCATAGTCGACCAGGTCACCGGCGCTGCTGAACGACTCCAACTGACCCACATTCAGCTCGCTGGTGACCTCAGCCACGATCTCGTCACCGAGCAACGCCAAAGTAGACGAGGCGACCAGGGCCCGCTGCAGCGGCTGCCGAGTCCGGACCTTCGCCTCAGAACGCGCCGCCCGGCCCAATTCCACCACCCGGCGGGCGGCCGCCATTGAACGCGACAGATCAGGGTCGATCAAGGTCGGGTCGGCCACCGGCCAGCTGGCCAGGTGCACCGAAGCCGGGGCGCCCGGCACCACCGGCACCACCAGATCCTGCCAGACCCGTTCGGTGATGAACGGCACCAGCGGCGCCAGCAGCCGGGTCAGGATCTCCAGTACCTCGTGCAGGGTCGACAACGCCGACGGGTCACCGTCCCAGAACCGGCGCCGGGAGCGGCGCACGTACCAATTCGACAACTGGTCGGTGAAAGCAGCCAGGGCATTGCCCGCAGCTAACGTGTCGAACCGCTCCAGCGCGTCCGTGACCTCGCCGATCAGCTCGTGGGTAGCCGACAGCAGCCACCGGTCCAGAACCTGGCGCTGGGCCGGGGCCGGAGCGTCGTCGCTCGGGGCCCAATCATTAGCCCGCGCGTACAGGGCCTGGAAGGCGACCGTGTTCCAATACGTCAGCAGCACCTTGCGGACGAATTCCTGGATCGTCTTGCGTCCGACCCGACGCGCCGACCAGGGCGAACCACCGGCCGCCATGAACCAGCGCACTGCATCGGCGCCGTGCTCGTCGAGCAGCGGGATCGGCTCCACGGTGTTGCCCAGGTGTTTGCTCATCTTGCGGCCGTCCTCGGCCAGGATGTGACCCAGGCAGAGCACGTTGCGGTACGGGGACTGGTCGAAGACCAGGGTCCCGACCGCCATCAGGGAATAGAACCAGCCCCGGGTCTGGTCGATCGCCTCACAGATGAAGTCAGCCGGGTAGGCCTGCTCCAGCTGCTCGGTCGAACCAGGCCGGTACGGGTGGCCCCACTGCGCGAATGGCATCGCGCCCGAGTCGAACCAGGCGTCGACCACCTCCGGCACCCGGTGCGCCGGGGCCTGGCAGTTCGGGCAGGCAAAGCTGATCTCGTCTACGTACGGGCGGTGCGGGTCAAGCCCGGACAGGTCGGTGCCGGCCAGCTCGGACAGCTCTTCTCGAGAACCGACGCAGGTCTGGTGGCCCTGGGCGCAACGCCAGATCGGCAGCGGGGTACCCCAGTAGCGCTTACGCGACAAGGCCCAGTCGACGTTGTTGTTCAGCCAGTCGCCATAGCGGCCGTTCTTGATGTGGTCGGGGAACCAGCCGGTAGCCTGATTCTCCCGGTGCAGGGCCGGTTTGATCTGGGTAGTCCGGATGTACCACGACGGCTGGGCGTAGTACAGCAGCACGGTGTGACAGCGCCAGCAGTGCGGGTACGCGTGCTCGTAGTGCATCACCCGCCACATCAGGCCCCGCTGCTGCAGGTCCTGCATGATCACCGGGTCGGCGGCCTTGAAGAACATCCCGCCCACCAGGCCCAGGCCCTCCTCAAAGGTCCCGTCGGCCTGGATCGGGTTCACCATCGGCAGTCCGTACTGGCGGCAGATGATCATGTCGTCCTCACCGAAGGCCGGGGCCTGGTGGACCAGACCGGTGCCGTCCTCGGTGGTGACATAGTCGGCGGTCACGATGTAGTTGGTGCCGCCCACCACGGCTGGCATCTCGACCAGCTCGAACGGGCGCTGGTATGTCCACAGTTCCATCTGCGAGCCCAGGAAGGTCTGCCCCAGCCGCCAGCCGTCACCCAGCACCTGTTCGGCCAGCGGCTCGGCCACCACCAGGGTCTGGTCGTCTTTGCTGGCCACGACATACGTGACGTCCGGGTGGACGGCGACAGCGGTATTCGAGACCAAGGTCCACGGGGTGGTGGTCCAGACCAGCAGGTCCGCCTGCCCGGCCAGCGGCCCGCCGGTGACCGGGAACCGGACGTACACCGAGGGATCGGTGACCGTCTCGTAGCCCTGCGCCAGCTCATGGTCGGACAGGGTGGTGCCGCAGCGCGGACAGTACGGGGCGACGCGGTAGTCCTCGACCAGCAGGCCCCGGGAATGGATCTGCTTCAAGGCCCACCAGCAGGATTCCACGTATTCGGGGTTCATGGTCCAGTACGCGGTGTCCAGGTCGACCCAGTAGCCCATCCGGGTGGTGAGCCGGGCGAAGGCGTCGACATGGCGGCCGACCGACTCGCGGCAGCGCTCGTTGAACGACGCCACCCCGTACCGTTCGATGTCGGGCTTGCCGTCGATGCCGAGTTCCCGCTCCACCGCCAGTTCGACCGGCAGCCCGTGGCAGTCCCAGCCGGCCTTACGCTCGACGTGGTAACCCTGCATGGTCTTGAAGCGGGGGAAGATGTCCTTGAAAACCCGGGCCTCGATGTGGTGGATGCCGGGCATCCCGTTCGCGGTCGGCGGGCCTTCGAAGAAAGTCCAACGTGGCCCCGCCTCGGTTTGACGCAGTGATGCGGCGAAGGTGTCCTGCTCGGACCAGAGGTCCAGGATCTGGTGCTCCATCGCGGTCAGGTCGACCTGCGGCGGGACAGGATTGTAGGTACGGGCCTGGTCGGTCATGAGGGTCCTTCGACGTCTCGTACGACGAAGGGACGAGCCTGCCCGGTGGGGCGACCCGCGGTACCACCCTTCTTGAGGTCTGCTGACCCCCGCTTCATGTGCTGTCCGCTGCCGGTTCTACTGGGCCTGGCGGCTGTTCTTCCGGCGGCTCCGGGGTGATTGCCCCATCGTCGCTGTGCGGACCAGGGCTGATCGTATCATGCAGACGCGGGTCACCGGGCGCGCTGCGCGACTGGTTCGTCGTGACCGCGTTGGCGGACCCGTTCGGCCACTATCTCGGCCGAGACCGCCGGGCTCGACTGCCAGGGCAGGACCCTGGCGATCACCGACTTCCAGGCCGGGTCCTTGGCCGCGGCCACCGGCTGCGGGACGTGGTCGCGGCTAGGCAGGACGAACCGCAGGTCGGCCGGGACCATCGAGTCGATCGCGCGGACCAGTTCCTCGCCCCCCTGGTACAGGGTCGGTTCGATCGGATGTCCGAAGCCGTCGGAAGTCACCACTACCCGGCCGCCATCCGGATAGGCCAACAGCTGGACCACATTGCCGGTCGGGATGTCGATCCCCTGTTCCTCGTTGAGTCGCAGGTGCAGCATCCTCGGCATCAGGTAGATCGCCGCGCCGGGATGGTCGGCGCAGATTGACGGGTGCGCCCCCTGACCGTCGTGGCGGGCGCGTGCGTACTCGGGCTGGTCCTGCGGGAAACCGAACGGGTTCTCCAGCGCCGCTGCGTGCGGGATCCCGATCAGGTGCCGGTCACGGACGGTGGCCGCCAACTCGGCGACGTCGATCGCCGTGACCTGTTTTACCTCGTCGAGCAGGTCGGCCGGGGCCATCGCCCGTAGCCCGAGCAGATCGTCCAGCGCGGAGCGACACAGGATCGCGAAGTGCTGATTCGGGTCGGTGACCATCCGATGGGTCTCCATAACGATGTCGATCAGCTCTTGGGGCCGGGCTCCGCTTTCGACCACGTCCCGCAGCGCCGCCTCTAAGGACCCCACGAGGAAAGCGGCGGGGGCGTCGGCGGTGACCGCTGCCACCATGATCGCGCCGCGCGCCACGTCGATCCGGGTGGTTTGGGAACGTACCTGCTCATACCCGGGCCGTTGCACCTGGATCCGCCGCAGGGTCCGGGCCGCCAATACCCGTCCGAAGACCTGCCCTACGCCCCGAGCCGGCACTGGGCTGAGTAGCCCCACTTCCTGCCCGGTGACCTCGGTCACCGCCGGCCGTGGCCGGGTCATCAACAGTCGCTCCGGAGGCGACCACCGCTCGTCGGCGGGCAGCGAGATCGAGACAGCGTCCGGCGGGGCGCCGTCGTAGCAGAGCGCCATATTGCCGGTGGTGAACGCCACTTGCAGAAACCAGCGCAACGCGCTCGGGTCGAAACGTTGCAGCCCCAGCTCGGGGAAACCGGTCATCCCGAAACCCTGCGCGCCCACCTCACGACGTAACAGCTGCCCGAACAACGAGGGCTGCTGGGCCGACTCGGCCCGTACCGCGAGTACTCGGTCCAGCAGGTCAAGGTCGGGGCGGGTCAGCCGACCCTGCAGCCAGTCCAGCCCTGCCGCCAGCTGGTCGTTGACCGCGGTCACGGTGAAGGTGGTGTGGAGCCCCTTGACCACCCCGCGGACCCGGATCCCCTCCGGCGGCCGAGCGGCCAGCGCCAGGTCCCGCGAGGCCGCCAGCCAGCCCCTGGTCTCCGGGGTCTCGTCGGCGACCCCGGCCCGGAAAACCACCGACGCCCGGGTGGCTGGCCGCGGGGACCCAGTCGTCCAGGTCGGCACCCCGTCTGTGTCGCTGCGTTTCCACATCGAACCAGCGCTGCCGATCGACACGCCTGTCCCCTCCCGTCGTATACCCCCCGCAGACCCGTACCGAGTGTGAAGCCTGTCGAGCCTGGCGGCAACACTGCTAAGGCAGATCTCATGTGAGGCGCGACACAACTGCGGACACACCCACTCCCCCAGGTACGACCGGGACCGCCGCAAGAGCATCGGCCCGTCGTTGTGCGGTACTCGGCCGGTCAGCCCGTCGTTGTGCGGTACTCGGCCAGTCAGCCCGTCGTTGTGCGGTACTCGGCCAGTCAGCCCGTCGTCGTGCGGTGCTCGGCCAGTCAGCCCGTCGTCGTGCGGTACTCGGCCAGTCAGCCCGTCGTCGTGCGGTGCTCGGCCAGTCAGCCCGTCGTCGTGCGGTGCTCGGCCGGGAGGAAGGCGGACAGCACTGCGCCCGCCCCTGGCGGGACGGGCGCAGTATGGTGACCGGTCAGCGTGGCGGTGTTGGGTCGTGGCCCTTCAACGCCGACAGCCGGGCGTAGAAATCATCGATCTCGATCTCGCCCTTGGCCAGACGCTCATGCAGGATCACCAGCGCGTGCTGGACCGGGTCCGGCCGCACCAGGCCAGCAAGACCCAAACCACCGTTGCGTCGTAGCGCCCGGATGATCACGATCGCGGCCAGCACGAAGAGGGCCAGCACCACCAGGGTGATCAGGCTCGGCACCAGCATGGACGCCGCATGGCATCCTCGAGAACCTCTCATCTCATTCTCCCCTTCTCTGCCCTTCCTGGGCAGGGCACGAGTATTGAGCAGCCAGATATGAGGAGCCTGTGATCAGGCTGTGAACCCCGAGCTACGCCGAGACGGCGCGGCGGCCTTCGAAGGCCCGGCCTAGGGTGATCTCGTCGGCATACTCCAGGTCGCCGCCAACCGGCAGGCCGGAGGCCAGGCGGGACACCGAGACCCCCATCGGGATCAGCAACCGCGACAGGTAGGTGGCGGTGGCTTCCCCCTCCAGATTCGGGTCGGTGGCGATGATCACCTCGGTCACCGTGCCATCGGCGAGTCGCTGGCACAGTTCCTTGATCCGTAGGTCCGCCGGGCCGCGGTTGTCGATCGGACTGATCGACCCGCCAAGCACGTGGTACGTACCGCGGAACTCCCGGGTCCGTTCGACCGCCACCACATCTTTCGACTCCTCCACTACGCAGATCGAGGTCTGGTCACGACGCGGATCGCGGCATACCCGACACAGGTCGTCGGAGGAGATGTTGAAGCAGACGCTGCAGAAACGCACATCCTGCTTGGCGCGCAGCAGCGCCTCGGCCAGCCGGGTAACGTCCGGCTCGGGCGCGTCCAACAGGTGGAAGGCGATCCGCTGCGCCCCCTTCGGCCCGATCCCGGGCAGGGTCGCCAATTCGTCGATCAAGTCCTGGACCGGGCCCTCGTACACGCCCTCATCTCCTCGTTGTCGTTCACCGCCACACCCCAGCGGCTGGCGCAGTCGGCGAGACAGCCTGGATGACCGTCCCGCCGTAGCGTCACAGCGTCACAGGCTGAGGTTCGGCATTTGCGGCATGAACGCCTGTTGCAGCTCAGAGGCCTTGCCGCTGGCATCGCGGACTGCGGCCACCACCAGGTCGGCCAGGGTCTCGGTGTCGTCCGGGTCGCAGGCCTCGGGCTTGATGACCAACCCCACCAGCTCACCGGTGCCTTTGACGGTGGCCGTCACCAGGCCCCCGCCGGCAGTCCCGGTCGCCTCGGTCGACTCCAGTTTCTCCTGCGCCTGGGTGAGCTGGCTCTGCATCGCCTGCGCCTGGGCCATCAGGTCGTTGATGTTGAAATTCTCCATGGCTCCCTCTCCCTCTCCCTGTCACTGGTCGTCTTCGATGACCTCTGCATGCAGCATGGTACGGAGCAATTCCTCCGCATCCTGCTCATCGACCTCCGGGTCGTCTCGATCGATCTGCCCCAGGCTGTCGTCATCGTCTGGTTCAGAGCCGGCATGAGCCCACTCCTGACGGGCCCGGGCGAGCAGGTCTGCATGCCCAGCCGTCGTCGGTTCGGCGTCTGCGGCCGCTGCCGGGCTGGGCTCGGGCCGCGGATCCTCAGGGCTGGCCGGGGGCGGATCCGGCTGCGGGCTGGGTCGCGATGTCGGTGGACGGGCCGGTTCCGGCGCCGACCGGGCGACGTCTCGACGCGCAGGAGCTGATTCGTCGGCCGCGGCCACGATCCGCAGGTCGGCTCCCATCACGTCGACCAGGGCATCGTGCACGATGTCCACGTGACCGCCGCGGGTGAACTGTTCCCGGATCGCATCGTTGCTGAAGGCGAGGACCAGCGAGCCATCACGGACCTCGGCCACCTGGGCATGTTCCTTGAGTCGCATCCAGGTCACCCGCCGCCGCCGCATTACCGCCGCCAGCACATCCGGCCAGAGCCGGCGAATGTCAGCCACAGACATCCCCGGCTGTTGGACGCCGGAATCCGGGGCCGGCTGCCGGTCCGACTGGGACGCCGACCGCGGCTCGGGGGCGGACCGTGCCGGTCTCCGGGTCAGGGTCGCCCGGTCCCGGTCACTCGGTGGCTCAAATTCCTCTTCCGGCGGCGGCTCGTCCCAACCGGGCCGGGCCGGCTGTGAGCCCTGACCGGAACGACCGGCAACCGGGCGAGGCGTGGTCCGCGGACTAGGCACGCCCTCTGCACCCTCTCGAGGGGTGCGATCTGGGTTGGGATGCGCGGAATCGGGTCTTTCGCAGGCCGGCGGGCGTTCGACCGGTCCGGCTGACGCTCGGGAGGTGTCGGGCGTATCTGCCGGAACCTCGGCTGCGGTACGAGCTGGGGCGTCCGGCCGGGTCCGGGGATCCGGTTCGGGGGGCGAGCCTCCGTCTTCGACGCCCGCGACCAGCGCCGGCGCCGTACCGTCACCCGACGGTATCCCGAGGCGCCGCTCGAGCCGATCCAGACGGGCATGCAGGCCCCGCCCATCCTGGTCGGCACCGGGTAGCAGCACCCGGGCACACATCAGTTCAAGGTGCAGCCGCGGGGCGGTGGTACCACGCATCTCGACTAGGCCTTGGGCGATCACCTCGGCTGCCCGGGTCAGTTCACCCGGGCCCAGGCCCTGGGCCTGGACCGCCAGCCGGTCTGCCTGGTCGGCGGCTACCTCGACCAGGCCGGAGGTCATCGCGTCCGGAACCGCTGCCACGATCACCAGGTCCCGTAGCCGTCGTAGCAGGTCTTCAGCGAAGCGGCGTGGGTCCTGGCCGGCCTCGATCACCTTGTCGATGGTGGCGAAGACCCCGGCCCCGTCTCCCGCCGCGAAGGCGTCCACGATCTCGTCGAGCAGCGCATCGGGGGTGAACCCGAGCAGCCCGATCGCCTGCTCGTACGTGACCCCGTCCGGACCAGCCCCGCCGAGTAGCTGGTCCAGCACCGACAGTGAATCCCGAACCGAACCGGCTCCGGCTCGCACCACCAGCGGCAGCACCGCCGCCGAGACGGCGACCCCCTCAGATTTGCACAGGGTGGCCAGGTAGTCGCCCAGCACCTTCGGCGGCACCAGCCGGAATGGGTAGTGATGGGTTCGCGACCGGATGGTCCCGATCACCTTTTCCGGCTCGGTGGTGGCGAAGATGAACTTGACGTGGGGCGGCGGTTCCTCGACCACCTTGAGCAAGGCATTGAAACCGGCCGCAGTGACCATGTGGGCCTCGTCGACGATGTAGATCTTGTACCGCGAGTGGACCGGGGCGAAGAAGGCCCGCTCCCGCAGGTCTCGGGCATCGTCGACCCCGCCATGGCTGGCGGCGTCGATCTCGATCACGTCGATCGAACCGGGCCCGCCGCGGCTCAGGTCCCGACAGGACCGGCACTGCCCGCACGGCTGCGGGGTCGGCCCGACCGCGCAGTTGAGGGCCCGGGCCAGGATCCGGGCCGAGGTGGTCTTGCCGCAGCCGCGAGGCCCGGAGAAGAGGTACGCATGGTTGACCCGATTGTTCGCCAATGCCCGCTGCAGTGGCTCAGTCACATGCTCCTGGCCGATCACGTCGGCGAAGACGTCCGGCCGGTAGCGGCGGTACAGCGCCAAAGCCGCGGCGGGCAGATCTGCAGCCGTATCGGCCTGTGCTGGTCCGGTAGGCGTCTTCGGCTCGGTCGGCTGCTCGGCAGCCGGCTGCTGCGAAGCGGCGGGGTTTTCGACGTCGCCGAATGATCCGATATCGGCGGCGGTCGGGTCGCTATCAGGAGCCGGGGTCGAGTCAGGAGCGGCGGATGATTCCGCCTCGGTACGATCCGGGTCGGCATCGGCGCTGGTGGTCTTGCGGCGACCGCGGGACCTCGTAGCAGGCCGGCTCGCGGCGGGAGACGTACCCGATGGTTCCGAATCGGCCTCGACCGGCTCGTCGGCATCGGCCGTGCGGCGACTGCGCGGCGACTTTCGAGCAGGTCGGGGGCTCTGCGGCTCGGGCTCAGCGGGGTCACCGGGCAGGTTCCCGAACAGGTCCAGCCCCTGCTGAGGCTCGAAGTCGAGCAGGGCGTCGTCCTCATCCACGCAGCACACCCTATGCGGTGGCTCTGACAGCCGGGCCTGGTGGACAGGAGAAACGGGGGCCGTCTCGAGCACCGCCATCCGCGATACCCAAGACGACCCCCGTCCCCGTGCCGGCTCGAGGCCAGCGAGGCCCAGCATGCTGGGCCCAACCCCCTGTCTGTCAGGACGTCGCGCGAGGACCACCCCACCAGTGCTGGCGCTGAACTTCTCCAGCACAAGCCGAGGCGACCCGCTCGAGACCTTCGGCTGTCCCCAGCGTCACGACGTACCCCGGGGACAGGCACCCTTCTTCCCCCCGTGAGTCCGGCGAACCGGGCTCGTGAAAAAGGTAGAGGCCGGGGTCACCACCGCCACCACAGCATGAGAGGAATCTCACTCGCCCAACCAGGGCTACAGATCCGCAAGGCAACAGCCCGTACCGCTGCGGGCACCCGAGAAGCCGGGGTCCCCCGCGCACCCGGAAGAGCTCTCCTACCCTTGCTGCGTCTCCGCCCTGGGGGGGTTCGGCTAGGTACCGCCGCGCGGGGGACCGTGAAGCCAGGATAGCGGTCCGGACGGCATTGGCCGAACCGGCGGCTCGACCTGTACCATCCCTGGCGGAGGATTCGCCTAGAGGCCTAGGGCGCTCGCTTGGAAAGCGGGTTGGGAGCAATCCCTCACGAGTTCGAATCTCGTATCCTCCGCCATCAGGCCGGCGTCCGGTGCTGCGACGGTGGTCTGCTCGCAGGACCACAGCCGAAGATCCCCCGCCCTGGGGGTCTTCCAGCCATCAGACTGAACCCACAGTCGCGTAGGTTCTGTGTCGTCGAGAGGATCATGCATGACGCAGCAGCAGCACGCGGCCGCCACTATGGAAGGTCGCGGCACCTCCAACACCGGCAACATCGAGGCTCGAGTAGTGGGTGCCGAGTTGGTTGGCTTGGACATCCGTCCCGAGTGGCGCCGGACTGTCGAGGGCACCGAACTGGAGCGGGAGCTCCGCGAGGCGATCAACGCCGCCCTCACCGCGTACACGAAGGTTTTTGTGGAGGCCGTCCAGTCTGATACGAGCGTCCCCGATCAGCTCAGCCGCGACCTGCATGAGATCGCCGCTGACACTCCGGTCCCCGCGCTGGCCCGATCGTTGGACGAACTCGCGGACGTGATCGAGGAGCTCGAACAGAACGGTGTCCCGGTCGACTCTGGCACCGCCACCCCGCCTCAGCCTGTGATCGTCGACCCCCCATCCGGCGGCGTCACCGTCCGCGTGGACAACGGGGCGATCACCCAACTCTCCCTCAACGATCTGTGGCTCGCCGGGGTGGATGACACCACCCTTGCAGCCGCTGTCTGCGAGACGGTGACCCAGGCCATCTGGACCTACCTTGCCGAGCGGCTGGAGGCCCAGGCCTCCGCGAGCGGCGGTGCCGACGGCCTGTTCTCCGCCCTGTACGAACGCCAGGTTTATGCCACCAGTTCCCTCGAGATGCACCTCAACAGGAGTGATCATGCGGTTTGATCCCAGTAGTTGGCAGCGCGCGGCCGCTGCCTTCTCCGAGACGTCCGGCGCTGTCGGCGGCGCTGCCCCGGCCGGGGCCAGCAGCGGCGGCGGCCCCACCAGCACCGATGGCGCTGTCAGCGCGATGCTCGGCAAGTTGAGTCCCTCCATCACCCAGATCTTCTCCGGGTTGGCCTCGGGACTGTCGAGCGACGCCACGATGATGACCCAGACCGCGGCCGCGTACGGCAACACCGAGCAGGCCAACGCCTGGGCCGGTTCTAAGGCAGGAGCAGCCTGATGGGAATCTCACTTCCGGGCGGCCTGGCCGAGACCCTGAGCATGATGGGAGTCCAGTTCCCGACTACCGACGAGGACGCACTGACCGCTGCTGCCACCGAATGGGAACAGCTCGCTTCCAAGTGCAACGGCTGGCATGCGGACCTTTCCCAGGCTGTGTCGCATGTCCAGACCAACAACGAGGGCGAGGCCGCCAGTGCCTTCGCGGCCTATATGGCAGGCCGGTCCAACGTCACCGGTATCCAGGCCCTCGGCCAGGGGTGTACCGCGATCGCGACCGGCCATCGGAACGTAGCCAACGCAGTGAAGGCGCTGAAGTCGGCGTACATTGCCACGGCCTCGGCGATCAAGGTCGTGATGGATGCCGCCAAGCAGCAGCCCAATGCCGATGTGGCAGCCCTGATGGCGCAGGTGCAGCAGGCCGGCGAGAAGCTGCGCCAGCTCGATCAGCAGACCGCAAATTCGATTCAGGGGGCCTGAGATGGCGATCAGTAGCACCACTGTCAGCCTGAACGTGGCTGGCATGTTCACCAGCGGCGCCGGTGAAACCTGGTATGCCAACGGCACCGCACCTGACGCCGGCACCGGCGCTGCCGGTTGCCCGGACACCCCGGCCGCGAATTCCGGCGGCGGCGGTGGTGGCGGTGGCGGCGGCGCCCATTACGGGGGCGGCGGCTCCGGCGGCGGTGGTTCGGCCGGTGGTGGCGGTACGGGCGGTTACAGCTCGGGCGGCACGTCTGGCCCGCTTCCCACCCAGCCGGGGCTCGGCAATACCCCGGTCGGAGGTCCGATCAGCCGGGCCGAGGTTCTGGCCAGGGGTCGTTACTGGACCGGGCAGGGAGTGCCGTACTCGATGGCCGGTTACACCAACGACCCGCAGGGCAAGACCTACCGCACCGACTGCTCGGGTCTGGTGTCGATGGCGCTGCACCTCGACGAGAGTCTGTCGACGGTGACCTTGCCGCAGCAGTGCTACCCGATCGCCAAGGAAGAGCTGAAGCCGGGCGACATCGTCGGCAACCTCGGCGGCGGGACCGGCGGCGCCGACGGACACGTGATGATCTTCAATGGCTGGGTTGACGGCTCGCATACCGAATTCCGCACCATTGAGGAGACTCCGCCGCGGGCGGTAGAGCGGACCCGGACCTGGGGCTCGGCGCCGTACTCGAGCTCCGCTCACCGGTACGCACATCTGCTTGACCCGTAGTCAGAAGAGGATCAGCCCGTGCCGGGCTGCGCTGGGGGGCTGGGGGACGCGAGCCCGGCACGGGGATCAGATCCTACGTCACGCGCGGTGGCGTAGGATCTGAACTATAGCGGGAATTTGCACGATCCACAGCCCGGCTGTCCAGAAGTAAGGGAGTTGTTCTCCACGCCTGCCAGAGAGGTCCTTGACGGCAGCGGGCCGGCCCTTTCCTCCTGAGTCTCGCAGCGACGGCGTCGACCCGGTTCGATCTGCTTCTGACTGGCTGGTCGAGGCTGAGTCGCCCGCCCAACTGCGGACAAGCTGGTCCAGCCCGAGTTTCTCGCGAAGCGATCTGTTGGGGAATCGCTCCCGGCGCAGTAAGCAGGGACGTGAGGCTTGCAGCATGCTTCGAGATCTCCCGGTCGGCTCGGTCGATGACACCGGCAGCCATCAGGTCCTGGCGGAGATCGTCTCGGCCTCGCTGGTAGGTCGGCGGGTGCTGTCGCTGCTGAAGCCGTACACCCTGGCCCCGATGCTGTACGACCCCTTTCGTCAGCGCTGCGGAGGCGGCCCGGCTGGGCGCGACGAAGGTTGAACTAGACGAACTGTTCCGCCGCTGCCAGGTGGCCAGCCTGCACCCCCGAACCTGGCGTCGCCCCGGGGAATGATCACCCACGAGCAGCCGGAGTCGATGCTGTCGGGGAGCATCCTGCTCAACACCGTCTGCCCGCTGATCGTCGACCAGCAGGCGTTACGCGAAGTGTTGCGCCGCAGCCAGATCTCGGCGGTGCTCGACGTCACCTAGTCGGAACCACTGCCCGCCGACGACGAACTCTGACATCTGCCGAATGTCCTGCTTACCCCGCGCTGGGCCGGCTCGGCCGGCAACGAGCAGCGCCGGCTGGGACAGGCCGCGATCGTAGAGGCGCTCCGGGTAGCGCGGTAAGCGGCTGCGGCGCCCGGCCCTCCTGGAGCGCTGGGAGATCACCGCCTGAGACCCCCACCCCGCGCCGCGCCACACTGACCGCCATGTCAGGATGAGGGATAAGTCCAACCGTTCAGAGAGGAACCGCAATGTCGCGTGTCGCTATTCCGAGGGAAGTCAAGGACAACGAATTCCGCGTCGCCATCACCCCCGTCGGAGTACATGAACTGGTCCGCCGAGGCCACGAGGTGTTCATCGAGCGCGGGGCCGGCCAGGGCTCGTCGATCAGCGATGAGGAGTACGAGGCCCAAGGCGCCACCATCGTCGACGGAGCCGAGCAGACCTGGGCCTCGGGCGAGATCGTGCTCAAGGTGAAGGAGCCCATCGCCAGCGAGTATCACCTGCTGCGCGAGGACCTGACACTGTTCACCTATTTGCACCTGGCCGCGGACCGCCCCCAGACCGATGCCCTGTTGCAGGCAAAGACCACCGCGATTGCGTACGAGACCGTCCAGCTGCCCTCGGGAGCGTTGCCGCTGCTGTACCCGATGTCGGAGGTCGCCGGCTGTCTGGCGCCGCAGGTCGGCGCCCACGCAATGATGAAGGCCAATGGCGGCCGGGGCGTGCTGATGGGATGTGTCGGTGGCGTACCCAACGCCAAGGTGGTGGTCTTGGGGGGCGGGGTCGCCGGCCAGAACGCAGCCAATGTGGCGCTCGGGATGGGCGCTGACGTCACCATCCTCGACACCGACCTCGACAAGCTGCGGATGAGCTTCTGGCGCTACCAGAACCGGGTCAAGCAGATCGTCTCCTCGTCGCTCAGCGTCCGCGAGCAGGTGCTGGCGGCGGACCTGGTGATCGGGACCGTGCTGGTGCCCGGCGCTCGGGCCCCGAAGCTGGTGACCAACGAGATGGTGTCCCAGATGAAGCCCGGCTCGGTGCTGGTCGATGTCGCGATCGACCAGGGCGGCTGCTTCGAGGATTCTCGCCCCACCACGCACAGCGAGCCGACGTTCACGGTCCACGGCTCGACCTTCTACTGCGTGGCGAATATCCCAGGCGCGGTACCCAATACCTCCACCTGGGCGCTCACCAATGCCACCCTGCGCTACACTGTGAGCCTTGCCGATCTGGGGTGGAAGGAAGCTCTGCGGGCCGATCCGGCTTTCGCCAAGGGCCTCAACACCCACGCCGGCGAGCTGACCTGCCAGGCCGTGGGCGAGGCCTTCGACCTTGCGACTCGGCCAGTGGCAGATGTGCTGGCCTAGCCACACCTGATCTCCCGGGCCCAACGCTCGGGATGCGCCGTGGGAAACCGACACACCACGGCTGGATGGCCCCGCTGCTTGCGGCGGGGCCATTCGTGGTGTTCAAGGCCGGGTCACAGGTGGGCCCGGCGGGCCGACCAAGCCGAGGCGACCATCTCGTCGATCGTGTAACGCATCTTCCAGTCCAGATCCGCGGCGGCGGCCGTAGCATCGGCCACGATCCGGGCCGGATCCCCGGGGCGACGCGGGTTGATCGCCGGGTCGAGGTCGTAGCCGGTGACCCGGGCCATAGCGTCCATGATCTCGCGGACCGACAGCCCGCAACCAGAACCCAGGTTGTACGCGCTGCGCAGTTCCCGGCCGGCCAGCAACGCCTCGGCGGCCACCACATGGGAATGGGCCAGGTCGGCGACGTGGATGTAGTCCCGTACGCAGGTGCCGTCCGGGGTCGGGTAGTCATCGCCGTTGATGTGAGGGCGGCGGCCCTCGATCAGGGCCTCGATCACCAGCGGGAACAGGTTATGCGGGGAGGTGTCGTAGACCTCGTCGGTTCCGGACCCGACCACGTTGAAGTACCGCAGCGAGACCTGTCGGAAACCGGGTACCGCCGTGGCCTGGTCGGCCAGCAGCCACTCCCCGATCAGCTTGGTCTGCCCGTACGGAGATTCGGGCCCGATCGGCGTGGCTTCGGTGACCAGGTCGACCTGTGGCGTGCCGTACACCGAGGCGCTGGAAGAGAAAACCATCGTGGTGACCCCGACGGTCTGCATCGCCTCCAGCAGCCGGACCGTCCCGGTCACATTCTGCTGGTACGTATGCAGCGGCCGCTGCACCGAGACCCCGGCGTATTTGAAGCCGGCCACGTGGATCACCCCAGCGCAGGAATGAGCCCGCAGGACCTCGGTAACCGCATCGACGTCGAGTACCGAGGCCTCGACCAGCGGCACCGCTTCCGGTACAAAATCACGTCGCCCGCTGGACAGGTCATCCAGCACCACCGGCCGGTGCCCATGCTCGGCGAGCGCCCGTACCACGTGCGCCCCGATGTAGCCGGCGCCGCCGGTGACCAGGAAAGCTTCACCCATTCTCACATCATCCCTTCAGCACGGCCCGGTCGGGCACCGAGCCACCCTCGGGGCCGAGCACGACATCGCCCTCGACCACCACCTCTCGCCCGAAACTCCAGTCCCCCTGGACGGTTAACGACCGAGCCTGACGCAGCGACGGAGCCTGCGGCAGCCGCGCCTGGTAGTCGTCGAGGCGACGGTACGCCCCGCTCAGCGACACCACCGGCAGCGGGGAAACCTCGGCCCGAGGTACCCAGTCGTCGTCGATCCGGTACGTGTCACTGCGCAGCAACAACAACTCGTTGGTGGACTTCACTGGCACGAAGCGGCTACGCGGAACCACGATCGCGGTGGCCCGGTCGAAGCATTCGATCGCGGCCCCCATCGCCGACTCCACCTGGTAAACCGCAGGCGTGCCCGGGTCACGCGGGTCGACCGTCTTCTGGTTGCGGATCAGCGCCAACCCCAGCACCCCGTCACGTTCGGACAGGGTGCGCCGCAGTTCGCCCAGGTCGAACCAGAGGTTGTTGGTGCTCGCGTACGGATGTACCGCCGGGTCGGTGAAGAAGCGCCGGTCCTCGGGGGGGGTCTGCGCGGATTCGCGCAGGACCAGCCGCCCGTCCGAGCGGCGCCGGGCGAGATGGCCGCCCTTGATGTCCATCGGGGTGCGGGGGGTAACTTCGGCGGCAAAGGCCGCGCCGCAGCGGGCGAACCAGCCGGCTAGCCGGGCACTCGGGGCGGCGCCCAGGTTGTCAGCGTTGGCGACGCAGGCGTAGCGGAAACCTTCGCCCAGCAGCGCGTCCAGCAGTCCTGACTCCAGCAGGGTCGGGTAGATGTCGCCATGCCCAGGCGGGCACCATTCGAGCCGCGGATCGGCCGGCCACGACACCGGCGACAGGTCGTCGACCAGAAGTTTGGGCTCCTGCGACTGCATCATGTCGAGCGGCAAGTCACCGACCTGGAGGTCGTAGCCGGCCAGCGCCGCCAACGAATCGTCGCGGGTGTTGAAAGAGTGCAGCAGCACCAGCGGCAGCCGTACCCGATAGCGCTCCCGGGCTCGCAGCACCTGCCGCGCGATCAGGTCCAGGAAGCTCAGCCGGTCACGAACGGGGAGCAACGATTTGGCTGCCGACAGGCCCATCGAGGTGCCCAGGCCGCCATTCAGCCGGATTACCGCGGTTTGGGCCAGGGCATCGCGGTCGTCGGCGCTCTCGGGCAGATCGTCCAGTCGGTCCAGCCCGGACACCGGTTCGATATCGGACTCCGGGATCAGGCCGGTGGAGCCGTGCCCCAACTGGCGGTGGTAGTCGGAGAAAATCGCCACCGCGGTCTCGTTCACGCCCGCAGCCCGCATCTTGGCCTGGGCCGCGCTCAACGCTTGCGCACTCATGCCGGGAATCTACCGGGGATCACAGACCCCACGCGGCTGCGGTATTGCCACCCGAGTGTCGAATCCAGGTGCCAGGATGACGGGCATGAGCGACGCACAGGCGGCGGACCTCTTCCGTACCAGCTTCGGCACCGACCCCGAGGGGGTGTGGGAGGCCCCAGGCCGGGTGAACCTGATCGGCGAGCATGTCGACTACCAGGACGGCCTGGTGTTGCCGGTCGCCTTGCCACAGCGGACCTGGGTGGCGGCTCGACGCCGCGGCGACGAGCGGCTCCGGGTGGTGACTACTGCGGGCGAGGGCCTGGTCGAGGTGAATCTGGGTGAGGTGGCGCCAGGGGTCCCGGCGGGCTGGGCCGGCTACCCGGCCGGGGTGGTCTGGGCGCTACGGCAGGCCTCGTACCCGGTGTCGGGGATGGACCTGGCGGTGCATTCGACGGTCCCGATCGGGGCGGGATTGTCGTCGTCGGCGGCGCTGGAGGGGGCGGTCGGGGCTGCCGCCAGTGACCTGTACGGGTTAGGACTGCTGGGCAGCGACCAGGGCCGGGCCGAGCTGGCCGGCTGGTGTCAGCGGGCGGAGAATGAGATCGCTCAGGCCCCCACTGGCGGGATGGACCAGGCAGCGGCGCTGCGAGCCATCGCCGGGCATGCCTTGCTGCTCGACTGCCAAGACCAGTCGCTGCAGCAGGTGCCATTCGACCTTGACCGGTACGGTCAGGCGCTGCTGGTGATCGACACCCGGGTAACGCATGCCCTCGGTGACGGGCAGTACGGGAACCGGCGGGCCGCCTGCGAACAGGCTGCCCGGCTGCTGGGCGTCCGGACCTTGCGTGAGGTGTCTGATCAGACGCTGGCGGCACTGCGGCCGCAGCCGCAGCTACGCCGCCGCGCCCGGCATGTGGTGAGCGAGATCCAGCGGGTCCGTGATGCGGTGACCGCGCTGCGGGCCGGGGATCTGGCGCAGCTGGGAGTGCAGCTGATCGGCTCGCACCGGTCGCTGCGTGACGACTTCGAGGTCTCCTGCCCCGAGCTCGACCTGGCCGTCGACACTTGCCTGGCGCAAGGGGCTTGGGGGGCCCGGATGACCGGTGGTGGTTTCGGTGGATCAGCGATCGCCCTGGTCGGCGCCGATGCCGTGCAGGCGACCTCGAGTGCGGTCCGCCGGGCTTTCGTCGAACACGGCTACCGCGAGCCGCGGTTCTTCGTGGCGACGGCTGCCTGCGGGGCCCGCCGAAGCCGATGAATGCTAGGTGGTGACCTCGCGGCGCTGGGATAAGGCGAGGGCCTCTCAGTATGCGGTGCTGCGTAGGATGCCACATGCCCCAAACCCCATTAAGGGACACGGGCGACACCAAGAACTGGAGGCCCTCGCGAGCCTCACCTTACATCACTGCCGACGCCGGCCACGGTGCCAGGTATCGGGTCGGGGTAGGTCTGCTGTGATCCATAGCCCGAGCGGCGGTCCGGCTGGCCGACCTGCCGCCATGCGGTCCCCACGACATGAGCCGGGTCGGCTCACCTGTGCGTCCGAGGCCTTGGTTTGAGGCTGCTGGCAGGGTACCGTGGTTAGCACTCACCAGCAGAGAGTGCTAACCAAGGAGGATCTGATGCCCCGTACCTTTGACCCTATCCGTGAGCTCTTCGGCGAGATGTCGCGTACCGTCTCGATGCCGCTGGACCTGGTCCGCGACGGGCATGAGTTCATCGCCTCGATTGACCTGCCCGGTGTCGACCCGTCCAGCATCGACATCGACGCCGAGGAGCGCACCCTCACCATCCGCGCGGTCCGTAACGCCCCGGCGGTCCAGGGCCAGCAGTGGCTGGTCCGGGAGCGTCCGACCGGTACCTTCGCCCGGCAGCTGAATCTGGGGAGCGGGCTGGCTCTGGACAAGGTCGAGGCTTCGTACGCTGACGGAGTGCTGACCCTGCGGATCCCGGTCGCCGAGGCGGCCCGGCCCCGCAAGATCGCCGTCACCCACAACGGCAGCCCGATCGAAACCCCGATCGCGGGCGAGGTCGACTCCGACGCCAGCGACGAGTCCGATTCCTGAGTCCACTCTCAGTGGCGCCGGTCACCCGGACCGGCGCCACTGGCATCCGCTGGCTGGATAGGCACCGACTAGCCCTAGAAGCTAGCCAGAAATTTCGTACTCTCAGAACGGGAACCCCGGGCAGATGACGAGGCTCGCGTGGGAGATCCTGCACCTGAAGATACTGCGAACAGATCTCTTGGTCTCGTCGGGGGTCTCACCCTCAGCAGCCTGCAGCTTCAGTGTATCGTTCATCTTTCGCAACCTCCTCTCGTAAGACGAGATAGTGCACCCCGGGCCGGAAATGGCGCTGGATGCGCATAGGATGGCGATTGGCCGCCGCCCCGAGGAGCGGCGGCCAATCTGTTGGCACCGGCTGGCCCTATAGGCGCTGGCCAGGAATGGTGTATTCAGAACCTCGGTTCGAGGTCAGGGCCGCCAGCATGCGAAATTGCTCTGGCGAGAGTTGTGGCAGATGAAGTAGCTGTTGTTGGAGCCCTTGGCCTCGTCGGGGGTCTCACCCTCAGCAGCCTGCAGGTTCAGCGCATCGGTCATGTTTTCACCTCCTTCAGGGGATAGACGGTGTCTCTCAGTCTCACTTCACCATGCAGACGGACACCGAGACGTACGAGTTACGGCACAACTTCAGGCTGATGCGGGAGGCCTTGGTCTCGTCGGGGGTCTCACCCTCAGCAGCCTGCAGGTTCAACGCATCGGTCATGGATCTCACCTCTTCTCATGGTCTTGAATATGAATGGCTATCTACTTGGCGTAGCACATGAAACCACTGTGGTAGCTTCGAGTGCAAAGGGCGACGCTGATCTTCGAGGCCTTCTGCTCGTCGGGAAGCTCAGGCAGGTCGATCTGCAGTCCCAGGGCATCGTTCATGATCTCACCTCCTTACCGGTAATTGCGTTCCTGGCCACAGCAGACGCTGAGGCCGCTGCGGGCAACGCAGGTATAGATGCTGTTGCCCGATGCCTGAAGATCGGACGGAGTCTCGACCTCCAAGGCCTGCAGTGAGAGCGAATCGAGCCGGATGCCGACCATTGACGAGGTAGCACCTGTCCTTACGTTTGTCGCTGCGGTCATTCTCGCCTCCCTGCGGTATGTAATGGATCGATCGCCAAGAATCTCTCTCAGGCTTCGTCCTTGATTCAATTGAAGCACGTGTACCCGATTCCGTCCAGTCCCTATGGAGCTTGTTGGCTATTGGTTAGCAACGGCTCGGGCGTGATTTTTCAGCCGACCACGAGAGCGGGATCCAGATGGCGGGCGGAATCCATAACGACCGGCTCAGGGCGCTGCGGGATCTCGAGTCCGGAGAAGAACTGTGAGGTGTCGCAATCCACCCCGATGAGCAAGGCTGGGACCATGAACAATCTTCAGGATCGCCGTTGCGTTCTGTACGCGCGGCTGAGTGTGACCAGAGAAGAATCAGTCTCGATCGCCCGGCAGCTGGCATCGTGTCGTTCCTATGCCCGAGCCCGAGGCTGGCAGGTAATCGGAGAATTCGTGGACGATGGGGTCTCGGCGACTGCGAATCGGCCCGAGGAACGCAGGGGCTGGGGGTCCCTGCTGCGCTGCGAAGGCTTCGACGCGGTGGTGATCTGGAAGGTGGACCGTCTAGCCCGGCGGGTCATCGACTTCCTTCGCGCCGATGAGGCGCTCCAGGCCCGCGGCGCTGGGCTAGTCGCCGTCGATGACCCGATCGACATGACCAGCCCCCAAGGCCGCGCCTTTGCGGTGATGCTGGCGGTGTTTGGGGAAATGGAGACCGAGGCAATGCGGGCTCGAGTCCGCGCCGCGCGCTCCCAGCTACTCAAGGTCGGACGTTTCGCCGGCGGCGGCATCCCCTACGGGTATATTTCTGTACCCAGTCCGAACGGACCCGGGCAGGTGCTAGTCAAAGATCCCGTCCTGATCGGATGGCTGGCCGACGCGGTGGCGATGGGTCTGCGCGGCAAGCCGGTCAACGCGATCGCCCGATGGCTCACTGAACAGGGTGCCCCGCTCCCCAAGCGGCAGCGCACCAGCGGCGCCACCGGATGGAACCGGCAGACCGTACTCGGGTTGCTCCGCAACCCAGTTCTGGCAGGGATGCGCCCGTACAACCCCGGCCGCAGACGCGCCGGGGGCCCGGTCGATCCCTTCGCGGTAGTCCGCGACGAGCAGGGCCAGCCGGTAATCGACACATCACTGGCGATCATCTCCTACGACGATTTCACCCGGCTCCAGCAGCTACTCGATGTCCGGGACGCGCTGCAGGCCCGCAAGAAGACCGAACGGATGGCGACCAGCCCGTTCCTGTCCCGAGTCGCGGTCTGCAACGACTGCGGCGTATACCTGTGCCGCGGCTCGAACCTGGGCAAACCCGTGCTGTCGTGTCCCCGCTGCCGACAGACCATCAGCCGTTCGGGACTCGACCCGTACCTGATCCGGCGACTCCTCACCGAGCGTGGCGGTGAACCGCTCGCCGCGGCGACGGTACGGGACCGGTGGAACGCGGCCGGACCCGATGAGGCCGCTCGCCGTGAGATCCTCCTAACCCAGCTGCACAGTCTGCGGATCCGCCGCGGCGTCGTCGGACGCTACTTTGACGAGGAGCGAGTGCTGCTGGTCTGGCAGCCCGACGCGGAAACTGTCAGTGGGCCACGAGAGGATAGGGCCAGGAAGGACACCGATGAGTGAGTCACAGTCAGGTTCGCAGCGTCCAGATGGGTCGAGGTCCCGCCCGTACCTGCTGAACTACCCGCCGGATGGCACCTCGTACACCGTGCGGGAGAACATGGTCGACATCCTGCAGCGAGAACTGCTGGGGCCGATCAACGGGCCTACCGAGAAACTACCGTTCAGCCCGAGATCGCAGTATCTAGTGGGCTACATCGCCCCGGTCAAGGTCGACGCCACGCGGGCTGGTGCCGACGTTGAAGACGACGCGATGCCTGCCGACCCGGCGGCGTTGGCGATGACCCGCGGGGTGCCGCTGGACGAAGTCGAGGAGCCGACCACCGACGACAAAGATGACGATGCGGAGGACCGGGTCCCGAGGCAGGGGCTGATCATGCCAAGCTCCATGGGGCTACGGTTCCAGGTTCCTGCCGATCTGGAATCGTTCACGGTCACGGCCTCGTGGGGCCGGTACGATTCGGTCACGAATGACCAGGTCCCCCCTAACGGCGGCCCGACACACGTCTACCAACGAACCCCGGTCGAGGTACCCCGGACGGTCCGGCTGGCAGAGCTACACCCTGGTCGTACTCACACCGAGTGGTTGCAAGAATCGATCTGTCTGCGGATCGATCGCTACAACGATGTGGACCGCTGCCTCATCGAGATCGCGCTATGCAACGATCGGGAGACGCCGATCCCGATCCCACTCAGCCTGTGGATGTTCCAGACACAGTTACGGGTGAGCGCTGCGGGGGCAGAAGTTTTCCTTCCGGTACGCGATGTGCTGGAGCAGGACTGGCCAGAGCCGGACCCGGAGGTTGAGCGACTGAACCTGCAATACCGTGACCGGCTGGAATTCGCGGTCGGGCGAACCTGCTCAGCCGATTGGGTGGTCCGCAAGGGTGCTCGTCGGGCCACCGAAGTGTCGACGACCTGGCTGCCGGTGGCCGAGACCCCTCAGACCCTGGCCCGGTCAGTCGACGGCGCCCTATTGTCGATGGATGCCCTGTCACACGCCAGCGCGCAGGATCTGCGGGCCGGCCTGGAACCCTTGATCCGCGGCTACGGCGACTGGCTCGATACTCAGGAGGCGACGGCTGCGGCATTGCCGCAGCATCTGCGTACGACAGCGGAGGTGGCGCTGTGGGAGGCCAGGCAGGCCCACCAACGGCTGGTTGCGGGGCTGGATCACATCACCTCTGACAAGGAGGCCCTGCTGTGTTTCCAGTTCATGAACCGGGTGATGCGAGACCAGCGGATCGCCTCGCTGGTGTCGCAGGCGCGTTCCTCTGACTCGTCGCTGTCGTTGGCTGAGGCCCGCGCGGCGCTGCCGGCCGACGCCGATGGTCAGCCGGTGGCGTCCTGGCGGCCGTTCCAGCTGGCTTTCATCCTGATGCAGGTGGCAGCCTTGACTGATCCGGCCAGCCCCCAGCGCAGCGGTGACCATCTGGCGCAAGTGGAACTGCTGTTCTTTCCCACCGGCGGCGGCAAGACGGAGGCCTACCTCGGCTTGGCCGCGTACACCTTCGCAATCCGCCGGCGCCAGGGAATCGTCTCCTCCGCCGAGGGACCGCTCCAGGGCAACGATGGTGTGGCAGTCTTGATGCGCTACACGTTGCGGCTACTGACCGCGCAGCAATTCCAGCGGGCAACGGCGCTCGTCTGCGCGGCCGAACTGGCCCGTCTTGAGGACGAGGCCGTGTGGGGGTCAAAGCCGTTCCGGATCGGGCTGTGGGTGGGTACCGATGTCAGCCCGAAACGCTTCGATGAGGCCAAGAAGCAATTGCAAAACGCCCACGAATACGGAGCTCACCGGCTGACAGTGCTCCAATTGCAGCGCTGCCCGTGGTGCGGTACCCCGATCTCCGCAAAGGACATCACGATCGATGAGAAGTTATATCGGGTCTTCGTCCGCTGCGGCGACGACCTGACCCGGTGCCCCTTCGCGAAGGGCGGCCAGGTGGCCGAGGGTCTCCCGGTCCTGACCGTAGACGAGGAGATCTACCGACTCACCCCGGCATTCGTGATCGCCACCGTCGACAAATTCGCCCGCCTGGCCCGCGAAGGTGAGGCGGCGGCGTTGTTCGGCTACGTCGCGCGCCGCTGCACTCGGCACGGGTATGTCCATCCCGATTCGAGGTTTTGCACCACCGCATCGCATTCGGCTACCGGGAGGCACCCGGCGGCGAAAGTTGTCGCCGTCGATCGGCTGCGGCCGCCGGACCTGATCATCCAGGACGAGTTGCATCTGATCACGGGGGCGCTGGGTACCTGCGTGGGCCTGTTCGAGGCGGCCATCGAGGTGCTGTGCTCCTGGCAGACCAGCGCCGGGCAACCGGTTCGGCCGATGATTGTGGCCTCCACTGCCACGGTACGCAACGCGGTCGACCAGGTACGCGGCCTGTACGGGCGGCAGGTGCGCGTCTTCCCGCCGCAGGTGCTGGATGTGGCCGACACCTTCTTCTCCTACGAAATCGAACCCAGCCAAGACCATCCCGGCCGCCGGTATGTCGGGGTCAGCGCGCAGGGGGTACGGCTGTCGCAGGCCGAGATCCGAGTGGCGGAGGTGCTGCTATTGTCCGGGCAGTTGCTGTTCGATCATGGTGGGATCGCCGCCGACCCGTACCTGACGCTGATCGGATATTTCAACGCCACTCGCGAACTTGCCGGCATGACCCGCTACCTGGCCGACGATGTCACCCGGCGAGTGAAGAATCCCCGTTCCGGTTCTGGTTTCACCAAACGACTGGGGGTCGCAAAGAATGGCCTGCTGTCGCTTGGGGAACTGACCTCACGGATCGCCTCGACCGACATTGGCAAAACTCTCGACCAGCTCAGTCTATCCTTCGAACCTGACTATGACACCACCCGCGCCTTCCAGGCCCGGATGGCGAAAATCAAGGCCGGCCGAAAGCTACCGGTCCGCAGTGAGGTCCCCTTCGACGCGGTGTTGGCCACTTCGATGCTCCAGGTGGGCGTCGACGTCCAACGGCTGGGTCTGATGCTGGTGGTCGGTCAGCCGAAGAACACCGCCGAATACATCCAGGCATCCTCCCGTGTCGGCCGCGACGCATCGCGGCCGGGACTGGTGGTGTCACTCGGGAACTGGGCTCGGCCCCGCGACCTGGCGCATTTCGAACAATTCCGCCATTACCACGAGACCTTCTACGCCCAGGTGGAGGCTTTGTCGGTCACTCCGTACTCGCCGACCTCGCTGGACCGGGGGATCGACGCACTGCTGGTCTCGGCGGTACGGGTGCTCCAGGCACCGCTGGCCGATGGGCTCTCCCCCGAGAAACATGCCGGGCGCATTGAGGAGCAACACGATGCGGTGACGTCGATCGCGGAGCGGCTGACTACGCGGATCGCTGCCGCTGCGCAAGACGAGAAGGCCGCCCAGCGCGCAAGCCAGCTCCTGACGAACAGTATCGAACGCTGGACGACTCGCCGTCGACAGGCCGAGCAACGAGAACGCAGACTGGTGTACGAACGCACGGAGCAAGGCGACGATCAAGAGGCTTTGATTATGAGCTCCGAGAATGCGCGGTTAGATGGCACGAATCCGGCGATATTCGTCATCGCTAATTCAATGCGGGAGGTCCAACCCGAGATCAATGTGCTCGTCAGTCCGATCCCGGAGCGGCTCTATAGCGATCCCAGCGATCAGGTATCAGACTGGGTGTTTCCCCAAGGAGATGATCAGTGATGAGTGATGAGGATCTGGATGTCCAGCCGGACATGATCTACGAGGGCGAAAACCTTGACCCGCTCAGCGACGCCGAGGCCGCTCATAGTAAGAACCGGGCCAAGGTCGGCTCCGCTCGCCCATCGTCGCTGCTGTACACGTACGGGCCCGGGGCGATCATGGACCTGCCCGGGTTCTCGGTGATGCCAGCCGGGCTCGACGATTGGGAACCGATCTGGAGCCGCCGGTCCACGATTCCGAAAATCCGCGAAACGCGTCTGCTCCGGGCAGTACAGACCCAGCTGGGACGGCAGGTGAACGAACTGCGGCCCTTCCCATGGCAGCCAAGACAATCCACCTTCTCGAAGGAAGGCCACGACCTGGGCATCCCGGCCCGGGTGTTCCCCCAGTGGTTACGCTGCACCGGCTGCGACTATCTGGGGCCGCTGCCTCGTTTTCATTACACCAATGAGCACCCGTATCGGCCTGACCTCGCCCGGTTCACTCATCGCGGATGCCCCGGACGCAGCAAAACCACTAGCTCGAAGCAGAGCCCGGCGGTACCGGCACCGTACCTGCTCACCTGCACCAACGGACACCTTGATGAGTTCCCCTATCGGCTGTGGGTTCATGAGGGGAACGAATGCTCTCGGGCCTCTCATCCGGACCTCAAGATGCTGGATGCCAGCACTGGCCGGTCGCTCGGCGCAACGATCGAATGCCAGGCCTGCGCGAAGCGGCGCAGCATGTTCGGGGCCCAGGGCCAGGCCGGGAAGACCCATCTTCCGCCACGGTGCCGGGGCCGTCACCCTCACTTGGACGCCTACGACCCGGACTGTGATGCCGCCGTGAGCCTGATCATGATGGGGGCCTCGAACCTGTGGTTTGCGGTCACCCAATCCGTGATCGTCATGCCCCGCACCGACGAGGAACCGCTCTCCGATCGGCTGCGCACCGCATTCGATCGTGAAGAACTCACCGAATACCATAGTTCACCGATCACCATCCGGGCATTGTCCAAGAAGCAGAAAATCGACCTGTCCGGGGTGACTGACGAGGACCTCACAGCTGCGGTGACCGAGGCGCTGGCCCCTGTAGAGTCCCACGCGGAATGGATGAAGAGACGGGAATCCTGGGATCCGGTGGACTTGCTGGTGCCCGAATGGCGGTATCTGCAAAAGCCTACCCTATTCCCCCGACAGCAGAATACCTCCGGGCTGATGGTCACCGAGATGGAACGTGGCGCTTCCCTAAATCCGAAGATCAGCCGGGTCGTCGCCGTCAACCGGATGAAGAAGGTCAACGCGCTGATCGGATTCACGCGCCTGGACCAAGTGGAACGGGTCAGCGACCGGGCGAATCGCCTGGTGAAGCTCACTCGTACCGGCAGGCCGACCTGGGTACCCGCCACCGAGGACCGAGGCGAGGGCATCTTCCTGCAATTGGATGTGGACGAGGTCCAGGCATGGGAATCCCAGATCCTCACCACTACGCTGTGGGCCGCCCACCGCGAGGCGCATCGCCGTAATTTCGCCAACCGATTCTCCGAGACAGCCGGGGCCGATGACCCGGACTCTCGGCTGCCAGCGCCGCGGTACTGGCTGCTCCACACCTTCGCCCATATCCTGCTACGCGAGATGGCAATGTCCTGCGGCTACGGCGCGGCCAGCCTCGCCGAACGGATCTACGCCTGGCCGCAGTCACCAGTGCGGCAGGCGGCCGCAGGGCTGCTGATCTGCACCACGGCCTCAGACTCCGAAGGGACCCTGGGTGGTCTGGTCGCAATGTCCGAACCAGAGAGGCTGCAGAGCGTCGTCAGGTCGGCGTTGAGCCGGGCATCGCGCTGCTCCTCCGACCCGGTGTGCGCGGTTCGAACCCCGAGCGGCTCCGAAGATTTCCTGCATGGCGCTGCCTGCCACTGCTGCTGTTTCGCCTCGGAGACCTCATGTGAGCGAGCGAACCGTTTCCTCGATCGCCGTTTCCTGCTGGATCTGCCGGTGGCCGCCGGCAGTGACCAGGTGCCGGGTTTCTTCGGGAGCCCAGGTGTCCGATGATCCGAACGCCGAACTAGGCGCCTACCTGAGCGCCACCGAGGCTGAGGCCCTGGCGAGCCTGATCGAAGCTGGCCAGCATGTCGCACTGGCCGTCCGGGCTGTCAACCCGGCCCGGCGTGAGCGGACTGCCCAACTGCTGGACCGCGCCGGGCTCAGCCATCTGGACGCGGCCCGCTCCAGCGCCGTGCTGCGGGCTGTCGCCGGAGCCAAAAGTGTCCATCGCGACCTGATCCCGGTCTGGACCCTGCCCGGCGACCAGGCCGGCCTGGGACATCTGACTGGGGAGTTTCACCGCCTGGTGGGCGCTGCCCGGCAGTCGATCACCTGCGCCACGTACAACTTCGAACCGAGTTCTCGGATGTGGACTGTTCTCCGGGAGGCCAGCGAAAGCCCGGGCGTCCAGGTCACGGTGTACGCCGACGCCGGGGCCACCGCAGCTCCTGCCATCAAGGCCCAACTGCCCCGGGCCGTTCTCTATACCTCGACCACCGGACCAGACGGACAGCGATACGTCAGCCATGCCAAGTTCGTGATCATCGACCATGAGCTCCTACTGCTAACCAGTGCGAACTTCTCGTGGAGCGCTGAGAACCGCAACATCGAATTCGGCCTGCTGATCCGCGATTCCGCCCTAGCTAGGTCCGTGGAGTCCGTCATGGCCGCCAACCAGAGCCGGTGGTACGAGCTGGCCTGAACCAGATGTTGTGATGACAATGACCTGATCTTCTCACTGGTCCACGGGCCCCTGCTCTCTCGCCCAACGCCGCAAATCGCCTACGACCGGATCTGGTCCGCGTCGTGGGTTGTGATCAGCCCCAGGTCCAGACCGAAGACCCACAGGCCGAGCCGGGCACAGGCCTCGGACAGATCACCGATCGGGCTGGCCTGGTCGAGGTCCAGCCGTTCCCGTACTCGGTGAGCCAAGTCCTCGGCCTGGTCACGACTTGTCGGCAGGGGCATCTCGGCGGGCTCGTCCAGCATCTGTTCGGTAAGCCGCAGCACCAGTTCGGCATCGGCAGCCAGTACGGCCAGTTGCCGGTCGATCAGCGGATCCTGAGCCTCGGGGTCCTGGCTGGCGCGGTGGACCATCAGGCCCCGGGGCGGTTCCCGGAAGAAGGTCACCATCTGTACCCCCAGCTCGCGGGCAATCGCAGCCAGTTCTCAGGCGGTGACCCGGCGGGTACCCCGATGGATGGCGTCGGGCTGGGAGCGCCTCTCGGCGCAAGGCCGCTCGCAGCGGCGAAAAGTGGAGCCCGGGGCTACCTCAGCCCGACGCCGGACCGAGGATAGACGCTGTCGCCAAGCACATCCGAGAAGTTCGGGCCCCGTTCGGCTGCCGGCCGCGGGAATCTCGTACCAGCGAGGCTCAGCCGAGGCGCCGGGGGCGGGTGACGCCGAGCCCCTGGCCCTCCAGGTTGAGCGGGCCCGGTGTGAGGACCGCAGCCACCAGGCCGGGCACGTCCTGGGCGGTGACCGGGCCGACCCAGGCCATGTCCGGCTGTACCACGACCACCGGGGCCTGATTGCACGGGTAGACGCAGCCTGACTGCGACAGCAGCACCTGCGAATCCGCTGCCCCGTTGCGGGCCAGGTTCGCCGACAATGCCGCATGGGTAGCGGCCGCGTCTTTCGCGTTGCAGCGCGGGCCACGGCAGATCAGGACCTGGCGGGCAACGTCGGGCACCTCGGCCCAGGCAGGACTGGTCAGCGAATCGCGAGGGGCGAGACGACGCGCAGCCTGCTCCTCGGGCAACGCCCGGGGCACACCGTGGAGCGCACCCGGCTCGAGCCACAGCTCCAGCCGCGGCCCTCGTGAATCCAACCACCAGCGCGCCACCCGACCCAGCCACGACAACGGTCCGCTGTCGTCGCTGAAGGTCACGCCCACGAGCCGGACCGCCCCACCGGCCTCGTCGGCTAGCGCGTCAAGCTGGTCCACCAGCGACGGCCCGTCTCCCTGGAGCAGCGCCGTCTGCGCCCCCAGCCGGGACGCCGCCTCGGCCAGCTCGGGCCAGTGGGCCGCGTCGGGCAGGGTCAGCGTGACCAGCAGGGTTTTCATTGGCGGCTCCAGTTCACCCGGATCCGATCCTGGTCGTTCACGAGCACAGCCGCTTTCACCTGGAACACGTGCGCGATCAGCTGTGAGGTCAGCACATCACTTACCGCCCCGTGGCTGTGCAGGCGGCCGTGGTGCATGACGGCGACATCACGGCAGAAGGCGGCCATCAGATCCAGGTCATGCAGCACCGCGATCACCGTGATCCCCAGCCGGCAGACACGTTCCAGGAAATCCAGCTGATGGCTGAGATCCAGGTGATTAGTGGGTTCATCCAGCAGCAGAATCCGGGGTCGCTGCGCCAGCGCGCGAGCCAGGTGGACCCGCTGTCGTTCGCCACCGGACAGGGTCGGCCAACGGCGTGCCGCCAGATCGGTGACCGCTGCCGCTGCCATCGCCTCGTCGACCGCCTCCGGGGCCCGGTCCCGAGCGCCCGGCCAGGCCCCGATGTGCGGAATCCGCCCCAGCGCCACCACATCTCGGACCGTGAGATCCAGATCGGTGCTGGGGTGCTGCTCCACTAACGCGATCTGTCGGGCCCGTTCCCGGGCCGGCAACCGCGCCAACGGCTCACCGTCGAGAAAGACCTCGCCCTCGGCGGGCTTGCGCAGGCCGGCGGCCAGGTGCAGCACGGTCGTCTTGCCGGACCCGTTGGGCCCTACCACGGCAGTCAGCGTCCCGGGCGCGAAGTCGAGGCAGATGTCGGAGACGATCCGTCTCCCGTCGACCTGCCAGGCCACATTGTCGAGCCGGATCATGAGCGTCTCGCCTGCCCGCGCAGCAGATATACCAGCACCGGAGCGCCGATCGCCGCCGTGATGACCCCGATGGGGATCTCCGTACCCGACCGCAGCGACCGCGCCAGGGTGTCGGCCACCAGCAGCAGCGCCGCGCCGGCCAGGGCACTAAGCGGCAGCAGCGTACGGTGCAGCGGCCCGGTCGCGATCCGTACCAGGTGGGGGACGGTCAGGCCGACGAAACCGATCGGCCCGACGAAAGCGACCGTGCTGGCGGTAATCAACGCTGTCAGGATCAGCAACACCCAACGAGTACGGACCACATTGATGCCCAGCGACCGAGCCGAGGTCTCCCCGAAGGCGAAGGCGTCCAGGGCCTGGGCGGCGAACAGCAGCACCGCCAACGCTGCCGCCAAGGCGATCAGCATGATCACCGCCGACGGCCACCGGAGCCCGGCGAACGACCCCAGGGTCCAGGTCATCACTTCCCGCGACACATCCCGGCTCCCGAAGACCATGATCGCCAGGGACGTGAACGCCCCGCACAACTGCCCGAGCGCCACACCGGCCAGGATCGTACGCCCCGGAGGCAACGCCCCCGAACGGCCCGTCGCCAGGCCCAACACCAGCACCATCGAGGTGACAGCGCCGGCGAAGGCTGCGACGGTCAGGGTCAGGCTGTGAGGGACGAACGGCAAGGTGATGCCGAACACCAGGACGGTCACGGCGCCGACCGAGGCGCCGGACGAGATGCCCAGCAGGTAAGGGTCGGCCAACTCATTGCGTGTCAGCGACTGCAGCACCACACCACAGATCGCGAGCGCCGCTCCTACTGCCGCCGCTCCCATCACCCGCGGCATCCGCAGCTCCCACACGATCCGGTCCGCGAGTACCGTCACGCCCTCACCGGAATTCAGCGCCAGACGGCGCAAGACCACAGCGATAACGTCACGTAGCGTGAGGTCAGCCGACCCCACCCGCAGCGCTACCGCCGCGGCCACCACAATCACCACGATGAGGGCCGCGCCCAGCAGCGCGACCCCCCAGGGGCGTCGCATCGTCAGAGCTTGGCGATCTGATCGGAGACGGTCTTGGCGCCGTCGACCAGCCGCATCCCGGGCGTGGATTCCGCGAACGAGATCGTGATGTAGGCCTTGTTCTTCACCGCTTTCAGCTGGCTCAGAACCGGATCTGATTCGAGGCGGTTCTTCTTAGACTCGACGGTGGACCAGGAGGCCTCGGCCAAGACGATCACGTCGGGGTCGGCCTGGACTACGCGCTCCCAGGACACGTTCTCCCAGGAGGAGCTCTTCATGTCAGCGAAGACGTTGGTGGCGCCCACGGCGTCGATGATGATCTGCGGCCCGCCGCCTCCGACGCCGGCGTAGGCCTGTTCGGTGCCGGAGTCGAACCAGAACACTTTCTTGCCTTTGCCGGCTGCCTGCTTGCGTACGGCCTCAAGTTCGGTCTTCTGTTGGCCGATGACCTGGGCGGCGCGATCCTCGACGCCGAAGATCCGCGCCACCTCAGTCGCCTCGGCCCAGGCCGAGTCGATGGTATGGGGGACGGTCTTGTCGCGGTCGGGGCAGGCGGCGGGGCTGAGGTAGGTGGCGATTTTCTCGTCACGCAGCTCCTCTCGGGTGCCCACATTCTTGGGGGTGAAAGCCGACGAATAGGAGGCGTAGGCGAAGTCCGGTTTGACTTGCAAGAAGGCCTCCTTCGACGGGTATTTGTCGGCGAGTACCTTGATCGAGTCGTAGGCGGCCTGCCAGCGGCCGGCGATCTGGTCGTCGCGATAGGCGGTGCCGACCATCTGCTTCTCAAGACCGAGTGAGAGCATCACCTCGGTGGCGCCCTGGTTGAGGGTGACGGCAGCCTTGGGCGGCTCGGTGAGGGTGACCTGGAAACCGCAGTTGGTCACGGTGACGGGGGCATAGGAAGACTGCTTGGCCGTCGGGGAGGCACTCTCGCTCGGAGCTCCGACACAGCCCGACAGGGCCAGGCCGGCAACGATGATCAGGGTACGCAAGCGCATCAATGGCTCTTTCCACTGTGGCCCGTTCGCGGGGCATGGATGATCGTGTCGGTTGGTCTTCGGACTCGAGCTCACCCCGACGAGACGCCTTCCCAGGTTTCCCCAGTGGCCCGCTGTCTCGCCGGTCCCTCTCACCGCTGCGCGTCAGTCCCGGATTCGCACCGGGTTCCCATGGCCGACATCGGCACCCTAACAGTCCTCGCCAGCCGTGACCACACAGCCCCCTGCTCATGGCTTGCGCGAGGATCCTACTGCCCCCACCCGCGGTTACGGTTGTTCGCATGAGCGTCGCCCTCCCCGGCTCCGAGATAGCGCCCCAAGCCTGTCTCGACTTTATCTGCGATTCCACATACTCCAGCGTCCTCACCGATCGGCTCTCGATCAGCCGCGCCCCCATCACCATCAATGGCTTCCACCTCCGCGTGCCCACCGCCCACCCCTACCGGGTGATAGTACCGGCTGGGCAGGTGGTGGTACGGTACGAGACCTTCCGGGGGCTCGGCCCTGCGTGCACCATCCAGCTCACGATCGCCCCCCGGCAGGCTGTCCAGATTTATCACCGCAGCGCCGCCTATGGCGCACGTGGCGGAATACTTAGCTTTGGGGCACCGGTCGGTATCACTGCATCAGAAAAATCATCACTTAAATTTATCATCTGGTTAGTGGCCTCCCTCATAATCTGCGGAACCCTCCTCATGGGCGGCATATTCCTTCTCGATCACATCCTGAGATCGATGTAATACCGGAAACCCCTGATGTCATAGCCGGCTCGGCGTTCACTATCCAACTCCGGTCCAACGGATATTTGGCGGAATGCCGACCGCGGTCAGGGGAGGGCCCGTGATCCGGGTCAGCGCAGGTTGCAGATCTGCCCGGTGTCGGGGTCGACGTCGATCTGTTCTGCGGAGGGCCGGCTGGGCAGGCCCGGCATCGTTGAAATCGCCCCTGTTAGGGCGTACACGTAGCCGGCGCCAGCGGCCAGTCGTACCTCGCGTACCGGCAGCCGCCACCCGGTCGGGGCGCCTTTGCGTGACGGATCCGCGCTCAGCGACAGGGGAGTCTTAGCGACCACCACCGCCAGCCCGCCGAAACCGGCCGACTCGTACACCTTCAGCAGCCGGGCGGCGGCCGGGTCATAGTCAACGCCATCGGCCCCGTACATGGCGGCCACCTTCGCGATCTTCGTCCGCAGGTCGTCGTGCGGGGCGTAGGCCGGGGTGATCTGCGGCGCAGGCTGGCCCCCCTCGCAGGCGGCGATGACCGCGTCGGCGACCTCCAGGCAGCCGGCCCCACCCTCGGTCACCGGCCGGGCCTCGGCGACGGCGGCCCCCGCCTGCTGCGCGATCCGGCGAATCTCGGCAATCTCGCTGGGGTGGTCGTCGGGGAAAATGTTGATCGCTACGATCGGCTCCAGGCCGAATCCGCGTACGATCCGCAGGTGCTCGGCCAGGTTCGCAGCCCCGGCCCGGACATCCTCGGGGTTCTCGGCGAGCATGGCCGGCGGCAGGTCCTTTCCCGACACCACCCGGTACTTCCCGGAATGGGCCTTGAGCGCCCGTACCGTCACCACCACGACCGCCGTCTGGGGCACCATCTCGGACACCGCGCATTTGAGGTCGATGAACCGCTCCAGGCCCATGTCCGAGCCAAAACCGGCCTCGGTTACTACATAGCCGCCGTCGGCCGTACCCTGCCGGGCCACCAGGTCGGCGATCACCGACGAACACCCGGTTGCGATGTTGCCGAAGGGCCCGGTATGGATCAGGGCCGGCACCCCCTCGCCGGTACGGACCAGGTTGGGCTCCAGCGCGTCCCGCAGCACCGCCGCCATAGCGCCGGCCGCGCCCAGATCTTCGGCCGTGACCCAGCCACCGTCGATGTCCCGGGCAACGACGATCCGCCCCAGCCGCCGGCGCAGGTCGGCCACCGAGGTCGCCAGCGACATGATGACCATCACCTCCGAGGCCGGGGTGATGTCGAACGACGATTGGCGGGTCACCCCATCCGCCCGGGGACCCAGTCCGATCACGATCTGCCGCAGCGAACGGTCATTGACGTCGAGAACCCGCGGCCAGGTGATGCTGCCCACGTCGATCCGCAGCGCATTGCCGTGGTGCAGATGATTGTCGAGTAGCGCCGCCAGCAGGTTGTGGGCCGCGGTGATCGCATGAAAATCACCGGTCAGGTGCAGATTCACCCGATCCCCCGGCAGGATCCGGGCTGACCCGGCCCCACCGGCACCGCCCTTGATTCCGAAGGTCGGGCCCATCGCCGACTGGCGCAAAGTCAGAATAGTCCGCCGGTCCCGCCGCGCCAGGGCCTGGGACAACGCGATCGACATCGTCGTCTTCCCCTCCCCGAAGGCTGTGGGGGTCATCGCCGTCACCACCACATAGTGAGACCCGGCGGCGGTGTTCTCGGCCTTCAAAGCCGCCAGGTCGATCTTGGCGACATCCCGCCCGTACGGGATGACGTGCTCCGGCCCGATCCCCGCCCGCGCCGCGAGCGCCTCCAGATCGACCCGCCCATGCGATGACCCAACCTCGGTGTTGTGCATACCCTCAACCTAGACGAGCGGTACCACAGCCGCCGCCTGGGAGGATCAACCGCCGAGAATCGGTTGGTGTGGCACGAGCTGCGTGACGCGTCGACGATCCCCGCGAGGGGTCTTGGAGGCCCCCTCACTGATAGTGTTCTTTGATGGTTCGGAGGGCCTCGTACGCAGATAGACCCGACCGCAGCGATCCCCGCGACCATCAGAACAGCAGCGATGAATAGCCAGCTGAACTCAAACACGATGGAGATCGCCTGGCAGAGCGTGACCCAGAGTCTGAATCGAGCCTCAGAGGAATCCAGGAGCCCCTCTTCCCACTGACCGTCTACCCTCAACGGCACTACCTTGACGAGTCGACCAGTGGCGATGTCCCGCCGCCAACGATGATGGCCAGGTACGCAGAGGTCGACAGCACGTTCCCCGGGCGGATCATGATCATGGCGGAACGAGAACAACATTGGCGGCTAAAGACGGCCAGCAAGATCGTCGAGGCCGAGACCTTCGCGGTACGAGTTGGTGCGCTCACCGTGCCAGCCATCTCAACGCTTGCCCTGGGATTCGCCGCCTGGGCGGCGTACACGGGTAGGTCGCACTGGTGGATTGCCGTGGCGGTATTACCTACGTTCTTGATGGCTCTCGGGCGCGTCATCGCGCAGGTGCGTAACCCTCAGCCAGGATCCGAGCGAGAACTGACACCGCCCCCCAGCGCACAGGACTAAGCAGGTCGCCTGATCAGGGCCACCCTGGGCCGGCTTACTGCAGGTCACCTGAACGCCAGGCCTGGGCGCAGGCCATGAGGTCGTGGGCGGCGATCTGGAGCCGGTTCGCCCGTACCAGACCGGCCGCGCCGGCGGCCAGGTCAGTACGGCCGGCGACCACTACTTGACAGAAAGCGGCGGCACGTTCCAGGGCCAGGCCGAAATCGCCGGTGAAGGCGCCACGCAGGATCTGGTCGGCGACCTGACGCACCTCATCCGGGCCGGGCGGGTCGGCGCCGGCGACCGCATGGTGGGGCTCGGTGAACCGAACCCCGGCCGCGTACTCCCGGGCCACCTCGTCGGGTGAGGCCACTATCCACTGCTGCAGCAGGTATAGCCGGTATAGCGCCCCCGGCAGCGACCGCGCCGGACGGGCCGCCCACAGATCAGCCAGGGTCACCAGCCCGATCTCGTCGACCAGCGCCACCAGCCGCTCGACCACCGCCGGATCATCGCCGGCCCGGCCGGCGTGCAACAGCACCGCCGCCGATTCGTGGGCCGCGTGCACCTGCCCGATCGGGTCCACCCGCTCCCCCAGCGCCTCCAAAGCCGCCGGAGCCTGGAAACTGGGGCGTCGGTAGCGGCGTTCACTCACCCGGCCAGGGTACGAGCCCTCACCCCGTACGGAACCCCATTGCCTAATAGGGCGTGGCGCAGGTGCCCGTGGGTCACCTCCAAGCGGCGAGCTTCGGTCCGGTTGATCCCGGCCAGCACCATCAAGACCGCAGTCTTCCCCCTGCCCACCGGCCGCGGCCAAGGTCTCGCGGGCGACCGGTGCGGGGCAGCCGCAGACGGTGACCACGGTCTGCTAGGCCCGGGGCCGGAGCTTGGCGTTAGTAGCGCCCACCAGGCGATCGGTGGGCCAGGTATCGAGGCCCCCCAGGGCGGGATCGGCCTGCTCGGTGATGAGCCCGGCAAACTCATCGACGGCGCTCACCGCAGTACCGGGTTATAGCGCAGCAGATTCGGCTTACCAGAGCATTCCTCACCTAACCGCATCCCGCCGATCCGGCCCTGGTCACGCAATTCGTACAGCCGCGGCACCACCCGGTCTCGGATCGCCATCGGATCGATCGTGTTGATATAGATCTTGGTTCCCCCCTCGAAACCCGCCACCGTAGAAACCCGCCATTTGATTACGACCCGCCACGGCATCGGCACATCAACATCCACCGGCTGGTGGTGCCATTCCTCATTACATGGCACGTCTGCCCCGGTCGCGGCATGCATCGCGTGCACCAGGTCCGAGACCCCGCCCACCTCTTCGATCGAATGCTCCCACGGCCAGGCGTGCTCGGACTTCGAACAGATCTCGATCGTCGGATAACGGTGCCCGAAACCGGCGAAGGCCACGGCATGGTTGTTCTCGGCCAGCAACAGATTATGACGGCTGGCGTAATTCACCGCATCCTCATTGAAGACGTTCCCGTTCGCCCGGGCCCGCTCTATCGCGAATTCATTCTGCACGCCGCGCTCGTCGATGGCGACCAGTTGCTTATGCAGATGGTCGAAGGAGGCTCCGGCCGGTTTCAACCAGTTCTGAAAGACCGCCACGTACGGGGCGTAGCGGTTGATGTCGTACAGACGCAGCATCGATTCCACGGTGAATGCCACATAGTAGTAGTGCTCTTCCGGGGTGAGAGTGCCCGAGGAGGCGAGCTGTGAGGTGTTCTCGGCTCCGTCGCGGAAATGCCGCCGGGCGACGATGACGTCATGGCCGCCGCCGAAGAATCCCGACGCGTACGCGATCACCTCGTCGTCGTCGTAGCCGGCGATCTGCTCGGGGGTACGCCCGGCCGCCCGCAGCTTGTTGCGGGCCACCGACAGCACATGCTCCCGGCCGGCCGGTGATTCCAGATAACGGCGGCGCCGCTCGGCGATGTCGGGCGGGATCTCGTAGCCGTAGTTCTCGTGCCAGTAGTCGAAGCTCAAGATTTCGAACAGGTTCGGGATCCGGCGGAACTCAGCGACGGTGTCGAAGAGGTGCTCGGCCGGGGTCCGGTACACGGTGTGCCAGCGGTCACCGGTCCGGATCATCCGGGACTTCTCCGGCGGAGTCTCCAGGTAGCGGGCATGGCAGAAGGCGCAGTGGTGCCCGTCGTCCTCGGGGCGCAGCGGATGCGGCTGCTCAGCCCGGATTCCGAGCGGCCGGTTTCCCCGGCCCGGCACCGTCCAGACCTCGGTCCCGGAGAACGGATTGAGCTGCTTGACCGTCCCGTCCTTCATGATCGTGAGGTACGAGCCGCTCGATCGGTACGGACTCAGCATCCCCTCACCCTAGTAGCGCCGGGCGTTCAGCTCACCGTCGACACCGAGGCCAGAGCCAGGTACGGCGCCAGGCTAGCCAACTGCGTCACCTCAAGCCGTTGGCAGCCGTGGCCCGGACACAGACCCGCCTGGGCCACCACCGTCGCCGGGACCAGCGGCTGCTCGGACAACCGGAGCAACTCGACCGGGACGCTGCGGACCCGCTGCTCCTGCTGGGTCCAGATCGTCTCCGGGTCGGCCATCACGTACCCCAACCCGACCAGCCCCGGCTCGACATCTCTGCGCCACAGTAGGATCGCCTCGCCAGCCCGTACCGGTTCGCGTTCGTCGACCCGCAACCAGACCACATCCCCCCGGGCGGCCAGATCGGCCAGCTCGGCCGCGTTCAGGATCAGCAGGTGCGCGCCGCGGCTGGCTGGCCCGGTCACTTCCCGGGCCCGCAGGTCACGGGTAACCCGGGCCCGGTCTTGGCGGCGTTGCCGAATCCCGACTTGGCGGCGCTGGTGGTGCGCCAGCAGCGCATCCTCGGCGTAGTCAATCGCCGCCACCGGGCGGGCGGTACGGATCGCGGTCAGCGCCTCAACTGGATCCCAGCCCTGGTCTAGCAGCACCGCGTAGCCGGCGGAAGGGCCCCGGTTGATCCCCATATGGCAGTGCAGCAACACCTTGGCGTCCAGGCCAGCGAGGGCGTCGTCAACCCACCACAGCAATTGATCGAACCAGTCCCGCCCGATCCGCTGGCCGGCGTCCTCGACCCGGTGCTGCCAGAACCGTACCTGAGGTGCCCGGCGCGCGACGAAGACCTGATCTGACCATTCCGCCCGCAGGTCGACGATGTGAGTGATCCCCGCCGCCACCAGCTCCGCCAGCTGCTGTCCAGCCCGTTGCGGATCGTGAGTCTCCAGGTCCCCGCCGACCGCCACCCTCTCAGTCACGAAAGCCGCATTGGCCACGGTGAAAGGCATCTGGCGCTCCTGTCGGCGGGGTCGGCCGGACGCCGACGGGGCGAGTCTGGTGGATGCCCGGATCAGGCTCGGCGGTTGATGAAGAGATCCTCACCCAAACTGACCCCAGACCCCGACACCATGGGCTCCGGCCTGCGCCCTGACCCACCGCTGGCTATAGGTAGGGATACTCAAAATGGCTAGTTTCGCTACCCAGTCAAGTCGGGTAGTTCCCTTCACTTTCTGAGCCCTGTCAGGCCGATTCCGTCTGCGACAGTGGACCTACCAGCGACTCGAGCCGAGCGGGGAACCCCCCGCCGAGACAGTTTGGAGGGATCCCCAGTGAAGACCACCAGCGCTCTACCCGCCTGTGTCAATGCCACCGACATCTTCCAGCACCCGCTGCTCGAAGAGGGCCTGCCGGCCGGGGCCTCCCGTGAAGTCCGCCGGACCCAGGCCCGACTGGTCTCCGAGGCCACCACCACCTGCGCCTCCTGCCCGCTGTTGGCCCGCTGCCTGTACGACGCGGTCGTCAAGCATGATGTCAGCGGCTTCGTGGCCGGCACCACCCAGCGCCAACGCCAAGAAATGCGTACCGAGTTGCGGATCAGCGTCGCACCGGAGGACTTCGACACCCTCGCCGGCGTGGTCGCCTCCGGCCGTCAGGTAAATCATGAAGAGGTGCTTCGGCTGCGCGCAGCGAACCCCCACGAGAGCTTGGAGACCATCGCCCAGCGGCTCGGCTGCTCGCTGTCGACGGTCAAACGCCACCTTCGTAAAGCCCGCAACAGCGAGGCCGAGACCACGTTGAAGATGGTCCCCCCATCCATGGAGCGGGTCCTGGCGGTGTACGCACAGGTGATCCGCCGTACCTTGCAGACCCGTCGCGCCGCCTGACGCTCACCCCCGCCGTCGACGCCCCCGTTTCTCTGAAACGGGGGCGTCGTATTGGTTAGATCGCCCTCGCATCCGCGAGGATCGGCCGCCTTGCTCCTCACGCCGAGAGTCGAAGACGCGCGATACGCTCGCGCACGCCTTCCTCCTCACACCGAAGAAGGCCCTCCAGATCACGGTGAAGCCAGCCGTTTCTCGGTGCTCGTCGTCCAGACGGGGTATTCAGCGGCCAGCTGGGGCTTCGATCCGGGCGGCGACTCCGTCCAACAGCAACGCGATCCCCACCGCGAACGATTCGTCGCCGAGATGGTTCATAGAGTCTGGCCCCGTTGACTCGTCAGTACGGCCGAGACGTTCCCATTCCCGCCGGGCCTGTTCCTCGAAGACGTGGCCGAGGATGAAATGCAGGCAGGTGGAGGCCGCGACTACGGCCTCCACCGGCGACAGACCGGCCGCCGCGAACAGGGTGGCGGGGTACCGGCTGACGTCGTGACGGCTGAGCTGAAAGCCGCGGGAGGTAGAGACCAGCTCAGCTGAGTCCCGGTGGGAGAGGAGGACCCGTCGGATGTCGCCGGCCCAGGCCTCAACGGCCGGGCGCCAGGTGCCCAGCGGCTCGCTCACCTCGGCGAGGATCAGATCGGCCAGCCCGGCCAATAGGGTCTGCTTGTCGGGGAAATGGTGGTACAACGCCCCGGCCTGCACTCCGAGAGTCGTCGACAGGCGCCTCATGCTGAGGTCAGCCAGCCCGTACTCGTCGAGGATCCCGAGCGCGGCCAGCAGGATCTGCTGTCGGGTCAGCGCCATGAGGGCATGCTATCCACTCCCGTCATTGAACAGTCTATCCTGATATCTGAACTTTGTTCAGTTCGCGTGGTAGATTCGCCGCCATGTCCGACACAGCTGTCCCGGCGGGCCGGCAAGGGACCGCCGGCGTACCCGATCACGAGGGGATCGCGATGAATCTGGAAGAGTTGGTGGAGCCCGGTCTGCGTGGCGAGTCGATCAGCCAGGAGCAGGCGCTCCAGGTCCTCGCCGTACCCGACAGCGAGGTGATGGCCTTGGTGGCCGCCGCCGGCCGGGTCCGGCGACGCTTCTTCGGCGTCACCGTGAAACTGAACTACCTGGTCAACCTGAAGTCCGGGATGTGCCCGGAGAACTGCAGCTACTGCTCGCAGGCGATGGGGTCGGACGCGCCGATCCTGCGCTACAGCTGGTTGCGACCAGACGAGGTTGACGCCCAGGTTCAGGCCGGGGTACAAGCCGGCGCCTCGACGGTCTGCCTGGTCGCCTCGGGTCGGGGACCGTCGAAACGGGAGGTGGCCCAGGTCGCCGAGATCGTGGAAGGCATCCACCGCAACCACCCAGACCTCACAGTCTGCGCCTGCCTCGGTTTCGTCGACGACGCCAAGGCACGGCAGTTGGCCGAGTCGGGCGTGACCCGGTACAACCACAACCTCAACACCGCCGAATCGGCCTACCCGCAGATCTGCACTACCCACACCTATGCCGACCGGGTACGTACGGTGCAGGCGGCCACGGCCGGCGGGCTTTCAGCCTGCTGTGGGCTGATCGCCGGCATGGGCGAATCCCCCGAGGAGCTGGTGGCGGTGACCTTCGCGCTGCGGGACCTGGGCGTCACCTCGGTCCCCGTCAACTTCCTGCTCCCTTTCGAGGGGACCCCGCTGGCCGGTGCGCAGGGGCTGACGCCGCTCACCTGCCTGCGGATCCTGTCGATGGTTCGGCTGGTCCATCCGGACACCGAGGTACGGGCGGCCGCGGGCCGCGAACACCACCTGCGCAGCCTCCAGCCGCTGGCGCTGGAACTGTGCAATTCGATCTTCCTTGGCGACTACCTCACCTCGGAGGGCCAAGCCGGGGCGGCAGACCTGGCGATGATCGCCGACTCCGGTTTCGTCGTGGAAGGCCACGTTAGCCCGCCGGTGATCGAGCGCCCGGCGGCTGTCAGCTTCGCCGCCGGTGGTTGCGGCAGCAGCGCTGGCTGCAGCGGCTGCGACCATGCCGGGGCCGGGGACTGCCCCTCCCAGCACGGCCCCCGGATCCGCCGCCGGGGCGCCGGCACCAAGCAACCGGCTAACGCCTAATTCACCACCACCGCAGCCCCGACATCTGAGGGGCTGCGTGGTTCTGGTTACCGGCCACAAAGCTGCCGCGGCCACGTACCGGCGCTGCGCCGGCCTCCATCAGCGGGTCACCGACCCCAAGGTGAGATACCCGGTACGGGTGGTGTCCTGGCCAGCGCTGGCGAAACGCAGCGGCGCCCCGGTAGGAAGCGGGTTAACGGCCCGGAAGAGGATCCTGGTGGTCCCCTGCGCCGGAATCGGCAGGGTGCCGGTGAAGGCGGTGGTGGCCTGCTCCCCCGGCACCGCCCGGCGCAGGTCGCCATTGAGCCGGGCCGAGCCGAGCGTGGCTCCATTCGCGGCCACGGCAACCGCCTCCACCTGCCAGTTGTACGCGAAGGGGGCAACGCCAGTATTGGTCACCTCGACAGTCAGCGCCCCCGAATCCTGGTCATAGCGCCAGCGCGGTACCGCGAACTGGTAACCCATCCGGGCGCTGACCTGCAAGGCATGGTCGCGCGCCGGGCCGGTCAGGCCAGCCTCGTAAGCGCCGTGGTTAACTAGCCAGGTCACGTGGGTGGTCGCCACCGCAGCGTCGATATCCTGCGCGGCCTGGCCCACGGCCTGCTGGCAGTTCTGTGGCACATTGAATACGCAAGACTGGATCTGCGGGTAGATTTCACCGCCGGTGGGCTGGGTCCGCCACGACTCGGTCGTACCCTCCTTCTGCATCAGGCTCCAGAAGTGCCACTCGGCACCAGGCAGGGTCGCGAAAGCGAAAGAATCATCGTGGTAGCCGACAGCCTGGCCCCGGCTCGCAGCCGAGGGGTAGCGCACCTGCGTGGGGGTAGTGGCAAAAGCCTGGTCCCAGGCTCTCACCAGCGCCGCCTGGTTCGCCGGCGAAGGCATCCAGTTCTCACCCTTCGGGTTCTCCGCAGAGCGGTGCCCGTTGTACGGGTAGGTGTGCGACTCGCCCCAGAAACCAACCAGGCCCTGGGTGATGTAGCCGACCCGGGCATCGCCGTCATACCGCTTCCCGAGGGCAGAGACGAAGCCGGTCAGCATCGACATCATGTCGGGGTCGTCGTAGTCGGGCGCGACCGAAGCCCCGTTCTCGTTGTTGGGTACCCGGTAGTGGCGAACCCGCACCAAGTTGCGGGCGGTGAGATAATCTGGCAGGCCACTGTCCCGGCCGGGGTAGTCGACGTAGAAGCGCAACACGCTCTGATGACCACGGGCCGCGACCGCGTCCAGCGAAGAATCCAGCGCCGACCAGTCGTAGCGGCCCGGCCCGGTGACGATCCGGTCCAGCGGCAACGTGACCCATTCCATCGTGTACGGCAGGCCATGCCCAGCCGGCGGTTGACCGCCGGGGTCTGGGGCGAAAGGCATCATGCCCTTGAGCGGATTACTGGTGGGGGCCGGGGCGGCGGCAACCGTACGCCAGCCGGTCTGGGCCCGCACCGGCGCGGCCACCGCGAGCGTGATCAGGGCCGCCGTAGCCAGCACGGTGACAGCACGAGGGAACATGGAACCTCCTGGGGGTGTAGGGGGACGAACCCCGGCCACTCTAGCGGCAGGCCGATTCAGCACCGCCCCCGCCGGGCCGTACCGGCACCGGGAACCAGCGTTCCAGTTCCTGGACGGTACCGCCGTCGGCGAACCGGCCGGTGACCTGATCGGCCGCCTGCTGGACCTCGGGCAGCGCATCGCCGAGGGCGACGCCGCGACCAGCCCATTGCAGCATCTCGATGTCGTTGTAGCCATCGCCCAACGCCAACACATCGGACCGGTCGACGCCGAGCCGCTCGCAGACCAATTCCAGCCCGGCAGCCTTGTCCACCCCTTCGGGGGCGATGTCCAGCCAGTTCGACCAGCCGATGAAATAACTCACCCCGTGCAGGCCGAGCCGCTGCGCCATCTCCAGGAATTCCTGCCCGTCCGCGTCCGGGTCCCGGACCACGACCCGGGTCACCGGCCGGGACTTGAGCTGCTCGATGCTCTCCGGCATGCTCTGGCCGAAAAGCTCACCCTCGGGGAAGTCCGCGCTCACCCGATAGCCGACGCCGAGTTCCTCGACCGCGATCAGGGCCGTGGAATGCTCTACTACCTTGTCAATCACGTCGGCCGGGTCGAAGGTCACCTCCCGTACCAGCCGCATCGGCGGCGATTCCACCACGATCGCCCCGTTTGAGCACACGTGCAGCCCATGCGGCAAGCCCAGGTAGTCGACCACGCCCTCGCTCGCCAACCAGGACCTCCCGGTCGCCAGCACCACGGGCACCCCGGCGTCCACTACCCGCCGGACCGCCTGACGTACCTCATCCGGCAGCCGACCGTACCCGTCGACGAGGGTTCCGTCGACATCCACTGCGACCAGCTGTGGTGTCCAGTCGGTGCCGCTCACAGCGGCAGCAGCCGGTCACGGCCCAGGTACGGGCGAAGCGCCTGAGGCAGCACCACCGAACCGTCAGGCTGCTGGTGGTTTTCCAGCAGGGCCACGATGATCCGGGTCATCGCGCACAGGGTGCCGTTGAGGGTAGCGACCGGCCCTACCCCGGACGGGTACCGGGCGCGGGTGTTGAGCCGGCGAGACTGGAACTCGGTGCAGTTCGAGGTCGAGGTCACCTCCCGGTAGCGGCCCTGGCTGGGGAACCAGCCGTAGCAGTCGTATTTGCGGGCCGCGCTCAGCCCCAGGTCACCGGCCGCCACCTCCAATACCTGGAATGGGATCCCCAACAGAGACAGGAAGTCCTTCTCGTAGCCGAGCAGCCGCTGGTGCTGGGCGTGGGCGTCCTCGGGGGCGCAGTAGACGAACATTTCGACCTTGTCGAACCAGTGCACCCGGAAGATGCCGCGGGTGTCTTTGCCGTACGAGCCGGCCTCACGCCGGTAGCAGGGCGAGAATGCCGTGTACGACAGCGGCAGCGCGGCACCGTCGAGGATCTCGTCGCTGTGGTACGCGGCCAGCGCCACCTCCGAGGTGCCGACCAGGTACAGGTCGTCGGCCGGCAGGTGGTAGACGTCCTGCGCGGCCTGGCCGAGGAAACCGGTTCCCTCCATCGCTGACGGCTTCACCAGCGCCGGCGGCAAGATCGGGGTGAAGCCCCATTCAGTGGCCTTCGCGATCGCCAGCTGCACCAGCGCCAGTTCCAGCAGGGCTCCCTGCCCGGTCAGCACGTAGAAACGGGATCCAGAGATCTTGGTGCCTCGTTCCAGGTCGATCGCGCCCAGCAGCTGGCCTAGGTCGAGATGGTCGCGGGGGGCAAAGCCCTCAGCGGCGAAATCGCGGGGCTGGCCCACTGTTTCGCGTACCACGAAGTCGTCTTCCCCGCCGAGGGGTACGTCGTCGAAGACCGGGTTCGGCAGCAGCCGCAGCAATTCGGTGAAACGGGCCTCGGCCTGCTCCCGGGCCTGGTCGGCCTGGCGGACCGCGGCCGCCAGATCCTTGGTCCGGGCCAGCAACTGTTGCCGCTGCTCACCGGAGGCCTTGGGAATCTGGCCGCTGACGTCCTTCTGCTCGGCCCGCAGCGTCTCGTGGCCGCCGATCGCCGCCCGCCGCGCCTCGTCGGCGGCGAGTAGCTGGTCGATCAGATCGGCAGGTTCCCCGCGGGCCTGCTGGGCGCGTCGGAGACGGTCAGGGTCGGCACGCAATACCTTCGGGTCGATCACCTGCTCAGCCTATCCGGGCTTGACTGTCTGCGTCCGCGCGGAGAGAGGACAAGGGCATGAGCGACGGCGGCCCGCCCTCACGGACGCGAGGGCCATCACACCCAACCACGGAGCTTCAGGCCCGAGTCTGCAGGGTTTCGGGCTTGGTCTCGTAGGGGTTGACCAGGTTCATCTGGATCGCCGTGATCAGGATTTGGGTACGCGAGGTGACCTGCATCTTGGCGCCGATGTGGTTCAGGTACTGCTTCACCGAACCTTCAGAGATGTACATGTGGAGGGCGATCTGATGGTTGGTGAACCCCTGGGCAAGCCATCGCAACAGCTCCCGCTCCCGCGGGGTCAGGCCGATGTCGACTGGGTCGCGGGCAATCATCTCAGGGGTGCTGATGGTCGCTACCAGTTGCCGGCGGACCGTCGCCGAGAGCGGCATATTGCCCTCCATGGCGTTGTACAGGCCAGCCATCAGCTGGGGCGGCTTCGTATTCTTTAGCAGATATCCCGCGGCTCCGGCCCGGAGCGCGGAGACGACGTGCTCACGACTGGTGAACGTCGTCAAGACGACCACGCAGGCGTCGAGCCATCGTCCGCAGATCTGCTTGGTGGCCTCGACGCCCGAGACCACGGGCATCTGCAGGTCCATCAGCACAACGTCGGGTTCCAGGGTGGCGTAACAGTTGACGCCCTCCTGCCCGTTGCGGGCCTCGCCGGCCAGCACGAAATCCTTTTGGGCCGCGAAGACACTGCGGTAGGCGTCCCGGACGGCCGGGTCGTCGTCGACGAGCAGAACACGGGTACGGCGGTAAAGGTTCATCGTCGAAACCAATCTGTCGATGGGGATGTACCACCTCGACTTTCGTCCAGTCCCTCAGCCGAGCGCAAGACCTACTGTCCGAAAGTGAACTGTGCCACCACTGGGCGATGGGATTGGATCATCGACGACCGAAGCCACCCAGGCTCGGTCTGGAAATCCTAGGAGGAACTGTCATGCGTATCGTCACCGCTATCCTTGGTCTGGCCCTCAGCGTCACAACCCTCACCGCGGTCCCTGCCCAGGCCGCCAGCGACACCGGCCAAGACAGAGCAGTCAGGAACTACTGCATGCGATTCCCGATGATCCCTGGTTGCCAGCGCTGACGAACCACGATGACTACCATGCCTGCGCTGTCGGGTGAGCGGCTTGGTCTCCTGCTCTGGCGCAGGGGCCAGGCGCTCGCCGGTCTGGACCAGATCCGGCTAGTCGCCTCAGCTCTGTTGGGCTTCTGGCTGATCGACTTTGTCCGGCTCACCCTCCAGCAGCCCCCTGCCGAGACGCTGATCAGCGCGATGGATGGGCTGACCCTGATAGCGCTGCTGGTGCTGCTGTGGCGGCCCCGGACCGGGATCCTGCTAGCGGCGATCCCCCTGGTTGCGGCCGTGTTCTGGTCAAGCACCGGCATGGAGGTCCTACTACTAGTGGCCCTGGGTTGCGCCGGTGCGCTGCTGCGTCGCGGCGAGACCCTGGCCCTCAGCGGCGCCCTGGTGAGCTTTGTGGTGATCCGGGTGCTGACATCCCAGGGGCCGACCCGGTGGAGCCTGCTCGCCGGGTTGGCCGCTGGGCTCAGCATCGGGCTCGTCATCGGCTGGTCGCTGCTGTGGTTACGCCGCCGCCGGGAACGGCAGGATCACCTGACCGGCCTGGCGGCGCTGGAGTCGGCCCGGCTGCGGGCCGATGAACGCGCTGCGATCTCGCGGGAACTCCACGATGTGGTGGTGCACCAGTTGTCTACCGTCAGCCTGCAGGCGATGGCCGCCGAGGACTGCCAAGATCCGCAGCGGCTACGGGAGATCGTGGCAGACATCGGTGACTGCGCCCAGGAGGCGCTACGCGACCTGCGCCTGTTAACGTCGGTCCTGCGCGATGCCGCATTCGAGGCAGCGCCCGGGGTGGAGATCCAGGAGTTGACCCAGCGGGTACCTCCCACCCAACAGGCGGCCACCATGGCGTTGGCCTTGGTGGAGGCCGGTTTCGAGCCTGACGTGTTGGTACCGGCCCGCGCCGACGACCTGCCGATGACGGTGCAACAGACCATTTCGCGGGTAATCGCCGAGGGCGTCGATAATGTGATCCACCATGCCCCCGCCCGCTGTCGATGCGTGGTGCGGGTACTGCTGTCGGAGGTCTGCGCCACGGTCCACGTGCTCAGCCCGGTCCCGTCTGGCTTCACCATGCCGTCCCTAGGGTGGGGCCTTCGCGGATTGCAGGAACGGATCCACCTGACCGGGGGTTGCTTCGAAGCCACCGTCACGGATGAGCAGTGGTCTCTGCGCGCCGTCCTGCCACTGGAATGATCCATCGGACCGCGGCCCACCTGGTAAGGGTTTCGCCTATCCTGACAGGGTGTCGGTAGCCGAGCGACGTCGGCCATTGTGGCCGCGGGGGAGCCGGGCCGCGGTGTGGGCACTGCGAGCGCTCGGTGCTGCCGTCCTTCGGCGGGCTGAGGGTCACCGAACGGTGGGGCTTGGCCCTTGATGCCGGCGCCTTCCTGGTCGGGATGGTGGCCATGGTCTTCCCCCGGGTCGGCTTTATCGTCGTCCTGGGGCTGGTGTGGCTGGCCCTGGTACAGCCGGACGAAGTTTCGCTGTGGCAGGTGCCCCTGATGATCAATCTTGCTGCCATCAGCGGGTCCCGGCCGTGGCGGACAACGCTGCTAGCCCTCTCCGCCTATGTGACTGCGGGTTTCCTCATCTTCCCGGATGTCGGAGACCTTGTCATCTTTATCGCCTTCCTGATCATGTTGGTATTTGGGGGGCGATGGGTGGGATGGTTGATCCGCCGCCAGGAACGCAGCGAGATCACGATCGAGCAGCTGGTCGACGACATTGAGAGCATCCACCGTGAGGAACGACACGCCCTGGCTGATGAGCTCTCCCGGCTGATGTCAGGCGATCTGGAACGGCAGCACCAGGCGATGGCCACGGCTCCCAGCATGGCCGACCCGATGCAGATCCGAACCGTGTTGGCCACGGTTGATGCCCAGAGCCGGGCCGCCCTCGCCCGAGTCCGCCGCCTCGTCCAGAACCTGCGCAGCCCGGTCGAAACAGCCCCGCCCAGCTGGTTGGAGGGCATTGAGGCGCTGGAGGACGAACTGGCCAGCCAGGCCTACCTGGTCGAACTGGATCTCGACCCCGCCCTTGACGATTTGCCCATCCCGGACGGCGAGCTGTTACCCATGGTCGCCGATCACCTCCAAAACCATGCCCTGCCCGGTGGCCGGTGCGCGATCATCGGGCGAGTCAGCGACGACACCGTGCTGGTGCGGATCGGGCACGAGGTCGCCGAGGAAGCCTCCCGGGATGTCTGGCCGGGGCTCGTGCAGCGGCTCAGCACGCCCGGTTGCCGGGTCAGCGTCGATGGCGACGACGGCTGGTGGCAGGTGCAGATCGAGCATCATGACGTTACCCCGGCCGTACCACCGCGTCCGGCCTCCCCGCAACGACCGCTCGCCATACTGGCTTCGCGGTGGGAGGCCTTCCACCAGACCGATGTGCCCTGGCAGATCGGCATCCAGGTCGTCGGCTTCGGGCTTTTGATCCTGAGCCTTGCCCACCTGGTGTCGTTGCGCGTGGTGACCGTGACCTCCCTGCTATGGGTCGCGACCACGGTCACGATCATCACCGCCACAGCTTTCCCGCGGGCGACAACGATCGCCTTGGCCCTGCTGCTGATCATCGGATTTGCTCTTCCGCCCCGGCCGCTGCCGTCCGCCCCGATGGTCCAAGTCATGATCCTGACGGTGCTGGTCTTGGCCTGGCGGCCACGCTGGGCACTGCTACCAGCCCTAGGCTGGCTGGCTTTCGCGATCATCAAGTTCCCCGAACGAACCACCGCCGAGGCGATCGTCACCACCGCTTTGATGGCCATCCCCACCGTTGCCCTGGGCCTACTCGCCTCTTATTTTCTCGCCTCTCACAGTCACCAGCATCGGGCGATCCTGCGACTCGAACAAGAGCGGGGCGAGGCCCGTACCCAGGAACGCCAGGCCCTGGCTGGAGAGCTCCACGACATGGTCGCCCACCAGCTCACCTCCATGTCGTGGGAGATCAGCCACCACGGAGATTCCACTGACCTGGTTGACCTGCGCGCCACTGCCCTGCGAATCAGTGGCCTGCTGCTTGCCGCCCGCAATGACCTGACCTCGTTGGTCTTTCTGATGCGCGGCGTCACCACGACATCCCCCGAAGGGACCTGGAGTACCCCCAGCGCCACCGCCCGGGCCGTCGCCAACACGCTGCACCGGACAGGTTTTTTCGTCGACGTCTGCCTGGACCCCGACATCGACGACTGCGATTCGGCCACCGCCCACACGATTGCCCGGATCCTGCGCGAATCCGGCACCAATATCATGCGCTACGCCAGCCCCGGCGGGGCCTGCGTCATCACCATCACCGCCGCCCAGGATCGGATCGACCTGGACATCGTCAGCCCGCTCGCGGCCGTCACCCCTTCCCATCCCGACTCCACCGGGAATGGGCTGGGCGGGCTCGCCGAACGGGCCCAGCTCACGGGTGCCACCTTCTGGGCCGGCCGGGTGGAGCACCAGTGGCGGGTCATCAGCCAGCTGCCCCGCCATCCACTCTCGACGGCGCCGGCGGGTGTCTGAGCCTCGCCGACCGCGCTACCGGTGATTCTGGATGAGCATCGGGTCGACCGCGCCGCATTGGATCGCGCGGACCAGAATCTGGGTCCGGGAGGTGGCGTGCAGTTTGGCGCCGGCCCGGGCGAAGTACTGCTTGACGCTGCTCTCGCAGACGTTCATCCTCATCGCGATCTGCCGGTTCGTCAGCCCGCGGGCCAGCCAGTTCACCAGTTCGTTCTCGCGCGGCGTAAGCGGATTCTCGCGGACTGGTTCGTCTGCCACCAGGGCATGGACCAGCTGGTGACGGACCGAACCTGACAGGGGCATTTCACCGGCTAGGGCCTGCCGCAGACCGGCGAAGAACTGACCTGAAGTCAAGCCCTTGACTAGGTAGCCGGCGGCGCCAGCCCGCAGGGCTGCTACTACCCAGTGGTGCGAGGTCAGCGTGGTCATCGCCACCACGCGGGCGTCTGCCCAGCGGGCGCAGACCGCTCGGGTCGCATCGACCCCGTTGAATGGCATCTGCAAATCCATCAGGACGACATCGGGCAGCAGCGCCTCGTACCTAGCCTCCACCTGGGCGCCGTCTCTCACCTCGCCCACCAAGTCAAACGACTGCTGGGTGGCGAAGAGACCTCTGTAGGCACGCAGGGTGTTGGGGTCATCATCGACCGCCAGTACCCGGCTCCTGTGCTCTTCCACGCTCCCAGAATAATGACGCGGGTCTGCCACCAGGATGACGCGGGTCTCCCAACGCCTCCTGGACCGGTGAACTGCTGGCGCTCGCGCCCGGAGCCTCCGCGGCACTAGCGTGGGCCGCGAACCCCACGAGGTGGCTCGCAGGGGCGGGGCGTTGCAACGTCGTCCCGCTTGGGGTCGACTGAGCGAAAGGCATGACGCATGACCACGTTGCAGACCATGGGCCAGCAGCAGACGCGGCGCAGCTGGGCAGAGCCGTACAAGATCAAGGTGGTGGAACCGCTACGGACCACTACCCGCGAGGAGCGCGAGGCCGCGATCCGAGAAGCCGGCTGGAACACCTTCCTGCTCCACTCCCGCGACGTCTACATCGACCTGTTGACCGACTCCGGCACGAATGCGATGTCGGACCGGCAGTGGGCCGCGCTGATGACCGGCGACGAGGCGTACGCCGGCAGCGCCAGCTACTACCGGTTGGAGCAGGCGATCCAGCAGGCGTACGGCTACCGCCACATCGTGCCCACCCACCAGGGGCGCGGCGCGGAGCACCTGCTGTCGCAGGCGGCGATCCGGCCAGGCGACCACGTCCCGGGCAACATGTATTTCACCACTACCCGCTTCCACCAGGAGAAGGCCGGCGCTACCTTCCACGACGTGATCGTCGACGAGGCGCACGACACCAGCTCGCAGTACCCGTTCAAGGGCAATATCGACGTGGACAAGCTCCAGTCGCTGATCGACGAGGTAGGTGCCGACAAGATCCCGTACGTCTGTCTCGCGACGACCGTCAACATGGCTGGCGGGCAGCCGGTGTCGATGGCGAACGCCCGCGCGGTACGGGAGCTGACCGACCGGTACGGGATCAAGGTCTACCTCGACGCCACCCGGGCGGTGGAGAACGCGTACTTCATCATCGAACGCGAGCCGGGGTACGCCGACAAGACCCTGGCCGAGGTGCTGGCCGAGCTCTGCTCGTACACCGACGGCGCGACCATGTCCGGCAAGAAGGACCACCTGGCCAATATCGGCGGCTGGGTCGCCACCAACGACGAGGACCTGTTCCACGAAATCCGCAACCTGGTCGTCGTGTACGAGGGCCTGCACACGTACGGCGGGATGTCAGGCCGCGACATGGAGGCGATGGCGATCGGGATCGAAGAATCGCTCGACTTGGCGTACATGCGGTCCCGGATCGGGCAGGTGCGCTACCTGGGCGAGCTGCTCGAGCAGTGGGGGGTGCCGTTCGTGAAACCGGTTGGCGGGCACGCGATCTTCCTCGACGCCCGGGCCTTCTACCCGCACCTTGACCAGGAGCAGTTCCCGTCCCAGACCCTGGCCGCGCAGCTCTACCTGGATTCGGGGATCCGGTCCATGGAACGCGGCATCGTCTCCGCCGGTCGCGGACCCGACGGGCAGAACCACCACCCCGCGCTGGAGTTGACCCGGCTCACGATCCCGAGGCGGGTGTACACCCAGGCCCACCTCGACATCGTCGCCGAGAGCGTGAAGACTTGCTTCGAGGAGCGTGACCAGGCCACCGGCCTGCGGCTGGTGTACGAGCCGAAGTACCTGAGGTTCTTCCAAGCCCGGTTCGAACCGATCAGCTGAGGTTCAGCGACACAACTGACCGCCTGCCAGCCGCCGGTGTGAGAATGACCACCATGAAGCGGCGCCGACAACAGCTGTCCTGGTTGGTGGCCGCCGCCTGGGGTGGCGGTTTCTTGATCTGGACGGCCCTGGCGGCTGGCCGGCGGTTGAACCGGCTCGACGCGGCTTTGGCCGCGCCCTGGCTCGACCCGGCCAGCCCGATGGGGCAGATCCTCAGCGCTTTCGCGTTGGTCAGCCACCCGGCGCTGGCAGTGATGGCAGTGGCGGGGATCGCCGCCTGGGCGTACCAGCGTCGGCTCCGGAGGCTGGCCGCGGCCCTGGCCGGGTCCTTGTCGGGGTGGGTGTTGGGCTGGCTGGTCAAGGCCTGGCTAGCTCACCCCCGGCCCGAGTCCCCGTTCGCTGCGGCGATCACGTACGGCGGCTATGGGTATCCCTCGAACCACATGACGATGGCGCTGATCCTGGTTTCGACGGTGGCCACGATGGCGACCGCGGCCCGCCGCTCGCCGGTGCGGATCTGGCTGGTACGCACTATGGGCGGGCTGTACGTGGTGGCGGTGGCCGCCGACCGGTGGTTGATGCGTCACCACACGTTCTCCCAGCTGGTGGGCGGCGGGCTGTTGGGCGCGGCCGCCCTGTACGGGGCCTTGTCGCTGGCCGGGGAGCACACCATCACCGAGTCGTTGGGGATGGCGAGCCGGCCCCGCGAGCACGTCGACAAACGGGCCGCGATCATTTATAACCCGTCTAAGGTCACCAATTTTGACCTGTTCCGCAAGCGGGTCGAGTACGAATTGCGCCACCGGGGTTGGAAACCGCCGCTGTGGTTGGAGACGGAGGTCGACGACCCGGGCTACCAGATGGCGCGGGATGCGATCGCGAAACATGCCGACTTGGTCCTGGTGGCTGGTGGCGATGGTACGGTCCGGGTGGTCTGCTCGGAGCTGGCCGGGACCCGGATCCCGGTCGGGCTGATCCCGGCCGGCACCGGGAACCTGTTGGCCCGTAATCTCGGGATCTCGCGCGATGAGCAGCGGGCCTTCGAGGTGGCTTTCTCTGGTGAGCCGACCCCGGTCGATGTGGTGCGGTTCACCACCGACGACCGGTCCGAGCATTTCCTGGTGATGAGCGGGATGGGGGTGGACGCCAAGGTGATGAGCGACACCAACCCGGAGCTGAAGAAGATCGTCGGCTCGGCGGCGTACTTTCTTGCCGCTGCGCAACAGTTGCGGACCCGGCCGTACCCGGTGACGGTCACCGTGGACGGGGGTGAGCCGTTGCAGCGTTGCGCGTTGTTGGCCCTGGTCGGCAATGTCGGCACCTTGCAGGGCCGGATCCGGATTTTCCCGAACGCGGCCGCTGACGATGGGTTGCTGGATGTGTTGATCGGCAACCCGACGTCGGCGACTGACTGGGCTAAGGTCGCAACCGGGTTGCTCGGCGGCTCCCAGGTCGAGCCCCTGGAGTACGCGCAGGGCCGGCATGTGGTCTTCGAAGCGGCCGAGCCGGTGGAGTACCAGCTGGACGGTGACGCCGAGGGGACGACCCGTCGTTTCGAGGCGGAGGTGGTCCCCGGCGGGCTGACCGTGATGCTGCCCGGCGGCCGCTGACCCGGCCTGCGGCACAATCACGCACCAGAAGGGCTGGATTGTGGCACCCCTTGCCCGATGGGGAACGGGGAGCTGGAATCAGCCGACCCGATGACGGACGGAGCCAGATGACGATGCCGACGAAGGACCCGCGACGACCATCGGATCAGGCTGTTCCCGGGCATCCGGTGAACTGGGTGGTCTTTGTCGCCTCGGCCGTCATCATCGCGGTGATTACCGCGGCTGCTTTCATCTCTCCCGCCTCAGTTCAGGCGGCTTTCGACATGGCAGTCGCCTGGGCCGGGAAATGGTTCGGTTCCTTCTATATCGCCCTGCTGACCGCGGCCCTGATCTTTGTGACGGTGCTGGCTCTCACCCGGTACGGACGGATCCGGCTCGGCCCGGATAATTCAACCCCCGACTATTCCACCTTCTCGTGGGCCGCGATGCTGTTTGCCGCGGGTATCGGCACCGGGATCATGTTCTTTGCAATCGCGGAGCCGATCTCCCAGTATCTGCATCCGCCTACCGGTGAGTCCCAGACCCCGCAGGCGGCCCGCAATGCGGTGGTCTTCACCCTTTTCCACTATGGCATCTCCGGTTGGGGCATCTACGCAATTATGGGGATGGCGATGGCCTATTTCGCGTACCGGCGCCGGGATGCCCTGGCCGTACGGTCGACGCTGCGGCCCCTGCTGGGGGACCGGGTAGACGGGTGGATGGGGGATGCGGTTGATACCGCCGCGCTGGTGGGCGGGGTTTTTGGGATCGCCGCGTCGCTCGGGGTTGGCGTGGTCCAGCTTGGCGTGGCTCTCGACATCCTGTTCGGGATCCGGCAGGGTCCTGGCGCCCAGATTGGCCTGATCGTGCTGAGCGTGGCGATGGCCACGGTCTCGGCCACTACCGGCGTCGACAAGGGCGTCCGGGTCTTGTCTAACATCAATGTGCTGCTGGCGATCGGGTTGGCCGGGTGGGTCCTGGTCACCGGGAATACGGCTTTCTTGCTGGATTCCCTGATCGGGTCAGTGGGGGATTTCATTACCCAGTTCCCGCGGCTGACTTTGGAGACCTACGCCTATGAGCGTCCTGAGGCCTGGCTCAACGGCTGGACCTTATTCTTCTGGGCCTGGTGGATCACCTGGGGTGCTTTTGTGGGGATGTTCCTGGCCCGGATCTCACGTGGCCGTACTATTCGGGAGTTCACTATTGGCGCGCTGGTGCTGCCTTTCACGTACGTGGTGATGTGGATTTCGATCTTCGGCAACAATGCCCTGGACCTGATTCGTTCTGGGGCCACGGATTTCGCGCAGAAGACCGCAGCCGCCCCGGAGCAGGGCTTGTATCTGATGCTCGACGCGTTACCTGGCAGTACTGGGCTGATCGCCCTGGCGCTGTTTGTGGGGATCCTGTTCTATGTCACCTCCGCTGATTCCGGTGCCCTGGTGATGGCGAACTTGTCTAGCCGGATCCGGGGCGAACGCGAGGACGCGGCTGCCTGGCTGCGGATCTTCTGGGCCGCGCTGACCGGGATTCTCACCGTCGCGATGCTGCTGGCTGGTGGGATCGGGATCCTGCAGCAGGCGACGTTGGTGATGGCGTTGCCGTTCAGTTTTGTGATCGTGCTGATCGCGGTCTGCCTGTACCGGGCGTTGCGGGCGGAGCAGACTGAAGCTTTGGCGCGCAGCCAGGCGTTGCGGACCCGCCAGCTCGGCTTCACTGGTACCGCAGCCGGCTTGCGGCGGGTCTCGTGGCGGGACCGGCTGGCCCATACTTTCGACTCGGTGACCCGGGCGCAGGCTCTGCGGGCCTTGCAGAGCCGGATCGTGCCGGCGTTGCAGGCGGTGGCTGACGAGCTCGAGAACCAGGCTTTGGAGGCGAGGGTCGTGGTGGAGGGCGAGGAGGCTAACGACCCTGACGACGACCGTACCTATCTGGGCCGGGCCACCCTGCTGGTGACTGATCCGCACGCCACTGCCCGTGACGGCGAATTGGAGACCGATGCCGTCGAGTATGCGGACGGACGGCGTGTCTTCCGCTACGTGGTGCGGGTGGTGCAGGCCCCGGCGGCCGCGTACGGGGTTGGGCTGAACGAGGCCCAGGACGTCACCCACCGACTTGAGGTTCGGCTGCGCGGCGGCGGGGTGGGCTATGACGTGATGGATTGGTCAGCCGACCAGGTCGCCCATGATGTCCTGGACCACTACGAACGCTGGTTGCAGTACATCGGATCCCCTTAAGAGATCCGCAAACCGGCCAGCGCGGCCCGAACTGGACGACGAACGACGAGAAATACCCAGCCCGGCCGCGACCTCATGAACCTTCTCGTCAGTGAGGAGGAAGACGGGGGCATCAGCTCCACGGCCCGCCCG
>CALIWR010000022.1 GCA_938046585.1 uncultured Propionibacteriaceae bacterium | reverse complement strand
AGGAAGGCGGGGGTGTTAGCTGCGCGGCCCGCCCTCGCGGATGCGAGGGCAATCAGGCCTGGTCGTGGAGCACCCCGTCTGGACGACGAGCGACGAGAAACGACTGACTTAACCACGACCCACGTGCCTTCTCGTCAGTGAGGAGGAAGACGGGGGTGTTAGCTGCGCGGCCCGCCCTCGCGAAGGCGAGGGCAATCAAGCACATAACGGACAGAAACCGGACATCGGCGGCCGGTGCCTGCGGCGGTAATGGGACGGATTGGCCAGCCGGCCGACGAGTCTGCCAGGCTGCGCCCGACTACTGGAGGACCTATGAATCCCAGCCACGCTAGCGATACTGCGCGTACCGTGGAGGCGGCGACGCCTTCTCGGGTCCGGGGCTGGCGAAGCCTGGAATGGATTCGCCGCCGACTGCTGGCAATCCCCGGGGCCGGGTTTATGGCTACGGTCGGCACTGGCCTGGCGGCTACTGTCGCCGGTGCCCTGGCTCCTCCGCTCCTGGGAGAGGGTACTCAGTTCTGGGTCCTAGGCTTGGGGATTCTGATTCTAGGGTTCGAAATCTATCTAGGATTCACTTGGCTGCGGGGGTGGCAGGAGCGGCAGCGCGGGATTTTCCTCGCCGCTTTCGCGCTCGGCCCACACCACGAGGATAGGGTAGCTGAAGAGTATACGAGGATTTTCGGGAATTGGGTTCGGCAGGCATATCCGAATTCGTCTCTGTTGGAGCCGTATCGGGAGCCGGTCGCCACAAAAGCCGAGCTGGATGCTTTCCTGGAGGGGATCGAGGTCCGGGTCGGGAGTGCTCGCGCGGTGACCGGGCAGGCGAATTCTGATCTGGTGTTGTGGTTCGGGGGCCGCTTGGATGTCGCCTTTCGCCTAGGGCAGCACCTGGCGACGAATAGCAGGCAGCGGCGTCCGGTGTGGGTGGTAAGCGACACCGATTGGACTTACGAGGATTCGCACCTACCGATGGGTGCCATTCCGGATCAGAGCGAATCGCCTTTCCGGGAGCCGAAACCACATACTCCTGACCAGTTGGCCCCGTCGTCCTATGTGATGCTGAACACCGAACGACCCGTCCCAGATCAGCCTCAGATCACCACGAGTTGCCGTGGCTCGGACGGGCAGTGGCGCGACTGCGAACCGGATCACCGGCACCAGGAACTGGTCCTGGGGGTGGATCTGGGGGCGAGGGGTGACCTGCTGCAGTCCCGGATCCCTGCGGGGGTGCGGGAGTGTCCGGGACTGGGCCGGGATCTGCTGCTGGTCTTGGTCACCGCATCGGCCCTCGACGAGACCCCGGACGCCTATCGCAGCGTGCTGGAGCGGACCCGAGACGGCGTCCAGCAGGTTGAGGGCCGGTTGGCGAAAGGTGCTCGCCGCAGCGTGGCGTTGGCTGCGCCGGCGGCGTTCGCGGTGCTGCTGGGGGCAAGGTTCTTGTCTCCCCACCAGAACATGGCCCCGTGGCATACCTTGGCTTGGGAGAAAGACCGTTACGTCTTTTCTTTCGGGTCTGAGCCGGGCAATGGGCAGCCGGCTCTTGATCCGGGGGTCCGGATCCGCAACTTCACTTTGCACGACCCTTTGGTGTTGCACACCCCCGACGGGGTTTTCACCTTTCCTCGGGAGGGCATCGCTCGTTGCCAGGAGGACGTGATCCAGGATCCGGACTGGCCCGAGGTGGGTTCACTGCCGAGGCGGCAGATCCGGTATGGAACGGTCAATGGGCTGCCGGATCCGCAGTCCGGGACGGTGTTTCTGGTGTCGCAGCTGGTGGTGGCGGCGCTGCCTGACCGTACTGATCTTGCCTTCCCGTGCGACGTGCTGCGTGATGAACAAGGTACCCCGACTGGTTTTCGGGCTTTGGGACGATTGGAGGCCCACTGATGAGTGAGACCGTGTTCCTGCTGTGGCGGGACCCGAAGGTGACACCGTCCGGCGATCACTGGCAGCTGCAGGCGGCCCCGTGGAATGACGGTGAGGGTGGGCCGTACGAGGACCTGACGATCGACTCGGATGGGAAGGAGATCCATGAGGGATACAGCCGGGCTGAGGTTCTACGCGATGGCGATTACTGCCTGCTGGTGCAAGCCGATCCGATTTCGCCCGCGGAGGTCACGGTTAAGGGGAAACCGGGGCAGCTTCAGCTTCTGGTCAACGGCGAGCCGCAGACGCTGGAGGGTGCCCACTCGGATTGGCTGAACTCGTTGCGGGGCTGGTTGGGCTGCCACGGTGGGCGGCTGGTCTGGCTGATGGACGGCGGCCGGGCCGGGTGGTTCGACCAACGGCGCCAGAAGGAGCAGCACAAGCAGCAGGGGGAGGCCAAGAAACGACGTCGGGAGCAGGAGCAGCAGATGCAACAGAGGCATGACGATGGGGGCTACTTCATCAATCCGTACACCTTCGTGCCATTGCCGCCTAGCGTGCCCCGCGAGAAGCCGTCCGGGCATGCGCAGCTGGCGCCGGGCCATGTCAGCGGCTGGTTCGACTGGACCTTGACCCTGCAGACCCCGCTGCTGCTGTGGCAGGAGCAGACCGAACCGGTCACCGACCTGGCCTATCCCGGATCGTCGTTGCGGGGGGTGCTGCGGTCGCTGCACGAGACCCTGACCGGCAGTTGCCTGCGGGTGGTGGACACCGACTACACCCCCGTGCACCGGGAACCAATGACCGTCTTCAAGCCGAAGCAGGACCGGCTGGCGGTGGTGGAGGAGGTGAACTCTGCCGGCCGGGTCACCAAGGTCCGGGTCTGCGACCAGGTGGTCTGGGTGGATGTGAAGAACCTGGAGGACCTCGACAAACCTTATTCGGGGATGCGGATCACCGTGGATACCCGGGGAACCACGACGATGATGGATCGCACGGAGCAGCGCAATCTGGGCCGGGTCCACCAGGGCGGTGACTGGGTGTTGCACCTCACCGACGGGGGGACCCGTACCAAGCGGGGTCGCTATTTCGCCGCCACCGGCGAGATCGGCGAGGAGGTGGTCGCGATCCCCGCCGAGGTCTGGCAGCGCTACCAGGACGCCTGCGACGGCGGGGCCGGCGGGGCTGCCGTCCGCAAGGACCGCGATTCCGCGGGCCACCCACCCCATGACACCTCGAAGACTGTTCCCGGCGAGGAAGGCTGGCCCGGTGAGAAGGCCAGCTACCGGTACCAGGACGAGTCAACGCTGGAGGTGGGGCGCTACCGGCGCGCCGACGGCTTCCTGGCCAAGGGCGACACGGTGTGGCTGACCGGGGACGGGGAACTCAAGATGGCGGCGATCTGGCGCCGGCACGGCACCGACCCGGTGTCCGAGCGGCTAGTGAAGTCGCTGGCCCCCTGCCATGATCCGGGTTCGCTGTGCCCGTCGTGCCAGGTCTTCGGCTCGGTGGATCCCCAAACGGGTGCCGGCAGCCAGAGCGGATACGCCTCCCATGTCCGGGTCGGGCCGGGCATGGCGGACCCAGTCATTAGCAGAAAAATCGACCTGCCGCCGCTTCGCAGCCCGCACCCGTCAGCTGGCGGGATGTACCTGCGCCACGACGGCCTGGACCCGAAACGGATGCAGGCCTCGAAAGACCAGTCCCATATTCCCCAGGCGCACTGGGGTTCCAAGGCTGACCAGGGCCGGCCGCGTCCGATCGCGGGCCGCAAGTACTACTGGCATGGTCAGGAAAGCGACGATCCACAACACGGGCGGCACACCGTCCGTCTCACCCCGGAAGACCAGAAGGGTCAGGCGGTGGCGGTGGCGGCCGGTACGGTCCTGACGGCCCGGGTGTACTTCGACAACCTCAGCCTCGACCAGCTGGCGATGCTGCTGGCGGCGGCCGACCCGGCCCGGGCGCTCGGCGGCGGCCCGTACCAGATCCATCTGGGCCGCGGGAAACCGCTCGGCTACGGCAGCGCCACCACCAAGGTGTCCGCTCTGGTGGCCCAGACAGCCGCCCAGCGCTACCAAGGTGACACCGGCGAGCCGGTCAGCCTTGACGCGTTGGCTGATCGCAGCGCCCAGCTAGGCAATGACGAGCGGCTGCAGGCGACCTGGGAGGCCCTGCGTCGGGTGCTGGCGCCGGATACGGTCCCGGCCGACCGGATCTGGTATCCGCCAGCCGAAAATTTCAGACAGCGTGACCAGGTCAAAACCGAAGGGAACCGCAGGTACTACCCGTTCGACCGGTCCTTCGCGTGGTTCGCCCAGCACTCCGGGGGCCGTTGCGGCGACCTGGTGCCGCTGCCGGATGCCCGATGCCCCATCCAGTACCTGCCCATCGGGCAGGACCAGGACAAGAGCGGCGAAGACGAGAAGAAAAGGAAGGGCAGGAAGTGACGACGTACGCATCGGTGGGGGTACGCCGGATCCAGACTCACCTGGCGCGGACCCGGTCGCTGTGGGGCCGCCGGGGCGCCTCCGACCAGCTGTGGGACCTCACCCAGCTGCCAGAACCCGAAGACGCCAGCAGCCCTCAGGGCCAGCAGTTGCCGCGGCACCAGCGGGGCCATGGGGCGCTGGTGGCCCAGGTACTGCAGCAGCACCCGTGTGTCGAGGTGAACCGGGAGGCGCTGGACATCGACGGTGAGATCCCGATCCAAGGCCCCAGCCTCGACCAGGTCTGCCAGGCTGCCGAATGCCTGGCCCAGCGGATCCAGGAGCGGCAGCCGGCGGTCGAGGTAGTAGTCCGGATCTGGGCCGACCAGGACTCGTACCCGGCGACTCTCGCTGCCCCTGCGCAGCAGCAGGAGTACCTGCCGGCGATCCGGGAATACCCACCGGTACGTACCTGCGAGGAATGCCAGACCGACGCGGTGAGCCACCAGATGCCGGACTCGGCCAAGACGCCGCCCGGGCTGCGGGGCAAGTGGCTGTGCCACGACTGTTTCCACCGCACCACCATGGGCCGCCACGACTCGTTGCAGTTCATCCAGCAGAGGGACGAACAGTCCGACGAGCTGGACGACCTGGTGTGCTGGGACCTGCCCGGCGATTCGGACCGGCCCGACGGGCTGCGGGTCGAGGCCTGGCTGCTGACCGTCATGAACCAGAACCGAAACCAGAACCGAACATCACCGCTGGGTTACCTGCGCAACTTCGATGAGCTGGCACGGGTGCCGGCCCTGAGTACGGACCCTGAGCGCCGGACCCGGACCTATGAGGACAATCACACCGCGCTCGTTTTCGCCGACGCGAACGGGCTGGGCGGGATCTTCGGGAAGCTGCGCCGCGAGGCAGCCAGCGACGAGCAGGCGATGCGCCAGCTCACGAGGCTGTCGAAAGGGGTGAAGCAGGCCACCGGGAAGGCCCTGATCGCCGCGACCAAGGCGGTGACCGACCCCAGCGACACCAAGCTGGCGGTGATCCCGCACCTGCTGGGCGGCGACGACCTGCTGGTGAGCCTGCCTGCCACCCGGGTCTGGCCCTTCGTGCGGGAACTGATGAGCAACCTGCGCCAGCAATTCGAGGAACACGTCGACCCGTTCATACCAGAACAGTTGGGCCTGCCCAAGCCCTCGGTGTCCGCGGCGGTGCTGATCAGCCAGCTCGCCTTCCCGTTCGGGTTGCAGGTGGACCTGGTCGAGCAGCTGCTCCAGCAGGCCAAGAGACACGGCCTGGGAAGGCAGTGGACGCTGTCGTGGCAGGACGTCACCCACGAGGGGGTCGACCTGGTGGACCGGACCCCCTGGGATTGGCAGGAGCTGACATCGCGCCGGCCGGCCCTCGACTACCTGACCCAGCAGCTCACCGGCTCGGCGGTCGGCGCGTTGCGGGCCGACCTTGCCGACGAGGACCTGTTCGGCGCCGGGCTGAAACTCGAGTACCGCAGCCGACGGCTGGCAGAAGTCAAACAGTTGCTGAAGGACCTGGGGATCGAGACCGTGGAGGAGGACGAGGTGCGGCTGTTGAGGGACGTTCTGGTGTTGGGGAGATGGTGGCGATGAGCCGGTTGACGGTACAGATCCGGTTCGCGACCGGATTCCGGATCGGGACCGGCACCGCAGGCCGCTCCTACGACGAGGTCGTCGATCGGTCCGATCCGCTGCGCGCTAGCTCCCTGAAAGGGCTGCTACGGGCCGAGGCCCGCAGCCTGCTGCCCGGCCCCGACCCCAGCCGCGTCGACCATCCACTGGTGAACGCGGTCTTCGGTGGCCGGCGGTGCCAGTCACCCTGGCATTGGCGCACCGAGGTGCCCGAGAAACCCCAGATTGTGCCGCAGGTCAACCTCAAACTCGACGAGCAGGGGCAGGCCGAGGACGGGCACCTGCTGGTGAAGGAACTGGTCGGCCTGCAGCAGGCCGAGATGCAGATCACCCAGACCGGCCCGGTCACCACGGCCGGCCTGCCGCAGGCCGCCTCGGATCCGGTGCAGTACCACCTGGCCCTGCTGCACCTGGCCGCCCGAATGGTTGAGAAGGTCGGCCAACGCCGTACCCGGGGCCTGGGCTGGGTCTGCCTCGAGGTGCCCGACCGGGACCTGCGCCAAGACCTGGACCTGATCTGGCCGCTACGAGAGGACAGCGCCGCATGACCATCTGGTATGAGGTGACGATCACCGCCCAACAGCCGGTGAGCCTGGGCCGTACCGGGCCGCGCGGCTTTCTGACCCGCAGCCACCCGTACCTGCCCGGGTCGGTGGTCCGCGGCGCCCTGGCCCGGGCCTGGATTACCCGCCACGGCAGCCCGGACCACCGTTTCGTGGAGGTCTTCGAGCGGCAGGTCCGGTACGGGCCGGCCCTGCCGCCGCAGATCAAACAGGTCGCGCAGACCGTGGTCACCTGCAAGTACCACCGCGAGGACGCCAACCACCTGCCGAGGTATGACCTGGCGAACCCGCCGTCCCCCCTGCCCTCGCCGTGCACCAGCTGGGAACCAGGCCACGGGAACCTGACCTGGAACGGCGCCCATGAGGTGACCTCGACCGCGCTCGACCGGGGCACGATCACGGCCGCCGAACGGCAGCTATTCAGCCGGGAGACTCTCCCCGCCAAAACCAGGTTCACCGGCCACCTGGTGGCGCAGGCCCCGGTCGCCGAGTTGACCGAGATCGACCGGATCCTGGTCGGCGGGCGAGGCTCGGTGATGGGCGAGTCGACGGTCACGATCCGCGAGATCAGCGCCCCAACCGAGGAGCTGACCCAGACCTCGACGTTCCTGGTTACCCAGACCCCGACGATCCTGGTTGACGAGGCGGGCCGTCCGAGCCTGGACCCGAGCTTCGCGCTGTCCCTGGCCGGGGTTGACCCGGAACAGGCCCAGTGGAGTGGGTGGATTCCCAACGGGGAACCCTTCTGCGACCTGGGCCGGCAGGTACGCGCCCAGGTCGAGGGGATGGGCGGCTGGCATATCGCCTCCGGGCTGCCGAAACCCGGCGAGGTCGCTGTGGCGCCCGGTCTGGTGATCCGGCTGAAGGACCCGGCCGATGCCCGGCGGCTGCTCGAGCACGGCCTGGGGCTGCGCCGCCCAGAAGGTTTCGGATGGCTGGCCCCCTACCAGCCGCAAGACCCGAAACAGCAGACGCAGGACTCGGAACCAGCCCCGCAGTCCCAGCCGAGGCCTTTCTCCCCCGCTCGGCAGTGGCTCGAGAAGCTATACGGGCTGAAGCTGACTCCGCAACAGACTCAACAGACTGCCTGGCTGGCTGACCAGCTACGCACCGTACCCGCCGGCGATCCCGACCGGGCCCAGCAGGTGATGACCGAGCCGGCGGCGGACCAGTTCACCCAGGGCCAACGTTGCCAGGTGAAAAAGCTGCTGGTCGGGGTACCGCGGGACCTGCGGGCCCCACTCGCCAGCCGCCTAGACACCACGTACGGCCATCAGGGAGGACAGCGATGATCCGAACCTACGTCAAAATCACGGTCGACCTGGAACCGGGCTGGCGGGTCGGCTCCTGGGCGGCGACAGCATCCGACGTCCGGGGTACGGTCCGTGACCCGCTCGACCCGAGCCTGGCTTGGGCACCAGGCAGCAGCGTGACCGGTTCGCTGCGCCAGGCGGCCGGCGACCGCGCCGACCAGCTCTTCGGCTGTCTCCCCTCGAACACCGAGCAGCCGCAGGCCGTACCGTCATCCTGGTGGGTCCTGGGGACCACCTTGAGTACGGGTAAGGACAGCAGACCGGCGATCTGGTCACGCAAACAGACTGCGATCAGCCGGGACCGGCGGGCCCCGACCGAGCACGGCCTGTCCGAATCAGAGGAGGTCGACGCGGCCCAGCTCGGCATCTACCTGCGCAGCGACGACGCCGACGTGACCGAGCTGCTGGATGTGGTCCGCGGCTGGGTTCCGCGGCTCGGCGGGGGCCGGACCACCGGGCGTGGTTTCGGGACCGTGACCGGTTTTGCGTACCGCCGCCTGGACCTGGACCGCCGCGAGGACCTGCTGGAGCTGCTGACGGCCGGCGGCGACCCGGCCAGCCGGGTGGACCGGCTGCTGCGGCAGGCAACCACCGAGACGGTCCTTGCGGCCGAGCAGCGGCTGGTGCTGCGAGCCACTGTGACGTCCCCGCAGGTGGGGTTGCTGTCCGGGGACGAGACCGAATACGCGACGCACGGGTCACAGTGGAAGGGGATGCTGCGTAGCCGGGTCGAGCTGATCGCCCGTTCCCTGGGTCACTCGCCGTGCATCACCGAGCAGAGCTGGACCGGCTGCGGCACGTGTGACCTGTGCGCCGCGTTCGGCTCCACCACCCGGTCCGGGGCCTGGGAGTTCCACACCTCCCGCTGGAAAGATGGTTCGACTGTCAGCCGGGGCCGTAACGCCATCGACCGGTTCACCGGCGGCGTCCGTAACCAGCTGCTCTTCACCGAGCACAACCGCCAGGACGTGACCATGACGCTGCGGATCACCAGCAGCCGCGACGACGTGCCGGGTTGGGTACACACGGCGCTGCTGCACGCGCTACGGGACCTCAACGACGGCCTGTGGGGGATCGGCCCGAGAACCTCGACCGGGCTCGGCACCGTACAGGTGAACTGTCTGACTACCGCGCAGGGCAAGGTGGATCTGAACCGGCTGGAGCCGGTGACCGTACCGACAAAGGAGCAGCCATGACCTGGATGTTACGGGGCTACGGGCTCCAGGACTGGGCCCAGGTGGTGCGGCAGGCGGCGGGGATGACTTGCGCCTGGGCTGATACCACCGGCTTCCACATCGGTGCTTGCCCGGACCGCGTGCCCGCGTACAGCCACCTGTGGGGTTGGGCCGGTGACCGGTCAAGCCTGCTGCGGGCCCGCATCGACGGCGACCAGGCCATCCTCGGGGTCCTCACCACCGCCGGCTCAGACCCTCAGGCGCTGCTCAACGAGCCGGTGCAGGTGAGGCAGGAACAGCAGTACACCTGGGGGCCGCAGGACGCCACGATCGGGGAACAGCCCCCCGAGGTTCTGCCCGGCAAGGTGACGGCCTACCGGGTGGTGGGCCCGATGCCGGTGATCTTCATCGCGGGTGAGTCGGATGCCTGAGAGCTGGTTCGTGCCGCTGCGGCTGACTGCGCCGGTACGACCGGAATACCTGCACGCTGCGATCTCGCGGTGGTTCGACGTCGGGACCGAAGACCTGCCCGACCGGCATCACGACACGGTCAAGCCGTACACGATCTCGCCGCTCACCGAGCGTGACGGCTGGGGCGTCGAGGTAAGCACCCTCACCGCCGAGGCATCTTGGCGGCTGGCGACCGCGACCCGCCGCCCCCGCCCAATCGCGCTGGGTCGGCAACGGGTCGACATCGGCACCCCGGTACGGCTGGCGAGCGCCTCCTGGGCCGAGCTGGCCGCCGCCCCACGGCGCCGGTGCTGGGACATCGAGTTCCTCGCCCCTACCACTTTTCGTACCGGCCAGCGGGCGTCGCCGTTCCCGGATCCGCGAGTGGTGCTGCGCGGGCCGCAGGTGTGCTGGGAGACGTACAGTCAGCGCCCGGTTCTGCTTGAGCCGCGGCAGTTGCGAGCCTTGTGGGTGGCCGAGGTGGACCTGCAGACAGTGCAGGTGCCGCTGCGGGCCACGACGGTACCGGCGGCGCTGGGCCGCATCGAGATCCGCTGCGACGACCCGACGGTGGCCCGGCAGGTGTCGCCGCTGTTCGCGCTGGCACCGTACTGCGGGGTCGGATCCTTCCGCGGCAAGGGTTTTGGGGTGGTGAGAGTGTCTGCGGCGGCATGACCCTGGCCGAGGCCGCGTACACGGCCGAAAACCTAGCCCAGGCCTGGGCCGAGGTACGCCAAAGCGACCTCGCCGACGGGGTCGAGTCCGCTACCGTAGCCCGGTTCGCCGAGGACGCCGAAGAGCAGTTGCAGCGGCTGCGGCTGGCCCTGACTAGCGGTGCATACGAGACGAGAGCCCTGATCGAGGTGGTGATCCCGGGTGGCTCCCACGATCGGCGGCTCGCCGTTCCACCGGCTACGGACCGGGTCGTCGCCCGGGCTCTGCTGACGGTGCTCACGCCCCTAGTGGACCCGTGGCTGGGCCCGTCCAGTTTCGCCTACCGGCCTGGGCTGGGGGTGGCGGATGCGGTGGCGGCCGTGGCCGCGCTACGCGACGAGGGGCTGAACCATGTCCTGCGCGCTGACGTGCATGACTGTTTCCCGAGCATTGACGCCCGCGACGCCCACCGCCGATTGGCGGACCTGTTGCCAGACGATTCGCTGACGCCGGTACTGGAACAGTTGCAGCAGCGTCTGGTGCTGCTGTCCGGCGGCCGGTTACGGGCGGAGCCGGGCCTGCCGCAGGGCTGTGCCCTGTCGCCGCTGCTGTGCAATCTGGTGCTTCGGGAATTGGACGAGGCGTTGCGCCGCGAAGGATTCCCGATCGTTCGTTACGCCGACGATTTCGTGGTGGCGACTACCGGGGCGACCGAGGCCTGGCAAGCGGCCCGGGTAGCAGCGCGGAATCTGGAGGAGATGGGGATGACGTTATCGGATGAGAAGACCCAGGTAACCTCATTCGAGGAGGGATTCACTTTTCTGGGTGAGGATTTCGGGCCGCGATATCCGCCGAGCCTGACGACTGCCGGACTCGACGCCCCAGAACACAAGGTCTTGTATGTCGGGGCCCAGGGGAGCCGGGTCCGAGTCAGGTCGGGGCGGGTGTTGGTGGAGTCGAAAAATGATGCGGAACTGCTGTCGGTGCCCACGAGCCATGTGCTGCGGATAGTGCTGTTGGGTTCGGTCGGGCTAAGTGCCGGGGCCCGGGCCTGGGCATTGAGTTCTGGGGTACCGGTAATCCTGGCCTCTCGTAATGGCTCCTATCAGGGCACGCTCGTAAGTCATGCGCAACGGCACCGAACACAACGGCTGCGTGCCCAGATCAGTTTCACTGACACTAGTCAGGCGACTGACCTTGCCCGCCACCTGGTGGCCAGCAAGATCAATCTGCAACGGGTACTCCTGCAACGATTCGGCCGCCGAGAGCATCAGGAGACCGTGGCCGATGCCTTGAGTGCTTTGGCTGGCTACCGGGATCTGCTCGGCCAGGCCCAGTCTGTCTCGGAGCTGATGGGAGTGGAGGGCGCTGCCGCGGCCGCGTACTTCCCGGCTTTCGGGGCCCTGTTCCCTCAGGAACTCCGATTCACCGTACGGTCGCGGCGCCCGCCGCAGGATGCGGCTAATGCAGCCTTGTCGTTCCTGTACACGGTTCTGTTGGGCGAATGCGTGACCGCCTTGTATGCCGCCGGGCTGGATCCCGGATTCGGGGTTCTGCACACCGAACAGGAGAAACGCCCTAGCCTGGCCCTCGACCTGATGGAGGAACTGCGACCCCTGATCGTCGACCAAGCGGTGCTCGACGCCGCCCGCCAGGCCCGATTCCGCCCAGAACATGCATACCGAAAGGAGGGCTCTGGGGTGTGGCTCACCAAAGCCGGGCGGCAGGTGATCCTGGAAGCCTACGAACGGCGTATGAACACCCGCACCCGAGGCGCCATCCCCGATTTTGCCGGTAGCTGGCGGCGCCATCTGCACCGGCAGGCGCAACGCCTCGCCGCTACCATCACCGGTAGCGACCATCCCTGGAAGGGACTGTCATGGCGGTGACTGTCCTGGCTGCTTATGACGTGCGGCAGGACGCGAGCCGAGCCAGGCTGGCCGCGATCCTGCAGGGCTTCGGAGACCGAGTCCAGAAGTCGGTATTCGTAATCGAAGGCTCGCCGGAGGACCTCCAGCTGATCCGGGCCCGAGCCGAGGCACTGCTCGACCTTGATGTGGACTCCTTCCTGCTGGTACGAGTCTGCAGCTCTTGCTGGGAACAGGTGGAGCAGATCGGCCAGGCCCAGGTCCCGGAACCGACACTGTTCTGGGGTGTCTGGTGACCCTGCGCGCGGTCAGCCATGGCAGGCGTCGGGTGTGTATGCCCTCTGACAAGGGAAGACACCGCTTGAGGAGGTCCTAGGACGCCTCCTGAGCAACCCATCTCAGCTCGGGTGTGCATCAGCCCCACATCCCCCCTTGTCAGGTGCCTATCTGAAAGGGTAGAGTACGAAACGACCCCCGCGACTCAAGCGGATAGAAACGAGTTCACGGCACAGGGCCGTGAACTGCTGGCGCAGTACGAAACGACCCCCGCGACTCAAGCGGATAGAAACATTTGCTCGTCAGTCAGCGAATTAGATTCCCCGTACGAAACGACCCCCGCGACTCAAGCGGATAGAAACTCGCACCGAACAGTGGCATCCCTTTCGGGTAGTACAGGTACGAAACGACCCCCGCGACTCAAGCGGATAGAAACGTGGGGGGGCTAGTGCTCAATTCTTGCCGGGGTACGAAACGACCCCCGCGACTCAAGCGGATAGAAACGGTTTCAAACGCCGCCATCGATTGGCGAGCGTGTACGAAACGACCCCCGCGACTCAAGCGGATAGAAACGATCGGGGTGTCTTCAAATGCCGCCAGTGACCTGGCGGTACGAAACGACCCCCGCGACTCAAGCGGATAGAAACAGAATTGGAAGCCCTGACCCAGCCCCGTAGAGGCTCTCCCGTACGAAACGACCCCCGCGACTCAAGCGGATAGAAACTTCAAGCGCCCCGAATGGGCTGTAGACGTCCCGTTCGTACGAAACGACCCCCGCGACTCAAGCGGATAAAAACAAGGGGGGTTAGTGCTCCGCCCCTTCCCTAATCGTACGAAACGACCCCCGCGACTCAAGCGGATAGAAACCAGGAACCGCCTGGCCTGCCCCTCGCTGGGCACCCGGTACGAAACGACCCCCGCGACTCAAGCGGATAGAAACCTTCTCGAACGCTGACAGCGATCGGTTAGCGTAGAGGTACGAAACGACCCCCGCGACTCAAGCGGATAGAAACGGCTGTACGGCGCGTAGCGGTGCTTCCGCGCCGCGTACGAAACGACCCCCGCGACTCAAGCGGATAGAAACAGCATTTCATCAATGGTTTCTGCTAGCAGCAGAGTACGAAACGACCCCCGCGACTCAAGCGGATAGAAACGCAAACCGGGGGGGGAGCTGAGGTTTCCGGCCGGTACGAAACGACCCCCGCGACTCAAGCGGATAGAAACGAAAACCCAGATTACTTTGGCCTTCACCCCACCCGTACGAAACGACCCCCGCGACTCAAGCGGATAGAAACTACCGCGGGACCATCCCGCGGTGGGTATTTTTTGGGGGTACGAAACGACCCCCGCGACTCAAGCGGATAGAAACATCCACGGGATCTGCGCACCGTGCGCGGTGTACCTGTACGAAACGACCCCCGCGACTCAAGCGGATAGAAACCTCTCGACGCGCCGCCGTTCCCGGTATGCCGCGCGTACGAAACGACCCCCGCGACTCAAGCGGATAGAAACAGGGAGGGGGCTAGCGCTGGCCGCCCGCTTCCTCGAGTACGAAACGACCCCCGCGACTCAAGCGGATAGAAACCCGATCGGACCCAGGATCGCCCGATCGATGGGGGTCATGGTACGAAACGACCCCCGCGACTCAAGCGGATAGAAACGATATCCTGCGCCGGGTAGGCCCAGGTTCACCGGTACGAAACGACCCCCGCGACTCAAGCGGATAGAAACCTGCTCTGGATACCACGCCACATCGGGGTAGCCAGCGTACGAAACGACCCCCGCGACTCAAGCGGATAGAAACCTGCTCTGGATACCACGCCACATCGGGGTAGCCAGCGTACGAAACGACCCCCGCGACTCAAGCGGATAGAAACTCAGTCCGCGGTGGATCGGCGTGGCCCTAAACGCCGCGTACGAAACGACCCCCGCGACTCAAGCGGATAGAAACAGCAATTCATCAGTTTCCCGACACAGCGCTCTGGTACGAAACGACCCCCGCGACTCAAGCGGATAGAAACCAGGGTGACAGTGCGACTAGCTGACGATGGCGGGCAGCAGGTACGAAACGACCCCCGCGACTCAAGCGGATAGAAACGATAATGCCGGGCAGGTCAGCCAAACGGCTCCGGTACGAAACGACCCCCGCGACTCAAGCGGATAGAAACAGGACTGCTGCCCTCCGATGATGAACTGCGACAGCGTACGAAACGACCCCCGCGACTCAAGCGGATAGAAACGACAGGATTCGAGGTAGTGCCTGACGCTATCGCGTACGAAACGACCCCCGCGACTCAAGCGGATAGAAACCGGAAAGCAACCACATGAAGCTCTGTTCCATTAGTACGAAACGACCCCCGCGACTCAAGCGGATAGAAACAGTACTACGAACCTCCGTAGCTGTCCCTCGCGGGGTACGAAACGACCCCCGCGACTCAAGCGGATAGAAACGTCGCTGGATAGTACAGCTGATCCCTATAGCCTTGTACGAAACGACCCCCGCGACTCAAGCGGATAGAAACCACCCACGGGCATCGAGCCCCCCTGAGCAGAGTACGAAACGACCCCCGCGACTCAAGCGGATAGAAACCGATCCCCGGCACGGTTATCTCTAGCCTCTCGTACGAAACGACTCCCGCGACTCAAGCAGATAGAAACACGCCTGCCTAAGGCTTAGCCCGAAGGTATTGAAGGTACGAAATGACCACCGCGACTCAAGCGGATTGGGGGCGAGACTGATCCAGTGTTTATCTGGATGGTTTGGAGTCCGCAGGGATTTCACAAGAAAGAGGAAGGGGTGGAGGTTCATCGGGTCTGCGGTGCATGACGTGTCTGGGTATCATCGGTGATCGAGAGAGAATGAGGGGGTCATGGCAACGACGGGGGAGGTCTGGAGGACGGCTCTGGACCGGGTGGATCCAGAATTGTTGGCTGGGCCATTGGGGGATCGGCGTGGACGGCGGCCGTCACGGAACGCGATCAAGCAGGTCTGGCCGACGCTATTCGCGGACTTAGAGAAACCGCTACGGGAGAAAACGGAAGCTATTGCCAGCAGTGAGGACGAACACCGGATCGAGCAGGCGGTGGCGGCTCGATCCGACGACCTGCGTACGGTGCACGCAGGCGTGATCGAGGCGGCAGCGCTGATCAAACGGGACTTGCGCCACCCGGATCTGTGGTCGTTGACCCGGCAGGGCCGAGAACAGACACAAGTGGCCCTGTCGATCGCGATGGCTGCCTGGGCGGAACAGATCAGCGTCGAGCAGGCATATACGCACCGCCGGGCGCGCAGCCGCGCATACGGCCCGGACGCACCTGCGGATTCAGACAAGGTTCGGCGCTACCTGAAAGAGCACACCGCCGATGCGCAGGCACAGCTAGAACAGGCCTGGCAATCCACCCACCAGGAACCGCACCGCCAAGAATCAGCGCCCAACTGGCCACCGGTCGGGACGCTGCCACTGCCCTGGGAGCAGCTGGGCCCAGAGTACCTAGAACAGATGCAGGCGCTGCTCGATCGTGTCGGCGGCGCAACCGTCGCGCACCACCTGCGGCTACGAGCCCAGCCTGAACCATCATGCCCGCCGGTGCTCACCCCTCGGGGTGGGACGGGTGACACCCCGGTCCGTCCGCTCGACCGAAGCCTGTGGCGTCGGCTGGCTCGGGGCACCTACGGCGCCCCGCCCGACCCGATCGGCAGCATCATCAGCCAGGAGATCATCCGAATCTGTCGCCCACTGGGCCTCGCCCAGGCCAGCGGCGAGGCGGTTCTGATCGCTGGCTGCCTGATGATGAGAGCACCCGTCGACATCGACCTGCGGAGCCTGAATAGGCTGAGACGATCGTCTGATGTGCAGGTCACCCGCCAGGTCGCGATCGGTTTCTCAGTCCGCAAGCGGTTGACCAGGGCAGTGGGCTGGCCGGTGCCCGCGCAGATCGAGCATCGGCTGGTGGACCCGCTCCACGATTTCTCGGCGACGCTGTGGACCCGGCTGCACTCCTGGGAACGTGACCACCACCCCCACTCGGGGACTAGCGCCGCGATCACAGCCGCCTACCGCAGCTGGCTGTGGAACCTCACCAGATCCTCGACAGCCGCCCGCCTGCCCGACACCAGCTCCGACCAGCCCGAACCGAACCCCACAGAGGAGCAGATACAGATCCTCGTGAACCTGACCCGGGCCATCCCTGCTGTGCGCGAGGACCTGCGTACCGGCCGGCCCACGCCCGAACGCTGGGCCGAGGTCATGAGCGAGGCCCGGCGCCGCTCCCACCCGTGCCCGACGTATGAGCAGCTCTGCGAAATCTTCAACATCATCCCCAGCGAGGTGAACCCGTGACCGTAACTATCACCGCCGACGCCGGCACCCTCGACGTCACTCCCCAGGGCTGGTCCGAGCCTCAGACCCCCGTCCAGGCCGCTGCGCTGGAGGTCATCGGCGCCGTCATCAGCCTCCCCGCCGGCGGCAACGCGGATGATCATCCGTACGCGCTGGTGCTCGACCCGGACGCCGCGCAAGACTGGCTTGGCCTGGTGTACGGACGCCAGGTCGCCCAGGCCTGCCGCGAGCTACGCCACGGGCAGGCCCGGGAAGTCCCGGCCGAGGTGAGTGACACCACCCGGGCGCTGACCGACCTGGCCCGGGCCTGCTGGGTGGAGCGGTGGTGGCCGTCGGCGACAGCCAGCCTGCCCGGGGCTGACCAGGCGGCGCTCGACCTGGACCGGGGCCTGCTCGCCGCCCGCGCCGGACGCTGCCTAGAGGCCGAGCCGCTGGCCTGGCTGGCCGGCGGGATCCAGGGCCTGGGCAGGCTGATCAGCCTGGTCGCCGAGCTCACTGGCGCCCGCCGGGAACGCGCCGACCGGCTGCTGCGGGAATCGGTGGCCGCGGCTGCGTACCTGCTGGATCCCGATACGACCGAGGCGCAGGCCGCGGCCGCCTACCAGGACCACTGGGACGCCGAGGACGCCGAGGTGGCCCAGCTGCTGGCCTCCTGGCCGAACGACGAGCCGATCGAAGCCGAACCGGCCCTGATGGCCGGCGGCGACGGGCCGGATGAGGCCCGTTATCAGACGGTGGACTGGCTACAGGTCCCGGCCCGCTCGGTGAGCGGCAACGAAGACAACGTGGTGATCACCACGACCGACTCCGGGCTCACGATCAGCGTCGAGGCGGGTGACCAGCCGGTACCCCGGCTGCACGCCCGGCTGTTCGGCGACGAGCCGCTGCCGACCGTGGTCCGGCTCGAGCACCAGCCCGGGCACCGCCGCTACCAGGCCACCACGACCGCTGCCTGCAGCCGGCTTGATATCGCCGACCTGCGCCGCCCACCCAGCGAAGTGTTCCCGCCGCGGCCGGACCCGGTCGCCTATCAGGACCGGCGGCTGATACGGGCGGTGCTGCGCCGCCGCCTCGACTCCCAAGCCGCCCGTCCGCTGTTGGCCGAGCTGTTGGCCGCCGCAGACGCAGGCCTGCCGGCATGGTGATCGTTACCGGTACCGCGACCAGTGCCGGGGACTGGTGGGCCTGCTGGGCGGACGACGGGTCGCAACCCGCCACCTGGTTCGTGCGCCGAGACGTCATGGACCAGCTTGCCGAATCCGTACGGGCCGCGATGCCTCGGCTGGACCCCGACGACCAGCTTCACGTCGGGGCGTTGGCCCAGCCTGACCAGGAATGGCACCTGGTAAGCAGCCTGGCCCGCCGGCTGCTGCCCAAGCAGCTGCGACGCCGGCTCGCGGCAGGCGAACCGCTACGGCTGCTGCCGGCCCCGTCCTGTTCGCCGGTCCCCTGGGAACTACTGCCGCTAGGGGCCACACCCGACGCGCCGAGACTGGTCGAACGAACCACGCTCAGCCTGATCCCGCCGGTCGTGCGCCGCGATGTCGACCCGACGCTGACCGTCGAGACCTGGTCGCAGCGCCGCGAACAGCCGCCCCTCTACGTGGTGGACCCAGACACCCCGGCCGGGCCGGTGATCAACGACCCGGCCCCGTGGCGGACCAGGGCCAGGGTCCGGGCCGGGCGCAACGGACGCGGACCCGACGGCGCGGTCGCCGCCAGGATCGATCGGCGCTGGTTGGCGAGCCGGCTACCCGGCCGTTCCCGGCTCCTGTACGTCGGCCATGTCGTACAGCCATCGGCCGAACCGGATCAGGTCGGCCTGATGCTGGGCTGCTCACTGAAACTATGGTCAGCCAACCCGGCTCAGGACAAGCGCCGGCTGCTGCTGACCGCAGCCGACCTGGTCCGCGGCACCCGCGGCGCCGGCGACGCCACCCCCGAGCAGCTCCCAGCCGCCGCCTGGAGCGGCGCCGGTGAGGGCTCGCCGATCGAGATAGACGGGGCCCGGCTCTGGCCGATGCCGCCCCGGGTTGGCCTGGTCGCCTGCCGCAGCGGCGATGATCTGGCCCATCCGGAACCGTACGGCCTGGTGACCGCGATGATTGACTCCGGCGCCGAGACCGTGGTGGCGACCCGCTGGGCCCTGGTGAGCGATCAGGGGTACCGCATTCTGGGCGCCGCCGGGACCCCGTTTGCGCAGCTGGCCGAGGCAGTCGACCAGGCCCTGACCGCGGCCGACCCGGTCCACGAGCTGGCCGCCTTCCAACGAGAACAGCTCGCCGCCTGGCGCCGTACCCAGGCCCTGGAGTACGCGCCCCTCGGCTGGGCCGCTCTGACCACCTACCAGGCCTGGGAGCAGGCCGAGGCCGAGGAGAGCCGATGATCCCGATCTGGCACCTGGTCTTGCCGGTCTACCCCGACCGGGAGCCGGTTCCGCTGGCCGAGGCCTGGCGGCGCCACTGGGAGAACCCCCAGGACGGGCTGGCCGATCTGGTCGCCGCCCTGTATCAGGCCGGGCGCTACCAGGAGGCGGCCACGCTGATCAGCCGGCCTCGCGATGGTGTCGATCCTGACACGGCTTTGGCGTACGTGGCCTGCCTGTGCCAGGTGTCGCGGACCTCGGTCGCCTTAGCCCCCACCCCCTGGCAGGAACTCCACCTGGCCTTCCCCGAGCCGCCAGCCACGCAGCAGTACCGCCTGATCCGGGCCGGGGTCCTCTACCGGCGCAACCTGCCCCTGGCCGCCAAAGAGGCGTTGAACCTGGTCGCAGACCTGGAACACCCGGCGCTGGCGGCGGCATCACTCACGTTGCAGGGTCTGATCCTGGTCGACGAGCAGCGAGCCTCGGATGCGATCCCGCTGCTGACCCAGGCAGCCGACCTGGCTAGCGGTACGGCCGACCGGCTGGGCGCGGCGCTCAACCTGGCTTTCGCTCACCTCGCCGCCCGGCATCACCCAGGCCAAGCTGACCTAGATCAGGCGCTGGGCTTGGTCGACGAACGGCTGGCCGAGGCGGCGCCGGGGCACCCAGGACGGGTGGCCTGGGCCGGTCTGCGCTCTGGCCTGGCCGCGACCACCACCGAGCAGTTGGCGCTGGGCTGGGAGGCGCTGGGCGGATACCGGGCGGTTCCTGGCAGTGCCCGGCAACAGGCGATCTGCTACCGGAACCTGGCCCGGGCCTACCGGGACCTGGGCCAGCCGGAGCGGGCCCTGGCGGCCCTGCGATCGGCGACCGAGGTCCTGGCCACGGCCGAGGAATACGACGCGCTCGCCGAGGCCGACCTGGACCTCAGCGACACCATGGTCTGTCTGGGCGGGTCGCAGCCCAGCGCCCAGGTGCTGGACGAGGCGGTGGACCTGGCCGTGCCGGCCTTGGTGGCCCAGGCCGCCCGCCGGTTCACGATCGTTGGCGCGTCGGCCCGGACCGCCTTCCGTGACGGATTCACCACCGCTCACCTGGACCGGGTGCTGCGCCTGGTCCAATGCCGCCGTCCCCGGCTGGCCGCCGAGTTGATCGCCTGGAGCCGGCTCACCGGTCGTACCGATCTCGCCGCCGGACCGCTCGGCGCCGGATCGATGCTGCGCCCCGGGCCCCGGCTGATCTTCCCCTGGCCCGGTGAGATCACCCGATACCTCGAGCAGGCCGCCTGCCGCTACGCGCTGGCGCCGGACCAGGTCGAGGCCCCCACCGCCCTCGGACTCGGTGTCACCGCCGCGCCCGCCGCGGCGCCGGCCCAGGTCAGGATCCGCAACCGCACTGCCAGCAAGATCAGACTCCAGTCTGATGGGCAAGAGCCCCTCGAATGTGAACCGGAAGACCCTATCCGCATGCCTGACGAGGTGGTCGAAAGCGAATTCCTGCACTATCGCGGTTCCCGGATCGAACTCGTCACCATCGAATACGGCGAGACCGAGGGGCTGCCCGACGAGGTACCCGGCGTCTACCATGTAGTCGGCCAACCGGTGGCGATGCGGCATCCCGAACGTCGCGATCTGGTCTTCCCCCGCCGTGCGGTGAACCGTGCCTATGCCTCGCATTTGGCCCGGCTCAGCCGTCTGCCCACCGAACCGGATGGTGGCTAGGCGTCCGCCGCGGAGCAGACCAGTCCTGACTGAGGCCGCAGGTACGAAACGGGTCTGCTTCTCTCGGCTGTCGTCTGCGTGAACTCGCCCGGCAGGTGTCAGGAGGTGATGTACCAGATCAGGGCGACGAATCCGCCAGCGATAGCCAGAAACTCCACTACCCAGATCACCATAACTACGCTGAAGGCGATGGCGAACGGTTTCTGGGGCTGAGACGTTGGGACATATGACCAGACGACGGGCGGGTTGGTGATCTGCTCATTGGTCGGTTCCGTCGACCGTACGTACGGTTCCTGGCTCATCTACTGAGGTTAGAACGCCTAAGACTCATCACGAATTGTGGCGAGAATCGGCGGGCACGATAGAGAGGGCTGATGGTCGGATTCAGAAGAGGAGCAGGCCCATCAACATGGCGATGCCCACGATCAGGAGCGGGATCACCAGGAGCGCGATCCTGACGGTCAGGGCGACCTTGTTCACCTTCGGCTGCGGAGGCGCTGGGGGAAAAGGCGTCAATCCGGGCCGGTTCATCGGCAGGACCGGGTAGGCGGGGCCTGACGACTGCTGAGCGATCTGCTCGTTGGTCGGCTCTGCCGGCCGTACGTACTGCTCCGGGCTCATCTGCTCAGATTAGAGATTCCCGGGTGCGCTCAGGCCCCGGATGATGACCTCGACTTTGCGGTCTAACCAGCCGCGCTCCACCCAGTCCGGGCCCGGGCGCAGTCCGCGTGGTAACACCTCGGCCAGGTTGCGGTCGCGGAACTGGCGCCGCGTGGCGTCCAGGCCGGTCTCGCTGCTGCCGTCCGCCAGCTGCTGCACCCGGCGAGCGGCCATCACCTCGACATGGGTGATCACGACGGTGTCCCCGACACAGTCCAGCCCCAGGCTGGCGGTCTGCTCATCAAGACCTCCGGCCAGCAGCGCCCGGTGTACGGAGGCGATCTGGGAGGCGAACGACTGGTGCGCCCAGGGGACCGACATCAGTACCCCGGCTAGCCCCGGATAGTCCTCCATCAGCTGCCAGAACTGCTGCGCGAAGTCCCGCAACACGTGCGGCCAGGGCCCGGCGATGCCGGTGAAGTCACATTCCGTCGAGATCTGGTCCAAGCAGATCCGCAGCAGGTCGTCACGCGAGGTGACCGTCCGGTAGAGGGCGGTGGTGACGACGCCGAGCCGGGCCGCCACCTGGGACAGGCTGAAGTCGCCGATCCCGATCTCCAAGGCGGCCCGGACCGCGTCGTCTCGGCTGAACCGCGGCTTGGGCCCGGTCCGACCCGGTTGGTGCATCCTGAACCTCCTCCAGGGCTCGTCGCGGACATCATCCGCGATGAGTACGGACCCGACCCGGCCAGCTGGCCTGCCGGGGCGCGTCGCCAGGGTAGCCTCAGTAAATGATGAATCTAATTCTGTATTAGCTGGAGGTGAGTTCTGGCCGAGCCGGACCAGGCCTCGGACAGCGAGGCGCAGCATCGAGCGCGGGCCCGGCGGGGGCAGGCGGCGATCAAACAGCTCGCGGCCCCGATCCGGGGCCGACTGCTGATCAGGCAGGCTTTGATCGTGATCGCCTACAAGCTGGAGACCGTCGCCGCCGACCAGGTGGTGGGCGCATCGCCCAGCGCGGCCGGCACGCTGACCTAGTCGACCAGGATGGCCCGTACCGGGACTTCTGGAGCTACCGCAGCAGCACCGCCGGCTGGAGCCTGGTCTGAGCGCGGGTCGGCTACCGAACCATCACCATGGCGACGCAGCCGTAGAGGATCACCAGCGCCAGGAGGGTGCCCAGCACGGCCCTCAGGATCTGCAGGCCCACGCTACGGCGGGGCCGGCGCCACTGCTGCGGGTACGGAGCCAGACCAGAGCGCCCCGGCTGGTGCCTATCGACCTGCTGCTGCGGGTGGGCAGGATCAGGCTGCTGGGTCTGCTCGAAGGCCGGCCCCGGGATCGGTTCGTTCACAGCCTCGTACCGTTCCTGCGTCATGGGCTCACCGTAGTTCGCGGCCGGCTGATCGGCAGCGGATCGCGCCGATGGCCTGCTCACAGAACTGACAGGAAGAAAAACAGGAGCGGCAGGAGCAGGATTATGGCCACGATGATCATGGCGAGCTGACAGCCGCTGATTGTCGGCCGTGGCGGCGCCGGCGGCCTCATCTGCGGCAGCAGGTACGGCCGGGCCGGAACCCGGGCAGGCATTGATGGGAGCTGGCCCTGGGCCAACTGCTCGTTTGTCGGTTCTGCCGGCCGTACCTCAGGACCCTGACTCATCCCGCCAGCCTAGACGGGGAAGAGACCGTACGACCCCGATCAGGCGTTGGCCCTGGCGATGGTGAACGTCGGCGAGGTCCAGGTCTCGGTGTGCGCGGGGTTTGCCGGGTCACCGAGCGCCTTCAACACCTTCACCACGAAGACATACTTCCCGTTCGGGGCCGGCTGCGGTTTGCCGTCGGACCCGGGGAAGGTGCCATCGAAGGTCAACGTCTGCTGCGACGGGTCCTTGCCTTGCGGCCCGGTCCGCAGCCAGCCGGGATAGCCGGGATAGGGCAGGCTCTGGCGGCCCTGATCATCCACCCGGAGCAGGTCCACCGTCAGCTCGTTCACTGGGTAGTCCAGGTGGGCGATCAGCGTCGGCAGGTCCCCGTTCACCATCGTGTACACCGGCGACCCGGCTACCGGGGACGGCTGCCCGTTCGACATCTTCGCCAGTGCCGGCAGATCACCAGACAGGACCTTCACCGACTGGTAGTCGCCGACCATGCCGGCGTACGGGATCCGCAGCGTCGACTCTTTCGAGGTGAGGACCACCCAGCCGCTGTAGACCGCCTGTTCCGGTGTCGCCGGCGGGGTGATCGTGACCCGGACGGTGGCGTTGCCTCGGGCCGGTACGGTGACGCTACCCGGATCGGTCATCCCGGCGTTGGCCAGGGTGAACCGCATTGCCGGGCTGACACTGCCGATCGTTGCCACCGCGTCCTTCTTACTGACCTGGTAGGTCACCGGCTGGTCACTGCTGTTGGTGATCGTGATCGCGGTGGTCTTCGGGCCGGCATCGCCCTCACCCATCGTGATCTTGCCCGGCGTGACGCTCTGCTGGGCCTGGATCGCCCGGTCGATCTTCAGCATCCCGCCGCCTTGACGGTGCGCCGGCTCTGCCAGATTCAGCTTCGGGAAACCCGACCAGGAAGTCAGATCCCCGGTGGTCTGCAGCAGCTCACGGACCGCCTTCGGCTGGTGACGCAGCTGCGGCCGAGCCTGCAGCAGCAGCGCCACTGCCCCGGCGACATGCGGGGCCGCCATCGACGTGCCGGACAGATTCGCGTACCCCTTCTTCTCCAGCGGGTAGGTGGAGAAGATGTTGCCACCCGGCGCGGACAGGTCTGGCTTCAGGCTGAGATCGGCGGCCAGCCCGTACGAGCTGAAGGCTGACATCAGCCCCTGGGTCGGATTCGGCCGGGTCAGCCACTGGTCGGTCCAGGTCATGGTGACCGGGCCGGCGCTCAGCCGCTGCGTGATCGCCTGCCCATCGGCTTGGTCGATCATGACCACCGGGATCGTGATCGGGGGCTCGCCAGTGAGCGACGGGGTAATCGCACCGGGAGCGTTGTTGTACAGCACGACCGCCTTGGCTCCGGCCTGCTGGGCCCGCAGCGCCTTCTGGTGGAAAGAACAGGTGCCGCGCGCGATCAGGGCCACCTTGCCGGCCACATCACCGATCGCGCCGCAGGCGGTGTTCTCCTGCCCAGACTGGTCGCGCCCGGCTAACGCCAACGGCATCTCGCCTGAGGACGGCTCTTGTGCCGAGCCGCTGCCGCCGCGGTAGGCGATCTGGCGGCCATCAGGACTGACGGTGAAGTACCGGACCTTAGCGGTGGTGTTCTCCACCGACCCGACCGCGATCGCAGACTTCGACACGCCGGGCGCACTAGTCGTGAAGACCGTGCCAGCGCCGTCGTTGCCGGCCGAGGCGACCAGGATCACCCCGGCCTCGGCCATCACATCCCCGGCGACCGCGGTCGGGTACGACGGCCACGACATGTACGAGGAGCCCAGGCTCATGTTGACTACGTCCATGCCGTCGGCCAGGGCCCGGTCCATGGCAGCCAGGATGATCTCGGTGCTCGACGAGCCCTGGCAGCCGAAGATCCGGTACGCGCCGAGCTCGGCTTGCGGAGCGACGCCACGGACCCCGCCGCTGGCTGGATTACCGGCTGCGCCGACGATCCCGGCGACGTGGGTGCCGTGCCCGCCGCAGTCGTCGGGGACCGGGTCCGGCCTCGGGGTGGTCTGCTGCGGCGTAGTCCCGCCGGCGTCGTAGGCGTCGCCGACCAGGTCGGTGCCCCATTTGACCCGGGTGGTGGGGAAGGCGGTGGTGCCGGGTTTGCCGGTGCCGCCCAGGTCGGGGTGGTCGATGTCGATGCCGGAGTCGATGATCCCGACCTTGATATCGCGGCCGGTGAAACCGAGTTCGGACTGGACGATGTCGGCGCCGCTCATCGCCAATGCGCTGGCCAGGGCCGGGTTGGCGTCGGCTGGCTTCGGCTGCGCCACCTGGTAGACCGGCCAGACCCCGGTCACCCCGGGCAGGCTACGCAGCTGCGCCGCCGCCTGCTCACTGGCACGGATCGTGATCCCGTTGTAGGCATGCTTGAAGACTCGGGTTGGCAGTACCGAGATCCCCTGGGACCGGGCCTGACCCAGGACACCGTTCTGGGCGGAGTCGATCTGGGCTGTGGTACCGCCGCGGGCGAGCGGGGAACCAGCCACGCCGACGATCCACTGGCCGGGGACCACCGCCGCCGGGCTGCCGGACGGGGTGACCGGGACCTGCGGGATCGGATCGGTCGGGGCGGCCGGAGCGGTCGGGGCGACAACGACCGACAGAGCCACCGCCGTTGTCAGGGCCAGACTGATTTTCAGATGAACAGCACGCATGAGTTCTCCTTCGGGGCAGTTCCGACCCTAAGGCCCACAGGGCTTCTGCGCTGGCACATCGGTCACAGCGTGTCAGGGTTGAGCATCACACATGGGAGGATCCCGGCCCGATCCCGATGCGGTCAGCGCAGATCCTCGTCGCCGGGGAAATCGTCGACGTGGTCGAATTTCATGTCGAGGGTGGTTCTCGGGTTCCGCCTGCTGAACAGGGACGTGACCAGCCACAGGGCCAGCCCCAGCACCAGCAGCGCCCCCGCGATCGCGTACTGCTGCAGGTCACGCCCAGTCCACGGCCCCACCAGGTAGAAGGTGGCCACCGCAGCCAACGCCGGCACGGCCCTCGGGGTCCGGAAATGGTGGTGCGCGACCTGGTCTGTGCGCAGCACCAGCGCCGCGACATTAACGATCGTGAACACCCCCAGCAGCAACAGGGCCGTGGTGCCCCCGAGCTGGGACACCTGCCCGACAAAGGTAATCAACACCACAGCCAGGGCCGTGGTGAACAGGATCGACACCCAAGGCGTACGGCGGCTGCGGTGCACCCGGCTCAGAACTGCCGGCAGCACCCGTTCCCGCGACATCCCGTACAGCAGCCGCGACGCCATCATCATGTTCAGCAGCGCCGTATTGGCGACGGCGAACATCGAGATGAACGGGAAGATCGTGCTAATCGGCAGATTCGGTGCCCCGGCCTTGACCACTTCCAGCAGCGGGGTGGCGCCCTGCCTGCTCAACTCACCCGGCGGGACCAGCGCCACTGCGGTGATCGAAACCAGGACGTAGATCACCCCGGTGATCGTGAGCCCGGTCAGCATCACCTTCGGGAAGGTGGTGGACGGGTTTCTGGTCTCCTCGGCCATGTTCACCGAGTCCTCGAAACCGACCATCGCGAAGAAGGCGATCGAGGTCGCAGTCGAGACCGCCAGGAACACGCTCTTGTCCTGTGGGGTGTGGAAGACGGCGACCTGGGAGAAATCAGCCCGGCCCTGCGCGACCGCGTAGACGCCGACCAGGATCACCAGCAGCAGACCCGACATTTCGATCAGGGTCAACACCACATTGGTGATCACGCTGTGGCCGACACCCCACAAGTTGATCCCCATGATGATCAACACGAACAGGATCGACAGCCAGGTCACCAGCACCGGGGTATGAGCGATCCGCAGTCCCTTCATCAGGTTCTCGGCGAAAGCCCGCGAGGCGGTGGCGGCTGAGGTGATCCCCGACGCCATCACCGTGAAAGTCACCATGAAGGTCAACAGGTGGATGCCGAAGGCCTTGTGGGTGTACAGGGCGGCGCCCGCCGCCTGGGGATACTTGGTGACTAGTTCCAGGTAGCTGAAAGCGGTCAGGAAGGCGACCACGAAGGCCAGCAGGAACGGCACCCAGACCGCGCCGCCGACCTGGCGGGCCACGGTCCCAGTCAGGGCATAGATGCCGGTGCCGAGCACGTCGCCGATGATGAACAGCAGCAGCAGCGCGGGGCTCATCATCCGCTTGAGCTCGGTGGTGGTCTCACCTGTCTGGGAGACCGACGACTGGTCGTTCATAGGGCTCTCCTTCAAGGCATCGCGGGGAAGGGCGACCGGCGACGCGGTTCGGCGAATCGGAGACGCATCACATCTCCAGGCACAGCAGGCGACACCCTAGGACCCGTACCGGGACGTCTCATGGGCGTCTCGGTGGGTGATTGCCTCACGGTTGTGAGGATTCCGCCGGTACGGACCAGGCCGGGGCCAGGATTGCTCCTGACCCCGGCCTGGTGAGGATTCGGCTCAGCCGGCGCGCTTGATTGTGAAAACCGGTGAGGTCCAGGTTTCGGTGTGGGCCGGGTTGGCCGGGTCACCCAGTGGCTTCAAAGCCTTCAGCACGAAGACGTACTTCCCGTTCGGGACCGGCAGCGGTTTGCCGTCCGGGCCGGGGAAGGTGCCGTCGAAGACGTGCGGCACCCCGTGCGGGGCCGGGTCGCGGCCAGTCGGGCCGGTCTGGAACCAGGTCGTGAAGCCGGGGGTAATCAGGTGATGGTCGCCCTGGTCATCGACGCGGTAGATCTCAGACCAGAGGTTGCCGGTCGGGTAATCCAGGTGAGCGATCAGCGTCGGCAGGTCTCCGTTCACCATCGTGTACGTCGCGCTCGCGCCCCGGGGCAGCGGTTTGAGGTGCTGCCCGGTGCCCTGCCCCAGCGTCGGCACATTAATCCCGCTGAACATCTTCACCGACTGGTAGTCGCCCACCAGGCCGGCGAACGGGACCCGCAACGTGGTCGCGCCCGGGGCCGACAACACCACCCAGCCGCCGTACACCGCCTGTTCCGGCGTCGCCGGCGGGGTGATCGTGACCCGGATCGTGGCGCTGCCTTGCGCGGGCACGTGCACCAGAGACGGGGCGCTCATCCCAGCGCTGCACCAGATCTGCTGCATGGCCGGGCTTGAGGTCCCGATTGTCGCCATACCGTCCTGCTTGCTGATCCGGTAGGCCACCGGCTGCGAGTCGTTGTTGGAGATCGTGAGCTGCACCGTCCGCGGGCCGGCCGCGCCCTCACCCAGGCTGATTTTGCCTGGCGTGACGGTCTGTTGGGTCTGGATCGCCCGGTCGATCTTCAGCATCCCGCCGCCCTGCCGATGGGCCGCGGCCAGCGTCGGCTCCTCAGGGTGCGCCGGTACCAGCTGCGCGGTGCTCTGCAGCCGTTCCCGGATCGCCTGCGGCGTCACCGGCCAGTTACGGTTGGACTCCAGGTAGAGGGCCACCGCCCCGGCGACGTGCGGGGCTGCCATCGAGGTGCCGGACAAATTCGCGTACCGCTGCTTCTCCAACGGGTACGTTGACAGGATGTTCGCGCCGGGGGCGGACAGGTCCGGCTTCAGGCTGAGATCGGCTCCCAGGCCGTACGAACTGGTGTCCGCCATCACGCCACCGGCATAATCCGGTACGGAATGCCACAGCGGGCTCCACTGCAGGCTGACCGGACCCTTTGCCAGCCGCTCGAGGATCACCTGGGAGTCCGCCTGGCTGATCTCGACCACCGGGATCGTGATCGGCTCGGGGCCATCCAACCACGGAGTGAACGGGGTACCCCAGTCGTTGTAATTCACGACCGCCTTGGCGCCGGCCTTCTGGGCCCGCAGCGCCTTGTCGTAGTACGTGCAGTTACCCAGGACCGAGACCAGGACGGCCTTGCCGGCCACATCGCCCATGCTGGAACAGCCCGTGTTGGGGTCGGGGGTCTCGTTCGGGCTAGCCGCCACGAGGCGCAGTTCTCCGGTGGTGGGGGCAGGCGCAGCGTGGCGCCCGACGGCCATCGCGATCTGCCGGCCGTCCGGGGTGATGGTGAACATCGGCCACTTGATGGCTTTGTTGTTCACCGAACCGACGGTGATCGCCCCGGCTGCCGAGCCGGGGGAGCCGACGCTGAAGGCGCCGCCCTCGTTGCCGGCGGAGCAGATCACCGCGACGCCGGCCTCGGTCAGGGCATCGACCGCCGCCGCGGTCGGATACGTCGGCCAGCTCATGTACTTCAGGCTCAGGCTCATGTTGACCACGTCCATGCCGTCGGCCAGGGCCCGGTCCATGGCGGCCAGGATGATCTCGGTGGTGGTCGAGCCGTGACAGCCGAAGATCCGGTACGCGCCGAGCTCGGCTTGCGGAGCGACGCCACGGACCCCGCCGCTGGCTGGATTACCGGCTGCGCCGACGATCCCGGCGACGTGGGTGCCGTGCCCGCCGCAGTCGTCGGGGACCGGGTCCGGCCTCGGGGTGGTCTGCTGCGGCGTAGTCCCGCCGGCGTCGTAGGCGTCGCCGACCAGGTCGGTGCCCCATTTGACCCGGGTGGTGGGGAAGGCGGTGGTGCCGGGTTTGCCGGTGCCGCCCAGGTCGGGGTGGTCGATGTCGATGCCGGAGTCGATGATCCCGACCTTGACGCCGTGGCCGGTGAAACCGAGCTGGGACTGGACGATGTCGGCGCCGGTCATCTTGACCGCGTCGGCCAGATCGGGGGTGCTGCCCGGCTGGGGGTTCGGGGCGTCGACCCTGTAGACCGGCCAGACCCCGGTCACCCCGGGCAGGCTACGCAGCTGGGCCGCGGCCCGGGCGCTGGCTTGGACCGTGATCCCGTTGTAGGCGTGACCGAAGGCCCGGGTTGGCAGTACCGAAATCCCCTGGGACCGGGCCTGACCCAGGACACCGTTCTGGGCGGCGCCGATCTGGGCGGCGTCACCGCCGCGCGCGACCGGCGGGCCGCTGACCCCGACGATCCACTGTCCGGTGACTACCGGACCAGGTTCGGGGACGACGGGTTGAGGGGCAGCCTGGACGGTCGAGGCCAGCCCGGTGGATAGGGCGACAGTGGCGATTGCGAGCATGCCGAGCCGGGTAAGGGCAGCGGTGCGCATCAGCCCTCCTTCACAGAGTGCGAGCGAGGTGGATCTGACAATATCCTGTCCATACTCGGATTACGGAATGGGGACGGGCGTGCCGCGGGTCAGCGGTGGTGATCGGGCGGCTCCTGTCAGCCACACCGGGATCCGGGCCCAGGCGCCGGTGCACTACCGTCGCCCGCGTGCTGTCACGGATGCGGGAGCTACTGGTCGATCGTCGATTCTGGGTCGGGCTGGTGCCGCCGTTGGTGGCCGGGGCACTCGCTTGGGTGATAGGGCAACAGGTGCCCGTGGTCGGCGCCCCCGTGGTCGCGATCCTGCTGGGGCTGGTAATCGGTCAGGTTGCCGGGCAGCGGCCCGGTTGGATGCCCGGGGTGATTTTCTGCTCTAAGAAGGTCCTCCAGGCATCGATCGTGCTCTTGGGGGCTGGGATGTCGCTGGTCCGGGTGGCGCAGGTCGGGTGGGCCGGGCTGCCGGTGATGCTGGGCACGATTCTGTTGTCGGTCGGGGTCGGGCTGCCGCTGGCTCGGCTGCTCAAGGTGGACCGGGATACCGGTGGTCTGGTCACCTACGGCACCTCGATCTGCGGGGCCTCCGCGATCGCCACCATGAGCCAGGTAATGGCGGCCCCGAGCTCGGCGGTGGCCGTCTCGATCGGGGTGATCGTGCTGTACAACGTGCTCGCCGCGGTGATCTTCCCGTTCCTGGGGCAGCTGATGCACCTGGACGCCGGCTCATTCGGGCTGTGGGCCGGGACCGCAGTCAACGACACTTCGTCGGTCGTGGCTGCTGCTACCTCGTACGACCAGCTGCTCGCCGCCGGGGCGCTGGCCGCCGGCGCGACCGGGTACGCGGTCGTGGTGAAACTTACCCGGACCCTGATGATCGTCCCGCTGGCCCTCTTCCAGCGGTGGCACGGCCGTCAGTTGTCTGGGCAGCAGCCGGCCCGGTGGTGGCGGCTGGTGCCGGCCTTTCTGGTGCTCTTCGTGCTCGCTGCCGCGGCCCGTACGGTCGCAGTGATCCCAGCCGCCTGGGCGCCGACGCTGACCCTGCTGGCGCATATCGGCACTACCGTCGCGATGGCCGCGGTCGGCATGTCGAGTTCCTTCAGCCAGATCCGGCAGGCCGGCTGGCGGCCGTTGGCGCTAGGCGGGGCGCTCTGGGTGCTGGTAGCGGTAGCCAGCCTCGGGCTGCAAGCGGCTACCGGACAGTTGCGCAGCATCTGAACTGTCACCCGGCCGCCAGGCCAGGCCGCTGACCGGTGGGCGTAGGGTGTGCCCCATTCCTGAAGGACGGATGGGCCACCAGCCCGGCGAAGGAGCAGCATGTCCGCTCACCCCACACCGCAGACCGGTGTCCGCGAACTGACGATTCGCGGCGTCATCATCGGCGGCCTGATTACGCTGCTTTTCACTGCTGCGAATGTCTACCTGGGTCTCAAGGTCGGCCTTACCTTCGCGACCTCGATTCCGGCCGCGGTGATCTCGATGGCGATCCTGCGATATTTCCGTGACCACACCGTGATTGAGAACAATATCGTCCAGACGATTGCCTCAGCCGCCGGGACCCTTTCGGCGATCATCTTTGTGCTGCCGGGACTGGTGATGATCGGCTGGTGGGCCGGATTCCCGTACTGGCAGACCGTGCTGGTCACCGCCCTGGGCGGGATCCTCGGCGTGATGTACTCAATCCCGCTGCGTCGGGCCTTGGTGACCGGATCTGACCTGCCCTTCCCGGAAGGGGTCGCCGCCGCCGAGGTGCTGAAGGTCGGTGACAGCTCCGAGGGCGCTGAGGAGAACCGGCGCGGCCTGCTGGTGATCATCGGCGGTGCCTTGGCCGCGGCCGGCTTCTCACTGCTGTCGGCGCTGAAGCTGGCAGCCGGGTCGCTGGAGCGGGCCTTCCGGACCGGTGCCGGTGGCAGCGTGGTCAGCGCCAGCCTCTCAATGGCCCTCATCGGGGTCGGGCACCTGGTGGGGATCACCGTCGGGATTGCGATGATCGTCGGCCTGCTGATCTCGTTCGCGGTGCTGCTGCCGATCCGTACCGCCGGGCGGCTGCCGGACGGCGAGATTACCTCCGCGGTCTGGAAGATCTTCAGTACGGACGTCCGGTTCGTTGGCGCTGGCGCGATGGCGGTGGCTGCGGTCTGGACCCTCGCCAAGATCGCCGTCCCGATCGCCCGGGGCATCAAGGAGGCCGTGGTCTCGACTCGGGCCCGTCGCCAGGGCCAGGTCCCGGTGGCAGAACGAGACCTGTCGATGCGGATCGTGGGCGGGGTGATCCTGGTCTCGATGGTGCCGATCGGGCTGCTGCTGTGGCGTTTCCTCCGCAGTACCGCGATTTCCCACAACACCACCGCGATGATCATCGCCAGCATTGTCTTCGTCCTTTTGATCGGCCTCGCCGTGGCCGGGGTCTGCGGCTACATGGCCGGCCTGATCGGCGCCTCTAACAGCCCCATCTCCGGAGTCGGGATCCTGATCGTGATCACCGCCGCCGGGCTGATCAAGCTGGTCCACGGCGCTCAGAATCCTGGCGAGGGTGACGCCCTGATCGCGTACACGCTGTTCACTGCGGCCGTGGTCTTCGGCGTGGCCACGATCTCCAACGACAACCTGCAAGATCTCAAGACCGGGCAGCTGGTCAACGCTACCCCGTGGAAACAGCAGGTGGCGCTGGTGATTGGCGTGGTCTTCGGATCATTGGTCATCCCGCCGGTGCTGCAACTGCTGAACACCAGCTTCGGTTTTGCTGGGGCGCCGAACGCCACCGAGAACGCCCTCGCCGCGCCCCAGGCGGCGCTGCTGTCGTCGCTGGCCAAGGGGGTCTTCGGCGGTGACTTGAACTGGGGGCTACTCGGCCTGGGGGCCTTGATCGGGGCCGGCGTGGTTGCGGTCGACGAGGTGCTGGGTCGGGTCACTCACAACCGGATGCACCTGCCGCCGCTGGCGGTCGGAATGGGCATGTACCTGCCGATGAGTCTTACCCTGGTGATCCCGCTGGGGGCGCTGGCCGGGCTGGCGTACGACCGGTCCGCCGCCAAGACCGAGAACCCAGAACGCAGCAGGCGGCTCGGCACTTTGGCTGCGACCGGCCTGATCGTGGGGGAGAGCCTGTTTGGGGTGGCCTTCGCCGGGGTCGTGGCCGCTACCGGGCAAGACTCTCCGCTGGCCGTGGTCGGCCCGGGCTTTGCGAGCTGGGGCGAGCTGATCGGGGTACTGCTGTTCGCCGGGCTGGTGCTCGGGCTGTACTTGTGGGTGAGGCGGATCTCGGCGCGGACCATCCCGTCCTAAGCCTCTTTGACAGGCTCTGATGAGAGATCTCTGAATTATGGTTGCCGCTGTCGAAGTCCTGTTGTAGGCTGCCCGCCGCAGTCAAGCCTGGGGGTCATGGGAGCGCGACGCGGTCCGCGTCGTACAGGCGAGCGGCATCACAGAGAGGCAGCCATGGGTACGATCACCGCAACGCGTCGCTGGGGGATTCTGCTCTGCAGCCTGGCCCTGTGCCTGTTGACATTCGTCGCGCCGACACCGGCCCGCGCGGCGGTCAACCCGGCGATCCGGGTCCAGCCGAATGGACTGGTGAAGTCAGACGCCAACGGCAACCAGGAGCCGGGGGTTCAGATGCGGGTGAATGAGGTCGCCCAGTTGACGTTCGCCTGGGATGCTTCTGACCCGGCGATCGGGTCGGGGGACTCATTCGAGATCGAGTACTCCCCTTACTTCTCCTCGCGGTCGCCGAACCAGGAGTACCCGATCAACTACAACGGGGTCGTAATCGGGTCCTGCCGGACCGGCGTCACCAATGTCACGTGCACCCTCAACGAGGAATACGTTCGGCAGCGGGCGGCTGCGCCCCTGCTCCGGGGCACAGGATCGGTGCTGTTGATCGCCAATCGCCAGACCACCGACGAGACGGTCCCGATGAAGGTCAACGGCACCCCCGTGCCCGTTGACTTGCCTGGCACCGGGGGAATCCTGCCGGCGGCCACGCCGCAGTTCACCCCGGCCACCTTTACCAAGGTCGCCACCCCCCTGGGCGAGGACTCCCAGCGGGTCAACTGGAGCATCACCTTCAACATCGCCCACGTGAACCAGGCTCGGGTGGCTGCCGGCCTGACGCCGATCCCGACCGATGGCTCCATCTCCTCGTTCACGATCACCGACGCCCTCGGCCCCGGCCAGGCGATCCCGGCCGAGATCACCCTGATCCGGGTGGTGAGTACGGACCCGGCGACCCGGCAGCCGGTGGCCTCCAGCAGCCGCGGCAGCCTGGTGGCCGGTCATATGATCGCCCTGCGGACCGTCTCCGGCAGCTCGGCCCAGATCACGGTGACCGCGCCCTTCCAAGCCGACGCGAACTACTCCATCGCGTACCTCAGCCCGATCGTGGACGCGGACGGTAACCAGCAGAAAGCGAAAGTCGGCGTGCGGTACACCAACACCGCCCGGCTCGATGGCACCGACGCCGTCGCCAGCGCTGAGCGGGTGCTGACCGAGTCTTTCGGGATTCAGGTCACCTACCAGCCGGGCTACGGTGGTTTCCGCGTCATCAAGACTCTGGGCGGTACCGGGGCCTCCCAGATCCCGAACACCACCGGCTTCCCCGTCACTGCCACCTACACCCTGCCCGCCAACACCACCGTGGACTCCTACCCGGGCTGGACCCCGCCCGGGACGCTCAACCCCACTCGTACCGGGGGAACCTTTACCTACCAGGTGAAACCGGGCGGCAATACCCCATGGAACGGCTCACTGCCGCACGGCACCCGGGTGACCTTGAGCGAGGACCCGGCTGCGGCCCAGCCGCAGGTGAAGGGCGTCGAATGGTCCACCCCACAGTGGCGCCTCGGCACAGCTACCACCAACACCTTCACGATCGTCAACCGGCAGCTGATCAACCTGCAGCTGGACAACACCGCCACCCTGGCCACCGGCGGTTTCACCGTCGCCAAGACGGTATCCGGCGAGAACGGGGCCGGCCGCGCCCGGCAGTACACCTTCCGCTACACCTGCGGTCAGATCACCGGAACCGTGCAGGCGCCGGGTGACGGGACTCCGGTGAACGCCGGAGTCCAGATCCCGCTGAACGTCGACTGCACCGTCACCGAGGATGCCGCCACGGCCGAGATCCCCGGCTACAGCCTGACTGCCGCGCCGCCGCAGACCCTGACGATCGCCAGCCGGACCACCCCGACCGCGTTCACGTTCAGCAACGTGTACGCCCAGCACACCGGTACCTTCCAGGTGGTGAAGCGGGTCAGCGGCGCTGCCGCGGCGGCCGGCAAGACGTTCACCTTCGACTACACCTGCAGCAATGGCCGAGCCGGCCAGCTGCGGGCCGCCGGTGACGCGACCCCGGTCGGGGTCGGGGCTCAGCTGCCGGTCGGCACCACCTGCGAGGTGCGCGAGGATCCCGCCTCGGCGGCCCTCAATGGCCACACCTGGAAACCGGTCGCGCCCCAAACCGTGACGATCACCGCCAACGGCCAGCTTGCCAGCGTCGAATTCCTCAACGAGTACACGCCAGCGCCCCCGGCGACCCCGTCGGTGGCGCCGACACCCACGGCTGGCCCGCAGTCCTCAACCCCGGCGCCGGCACTGCCGGACCCGGCGACCCCGTCGGTGATGCCGACGATCACGGCCGGCTCGCAGCCCTCGAACCCCCGGATCGGTAAGCCGACGCCGGCAAGGCCGCGGCTGGCCGACACCGGCTCTGAGATCGGGCTGGGTGGGATCGCCGCCGCCGTCGGGCTGGTGGGCGCCGGTGGACTGCTGATCTGGCGCCGGCGGGTCTGAGCCGTACGCGTCGACGGCGCGCTGACAAGGAGCACTGCTGATCTGGCGCCGGCGGGTCTGAGGCCGAGGGCCGGCACCACCACGTCGTCTGCGTTGTCCTAGAAGACCATGGCGAGGGTGCCGGCCACCAGTAGCGCCAGCCCGGCCAGGTAGCGCCGGCTCAGCCGTTCCCGCAGGATCAGCACCGAGAAGGCCACCGTGACGAGGATGCTCAGCTTGTCGATCGGCACCACGACGCTGGCCGGGCCTTCCTGCAGCGCCCGGTAGAAACACAGCCAAGAGGCGCAGGTCGCCACCCCGGAGGCCAGGACCAGGACCAGTTCCCTGCGGGGTATGGTCCGCAGCTGGCGGGTACGGCCGCAGATCACCACCATCGCCCAGGCCATCAGCAGCACGACGCCGGTACGGATTGCGGTCCCCAGGTTCGACTCCACCCCGACGATCCCGAGCTTGCCCAGGATCGCGGTCAGCGCCGCGAATAGGGCCGAGCCGAGGGCGTAGCCGAGCCAGCCGCCTGCGGAGGTGAGCGCTCGGGGCAGCGCCCGTACCTCGGCAGGTTCCAGCATCCAGACTGTGCCCGCGCAGATCAGAACGACCCCGATCCAGCCCACCAGGCTCAGCCGCTCTCCCAGCAGGATCAGCGCCAGCAGGACCGTCATCACGGTGGACAACTTGTCGATCGGGGCGACCTTGGAAGCATCGCCTAGCTGGAGGGCCTTGAAATAACACAGCCAGGAGGCGCCGGTGGCCAGCCCTGAGGCGACCAGCAGCAGCAGGCTCCGTACGTCGATCTGGCCCAGCTGCCGGTGGGAACCGACGATCAGCACCATCAGCCAGGCGCCGGCCAGGACCACCGGGGTACGTACGGCGGTCGCCACCGTCGAATCTGTGGTCCGAATCCCCGCCTTGGCCAGTACCGCGGTCAATCCTGCACATAGGGCGGCCCCGAACGCCCACCCGATCCACATAAGGTCAGCCTAAGCGCATAACCTGACCGGCCGGCAGCTGGCAGCCCCGGCGAAGGCCGACCATGGCAGAATGAACCGCTGGCAGAGGAGGATGAGATGGCTGACGTGCTGGACCGGTTGCGCGCTGACCTGACGACCGCGATGAAGGCCCGCCAGACACTGCAAGTCCGGGTGATCCGGGCGGCGTTGACGGCGATCCAGACCGAGCAGGTGGCCACGGCCGAGGCCCGGGAACTGAGCCGCGACGAGGAACAGGCGGTGCTGACCCGTGAGGTCCGCAAACGCAAGGAGTCAGCCGAGCTGTACCAGCAGGGCGGCCGGCCCGAGCTGGCCGAGGCGGAATTGGCCGAGGTCCAGGTTCTGGAGGCCTACCTGCCGGCCGCGCTCAGCGAGGCTGAGATCGACCAGATTGTCGTCGAGGCGGTGGCCGCGGCCGGTCCGCAGGCCAGCCTGCGTCAGATGGGCCAGATCATGAAGACCATTACCGCCCGTACCCAGGGACGCGCCGATGGGTCTGTGATCGCCGCGAAAGTGAAAGCTATGCTCAGCCAGCATTGACCGAGCCAGCTTGTGCGGTGGTGAGCATGACATGAGACGGATCGTTATTGCCCTGCTGAGCTGCCTGCTCGCGGTCGCATGGCTGGTGGTCGGGGCCCCAGCTGCGCAGGCCGCAGGGGCGCCGATCACCCGGATGGAAATCCAGGCGAGGATCGGATCCGATGGCCTGATCCAGGTGACTCAGACCTTTGACATGCGTTTCTCGGGCAGCAACGACCATGGCCCGTACGTGTTCTTCACCACCCGATATGAGGTTCCCAACGACTCCAGCCGCTGGCGGGTGCTGCGCTACACGATCAGCCAGGTCAGCTCACCGACCGGGGCCCCGGCGCAGTGGAAGACCGAGCACCGATCCGGCACCTTAGCGCTGCGTATCGGTAGCCCGAATCGGACCGTTCACGGTAGCCATACGTATGTTGTGGAATACACCGTGGCCGGGGTTGTCAACCCGAAGGTGGCCAGCAGCGGGCTGGACGAGGTGTTCTGGAATGTGATCGGGACCGGTTTCACGGTTCCGATCTCGGATGTCTCGGTGCAGTTCTCCTCACCGACCGAGGTCTCCCACAGCCAGTGTTGGGCGGGACTGAAGTACGACAGGCCCTGCACCAGCCACCAGCACGACGGCAGCACCGCCTCCTACCAGCAGAAGATGCTGTACTCCGGCGAGGGGCTGGCGGTGGTGGCCGGCTGGCCGGCGGGTACCTTCACCGCCCAGCCGATCTACGAATCCCGCCAGGCCTCGGATGGGCAGCTGACGCTGTTCCCGGTGACCCCGCTCACCGTCGGCGGTACCGGCCTGCTGAGCGTGGCGGCGATCGGCTTCTTCGTGGTCAAGGGACGCCGCAGCCGAGATCAGGCCTACCAGGGACTGGCCCCTGGTCTGCGCCCGGCGCCGGGTACGAAGGTCCCGATCGGCCCGGCCGGGAAACCGCTGGTGGCCGTCCAATTCACCCCTCCGAGCGGGGTTGGCCCCGGGATGATGGGTACCTTGCTGGACAAGCGGGCCGACACCCAGGATGTGACCGCCACGATCGTCAACCTGGCAGTTCGGGGCTATCTGCGAATCGAGCAGACCGGCCCGAGCCGTAAGAACTTCCAACTGGTCCGGACCGCGGATCCGGTCAACCTGCTACCGCACGAGAAGGCCATCTTTACTGACGTGTTCCCCGGCAGGACTTCGGTCATCACCTCCGCCCAGCTGTCGGATCGCCGTTTCGCGGCGACGATGAAAAGGGGCCAGGCCGCGCTGTACCGGGCGGTTACTGCGGCCGGTTTCTTCGTGCGCGACCCGTCTGCGGCCCGCACCCGGTGGCTGGTGATCATGGTGCTGGCGGGGGTCGCGGCAGGCCTCCTGGCGATCTGGATGCCGATGGGCTTGGGGGTATGGCCAGCGGTGCCGGTCGGGGTTTTCGCGGCCGGGGCGATGATCTATTACCAGCACGCGAGTCCGCGTACCGCAGACGGCACCGCCGCCTACCTTCAGTCCCTGGGTTTTCGGCAGTACCTGATGACCGCCGAGGCTGACCAGATCCGCTGGGAGGAGGGCCAGGACATCTTCTCGCGCTACCTGCCGTACGCCATCGCCTTCGGCTGCGCCGCCCACTGGGCTGCGGTGTTCCGGGAACTCGCTGCCCGAGGCGTGGATCTGCCCCAGCCGAGCTGGTACAGCAACCCGTACACCTTCGGCGACGGCTCCGGATTCACCTTCACCGACTCCCTGGACTCGATGATGTCCAGCCTGACCGGTTTCAACGAGAGCGCCGCCACTGCTCTGCAGGCCGCCTCGGTCGGCTCCGTTGGCGACTCCGGTTTCTCCAGCGCCGGTTTCTCCGGCGGTGGTGGCGGTGGTATCGGCGGCGGTGGTGGTGGCAGCTGGTGAGTGTCGACCAACCGCCGGTCCAGACCGTGGGGAATGACCCGGGCAGACGCCTCAGTCACTACACTGAGCGGCCATGATCTGCCAGAGCTGCGGCGTCCGACTCCCCGAGGATGCCCTGTTCTGCACCTCCTGCGGGGTGTCCACCTCCGTCAAGGCTGCAGCGCCCCCTTGGGATGCCGGGGTTCGGCCCCCGGCCATGCCCGACAACCTATTCCGAGACGCCCCCTCCTCCGAGTCGACAGACTCGGAGGACACCAAGGTGCGCCCACCGTGGGCAGCTGACCCGGCGGCGACCCCCCAGTCCTGGCAGCCGCTCGCCGCGGGCACCCCGGAGGCTGATCTGCTGCCGTCGGAACGACCGCCGGCGCCCACCGAATTCCTGCCGCTGCCCCCGACCCAGAAACGGGGGAATGGTTTCTTGATCCTGGCTGCCCTGCTGACCTTGGTATTGGTCGGCGGGGTGATCGGCGTGATCGTGATCGTCGCCAATTCCCAGCCGCCTCGCCCGGCGCCGAGCACTCCGCCGCCGCAGCCGTCAGCCTCGGTCTTCTCGTCATCGGCCCCGCCCCGCCCGTCGAGTGTGACTGCGTCTGCGTCCCCGTCCGTATCGACATCCGAGAGCGCATCCGCCTCGCCAAGCTCGTCCGCCAGTGACGCCTTCCCCCCGGCCGGCGCCACCATGTGCAGCGGCTCTGACACGATCGCGGTCGGCGCCAATACCAGCTGCGAATTCGCTGCTAATGTCGCGGCCGCTATCCCGGAGGGATCCTCCGGCTCCTTCCAGGTCAACGCGAAGTCGCCGGTCACCGGGAAGGACTACACCATGAGTTGCACGAAGACCATCCATACGGTGTGCACCGGCGGCAACAACGCAACGGTGTACGTGAAGTGATCGTCGCCGCCGCAGACGGGTCGTCGCTGTCGAACCCGGGCCCGGCCGGTTGGGGCTGGTATATCGACGAGTCTCGCTGGGCAGCCGGCGGCTGGGCGGTCGGTACTAACAACATGGGCGAATTGATGGCGGTGATCAACCTGCTGCAGCAGACCCGGGTCAGCGGTGAACCGCTGACCGTTCTCTGTGATTCCCAGTACGTGGTGAAGGTCGCCACCGCGTGGATCCCCGGCTGGAAACGTCGAGGCTGGCGCAAGGCCGACGGCAAACCGGTGCTCAACCTGGACCTGGTCCGCCAGCTCGACGCCGAACTGGCCGGGCGCCAGGTAACCTTCCAATGGGTGAAAGGCCATGCTGGCCACTACCTCAACGAGCAGGCGGATGCTGTGGCGCGGGCCGCGGCCACCGCCTTCCGAGACGGGCGCCCGGTCAACGCCGGGCCTGGCTTTGGTGACCCGGCCGCCCACGCATCGCTGCCGGCTGCGGCCCCGGCGACCGAACCTGACCCGGTAAGCCGGGTCTCCGGGCTGTGGCCGGCGCCCGAGACCAGCCCCGAATTGGCAGTGGTGGCCCTCCAGACCGAACTGCTGGACGAGGCCACCCTGCTTGACCGGGGACGGCTGGCCGAACTGCTGCATCCCGACTATGTCGCTTTCGAGGCCAACGGTCAGATCCGGACCCGCGGATCGCTGCTGGCCCGGGCAGCCGTACTGCCGGGCACGGCCACGATCCAGGTGATTGGTTTTAGCCAGCTCGGCCCGGACCTGGTCCAGCTGCGCTACCGGGTCCACCGACAGGGCGAGCAGCGGCTCTGCTCATCCCTGTGGCAGCGTGACCACGGCCCCTGGCAGATCCGTTTCCAGCAGGAGGGGTAGCGACCCGGGCGTCAGGTTCCCGGTTTCACCGCCACCACCAGGTCACGGTGGATCGACGAGTCCACCCGGTGCCCGAAACGGCGCCAGGGGCCGTCGTCGAGTGGGGTCAGGCCGGCTTCGGTGATCACGGTCAGCAGCTGTTCGCGGGCCATCGCGTGGGTATTCCACGACAGCCCGAGGGCCCCGTACGGTTTGAGCTGGCCAGACCAGACCGGGATCGCTTCGGTCAGCAGCCGGGCCGCCGAGCGGTCCTTGCCGGACAGCCCCCGGACGTCGCTGTGCGAGCCGTGGACCACCCCGTACGGGGCATCGGTGACGATCGCGTCGAAACGGCGCCGACCCCACAGCCGCGCCGACTCCCGGGTGTCCCCGGTGAACACCCCGAGCCGCAGCCGGCCCGCAGCGGTGCTGACGTCGGCGTCACAACGGCGCCCGAGGTTGCGGCCGTCGCGGCGGACGGGGCAGACGCTGACCGTGTGCTTCATCCGTTTGCGACGCAGCCAGGTTTTCAGGTACGCGGCAAAGGCCTCGACCGCCTTCGGGTCGGACTCCACCCCGGCTGCGTCCAGTCCCAGGCGCCAGGCCGTAGTGAGGGTAGTGCCGCGGCCACACAGCGGGTCCAGCACAGTCCGGCGCGGGGAACGGGTCTGGACTTGCGACAAGGTGACGTTGAGCAGCAGCCGGGTGAACCGCTCGTTGGTCTTACCCGGATATTTGGGGATGGTGACCAGGTCTGAGTCCAGCAGCTCTACGGTGGGTAACTTCACCGGGCGTAGCAGCCCATCCTCCTCCTGGAACAGCGCCAACCGGGCCGACTGGGCAGCCACGATCGCCACATCGGCCTGGTCGAGACGCAGATAGTCGACCCCGGCGATGCTGACCGGCGCCACCTCGACCCCGGCGGTGACGGCTAGTTCGGCAGCCGCCAGCCGTGGTGTCTCCTGGGCGTAGACATGGTTAGCGGCCGGCGCCAGCAGCAACAGGTAACTCACCGGCGCAGTCTTGCACTGCCCGCCGGCCGCGGGGCTGCTCAGGCCAGGTTCACGTGGTGCGCCTCGTAGTGGGTGCCTTTGGCCCGTTCGAACGAGGCCCGGATCTCATCCTCGGCGGCGGCCCGGCCGGTCCAGGTCGCGCCCTCGACCGACTTGCCCGGCTCCAGATCCTTGTAAACGGTGAAGAAGTGCTGGATCTCCAGCAGCTGGTACTCCGGGATGTCGCCGATGTCGCGCAGATGGCCCTGCCGGGTGTCGGCCGTGGGCACGCAGATGACTTTGTCATCGCCGCCCATCTCGTCGGTCATCCGGAACATACCGATCGCCCGGCATTCGACCAGGGCACCGGGGAAGGTGGGCTCGGGCACCAGCACCAACGCATCCAGCGGGTCCCCGTCCTGCCCCAGGGTTCCCTCGATAAAGCCGTAGTCAGAAGGGTATTGAGTCGAGGTGAACAGGGTCCGGTCGAGGCGGATCCGGCCGGTCGTGTGATCGAGTTCGTACTTGTTCTTCGAGCCGCGAGGGATCTCGATGGTCACGTCGAAGCGCAGTCCCTCCGACTTCTCGAAGTGCAGTTCCCGGAAATCCACGCTCGCCCCATTCGTCGGTCGATCCTTATCATGTCCTTTTGGACATATCGCACCATAGCCGCCGGGAGGGGTTCGTGCCACGAGAGCTGCGCCGTCTGCTGATCCTGCTGCTGGTCCTGGCGGTCCTCGGGGCTGGTGTGGTCTGGGGCGGGCGGCCTGCGTTGTACGCCAGCGGGCTGTGGATCGACGGGGGTAGCCCGACCATTGACCCGGCGCTCTTCGACCCATCGGGGACGCCTACCCCGACCCCGCGGCAGCCGACGCGGTACGCGGCCAGCCGGGCCCCAGCCCCGGCCCCGGCCGGGGCCGGTCTGCTGGGCCGGATCCAGGCGGTCCCGCGGGCCGGGCTGGGTCGGGTCTCGGTCGCCGTGACCGACCCGGCCACCGGGCAGGCCGTGACCGGGGAGGCGGCCGACGTGGCGCTGGCCCCGGCCTCGACGCTGAAACTACTGACTTCGGCGGCAGCGTTGGCGGCCCTCGGCCCCGACCACCGATTCACCACCACCGCGGTCAGCGCCCAACCCGGCCAGGTGATCCTGGTGGGTGGCGGTGACCCGTACCTGCGCGGGACGGGGCCCGACACCTACCCCAGCCGGGCCTCGATCGCGGACTTGGCGCAGCAGACCGCCCAGGCCCTCACCGTCGCCGGCACTACGACGGTCAGTCTCGGTTACGACGACAGCCTGTTCACTGGTCCCGGTTGGAACCCGGCCTGGCTGCCGGGGTACGCGCAGTTCGCGACCCCGACCTCGGCCCTGTGGGTGGACCGGGGCGTGGTCGGGCAGATCCACAGCATCACCCCCTCGGCTGATGCCGCCAAGGTCTTCGCCGAGCAGCTCAAGAGCCGCGGAATCAGCGTCACCGGTGTCGCCCCCGCGAAGGCGCCCCCAGGAGCGACCCGCCTAGCCGAGGTCCGCTCGTTGCCGCTGGAACTCATCGTTCAGGAGCTGCTGCTGCATTCCGACAACGACGCCACCGAGGTGCTGTTCCGGCACGTGGCGATTGCGGCCGGCAAGGCCGGCAGCATCACCGAGGCCCAGGCCGCGGTCCCTGCCAGGCTGCGCGAGCTGGGCCTGTGGCACGACGGGATGCGGATGGACGACGGCTCCGGGCTGTCTCGTGCCAACCTGGCGACAGCGACAGTGCTGGCCGCCTCGGTGGTCAAAGGCTTAACCGACCCCCACTACCGGGCGCTGTTGGCCGGATTGCCAACCGCGGCCGCTGAGGGGACTCTCCACTCTCGCTTCGACGACCCGACCACCGAGGGCGCAGCTCGGGGGGTGGTCCGGGCCAAGACCGGCACCCTGACCGGGATCCACACCCTGGCCGGGTTCACCACCACCATCGACGGCAAAGTCCTCGCCTTCGCCCTGATGACTAACGACGTGGCCCCGAACCAGGACCTGGCGGCCCGGGACTGGCTCGAACGGGTCTCCGCCACCGTAACATCGTGTGGGTGCCGATGAACGACCAGCGCCCAGCCCGGCAACAGCATGCGTCGACGAACCGCACGGCCCCCGGCGGGGCTCATCCGATCCCGACTGTCGAATGGGACCTGGCCGCCCGGATCGGGTCCGGTCTGCTGCCGGCGGGCCCGGATCTGCCGGCGGAACAGATCAGACAGACCGTCGAAGGGCTGCGGCAGGCCGCGGCGAAGGCGGAGCCGATCATCGCCGAGGCCACCGGGCTGAGCGCACCACCGGCGGCCGAGCCGTACGTGGTGGACCGGCCGACCCTGGTCCGGTGGAATATCGACTTGGCTGCGGGACTGCTGGCCCCGTACCGCCAGCGGGCCTCGGTGGTGCGGCGGCTGAGCGGTGCCGCGAATGCGGTCCAGGTGGCTGCCTTGTTCGCCTGGGTCGGCAGGCAGGTGCTGGGGCAGTTCGACCCGTTCGCGGATCCGCCGCGGCTGCTGCTGGTGGCGCCGAATGTGGCCGAGGTGGGGCAGCAGGCGCAGGCCGATCCGGCCGCCTTCCGGCTCTGGGTTTGCCTGCACGAGGTGACCCACCGCTACCAATTCGGTCACGCCCCCTGGCTGGCTGATCATCTGTACCAGCTACTGGCCGAGGTCTGGCAGGAGGAGACTTCGCTGCGTAGCTGGCTGTTCGGCGATACCCGCTCCGGGCTGTTGGGGATGTTCAGCCCGCGGGGGCAGGACCTGTTGGCCCGCGGCATCGCGGTGATGAGCCTGCTGGAGGGGCATGCCGACCTGATGATGGACCGGGCCGGGCAGATCCCCGGGATCCGGGCGATCCGGGCTCGTTTTCAGCACCGCCGGGAGGCGAGCGGCCTGAACGCCCTGTGGCAACGGGTGTCAGGTCTCGACCAGAAGTACGTCCAGTACCGCGACGGGGCCGACTTCTGCCGCCAGGTGGTCGACCGGGCCGGTCTAGCGGGACTGAACCGAGCCTTCGACGCCGTCGAGCTGCTGCCGTCATCGGATGAGATCCACAACCCCGAGCGGTGGCTGGCCCGGGTCTGCTGATGGCCCGACGGGAATTGGGGCCGGCTTCCGCGCGGGTCCTGCGCGCGGTCCAGACCACCGTGGAGGCGGCGCTGGCCGGGCCGCTGCCCGCCGGCCGGAACCGGCCACGACGCCCGGCCGGCTCGGTCGTGGTCGGTTTGTCCGGCGGCGCGGACTCGCTGGCGCTGACCGCGGCGGTCGCCTGGCTGGTACGGCGCGGGCGGCTGCCGGTCCCGGCCCGGGCCGTCGTGGTGGACCATCAGCTCCAGGAGGAATCGGCGCGGGCGGCCGGTACGGCCGCCGCCCAGGCCCGTCGCCTGGGCCTGGCCGCAGAGGTGGTGCCGGTGAACGTGACCGCCAGCGGGGACGGCCCCGAGGCTGCGGCCCGGGTCGCCCGGCACCGGGCTTTGCTGGCCGATCGAGACGCGTGCGTGCTGCTGGGGCACACCCGTGACGACCAGGCCGAGACCGTGCTGCTGGGCCTGGCCCGCGGCTCCGGGACCCGGTCGATGGCCGGGATCGGGGTTCGGCAGGGGCGGCTATGGCGGCCGTTGCTGTCGGTCTCGCGGGCCGACACCGAGACCGCTTGTACCGAGCAGGGCCTGGACTGGTGGCGCGACCCCCACAACGACGACCCGCGCTACCTGCGGGTCCGGGCCCGGCGCCTGTTGCCGCTGCTGGAGCGTGACCTGGGTCCCGGGATAGTGGCCGCGCTGGCCCGTACTGGCGAGCTTTGCCGTGACGACGCTGATCTGTTGGACAGCCTTGCCGCCCAAGTCCTGCTCGACGCTGGCAGCGACCACCGCGACCACCTGCATGTGGCGCCGCTGGCGGCGGCTCATCCGGCGCTGCGGCGTCGGGCGCTGTTGACCTGGCTGCGTCGCGAAGGCGGGGATGATATCTGCGGCCAGCAGCTGCGCCGGGTGGAAGCCTTGGTCACCGATTGGCACGGTCAGAGCGGCGTCGATGTACCCGGGCTGCGGGTGGTCCGTACGGGAGCCACCCTGGCCGTGATCCCAGCTGCCCCGCGCGCGGTACCGGGAGGCGCCGGCGATGTGGATTAGGGTGATCGCCGTGGACCTGCGTGACGTGTCTGACGACCTGGCCCGGGTGCTGTACACCAAGAGCCAGCTGGATGATCGGTTGACCGAGCTGGCAGCCCAGATCGATGCCGACTACCAGGGCCGGGACCCGCTCCTGGTCGGGGTCCTGAATGGCGCGGTGATGGTGATGGCGGACCTGTCCCGGGCGCTGTCGATCCACTGTGAGATGGACTGGATGGCGATCTCCTCGTACGGCTCGGGAACCACATCCTCCGGCGTGGTCCGGATCCTTAAAGACTTGAACACGAACCTGCTGGGTCGCCACGTGCTGGTGGTCGAGGACATCGTCGACACTGGCCTGACCCTGGCCTACTTGTTGGAGAACCTACGTTCGCGTCAGCCCGCCTCGCTGGAGGTGATGGCGATGTTCCGCAAGCTGGAAGCGGCCCGCAACAGCGTCGACGTGAAGTATGTGGGCTTCGACATCCCTAACGAATTCGTGGTCGGCTACGGGCTGGACTATGCCGGCAGGTACCGCAACCTGACCGGACTGGGCACCCTCGCCCCCCACGTCTACACCTGATGCCCGGGATCTGCCTGCCGCGGTACCTGTCTGTGACCAGCGGCGTCATAGCCGGGTCGACGATTAGGCTGCGCTGGTAAAGTTCGGATGCTTACCGTACGACCTCTAGGCAGGCATGACTACGCTGCAACGACTCTTCCGCGGACCGCTGGTGTGGATCCTGTTGGCGCTGTTCGCTTTGTACCTGGTCTTTCAGCTGACCGGGAATGCGACCTACAAGGAGGTCCCGACCTCTGAGGCGGTCGCGGTGATCAACGGCAACGACAAGCTCAAGGAGGTCATCCTCACCGCCGGCGAGCAGACGATCGAGATCGAAAAAGCCGACGACCGCAAGACCAAGATCAAGGCGGTCTGGGTTGGTCGCCAGGTCGACGAGCTCACGGCACGGCTCAACCAGCGGGTGAGCGATGGCAGCCTGGAATCTTGGAAGGGTGTCAACCCGACTCCTGGTTTCTGGGGCTCGTTTCTGGCCACCATCATCCCGTTCCTGCTGATCGGGGTGGTCTTCTTCTTCTTGATGCATTCGCTGCAGGGTGGCGGCTCGCGGGTGATGCAGTTCGGCAAGTCGCGGGCCAAAGTCGCCAGCAAGGACACCCCGAAGACCACCTTCGCTGACGTGGCCGGGGTCGACGAGGCGATCGAAGAGTTACAGGAGATCAAGGAATTTCTCGCTGAGCCGGCCAAGTTTCGGGCGGTCGGCGCCAAGATCCCCAAGGGGGTGCTGCTGTACGGGCCTCCCGGTACCGGGAAAACCCTGCTGGCGAGGGCTGTCGCCGGCGAGGCCGGGGTGCCGTTCTTCTCGATCTCCGGCTCGGACTTCGTCGAGATGTTCGTCGGTGTCGGCGCTTCCCGGGTCCGGGACCTCTTCGAGCAGGCGAAGGATTCGGCCCCGGCGATCGTCTTTATCGACGAGATCGACGCGGTCGGGCGGCACCGCGGCGCGGGTATGGGCGGTGGCCATGACGAGCGTGAGCAGACCCTGAACCAGCTGCTGGTCGAGATGGACGGCTTCGATGTCCGCGGCGGGGTGATCCTGATCGCCGCGACTAACCGTCCCGACGTGTTGGACCCGGCGCTGCTGCGACCCGGCCGCTTCGATCGCCAGATCGCGGTCGACGCGCCGGACTTGGCCGGGCGGGAGCGGATTCTCCGGGTCCACGCCACCGGCAAGCCGATGGCAGCGGGGGTGGACCTGGCCGCGATCGCCCGCCGTACCCCAGGCTTCACCGGGGCCGATCTGGCCAATGTGCTGAATGAGGCGGCCCTGTTGACGGCCCGGTCGAACCGGCAGCTGATCACGGACGAAGCCTTGGACGAAGCCATCGACCGGGTGATCGCCGGGCCGCAGCGCCGGACTCGGCTGATGAGTTCGGACGAGTTGCTGATCACCGCTTACCACGAGGGCGGGCATGCGTTGGTGGCGGCGGCGATGCCGGGCACCGACCCGGTGCAGAAGGTCACCATCTTGCCCCGCGGCAAGGCGCTTGGTTACACGATGGTGCTGCCGGACCAGGACAAGTACAGCCAGACCCGCGGCGAATTGCTCGACCAGCTTGCGTACCTGCTGGGCGGGCGAGCCGCCGAAGAGATGATCTTCCACGACCCGACCACCGGCGCCAGCAACGACATCGAGAAGGCCACCAAGGTGGCTCGGGCAATGGTCACCCAGTACGGGATGACCGAGCGGCTGGGCGCGGTCCGGCTTGGCAGCGATGACCGGGAGCCGTTTGTCGGCATGGAGATGGGTCAGGGGCGCGGTTTCTCCGAACGAACCGCCGCGATCATTGACGAGGAGGTCTCGCAGCTGATCGCGACTGCCCACCAGGAGGCCTTTGACGTTCTGCAGGAGAACCGGGCCGTGCTCGACGAATTGGTCCGCCAATTGCTGGTGCAAGAGACCCTGGACAAGGAGCAGGTAGCCCAGATTTTCCAGGCCTTGAAGCGCCGCGAGAAGCGGCCGGCCTGGACCGGCTCCGAATTGCGCAAGCCATCCGATGTGCCGCCGGTGACCCCGCCGCCGCGTCCCACCGGTGAACTGGAACCTGCTGGGGCTGCGCCGGCCACGAGCCTGCAGCCCGGCCAGCCGCCGACCAGTCAAAGCGGCGAAGCGCAGCCGCAGGTGCCGCTCGGCTGGCGTCCTGGTACGCAGTGGACCGATACCACCCCGACCAGCGGCTGGGCGCCGCCGCAGTGGCAGCCGGGGCAGTCCCCAGACCAGCCCCGGGATTCTGACCCCGGAGCCTGAGGTGGAGGCTTTCGATGAGGCCCGCGTCGAGGCGGCGGTACGAGAGCTGTTGGTCGGCGTCGGCGAGGACCCTGACCGGGACGGGTTACGGGAGACCCCGGCCCGGGTGGCCCGGGCCTTCGCGGAGATGCTGGCGGGTAACAGGACTGATCCGGGGCGGGTCCTCGATAAGACCTTCGACATCGACCATTCCGAACTGGTGCTGGTACGCGACATTGAGGTCTATTCGATTTGCGAGCATCACCTGTTGCCCTTTTTCGGCCGGGCTCATATCGGCTATATCCCCGATCAGCGGGTGACGGGTTTGTCGAAGCTGGCCCGGCTGATCGACGGGTACGCCCGCCGGCTCCAGGTCCAGGAGCGGCTTACCAGCCAGGTCGCCGACGCCTTAGTCCACAGGCTGCACCCGCTGGGGGTGATCGTGGTGATCGAGGCCGAGCACATGTGTCTGACCATACGCGGGGTCCGGAAACCAGGTTCGATGACCATCACCTCCGCGGTCCGCGGCAGCCTCCACGACCCGGCTACCCGTGCCGAGGCGATGGGCCTGATCCGGGGGAACCGGTCATGATCTCGGCCCTGCTAACCCCGGCCCCGACCCGGGTGATGGGGATCGTCAACGTCACCCCGGATTCCTTCAGTGACGGCGGTGACCACGCCGACCCCGGATCCGCGATCGCCCACGGGTTGCGTTTAGCCGCCGAAGGCGCTGCAATCGTCGACGTCGGCGGCGAGTCGACCCGCCCCGGCGCGGACCGGGTCAGCGCCGATGAGGAGCTGGACCGGGTCCTACCGGTGGTGTCCGCCCTCGCCAGCCAGGCGGTGGCGGTCAGCATCGACACGATGCGGGCTGAGGTCGCGCAGTGCTGTGTCGAGGCCGGAGCGGTAATCGTCAACGATGTCTCCGGTGGCCTGGCTGACCCGCGGATGCTGGCGACCGTCGCTCGGCTGGGCTGCGGCTACATCGCCATGCATTGGCGGACCCATTCCCGGCAGATGGACCAGGCCGCCCACTACCAGGATGTGGTGGCCGAGGTTCGCGCCGAGCTGTTGGACCGGGTCAAGGCCGCAGTCCAGGCTCGAATCGATCCGGAACGGATCATGCTCGACCCGGGGATCGGCTTTAGCAAGGACTCCGACCAGAATTGGGCGCTGGTCCGTGCCGCTGAGCAGTTCCAAACGATCGGGCTGCCGATGCTGTGGGGGGTCTCCCGGAAACGGTTCCTGGCTGATGTCAGCGCCGGCGCGCAACCGCCGCAGCGTGACGCCGCCTCGGCGGCGGTGACCGCCTGGCTGGCCGGCCGGGGGGTCTGGGCGGTCCGGACCCACACTGTCACCGACCATCTGGCTGCGGTGGCGGTCGCTGAACGGCTTCGGGGGCAGCCATGAATCTGGAGCCGGTGGCCCGAGCCGACCTGGACCACCTCGACCGGATCGACCTGGTCCAGGTGGCGGCTCGCGGTTGTCACGGGGTCTGGGACGATGAGCAGACTACTGCCCAGGACTTCACCGTCGACGTCACCGTCTGGCTGGACCCGGTCCGGGATCGGGCTGACCAGCTCGACGCCACCGTCAGCTACGTCGAGGTGGGCCAGATCATTGCCGACCAGGTCGCGCAAACCTCGTTCCGGCTCCTGGAGACGCTGGGGGGGTACCTGTGTCAGGTCCTGCTGCGGCTGCCCGGTACGGCCGCGGTCGAGGTCCGGATCCACAAACCCCGGGCCGCGGTCGACTCCGGTTGTACGGACGTCGCGGTCACCGTACGACGGCGCTGCCGATGACTACCCGGGTCGCGATCGCGCTGGGCAGCAATCTGGGGGACCGGCTCGGCCACCTGCAGCGGGCTGTCGACGGGCTGCGTGCCGCGGGGATCAGCGACCTGCGGCTGTCGGGCGTGTACGAGACCGATCCGGTCGGCGGGGTCGAGCAACCGGACTACCTGAACGCCGTAGTGGTCGGGGTCACCAACCTGGATCCATGGTCGCTGCTGCGGCTGGGGCAGCGGTTAGAGCAGCAGGCAGGCCGGGTCCGGGCCGAACCTAACGGCCCGCGCACTCTGGATGTGGATCTGCTCGCCCATGGGACGACCGAGATCCGCAGCGATGAGTTGATCGTGCCGCATCCACGGGCCGTGGAACGTGGTTTTGTGCTGGTGCCGTGGGCTGATGTTGATCCGACATTCCAGGTCGCCGACCGACCAGTCGTCGAGCACCTGGCCCAGGTCAGCCCCGGTGGGGTCCGGTCCCGGCCCGATCTGAGGTTGCGGGGCGATGGCTGAGCCGAGTCTGACTCCGACCCGGCTGCGAAGCCTGATCGCCTGCCTGGTGGTAGGCGGGGCCGTGACTTTTGTCGCCCTTACTGCGCTGACGGCGTTCTCCCTCGCGGTCCCGCAGATCCCGTGGACCACTCCGGCGCTGCTGCTGGCAGCCGCGGCCGGGGGCGGGGTGATGGCCCGGGCCACGCATGTTCGCAATCATGTCAACCGTCGTCCTGCCGAGCCGCAGGCCTCGGTGGTCACCCTCGCTGTCGCCCGGGCGATGCTGGTTGGCGGTTCCCTGCTAGTTGGCGGCTATCTCACCTGCGCGCTCTTCTTCCTGCCCCGCTTCGAGGCTGCTGCCCCGCGGGAGCGGGTGATCCGTAGCCTGCTGTCAGCGGTAGCCGCAGCAGCGGTCGTGGTGGCCGGCTGGTTCACGGAACGGGCCTGCCGCGCGCCCCGACCACCCGACTCAGACCTCAATGAGGACCCCAGCTGATACCGCGGCGTCCGATGGTGCTGGGTACGGAATCCGATCTGTGGACCAGAGGAACGGGGCTGTCCGACAGTTCCTGCAGGAAGCCCGAAAAATGAGACTGTCCTCGCAAAAACGATGATCTTTGGATCGCGACACGCGCAGGCGCTGTCAGGGATGATGGCGATGAGCGCGTAGCCTGAGCGGGTGACTTCCCCCACACGTAGTGCCCAGCTCAGTCGAAACTTCCGGATCGCCCAGTTCGCGGCGGGGATCGGAGGTGGAGTCGGGATTGTCTGCTTCCCGTTCGCGCCCTGGGTGGGGCGGCTTGGAATCGCTGCCCTGCTGGTCGGGGCAGCAGTGGCCCTGTACTTCAGTTGGCGAGAATTCCAGACTTCCAAGCTGGCCTATCATGCCCGGCTCATGGTGATGCACGAGCGGTATCACGAGGAGCTGTCCGCGCAGCGTACCGGCTATGAGCTGGTGACGTCGTTGCTGCGTAACCGTAACGTCCAGTTGGCCGGTGATCTGGCTGACACCCGCGCCGACCTGGTAGAGGCGCGCCAGGAGCTGGCCGGGCAGCAGCAGCTGGTGTCGAGCCTGCGCGGCGGTGCCGCGGCTCTCACAGCCGAGCGGGACGAGCTCCTGGCCCGGATCACCCAGGCGACACCCGAGCTGGAGCCGGAGATGGTTCCCGAAGTCAGCGAGACCGAGGTCGCGCATGCGGCCGAGGTGCTCACCTTGCCGCGTCGGGTCCGTCGGCTGTCGGATGACCTGAACGAGGCCGAAGTCTGGGGCACCGCCGAGATGCCCTCGGTCGCGGCTCTGGTCACTGTCGACCGTGACGATCCGAACGGCGGGACTCCGCTCTACCGCAAGCAGGCCTGATACCAAGACGACATTTCGGATTCCGGCCGGGCAGAGACAGCGCTGCTGTCTCGGGGGACCCCGGCCGGTTTCGTATTTCCACTGCCTGCCAAGGCGCTATGACAAGCCTCCGATCGAGCAGATCCACGGGCGTTGATGACCAGGTGTGGGTTTACCGACGCCAGGTGGAGGAGGCCCGTATCACCAGTTCGGGGGCGAAACTGATGTGCTCGAGCCGGTTACTGAGCAGCAGGTCGGCCGCTCGCCAGCCCATCTCCCGCATGGGTTGTCGAACCGAGCTCAAGGGAACTGCCAATTCCCTGGCCAGGGGAATGTCGTCGTAGCCGACCACTGCTACCGCGTCGGGGATTATGACCCCCCGGTCCCGCAGCGCCCACATCACTCCCAGCGCCACCGCGTCGTTAACGCAGCAGACCGCCGTGACCTCAAGGCCGGTGTCCCAGGCGGCCAGCATCCCCGTTGCGCCGGCTTCGGCGGTGGTGTCGGGCAGGCAGATCTCGGGTAGCACCTCGGCCGGGTCCAGGCCGGCGCTACGGACCGCTTCCCGGGCTCCGGCAGCGCGGTCTCGGCACTGCTGCAGGTCACGTGGCCCGTTGGCCAGCAGAATCCGCCGGTGCCCGTTGTCGAGTAGGTGTCTGACCGCGAGCCGGGCGCCCAGGACATTGTCGACTCCGACCGACGGCAGGTCGGTGCTGTGGGTGTCGAGCAGCACCACGGGGGTCTGCATCGCCGTCAGGCTCGCCAGCCACTGCGGCGAGGTCCGGAATGGGGCGATCAGCAGTCCGCATACCCCCTGTTCGGCGAACTGGCGTAAGTAGCGGCGTTCGCGATCTGGGTCTTCGTCGGAACTGCACAGCATCATCAGCAGCCCGTCGGCGGCTAGCCGGTCTTCGATACCGCGGACCAGTTCGGTATAGAAGGCATTCCCCAAGTCCAGTACTACTACCCCGACGGTCATCGGTCGTCCGGCCCGCAACTGGCGGGCTGTGCCGTTACGAACGAAGTGAAGTTCAGCTATTGCTGCTTGTACCCGTTCCCGAGTGGAGTCGGTGACGAAGTCGGGACGGTTGAGGACGTTCGAGACCGTGCCGACCGAGACTCCAGCCTGGCGTGCGACATCCTTGATGTCGGCCCGCTTAGGGTCAGGGCGCTGACGACGAGTCACGCCGGTCTCCTTTCGTCGTGCCACCCCGACTCACACTATCGTCTGGCTCGGCATCCGTGCAGGAGGTCGTGATTACTGGATCCGGGCATTTGTGGGGCATGGCTCATTGGCATTTGACCGAAACCTGGTTAAGGTAGGGTTTCGACGGCACCCGAATTGGTGCTAGCAACGACTCGAGATATGGAGCTAGGGATGGTTCAGCGTACTCAGATCGTCCTCGAGGACGATGTCGATGGCGGTCCCGCTGACGAGACCGTGAAGTTCGGACTCGATGGCGTCACCTACGAGATCGACCTGTCGAAGGACAATGCCGAGAAGTTGCGCGACGTGCTGGCGTCGTGGATCGGCCACGGGCGTCGGACTGGTGGTCGTAAGGGCGGCCGCGGGGCGCGTGCGATGCGTTCGACGCGTTCGCAGGCCAACGACATTCGCGCCTGGGCTCGCGACAACGGCTATCAGGTGAGTGGTCGCGGCCGGGTACCGGCCGAGATTCGTTCGGCATACGAAGAAGCGCACTGAGATCGGCAACCGGCCGGTGGGGAGGCTGACCGGTCCATGCTGAACTCGAGCCGGGTCCGCTGGACGGGCCCGGCTCCGTCATACCCGGCTGCGTGCGCTGAGAGCGAACGAGGGAAGCCCGGGATTTAGTGGCCGCGTTCCGTACACTGACACGTGCCGTGATGCCTGAAGGCACTGCTGGGTTGGGGTGAGCGGCCCCGAGGAGGAGAAGAGAGTGTCGATGTTCGAGCGGTTCACCGATCGTGCGCGTCGAGTCGTCGTTCTGGCGCAGGATGAGGCGCGCATGCTCAACCACAATTACATCGGAACTGAGCACCTGCTGCTGGGGCTGATCCACGAGGGCGAGGGGGTCGCGGCCAAGGCGCTGGAGTCGCTCGGGATCTCGCTGGAGGCGGTCCGCGAGCAGGTCGAGGAGATCATCGGCCATGGCCAGCAGGCCCCGACCGGCCATATTCCGTTCACGCCGCGCGCCAAGAAGGTGTTGGAGTTGTCGCTGCGTGAGGCACTGCAGATCAACCACACCTATATCGGCACCGAGCACATCCTGCTCGGCCTGATCCGGGAGGGGGAAGGGGTTGCGGCGCAGGTGCTGATTAAGCTGGGCGCCGACCTGAACCGGGTCCGGACCCAGGTTCTGCAGTTACTGTCGGGATTTCAGTCGGGCCGGGAGGCCGCGACTGCCGGCGCCCCGGACTTGGGCCCGCAGTCGGCTTCCTCGAAGGTGCTCGACCAGTTCGGACGCAATCTCACCCAGGCGGCCCGGGAGAACAAGCTTGATCCGGTGATCGGGCGTGAGAAAGAGATCGAACGGGTGATGACGGTGCTCTCGCGCCGTACCAAGAACAACCCGGTACTGATCGGTGAACCCGGTGTCGGCAAGACCGCCGTGGTGGAGGGACTGTCACAGGCGATCGTCCGTGGCGATGTCCCCGAGACCCTGCGCGACAAGCAGATCTATACCCTTGATCTGGGGGCATTGGTGGCCGGTTCTCGGTATCGTGGGGATTTCGAAGAGCGGCTGAAGAAGGTGCTCGCGGAGATCAAGACCCGCGGTGATGTGATGCTCTTCATTGACGAGATCCACACCCTGGTCGGCGCGGGTGCCGCCGAGGGCGCGATTGACGCGGCCTCCATTCTGAAGCCGATGCTGGCTCGCGGTGAACTGCAGACGATCGGGGCCACCACCCTGGACGAATACCGCAAACACATCGAGAAGGACGCGGCGCTGGAGCGTCGATTCCAGCCGATCCAGGTCGCCGAGCCGTCGATCGCGCTGACTATTGACATCCTGCGGGGGCTGCGCGACCGGTACGAGGCGCACCACCGGATCACGATCACCGACGAGGCATTGGCTGCCGCGGCGCAGATGGCCGACCGTTATATCGCTGACCGGTTCCTGCCGGACAAGGCGATCGACCTGATCGACGAGGCCGGGGCCCGGCTGCGGATTAAGCGGATGACCGCGCCGCCAGACCTGCGCGAGTACGACGAGAAGATCGCCTCAGTCCGCCTGGAAAAGGAGGCTGCGATCGACGCCCAAGACTTCGAGCGGGCAGCCGGGCTGCGTGATTCGGAAAAGAAGCTGCTGGCGCAGCGGGCCGAGAAGGAGCAGGCCTGGAAGGTCGGCGACCAGGACGTTCCGGCCGAGGTCGACGAGGAGCAGATCGCCGAAGTGCTGAGTTCGGCGACCGGGATCCCGGTTTTCAAGCTGACCGAGGAGGAATCGGCTCGGCTGCTGCACATGGAGGAAGAACTCGGCCGGCGGATCATCGGCCAGGTGGACGCGGTCCATGCCTTGTCGCGGTCAATTCGTCGGACCCGGGCTGGTTTGAAGGACCCGAAGCGTCCTAGCGGTTCGTTCATCTTCGCTGGCCCGTCCGGCGTCGGAAAGACCGAGTTGACCAAGGCTCTCACCGAGTTCCTGTTCGGCGATGAGGATGCCCTGATCACCTTGGACATGAGCGAGTACTCCGAGAAGCACACCGCTTCGCGGATGTTCGGCTCACCCCCCGGCTATGTCGGCTACGAGGAGGGCGGCCAGCTCACCGAGAAGGTCCGCCGCAAGCCGTTCTCGGTGGTGCTGTTCGACGAGATTGAGAAGGCTCACCCGGACATCTTCAACTCGTTGCTGCAGATCCTTGACGAGGGTCGCCTGACCGATGCCCAAGGCCGGGTCGTCGACTTCAAGAACACGGTGATTGTGATGACCACCAACCTCGGCACCCGGGACATCTCCAAGACCGTGAATCTGGGCTTCCAGGTGGGTAACGACGCCGAGGGCTCGTACGAGAAGATGAAGGCCAAAGTGTCGGACGAGTTGAAGCAGCACTTCCGGCCAGAGTTCTTGAACCGGGTCGACGAGGTGGTGGTTTTCCACCAGCTGTCGCAGCCTGAGATCGAACGGATCGTGGATCTGATGGTGAGCCAGATTGAGACCCGGCTCAAGGACCGCGATATGGGTATCGAGCTGACCCCAGCCGCCAAGTCGTTGATCGCCAAACGTGGCTTTGACCCGGTGCTCGGGGCCCGGCCGTTGCGCCGGGCATTGCAGCGCGACGTGGAGGACGTGCTGGCAGAGAAGATCCTGTTCGGCGAGTTGCGTTCCGGCCAACTGGTATTGGTCGACACCGCCGACGAGGGCAGCGACACCCCGTTCGTCTTCACCGGCACCGAGAAGCACCTGCCCGACGCCCCGTTCGCCGAACTGACCGGCCCCTCGGAATAGGGGCCGGCCGGCGGCGGCAGGCGCGGTCATAGGCAGCCTGAGCCTGATGTCGCGGGCCTGATTTTCAAGCTTCTGAGGAGGCGTCGGCGGCGTCAGGCGCGGTGCGTCATCACCCAGAGGCGGTCTCGGGCCCGGGTCATCGCCACGTACGCCTCACGGCGCTGCAGCTCCCAGCGTTCTCGGTCGGCGTCGGCGGCAGGCGCGGTTCCGGTGATCTCGAGAGGCAGGTCCGGCAGCACCACCTGCTTGAACTCCAAGCCCTTGGCTCGTTTCACCGTGCCGACCAGGATCCCCCGAGAACGGTTGCCCCGGTAGCTCTTCAGCTGGCTTACCGGCAAGTGGGCCTGGTCGAGTACGTCGCTGGCCCAGCGGACGCTCTTGCGGGTGAGGCACAGCACCGCGATGTCGCCGGCCTCGGTGGCCGGTTCGCTGAGCGCCTCCTGGACCGCGGCGACCAGAAACTCAGCCTGCTGCTGCTGGTTCTGGCATTGCTGCCAGTGAGGCTGCGAGCCTTGGCGGGGTACCACCATGGTGGGTTCGCCACGGCTGGTGGTGCCCTCAAGGTCGGCGTACTCGTCGTCGGAGACCAGGCTGGAGGCGAAGCTGTGGATCTGTTCGGTGTTGCGGTAATTGATGTCGAACACCACGCCGCGGCCGGCCACCGAGATGCCTGCCTCGGCCAGGGTCCAGCCGCCCGGGTAGATGGTCTGCTGCCCATCACCGATCAGGGTTAGCCCGTTGTCGATGTCGCCGACCAGCCGGTGCAGCATCCGAAGCATCACGCACGACAGATCCTGCGCCTCGTCGACGATTACCGCCGCGTAGCCGGGCAGCGGCTCACGGATCAGTTCCTGTTCGGCGAGCAGAATCAGGCCCGGGAAATCAATCACCTGGTGGTCACTCAGCCGTTCGCTGTAGGCGACCAGGAGCTCCCACACCAGCTGCCGCTGCGGCGGTGTCAGCCGCTGTCGACGCCCGGTCCGGGCGAGTGCGGCGTATTGGTCAAAGGTCGTGATTCCGCGGCCCCTGATCACCGCGTCGATCTCGTCACGCCAGTACCCCGGGTCGGGGTTGATGGTGAGCAGCGGCCCGCCGGCGTCGCGCATCGCTTGCCGGAAGAGCCGGTCGCAGCGGTCTGGGTTCATCTGGAATGGGACCCCACGGTCACGTAGCAGCCGATGCGCCCAGCTGTGGATTCCGACGCGTTCGATCCGGTCGGTGACATCCGGAGCGAGCCGGGCCAGCAGCCCGCCCAGCACGTCTGGCAGGGTCCGTACGTACGAGGTCAGCAGCACCTTCCCTGGCCGGGTTCGGGCCAGCCAGGCCGCTCGATGCAACCCGACCACGGTCTTGCCGGTCCCAGCCGGCCCACGAACCCGCGAGGGGCCGTTGAAGTATCGACATGCGGTACGGGCCTGGTTGGGGTGCAAGTAGGTCATCCAGTCCTCGATCGGCGCAGCGAGAGCGGCGGTCTCGAGCGCGGTCAGGATTTCGGCAGTGGAGAACAACTCGTCGGGTTCGGGCCCGATCGGCACCACTGGCGGCACGATCGTGGTCATCACCGGCGCCGGCTCTCCGATCACCGGGAAAAAATCCTGACAGGCGGCCAGCAGCGAGTCGACCTGGGCTTCGGTGAGCCGGCTGCCGAAACTGGAGATGTGGCTCAGGATGTCGTGCTGCCCGACGATCGTGACCCCCGCCACCCGGGCTTGCAGGTCACGGCGGCCGGCCATCGCGACTACCGCCCGGACCTCGCCGGGGGCGAGCCCGAGGGCCGTCGCCAGGTGGATCTGGGTGTCCTCGGCGAGCAGCCCCAAGGTGGCGAGGCTGTCGGTGACGTCCTCCTGCCCGCGCAAGACGCGGTCCTCGGTGATCTGAAGCTCAGCCCAGGCCTTGGTGTCGACGATGAAGACGCCGCTCGGGCCGACCACCACCAGATCGACCTGGGAGCGGCGGCTGCCGGGCCAGCCCCGGTCGGCGAGCAGGTGGTGGCCCTGGCTGGTGAGCGGGTGCAGCAGCGCGGCGGTCTGCTTCTCGGTGGTAGCGGCGATCCGGTACCGGGCGGCGCACTGGCGGGCTTGCTCGGCGGCGGCGCTGTGCGCCTTGGCTAGGGCGAGCTGGCGGCGTGCTTCGGCGCTGGCCGAGGCGCCGGCGGTCATCGCGGACACCGCAGGAAAACCATGCCCGGCATCCTACTGACGGGGGTTGACGCGCAGTCAGATCATGAGTCGATTCTCACGCGCGGCGCCGCAAGGCCGCGGGCAGGATCCGAGCCAGGTGCGCGGCCAGATGAGCCCGCCGCCGGGCGATGTCGACCAGGCCGAAGCGGGTCATCTGGGAGGCGTTGCTGCCGTGGCGGCGGTAGCGCAGGTACGGGGTCGGCAGGAACATCACCCGGCCCATCAGGTCGGCGGTGATCCCGATCCAGCCGTCGTGGGTCCGGACCGAGCGGGGCACCGGCAGCGCCACCTCCAGCACTTCCCGGCGTACCGCCAGACAACAACCGAGGTAGCTGTTCTTGATGAAATTGTGGATCACCCCCGGCCCGCTGCGGGCGTGGTCGAAGTACAGTTCGCCGGTCGGGGTCAGCTCGGCGTCGGTGATCTCGGCATTGGTCACCACCCCCATCACTTCGGGGTCGGCTAACTCTGCCAATACCGCATCTACTTTTCCCGGCAGCCATTCATCGTCCTGGTCGGCGAGCAGCACGATCGGGTTCTGGGCCCGGGCTAGGCAGCGTTCAAAGGTGCCGATCGGGCCCAGGTTGGACGGGTTGCTCCGCAGCACGATCCGCGGGTCGGCGTACTGCTCGATGATGGCGCAGGTGCGGTCACTGCTGGCATCGTCTTGGACCAGGAGCTCGTCGTCGGGGCCTAGCTGGTCGAGGATGCTGTCGAGCTGGGTCCGCAGATAGGCCGAACCGTTGTACGTGGCCATGCAGACCGAGACCGGTGGTCGGCGGTCTGCCAGTACAGGGGTACGGCTGCCGCCTCGGCCCCGGATCCCGTCGCGAAGCCCATCGCCGATCGCGTGCAGTTTCGGCATCCGGTCGTGCTCCAGGAGAAGCACTTTGCCAACCCCCAGCATCAGCCCGAGCGCGACCCGGGTCGCCCATCGGGCCTCCATCCCGAACCCGCCGGCCCGGGCCACCAGCAGCGCATTGCGGTAGCGGTAGTAGAGCCGGTCGGGGGAGTGGTTGGTGGTGGTGACCTCACCCAGCAGCGGGATCGGGTGTCGGCTGGCGGCGCCTAGGGTGTGCAGCAGTTGCACGCCCGGCTCGATCACGATCTCCCAACCGGCGGCCCGCAGCCGCAGGCACAATTCCCAGTCGACGAAGTCGATCACCAGGTCGGTTCGGAAGCCGCCGACTTGGCGTAGCGCCCGCACCCGGCACAGCGAGCCGGAAGTGAGCGCGCGGCGGGTCACGTACCAGGAGCGGCGCCCCGGATCACCCTGGAGCAGATGCTGGCTACGTTCATCGCGGACTACTGGGGCCACCACCGCTACCCGGGAGACCCGGCGGGCGGCGGTCTCGATCAGCTGGTCGACCAGTTCCGGCGTGGCGCGGCTGTCCTGGTCGAAGGTGAACAGCCAGTCGGCGTCGGTCTGGTCGAGGGCCACCTGGAGCGCCCCGGCGACCCCACTATTGTAATTCAGCCGGGTTACCTGCGCCCCCAACGACTGGCAATGACGTAGAATCCCGGTGGCCGTGGTGCTGGCGTTGTCAATCACATGGACCGGTAGGCCGGCCTGCCGCAGTGTGGTCACCAAGTGGACGAGCGCGGTCGTCGGCTCGTACGAGACCACAGCAGCTGCCACCCCATCCCTCACCCCAACAACCCTAACGGGGACCGGGCTGGATTCCGGGGTCGAAGCGGCGACTGTGGACAACCACGGCCTCGGAAAAGCCTTGAAGGTCACCTCGGCCCTGGTCCCACCAGGGGTTGCGGGTTGACATCGCTGCATACCACGTGAACGGTTTGATCGGGTCACGGGCCAGTCGTCGGGTAGGTGGTCGACCGGCCATGGGGAGGGCTCACGACCGGTATGGGCCCGGGAACGGCCGGGCAACCGCGGTAGAACTATCTGCATGAGTGAGCCGGTCTGTTACGTCAGCCAGTGGTATCACCCGGAGAACGTCGGGGTGGCGTGCTGGGTGCCGGAGGAATTGGAACGCTGCGGTTGGCAGGTGACGGTGCTGACCGGGGTGCCGAACTATCCGACCGGTGTGGTCTTCGACGGGTACCGGGCGGACCGGGCCAGTCGGGAGCTGATCGGGCCGATCGAGGTGCGCCGGACCCCGCTCTACCCGAGCCATGACTCGTCGGCGCTGGGTCGGATGCTCAACATCTGCTCGTGGGCGCTGTCCAGTGTCTGGTACGGGGTGGGCGACATCCGCCGGGCCGGGCTGGCGGTCGTGTACAGCTCGCCGGTGACCGCAAACCTGGCCCCGATGGTGGCTCGGTTGCTGTACCGAACCCCGTACGTGACGATGATTCAGGATCTGTGGCCGGATTCGGTTTTTGCCTCCGGCTTTCTCACCTCGGGGCCGCTATACCGGCTGGCGAACACCCTGATGGGCGCCTTCGCGAAGCTTTCGTACCGGCTCAGCTCGCACATCACGGTGCTCTCGCCGTCGATGAAGCAGGTGCTGGTGGACCGAGGGGTGCCGCCGGAGAAGATCTCCTTGGTCTACAACTGGGTCGACGAATCGCTGTTCGCCGCGCCAGCCGAGCCCGACCCGAGCCTGCGCCGCGACCTGGGCCTGAGCGGCGATGACTTCGTTGCCTTGTACGCGGGCGCGCACGGTGCCGCCCAAGGTCTGGGGGTGCTGGTGGAGGCGATGGCCCGGATTGACCCGGCGCGGCGGATCCACCTAGTCACGGTAGGCGATGGGATTGACGCTGAGCGGCTGCGCGGCCTGGCTGACAGCCTCCAGGTGAACGACCGGGTCCATTTTCTGGGCCGGCGCCCGATGGCATCGATGCCGGGGCTGTTGGCGGCGGCGGACCTGCAGCTGGTCTGCCTTACCGATACACCCCTCTTCCGGGTCACCATGCCGAGCAAAGTTCCGTCGCTGCTGGCCGCCGGGCAGCCGCTGCTAGTGGTCGCGGCCGGGGACCCGGCCCGGGTGGTGACCGAGGCCGGTGCCGGATGGGCCGCGCCGCCAGACGATCCGGCGGCGGTCGCGGCGGCGCTGCAGCAGGCGCAGCAGGCCGGCCCCGATATGCTGCGCCAGATGGGCGCCCGCGGGCGCCAGCGGTACGAATCGCAGATGTCCTCGGCGATCGGTGGTGCTCGGTTGACCGAGATCCTGCGCCAGGCACGGAAAGGTGGCCGATGAGTGACACCCAGCCAGACCCCCAGACCCCGGCCGCGTCGGCTGGTGCGGACCTCGCTGCGCAGATGGCCGGCCGGGTGGTGGCGATCACCGGCGGTACCGGCTCGTTCGGCTCCACCATGGCCCGCCATCTGCTGGCGCACGGCGTAGCCCAGGTCAATATCCTCAGCCGCGACGAGTCCAAGCAGGACGCGATGCGCCGAACCCTCGCTGACGCCCGGGTCCGCTACTTCATCGGCGATGTCCGCGACCCGCAGAGTCTGACCGCCCCGATGAGCGGGGTGGATTATGTCTTCCACGCCGCCGCGTTGAAGATCGTGCCGAGCTGCGAATTCTTCCCGCAGCAGGCCGTGGCTACCAATGTCACCGGTAGCCACCACGTGATCGAGGCTGCCGCCCAGGCGGGAGTCCAGTCGCTGGTGGTGCTGTCGACCGACAAGGCGGTGTACCCGATCAATGCGATGGGGATGACCAAAGCGCTGATGGAGAAGACCGCGCAGGCCTTCGCCCGCAATCATCCCGACTCGCCCACCACGGTCAGTATCACCCGCTACGGCAACGTCATGTATTCGCGCGGTTCGGTGATCCCGCTATTGGTGCAGCAGATCCGTGATGGCCGACCACTCACCATGACCGAGCCCTCGATGACTCGTTTCCTGATGAGCCTGGATCAGTCGGTGGAGCTGGTGCTGCACGCTTTCCGTCACGCCCAGCCGGGGGATCTCTTCGTCAAGAAGGCCCCTGCGGCGACGGTTGAGACCGTGTTCCGGGCGGTCGCTAGCCTGATGGGAGATGACGATCCTGAGATCGCGGTAATCGGCGCCCGGCACGGGGAGAAGATGCACGAATCGCTGCTGAGCGCTGAGGAGATGGTTAAGGCCGAGGACCAGGGCGACTTTTTCCGGGTCCCGCTCGACGCCCGCGGCCTGCAGTACGAGCTATATTTCGACCAAGGCAAACAGCGGATCCCTCGCGACCGCGACTACACCAGTGCCAGCACCACCCGGCTCGACGTGGAGCAGACCAAGCAGCTGCTGTTGACCCTGCCCGAGATGCGGGCCGCGATCGCCGAGCAGGCCGCCCGATGAAGGTCGCGGTTACCGGGAGCGATGGTTTCCTGGGCTGGCACCTGCGGGTACGGGCGTCGGCGCTGCGTCCAGACCTGGAGGTCATCTCGGTGACCAGGTCCGACTGGCCCCGGCTGCCCGCCATGCTGGCCGGGGCGGATGCGGTGGTCCACCTGGCCGGGGTGAACCGGGGCGACGACGACTTGGTCCGCGACGGCAATATCGCCTTGGCCCGGGACGTGGTCGCCGCGCTCGGCCCCCAGGGTGCCCGGCTGGTCTTTGCGAATTCGATTCAGAGCGGCAACAGCACCCCATACGGGATCGGCAAGGCCACTGCCTCCCAGCTGCTGGCCGAGGCCGCAGCCGGCTGGGGAACCCCGTACACCGAGGCCCGGTTGCCGAATCTGTTCGGCGAGCAGGGCCGTCCGTACTACAACTCCTTCGTCCAGACCATGGTGGCTTTGGCCGCGAATGGATCTGCGCCGGAACAGATCGATGACCGTCCGATCGGGTTGTTGCACGCCCAGCAGGCGGCCCAGCTGCTGTTGGACGCGTTGGACGGCCCCGGCCAGACGCTGATTCCGCCGCCGCACCAAATCCGGCTCTCACAGGTCTGGCAGCTGCTGGCCGAGTTCCGCGCTGACTACGCCAATGGCACGATCCCCGAGATCGGCGACGATTTCCGGCTGGACCTGTTCAACACCTATCGGGCGGCGTTGTTCCCGCACGGATACCCGATCCGGCTCGAGCCGCGCAGCGACCCGCGGGGCCGGCTGGTGGAGGGGATTCGGACCCGCGGCGTCGGCGGGCAGGCTTTCGTCTCCACCACCAACCCGGGTTTCAGCCGCGGCGAGCATTTCCACCTGCGCAAGATCGAACGTTTCTGGGTCCTTGACGGTCGTGCCGAGATCGCCCTGCGTCGGCACCTCACCGACGAAGTGGTGACCTTCCAGGTGTCTGGTGATGAGCCGGTAGCGATCGACATGCCGACGATGTGGACTCACAACCTCACCGCCGCCGACACGGTGGTGACCACCATGTTTTGGACCAATGAACTATTTGATCCGCAGCATCCCGACACCTACCCGGAGCCGGTACGGCCGAGGGCCTGAGCCTCGCCGGTGGCCCCGGCCGACCAGACCGCTGGCCTGAGTCGCAACGTCACCCCGCGGGAACCGGCACGCAGATCCCAGGGTGGAAGGATGGCGCCGTGACTAAGGTGATGACCATTGTCGGGACCCGTCCGGAGATCATCCGGTTGTCGGAGGTGATGAAGCGTCTCGACCGGAGCTTCGACCATGTGCTGGTCCATACCGGGCAGAACTGGGATCCGCTGCTGAACGAGGTCTTCTTTGATGATCTGGGCTTGCGGACGCCGGACCGGTTGCTGGGGGTCCGGACCGACAGCCTGGGCCAAGTGCTCGCCGATGTGCTGACCGGGACCGAGCAGGCGATCCGGGACTTCCAGCCGGATGCGCTGCTGGTGCTGGGGGACACGAATTCCTGCCTCAGCGCCGTGATGGCGAAACGGATGCGGGTCCCGGTGTACCACATGGAGGCCGGGAACCGGTGCTTCGACGAGAACGTGCCGGAGGAGACCAACCGGCGCCTGGTCGACCACGTCGCCGACTACAACCTGGTCTACACCGAGCACGCCCGACAGAACCTGCTCGCCGAGGGCCTGCACCCGCGCCGGATCCTCAAAACTGGCTCCCCGATGAAGGAGGTGCTCGAGGCTCACCGGAGCGCGATCGAGGCCTCGGAGGTCTTGACCCGGCTTGGGCTGAGTGACCGCGGCTATCTGCTGGTGAGCGCCCACCGGGAGGAGAACGTCGACTCTGCGGCCCGGCTTGACGCCCTGCTCAACTGCCTACAGGCCGCCGCGCAGGACGTCAGCCTGCCGGTGCTGGTGTCGACTCATCCCCGGACCCGAAAACGTCTCGACGCCCGGGGTCGGACCGTGGATGGAGTCACCTTCCACGAGCCGCTCGGCTTCCTCGACTACAACCACCTGCAGCTGCACAGCGCCTGCGTCCTGTCCGATTCTGGCACCATCGCCGAGGAATCCAGCCTGCTCGGATTCCCGGCGGTCACCTTGCGAGACTCGATCGAGCGGCCCGAGGCGCTAGACACGGCGGCGATCACGATGACCGGGCTCGACCCGGCCAACGTGGTGGCTGCGGTGCGGCTGGCGATGCAGCGCGAACCGAAGGTAATCCCGCAGGACTACCAGATCGGCAACTGCTCCGAGCGGGTGGTGAACTTCCTGGTTTCCACCCTGGCCCGGTATCGGCAGTGGAGCGGCCTGCGCGACTGACTAGCTTCGCTGTCGGCCCTAGCGGGGGCAGACGAACGAATGAGCCGGCAGGATGACATCACCCGAGCCGGCGAGCAGTGCGTACAGCTGCCGAGCGGTGGTGTTGTTGGCGCTGCCGGGCAGGGTCGTCAGTGACACCGACTGGCCCAGCGACGAGGTCAGGTTCAGGTCGATCCAGCAGGATCCAGGGCGGATCCGGGCATTGGTCGACAGATCCAGCCGCGAGATCAGGGTGTCGACGCGGACCAGCTCGTTGTCGCTCAGGGTACGGGTCCACTGTCGGGTGACTGGCTCGGCATGCCGGTCCTGAGTCGGGCACCACGTGACGGCAATGTCAGCGCTCGTGGCGTTGAGCGTGATCCGTCGCGTCCAGTTGTACGGACGAGGCACTGAGGACGAGTGCACAGCGATAGTCCCCTCCCACGTCGCCGGTTCAGTCGCGGAGTCCCCGACCCCCCTGATCAGGGAACCCGTGCTGAACGACAGAAAGAGGAGGATGGTGGGGTAGAGCATTATTGAGAATCTCCTTGGGGGGCGGGAAACCCGGCCACCTGACGGGACCGGGACAGGAAGATCAGCGCTCAGTGACTCGTCCGTCCTTGACGATGAACGTCACCTTGCTGTTCGCAGCAGTCCTGGTCACCGCCACCACGCCTGCGTGGCGGCCCCCAAGCCGCTGGGCTGCTTCCATGGAGGTGACGATACGCGGAATAGGGGTCAAAGAAAACACCGACCTCGGTTTACGCCTTCTGTTGCCGTCTCGTTTCCTGTCAGGCCTGGGGTGTAGACGACCAGAACCACCAGGGGTATCACCTTTCTCGAGAGAAGCATCAGGGCCGTAGCGCCAGGCCGTCCGAGGTCCGCTGGTGTTCAGGCGGTAGCGTCGGGAATACCCAGCCATCCTCTAAGGTTGAGTCAGGTGCACTCAACTTTGACCGCAAGGAGACCAGATCGTACATGGAGACATCCAAGCTCACTGCCATGAGCCGCGATGCGGTGTCGATGGCGACCCGCTCTGCGCTCACCCACGGCAATCCCACCGTTGAGCCGGTCCACCTGCTGGAGGCCCTGCTCACCATCCCCGACAACACCGTCGGACCGCTGCTCGACGCCATCGGCGCAGACCCCAAGATCGTCGCGGCGGCCGCCAAGGGCGCGATCACGAAACTGCCCTCGGCTCAGGGCAACTCGGTCGCCCAGCCCAACCTGTCAGGCGCCCTAGCCCGGGTGCTGGCTGACGCCGAGACCCGGGCCCAGCAGCTCGGCGACCAATTTGTCGCTACCGAGCATCTGCTGATCGCCTTGGCCTCGGTCACCTCTGATGCCCAGATGATCCTGACCAGTCTGGGCGTTAATGCCGAGAAGATCACCCAACAGTTCAACACGTCCCGCGGCAGCCGTCGGGTCACCTCGGCCGAGCAGGAGGGCGGCGAGTCAGCGCTCGACAAGTATTCGGTGGACCTCACCCGCAAGGCCCGCGAGGGCCGACTGGACCCGGTGATCGGCCGCGACACCGAGATCCGCCGGGTGGTGCAGGTGCTGGCTCGCCGTACCAAGAACAACCCGGTCCTGATCGGAGAGCCCGGGGTCGGCAAAACCGCCGTCGTCGACGGGCTGGCGCAGCGGATCGTCGCCGGTGACGTCCCAGATTCACTCAAGGGACGCCGGCTGGTCTCGCTGGACCTGGCCAGCATGGTGGCCGGCGCCAAGTTCCGCGGCGAGTTCGAGGAGCGGCTGAAGGCTGTCCTGAAGGAGATCGTCGAGGCCGAGGGGCAGATCATCACTTTCATCGACGAGCTGCACACCATGGTCGGCGCCGGCGCTACCGGTGACTCGTCGATGGACGCCGGGAACATGCTGAAGCCGATGCTGTCGCGCGGCGAGCTACGGATGATCGGTGCCACCACCCTCGACGAGTACCGGGAGCGGATCGAGAAGGATCCGGCCCTGGAGCGGCGCTTCCAGCAGGTGTACGTGGGGGAGCCTTCGGTCGAAGACACGATCGCGATCCTGCGCGGGCTGCGGGAGCGGTACGAGGCGCATCACAAGGTCCGGATTACCGACGCCGCCCTGGTCGCCGCGGCCCAACTGTCGAACCGCTACATCACCTCCCGGCAGCTGCCGGACAAGGCGATCGACCTGATCGACGAGGCCGCCTCACGGCTGCGGATGGAAATCGATTCTTCCCCAGAAGAGATCGACAAGCTACGCCGCCAGGTGGACCGGATGACGATGCAACAGCTGGCCCTGGAGAAAGAAGACGACCCGGCCTCGGTAGACCGGTTGGCGAGGCTGCGCGCTGAACTTGCCGACAGCCAGGAGCAGCTGCGTTCCCTGGAACAGCGCTGGGAGTCAGAGAAATCCGGCTTGAACCGGGTCGGTGAGCTCAAGGAACAGATCGACCGGCTCCGGATGGAGGCCGAGCGGGCCCAACGCGAAGGTGACCTGACTAAGGCCTCGGAGATCCTGTACGGGCAGATCCCCACCATCGAATCCCAGATGGAACAGGCCGCCCAGGCCGAGAACCAGTCCCGGATGGTGTCCGACGAGGTCGCTGCCACCGACATCGCCGAGGTGGTATCGAGCTGGACCGGGATCCCGGTCGGCAAGATGCTGGAGGGCGAATCGGAGAAGCTGCTGCAGATGGAGCAGCGGCTGGGTGAGCGGCTGGTCGGCCAGGACACCGCAGTAAAAGCGGTCTCAGACGCGGTCCGCCGGGCCCGGGCCGGGATCTCCGATCCGAACCGGCCCACCGGCTCGTTCCTCTTCCTCGGCCCTACCGGCGTCGGCAAGACCGAGCTGGCGAAGGCCTTGGCCGGGTTCCTCTTCGACGACGATTCCGCCATGGTCCGGATCGACATGAGCGAGTACTCGGAGAAGTTCGCCGTGTCCCGGCTGGTCGGCGCGCCCCCCGGCTACGTCGGCTATGAGGAGGGTGGTCAGCTGACCGAGGCGGTGCGGCGCCGCCCGTACTCGGTGGTGTTGCTGGACGAGGTCGAGAAGGCCCACCCGGAAATCTTCAACATCCTGCTCCAGGTACTCGATGACGGCCGGCTCACCGACGGCCAGGGCCGTACCGTCGACTTCCGGAACGTGATCTTGATCCTGACCTCGAATCTGGGCTCGCAATTCCTGGCCGACCCGACCATGAGCCCCGAGCTGAAGCAGGACGCGGTGATGGGTGTGGTCCGCAAGGCGTTCAAGCCGGAATTCTTGAACCGGCTCGACAGCATCGTGATGTTCGAGCCACTCACCCGGGAAGACCTGCACCGGATCGTCGACATCAACCTGGCCCGGCTCAATAACCGACTGACGGATCGACGGATCAGCATCGAGACCACCCCGGCCGCCCAGGACTGGTTGGCGGACAAGGGATTCGACCCGTTGTACGGGGCGCGCCCGCTGAAGCGGCTGATCCAGACCGCGATGGAGGACCAGCTTGCCCGCCAGGTGCTGGCCGGCGAGGTCCGCGATGGGCAGAGCGTGGTCTTCGATGTAACGGACGACCGGGAGGGACTGCGGGTCAGCGACATCCGATGAGCACCGCCGCTAGCCGGGGTTTCTGAAAGGAAAAGACGTACGGCGGTCTGGGCCTCAGGCACTAGGCTGGGCGGTCGGCAGGCCGATCAGGAGGTGGGGTGCCTGAGTTTGGGCTGGTCGCGCTGTTGCGCAGCGTCGGGGTGTCCTTCGTCGGCCTGGGGATGTTCGCCCGGATCCCGCCGGCGATGCTGTCGCTGGGGCTCACCCTGTACGGCTATGCGCAGCTGAACAGCTTCGCTGCGGCCGGCAGTATCGTGGCCGGGGTGGCCCTGGGGACCGCAGTCGGCGGGCCGCTGGTCGGCGCCGCCGCAGACCGGTGGGGGCAGCGGCGGGCCGGGATCGTGGCGGCCACGGTCACCACGGTCGCGCTGCTGGTCCTGGTACTGATGCTGCGTCCTGGGACCGGGCTGGGGTGGCTGGTGGCGTTAGCGCTGCTGACTGGGGCGGGGAACCCGCAGGTCGGGGCGATGGCCCGTAGCCGCTGGGTCGCCCAGTCCCGCCGTCACGATGACCGGGCCCGCTATTCCGGGGTCGCGATGGCGTACGAAGGGGCGATCGACGAGGCCGCCTTCGTGGTCGGTCCGGTTTCGGTCAGCCTGCTGACGCTGCTGCACCCGCTGGCCGGGCTGGGGACAGCGCTGGTGCTGGGGCTGCTGCTGCCGATGGCCTTCGCCGTGCACCCGACTGCGCTGCCGCCCGGCAGGACCCACCAGCTCAGCGACAGTGAGCCGGTACGGGTGCCGTGGCTGCGGCTGGTTCCGGCTGGGATGGTCTGCGCCGCGATCGGAGTGATCTTCGGCTCCTCCTCGACCGGGATCACCGCCTGGCTGACCGGGCTCGGCTTGGGCGGCTGGACCGGGATCGTGTATGGCGCGATGGGTGTCGGCAGTGCCCTGTCGGGGCTGGCGACCACCCGGATCCCGGTCGGTTTTGGGCAGGGGCGGCGGCTGGTGGTCTTCGGGACGGGGCTACTGGTGGTTTCGCCGGGCCTGGCGCTGGCCAGTTCCCCGGGGCTGTTGGCGTTGGCGTGTTTCCTGTGTGGCTGCTGCCTGGCGCCGGCGTTGATCGCGGCCTTTGCGATCGGGGAGCAGCGTTCGCCGCTGGCCCAGATCTCGACCGTGATGACCGTGCTCGGGACCTGTGTCACGGTCGGGGTGGCGACTGGCTCCTCACTGGGTGGGGTGCTGGTGGATATCCGCGGCGCCCGCAGCGCGTTGCTGCTGCCGATCCTGGCGGCCGCGGTCGCGGCCTTGTCCGGACTGATCAACAGGAAGTTAGCGCGGTCCCGGGGCTGACACAATGGCCGCCATGCTGGTGAGCGACCGGGACCTGTCGGGGGCCTTCCTCGTGCGCGTTGACGGCGCCGACCAGTCTTTTGTGGACCCGGCCGATCCGACTCGGCTGGAGTTTGACTACATGCAGCGGATCGGGGATGTGATCGACACCATGCGTCCGCCGGGAGAGCGGATCCGGGTGGTGCATGTGGGCGGGGCCGGGATGACCCTGGCCCGGTACGTGGCGGCGACCCGACCCACCTCGGCGCAGATCGTGCTGGAGCCCGACGCCGAGCTGACCGCCCAGGTCCGGGCCCAGGTCCCGCTGCCGCGGCGCTCGGGGATCAAGGTCCGCCCGGTGGACGGGCGGGCCGGGCTGGCCGCGATGTCTGACGACTACGCCGACCTGGTGATCGTGGATGCCTTCGCCGGAGCTCGGGTGCCGGCTGAACTCACTACCGCCGAATGGTGGGGTGAGGTGGCCCGGGTCCTCGTACCCGGCGGCAGCCTCAGCCTCAACATCACCGACCGGGTCCCGTTCTGGTACGCGAAGCGGGTCACCGCCGGGATCGCGGACCGGTTCCAGCCGGTGGTTTGCGCAGTCGAGCCGGCCACCTTGAAAGGGCACCGGTTCGGTAACCTGGTGGTCTCCGCCGGCGGTGGGATTGACCATCCCCGGCTGGAACGCCGGGCCCACCAAGCCGTCTTCCCGTACCGAGTGATGGGCGGCCTGCACCTGGCCCGCTGGGTTGGTCACGCCCCGGCCTTCACCGATGACGACGCCGAACCGTCACCGGCGCCGCCGGGAGGCCCCACCACCTTCTGCTGAGACCGGTCACTGTGGGGGATTCAAGGTGACGTCGGCCATGAGGGTGTGGGGGACGAGGTCGGCCAGGAGCATGACGTGGGTGACGGCGCCGTCGATCACGATGTGGTCGACGCTGAGCGGCCCGCCGAGGTGGTAGGTGGGGACGAAGGTGTACATGGTGTCTGGGCCGACCGGCCCGTGGGCCTGCAGGGCCCGTTCGAATAGCGGCTTCTCGTCTGAGCCCCGCATGTCGGCGAGCACGATGGGGCCGGCGACCGCCGTTGCGATCTGGAAGTCGCGGTCGTGATCGCTGCCCATCATGGTGATCGACCGGGCGGTGGGGTAGAGCCGTCCGTACACGGGGCTGATGCTCAGGCTGCAGCCGGTACGTTCGCCCCACAGGGTGATCTTGCCGAAGGCGGTCCGGACGATGGCGTGCCAGATGTCGGGCCCCATGGCGAGATTAAGGCCCTCGGTCCAGGCGTCGACGGCGGGCTGCCATTCGACCGGATCGCACAGCCAGTAGCGGCCGTGGTGGAAGCCGGCGAAGCCGTACGTCTGCCACAGTCCCAAGAGCAGGGGCGGGAAGACCCGGGCGAACTGTTGATACCGTTGCGGCGGTACCGGTTTGGTGCTGATTGGATATCCCAGGATCTGTTGGATCTCGGCCCATTCTTTGCTGCTGACCATGTCACTCCTCGGGTAGTAGGGTTTATGTGTGGTATTCATACTGCCGTGGTGGCAGTGAAGCCGCTATCGGGTGCTTTTCCACGATCGAGTGCACTTGTCAGCGTCGCGATCATGTTATTCGGGGGAGTCTGGGGAGTCGGGGAACAGGATGCTGAGGTCGGTCATGAGGGT
>CALIWR010000021.1 GCA_938046585.1 uncultured Propionibacteriaceae bacterium | reverse complement strand
CGTCTTTTGGTTGGTGTGGGATCGGGTGTTTCCCCTAGCCAGAGGCCTGTTTGTGCCGTCGGGAGGGCTATTGGATCGTTCAAACTCCGGCACTGGCCGGGCCGCCTCCCGCCGGGCAGCCAGCAACACGCCCCCAACACCCAGTCCCCGCCACACAACAGCGCCGGTCACCACACCAGGGCACCGCTACGAACACAGCGGCCGGTCCTCGTGAAGGCGAAGATGATCAGATGCTGGCTGTGACCCCCCAGGTCATGGTCGGCTCAGGCCGACGGCTGGCCGGGCTGGTCATCCGGGTCAGGTATCGAATCAGGCGTGTCGTCCGCTGAGGCCGGCGCAGGATCGGCCGGGCCCTGCGGCTCAGAGGCGCTGGGCAGTTCGGCGTCGAGGAGGCCCTCGGGGAACAGATCGGCGTCATCTGGGCCCTCGTCGGCCCAGTCGAGATCGTCATCGTCGAGGTAGTCGGTGATCAGCAGCGGGCGGTCCCCACTCGGGTGACGGACCATGTCCACCGCCACGTACAAGAAAGCCACCCCGACCGCCAACCAGATCAGGGTCATCGCGGCCAGCGACAGGCTCGGGCGATCCATGGCGTACCCGACCACCAGCAACACCACCCCGACCAGCAGGATCAGCCCCGCCCCGGCGAAAGTTGTCGTGAAAGCCCGCCGCCGCCACAGCCGCCGCGACCCGACCATCGAGACCACCCCCACCAGCACCGCCGCGACGATCGGCAACTGGGCCAGGTCGAGCAGCAGCCGCTGCGTCACGGTCTGCCCCGACCAGCCGGCGATCACCATCGCCAGCCCCAGCAGCACCAACAGCAGGCAGGCAAGAAGCGCGAACAGCATCGAGGGTCGGTTACGCATCACCGCAGGATAGTTCGCGCCGGGCACGATCGCCGGCGCGATCACCGAGGCCGGGTGCTCCCCTACCCACCTCCAGCAGCCCGGCGCCACCGCGAACCCACAGCCTCGGCTCGCTAATCTGGGCGCCGGCGAAAGGACGACGTCATGACGATCAGGTCGAGATCTCGATGACCGGGAGCGTCCCGGGCCAGATCACCGCGCGCCGCTGGCAGCAGGCAGAGCTGATCGGCGAGATCCCACCCGACCAGATCACCACCTGGCTAGCCACCCCCGGAGCCCTGGTCTGGGTCGACCTGTGCGCGCCGGACCCGGATCAGCTTGCCCGGCTCGCTGAGCAGCTCGGGCTGGACCCGTTAGCTGTCGAGGACGCGGTGGCAGGGGAGCGGGTGAAACTGTCACGCCACCAACGCCACCTCCTCGTGACCAGCTTCGCCACCCGGATCGAATCCGCCGCCGACGAGGGGGAACACCGCTCCCGGCTGGTCACCACCCAGGTCTCGGCCTTCGTCCTGCCCCGCGGGCTGGTCACCGTACGGCAGGCCGACTCCTTCACCGTCTCAGCCGTCCTCGACCGCTGGCAGGCCAACAGCGACCTGCTGCGGTACGGCGTGCTGGCCCTGCTGCACGGCCTGCTCGACGAGATCGTCGACGGGCAGATCACCACCATCGAACAACTCGACGAGGTGGTTGAGGAACTGGAAGAGCAGCTGTTCGCCCCGGGCCTCGCCCACCCGACCCAGCAGCAGATCTACCGGCTACGTCGGGAGCTGGCCGACCTGCGCCGGGTGGTGCTGCCGATGCGGGAGGTGGTCTCATCCCTGTTACGGCGCCGCCTGCTGGGGCTGCTCCCAGACGAGGAGCAGCCGGTAGAACCGGCCGCCGCGCTCGACGGCTGGCTGGAAGACCTGTACGACCATGTGCTGTGGGCGCAGGAACGGACCGAGGCGCTGCGGGATATGGTCAGCGGGCTGTTCGAGACCCACCTGGCTTTGCAGGACGCCCGGCTCAACACGGTGATGAAGAAACTGGCCGGGTGGGCCGCGGTGATCGCGGTCCCGACCGCCGTCACCGGCTGGTTCGGGCAGAACGTGCCGTACCCGGGTTTCTCGACCGCTTCCGGGCTGTGGCAGAGCGTGATCGTGATCGTAGTCGCGACGGTGACGCTGTACCTGGTGCTGCGTCGCTACGACTGGATCTGACCGGGCGGATTGGCCAGCCAAGCGTCGACCTCGGCCAACCAGGCCTGGCGCCGCCCGGGAGGGGCGAACGAGGCCCGGATCGAGCAGCGGGCCAGGTGCGCCAGTTCCGCATCGGTCAGCCCGTGGACATCGCGGGCGATCCGGTACTGGTCGCTGAGCCGGGAGACGAACAGCATCGGGTCGTCAGCGCCGAGCGCGACCTGGACCCCGGCATCGAGCAGGATCCGCAGCGGGACATCGGGCAGCTGCTCGTACACCCCCAGGTGCACATTGCTAGTAGGGCAGACCTCCAACGCGATCTGGCGGGACACGATCTCGTCCAGCAGCTCCGGGTCCTCCGAGGCCCGGACCCCATGCCCGACCCGGGTTGGCTGCAACGCCGCCAAGATCCGCCACACATGCTCCGGCCCAGCCAGCTCGCCGCCGTGCGGAACCCCGGGCAGCCCGGCCCGCCGGGCGATCTGGAAGGCCTGCTGCCAGTCCTCGGTGGTCCCGGCATGCTCATCATTGGACAGCCCGAAACCGACCACCTCGCCCGGCCCGTCGCCGGCGTAGTGAGCCGCCAACCGGGCCAGGGTCTGCGCGTCGAGCGGGTTGGCGCGCCGGGACGCGGCCACGATCAGCGCCACCTCCACTGGCCCGGCGGCCGAGACCCGGCGGGCCTCGTCGAGCACGATCTCTAAGGCCGGAACCAAGCCACCCACGTACGGGGCGTAGCTGGTCGGGTCAATCTGCAATTCCAGCCGCCGGCAACCCTCTCGGGCGTCGTTGGCGGCGGCCGCCTGGACCACCCGGCGCATCGCCTGCTCGCTGGCCACGACGAGCCGGGCGATGTCGTACGAGCGTTGGAACCGGAACCAGCCGCGGGTGGTGGCCGGCACCGACAAGGCCTCGGTGTCCAGCAGGTGCTCGGGCAGCTCGATCCCGGCGTCGGCGGCTAACTCAGCCAGGGTGACAGCGTCGAGCGAGCCGGTGAAGTGCAGGTGGAGGTGAGCCTTCGGAAGCAGGTCGAGGTCGCGTCCGGTGGCCGGTGTGCTGGTCATCGGGTCCCACTGTGACGTATCACTGCCGCAGACCGGGTGACGACGCACGGGGTTGGCGGCAGGTCACCGCCGGTGACGGCTCAGGGCGCCGCCTGGGGGACGGGGGTGCTCGCGGCCTCCAACAGTTCGGATCCCAACGCGGTCAACGCAGCCCGCAACGCATCACCCGAGACCACGCGCAGCCGGACGTTCAAGATTCGACTGACCTGCAGCATGCGCCAGGCCAGGTCTTCGGCCCGGGCTGCGCCGACTCGCAGCCGGGTCCATCCCGCGGACTCGGCGAGAAACTCGCCGTGCCGCCCCGGGATCAGGTCGAGGACCGCGCCGCGGCCGCAACTGAACTCCACCACGGCCTGGTACGGCCAAGGCTGCAGTGACCGGCCCCGCAACATCTGGCGGGCCGGCGGCGCCGGCCGCGGCTCGAAACTGAAGGTCAGCGCCCGCGCCTGCCGGATTCGGTCGAGCCGGAAGATCCGCCAATCATCGCGCAGCCGGTCGTACCCGATCAGGTACCAGCGGCCGGTCTGCGGCAGCAACGATGCAGGCTCGACGTCACGTTCAGTCAACTCCCCGGCGCTGCTGCGGTAGTCCAGCCGGACCAGCCGGTGGTCCCGCAGCGCCTGCGCCAGGTCGGTGAGTAGCCGCCAGTCGAGCGGCGGGTGTTCGCTGGGCAGGGTGTCCACCGCCTCGCTTAGCGCTACCACCTGGGAGCGGGCCGGGGCCGGCAGCAGGCCGTACAGCTTCACCAGGGCCCGCAGCGCCGCCTCCCCGATCGGGTCCGAGCCGTCAAGCGCGGCCATCCGCAGACAGGCGACCATCGCTACCGCCTCGTCGTCGGCGAGCAGCAGCGGCGGCAGGGTACTGCCGCCCACGATCCGATAGCCGCCGCCGACGCCCTGCACCCCATCTACCCGGTAGCCCAGCGACCGTAGCCGGGCGATATCGCGGCGCACCGTACGCGGATGTGTACCAAGCCGGTCCGCTAGGTGCGCCCCGCTCCACACCGATCGCGACTGCAGCAGGCCGAGCAGCCGCAGCAGCCGGCTCGCACTGTCACCCATGGCACCAAGCTTGCACGATCTGCGGACAGTTTCTGTCCGGTTTGCATGCCAGGCTGACGGCCGACGAAAGGAGAACCCATGTACCACCCAGCAATCGACGACGAGGTCACCACCATCCGCCGCAGCATTGAGGACCAGCTCGCTGCGATCCGAGCCGCCGCGTTCGGGCTTAGCGACGAGCAGGTCCGGGCCCGGCCAGTGACCTCCGCGTTGTCCGTCGGCGGGATTATCAAGCACTGCGTCTTCGTGCTGGAATCCCGCCTGGCCGGGATGGGCCGTACGGCTGCTGCGCAATCTGGCGCTACCAGCCTGGAATCCCGCCTGGCCGGGATGGGCCGTACGGCTGCTGCGCAATCTGGCGCTACCAGCCTGGAATCCCGCCTGGCCGGGATGGGCCTGCGCGATTGCGACTACGAGGACTTCTACGCCAGCTTCGCCCTTACCGAGGACGAATCCTTCTCCGAGGTCTTAGCCGGCTACGACCAGGCAGTCGCCCGTTATCTGCAGTCGTACGACACCTGGGACCCCACCGCCACGCTCACTCTGCCACCAGCGCCCTGGTTTGGGCGTACCGAGCCGGCCGAGGCGACCCTGCGCTACCAGATGCTGCAGGACTTGGTCGAGTTCGCCCGCCATGCCGGGCACGCCGACATCATCCGGGAGCAGATCGACGCCGCCAAGGCCCTGGAATTGCTGGCCGCGGTCGAAGGGCTCCCAGCCAACGACTTCGTCACACCCTGGAAGCTGCCCGACTGAGCCGCCCGGCACCGATCTGCCCGGCACCGATCTGCCCGGCATCGATCTGCCCGGCATCGATCTGCCCGGCATCGATCTGCCC
>CALIWR010000020.1 GCA_938046585.1 uncultured Propionibacteriaceae bacterium | reverse complement strand
TACGACACCTCGCCCGGAAGCATGATCGCCATGACCGGTCACACCTGCGTCATCGTGGCCGAAGCCTGAACAGCGTTATCCTCGGTGATCGCGTACGCCTGGGACGCGGCTGCGAGGCGTTCGCCGTGAGCGCCGTATTCTTCCGTGACCGAGTCGACGGTCTCTTGGACCCGGGCGAGGACCGCCTCATACAGCATGGACGCGATCCCGCCGAGGGTGTCGTTGGTGCCCATCACGGATACGTCACTGACTTCTCCCATCAGGGCCTGGGTCTTCGCGACTAGGTCCTGGACGGCCTCGTTGATACCGTCTGCGGCACGTTTCAGGGAAGTGGGGTCGAATTGGATGTTGCCTATGTCGCTCATGACTGGCCTTCTTGGGGTGAGGGGGTTATTCGGCTGGTCTGGCCTGCTTCAGCATCTGGAGCATGGTGTCGGTATACGTGTCGAGAGACCGGATCGAGTCTTCCCCGATCTGGCGGACTTGTTGGCGGACCTGGCCTAGATCCGGCGACAACTCGGCTAGTGCTGCCATCAACGCGGTCTGGTATGCCTCCAACGCGTTATTCACAGCCTCGGTGATGTGGTCTCCCAATTCGGCGTTCCCCAGCCGTAACAGTTGCGGCTGCAGGCTCACCTCGACGACCCGGCCATTCGTGATCGTGACCCGGAGGCGTTCATCAGCGGCAGTGCCTTCAGCAGTGACCGGGTTGTTTTCTAAGTCTGGGCTAGTGGTGGGGGTTTGGGCTTGGGTCAGCTGGGTGTCCAGATCGTCGAACACCTGCCTGAACATCTCAGCACTCACTCGGGTTTCTCCTTCTCGCGACCTGTTCAGGATAAGAGATCACTGGTTCAGATGAGCAGTCGACAGCGGCGGATGGTCCATGATCCGGCTCGGCCGGCCGGCCCGCGGCCGCGACTGTCGGATCTGGGCCAGGCTGATCGCCGCTCGATGTGGTCTCCCGTCGCGGCTGGACCCGGTGTTCGGTCGTGGTGCTCCGGGGCCGGCCTTGTGGGGGTATCACAAAACCAGCTCCCCTGACGTGTGCAGCTTCGCCAAAGACCGTCGTGAATCGGGCATTGGGGGCTGGGGCAGCGTCGACAGGGCCCGGTTCAGAAAGTAGGTTGACCCCATGGCGCGAGCTCTGGTCACCGGGGGTACCTCAGGTATCGGCAACGAGTTCGCCCATCAGCTGGCCGGGCGCCGCTACGACCTGGTGCTGGTGGCCCGCGACACCGAGCGACTGGATGCGGTCGCCGCCGAAATCCGCGCCCGGTACCAGGTCGCTGTCGAAGTGCTGACCGCTGACCTCGCGATTCGCGAGGACCTGCTCACGGTGGCGAGAAGGCTGGAATCGGTCGACTCACCGATCGACATGCTGATCAACAACGCCGGTTTCGGGATCCACGGATCCCTCCTGGACGAGGACTTCTCGCTGGCGGAGCGGGCGCTGGACGTGATGTGCCTGGCGGTGCTGGTCCTGTCCAGTGCCGCCGGCCGGACGATGCGGGCCCGGGGAGTCGGGTCGATCATCAACGTCGGCTCCACCTCGGGACTGATCACCGCCGGCACATACTCGGCGATCAAGGCCTGGGTGAATGTTTACACCGAAAGCCTAGCGGTCGACCTGGCCGGTACCGGTATCACGGTGACCGCGCTACTGCCGGGCTGGGTCCGTACCGAATTCCACCAGCGGGCCGGGATCAACGCCGCCACGTTGCCCGGTTTTGTCTGGATCGACGCCGAGCAGGTGGTCCGCGAATGCCTGGACGACAACGCCGCCGGCCGGGTGCTGTCGGTCCCGGGCCGAGGCTGGGCGGCTGCGGCCCTGATCGCCCGGTTCCTGCCACGACGCCTGCTGCGGTGGGGATCAGGCAAACTGTCGCGGTCTCGGCGAAAGCAGCACCCATGAAGAGAGGCGGTACAACCAGGCGCCACCAGCCGCGGATCCCGGTCTCGGCTGAGGTGGCGCCGATCAAAGAACCGAAGGACATCGACCGCAGCCTGTACCAGGATCCCAAACGGGCCGCGGCCCGGCTACTGACCCAGGGTGTGATGCTGCACACCGTCCTGCATCGAATGGTCAAGATCCGAGTCCACGGCCGCCGGAACGTGGAGGGGCTGCGCGGTGCCTTCGTCGCTGTCGCAAACCATTCCTCCCACCTGGACGCGCCGCTGATCATCGACTCCCTGCCGCAGCGGCTGTCGCGCTACCTGGCCTCCGGCGCCGCCGCCGACTACTGGTTCAATTCCAAGACCAAGGCGGCCGTGACGAGGGCGTTTATGAACACGTACCCGATCGAGCGGCGCGGGGTCCGAACCCGTAAGGGCCTGACCGGGCAGCTGCTGAGCGACGGGGTGCCGCTGATTGTCTTCCCAGAAGGCACCCGCTCCCGCACCGGCGCGATGGGCCCGTTCACACCGGGCGTGGCCGCCCTATGTATCTCCCGTGCCGTCCCCTGCCTGCCGATGGCGCTAGTCGGGGCCTTCGCAGCCTGGCCGTACGGGCAGAACCACCTGCCCCGCGGGCGCCCCGAGGTGCATGTGGTAATCGGATATCCACTGCGGCCCGAACCTGGCGAGATCGCTAAACAGTTCAACGATCGGATGCGTCGTTCGGTGCAGCAGCTCCACGACAGCACCGCCCGCGCCTACGGCCTGCCGACCCTGGACGACTACGCTCGGGCGGTAGCGCTGCGGCAGGCCTCGGTGCCGCAGCCTACCCCCGTACGCCGTTCTCTTCTCAAGCCTGATCAGGGCGGCGGCGACGCCGCCAGCAAGGAGTGACCGTGAGCATCGTCAAACAGCAAAAGTGGTGGGGCTGGGGCGAGGAGGGCATTGACTTCTCCCACGCCGACAAGCCCAAATTCCGGCCCTTCGTGTTGGAGAAGCTGGGCGTCGACATCGACGAGCCGGCGCCCGGGGTCCGAGATTTCGACAGCCTTGACGTGCCCGAATCGCGGCTCCCGGACGCCCTGCGGTCTGTTCTGGTCGCGGCGCTGGGCGAACACTACGTGGTCGACGACCCGCAGACCCGGGTGGTTCACGCCTTCGGGCGCGGGGTCCGTGACCTGATCCGGATCCGGCGCGGCCAACTCGGCCGGGTTCCCGACATCGTCGTCTATCCCGGCTCGGAGCAGGACGTGGTCGCGGTCGTGAACGCCGCCTGCGACGCGGACGCGGTCGTGATCCCGTACGGCGGCGGGTCCAACATCGTCGGCGCCCTGGAAGCCCTTCCGGACGAGAAACGGCCCGTGATCAGCGTGAACCTGGGCCGGATGAACCGGGTACTGGAGATCGACGCCGCGTCCGGGCTGGCTCGGATCCAGTGCGGGGTGCTGGGCCCGGACCTGGAACTGCAGCTGAATGCCCGCGGCTGGACCCTGGGACATTTCCCAGACTCGTTCGTCTGGTCCACCCTAGGCGGCTGGATCGCGACCCGATCCAGCGGCATGCAGTCTGACAAGTACGGCGATATCGCCGACCTGACGCGTGGCCTGCGGATGGTGATGGATCACCAGGTGCTCGACCTGCGGCCGCTGCCGTCGACCTCGTCGGGGCCGTCGGTGCGTGAGATGGTGATCGGCTCCGAGGGCCGGCTCGGGATCATCACCGAGGCCTGGGTGCATGTGCATCGGCTGCCGCAGGTGCGCGAGATCCAGGCGTACTTCTTTCCTAGCTATGACGAGGGCCTGGTGGCGATGGAACAAATCGCTGCCAGTGACGCCGCCCCGTCAATCACGCGGATCATGGACGCTAACGAGACCGCCTTCTCGATGGCAAACGGCAAACAGTCGACCCGGGTCGGGCACCTACTGAGTACCGCGATCCGGAAGGTGATGGAACGCAAAGGCTGGGACCTGAACCAGATCTGCCTGGCACTGGTCGGGTACGAGGGCTCCGCGGTGCACGTGCGGTACGAGAAGTCACTGGTCGCCAAGATCATTTCCCGCAATCGGGGAATGGGGGTCGGGAAGGGCCCAGGTGCGTTGTACGACCAGAAGAAGTTCGACGTCCCCTACATTCGGGACTTCCTGTTGGACCGGGGGATCCCGGCAGACGTGTCAGAGACCGCGACCCCCTGGTCGGGGCTGAAGAGGATGCATGACAACACGGTCGCTGCGGCCGAGCGGGCGTTTGCGGAGGCCGGTGTCCAGGGTTTCATCATGTGTCATCTGTCACATTCGTACCATTCAGGCGCCTGCCAATACTTCACCTTCGCGATCAATGACGCCTCTGAGCGCAACATGGAGACGTACGACCGGGTGAAGCAGGCGATCCAACAGTCATTCATGGACAACGGCGGCACCGTCTCCCACCACCATGGGGTGGGCGAGGAACACAGCCCCTGGATGGAGCAGGATATCTCCCCGGCGGGGGTGTTCATCCAGCGCAAGCTTTTCGAGGGGGTCGACCCGGGGCAGAACTTCAACCCGGGCAAGATCGTCCATGACGGCATTCCGGGGATCTCCAGCAATTCGGTACAGCCGGACTGAACCAGCCGCCACGATTGCTAGCGATCGTCGATCGCCGATCAGGCAGATCAGGATTCTGGCGGCCGAAATCATGAGAAGACTGTGACCCGAATGGTGCGAATTGCCACCGTTGCGTAGTCTTCAGGGCCGGACCACGATCAGGAAGAGGCCTCGGATGACGACCGACAGCGCCCGGCGGGCGTACAACACCCTGCAACCAGAAGGTCCGCCGGCGGTGCGTACCGAGCAGGTCACCAAGACGTACGGCAAGGGCGAGGCGATGGTCCGGGCCCTGGATCGGGTCTCGGTCGACTTCTACAGCGGAGACTTCACTGCGATCATGGGGCAGTCCGGCTCCGGGAAATCGACCCTGATGCACTGCGCAGCCGGGCTGGACGCGCCGACCAGCGGCCGGGTCTGGATCGGGGAAACCGAGATCACCCGGCTCTCCGACAAGGCGCTCACCCTGCTGCGCCGTGACCAGGTCGGCTTCGTCTTCCAGGCCTTCAACCTGTTACCGACGCTGACCGCGAAGGAGAACATCCTGTTGCCCATGAAACTGGCAAACCGGACGCCGGACCCGGCCTGGTTCGACATGGTGGTGGACGTGCTAGGAATGCGGGACCGGTTGTCGCACCGCCCGTCCGAACTGTCCGGCGGCCAGCAGCAGCGGGTCGCGGTGGCCCGGGCGATGGTCACCCGCCCGAGGGTGATTTTCGCCGACGAACCGACCGGGGCGCTGGACAGCGCCGCCGGTACCGACCTGCTGCGGTTTCTGCGCCATAGCGTGGTCGAACTCGGGCAGACGGTGGTGATGGTCACCCACGACGCCGACGCGGCCTCGTACGCGGACCGGGTGATTCGCCTCGCCGACGGCCGGATCATCGCCGACGAGCGGCGCTGACATGCTGCGGCAACCACGGCGCCTGATCGCCTCACTGATCGCGATCGTCTTCGGGGTGGCCTTCGCGGCAGTGACCCTGACCCTGTCCGCATCCCTGGAGAAGAGCCTGGTCTCTTTCACCGCCGGCGATGCCACCGGATCAGCGGTGGTGATCCGGGCGCGCTCCGAGGAGCATCCGCTCACCGTCTCGGCTGCCCAGGACATCCGCCAGCTGCCTGGGGTCACCCTCCAGGCCAAGGCCGTCGCGTACCTGAAACAGCGGTACCGGGGCGGCGAGCAGCCCCTGCTGCTGTCGACCCTGCCCCGGTTCGACGACGTGACCCGGCTGGTCGAAGGCCGCCTGCCGGGCAGCGCCGACGAGGTGGTCATCAGCCAGGAGCTGGCCTCGACGCGGGAACTGAAGGTGGGCTCGACGATCGACCTGGGCCCCTCTGCGGCGGCTGAATCCGGGAAGCTGTCGGTGGTCGGAATCCTGGCCGTGCGCACTGCCTCGGCGATACCGAGTGCCTACGGTTTTGACTCCGACGTCTTGCGGTACTCCGGCGCCTCGGGCTATCTACAAGCGTACGTATTCAGCGAACGGCCACCTGCTGAGCTCAAGGCCCAGATCGTGGCCCTGCCGAGCGTCGCCCAGCTCCAGGTTCAAACCCTCCAGGAATACATCGCCGAGCAGCGCAAGGAAGCCGCCGAGGTGATGTCGACGATCACCAATTTCTTCCTGGGATTCGCGGTGGTGGCGCTGCTCGTGGCCGGGTTGGTGATCTTTAACACCTTCTCGATCCTGGTCGTCCAGCGGACCCGCCAGCTAGCGCTGCTGCGGTGTGTCGGGGCCACCCGGGCCCAAGTCTTTCGACAAGTGCTCGCCGAAGCGGTGATATTGGGGCTGGTGGCGAGCGGGATCGGGGTGCTGGTCGGAGTCGGGCTGGGGTATGGACTGGTACGGCTGAATCAGGCGATCCAGAAACAGGACACCAATTCTTTCGCGGTCAGCCTGATGGCGATCTGCCTGCCGCTGGCGATCGGTTTCGTGGTGACCGTCGTGGCGGCGGTGTTGCCGGCCCGCCGCGCCACCCGGGTCGCCCCGTTGGCAGCGCTGCGGCCGCAGCTGGAATCGGTGACTGCTACCCGGGCTGGGGTGGTGCGGCTGGTGCTCGGCGGGCTGCTGCTGGCGGCCGGTACCGCGGGCCTGCTGTACGGGGCGATCAAGCCGGGAATGGGCAAAAACTATTCCGCTGTCTACCCGGTGATCGGGGTGGCCGGCGGCATCGTCTCGTTCATCGGGGTGATGTTCCTCGGGATCGTGCTAATCCCGGCCCTGGCCAAGCTGGTGGGCCTGCTGCCGAGTCTGCTGGGCGGGGTGCCGGGGCGCCTGGCTGCTGACAACAGCCGCCGCAACCCGGGCCGGGCCGCCGCTGCCGCGAGCGCCCTGCTGATCGGGGTGACCCTGATCAGCATGACCCTGGTCGGCGCCGAGACCGGCCGGCGGACCTATTCCGAGGCCCTGGACCGGACGTCCCCGATCGACCTCATGCTTACCCCCGAGAGTCAGCAGGTTCCCGACGAGATGCTGCGCAAGACATCCGCATCATCGGTCGTGGCGGCTGCGGCTCGGGCGGATACCGCCAGCGTCCAGATGAATGGGCGACAGACCCCCGTAGTCGGTTTCGACCCGGCCATCCGTACGGTGGTGCGCGACGGCCGCCGAGTCGAGGGGCTGAGCGATACCACGATCCTGCTGCCCAAGACCAGCGCGGTCCCTGCCGGTACCCAGGTCACCGTGGCCGGCCCGGACGGGAAGATCAGCCTGACTGTGGTGCTCGCCGACCCGCCGCTAGACATCCCGACCGTCACCCTGACATCCCTGTCTCGGGTGACGCAGGAACGCCAGCAGTCGGTGTGGGCCCGGATCGCCGACGGGAAGCAGGCCAAGCAGGCAATCACTACCATTTCGCAGGACCTGAGTGAATACCAGGTTCATGTTGGCGGCGGGGCTATGATCCGCTCCGAATTCGACACGGCGCTGAATGGTGTGCTGATAGTGATCAACGCCCTGCTGGGGGTGTCGATCCTGATCGCCCTGATCGGGATCACCAACACCTTGGGCCTGTCGGTGCTGGAACGTACCCAGGAGTCGGGGCTGCTGCGGGCGCTCGGGCTGACCCGGGGCCAGCTGCGCTGGATGTTCTCGCTGGAGGCCCTCACCCTGGCGGCGGTGGCCGCGCTGCTCGGCATCGGGCTCGGGATCGGTTTCGGTGTGGCCGGGGCGTACGCGATCCTCAAGGGCGTGGCCACGGTCGCGGTCGCGATCCCCTGGGCCAGCCTGGCGCTGGTCGTGACCGGCGCCCTGGTAGCCGGGCTGGTGGCATCGGTGGCTCCGGCGGTGCGGGCCGGGCGAATCCAGCCGGCGGCCGCCCTCACCGTCGAATAGCCGGGCATACCCGTCGTTCGGTGGCGGGCGAGGACTCACCGGTGGGGGTGATGTCCCGGATTGGCTGCGGGCCTGCCACAGTGGGCTTATGCCCATGACAATGACGTTCCTCGGGGCCGCTGGTACGGTCACCGGCTCCAAATTCCTGGTCGATGTCGGCCCAGGACGACGGATCCTGCTCGACGCCGGCATGTTCCAGGGTGACAAGCGGTGGCGCGAGGTGAACTGGGCAGACTTCCCAGTCCCGCCGAGTTCGATCACGGAGATCATCTTGACCCACGCCCACGCTGACCACACCGCGTACCTGCCGGCCTTGGTCCGAGATGGTTTCCGGGGCCCGATCTGGTGCACCGAGGGGACTCGGCGGTTGACCGAGATCGTGCTACTGGACGCTGCGCATCTGCAGGAGCGGGAAGCCCAGTACGCGTTCGAAGGCGGCTACTCCAAGCACAACCCGCCGCTGCCGCTGTATACCGTGGCCGATGCCGAGCGGACCATCCCGCTGCTGCGGGTGGTGCCGTTCGACACGGATATCGACCTGGCAGGTGGGGTGTCGATCCGGATGACCCGGGCCGGCCACATCCTCGGTTCGGCCTCGGTGAACCTGTACAGCGAAGACGGCTCGGTGCTGTTCTCCGGTGACCTGGGCCGCCACGACCACCCGGTGCTGCGGCCCCGGGGTACGCCGCGCGGCGCCCCGTACGTGCTGCTCGAGAGCACGTACGGCGACCGGGAGCATCCCGAGCCGGAGGGCGAACCACACGAGGCGATGGCGGACGCGATCCGACGGACGATCGCCCGGGGCGGGTCGGTACTGATCCCAGCCTTCGCGATCGACCGGACCGAGATCGTGCTGCGGTCGCTGGTGGACATGCGCCAGGCCGGACGGATCCCGGCCGATGTGCCGATCTTCGTCAATAGCCCGATGGCGGTGGCGGCGCTGCAGGTGTACCGGGAGGCCGAGGTCCGCGGCGAACTGCGCGACGACCACAACCCGGCCGAATTCTTCGACCTGCCGAATCTGAGGGAGGTCACCGACGCGGAGGAGTCGAAGCGGCTCAACCATCCCGACCAGCCGTCGATCGTGATCAGCTCCTCGGGCATGGCAAATGGTGGCCGGGTGCTGCACCACCTGGAGGCGATGCTGCCGAACCCGAAACATACCGTGATCTTCACCGGCTACCAGGGGGTCGGGACCCGAGGCCGGGCCCTGTTGGAGGGCGCGACCGAGATGAAGTTCCGGGGCCGGTTCATCCCGGTCAAGGCCGAGATCGTGCGCGATTCGGAGTTCTCGGTGCACGGCGACGCGTCCGATCTGATGGATTGGGTACGCGAGCTGAGACCGGCGCCGGAGACGATCTTCCTCACCCACGGCGAGGAATCGGCCCAGCAGGCGCTGGCGGCCCGGATCCGTTCTGAATTGCGGATCCCGGTCGTGATCGCCCGGTACGGGGAGCGGGTACTGCTGGACGCTAGCGGCGACTGGGCCCGGCCCGAGAACCTGGAACAGCCGGCCGAGTCTCAGCCGGCCGCCGGGTCCAGGCCGGCCCGCTCGGCGACCCCCAGCGCCCAGCTGCCTTCAGGCCGGGCCCGTACCGGCACCCACGCCGACGACCTGGGCCAGGTCCGGGTGATCCTCGACACCGCGCTCGGGCAGGTCGCCTTCCTGCCGCAGGAGAAACGCTCCGAGGTGTCAGGCCTGCTGCACGAGGCGATCGAGATCGTCTCCCAGCCCGACCCGGATCTGACAACGCTGCGGACTGGGGTCAACCTGGCCCTGTATGCGGCTGCCGGCGCGGTCGAGACCCCCGGTGGGCAGTCAATCGTGGCGCTGCTGGCGCACATCCCGAAGATCCTCGGCTGATCGGTACGTAGACAGACCGGCCCTGGGACGTGAGCCCTGGGGCCGGTCCTCGTTGCTACCACCTGCAGATGAGCGGGCTGATGCTGCGGCCAGGCAGGTGTACGGGCGCTGGTCGGGGCTGCTCATCTGACCTGCAGGGCTGCACAGTAGCGGGCCGATAGGGGGCGAGAGACCGCCAGCGGGTGCTGGTCTGAGGGGTAGGTCCGTTGTTGTGCACCTGCAATTACCCAGCCTGATCCTGCCCGGCGAAGAAGGTGCTGGTCTGAGGGGGAGGTCCGTTGTTGTGTACAGAACCGGCCGGCCTCTGGGACGGGTGTTCTCAGAGGCCGGCCGGTACGGACCCGGCTCAGGCGGCTGGCAGTCGGATGAACCGGGTGTTACCGCTGATCTGGGCGATGGCGGTGGCGAAAATGCTCTTCAGCTGATCCCCGTCCGCGGCGCAGAAGAAGAAGTCGCCGTCGGTGTTCTCAGCCTGGATGGCGGCCGGCGAGGAGCAGGAATTGGCCGTACTCGGGATCCCAGGGGCCCGAGGCGAGGCGACCTCAGCCAGGACGTCGCGGACCGGGCGGCCCGAGAATCGGCCGTTGCTGAAATCTTTCAGACAGCCGTTGGTCCGGGCATCGCCGAAGGCCACGGTGATGACGAGGATGCCACGGTCCTTGGCCTGCTGGGCCACCCGCAGCAAGTTCTGGCAGCCTCGCGGCTCGTTGCTGAGGTTCCCGGCGGCGACATCGCCGGCCACATCAAGGCTGGTCGAACCCCGGTTGGTGTTCCGGTCGTACCTCGGGACGGCGATGGTCTCCTCCGGGGTACCGTCGGTTTCCAAGATGATCGCCTTGGTGATCTTTGTGCCATCCGGCAGCTGCGGCTTCCGCTTGGCGTCCAGGGCGGCCAGGTTGCTGCGGTCCAAGCCGAGCAGCATCCGGGACGCAGACTTCATCGGCGCGGCCAGGTGCGTACCCCAGTTCGGGCGCCGGCCGCGATTCGTCTGCCCCATGCAGGTGAGGTTGTGCCCGATCTGGTCGGCCGAGTTGAGAGCCCGATGCTCGTCGCCCAGCTTCCCGGTGAGGTACGCGTCGGAGAAGCCCAGCGGCATCCAGGTGCCGGCGCGGGGGCTGCCGTCGACCGCGACATCGGTCAGGCACGGTCCAACCCCGGTGCTCTTGTGAATGGTGCCCAGGGTTACGAACTGCAGCTCAGGAGTCATGGTCGTCAGCGACGACCCGATCGCGGACTGCATCTTGCGGAAGTCGGCCTCCTTCATGGACGGGGTCCGGTCGGCGACGAAGGCGACGTCCATGGCGTTCGGCAGCAGCGTCCCGCAGGAACCACGGCAGCTGGTGGATGACACTGCCCCGGTGGAGGACTGGTTGATCCCGATAATCGGGGCAAACCAGTGCCGTACGATCCGCTCCCCGGTGACGTGGAGCGAATTGCAGGTACCGACCCGCGGGTTGCAAGGGATCGCGCAGATCTTGTCGTCGCAGCGCATCCCGGAATACGTCGCCTGGGCCGGGCCGCCGGTGGGATTGCAGGTGGCCGGGATGTGACCGAGGGTGACCTGCCCCTTGGTGGATCCCACGATGCACAGTGGCTCAACTGTCGGTTTCAGGTCCGGAATGTTTTCCTGGGCGAACTCAATCGCCGTCCGCTGGGCGGTGGCTGCGTTACCCGGCAGGTACGTGGTCCCAGCTTGAGCGGCCGCGTCGATCGTGTTCTGCAGCTCTTGCCGCTGCATCGACAGGTTGGCGATGTCCAGGCCGAAGGCACAGCCGGCGGCGACCACCGCGAACGAGGCGGCTACCACGACCGCGCTGGCGCCGCGTTCGTCGCGGCGTTGGCGACTTGTGCGCCAGAAAGTCTTGATGGACATCACTCGATCCTCATCGTGCTGGTACGGGAGATGGTCGTGTCCGTCAACTCCGGGAACATGCCGGTGATCCCGCGGTACTGGATCGTGACAGTCACCGTGGCGGTACCGCCGGAATTGCCCGGCCGGCCCAGGGTGCAGGTCGTGCCGGTAGCGGTCCGGCAGGTGGTGGTGACCGTCTTGGTCCCCTCAACCACGGAGAGCGAATCCTGGGAGTAGAGCCGGACCTCGTCCTCGGTCCCGCCAAGGCTGGCCACCCGGACTCCTTCCCGGGCTGCGTTCCCGGCCATGGTGCGGGCCTGCAGCGCCAGCCCAAACTCCAATGCGCCCAGGATCATCGTCAGCAGTGGCAGCACAATCAACGCGAATTCGACCGCTGACGCGCCCCGTTCATCTCGGGCGCGGGCGCGCGGCAGCGCCGTAGGTGACGTCATGGTTTCCCCCCAGAATCCAACAGATCGACGGGCAGATACCGTCGGTAAACAGACCGTGCCCGATCCCCCGGCCGCACGACGGCAGCGTGAGAGAGGTCTCATGCCCTTCGGTGGCGACAGGTTTGTCACAGGCTAGCCAGCGCCGCTGTGGTACGGATCAGACCACGGTCTCGACCAGATCAGACCAGGGCATCGTCCATCAATCCGTACCGGGCGGTGGCTCGTGGAAAGAGGTCACCGTGTACCGCTCCAGGTGGACCGCGTCATCCCACCAGCTCGGGTCCAGCCCGGCCTTGCGTTTGAGCTGGTCGAGAAACTTCCCCGGCTCGGGCAGCTGCTGCCAGACCTGCGGCAGGAAGGTGCCCCGGTGCCCGGCGAAGCTCAGCACTACCCCGTCAACCCCGGGCCGTAGCCGGTCCCGGGCATCCTGTTCGCTGCTGACCGGGTACGGCTCGGGGTCCGACAATACCGACACCTCGATCTGGGTTTGAGGCAGCTCGGCGGCGTCGAGCGGAGCGAACCGCGGATCGCGGCGGGCCGCAGCGACCGCATTCGCAGCGACGTCGTCACCCAGCGGTCGGTAGGCGCTGAGCGAGCCGATACAGCCGCGCAGCACGCCGGCCTGGGTGAGCGTGACGAAAGCCGCCCCTGGTTGGCGTAGCCATGCCCCAGCGGGTGGGTTCACGGCAGACAACCCCAAGGCCCGGGAGATCGCGGCTCGGGCCAGGCCGGTAAGGACTGGGCCGGCGGTGGTGGGCAGCTCAGGCATGGTCGATCCGGAAGGTGGCGTAGCCGACCACCCGGGAATGGTCGCCGGCGGTGTCGCCGGAATTACAGGCCCCCAACAGCGTCATCGTCCAGTCGTGGCGCCGGGCGGTCTCCAAGGCCCCGTTGAGCGGTGCCGCGCCGCAGGCCTGCTCGCTGGACACCGGCTCCCGGGCGGTGATCTGGGCGATGGTGTGTTGGTCGATCTGGCGGGCCTGCTGGTACGGGTGGTGGTGGGATAAGTCGCTGGAGATCAGCAGCAGCGTGTCGTCAGCGCCCAGGCCGGCCTCAATCGCGTCAGCTACTGTGGCCGGGTCGGCCTGGCCGACCACCACCGGCAACACGCTGGCCTGCGGCGCCACCACCGCCAGAAACGGCAACTGAACCTCCAGCGCATGCTCCGCGGCGTGCGCCTCGGCACTGGTTATGGCGTACGGTGCCAGCCGTTCCCGCAGATCCTGGTCGACGTGAACCTCACCCAGCGGGGTCGCGAACCGGTCCGCCGGCGACAGGGCCATACCCCGCAGCGGAACCCGATGCGCGGGGCCCAGCAGCAGCACCCGTCGCGGTGGCTGGATCCGCAGCTGCGCGTACCCCAGGGCAGCGGTCGACCCGGAATAGGGGTACCCGGCGTGCGGCACCACATAGCTCAGGGCTGCTTGCAGTCTCGGCTCGGCTGGCGCCGAGTCCAGCAGACCTGTCACCGTCGCGCGCAGCCGCTGCGGGTCGTCGGGGTAGAACATGCCCGCCACCGCGGGCGGCCGGATGATCATCGGGCACCTCCGATCCTGCTCCGAGCCTAGGCCACCAGGTGTCCGCGGCGGGCGCCGCCGTACGGCGAAAGCGGGACGCCGCCGGGGCCGAAGATCAGGCCGGGTCGGGGATGTCGGCGGCAACATTGGCCGCCAGCGCCTGATCAACCCAGTGCCGCAGCGCCGGCAGGTCCAAGGCCCCGATATGGCGGGCGATCTCCTCGCCGTGCCACAGCAGCACGGTGGTCGGGATCATCCGAGCCTCGTACTTGGACTGGGCCCGCCGACCGTCTTCGACATCCACCCAGACCAGTTTCAGCTGCCCGGCCCGTTCTGCGGCCAGCCGCTCCAGCGCCGGGGCGAGGATCCGGCTGGCCGGGGCGAAGGTGCCCCAGAAACTCACGCAGACCACGATCTGGTCGCTGTTACTGATGGCCCGGAAGGTGGCGTCGGTTGCCGACGTCACCCAGGGTAGGAAGGCCTGGCATTGGGCGCACCGCGGCGCCTGCGTTGCCTCGTAGTCGATCTCGTTCTTCGTCCGGCAGGTGGCGCACGTCACCACGCTCGCATCCACTGGCCCTCCCTCATGCTCGCGTGCACAGGGTAGCGGGTCCACCGACTGGGTGACAGCGGTGACATGTCTATGCCCACTAGCTTTTCCGGTTCCGCGGCCGGTGGACCACCAGGACCAGAGGTCTGGGCGGGGTTCTGATGAAGCAGTCATCACCCGGTTGAGAATCGGTAAGCTAGCAGCGCTCCAGGCGGGAACGGAGCACCCCCAGACTGGGAAGGACCCACATGAATCTTTTCGACTCCATCAAGAACGCGTTCTCGAACGAGGACGAGAAGGCGGCAGCTGAGAAAGCCGCCGCCGAACAGGCTGCTGCCGAGCAGGCAGCGCAGGAGGCCGCAGCTGTTGAGCAGGCAGCGCAGGAGGCCGCAGCTGCCGAGGAAGAGGCGAAGGCCCAGGCCGAAGCCGCCGAACGGGTGGCAGCTCAGGAGCGCGCGCTGCAGGAGGCTGCTGCCGCTGAGCAGGCTGCTGCCGAGCAGGCGGCCGCTGAGGCTGCAGCTGCTGAGCAGGCTGCTGCCGCTGCCGCCGCGAAGCCGGTGATCTCGCTGAACGGGCTGATCGCCATGGTTAACCACGACTCGTCCGACGCGGTCGCCACGGGGCAGGGCCTGAACCTGCAGGCCGGCCTGGTGGTCGAGCAGGCGCTGGCCTCGGTGGTCGGGGACACCGGCCCGGTCGACGGCTCGCTGGGCACCAGCTTCACTGCCGCGTACGCCCGCTGGCAGCAGTCGCTGGGCTACTCCGGCGCCGACGCTGACGGCATCCCGGGCCGGGAGTCGTTGCAGGCCCTGGCCGAGCGTACCGGGGCTTTCACCGTCACCGACTGATGTACCGGCGGCCGCCTGGCCTGGGTCTAGCGCACCCGGGCCAGGCGGTTCGCGTTGTCAGCGCGGCGTGTGATGCCTACAGTGGTACGGACGGTCGTCGCCGAGGAGGCTTCATGACTAACCCGCTCGAGGTGCTCCAGCCCAGCTTGCGCTACCAGCGTGAGCAGCGGGAACTGGAGAAGATATTCGTCGTGGACACCCCGGAGGGTGCCGACGGCTTGGGCCGGGTGAACCTGGAATCAGGCCATATCAAGATCCCGGTCAAGGCCCAGCCCGCGGCGCCGGGTGCGACCGAGCAGCAGCCCGACGAGTCAGACCAGAGCTAGTAGGTCTTCGCCGGTGCGTACCCTCGGGCTCCGGGGTCTGGTTAGGCTGGCGTGATGAGGATCACAGTACGCGGAGCCGACCAGGTCGATGTGCCTCCGGATCTGGGGCGGCTGTACGGGCAGGTCAGCCTGCAGGGGGCGGACAAGCAGGCGGTGATGGATGCGGTCACCGAATCAGCGGGGGTCGTGTCCCGAGCATTGGATGAGCGCCGTGCCGTCGGACAGGTGAGCCAGGTGGTGATCCGTCCGATCAGCGTCTACGGCTACCAGACGTACGTCGCAGAGCGCACCGAGATGGTGCACCAGGCCAGCGTCGCCTGGTCAGCGGATTTCGCGAACGCCGAGGCGTTGGCTGTTTTCTGCGCCGAGCAGGGCGCGGGCGCTGGGGTACAGATCCAGCAGGCCGAGTGGCTACTCAGCGACCAGACCCGGGTCCGAGTGGAGCAGGACTGCTTAACCCGGGCGGTCGCGATGGCCCGGGCCCGGGCTCAGGCGATCGCAGCCGCGGCCGGGGCGGGGGAGGTCCGGTTCGTCGAGGTGAGCGACCCCGATCTCGGTGACGGGCCAGGCGGGGCGATGGCCGCCATGGCGAGAGCCGAGTCGACGGTCGATGTTCGCCCTGCTGACGTCACGGTACGGGTCGAGCTGCGGGCGGTTTTCGAGGCGTAGGCTTGCGCGGCTGCGGCCTGCCGTGTCGATCACTAGGGCCGCTCGGTGTGTCAGTGGCTGGTCCTACACTCGGCATCACCTAAGGAGGAAATATGTCCACCCAGCAGCCGTACGGGACTAGCCCCACATACCAGCAGAATCCGCAGGTACTAACGCCGGAGCAGGCCGTCGGCTATCAGCCAGCGCCGCAGCAGGTGCCGGCCGACCCGACATATTCGCATCAGCAGCTGGCGGTGAACGAGGGCGGCTCGGTCGGTGGCGAGGCGGCTGGGACCCCGGTCGGCCATCAGGGGGTTCGGGTCACGGTGGAGGAGCGGCCGGGGTTCTCGATGGCCGGGGGGCTGGCCGTACTCCTGGTCATCGTGGGGATGCTGATCGGCCTCGGCTGCGGGGCCCTGGCTGCTGTCCAACAGTCGGCGCTGCTGATGGTCACGGCGGTCGTGCTGTTCGGGCTGTCCTGGATCGGGGCGACCTCGCTGACTGTGGTGCAACCCGGCGAGACTAAGGTGCTCCAATTCCTGGGCCGTTATGTCGGCACGATCCGTTCCTCCGGGCTCCAGTTCACGGTTCCGTTCACCCAGAAGCGGCGGGTGTCAGTGAAGGTGAACAACTTCGAGACCAACGAGCTCAAGGTCAACGACGCTGACGGTAACCCGGTCACGATCGCGGCGATCATTGTCTGGCAGGTCGCCGACACCGCCAAGGCTGCCTTCGCGGTCGAGAACTCTGAACACTTCGTCCGGGTTCAGGCCGAGGCCGCGCTGCGCCACATCGCCTCCAGCCACCCGTACGACAATGCCGAGCCGGGCGAAGAGACGCTGCGGGGCTCGACTGAGCTGGTTGCGGCTGAACTCGCCGAGGAGGTTGCGGCCCGGGTCAAGATTGCCGGCCTGGAAGTGGTGGAGGCGCGGATTTCGTCGCTCGCGTACGCTCCGGAGATCGCCCACGCGATGCTGCAGCGTCAGCAGGCGGCCGCGGTGATCGCGGCCCGGTCCAAGATTGTCGAGGGTGCGGTGACCATGGTCGAACAGGCGCTGCGGCGGTTGGAGACCGAATCGGTCGTCCAGATGAGCGAGGAACGCAAGGCGCAGATGGTCGCCAATCTGCTGGTGGTGCTGTGCGGCGAGTCTCGCCCACAACCCACGGTGAACACCGGGATGTGACCGATCCTCTGCTACGTACGCGGGGTTTGCGGATCGGGAGTGGAACTGGTCTCGGAAACCGGCGCCTCGGCTTCTTCTTCGAAGAGGTCCGCGATTCGGGCCCGGGCTTTCTCAAACCAGCCGCCGCGCACCGGTACGGCCGGGGCCAGATCGGCAGCCGGGACCGGCGCCAGGTCATGGGCGGTGTCCAGATCGGGGGTCGGCTCAGCCGGCGCCGATTCTGTCAGCGATGCGGGCCACGGCTCCGGGCTGGGTGACTCCTCGAACATCACATGCTCGGGAAGATCGGGAACCGGTGTGGCCCCGGTCGCCGGCTCGCCGGTCGTCCAGAGCTTCTCGGTCGGCTCCTGATCAGCGCTCAAGGCAGCAGGGTCAGGCGCTGGCGCCATGGGCTGTGCCGGCGGTTCTGGGTGCGGGGCAGGCTGGGAGGGTGCCGGGTTTGGCTGTGCCGCGGCCTGATCAGGCTGCGGGGTTAGCGTTGGGACCGCCTGGGTTGGGGGTTCAGCCTGGGGTGGGGGCGCAACATCTGCATGGTGGATCGCCTGCTCAGAAGGCTGGGCGGCCGTCTGATCGGCTGGCGGCTCCTGGGTAACCTCGGGCTGAGGCCGTACCGGCCCGGAGGGTTCCGCGTTGACCGGGGGCCCGTCGGTCCGCTCCGAGGCTGTGGTCAGCCCGATCCCAGCGGTCAAGCCGGCAAGGTCGATGTCTTCCAGCTGGGCGTGGGTGGCATCAACGTCAGCCACCGGTTTTGAGGCATGCCGCAGGCTGGCCCAGGTGCCGCGAACCCCGCCGGTCGGGGAATAGATCGGGGCCACCGGCGCGACCGAGGGCCGAGATACCGGCTCGGGCTGGCCGGTCCCGAACGGGCTGGCGTCATCGGGCTTGGTTAGGCCTTGCTCCTGCAGCTGTGACTGGGCCTGAGCGGCCGCCTGGAAAGCGGCCGGCGGCACGTACGGCCAGTGATCCACGACTACGGTGAGGTCGTCTTCTTGGACTTGGCGGCGCCTGCGCCGGTTCGGTTTCGGACGCCCGTACGAGCCGGTCGGGACCTTTTCAGGCTGGCCTTGGCCCGGCGATGTTTCCGCAGCGGCGACTGGTTCGGTCGTAGCCGTCTGAGGCGGCTGCGATGCGGCTTCGGTGGCTTTCGTCATGGGCGCCGGGGCCGGCGTCTCAGCGGTTTGATCTGTGAGCTGGGTTGGGGCCGGCGTCTTGGCCGGTGCGGCCTGGGGCGTGGGCGGTTCCGGTACGGGCTGAGGCGCTGGGGTCTCGGCGGCCTGGTCCAAGGACGGCCCATCGAGATGGGCCGGTTCGGCCGTAGGCGGCGTGGGTGTGCCCGGCTCGTCCGGGGCCTCGACCGGCTCGAAAGTCTCGGCCTTGCCTGGCTGGGCCGCGGCGAGGGCGGGACCGGCCGCCGCGAGCCCGGCCGCAGCCGCCCCGGTGAGCCGGCCCTGGTGCGGTGTCTGGCCCGGTTCGGGGGCCGTCGGTTCGGGGGCCTGCTCACGGGTTGTGGCGATCGGATTTGTGGTGTCGTGGTCGTCACCGGCCGCGTCCGAGGCGGAGTCTGCGTCGGCTGGCTGCTCGCTGCTCTGGTCGCTGACCTGCGAGGTGTCTGTGGGTACCTGGTCGGTGATCCCCGGTTCGGGTGGAACCTCTTCGCCTGACAGGGTGTAGATCGGGTCGCCCTCGGTGATCCCCGGTTCGGGTGGAACCTCTTCGCCTGACAGGGTGTAGATCGGGTCGCCCTCGGTGATCCCCGGTTCGGGTGGAACCTCTGGACGCCTTTGCGGCGTCGGTCCGGTAGCGATCCTGGCTGCGGCCAGGCCGGCAGCAGCCGCCCCGGTCAGCTCCGGGCCCGGCGACGGTTCGTCAGCCTGGGGCAGGTCGTCGTCGCCGCGATCGGTACCTGCTTGATCGGTGCCCGGCGCGTTCGAAACCGCGCTATCCGGATCGGAGGGGGCCTCCCATCTGCTGCCTGGTAGACGCGTGCTGCGAGTGGCGCTACCCGGATCGGAAGGGGCCTCCACCAGGCCCGGGTCCTGGGATTCCGCAGTGATCATCTCGGCAGCGGCTGCCTCGGTGAGCTGAGCGGCCGGTTCCGGGGACTCGCTGGTCTGTTCGCTCTGGTCGTCGAGGACGAGATCGTACGGATCGTCCTCGGCCCCGGGTGCCTGCTCATCGTCCGAGGGGCCCGCTGGTGTGATCTGGCTGGTAGCCGGCTCGTCTTCAGCGTCTTCGGTGACCTCGGGCGCCTGGCCGGCCTCGGCTGTGGTGTTCTGGTCGTCGCCCGGTTGGGCGCTTTGCTCGGCCTTGGTGAGCTCGGCTGCGGCGATCCCGGCGGCTGCGGCCCCGGTCAGGGCCTCCCGGGGAGGCTCTTCAGCCGCTTCAGGCCGAGGATCCTCCCGACCCTTTCCGGACAGGCTGATCCCCGCAGCGGCCAGTCCCGCGGCAGCGGCACCGCGGAGAACAGGCTGTTCACCGCTGATGCTGACGTCGGCGTGGTCCTCGGATCCGGTCTCGGCGGTCTGCACTGCCTCGGCGCTCTGGTCTGTCGACTCGGGATCGGCCTCAGCCCCAGGATCAGGCTGCTCTTCGGAGCCTGGCGCCTGGGGTTCCGCGGCCCGCGTATCGTCTGGGCTGGGGCCGGACGGGGCCTTGCCGGGCCCAGCGTGGCCTGCCGGGGCAATGGAGTCTGGATCAACGGACACATCACTGCCGGAGCTGTCAGAGCCTGCCTGGGTGGCGTCATCGGCGGGCGTGACATCGGCATCGACCGGGGCCGGGTCCCCGGACGGCTGAGCGGCATCGCCCGCGCTGGCGCTGGCATCCGGCTTCGCCGAGCCAGCCTGGGGCTGGCGGGCAAGGCCGGTTTCCGGCTGGTCGGTATCGTCCTTCGGGTCCGGTGCTGGGGATTGCGCTGACGTGTTCTCGTCGTGTCCGACCGTGAGTCCGGCGGCAGCCAGCCCGGCGGCAGCAGCCCCGACTAGCCCAGCGGCCACCTCATTCGCCGCACCGGCGACCGTACGGGGCGGGGTGCTTTCTAGCCCGGCGGCGGCCAGTCCGGCTGCGGCGGCGCCGGTGAGTTCGGCCGGGCCGACAGGTGCCGTGGAGGCTGTCGGGCCAAGCACGATGGCGCCATTTGGGGACGCGGCCCGTTCTTCGACCGGTCCGAGGACGATCGGACGGCGCGACCCGGCCTCTGACGCGGGGCCCGCCTCGACTTCGGGGCGCCGGACCGGAGCAGCTAACTGCGGCGCCGGGCGACTCGCTTCGACCTGCGGCCGCCGGACTGGAGCGATTTCCCTCGGCCGAGGCGGGCTCGCGACCGGGGCCGCCTCGCCGGGAGCCGTGTCACTGCTGGGACGCTCATCGTTGGCGGGGGTCGGCTGAGACGTGACTGCGGCAGCCGGGTCCGGGTCGCGGTTCTCGGTGATGGTGGCCCGGGGCCGGCCGGACACGGCGGAAGATGGCGCGTACATGGCGTCGTCGAAGAAACGGTCTCGCTCGGCCGCGTCGGCATCTGATCCCGGCACAGGCTGATCAACCTGGGGGATCTCGCCGCCCGTACGGACGGGATCGGCGCCGACCGGGTCCGGGTTCTCGGCGCCGAACACCTCGGCCAGCTCCTGCCGGCCCGCTGCCCACTCCGCATCGAGTTCGTCGTAGAAGGCGTCGAGAGGGCGATCCTCCTGGTTGCGAGAGTCGGTCACGGATGGCTCCTCAGCACGGGTGGCACAGCGCGCCGCCGTAGGCAACGCTCGAATCCAGCCCGGGGAAGCCGGATTCGTGATATCAGCAGGTTAGCCGAAACCCCTGCCGATGCCGGCTACGACAGGCGGCGATGGGCACTCAGCCACGATGGTGAACCCCGTAGAGTGCAGGCATGAGGCTTGCGACGGCGGCTCCGGCTGCGATGGGTGTGGATCCGGCGGCCCTGGCCCGTACGCTCACCGAGCTGGCCGCCCAGGGTACCGAGCTGCACGGGATTGTGGTGCTGCGCCATGGACGGGTGATCATGTCCGGCGAGGCTGACCCGTGGACACCTGATCAGATCCGGCTCGTCTATTCGCTGAGCAAGACCTTTTGTTCGGCGGCGGTCGGGATCGCGGTCGATCAAGGCTGCTTCGGCTACGAGGACCGGGTGGTGGATCTGCTGGCGGACCAAGTCGATGATCGGGTAGGGGAGCTGGCCCGCCAGATCCGGGTGCGGGATCTGCTGGCGATGGCGTCGGGCCACGAGCAGGACCTGATTATGGACATCGGGCAGCGCGGACTGGCCGAGGCCGACCTGGGGTGGTTCCTGCGGATCGAGCCGACCGGCATCCCGGGCCGTACCTTCTGTTACAACCAGCTCTGCACCTGGACCCTGTCGCGGCTGGTCGCCCGCTATGCCGGCGCGGACGTGCTGGAGCTGCTCACCAGGCATGTCTTTGGGCCGCTCCAGGTGGACAGCGGATACTGGGCTCGGGACTGCGACGGGCTGCCGTTGGGCTTCTCCGGGCTGCACATCAGCACCGCTACCGTTGCCGCTTTCTTCCAGCTCCTGGCCGACGGCGGCATCCACCACGGCGTTCGGCTGCTGCCCGCGGCCTGGATCAGCGAGCACTCCCGGACCCAGGTGGAGACCCTGCCCGCTGGCGCGGCCGGGGACCCTGTCGGGGACTGGGCGCTGGGCTACGGCTGGCAGGTCTGGCGGTCGCGGCACGGCTACCGCGGTGACGGGGCATTCGGCCAGTACGGGATGGTGCTACCGGAGCAGGACCTGGTAGTCGCGATCACCTCCTGGAGCCCGGATCTGCAGGTCACTATGGACGTGATTTGGTCTGAGCTGTTACCCGGGGTCGACCGGGAACCGACCCCCGGCGGGGATCAGGAGCTGGCCCAGGCCCTGGCCGGACTGAAGGTCCCCACCGCTGGTACGGGCTGGCCTGAGCAGCCCGCCACCGCCGGCTGGAGCGGCAGCGACAACCACGGCAATCACCTCAGCCTGACCGCCGACACGGACCAGGCGAGCCTGGACTGGACTGACGACACCGGCGCCCGCCACCAGCTGGTGGCCGGGCCGGATACCTGGCTACCGGGCCGGCTTGCCTGGGGTGAGCGGTGGCTGGCGGTCGCTACCAGCGCCGGGTACGGCCCGGACGGCTGGCGGTTGCGGATGGCGATCCTGCACACCCCACACCTGGTGACCTGGACCTTGCCGACTGGCTCCTGCCAGGCCACCATCGCCTGGTCGGAGGAGCCACTGGGGTGGCAACGGATCCACCAACTCGCTCAGCCCTTCCCGCTCGACAACGGGATCTGACAGCCGAGCTACACTTGACCGGACCTCTCCTGGGCGGCAAATCGACCGTCGGGCACCAGCTGGTCAGCGAGCGAGACGAGCTGTTCCAGCCCCAGAGTGGCCGAGCCGTACCCGGTGCAGGCTCGGGTGACGCGCTAGCGTCGAGATCAGCTTCGGCTGGGAACGGGCCTTGGATCGTCACTGATTCCATCGCGGGAAGCTCGGCTAGCGCCGATACCCCGTCCACCTGGTCGACGTTCTCCAGGCGTACGATCCGCAGCGTCGGATGACCCGCCAGCGAGGCCAAGTCGAGGCGTTCCAGATCCAGCGCCGACAGTTCCTGCAGCGGCAAGCCCTGCAGGCCGGCGAGATCGACCCGGTCTACGTTACGCAGTAGAGACTTCAGGTTGGTAGCCCGCGTGACAACGGTGCCTGTGACCTCGGCGAGCTCGAACAGCCGCAGCGGCTGGGTCTCGGCAGGTACGCCTTTCACGGCCAGCGCCCATCGTTTCCGGGGCTGTACCTGGTGGTCGATGCTCAGGCGCTCGGGCCACGGGTGGCGGCGCCGGGCAAGAAAGTCCACGAGCGAGTCGGCGTGGACGAAAGGCCCGTCACGCAGGTCGGCTCCGAATTCGCGCACCTGCCCGGGCACACCGTTTGGCCCGGGCGCCGTGTCGATCGCCAGGTGGTTGCCGGCGCCGTCAGCGGCGAACGGGACCCAGCCGGGGTGGAGCAATCGTCGGCGCCTGGGCCGGGTACGCGCTGATGCCGGCCCGGGACCTGAGGAATACCGCCTGGATCGGTGCCTGTGGCCTGGTGATGCTTGTCGAGCAAGCTTGGACCGGGGTGGCGCCCGCCCACGGTCTGGTTTCGGATCAGTCGAGTTGGAGCAGCCGTTCCAGCATCTGGGGATCGCGATGGTCGAATCCGGCATTCGGCTGCTGCCGGTCAAGGGCGGCGATCGCGGCCATCTCCGGGTCGGAGAGTTCAAAGCCGAAGACGTCAAGGTTGGCCTGCAGCCGTTCCGGGTGGGTGCTCTTCGCCACCAGGGTGGCGCCGCGCTGCAGAATCCAGCGGATGATCACCTGGGCCACGGTCACGGCATGGGTTTCGGCGATCGCGACGAGTACCGGGTCCTCCCGGATCGCAGTGTTCCCCTGGCCGAGCGGACCCCAGGCCTGCAGCACCGTACCGTGGGCGGCCATCAGTTCTTGCATCGCGATCTGCTGGTGGTACGGGTGGCATTCGCGCTGGTTGACGGCTGGGATAACCCCGGTGTGGGTGACGAGGTCGAGGTAACGGTCGGGGTAGAAGTTGGACACCCCGATCGCCCGTACCCGGCCTTCCTCAAGAAGCTCGGCCATGACCCGCCAGGCGGCGTAATAGTCGTTGAACGGCTGGTGGATGAGGTACAGGTCGAGGTAGTCGAGACCCAGCTTGTCGAGCGAGGCGTGGAAGGCGTCCCTGGTCGCAGTCTGCCCGTGGTCTTTGAACCAGAGTTTGGTGGTGATGAACAGGTCCTCGCGCGGCACCTCGAGTTCGGCGATTGCCCGGCCGACTGCATCCTCGTTGTAGTAGCGCGATGCCGTGTCGATCAGCCGGTAGCCGGCTGCCACGGCCGCCGGGATCGTATCTCGGATCTGCGTCTCGTCCATCTGGAAGACGCCGAGCCCGATGGCGGGCATCTCGACGCCGTTGGTGAGGGTGATCGTCTTCATCGGGGTGTCCCTTCAGCTACGGGTGAGGCGATAGGTCTCGCGACCGACACCCCAAGATTGGTCCTGTCAGGCTAGCAAGTTCCAGCCATAAGGGCTGAGGTCTCATGGTGTGGTCTGGGCTGCGATCGGGCTGTGACCCGTCAGACTGATCCACGATAAAGACACTGTCGGTGGTGTGCGTGAGAATTGGGGACAGAATTGGGGACGGAAGGGAGACACCATGACTCGTGCGGTACGAACTGCCGGTGATCGCAGCGAGACCGTTGCCCTGCTGGCTCTGCTGCGGGCTGCCCCGAGCGGTACGGTGTGGAGCGACATCGCATGCGAGGTTCTCGACGAGGGCTCGGCGATCGCCGTGCTCGATGCCACCCAGGACGGTTTGGTTGCCGATCCCGCCTGTGATGAGGCGCGCGCTGCGGCCGAGGCCGAGCTCTGTGCCTGGGAGGCTGACGGACTGGACCTGGTGACTGTCCTGTCGGAGCGTTATCCGAGGCGCCTGGCCTCGGTCTTCGACTGCCCACCCTTCCTATTCGTCCGCGGGAATCTCATCCCGCAAGACCAGGGGATGAGCGTGGTCGGTTCTCGGAAGGCTTCGGCGGAGGGGCTGGAGATGAGCCGGGTGGCGGCCCGGCTGCTGGCCGAGCGGGACCTGGCGGTGATCTCCGGCCTGGCAGAGGGCATCGATACCGCTGCCCACCAGGAGGCGTTGCGCATCGGCGCCCGTACCGTCGCGGTGATCGGTACCGGAATCCGCCGGTATTTCCCGGCGGCGAATCGCAAACTCCAGGACGAGATCGCCTCTCAGGGGCTAGTCATCTCGCAGTTCTACCCAGACCAGCCGCCGGCCAAGGATACGTTCTCGATGCGTAATGGGACGATGTCCGGCTATGGCCTGGCCACCATCGTGGTGGAGGCCGGTGAGCACTCCGACAGCAGGATCCAGGCCCGGAAGGCCGCCGACCATGGCCGCCCTGTGATCTTGTCCCACAGTGTCGCCACAACCACCCAATGGGGCCGGGAGATGGCCTCAAGCCCATGGGTGGCGGTGGCTGACTCCAGCGAATCCCTGGCGGATGCCATCGACTTGGCCCTGGCTGATGCCAACGATGATGCCCTCCAGCCAGGTTTGTGATCAGCAGCGCATCAAATCTTGGGTGGCATGGTTCCCATGAGCATCCACTCCATGCCATTGTTGTCGATGTTCTGAACATCCTTGGGTTGGATCTCGAGGAGATTCAATTTCGCAAGATGAAGGACTCGCAGAAACGGGAGTATAATACCGACATATTTGCTTGCGATCCACTTCCCGGCTCTCGTTTTCTGCTGATCGAGGATTCCTGGGTCAGTGGGGCGAATGTTCTCAATGCGGCTGCTGCGCTAAAATCAGCCGGCGCCAGTCAGGTCAACGCGATGGTGTTAGGGCGGCTGCTCAATCCCGCGAATTGGGGGCCGACGAAGACATTCATTAAAGGCGGGGGTCTGCGGGATGGCTTTGATCCGCATCGGTCACCCTGGAAGAAGATCGGCTGAACGACGCCGGAGCGGCTCGCGCAGCCGGAAGATCGGTTGTCCTGCGACTGTCGCGAGCCGCCGTGTCCGAGATGGGTCACTGTTTCGGCGGGCTCAGGCTCGGGAAATGGCGTTCTCGGGCGTCTGCATGGGGAGTTGAGCGGCGATCTTCGGCTGCTCGGCGGTACGGCGCATCGAGACCAGCTGCCAGCGGGTCACCACGCGCCAGCACCACTCGAGTGGTCCGTAACTGAATCGGGCCAGCCACCAGCGTGAGACCAGGTTTTGGACGATCAAGATGACGACAGCGACGGCGAGGGCCGGCAGCACCGTACGGCTGGAGCGGAAGTTGAGGAGCAGGCCCACCGGGATGACGATCAGGCTGGCGCCGATGTAGTTCGAGAAGGCCATCCGGCCGAGCGGGGTGAACATCGCGGCCAGCAGCCGCCGGGCCCGGGTCTGCCACAGCAGCGACAGGGCGCCGACATAGACGGCCGCGAGGATCATCCCGGCCACACCGCCGGCTGTGGTGAACCGGGGGTCGCCCGGCTCGGTCGTCTGCCAGGCGAGCGCCGCGAGGCCCAGCCCGAGCCCGATCCACAGCCCGATGCGGACCCGCCGGTCTGCGACCTCAAGGTATTCCGGAAGGCCGTACGGCACTGAGACCGCGCCTAGGCAGAACATTCCCGGCAGCGCCAGGGCCCCGCCGCCCATCACCATTGCGGCGAGGGTGCCGATCAGGCCGATGATCAGCAGGACCCGGCGGGAGCAGAGCAGGACCAGCGGCAGCACCACGAGACCGACCGCGCCGTACGTCAGCAGGACCTCGCCCGGGTAGATCAGCGAGTGCAATATCCCGACACCGACTAGGGCGACCATGCGCCGCACCAGCTGCGGCCAGGCCCGCTGCCCACGTTGCCGCAGGCCACGGGTGATCAGACCCATCGAGATCCCGAACAGGAACATGAAGATCGGCACGAAACGGCAGCTGACCAGGTAGTACAGGATCTGCTGGGCCGGTTCGACGGAGCGGACCGGCTCCAGGTCGTGGCCTAGGCCGGTCAGGTCGCCGATGTTGACGAGCAGGATGCCCGCGATGGCGAAGCCCCGCAGCATGTCGAGGAAGGGGATCCGTTGGTTCATGCCGACCACGCTAGGAACCGATCCGGGCTCAGGGCGCCGGATTCCTGCCGGGGGACCACCCGTCGCTGAACGGTTCCACCCCAGGGTGGAATCCGGTGCCGTCGAGTACCGATCCGGCGATCGATCCGCCTACCCTCGCGGTGACGGAAAGGGCAGAACGCGGATGGCACAGTGGAACTGGAACTGGATCAGCCACGGGCTGGTCGCGGCCGCCATGATCCTCGGCGCCCTTCAGCTTGTCGTCATTGACCAGCCCCTCGCGGTGGATCTCCTGATCCCGGTTGCGCTTGGGATTGCGGTCGCCAATGCCCGGGTTTGGGGTGTCTGGCTCGTGCCGACCTTCGTCGGGGTCGGCGTCGCCTGTTTCGACTGGTCGAAGGATGAGCTTGGTTATGTCTCGGCCGAGACCCTCTTTTACGACCGTCTCGGGTTGTTCATCGTCCAGACCTGCCTGGTCGCGGTCGCGGTCGTCGTCGGGCAGCTGGTCCGCGTCAACCGGCGGCTGCGCCAGGTACGCCGCGCCGAGCAGGAGCAGACCGTACGGGCCGCAGTGCTGGCCGAACGGGGCCGGATCTCGACGGAGATGCATGACATCGTCGGCCACGGGCTAGGCCTGATCGTGGTCGCGAGCGAGGCCGCCCGCTACCTCGCGCAGGCACCCGCCGGCGAGGTGGACCTGGATGCCGAGGAGCGCCTGGCTTCGATCAGCGACGCCTTGGACCAGATCCACGCCACCGCGGTACGGTCCCTGTCGGAAACTCGGACCCTGGTTCACGCCCTGGGCGAGGACGCCGCGGTCACCAGTGTTCAGCCGGGCCTGGCCGATATCCGGGGCTTGGTGGACAATGCCCGCCAGGCGGGGCAACCGGCCCAGGTCAGCATCGCTGCTGAGGTGACCGAAGTCGATCTGGGCGCCCCTGCCCAGGCCGCGGTTTACCGCTGCGTCCAGGAATCCCTGACGAATGCGCTGCGGCATGCCCCTGGCGCCGAGGTACGGGCTCGGCTCGAGGTATGTGACGGGCACTTGGTGTGGCGGGCGGTCAACGCCTCGGATGGTGCCCCGATCGTCGAGGGCAACGGCATGACGGCTATGCGCCAGCGGATGGTCACGGTCGGTGGTTCGTTGGAGGTCGCTAACGATGGCGACGGTTTCGTCGTCGAGGCTCGGGTTCCTCTGAAGGAGACGCGGTGAACAGGTGGCGGCTGCTGCTGGTCGACGACCAGGCGATGGTGCGGACCGGGTTTCGGATGATGCTCGACCCGCAGCGGGATCTGGCCGTTGTCGGGGAGGCGGCTGATGGCTGCGAGGCCGTACGGAAGGCCGTCGAGCTCACACCGGACCTGGTGCTGATGGACATCAGGATGCCGAACCTTGATGGCCTGGCTGCCACCGAGCAGATCCTGCGTCGCTGTCCTGCGACCAAGGTGCTGGTGCTGACCACCTTTGACTTGGACGACTACGTGATCCGGGCGTTGAACGCCGGAGCTTCTGGTTTTCTGCTCAAGGACGCCTCGGCTCACGAGCTGCTGGCTGCCGTTCGCGCGGTCTGCGCTGGTGATGCCGTGGTTGCACCGTCGGCGACCCGCCGGCTGTTGGATCGGATGCTCCCGATCGTGACCGACGCCAGGGTGTCGCGCCTGGCGGGTTTGAGCGAGCGAGAGCGGGAGGTGTTGGCCCTGATTGGGAGAGGGCTGTCGAATCCTGAGATCTCCGCCGAGTTGGTGTTGGCCGAGTCCACCGTGAAGTCGCACGTCCATGCTCTGCTGGCGAAGACCAGCAGCCGGGACCGGGTACAGCTGGTGATCCTGGCGATCGAGACCGGTCTGGTGGCGCGGGGAGGCTGAGACCCGGCAGGCGCACTGTCGGCGGGCAGCAACATTCGGCGAATCTGGGCCAGATCGGCAGACAAGCCGGCGACGGTGGGGTACTCTCGCAATGGAGCCTTGTTCCCGCTTGGATATCCCCTGAACACCCAAACCCCTGTCGGGAACAAGGCTCCCCGCTGCTCTGAGCACGCTGGGAGCCTGCGGTGGGGTCGTATCACCTGCAGGGGCAGGTTCTGGTCTGCTAACCAGCCATGCGGGTAGGCGGGCTGTGTCCGATGAGCTGGCCGAACGGGCCTGACACTCCGGCGGCCAGGTCTCAGCTTGTTCGGTCAGGCCGGGGCTTGCGCTGTCTCATTGTCTGGGCCTATTTCCACTGCCAGGTGGTGACGATGGTCTGGGTGTCTTTGTCTAGCTTTGCTTCGTGCTTCTCCACGCCTGCAGTATGCAGCAGCGCCACGCCGCCGTTGCCGTTATCGAGGCAGAAGTAATGGTGGAAGGATTTTCCTGCTGCCGAGGTGACCGCCATGCGGTAGATGACGGCGGGTTTGCCGCCCCAGGTCTGCCCGGTGATCTGTTCGACGGGGTCGTCTTTGTTCGTGTGATTGAGTTGGACCTTCTCTTTGCAGAGTTTCTCGGCGTTCCCTTCGCTGGGATAGTCTGCCCAGTAGTTCATCAGATTGTGGGTGCTGGGGTCGACTAGGTCACCGTCATTGTCTCGTCCATTGATATCTGAAAGTTGCCATCCATCGGGGAGCTGGGCGGTCATGCTGGGCCCGGTGAGTTGATTTCCGCTGATAGTCCAGCCCTGGTACGGGGGGCGGGTTCGTTTGGCGGTTTGCGTCGAGGACGATCTGAAGAAGGCGAAGTAAACCCCGACAGCCGCGAGAGCGACGATGATGACGCTCATGGTGATGATGATGCCGGTTTTGGTCTTGCCTGTGGGTGCTGGTGGTGGGTAAGGCTGGTTTTGGGGTTGTGGTGGGTAGCCGGGGTTGCTGGGTCCGGTCTGGGGGTAGATGGGTCCGGTCTGGGGTGGTTGGCCTGGGTAGGGGTGTTGGCCTGGGTAGGGGGGTTGGGTCATGGGGTTCCTCCGGTTCTGGGATGTGTTCTTACTGTAACTGGAGGTGGGTGGCGGTGGTGGTTGCAGGCTGTTGATGTGGCTCGTTGGTGGTTTCTGGGGTCGGCTTGCTCCTGTGGTGTTGTCGTGGGTGTAGCTGGTGTTGTCCTGGGTGGGCTAAATGTTGTCTGGACATGATACGTTTCGTCCGGTGTGATTAGCCTGAGCGGAATCTAGGATTTTGATTTTACCCGAATCGGAAAGCGAAGTCCGATTTGGGTATTTGCCTACCGCGGACCTGCCGTCTACTTCCATTGCCAGGTGCTCAGGATCGTTTTCGTATCTCTGCGCAATGGTTCCTTGGATTCGTCCCAGCCTGCGGCATGGAGCACCGCCGCAGTATTATTGCCATTGTCGAGGCAATAGAAATTGTGGTTTGACTTTCGCTTTTCTCTGGTGACCGTCAGGTGGTAGGCGACTACGGGTTTGCCACCCCAGGTCTGCTCAGGGATTGGCTCGGCTGGATCGTTCTGGCTCACGCGATTACGCGCGACTCGCGTTTTGCAGACCTCTTCGGCAGTCCCTCCTGGGAGCTTGGCCCAGTAGAACATCAGATTGTAAGTGTTGGGGTCTCTCAGATCGCCGTCGTTTCCGTCTCCGTTTTCTTCGCCGATACGCCATCCCGGGGGGAGTTTGGCGGTCATGGTGGGTCCGGTGAGTTGGTCGCCGTTGAGGGTCCAGCCGCGGCCTGGGGTGGGGGTTCGTGTTGTAGTGGGGGTTTGTGTCGGGGTTAGAGCGGGCGTCGTGCTTGTGGTTGGGGTGGGGTTGGTGGTTGGGGTGTCTTTCTTGTGGTAGGCGAGGTAGGCAACGATGATCGCGAGAGCGACGATGATGACGCTCATGGTGATGATGATGCCGGTTTTGGTCTTGCCTGTGGGTGCTGGTGGTGGGTAAGGCTGGTTTTGGGGTTGTGGTGGGTAGCCGGGGTTGCTGGGTCCGGTCTGGGGGTAGATGGGTCCGGTCTGGGGTGGTTGGCCTGGGTAGGGGTGTTGGCCTGGGTAGGGGGGTTGGGTCATGGGGTTCCTCCGGTTCTGGGATGTGTTCTTACTGTAACTGGAGGTTGGGTGGCGGTGGTGGTTGCAGGCTGGTGTTGTTGATGTGGCTCGTTGGTGGTTTCTGGGGTCAGCTTGCTCCTGTGGTGTTGTCGTGGGTGTATCTGGTGTTGTCTTGGGATTAGGAAGTGTTGTCTTGGGTTCGTTGGTGTTGTCCGGGGTTCGGTTTGTGTTGGCTGTCTCGAGGGGCTTCACGGGGTTTGAGTGGTCCAGATCATGAGGGGTAGGCAGGCGGCGTCGAGTCCGGGTCCGGTGACCATCGTGGTGGTGTCAGTCAGTCCGGATCCCTGGTATGCCTGGCTTGGGCTTCGGCTGTTCTCGAGGACCGAGGCAGCAGTTAGAACCGGTGTGGCTTTCTGGGGTGAGGTTTGCGGCGGCTGTGCTGGGGAGGCAGGGATCAGCTCGCCCTTCCTATGACCAAACCCCTGCCAGCTTCGGTTACCCCTCATCCCGGTAACCCCGCCTACCTGCAGAATCCAGCCTCCGTATGGCCAGATAGAGCAGATGTGCTCTCTGGCTGGGCCTTGTTGAGGTTTTCCGTTACTTAGTGGCGTGCCTGGCCAAGGCCAGATCTATTTGGAGTAGGGTCCCATAATCTGCATGCTCGCCAAGGCAGAATCATTCCGAACTCCTCGTGGAGTGCGATGTCGTTTAAGGATGACTGGTCAGCCTATGGCTGGAGGAGAATCAAGATCCCCCTGCCCATGGCATGCGACGCTATCTCCATTTCCAGGTGGTTAGCAGGATTTGGGTGTCGTTGATCGCCTGTTCGTTGCGTTCGGCCCATGCCAGGGTTTGGAATAGCGCGGAAGTTCCTTTTCCTGTATCGAGGCAGGAGAAGGTGAAGATTACAGGTTGGGATGACTGTTCGGTCGTCAGCTGGTATGTGATGACAGGTTTCCTGCTCCAAGTCTTTCCCGGGATCTCCTTGACAGGATCGCTTGGAGTTTTTTTCTTGTTGTTGATCATATTCTTGCAGGATTGGTCAGGAGTTAGCTGGATATCGGACCAGTACTTGATCCGACCTTTATTATCATTAACGATTTCGCTATCGTTTTCGACCCCGTTATCCTCGCCGATGCGCCATCCCGGGGGGAGCTTGGCGGTCATAGTAGCCCCGGTGAGTTGGTCGCCGCTGCGGACCCAGCCGCGACCTTGGGCAGGAGCTGGAGCGTCATTTTTGTGATAGAAGAGGTAGACGACGGCGATGACCAGGACGACGATGACGACGCCCATAGCGATGATGATGCCGGTAGTGGTGTTTCTCTTAGGAGCCGGCGCAGGCCCAGCCGGATAACCGGTGCCGCCGGTGGGTTGGTAGCCGGGGACGGCCCCTGCTGCCTGGTAAGGGCCAGAAGGCTGCTGGTTCTGCGGGTAGCCCGAGCTACCCGGGTACGGATACCCCGGGTTCTGGGGAGGCTGGGTCGGGTACTGGGGTGGCTGGGTCATCAGACTCCTCCAACGTGAGGCTGTGCATCTACTGTAGCCGAACCGAGACGGCAGGCAGAACACACGAGGCCGGACGCCTGACGTATGGGCGCGGTTCGAGAAGCGAGTTAAGCTGCTCGGCCACGAAAGCCCCCTACATGGGTGCTTTTCAGCAGCTCCGGCACGTCCTCTTCTGACCTTTGGCCTGAATTAGTGATCGAGTCCAACGAGCAGGCTGATTTCTACTGTGGGGTGGTCGCCTGGTGATGGCTGACAGGTTGCGGGTAGTAAGGATGCTCGATCTCATGGATACCCGTAACCTGAGCATGAGGAACCCACACCGGCTCCCACTGAGCCTGATTCACCTGAACAAACCCAACCCGACCAGCCACAACCGGATCATCACCAGCGTAATCAACCTTAACATTATCACCCTGTCGATGAAGCAACCGAACCGGCACCCCACTCCACATACCCACAGTCGCAACACCCGTCAAACTCGTAATCCGAGTATTAGCCACCGTCAACCGGTGACTACCATCAAAAGCCTTCTCAAAATGCTCAGGAGCAGCCAACCCATAAGCCACAAGAACACTCTGCCGAGTATTCAACGTCACCGTATGATACGCCGTACCATCCACCAACGTAGCATACACACCATTATCAATACGCCGACCAACCTCAGGAACACACGCACTAGCCTGCCCCACCCACTGACCATTACGCTGATTAAACGTCGACACATACTCCTCACGCCCATCAGCATAAACCCGCCACATCTCCGCCAAATGCGGAACCGCGACCGTAGCATAACTCAAAATCTCATGCTCATCAATCGGATGAGTCGTCGTTGACCCCGGAGCCTCCCCACGCCCCGTCCAAGGCCGGCTGTGCCGACGCGTCAATGGAGCCGGAACCGTGTCGCGGGGCAAACACACATCCGGCGCAGTCGGGGTGATCATATCCGCAGCCCGGACCCCATTAAACCGAAGCACCTCCACCGACTCCGCACCACGGTTAAACGCCAAAGTATTACTACCAGCCTGGCTATTCAAGGCGAATCCCAACCCCAACGCATCATGCAACCGCTGAGGCGTAGTGAGATGACGCACCTGAGCCAACGGATACACCAAACCCTGAACCGTGCTAGCCCGGCCCTCCAACAGCTGCTCGGTCTCACCCGGCAGCAGCACCTTCTGATACGGAGTCTCCATACCCGCCGGCATCGGCACCAAAGGCAGGTCACCACGACCCCACTGCGTCGGGAACAACGTCGCCCGAGGAGCCTGCAAAGCATCAGCCCGCAATTCCTGCCACATCCGCGTAAAATGCGCCACCGCCAACCCGGTCAACCCCAAAATCGAGATCGCCATCGGCAGGGTAATCACCCACGTCCCATCCAGCCCAGCAACGACCCCCAGCGGATCCACCCTCGCTCCCGGCGCCACCGACACCGAACCACCACCAGGCCCACCCACCGGACCCGACGCCGGAACAGCCGGAACCGGACCCGACGCCGGAACCGAACCCGACGCCGGGACAGCCGGAACCGAACCCGAACCAGACTGCGGGCCAGGCTGCGTAGAACCCGGACCAGACTGCACCGCAACCGGATGAGCAGGAACCGACCCACCCAACGACGACGCCGGCGGAACCGACCCACCCAACGACGACACCGGCGGCGGAACAACCCCAGCCCCCACACCAGGAGTTCCCACACCAGGCCCAAAACCACCCGTCCCACCCAGACCCATCGGCGGAACCATCGACCCCCCAAAACCAGGCCCCGACAAGCCCGGGCCCGTGAACCCAGACCCACCAGGAGCAGGCAAAGCCCCAAACCCCGGGGCCCCCGTCACAGGGCCCGGCGCCACTGGAGCAACCGGCGGCGGTGACCAAACCGGCACCTCCGGCGCAGCACCAGCAGCCCCCGTACCAGAAACAGGCGGCGGAACCGGCTGACTCGGAGCCGATGGGGAATACCCCGGAGTAACCCGACCCTCGCTAGAACCAGACTGGCTTCCTCCACCAGAACCACCAGGGTGTCCACCCTGAGCAGGCTGCTCCTGCCACCCCTGCCGAGGCTGCTCCGGAGCAGACGAAGAAACCCTCCCCGTATTGGGACTTGGCGGTGTCTGGTTCCCGGGATCTGGCGCCGGTGCTTGATTGCCTGGAACGACGGGTTCAGACCCAGACCTCTCGGCTGAGTACCTCGGTGTTGATTCCGGAGACCTCAACCCCGTACCGTCTCCGCCGCCTGGCGACGGGTTGCCAGGCGGGACGGCCTCGGATCCGGATCTCTCACTCGGGTCCTTCACGGGCGACTCTGGAGCGCCCGTACCGTTTCCAGTTTCGGGCTGCCCCGGCGTCACCGAAGGGCCGGATGATGTGCCGGATTGAGGTGTAGTCGTGGTGCCGGCTGGTGCTTCAGATCTGGGCTGCGCCGAGGAAGGGAGCGCTGTGGTTCCTGACCGCGTATCAGACTGCTGATCCGTCACGGTATCAGCAGTCTGCTGAGCTGTCACGATATCAGCAGGATCGGCTCCGGGCTTCTCGGCTGAGCTCCGTACCAGCCGCCCTGGTACACCCATACCATCTGCGCTACCGGCGCCGGGCTCATTCCTGCCCGTGGAGGCACGTTGATTGTTGTTGGGATTGAGAGGAGGGACGAACCGCTGGGTAGCACCTGCGGTGTTAAGCTGCGTATCGGTCAATACGCGATTGAACGGTGCGCCGGCCGGCTGATCTGTTGCCATGCGGCCAGATGGCGCACCCGAAAATTCTGATTCCAGAAAATTCTGCGGAAAACTGCCCGCCGGAGACATTCCACCTGCAGGGGAAGTACCAGCGGGTTCTCTACCAGGGACATGCCGGTCGCCGCTGATGGGGAAACCCTCTTGGCGGAAATCAGCTCGGACGGCGTTGCTGATATCTTTCCGGGTCTTCTCGTCGACCAGCTGGGTGGCGGCATTGGTCGGGAGAGCCGGGGACTTAGCCGCCGTGGTGCTACGAGCCTGGTCATTGTCGGCGGTACCAAGGGCAGCATCGACATCACCCGCCGGGGCTCCCTTGGTGAGGGAACCAGTCCAACCCGTAGCACCACCAGCCCCAGCTTCGCCAGGTGCACCAGTGGTGGTGTGGTTGACGTTGACCGCATCAGCGCCACCGGTGCCTTTGCCGCCATTGCCGGCAGCCGCAGTTGTGGTGGCGAGGGATGGCTGGATGGTGGAGGTGAACGCGATCCCGCCCAGGGCGTTTGTGAGAGCCGAGTAATACATCTCGAGAATGGCCCGGGCTAGCAGCTGTAGGGAAGGGATCGCCATCAACAGTAGCGGCGCCTGAGTCGGATTTGCCAACGCAGACTTCATGAGTTTAGTGATCACGATATGGAGGGCCCGCAAAACCCCATTCTGGGCGGTCTTGGTGTGCGTGATCAGCGAGACGGCCTTCCCGACCCCGGCGGCGATGTCGGTGCCGGTGGTCGCGATGGTGCCCGCCCACTGCGAGACCGTGTTCATCTGCTGGGACGCCATCTGGGATGCGCCGCCGGTCCAGTTGTCGCTGAACAGGGCCCGGGTGTGCTGCTCGACATCGGTCTGAGTGGTGCTGGCAGCGGTGCTCAGCGAGGTCCACTGCTCCTGCAGCCCGGCAAGCTGGTCCTCGTCAGCCTCGGGGAATACCCCCTCAGCCACCCAGCCTGGGAGCAGGCCTGACCTGAAGACGGAGATCACGGCAGCATCCTCTCTACGTCGTTGCCAGGCATCACGGGGATCCGGTCCGGGTGGCGCACATCGTACGGTAACACGGCAACGTCTTCAGGCAGCGACAGCAATGGCCTGGTTAGGCACTCTCCGGTCACCTGGCCCACTTGTCCCTGAGTGCCCAGACTGATCGCGGATGTACTCTGGGCAGACACCAGCCGCTCGGGGAACGAACTCGACATCACGGGGCTCCTCCCAGCCAGGACACGTAGCCACCTTCCTACCGCAGGCCAGGGTCACCACACGCATACCCAGACGGCTCAGGTAAGGCACGCTGGGCATCCGGCCTGTCTATGGATCCTAGAGTGCTTCCCATGAGTCCTCGGCGCGGCAAGGACGGTGAGACCTGACCCGGTATTCGGTGCTCGAGCTGGACGGCAGGATCTCGAGATTATCCCTGAGCTTAAGCTCAGGAACCGAGGGTTATTTCCACTGCCAGGTGGTCATGACGGTTTGCAGGTCCCTACGCATTGATTCCTTGTATTGTTCCCAGGCCGTGGTCTGGAGTACGGCCACAGTGCCGTCTCCGTTTTCGAGGCAGTAAAAGCCAAGAATTCCCCTGTGTTGGTTCCTGGTACTCGTAAAGCGGTAGGCAAGGACGGATTTACCTCCCCAGGTTTGTCCGGATACCGGCTCAATGGGGTCATCCTGAGCCATGCGATTGCGATCGATTCGCGATCTACAGATCGCTTCGGCATTTCCTTCTGCTGGGAACTTAGCCCAGTAGGTTATCGCATTGTAATTTCTAGGGTCTATCAGGTCGCCGTCGTTGTTGGCTCCATTGAGTTCTGTGGTTTGCCATCCCTGGGGGAGTTGGGCGGTCATGTTGGGTCCGGTGAGTTGGTTTCCGTTGATGGTCCAGCCGCGGCCGGGGGTCTGGGTTGGGGTGGTTTGTGTTGGTGTGGGGTTGTTTCTGGTGGCGATGAGGTAGGCGACGGCGACTGTGAGGGCTATGAGGAGGATGCCCATGGTGGTGAAGATGATGGCGGTCTTGGTGTCACTCTTGGATGGTGGCTGCTGTGGGGAGGGCTGGTTCTGGGGGTATGTAGGGCCGGGTTGGCTGGGGTAGTAGGCCTGGTTTGGGGGGTAGGTTGGGCCGCTGGGTTGGGGGTAGCCCGGGCTAGCGGGTGGTGTTTGGCGGTTGTAGGGGGGTTGGGTTGGGTAGTGAGGCGGCTGGGTCATCAGGGTTCCTCCGGCTCTCGGGGTCGTGGTTCCTACTGTATCTCGTTCCATGACGTACTCTATCGCTGGCTCGTTATCCCGGACGGGGCGTAGGTCGTCGGTCTTCTGAGTTCTTTGGGTGGCTTGGGTGGTGTGATCTATTTCCACTGCCAAGTGCTCATGACAGTCTGTATGTCTCTGCTCATTTGATCTTTGTGTGCATCCCAGGCGGTGGTTCGGAGTACTGCTGTGGTGTTATTTCCTTTGTCCAAACAGTAGAACGTCAGGGTTCCTCTTCGCTGCCCTCTGGTGGTGGCAAAGCTGTAGGCGAGAACTGGCTTCCCTCCCCATGTCTGTCCAGGGATCTGATCGACTGGGTCGTCCTGCGCCACGCGATGCTGTCGGATCCATGATTTACAGACTTCCTCGGTGCTCCCTTCCTCAGGGAATTTGGCCCAGTAGGTTATCGCATTGTAGTTTCTAGGGTCAATTAAGTCGCCTTCATTGCTGGCTCCATTGATGTTTGTGGTTTGCCATCCTTGGGGGAGTTGGGCGGTCATAGTGGGTCCGGTGAGTTGATTGCCGTTGATGGTCCAGCCGCGGCCTGGGGTGGGGGTTGGGGTGGTT
>CALIWR010000019.1 GCA_938046585.1 uncultured Propionibacteriaceae bacterium | reverse complement strand
CGTCAGTGAGGAGGAAGACGGGGGCATCAGCTCCACGGCCCGCCCGAGCGAAGGCGAGGGCAATAAAACACGGCGCCCTTCACCGGGGGGCTTGGTGAAGGGCGCCGCGGGGGTGGTGGTGCGCGAGAGAGGTTAACGCACCAAGACGTGGATGTGGTCGTAGTGATTGGCGGTTCGACCACCGCGGTCAGACATTTGTCGCCAGCCTTCCCCGGACCGCTGTTGGGTCCAGATCTTCTGCTCGTAGATGACTTCGATGACGCCGAGTTCGCTGGCGTGGGCGCGTAGCCAGCCGGCGATCTCGCGGCCTCGGGCGCCGGAGACCATGACGTCGATGGCCCGGCCGCTGCTGTGCTCACCGTCGCCGCGACGGCCGAGGAAGTTCTGCACGTCAGGGTAGTTGGTGCAGATCGCCCGCTTCACGCTCACCGCGCGGGCGGTGATTCCGCTGTCGATGTTGCTGCCGCAGGGGCTGTTTGTGGACGATCCAAGGTCCTTACCGGCGGCACTTGGTGAGGCGGAGGGTTTCGCTGAGGCGGCCGAGGCGGAAGGTTTCGCCGGGGCGGTGGTAGTCAGGTATTCGACGTTCACGTATCCGGTCCCGGCGCCTGAGCTGACTTTCTGCCAGCCGCCGGTCGCGGGGCCGAGCGCGGTCAGTACCGTGCCCTCGCCCAGGACGGTCATGAGGTGGGCGGACGGGTTCGGTTCGGCGCGCAGGTTCAGGTTGGCGGTCGTGTACATGGTCTGCCTCGACTCGGGCGTCGCGCTGGTCGACGGCGCGACCGCGGCGATGGCCACCGGTTCAGGTGGGGTCGACGCCGGCGGGGTCTCGGTCTGCTCGGGCTGCGGCTCGCGTTCTACTGAGCCTCGGCTGAGTTCCTCGACGGAACGGCTGCCGGCCGTGGGCGTGGCTGCCGGGACTGCTTCGGTGGCGCCTCGTCCGGAGGCGGCGAAGACCAGTCCAGTTCCCAGCCCGAGTACGGCCAACCCGGATACGATGCCGACGGCCAGGCGCCGGCGACGAGGCGCAGCGACAACATCATGGCCATCGAGCGCCCGGCGAGGCGTCGGCTCGGCGGCGTCGGTGACGTCGTCGGGCAGCGACTCCAGTGCGCGTCGTGGTGAAGTCATAGACGTGCGAGACCCCCATGTCGGAAGACTGAACGATTCTCAGGATAACCTCAGGATCGCTCACGTCAAATCCGGGGTCTCAGTTGGCCGTAGGCTACGGGCTTGACCCGGCATGGGCCGACGGCTCACTGTGGAGATGCCTGGCGGTGGCGATCTGGCCGGGCCGGGCCGGACAGGAGGGGGTGAACTACCGTGGCCGGACAGCGAATGAGGGGATACGAGCTTAGCGGTCCCCTGGGCTGGGTCTGCCGGTATGTGATGGTCATGATCGCCGCCCTCGGCGTCGGATATCTGGCCTGGGCCCCGTCTGTTCCGGCGGCGAACGCCGAGCCTCGCAGCCCTCGGACCGCGATCACCGATCTCACCCATGCCCAGCTGGCGACCCGGATGTCGGTCACTGCCCATCCTGGTGACGCAACCAGCATGGTTGTGGCAGGGCGCCTAGTCGATCGGATCAACCGTCCGGTGGCAGGGGCCACGGTCTCGGTCCGGATCGACGGCGCGACGATCGGCGCCGCGCAGACCGACAGCAGCGGGGCCTTCGCGGTCCGGGCCGCGATCCCCGCGGCCGGCACTCACCAGGTCGAGGCGGTCTTCGCCGGCCAGCAGTATTGGAGCGGCTGCAGCGCCTCGACCGGGTTCGTGGTCCAGGGCTCGCCCGCCCGGACAACCGCCGGCGCCCAGACGACCGCTCCCAGACCCCAGGCGGCGAGTAGTGCTCCCCCGACCGCCGGTGGCACCACCCTCACCGCGACCGGCAGCCCGAACCCGATTGGTATCGGCGGCATCATTACCGTCACTGGGACCTTGTCCGGCCCGGCTGGCCCGGTGACCGGGGTCCAGATCGACGCGATCGTGGACTGGGGGTCCGCGACCGGCAGCGCGGTCACCGGCGACGACGGCAGCTTCTCCCTGTCGTTGTCGGTTCCCGATGAGGGGCAGCCGCCGCAGCAGGCGACCGTCAAACTTACGTACGCGGGCGAGCCGGGGATCGCCGCGGCCAGCTTCGAGCTGGTTCTGCCGGTGAACCAGGCGGTTCCCAGCCCGACCCCAACGCCGACCCCGACCCCGTCGCCCACTGCCAGCCCGTCGCCGTCGGACAGCGTCACGGCCTCGGCCTCGGCTGCGGTCACCCCGCGCGGGCAGTCAGGTGGCTCGATCAGCTTGGCGGTCGGGATCGCAATCGCCGCGGTGGCGGTGGTCTCGCTGGCGGCGCTGGCCGGGCTGAGCATCCTGGCCTTCGACCGACATCGACTGTTGAGGGGCGAGCGGCGCGGTTTCGGCAGCGACTTCGGCCAGCGAACACAGCCGATGCGGCAGGATTGAGCCCATGACCGAATCCGGCGGCCCGATCGCCGCGCTTGCCGCCACGCGCGTGGTTGCCTGTCTGCCTGCCACCGGCGAGCCGGATCGCTACCTGGTGGTCGCCGAGGTGCTGGTACAGGAGGGGATACAAGTTCTCACGGTGGCTGCCGGCCGTACTGACCTCATTTCCCGACTGGCCGAAGCGCTCGGCGGCCGGGCCACGATCGGGGTCCACCAGGTCACTACCGAAGCCCAGGTAGTGGCCGCAGCTGCGGCCGGGGCTGCTTTCGGCCTGGCCCCGGTCAGCTCGGCGACCCTGACCGAGGCCGCCCGTGAGCAGGGTCTGCCGCTGTTCGTCGGCGGACTCAGCCCTACCGAGTTGGTCGCAGCCTGGGCCTACCGGCCGACTGGTCTGTACGTCTATCCGGCCGATGTGCTCGGAGTCAGTTACGCCCCGTACGCGGCGGCCGCGGTCCCTGAGGCACCGCTGCTGGTCGGCGGGGGTTCCCCGTACGCGGTCGGGCAGTGGCTCGCCGCCGGGGCCCTGGCTGTTGTCAGCGACGATTCGCTGGTGCTCGACAGCCTGGTCGATGGGGATCTCGGCTATCTGCGGGAACGGGCCCGCGGTTATCTGCGTGAGGCCCGGTCGGCGCCGCCCTGGCAGCCGACCGTCTCGTGAACGCGCCGCTGGGCGAGCTGCTAGACCGGCTGGCGCCGGTCCCGGCCAGCCTGGACGACATCTACGACGGCTTCGCCGACTGGGTCAGCGGGCAGGGCCTGAACCTGTACCCGCACCAGGATCAGGCGATCCTGGAGTTGCTGTCGGGCGCCAATGTGGTCTTGGCTACGCCGACCGGCTCCGGCAAGTCGCTGGTGGCGACCGCGCTGCACCTGGCCACGGTCGCCGGCGGTGGTCGGACCTTCTACACCGCCCCGATTAAGGCCCTGGTCAGCGAGAAGTTCTTCGCTCTCGCGGGGATGTACGGGGCGCAGCGGGTGGGGATGGTGACCGGCGACGCCAGCGTCAACCCGGACGCCCCGATCGTGTGCTGTACCGCCGAGATCCTGGCCAATATCGCCCTACGTCAGGGGGCCGACGCGGATGTGGCGAGCGTGGTGATGGACGAGTTCCACTACTACGCCGACCCCAGCCGGGGCTGGGCCTGGCAGGTGCCGCTGCTGGAGCTGAGCCGGGCCCAGTTCCTGCTGATGTCGGCCACCTTGGGCGACACCACCCGGCTGCGGCGGGACCTGGCCCGCCGGACCGGCCGGGAGACGGTCCTGGTTGACGACGCGGTCCGCCCGGTGCCGTTGTCGTACACCTGGGCGCCGACGCCGCTGCACGAGACCATCGAGCAGATCGTGGACGACCAGCGGGCCCCGGTGTACGTGGTGCACCCGACCCAGCGGGAGGCCTTGGAGCGGGCCCAGGCGCTGGCCTCGCTGAACCTGCGTAACCGCGCCCAGCGTGATCAGATCGCCGAGGTGGTGGCCCAGTTCCGGTTCTCGGCCGGCTTCGGTCGGACCCTGTCACGGCTGGTGCGGCGTGGGATTGGGGTGCATCATGCCGGGATGCTGCCGCGGTATCGGCGGCTGGTGGAGCGGCTGGCCCAGGACGGATTACTGAGCGTGATCTGCGGCACCGACACCCTCGGGGTCGGGATCAACGTCCCGATCCGGACTGTACTGCTGACCACCCTGGCGAAGTTCGATGGGCACCGGATGCGGCTGCTGCGTTCCCGGGAATTGCACCAGATCGCGGGCCGGGCAGGCCGGGCCGGTTTCGACACTACCGGCTACGTGCTGTGCCAGGCGCCTGAGCATGTGATCGCTAACGACCGGGCCCTGGCGAAGGCCGGCGACGACCCGAAGGCCCGCCGCAAGGTGGTCCGTAAGAAGGCCCCCGAGGGCACAGTCCACTACACCCGGGAGACCTTCGAGCGGCTGGTCGCGGCGCCCCCGGAGCCGCTGGTCTCACGGATGCGGGTGACCTACGCGATGGTCCTCGATGTGGTTTCCCGGCCCGGCGACCCGGTCGCCGCGCTGTACCGGCTGCTCACCGATAACCACGAGGACCGGGCGGCGCAGCGCAGACTGCTGCGCCGGGCGTTGGCGATCGGGCGGTCGCTGCTGCAGGCCCGGATCGTGGTGCGGCTGCCGGAGCCGGATGAGCTGGGCCGCCCGTACGCGCTGACGGTCGATCTGCAGCATGACTTCGCGCTAAATCAGCCGCTGTCGGCGTACGCGCTGGCGGTCTTCGACGTGTTGGACCCGGCGTCTGCGACGTATGCGCTGGATCTGGTCTCGGTAATCGAGGCCACCTTGGAAGACCCGATGCCGGTGTTGCTGGCGCAGCAGTTCGAGGCCCGCGGCGAGGCGGTCCGCGAGCTGAAGGAAGAAGGCGTCGAGTACGAGGAGCGGGTGGAGCTACTGGCTGAGGTGACCTGGCCGCGGCCGCTGGCCGAGGTGCTGGAGTCGACGCTGCGCACGTACCGCAGCAGCCATCCCTGGCTGCCGGATTCGTTGTCGCCGAAGTCGGTGGTCCGGGACCTGTACCAACGGGGTCTGACGTTCACTGAGATGATCGCCCACTACCGGCTGGCCCGGGCCGAGGGGATCGTGCTGCGCTACCTGTCGGACGCCTACCGGGCGCTGCGCCGTACGGTGCCGAGCGCCTTGTGGAATGAGCAGTTCACTGACCTGGTGGAGTGGCTGGGAGAACTGGTCCGCCAGACCGATTCTTCGCTGCTAGCCGAGTGGGAGGCGATGCTGGCCGGGGCCGACCTGGTCGCCGCCGAGACCGCAGCCCCGCCGCGCCCGATTACCGCAAATGCCCGGGCCTTCCGGGTGCTGGTCCGCAATGCCCTATGGCGCCGGGTGGAGTTGGTGGCCCGCGATGACTTGGCCGGTCTGGTGGCGGCCGAGGAGCAGGCCGCGGCGGCGGCTGAAGTGGCCCGCGACAAGTTGTCCGGGGGTGAATCTGAGACGCCGCCCCGGATGGGCCGTGACGAATGGGACGCGGCCTTGGACGCGTATTACGGCGAACATGACGAGGTGCTGCTGGATGCCGACGCCCGCGGCCCAGGCCTGCTGCTGATAACCGAACTGGCCGGGCGGCGGTGGGAGGTACGACAGGTGCTCTGCGACCCGGAGGGGAACCGGGACTGGTCGATCCTGGCCGAGGTTGACCTGGACGCCTCCGATGCCGCCGGTGATCTGGTACTGCGGACCGTGTCACTGGCCCGGCTTGACTGAGTCTCAGGCGTCGACGCCGAACAGGCCGGTGATCGAGGCCCGGTCAAGTTCAGCGAAGTGCATCAACAGCCGAACCATTGCCGGCGGGGTGTTCTCGTCGGCGTCGAGACGCGCCACGCTGAGCGCGTGCACCGTGAAGACGTAGCGGTGCGCCGGCCCCGGCGGCGGCCACGGGCCGCCCCAGCCTGGGTAGGCGTAGTCGTTGGGCCAGGTCCGGGCGCCCTCGGGCAGCGGGCCGGCCTCGGGGATGCCGGTGACGTCGGCGGGGATGTCGGTCACCAGCCAGTGCCACCATCCAGAGCCGGTGGGGGCGTCCGGGTCGAAGCAGGTGATCGCGTACGACTGAGTCCCGTCTGGACCGGGCGTCCAGGACACGTCGGGGCTGATGTTTGCCCCGCCTAGGCCCGGCTCGGCGTACCGGACTTCGATCGCGGCGCCGTCGCCGATCGCTTTGCTCGTCAGTTCCATGAAGACCTCATTTGCCGGGGTAGATGGGTTCCACCCTACGGGCTCCGGACGAGGTCATCTTGGGCGGGCCCGGTCCGCGACCGGATCGGCCTGGCAGCGAATCTGATGCAACCGTTGCGGACTGGTGTGCGTTCTGTCTTGTGCGAGGTGCAGATGGACCCCAGTTTTCACATCCGTCACAAATTTCGCATACTGAGGCTTGGCGATCCGACGGGGGGATGGCCTGGCTACTGGATCGACACAAGGAACAGCACCTATGAGCGGGAGAATCACCAGACTCGCATCGACCCTGACCGCCTTCGCCTTGACGGGGGCGTTTGTTGTTGCCGGGGTAACCCAGTCGGCGGCCGCGCCGAAGGATCCCGCCCCCAGTGAGCGCCAGCCTGTCACCCCGACCGTGGCCACGGTCCCGGCGACAGGCTTGGCGGCCCGGTCGGCGTCGCCCGGTGCCCCGCCGGGCACCGTGGTGTTGGCGCAGGCTGAGCGGGCCGGCGGCCCGGTCTTCCACCTGTTTGGGGCCGAGTGGCAGTCCCGCTCGGATGGGGTGAAGCTGCAGGGCCGGACCCGTAACGGCGCCGGGGATTGGTCATCATGGGTGGATCTCGAAGCCGAGGAGGGAGGCGACGGGCCCGAGGCCAGTAAGGATAGCCGAGTCGCGGCGCCGTACTGGTCGGGCGAGGCGACCTCGGTCGAGGTCCGCGCGGTCGGCGCGCCCGATGCCTCGATCCAGGGCCTGCAGGCGGTATTGGTGACGACCCCGGCGACCCCCGAGGACGCCTCCCTGCTGGGGATCTCGGCCCGGTCGACGGTCTCGGGGGTCCCGCAGCCGAGCATCATTTCCCGCGCCGCCTGGGGCGCCGACGAGTCCCTGCTCAACCGCAACGGCGCCGACTGCGTACCGCCGAAGTATGACCAGACGGTGAAGGCCGCGGTGATCCACCACACCGAAGGCAGCAATTCCTACACCGCGGCCCAGTCGGCCTCGATCGTGCGGGGGATCTACTCGTACCACGTCGTGAGTCGCGGCTGGTGTGACATCGGCTACAACTTCCTGATCGACAAGTACGGCCAGATCTTCGAAGGCCGCCACGGCGGGATCACGATGCCGGTGCACGGCGCCCATGCCACGTTGTGGAACACCAACACGGTCGGGGTCAGCTTCATGATGAATTCGATGACCGAGGCCCCGACCCAGGCCTCACTGAACGCCTCGTACGAGCTGCTGGCGTGGAAGCTAGGCAGCAACTACCGCAACCCGCAGGGCACCACCACCTTGGTCGGCAAGACCCAGCCAGTGATCTTCGGCCATGGCGATGTGATGCCCACCGACTGCCCCGGCACCCATATCCGGGCCCATCTGCCGCAGCTGCGGGTCAACGTGGCGGCGACGATGCGGGGCAACGAGAAGACCCCGCTGTACGAGTTGTGGGCCTCCCAGGGCGGCGACAATGGCCCGCTCGGCCCGGTCCACGAGCTGGAACGCAACCTGGCCAATGGTCGCACGGTCGGCTTCGTCAAGGGGTCGGGCTGGATGCGCCCAGACCGGCAGGTCTTCTGGCTGGGTGAGCAGCTGACCGCCCAGTACCTGAAGGCCGGGGGCCCGACGGGTACGCTGGGCTGGCCGACCTCCTCGCAGCGGACGATCGCCCCCGGGGTGTACCAGGCGACCTTCTCCAACGGGACGACTCTGACCTGGCCGACCGAGCCGCCGGCTGTGGGTTTCGCCGGACCAGCCACGTACACCCCGGTCGCGCCGGCCCGGCTGATGGACACCCGTGCCAGTGGCTCGATGAGCCCGAACGGAACAGTGGCGATGCCGGTCGCCGGGCAGGCCACGATCCCGCCGGACGCGGTGGCGGCGGTGCTGAATGTGACCGTGACCAACCCGCGATCGGGTGGCTACCTGTCGGCCTACCCGACCGGGGTAGCCCAGCCGAACGTGTCGAACCTGAACTTCGTCCCCGGCCAGACCGTGCCCAACCTGGTCACCGTGAAGCTCGGCAGCCAGGGGCGGGTCACCTTCCTGAACGCCAGCGGCGGCGCCAGCGATGTGGTGGTCGACGTGGCCGGCTACTACACCGCCAAGCCACCCAGCAATGGTGGCGCGATGGTCGCGCTGAATCCGACCCGGATCCTCGACACCCGCGGCCGCGCGCAGATCCCAGCCGGCGGGGAACAGGATCTGAAGGTGACCGGATCGGGGGTCACCAACGATGCCCGGGCGGCGATGCTGAACCTCACCGTGATCTCCCCGGCTCAGGGCGGCTACCTGAGCGCCTACCCGGCGGAGCAGAAGACGCCGAATGCGTCCAATGTGAACTTTGTCCCGGGTCAGACCGCCGCGAACCTGTCGGTGGTGAAGGTCAGCGCTGACGGTAAGGTCCGGCTCCGCAACGCCTCGTCCTCCCCGATCGATGTGGCCGTCGACGTCACCGGGTACGTTTCAGGTTCGGGCGCCGGCGGTGGTTTCCGGGCCGCGGATACCCCGGTCCGGGTGCTCGACTCCCGCGAGGGCAATGGTCTGACCCAGGTGGTCGGGCCAAACAGCTCGTTCACCCTGAAGGTCCGAGGCCGGGCCGGGGTGCCGGCCGATCAGGGCTCGGCGATGGTGCTGAATCTGACCGCTACCCAGGCCCAGGCCAGTGGCTACATCACCGTCTACCCGACCGGTGGTGCCGCCCCGGCCACCTCCAACCTGAATCTGGTCCCGGGCCGTACCGTCAGCAACCAGGTCGTGGTGAAGGTCGGCGCTGATGGCACGATCACCTTCCGCAACACCTCTCCCGGAGCTGTCCACCTGATCGCGGACCTGCAGGGGTACGTGGTCTAACCATCACTCGGCCCGGGTAGCCTCGGGCGCTGCGACCGGGTCTGCTTTCTCAGGAGAAGCAAGCCCGGTCGCAGCATTTCTGGTCGTAGATTGAAATCGGGCCCATGACGAAACCATGGCCTTCAGCATGAGCTACCCGACGTTACCGGGCCATCGACCAACCCCGTCGATGTGATCGCCGTGATTCTCGCCTGTGATGGTGAGGTTAATCCAGGGGAAAGTCCTGGTATCACCAGATCACGTTGGCTTCCTTATCAGCCAGCCCGGGGGTCTATTCGCAGGCAGGTCGAGAAACTTCCAGCAGCATCCGACTTCACGCAACAAGCTTCCCGCTCAGATCGGCCTCGCCGGGGGCTGGGAGCCGTACGCAAAGACGCCGGCTCCCAGCCGGGGTCGATCACAGGTCGGGCTGGACCCCTCCCCAGATCCGCTGGATGTAGTCGCGCATCGAACGGTCGGAGCTGAAGTAGCCGCAGCGGGCGATGTTCAGCACCGCAGAACGGGTCCACCGCTCCGGGTCAGCGTAGGCGCGTTCCACCTCCGCCTGGGCGTCGATGTAGGACTGGTAGTCGGCCAGGGCCATGAACCGGTCATGCTCCAGCAGCGCTGACGTCACCGGCTCGAAGGCCCGGGTGTCGCCGTCGGAGAAGGCGCCTGACATGATCAGGTTGAAGACCGCCTTCAGCTGCGGGTTGCTTTCGTAGTACGAGCCCGGGTCGTACCCCTTGGCGTAGACCTCGGCCACTTGCGGCTCGGTCAGCCCGAACAGGAAGAAGTTCTCGTCGCCGACGAGTTGGCGGATCTCGACATTAGCCCCGTCGTCGGTACCGATCGTCAGCGCACCGTTGAGGGCGAACTTCATGTTCCCAGTGCCGGAGGCCTCCATCCCGGCTAGCGAGATCTGTTCCGACAGGTCAGCCGCCGGGATCAGTTTCTCGGCCAGGGTGACGTTGTAGTTCGCGGGGAAGGCCACCTTCAGCCGGCCCTCCAACCGCGGGTCGGCATTCACCACCGCGGCTACCGAATTGATCAGGTAGATGATCTCCTTGGCCATCCGGTAGCCCGGTGCCGCCTTCGCCCCGAAGATCACCGTCCGCGGGGTCAGGTCGCTGGCCGCGACCTTTCCTGAGATCACCTGCTCGTACAGGGTCACCACGTGCAGCAGCTTCAGGGTTTGCCGCTTGTACTCGTGCAGCCGCTTCACCATCACGTCGAGCAGGTGGTGCTCGGGCAACACGATCGCGTCGCGGGCCTCCAACAGCATCCGCAGCCGGCGCTTGTTCTCCGCCTTGACGGCCCGGAACGCGGCCCGGAAGTCCTCGTCCTCGGCGTACGGCTCGAGTTCTCGCAGCCGCTCCAGATCGGTCACCCAGCCCGAGCCGATCGCATCGGTGATGATCGCCGACAGCCGCGGATTCGACAGCCGCAGGAACCGCCGCGGGGTGACTCCGTTGGTGACATTGGTGAACTTATCCGGCCACAGCTCGGAGAAATCAGGCAGCACCTTGTCGCGCAGCAGCTGGCTGTGCAGTTCAGCGACCCCATTGACCTTGGTCGAGGCGACGGTCGCCAGGTGAGCCATCCGGACCGCGCGCTCCGGGTGCTCGGCGATGATCGACATCCGCCGGACCCGCATCTCGTCACCGGGATACGCCTCGCGGACCTGATCCAGGAAATCGTCGTTGATCTGGTAGATGATTTCCAGGTGCCGCGGCAGCAGCCGGCCCAGCAGCTCCGCCGACCACACCTCCAGGGCCTCCGGCAGCAAGGTGTGGCAGGTGTACGCGAAGCACTGCCGGGTCACCTGCCAGGCCTCATCCCAGTCGATGTGGTATTCGTCGACCAGCAGCCGCATCAGTTCCGGCACCGCGATCACCGGGTGGGTGTCGTTGAGCTGGAAGATGATCCGCTCCGGCAGCCGGCGCAGATCGAAGCCCTCCTCCAACTGGGTGTCGATGAAGTCACGGATCGAGCAGGCCACGAAGAAGTACTGCTGCTGCAGCCGCAGCTCCTTGCCCTGCGGGGTGGAGTCCTCCGGGTACAGCACCTTGGAGATGTTCTCTGCGAAGGTCTGAGCCCGTACCGCTTGGGCGTAGTCGCCGGTGTTGAAGATCCCCAGGTCGAATTCCTTGGTAGCCTGGGCCGACCACAGCCGCAGGGTGTTCACCCTGCCGTTGAGATAGCCGGGGACCATGTAGTTGTTCGGGATCCCCTTCACGTTCCACTCCGGGACCCAACGGGTCCGTGGGGTGCCGTCGTCGTCGTAGGTCTCGGTATGGCCACCGAAGTTCACCTGGACCGCGGCTTCCGGGTGCGGGAACTCCCACGGGGTCCCCAGCGACATCCAGGTGTCAGCCACCTCCACCTGTCGGCCGTCGACGAAGGTCTGCCGGAAGATCCCGTACTCGTAGCGGATCCCGTAGCCGATGCAGGGCACGTTCATGGTGGCCAGGGAGTCGATAAAGCAGGCTGCGAGCCGGCCCAGGCCGCCGTTGCCGAGCCCGGGCTCGATCTCCTGGGCACGTAGCGTGGCCAGGCTCAGCCCGCACGCTGCGAGACCTTTCTCGACGATCTCGAAGAGGTCACTGGCCAACAAGTTGTTGCTCAGCTGCCGCCCGAGCAGGTATTCCGCCGAGAGGTAGGCGACCTTCTTGGTTGTGGTCCGCCGCCGGCGGGTAGTCTCCAGCCACCGCCCCATCAGATAGTTCTGTACGGTGCGGGCCAGGGCTAGGTACTGGTCGTTGACGCTGGACCGGGCCAGGGAAACACCCTGGCCGGTGTTGAGCTCATGGAGGAACTCCCGGACGAAGCCGTCCACCGAATGCGCCGGGGCCACTACCGGGGCCAGCGCCAGGGGATGCGTCGGGGTGCCGGCCGGACCCAGCACCCGCTCCGTGATCGGCGATTCGTCGGCCCTCTGAGGAGTGTCCGGGGAACTGGTCGATTCCGCTTCTGCTGACATGTCTCTACGGTAGTTCAGTTCCTGTCCACTGATCGAACTGCGACTCCCGCCGAACGGACCAGTTCCCGGCCTAGCAGCAGGTCGGCGCCTTTCTCGCCCACCAGGTACGCCGGGGCCATCGTGTTGCCGCTGATCAGGCGGGGCATCACTGACGAGTCCACGATCCGCAGCTGCTCCACTCCGTACACCCGCAGCTGCGGGTCCACCACGGCCTGGGGTCCGATCCCCATCGCGCAGGTCCCGACCGGGTGGTATCCGGTCCGGGAGCGGGCATTGGTGTAGTCGCGCAGCTCACGGTCGCTGCCCAGACGCGGACCCGGCTCCTGTTCGACTACGCCGAAGGCCCGCATCGCGCGGGTCTGGAGCAGTTCCCGGGCCCGGTCAATCCCGAGCCGGGTGATCTGCCAATCCTTGGGCTCGGCCAGGAACCGCGGGTCGATCACCGGCGCCACGCTCGGGTCAGGTGAGGCCAGGGTGACCGTGCCACGGCTGATGGGACGCAGGTTCGACACGTTGATGGTGAAGCCATGCCCCAGGCGGCGCTGCCCGTTTCCGTACGTGGGCAGGGCGGACATTTGGATGTCGGGCCGTTGACTGGCGTCGCTGTCCCAGAACAGGCCGGCTTCGCAGACGTTGGAGGTGATCGGGCCGGAGTGGTGCAGCGCATACTCGGCCAGGGCAGCAGCCAACCGCCAGGAGTGGCCCAGTTCGTTGTAGCTCGGCACGGTGGTGCTGGCGGTTAGGCAGACATCCAGGTGGTCTTGCAGGTTGCGTCCCACACCCGGCAGGTCCACCAGCGGCGTCACCCCGACCTGGCGCAGTTCGTCGGCGGGTCCGATCCCGGAGCGCAGCAACAGCGCCGGGGTGTTGATCGCACCACCGCAGAGCACCACCTCCCGGTCGGCGTAGAGGGTCTCGACCTGGCCGCGGCGCAGGTATCGGACCCCGACCGCCCGGCCTTGGTCCAGGATCAGCTCGGTCACCGTCGCCCCGGTCAGAACCCGCAAGGTGGGGCGGTGTCGGGCCGGCCACAGGTAGGCGCTGGAGGCGCTGGAACGCAGGCCGTGCCGCTGGGTAACGTCGTAGTAGCCGACGCCGAGCTGACGGGCCCCGTTGAAGTCCTGGTTGTACGGCAGGCCGATTTCCTGCCCGGCCGCCACGAAGGCCTCACTCAGCGCGTGGTACGACGGCAACCGACCCACCCGCAGCGGCCCGCTCGTCCCATGGTAATGGTCGGCGCGCGGATAGGACTCGGCGCGACGAAAATAGGGCAGCACATCGTCGTACGACCAGCCAAAGTTGCCCTGCTCGGCCCACTCGTCGTAGTCCTCCCGCTGCCCACGGACATAGATCATGGCGTTGGTGGAGGTTGCGCCACCGAGGATCCGGCCCTGCGGATAGCCCTTGGCGACACCCCCCAGCGCAGTCTGCTCGACGGTCCGGTACGGCCACCCGTACTTGCGCAGCTTCGTGAAGCCGCTCGGAATATGGACCATCGGATGAATGTCGGCCGGCCCAGCCTCCAGCACCACCACGCGTGCCTGTGAACCTGCCGTGAGCCGGTTCGCCACCACGGCGCCACCTGGCCCAGCCCCGACCACCACATAGTCGGTGCGCGTCATGCACTATCTCCCCTCTGCCCGCCGCCCCGGACACGCAACATGAGATGTCGACCGGGGGGATGAAGAGGGATCCAGGACGACAACGCTGCCTATGGTAGCGGAAATCTCCCCGGTACGGCGCAGGATGCACCCGCACTGCGCGTCGCGCGCCGAACAGCCGCGATCGTCTACCGCTGATCCGCGCTTTTCCTGCGACGCTTCAGGAACAGTCCCGTCTGTCGACGGCAGGTCGCCACGATGGCGTCTCAATCGACCGGGAGCCTTGTGACAGGAGACCCTCCCAGCAGCTACAGTCGCCTCGTTCAACCGATATAAAGGAGCAGTATGTCCTTCACCGAACCTCAGGGCAATGCCCCCGGCCCCGGTCCTTACGTCTCAGGTCCGCCCGCTGAGGATCCCGGCAAGACCCTGGGGATCGTCGGCCTGGTTCTGGCTATCCTCGTGTGCGGGCCGGTTGGTGCGATCGTGAGCTATCTCGGCTGGAGCAAGTCCAAAGCCGCTGGCTTTAGCAACACGGTGGGCCTGATCGGCCTGATCTGGGGCTGCCTCGGAACCGTAATCGGCATCATCTACATGATCATCAAGTTAGCCGCTTCCTCCTAGGACAACCTGGCTCGACCCGGCCCGGCGCCCTGCCAGGCCGGGTCGTTGCGTGTTCTGAGCCTGCCCCCGTCCCATCCTCAGAAAAACATCATCTGTGGCCTCCTCCAGATTCGTGGCCTGACTGCCTAGGCCAGAATTGGCCCCCGACCGGGTAAGTTAACCCTGCCTGCGAGCGCGGGCTGGCGTCAGCGGGATCCCGCTTTGCGCCCTTCGAATGACGATCCGCGACGGATCGCCAAGGCTGGAGGACACATGGCCGACGTGGCACAGCTACACCTTCCTGATGGCCGAACGGTGGAACTGCCGGTCGTGATCGGGACCGAGAACGAGGCCGCGGTCGACATCAGCGCCCTGCGCGCCCAGACCGGGTACATCACCGTGGACGACGGATATGCTAATACTGGCTCGTGCGAATCCCAGATCACCTTCGTCGACGGCGATGCTGGGATCCTGCGTTACCGCGGATACCCAATCGAGGAACTCGCCGAGCGCAGTTCGTTCGTGGAGACCGCCCAGCTGCTGATCTGGGGTGATCTGCCCACTGAGCAGGACCGCAACCGTTTCGGTGATCTGCTGACGGAGACCGCCGCGTTGCCGGAGCCGATGCGGCGTCACTTCTCGAGTTTCCCGTCCGCGGCTCACCCGATGGCGATCTTGTCGTCGATGATCAACGCGCTGCAGTCGTACGACCTGCCGCATCTGCGGATCGACAGCCCTGAACAGTTTGAGACCGCCGCTGCCTCGCTGATGTCGAAGGCCCGTACCATCGCGGCCGCCTCGTACAAGGCCTCGATCGCCCAGCCGCTGATCTATCCGCGGCCGGACCTGAAATATGCCGACAATTTCCTGCACATGATGTTCTCCCGCCCGTACCGGGATTATGAGCCGAGCCCCGAGGTGTCGCATGCGCTGAACATGATGCTGGTGCTGCACGCCGACCATGAGCAGAACTGCTCGACCTCGACGGTCCGGATGGTGGCGTCGTCGCAGGCAAACTTGTACGCCTCGGCGGCGGCCGGCGTATGCGCCCTGTGGGGCCCGTTACATGGCGGCGCGAACCAGGCTGTGATCGAGATGCTGGACGGGATCGAACGCTCCCAGATGAGCGTCAAGGATTACCTCGCGAAGGTGAAGGACAAGACTTCGAACGTGAGGCTGATGGGCTTCGGGCACCGGGTGTACCGCAACGTCGACCCGCGCGCCAGGATCATCAAGAAGGCTGCCGACGAGCTGCTCGACCAGATGCACATCGACGATCGGCAGCTTGACTTGGCCCGGGAGCTGGAGCAGGCCGCACTGGCCGATGACTATTTTGTGGAACGCAGGCTGTACCCGAATGTCGACTTCTATTCCGGCATCATCTTGAAGGCGATCGGGATCCCAATCGACATGTTCACGGTGATGTTCGCACTGGGCCGGCTGCCGGGTTGGATCGCTAACTGGAAGGAGATCCACGACAATCCCGAGCAGCGGATCTGCCGTCCCCGCCAGATCTACACCGGGCCCACCGCACGGTCGTGGCGGCCGCGGCTCGAACGTCACGACAGCATCACCCGGTGACCGCATCGGGTCCGACGTCAGCGATGTTCTGGCGCGAGCCGGGTTCGGAACCGGTACGGATGGAGGACGCGATCCGGGAATGGTCAGCCGAGGCCTTCCAGCTGCTCAGCCGGGTCGCGTCCCGATATCAGGCGACGATCTCGCCGCAGGATCTGGCCAGGAGGGTCCAGGCCGGTACCGGGGTGGCCACCAGCCACCGTACGGTCGCCTGGCTTAGCCAGGTGCTGCACCTGGTGGCCCATCGCTGCCAGGCGACCGGGGTGCCGCCGTTGACGTCACTGGTGGTCAACCCCGGCGACGGCATGGTCGGACCGGCGTACGCCGAGGTGCTGCGGGTGCAACGCAGACCGGCCCGTAACGATCTGGTCCGCGAGCAGGAGGCGGCTCGGGGCCGGTTGGAGTGCTACCGCCGCTTCGCCGCGGATGTCCCGGCCGACGCCCACCCGATGACGGCGGCCGACCTGGCCCGGCAGCTGAGAAAACCGGCCCGAACCCCTAAGACTCGGGCGACGAGACCAGCGGCCTCAGCGAAGCCGTACGTGCCCACTACCCGGATCTGCCCGACGTGTTTCTTGGAAACCCCAGCCGGCGAGGAATGTCAGAACTGCCTGTGATCCGGCGGGCGGTTCAGCGCAGGCCGCGGACCAGGTCCCAGGTGAGATCGTCCAGGCTGGCGATTATCCGGTCGCACCGGTCGAGGATCTGCGGCTGTGGCGGGTGAAAGGCCGGCGGGACCGCCACCACGGCCATCCCAGCAGCGATCGCGGAGCGAATCCCGGCGCCGGAGTCTTCGACCGCGACGCACCGCTCGGCCGGAACCCCGATCAGCTCGGCGACCCGCAGGTAGCCGTCCGGCCAGGGTTTGCCACGGTCTACTTCCTCGGTGGACACCGTCGCCCGCAGCAGATCGGCAATCCCCAGCTCCTGCACGGCCAGGTCGATCAGCCGGCGCGGAGACGAGGAGGCGATCCCGACTGGCGCCTCGGCGGCCATCCGCCGTACCGATTCGACCGCGCCAGGCAGCACCGGCAGCCCCTGCCGGTAGGCGTCGACCATCGCGTCGATGGTCATCCGGGCAGCCTCCTGCCAGGTACGGCCAACGCCGACTACTTCGACCAGGTGGGTGGCCCACTCCTGGGTCGACATCCCCATCATCGCCTGGGTCGACCCTGGCGGCCAGGCCCGTCCGGCCTGCGCCGCCAGCCTGCGCCGGACCTGGTCCCAGACCACCTCGGATTCGATCAGAGTGCCGTCCAGGTCGAAGATCACGGCTGCCACAGACTGCATGAGCCCTTGCATACGCGGCCGGGGTTCCCCGGCGCAAGTCAACCCACGGTCTCCCGCCGCGCCCCTGAGCTTGCTCACCGACTTCAATGTCATGCTGCAGCGAGCCGAACAGCACGCAGAGAACAACCGTAGCGGGTGATCACCGGCCTGCGTGGAAGCGGCACGACCGTCCCGCTGAACGACCTTGGTGACCCAAGCCAGCGCCCGCGGTTGGATCGCCACGGTCGAAGCCAGCGACCGAAGTGACGTCCTCTAGCTCCTGGCAGCCGAACTGACCTAGGCCTGCCGGCACTGCTGGTGGATGCTGCCAGCTACGCGGAGCAGCTCTACGTCGATCTGCGCCCATGGGGCAACGTGAGCCTGAGACAGTCGACATCGCCCTCGTCGAACCCTGCCAGCCCTCTACCGTCGACTGGACAACGACGGCTCAGCAGGCTCACAGTTACCCCTACCTTGTCTAAACCATCGGCAAGCATGTTGAGAATCTGGCCGCTGGCCCCACGATCACGCCCGAGGATGTGGCCCTGAGAAGCTCAGAGGGCCAAGAACGAGGTGGATGCTGGTCCGGTCCCGGTGGGAGCGAGCCGCTACCGCCCGGCGGACCTTCCTGACCGGCATGGCCGAACCCGACGGCGACAGCGTCGTCGAGATCAACCAGCTCGCAGCCCACCTGGGTCGCACATGCACCCCCGACTTGTCTGGTGCCCGCCGGGAACTGATGTGCACGGGCCTCATCTACTCTCCCGAATGTGGCCTGGTGACCTTCGCGGTTCCCGGCATGGCCGGCTTCATCACCGCCCAGGACTGAGCGCTGCCGTGCCTCATGAAGTCCGCCCTTCTCGGTGAACCAGATCTGACATGGCCTGTAGGCCTGGGCTTGTCGTGGACGCGAATGCCGAGGGCCGACCAGTCGACCCTCGGCATCGCGTGGCCTGGCCGCGGGCTACGGCAGGACGTACCCCGACACATCAGCCACGACCTGGGCGGTACCCGGCGAACCCCAGAACAGGTCAACCGAGCGGCGGTTCAGAGTCGCGAAGGCAAGGTTCGCGACCACCGAGCCGGGATCAGCGACGTTGACGTTCGACACCGTCGGCATCGCGGTGTCGCTCGGGTACGCGGTCAGGTAGCCGGGCGCCTGGTTGTCGGTGACGGTCAGATTCAGGATCGCCGCCGGGGCCTGTCCCGCGACCTTGGCCCGATCCAATACCGGCACCGTCCGCTTCTGCTGACCCTGGACCGGGCCACCGTCGGAGCGGGTGTCGAGAACCCGGGTCGGGGTCATCGCAACCACCGCCCCGGAAGCCGCAGCCTGCCCGTCGATCACGTAGCCCTGAATGTCGGCCACCAAGTGCAGCGGGGTCGCCGCACCGTTGTGGAGCACCACCCCGTCCGGGCCGACTTTCACCAACACCAGGTTCGGGACCGTCTGGCCGGCCACGAAGTTGAGGTTCGAGGCCGTTGGCCGCTCACCACCCGGGTAGGCGGTGACGTACCCGGCGGCGCCGGCGTCGACCGCGGTGACGTTCAGGATCACGGCGCTGACCGCAGCCGGAAGCCCGGCCTTGCCGGCCACCGGGAGCTTCAGGTCACCACCGGCCGGGACCGCCTGGGATTCGCGGGTGTCGAGCAGCCGGGTCGGCCGGAGCAGCTGTACGGTGCCGGGGGCCTGGGCCTGGCCGCCCACCACGTAGCCCTGGATGTCGGCCACCAGGTGCGCCGTTGCGGGCGAGGCGAACCGCAGTGCGATCCGGCCGTCGGCGCTGAGCGGCACCACGGCCAGGTTCGACCGGGTTTTGCCGGCTACGAAATTGACGTTGGAGGCGACTGGGGCCTCGCCGCCCTGGGCGTACGCGGTCAGGTAGCCCGCCGCCTGTGGCTCGACCACCGTCAGATTGACCACCGCCGCAGCCGCGCCGGACGGCACCCCGTTACGGCCAGCCACCTTGAGCTCGACGACGCTGCCGTCCTTGACGGCCCCACCCTGCTGGCGGGTGTCGAGGACCCGGACCGGGCTCAAGGCACGGTAGGTACCCGCAATGGCGGCTGTGGTCGGGATGAACGGATCGCTGACCGCCTGGACCGAGTCGTAGCCCTGCCGGGATCCGCCGACTCGGATCGTCAGCTGCTGATTCAGGTCCTCCGTAACGGTCGTGTACCGCGGGCCGGTGGCACCCGGGATCGGGACCCCGTTGCGCAGCCACTGGTAGCTGATCGCGGTCGGCTCCGGCTTCCAGTTGAGGGTGACGCTCAGCTGGGAGCCGATCGCGGTCGAGCCGGTGATCACTGGCGCCGAACCGGCGAAGGCGCCGAGCTCACCTACGTTGAGCAGCCGGTTCACCGAGCGAGCCTCGACCACCAGGCCACCGGTAGCCCGCAGCTTGATGTCGTTCCAGACTTGCTCCTGGCTCCAGCGGGGGTGCTGGGCGAGTACCTGCGCGGCAGCGCCCGAGACCATCGGGGCTGCGAACGAGGTGCCGCTGATCGGCCCGAACGGGGAGGTCCCGGGCTCGCCGTCCAGGGCCGCCGGAACATCCACGCCCGGCGCGTACAGGTCGACGCAGCTGCCGTAATTGGACCAGCCGGCCTCCCGATCGCGGATGTCGGTAGCGCCGACCGTGATCACCTCGGGCAGCGAACCTGGGGTCTGCCGGCAGGCGTCGACACCGTCGTTTCCGGCCGAAGTCACCACCACCAGGCCCCGGTCGATCATCGCCTTGGTGGGCTTGTTGAGGTGGTTGCCGAAGTTGCCGAGGCTGATATTCACCACGGCCGGGGCCGCCGGGGCGCGATGGGCCATGATCCAGTCGGCGGCCTGCCAGAAGTCAGAGGCAGTGCCTTTGCCCTCGCAGTTGAGCACCCGGACCGGGACGATAGTGACTTCCTTGGCTACCCCGTACGTGGCCCCGGCGACCATGCTCGACACCGCCGTGCCGTGCCGCTGGCAGCCGGGCTTGATCTCGCCCTGCACCAGGTCGATGCCGGGTTCGACAGTGACGCCCGCGAATTCGCGGTGGGTCCGGTCGATCCCGGAGTCGATGACGTACACGGTGACCCCGGCCCCCTTATTGGGATAGGTGTACCGGTTGTCGTGCCAATTCTCCCTCCCGTCGATCCGGTCCAGGTGCCACGGCGCCGGGGTCTGGACCTCGTGCGCTGCGATCTCCTGGTCACGCTGGACGGTGGCGACACGGGGATTCTTCGCCAGGGCCGCCGCCTCGCTAGCAGTCAGCCGGGTAATCGCGCCCTGAGTTACATGGCTCAGGATCGTGGTCTGGGCACGGGACCGCAGCGGAAGGGTCTGCGGGGCCTGGGTTTCGGCCACGACCCCGTCGTTGAAGGTGACGATGTACGTCGCCTCCTCACCGGCGGCCTGGGCCGGGACGACGAGAGGAACGCTCAGGAACAGGCCGGTCAGGGCTACCGTGGACAGTAGACGGCGCATAGGCAACTCGATTCGTGGTGGAATGTCTCCTGATGCTGGGGCCCTGCCGCCCATACCGGCAAATTTGATGAGAATAATCAAACAAGCGTTGGGAATCGTCTTCATCAACCCCAGCTCATCTGACTGTCTGTCAGTTCAGTCCTGGGCCTTCGGTCGGGCCGGCGGCAGGCGCAGGGTCACGATCTGGAACGGCCGCAGTCGCAGTCGGACCCCGCCGGCGATCGGCTCCAGACGGGTGAGGGTCTCGGTCACCTGATCGGTACGTTCCAGCAGGTTCACCACCTGCGCCGGGCCGGCGTCGAAACCAAGCCGCAGCTCGGTAACCGCCCGCCCGCCGAGCGATTCGTACATCCGCACCACCAGATCGCCGCTGCGGTCGTCGGCCAGTTTCACCGCCGAGATCACCACATCCGGGTTAGACGAGCTCACCAGCGGCTCCCAGCCGGCACCGCCGACCGGGCGCGGCGGCAGCGCCAGCGCGTACCCCTGCCGGGTCGCCTCGGCGATGCCGCCCACCAGCAGCGAGGTCTCGAAGACGTGCAAGCCCTCGTCGGCGCACGGGTCCGGATACAGCGGGCCACGCACCAGCGACAGCCGGACCGTGGTCGGCAGGCCACCGCGGGAGTCACCCTGCGCCGGGTGGGAGATGTCGTGGCCGTACGTGCCCCGGTTCAGCACCGCCACCCCGTACGAGCCCTCACCGACGTGCACCCAGCGCTGCGCGGCGATCTCAAACTTGGCCGCGTCCCAGCTGGTGTTCTGGTGGGTAGGCCGGGTGACGTAGCCAAATTGGATCTCGCTGCGGGCCTCGATCGCGTGCAGGTCGAACGGGAAGGCCAGCTTCAACAGCCGCTCCCGCTGGTGCCAGTCGACTTCGGTACGAATGTCGAGCCGGGGCAAGCCGGGCTCCAGCCGTAGCCGCTGGGTCACCCGGGATTGCTCGAACGACCTGGTCACCACTACCTCGTTGGCCTCAGCCCGGATTTCGTCGAGGCCGGTGAGGTCTGTTACCCGGTTGCGGTAAAAATCGTCGAGATCCCAGGCCTCGTACTGGTTGGGATGGTCAGGGTGCAGCTGGAGCAGGTTCGCCCGGGCCCCGGCCGGGACTAGTTCCCGCTCGGCGGCTAGGTCGACGATCGAAGCAATGGTGCCGTCGCCGGCCAGGCTCACCCGCAGCAGCCCGTTGTCCAGGCGGTACGGGTCGGGCCCCGTCACCACCGGGGCTGGCGTCGCCGCCTCGGGGACCGCGGCCCCGAAGCCGGGCACCCCGTGCTGGGGATGTGGGGCCGGGTTGGCCAACACCTGGGTAGCTGCGAGGCCGTCCTGGGTGGCCGGATTAGCCGCGGCGAGCAAGCCCAGCGCTTGGGTGATCAGGGCCTCGAGGCGGGCGATCAGGTCGGCGTAGTGCTGCCTCGATTCCCGGTGTACCCACCGGATCGACGATCCGGGCAGGATGTCGTGGAACTGTTCCAGCAGCACCTCGCGCCACAGCTGGTCGATGGCGTCGTACGGGTAGTCGGCCCCGGCCCGCAGCGCGGCAGTGGACCACCACAGCTCGGCCTCCATCAGTAGGTGCTCGCAGCGCCGGTTGCCCTGCTTATTGGCGACCTGGGTGGTGTAGGTACCGCGGTGGAATTCGAGGTACATTTCGCCGACCCAGACCGGGGCATCGGGATAGTCGGCCTGGGCCTGGGCGAAGAAGGTGTCGGGGCTGTCGAGGGTGACCTTCGGGGAGCCGTCCAGGTCGGCCAGCCGCCGGGCCCGTTCCAGCATTTCCCGGGTCGGGCCGCCGCCCCCATCGCCCCAGCCGAAGGCCAGCAGCGAACGGTTGGCCCGGCCGGCGTCTTTGAAGTTGTGGGCCGAGCGATGCACCTCCCGCCCGTACAGGCCGCTGCCGTACGTGTCCGACGGGGGGAAGTGAGTGAAGACCCGGGTGCCGTCGATCCCCTCCCACCAGAAGGTGTGGTGCGGGAAGACGTTGGTGGTATTCCAACTCATCTTCTGGCTCAGAAACCAGTCAGATTCGGCGAGCCGGCAGATCTGCGGCAGGGCACCGGAGTAGCCGAAGGTGTCAGGCAGCCAGACCCCACCGGTGGTGACGCCCAGGTCCTCGGCGAGCAGCCTTTTGCCGTACGTGAACTGGCGCACTATCGCCTCCCCGCCCGGCAGGTTGGCGTCGCATTCGACCCACATCCCGCCGACCGGGACCAGGCTGCCGGCAGCGACCGCGTCACGGATCCGCTGGTACAGGTCGGGGTAGCGGTCGCGGACCCAGGCGTAGTGGACCATCTGGGAGCAGGCGAAGACCAGGTCGGGATAGTCCTGCGCCAGCTGGGTGACGTTGGCGAAGGTCCGGGCACATTTGCGGATGGTCTCGCGTACCGGCCACAGCCAGGCCGAGTCGATGTGGGCGTGCCCGACCGCTGAGATCTGATGTTCACAAGCGCGCGCCGGCTGAGCCAACAGCGGCGCCAGGACCGCTCGGGCCGCAGCGGCGGTAGCCACGATGGTCTGGTCGTTGCGCAGGTCGAGCTGATCCAGGGCCCGGCTCAGGCCGGTCCGGATCTGCGCAGCACGGGGACTGCCGTCGGGCAGTTCGTCTTGCAGTTCGTTCAGCACCGACAGGTCCAGGTCCAGGGCGAACACTTCTTCCTCGAGGCGGGCCAAGTCGCAGCTGCGGAAGCGGTAGATCGGGTGCGGCGGGGTGGTGTCAAGGTCCGAGAACAAGGTCTGCCCGGGGCCGTGGATAGCCGGGTTGGAGGCGGCCTCCAGGTACAGGACCCAGGTGTCGCCGGGCCGGATCTCGGCCGGTACCGGCAGGTAGCGGTTGTCGGGGTGGAGGCCCTTGATCACCCGGCCGTCGGTAGTCCAGGCCAGGGCCTCGACCTGGAATCCGGTGTTGTCACCGGAAAAACCCGGGTCGACGACGAGTTCCCAACGTCCCTCGGCGTCGACAGGCAGGGTGGCCGAGACTTTGAACCAGCTGGTGGACCAGCCTCTGCCCCACGGCTCGCCGATTGGGAACGGCACGAAGTCACCCGCGGTGGCCTCGCTGAACGACTCCGGCTCGCCGGGCAGATGGTTAGCCTCCACGGTGGCCGGGGTGCGGTGGGAGTAGATCGCGTCCTTCACCCTCGCGTGGGCCCGAGCGACCCGCGTCGACAGCGACGACAGTGACGTGTGCATGGTGCTCCTGTGCTGGCGATCCAGACGCCGCAGGGCCGCCATTGGTGCCCTCGTACGGCCTGGCGAGGATCCTCCCACGCCGTGGCCGGGCCGCTCCGGGCGGGCTCAGGCAGAACGGTCCCGGGGCTCGTACCCAGAGCCCCGGGACCTGTTCTGACCAACCACGGCGGGTCGTCATGATTCCCTGTCACCGTCATCACCGGCCACGGTTCAGATCGGGCTGAGTCTCACCGACGGGGCGTCCTGCGACTAGACCACGGGCGCACGTTTGGAGCGCCCGACGGGATTTGAACCCGCGCCTCCACCGCCAAGACCCGATCGGTCGATCCGGGTCGACAGGGATTTTCAGTCTGGGCGAAAGCTTCACGGTACGGCCCGTACGCCGCCTCTGCCTTGGGCTACCCCGGCTGGTACCGGGGGCAGGAATTGAACCTGCACTGTCACGTCGGGCATCAGCTTGAGTCTGTCCATGAGCCTTGCCGGCACCAGGGTGCCGGCTCCCTGCGCCCAGGCAGGGAGTCCAGGGTCAGCGCGCAGACATCACCTCCGAGCCGAACAGGTAGCCCAGCAGCGCGTCGCCGCACCGCACGTCGCTCACCTCGATGTCGTTGGCTTCCTCGCGGGCGATCCGTACCGCGGCCAGCAGCTCGTCGACCCGGTTCACCATCGCGGCCCGCTGGGCGCCGGGGATGGCGCCGGAGTAGGTCCGGGTGGTCCAATAGCCGACGATCACATCCTCCTGGTACACCTGCACCTGCGCCGGGTGCTTGTCGGTCGCCTCAGCCAGGACGTGATTACGCATCATCTTCTTGGTGCGGGTGGTTTCCCGGGCGGCGGTCACGTACGCCTGGGCGTCGTCGTCGTACGTCCAGCGCTCCCCGATGTCAAGGACCGGCAGCTTGGCGATGAAAGCCCGCAGGTCCACCAACTGCTTCTCCAACGTCAGCAGCGTGGTCACCGGTACATCAGAGACCAGGACCTGGCCGGCGACCACAATGTCCGCCCGGGCGGCAGTGTTGGCCTGGTCTTTGGTGATCATGACGTCAAACATCCGGCCCAGCGCGGCACGGACCTGGGCCACCTCCTGCGACACCCGCACCTTGACCTCGGTCTGCTCCTGCGGCAGCCGCTCCCCCTCGTCGTCGCGGGGTCGGTAGGTACGCAAGATTCCGGTCAGCGGGGCTGGCTTCTGCAGCTGCTGGTAAGCGTCGGCGAGAACCCGGGCAGCGGTCGCCTTGACCCCTTTCTCGATGGCCAGAATCTGGTTCAGTCGAGTCGGTTTCCTCATGCTGCCACGCTAACGCCATACGGTGCCGGCAGCCATCGATTTATCCGCGTGACCGAGCAGCGACGACATCATGGGTCATGGGTATCGGCCTAGCCGCCAGCCTTACGCCGGAACTGACGCCGGCCGGTAGCGGCTTTGTGCGGTCCGCCGTTGATCTTGCTGCCGCTCTGGTGTTGCTCGCCGGCGTGGCTGCGGGCTTGTTTCGCGACCAGCGCCTGACGCATCGCCGCCTTGGGATCGGGCGGGTCATGAGGATTGTCGGTGTCACTCATGAGATCCACTATGCCAGTCCCGATTCTGATCCGGAGCCGACCATAGTCTCACTGGTTGAGATGAGTTTTGGGCTGCTTTGGTGAGCCCTCGTCCAATACCGCGCCCGCCACCAGCCCGGCGGCGACCGCGGCGGCTTCTGCCCGCCGCAGGATCTCACGCTGCTCGCGGCCGGTACCGCGGGCCACTTCGGCTACGTCGGCGAATTCTGGCGTGGCCTGCACGATCACCTGCCCCTGGTGGGCGACCTTGATCCGTACCGAATGGTCGTCGACCGTGACCGGTAGCCAGCAGCGCTCGAGGGTACGCCGGCGCAGCCTGGCGTGGCGACGGACGCCGATCGTGCTGGTGGTGGCGAAGATCACCTCGGTCAGCCGGTCCGCGTCGGCTGGCCGGCAGAGCACGCCCAGCAGCTGCCCGGGCCGACCGTGTTTCATGGTCGCCGGTACCAGCCAGGCGTCTAGGGCACCGGCGACTAGCAGCCGATCCAGCACCCCAGGCCACAGCCGCGGATCCAGATCATCCACGTTCGCGGCTAGTTCGCTGACCTCGGTCGGCGGCTCATCGCTCTCCCCGGCCCGGAGCGAATGGTCGGTACCCCCCACAGGGGCGGGATCACCCAGCACCACCCGGACCACGTTGGGACGGCCGGGAAGGTCCTTGGTCCCGGCTCCGATGCCGACTGCCCGGGTCACCAGCGGCGGCTGCTCGCCCCAGGTCGCGGCCAAGGCCCGGACCAGCGCCATCCCGGTCGGGGTGGCCAATTCACCTACCATGATCTGTTCTGGCCGGCCGCGGCCCGGATCGCGATCGCCATAGCCGTCATGATCGCTGGCCAGGTGATCATGCTCACCTGGTTCATGGCTGAGCACCGGGGGCAGCCCGCCGCCTCGGGTCGGCCAGCCGATCGCCAGCTGGGCGACCGCCGGCACCGGTACCGGCATCAGCCCATGCGCTACCCGGACCGTCCCCTCACCGACCGCGACCACGGTCCCGACAACCCGGTCGATCCCCAACAGCCGAACCGCCTCAGCCACCCCGACCACGTCAGCGATCGAGTCCAACGCCCCCACCTCATGAAAGTGGACCTGTTCCGGGTCGATGCCGTGGACCCGCCCCTCGGCCTGGGCCAGCAACCCGAACACCCGCAGAGCCAGCGCCGCGGTATCCGGATGCAACCCGGCCTGGTGAACCAGGGCCCGGACCTGGGCCCAAGCCCGGTGCGGCGGGTCGTCCACCAGCACCTCGACCTCGACCTTGGTGGCCCGCTGCCCCTGCCGTACGGTCTGCCGCTGGCTCAACCGGACCGAGCCCGGAACCACCTGGTCAACCACGGCCTGAATCTGCGGCAACGCCGCCCCGGCATCGACCAGCGCACCCAACAGCATGTCGCCAGCCACCCCGGCCGAGGTATCCAGCCAGCAGATCACGACGCCTCCGCGGGTACGCGGGCAGGGCCCGCGATCTGGGCGGCCAGATAACCGGCCCCGTAGCCGTTGTCGATGTTGACTACCGCCACCCCCGGGGAACAGGCGTTGAGCATCGACAGCAGCGCCGCCACCCCCCCGAAGGCCGCCCCGTACCCGACCGAGGTCGGGCAGGCAACCACCGGGACCGCAACCAGACCCGCAACCACCGCCGCCAAGGCACCATCCATCCCAGCCACCACCACAATCACCGCCGCCCGCCGCAGCAGATCTAGCCGCTCCAAGACCCGATGCAACCCGGCCACCCCGACATCCACCACCCACTCAGTCGGGCGACCCAGATGGCGAGCGGTCAGCAACGCCTCCCGGGCGACCGGCAGGTCCGAGGTACCAGCGCAGACCACCACCACCAGCCCACCGCTAGGCTGCGGCGGCTGCGCCGGCCAGACCACCAGCCCGGCCGGCTCGTCGTAGCTGCCCTCGGGCAGCACCGCCATCACCGCCGCGGCCCGCTGCGGGTCCATCCGGGTAAAGATCACCGGCCCCGGCGTCTGCCCCAGCCGAGCCGCGATCGTTGCGAGCTGCTCAGGGGTCTTAGAGGCCCCGTACACGGCCTCCGGATAGCCACGGCGCCGGGCCCGGCCCAGGTCAAGGTTGGCGACCTGGTCCAGCGGGTCAGTGCCGGGCACGGCGCACCTGCAGCAGAGTCGTGGTGGTGAACGCACCGGACTGGATCCCGACCAGGTCGATCGCCACAAACTGGAAACCCGCTGCTTTGACCCCGGTCACCACCGCCTCCTTCACCTCAGGCACCAAAAACCGGATGATCTCGTCGGCCGGAACCTCAATCCGGGCCACGCTGCCGTGATGACGGACCCGACAGTCACTGAAACCCTGAGCCATCACCATCAACTCGGCAAATTCGATCTCCCGCAGCTTCTGCGGGGTCACCTCCTCACCATGCGGGATCCGCGACGCCAGACACGGCGCAGCCGGCTTGTCAGCCACCTTCAGCCCGAAAGACCGGGCCAGGGCCCGGACCTGGGCCTTCGTAACCCCGGCCTCAGCCAGCGGCCGCAGAATCTCGTGTTCGGTGGCGGCCAGCGCCCCGGGCCGGTCCGGGCGGTCAGCATCGTCGGCGTTCTCCCCGTACGCCACCGCCACGATCCCGTACGCCGCCGCTGCTTCCTCATCGATCCGGGTGAAGAGTTCGTGTTTGCAGTGGTAGCACCGGTCAGCGCCGTTGTTGCGATACGCCACGACGTCTTGTTCCCGGGTGGCGACCTCCACCACCCGGACCCCGATCTGGGCCGCGACCTGGTACGCCTCGGTACGTTCCCGCTCCGGCAACGAGGGCGACACCCCGATCACCGCGATGACCTGGTCGGCTCCTCTGGCCCACGCCGCGACCGCGGTCAGCACCGCACTGTCGACGCCGCCGGAGAAGGCCACGCCGAGCGTCCCGTCGATCGGGAGCCGGGCAGCCACCCGTACCGCGAGACGCCTCGACTCGGCGTCCAGGTCGAGCATCGGCCCACCTTTCTTCATCGGTGATAGCGAACCAGGTCCCCATCCGGCTCGTTCGATCCTTCAACCTGTTGCCAGGATCGCGGTAGTACGACAGGATCATCTTGAGCATAGGAGGACAGAGATGTCGACAACAGCCGCACTGGGAATCGATGTCGGTGGGAGCGGGATCAAAGGTGCTCCGGTCGACCTTGGCACGGGTGCTTTGATGCAGGACCGGCTGAAGATCCTGACCCCCACACCTTCTACCCCCGAAGCCGTCGCCAGCGTCGTCGATCGGATAGCCGACGAGTTCTTAGATGATCTGCCGGCCAACTCCCCGGTTGGGGTAACGATTCCGGGGATCGTGCACCACGGGGTGGTGAGATCGGCCGCCAATATTGACTCGGCGTGGATCGGTTGCCCCGGCCAGGATGTGTTCTCGACCGCGCTAGGGCGCCCCTGCATGCTGGTCAACGATGCCGACGCGGCCGGGGTGGCCGAGGTCCGGTACGGGGCGGCGAAAGAGGTCTCGGGGCTGGTGATCCTGACCACCCTAGGGACCGGGATCGGAGTTGCCCTGATCCACAATGGGGTGCTGATCCCGAACGCCGAATTAGGGCATCTAGAGCTGAATGGTCACGATGCGGAGACCCGGGCCGCCGCCAGCGCCCGGGAACGGGAGGGCCTGAAGTACGAACAGTGGGCCAAGGAGCGTCTCCAACCGTACTTCGCGCACCTGGAGTTTCTGTTTTCCCCCGATCTGTTCGTGATCGGCGGCGGGGTCTCGCGGAAAGCGGAGAAGTTCCTGCCGCATCTGCGGCTTGACACCCCGATCGTCCCGGCCACACTGCGTAATACCGCGGGGATCATCGGCGCTGCGGCCCTAGCCGCCGATATGCACTGAGCCAACGGGACGCTGTCGGTGGACAGCCGACCCGGGCCGACACCAGCGGCCCGGGTCAACTCCCCAAAGTCCCAGGGAGGTCCCTGGGGGTCTCGTGTGGCTGTGCTCCACGATGAGGAGCGTACGGCCTGCGACACGACCTTGGAGGTTCTCTGCACCAGCAGAGACGATCGTTACCCCTTTTCGTGGCGCCATGACGTCCTGACGGTACGCGGCGCCCCACCTGGGCTGTGTCGGGCGCTGACAGGCCCGGATAAAGTGACGCGCATGAGCACCGAGGGCATCGACTACGCAGACCGTCTCCGTACCAAATCCACTGTGTGGTGGAAGAGGGTGCTCAACGTGCAAGCGCCGTACCGGGCCCGGATCCGCTCGTACAACCTGGGCCGAACCCTGGAGATCGGCTGCGGGATCGGCCGGCTACTGGTAGCACTGCCCTTCGGCTCGGTCGGTATCGATCACAACCCGCATTCGATCGCCGACTGCCGCCGGCTCGGACTCGAGGCTTACACCACCGAGGACTTCCTGGCCAGCCACCGCGCCCGCGACAACGAATTCGACTCGATGATGCTGGCGCATGTGCTGGAGCACATGACCCTAGACGAGGGCCGTGACCTGCTAGCCGAATATCTGCGGTTCATCCGCCCCGGCGGCAAGGTGCTCTTGATCTGCCCGCAGCAGAAGGGGTACACCACTGACCACACGCATGTGCAGTACCTCAGCGGCGAGACCATGATGGTGGTGGCCCGTCGGGCCGGGCTGCAGACCACCAAGGCGTCCAGCTTCCCGCTCCCGGCAAAAGCCGGGCAGTGGTTCACGTACAACGAGCATCACGTTTTGGCGACCAAGCCTCGCTGATCGTCTCGGCTGCTCAGGCGAAGGTCACGACGACCTCGTACATCGCGCGGGCGATCCGCATGAAGGTGAAGGCGAATCGGATCCCGAACGGCAGCCGGGAGCGGTCGGGCAGGTAGGAGCTGAAGTCGAATTCGATCCGGACGTCGACGATCCGGTCGCTCCAGCCTCGAACGGAGTACGGATCCTTAACCCGGAACGGCATCCGGGCGTCGGGGGTGCCTTTGTGCTGGATCTGTTTCTCGCTGGAGGCGGTCAGCCAGGGAGATTCCGCGTCGTAGCACAGCCGGGCCCCCGGCAGGCGCCGTCCCATGGCGCTGACCAGGCTCTTCACGTCCTCGACCGGGATGTAATAAAAGACCCCGGGGGCGACCGCGATCAGGCCCTGACTGGCGTCGACCTGATCCATCCACTCGTGGTCGGTGACCGAGTACGGCAGGTCGACCTCTCGCTCGTGCGGCTCCACCCAGCGCTTACGCATCTCGATCACGTCAGGGAAGTCGAGGTTGTAAATCCGGGCCTCAGGGTCGGCCACCTCGTGCACGATCCGGTCCAGCCCGCAGCCGATGTTGACCACGGCCGCGCCGGGATGATCGGTCAGATAGGCGTTGATCTCCCGGATCGTGAGCAGGTGCCGCAGCCCGTACACCGCGGCTGGGAATTCACTTAAGTGCTGCGCGGTACTGCCCTCGGCGACCCGGATCGCATCGGCATGCTCGGCCCAGGGGTCTGGGAACAAGTCAGGCCAGCGGTCTGCGGCCTGGGCCCGCCCGGTGAGCGGAAAGAAAAGGGTCTGTTGGACATCGGTCAGGCTCACGAGACCTCCTGCTGGCGGGTGGCGCCGACCGTACCCGATCGGCTACTGAGGTTCACCTAAGCTAACACTCGCCCGAAAATGGCCTGGCCGGGACGTTCGAGACGTCCCGGCCAGGTTGTGTCGGTTGTAGAGGATCAGGCAGAGGTCCGGGCGAAATCGCCCTGGTTGGTCTCTCGGTCATCGTGCTGGTCGGCTTTCACCTGCTCGCAGACGTCACAGGGACGATCCGCCTGAGCGGTCGGGAAAGTGCCCGGCCAGTACCAGAAGGTCTCAGAGGTGGGGATCATTCGGCTACCCCCTGCGCGTCGAGCATGTGGGCCAGCGCCACGCCGTTCTGGGTGCTGTGCCCCGCGATGAGGGTGAGAGCCACGGCGAAGTCCTTGGACTCGAACAGCTTCTTGAACATGTCTCCAGTGTTAGCCACCCAGATCGATACGTCTAGTGAAGATTCTGCAAGAAAAACATACCCTGATCGCATAGATCATCTGGGGTTGCCGCTGCTCCGAGCGCACAGCAGCAGGCAGAATCAGACCACCCAGGGTCCCGGGCGTCCTGCCCCAGGGTTATGCCCGCTGGTGTGCTGGGGCATCCCGATCAGGCCGGTGACCACGCCGAGGGGGATTGTTATGCCCGCTGGTGTGCTGGGGCATCCCGATCAGGCCGGTGACCACGCCGAGGGGGATTGTTATGCCCGCTGGTGTGCTGGGGCATCCGACCGGCTGGGATGCCAGGATGGCAATATGGCAGCACCCGAGGAGCCCGATGACCAGACCCCCGCTACCCCCGAGCAGGTGGCGGCGTTGCAAGCCCGGCTGCGTGACCTGTACGACCAGATCGGAGCCTCGCGGCGTCGACATCGGGAATGGTTTCTGACCCGGCTGCGGCAGTCGCTAGCCGAGACGAGCGAACCAAGCGAGCGGGAACGGCTCGAGCAGCTGATCGCCGAGGTGGCGGCCCAGTCGACACAGACGCAGGACAGCCCCTACCCGAACAGCGAGCACGAAAGGCCAGACCCAACCATGACCTGAAGCCCTCTTCATCGTGAACCCTGAGCGCCCAACCTGCCACGACACCAGTCGAAACCATGGGAGTGGCGACACCGCCTCGGTCGTGCTACGCTCTCCTGGCTGGCCGGGCTACCGGCCTAGCGCGAGTGGCGAAATGGCAGACGCGCACGGTTCAGGTCCGTGTGTCCGAAAGGACATGGAGGTTCAACTCCTCTCTCGCGCACCAGCACATCTTTGGCTACGGGGGTTGGCCAAGGTTTTTCTCTCCCGCCACAGAATGTCTGTCGCGCGATAGTGCCTGTGATGCACGCTGCGGCCCAGGTGCGCCCGATCGCCACCGACCAGGTCAGCCTCTTCTGAATATTCATGTGTCGACCGACGAGAGGAGTCTCCCGTGTGCCGAGCAGTGACCTGCCAGACCTGCGGCAAGACGACATGGGCCGGCTGCGGCCAGCACATCGCTGCCGTCCGACGCCAGGTGCCCGCCAACCAGTGGTGCGGCCACCCGAACGACGACCAGGGATCTGAACTCAGACGACCGTCAGCGGCAAAGTAGCTTGGTAGCGGTCCGCGCTGACCGAGGCGTCGCTGGGCTGCACCTGCAGCACGTACTCACCCTGCGGCAGCGCCGGGATCGTAAAGGAGAACTGGCCGCGCACCGGGCAGCCGCTGGAGGCGCTGCCGCGTCCAGACTGCACCACCTGCCCAGATCGCAGCACCTGCCAGCTGAAGCTGCCCTCGTCCACGCAGGCCTCGCCCCGGACCAGGATCGGCTGCCCGGCTGGCTGAGTCGACCAGCGCGACGGGGCCACGATCCAGATCGGGGCCAGGTCGTTCCACTCGCTGCCGCTCGCCGGGCGTGAGGCGGTCATCGCGACCGTACCAGCGACCCGGATCTGAACCGGGACGCTCATCTGGGCAGCGGCGGTAGTGGTCCACGCGATCGCCTGGTACGCCATCCGCTGCTGCTGCGGTGTTAACCCGCTTCTCAGGCCCTGGTTGAGGTCGACGCGGATCTGGCCACTGTCCACGACGGTGGTGACCTGTTCGCCTTCCGGCCAGGGCTGTTGCCAGTCGGAGTACGGCAAGCGGGTGCCGTTGATAGTTCCTGTGACCAGCGTGGAGACGGCCAGCTGGACCCGGCCCGAGATGTCGGAAGGGGCGTCGACGCTGATGAAATCCCGGTTCAGCAGCCAGGGCTGCAGGCTAGTGCCGGTGGTGACGTAGTAGACCGGCATCGCCCACCTGGTGGCGCTCTTGGCCTGCGCGTCACCGTTCGTCGACGAACTAGCCTCCGTGACGGCCGGCGCGGAGGCCCCGGTGGTGGCCGGGGCAGCTGCCATCTCGGTATTGGTGGCCGCAGTCTGGGGACGCAACGCCCACATCGCAGCGAGGGCCACCGCCAACACCACCGCCGCCGCGGCACTAAGCCACAGCCCGGGCCGGCGTACGCTCCGCAGCGAGGTCACGGGGGCCGGCTGCTGCGACCCGGCAGCCAGGATCTGGGCCAGCCGTTCGTTGGGCTGGATCTGGCTCGCCTGCCGGCCCAACTCGTCTCGTACCTGGTCCTCAAAGCTCATACCGCGGCCTCCATCCGCTCCCGCAGAGCGCGTAATCCTCGGTGGGCGTGAGTCTTGACCGATCCGGGGGCGATATCGAGCGCTTCGGCGATCTGGGCCTCGGACAGGTCGACGTAGTAACGCAGAATGATCACCTCCCGCTGCCGGTCCGGCAACTTTCTCAGTTCCGCCAACAGCCGATCCCCGTCGAGCCGGTTCAACGCGGCCAGGTCAGCGCTCGGCGCGCTCCCACGCCCGGATGCGTCAGCCCGGCCTGCCTCGGCCTCGTTCTCGCGGCGTACCACCACCTCATGCCGCAACACCGAACGGGCCCCGTTCACCGCGCAGCGGCGCAGGTATCCGACCGCCGCCTGCTCATCACGCAGGGTAGGCCAGGCCCGATAGGTGGCAATGAAAGCGTCCTGGACCACATCCTCAGCGGCTCCCTGATGGCGCAGCATCAGCCACACCATCCGGACCAGCGAATTCCACTGAGACTCGTACATGGCCGTGATTCCCTCGTCAGCTGAGTGGGCGAGCGCCATTCCCACACCCTTTCGACGAATCATCGACCGTACCGGTTGACACCGACACTGTGCCATCCCACTGGGCCCCTGCCCCACCGGGTCTGTAGGTCACGGCCTCACCGGGTGGGTGATTCGCGGTCGACACCGCCCGTCACCCGGCACGGCTGCTTTCCTGCCGTCGAGCGTCCGCATTGCTAGTCTTGCCAGATTCGAAGCCCGCACCTCACATTTCCATGTTCGAAGGAGACCTCAATGACTGCTTACGAGCTGGTGATGGCGTATCACCATGCCTGGACCAGTGGTGACCTCGACACCGCGATGGGGTACCTGGCCGAGGACTTCGTCTGCCATGCCCCGAGCGGCGAGATCACCGGCCGGGAAGCCTACCGGGCATCTCTCGGTGACTTCGCTGCCCGCCTCACTGGGATCCAGGAGATCGCGCAGCTCAGCGATCCGGATCACGTGGTCCTGCTCTACTACCCCCAGACTGAGTCCTTCACTACCGCCCCAGCCGTGGAGTATTTCACCATCCGAGACGGCAAGATCGCCGAAACCCTGCTGGTCTTCGACCGTCTCTCGGTGAATGGTGAATGACCCCGCATCAGAACGCCTTGGTCGAACGGATCCGAGTGCTGTTCGGAGAAGATCTCCTGACCCGGGAGGTGTCGATGTTCGGCGGCCGATCCTTCATGGTCAATGAGCGGTTGATCGTCAGCGCCGGCAAAACCGGGGATCTCCTGGTCCGCGTCGACGCCTGCCGCCATCAGGAGCTTCTGAGGCGTCCCGGCGCCACCCAGGCGATGATGGCTACCAAAGACATGGGCCCGGGCTGGATCGAGGTCTCCTCGGAGGCGATCCAGGATGACGCGGGGCTGCGGTCCTGGATCGATCTCGCGCTGGAGTACAACCGCTCCTTACCACCGCGGGTACGCGGCAAATCCAGTCGCAGCTGACCACGTATCCACGCACCGACGCCAAGCTTGATCGTCGCCTCCGCGAGGATCGACTGGCATGGTCGTCCCGGGTTACCGACGTCGAGCGGTCCCGAAGATCCCGCGGACGATTTCCCGCCCGGCGGAACGGACGAACTGGCGGAAGACACTGGATCCAGCCACCTGTTCCAAGACCGATTTCTCGTTACGCCGGGCCCGTTCCTCGCGTGCTGCCTCCCGCTCGGCCTCTCGGCGCTGCCGCTCAGCCTCGCGTTCCTCGGCTCGGCGTTGCCGTTCGGCCTCCCGTTGAGCAGCCCGTTCGAGGCGTTCAGCCTCCCGCGCCCGAGCGGCCTCCTCCTTGGCCCGGGCAGCTTCCTCCCGCTCGGCCTGCTGTGCAGCCTGCGCGTCGGCCTTGGCCTGTTCCTGCTCGGCCGCGCTCTGGGCGCCCTCCTCCAGTTTGCGAGCCAGGATCTCCTGGGCCGATTCTCGGTCCACCTCGGTGCCGTACTTCGCCATCATTGCCGAGGCGGCGATCCCCGGGCGCAGTACGTCGGCCGGGGTTGGGGCCATGAGTGATTCCGGGGCCCGCATCCGGGTCCAGGCCACCGGGGTCGGCGAGCCGTCGGGATCCATCACGGTCACGATCGCTTCCCCGATTCCCAGCCGTTGCAGGACCTCAGCCAAGTCGTAGGCCGACTTCGGGTAGGTGTTGACGGTCTGCTTGAGCGCCTTGGCGTCGTTGGGAGTATGGGCGCGCAGCTGGTGCTGGACTCGGGACCCGAGCTGGGCCAGGACCTGATCGGGGATGTCGGTCGGGGTCTGGGTGATGAAGAAGATCCCGACCCCCTTGGATCGGATCAGCCGTACCGTCTGGGCGATCGTCTGCAGGAACTCCGGGGAGGCGTCAGCGAACAGCAGATGAGCCTCGTCGAAGAAGAAGACCAGCTTTGGCTTGTCGATGTCCCCCACCTCGGGCAGGTCGTGGAAGAGGTCGGCCAGCAGCCACATCAGGAAGGTGGAGAACAGTTTCGGTCGGTCATGCAGGTTGGGAAGCTCCAGCAGCGAGATCACGCCCCGCCCGTCGGAGGTGGTCCGCAGCAGGTCGAAGGTGTCCAGCTCCGGCTCCCCGAAGAACAGGTCCGCGCCCTGGTCGGCGAAGCCGATCAGTTCCCGCAGCAGTACCCCGACTGTGGCCGTCGACAGCCCGCCGAGCTCCTTCAGCTCAGCCTTGCCCTCCTCGCTCGTGAGGTGGGTCAGGACGGCCCGCAGGTCGGCGATGTCGAGCAGCGGCAGGCCCCGTACGTCTGCGTAGTGGAAGACCAGTCCCAGCGACGACTCCTGCACTTCGGACAGCCCCAGCACCTTGCTGAGCAGGGTCGGCCCGAAGGAGGTCATGGTGCAGCGCACCGGCACCCCCAGCCCCTGCCCGCCGAGCGCGTAGAACTCGACCGGGAAACCTTTGGCTTGCCAGTCCTGCCCGATCTTGCGGGTCCGGGAGAGGAGCTTCTCGCTGGCCTCCCCAGGCGAGGCCAGCCCCGACAGGTCTCCCTTGATGTCGGCGGCGAAGACCGGCACCCCAGCGGCTGACATCTGCTCGGCCAGCAGCTGCAGGGTCTTGGTCTTGCCGGTCCCGGTAGCCCCAGCGATCACCCCGTGCCGATTCAGCATCCCGAGCGGGATCCGGATCGTGGCGTCGGGGCGCGGTTCGCCGTCGGCCATTAGCACCCCCAGCTCGAGCGCTTGCTCCTCGAAGGTGTACCCCTGCGTAATCTCGGCAACCTGGTCCGTCATGGGACTCATTCAACAGGTTCCCGCACAACAGTGGGGAATCCCCCATCATCCTTGCGCTCCTCTGCTACGGCGGCACAGGTGCCGGGGCGGTGCAAGGTTTCACCGGGACCGGTACCCTGCTGGTGTGATCTTCAAGCGCGTCGGCGACTCGCGTCCGTACCCCGAGCACGGGTATCAGCAGAAGCAGTGGGCCGCCATCGCACCGCTCCAGGTGCGGCTGGACCAGCTGGTCACTACCAAGCGGATGCTGGACCTGGAGGCTCTGCTGGAGGAAGATTCCACCTTCTACGGCGACCTGTTCGCGCACGTAGTGAAGTGGCGCGGCGAGTACTACCTGGAAGATGGGCTGCACCGAGCGCTACGGGCCGCCTTGCAACAGCGGCAGACGGTGCATGCCCGGGTGCTGGAACTGCAGTAGTAGGGTCAGGCGCGACTGCGAGGCTGACTGGGCAGACAGGAGATCGAGGTGACGACGCGCGAAGCGGTCCGGCTGGCGCGGACCCCGGTCACGCTGGTGGTGCTGCTGCTGGTGCTGGGGTACGGCGGCTGGTGGGGCTACCAGCGAGTCGTGGCCCCTTTCGTACCTCCTCCCCCGCCGCCGTGCGTCACTCAGAACGCGCAAGTACTGCGGCCGAATCAGGTCACGGTCCGGGTGTACAACGGAGGCGGGGTCCGCGGCTTCGGCTCTGAGGTGGCCAAGGTGCTGCGGTCGCGGGGCTTTGTCGTGAGCGGAGTCGGCAATTCTGAGGAGAAGATCACCAGCCCGGTGATCATCGTCGGCGCCGCCAAGGAGAACCCCGAGGTGCAGCTGGTGGCGAGCCAGTTTGGCCAGGTCGAATACCGGGTTGATGCTCGGCCGGATCACACCGTCGATGTTCTGCTTGGCCCCAAGACCGGCGATGTAATGCCCGGCACTGGTTACAAGACCGAACTCCCACTGCCGAATGGCACGGTCTGCCTGCCATCACCGACCCCGAGCGCCTCAGCCCGCTAAGGGCATACGGCCGATTCGCAAGATCCGCGTGAATCTGATCAGAGCTGTAAGGGCGGTGCCGGACCTTGCCAGGCACCGCCCTTGATCACGGATATTCATTCCACGGCGGCCGCGCAACCGCGGAACGGTGTCAGTAGCTCCAGCCGCTGACGTCCTCGATACCAGTACGAACTGACTTGGACGTCGCCTGGGGCCACTTGCCACCGGGGAAGTTCGTGCTGCGCAGCCTACCGTCGACGCTGTTCTGTGCCTCGGCCACCACGCCGACCAACTTCTGGGCATAGACCCCAATTGCACCGACTGTGGCGCCGATGAATGCCATGCTCGCCAGAATCGTTTTAACCCCGGCCGGGGTCGCGGGTGGCGCCAGTGCGATTAGTCCAATGAAAAGCTCTACGATAGCACCGATGATCGCCGTGAACGCCACATAGGTGGCGGTGAGTGCGTTTGATCCCGCCTCACGGATCTTGATCATCATGGAGTGAATCGCCTCTTCGACATCAGCGGCGGCAGACCGATGCCTCTCAATGTGCTTATAGTAGGCATTCACGGACTCACCCTTCCAGATCTTGTCCGCCGGCATGGCTTCTCGAATAAGGGCCTGCTTACATTCAGTCGCTTTCTCGTAAGCAGGTTGCATGGCCTCGACCATATCGAGGATATTTTTGGGCGCCATGCTCCAATTCATGAAGTCGTTGAACCACTCGACGAACTTAGGAGTCAGCTGGACAAGGCCTTCGTAGGCTGATACGCACATGGCGCCCTCGAATGCCCCTTGAGGACCACCGGCGGTCGAGCGACCTACGGCATATGAGTAGACCTTGGGTCGCATGGTCGCGAGATAATCACAGAACTGCTGTATCTTGTCTCGTATCCACAGAAGCTTTTCGCTATCTTCTTCATTCTGAAAATAGATTGTCTGAATGGGAAGAACGCTGGGTGCGGTCACGGAACTCTCCTTACTACCTGGGCGTTCTTCACGCTATTAGCTGACTCGACTTCCTGGTAGGCGAGGCAAATACTCTCGATGAGGTCGGCCACTGAATCAAGACCTTCTGCAGCGGTGAAATTTACTTCATCAAGGTTACGGAAGGCTGCGACAATGGGGCCGCTCAAAGCTTCCCATGCCCCCCAATTGGATATAGAGCGAGGAAAACCCATTATCGCCTGGGAGATGGAAGCCTGAGCTTCTCCTACGCCGCGCAGATATTCCGCCTCCCGAACAAGCCCATCAGATGCGATCTTGAAGTCACCCATGATGGCGATCCTTTCTATCCTGTTGAATCTTATCGATGATCTCTTGAATGGTCATCGAGATGGATTTCCCACTTTGCCCGGATGCCCAATGCTCGCGGATCTCACAATCGATCAGGAGCCCGTTGGGCGCCAACGAAAGGACGACGTTATCGGAATGGCTGGCGTAACGAATCGGCTCCATGCTGGCGAGTGACAAGGCAGAGTCACCCAGATCAGCGAGTCGGTCGAGCTGTCTTTTGAACTGCTCGCGAGCCTCCTCTATCGACAGACGATCCACAGCGGATGTCAGATCGTCCATCTTCTCCAGGACCAATCTCTCAGCTTTCTCGACATCCTGCTGAGTCGGCTCGGGTGGGCTATATGATTCGACCGGGCCGTATGAAGCGACAATTTCCTCCCAATTCTGATCGGCCACCTCGGTCGAGGGTGCAGGTAGCCCCATCTTCACACACAGAGCTGCGGCAGCAGCCCCTCGGACCGCAGTGGCCAACCCTGCAGACCCGACTCTGTCGGCCCACTGATCATCGACCACGCACCGGAGAAGCAACCCGGCCCTATCGACAGTCACGACAACAGAATCAGTAGGATCACTCCCCTGATACTCGTCCTGCTCCGGCGCCGCTTCCTGTTGAGAGGAAAAAGATCGGGCAGCAGCCAGGACCTCGGCCAAATCTGCAATGAGATCCACGTGTCTCTCCTTTTCTGAAATATTTAGATTATGATGATCACGATCAACGGAAATCGAGGCTTACCTGCGACCAATCAAGGTCAATCCCAAAGTCACTGAGAACCCGGCAGACAGGAAGAGGGCGAAAAAAGGCATTGGTAGGATACGGGATGCGCTAAAACTGTGCACGACAGCACCGATGATCGCTACGCCCGCCGCAAGGAATGCGAAGGTGGTTCCCATCCGAGACGAAGGCAGCATACTGAAAGGAAGGAGGACGAAGACCAGAACACCCGAAATCCACAAAGGAGGGTGCTCGAATCCCCCGCCGATTGCACCACCAACACTCACAGCCGACAGGAAAACCAACACATAGGCTAGCCCAGTCCGGACCCACTTCAGCCAAGAGCCACCGTGACGTGACACAGAGCTGGGCAGCGGCTGTGACTGGCCATATTGGGGGCCGTTGGTGGGCGAATCATGCACGTCATTTTATGGGCGGCAGGGGTCAAAACACCAGGCGGACCCGCATTCTCCGCAGACAGGCTCTCGGGTCAGTCCCCGTACGGCTGGCAGAGTGGGTGGGGTGAGCCAGTGGGACGATGCGATGCGACGGGCGCTGCGGGCCGCTGAGGCCGCCGCGGCCACGGGGGACATCCCGGTGGGGGCGGTGCTGCTGGACCCGAGCGGTCAGGTGGTCCAAGCCGCTGGCAACGAACGAGAACAGACGGGTGATCCGACCGCGCATGCCGAGGTGCTGGTATTACGGCGCCGGGCGGCCGAGGTTGGCGGTTGGCGTCTTGACGGGCACACTCTGGTCGTCACCTTGGAGCCCTGCACGATGTGCGCGGGGGCGGTCGTCCAGTCGCGGGTCGCGCGGCTGGTGTTCGGGGCGTACGACCCGAAGGCCGGCGCGGTCGCCTCGCTGTTTGATGTCGTCCGTGACCCCCGGCTCCCCCACCGGCCCGAGGTCGTCGGCGGGATCCTGGCCGACCCCTGCGCTGCCCTTCTGCGACGATTCTTCGAGTCGCGGCGATGAGCCCTCCCCTCGCGAAGGGGACGGTGCCCCGGATTTCGTCGAGGTGTTGTCTGATCGAGGAGCCCTCCCCTCGCGAAGGGGACGGTGGGACTGCTATAGGTTTTCGACTACACGACCCACGGGAGGAAGAACCGATGAGCCTCGACATCCTCCTGCTGATCGGGGCTGCCGTGGTGGTGGTGGCCGTGATCGTGGCCAAGGTCGGCGACCGGCTCGGGGTTCCCGCGCTGCTGCTGTTCCTGTTCCTCGGCGTGCTGATGGAAGTCCCGGCCGACGGGGCGCTGTTCAACAACTCGGTCCTGGCGCACGACCTCGGCTTCGTCGCCCTGGTGTTGATCTTGGCCGACGGCGGGCTGTCGACGAAGTGGCGTGACATTCGGCCGGCGATCTGGTCGTCGGTGCTGCTGGCGACGGTCGCAGTCGCGATCACGATCGCCCTGGTCGCCGCCTTCGCCTACCTGGTGCTCGGGGTACCGCTGGCGATCGCGGTTCTGGTGGCGGCGATCATGGCGCCGACCGATTCGGCGGCCGTGTTCTCGGTGCTGCGGTCGGTGTCGCTGCCGCCGCGGGTCCGGGCCATGCTGGAGGGCGAATCCGGCCTCAACGACGCCCCCACGGTGCTACTGGTGATCGCCGCGACCGATCTAGCGATGGGGCGGATCGGGTACCGGGATCTGCCACTGACCGGCCTGTTGATCCTGGCCGAACTGATCGGCGGTCTGGCCCTGGGCGCTGCCCTGGGCTGGCTCGGGGTACGGCTGCTGCGCAATCTGGCGCTGCCGGCCTCGGGCCTGTACCCGCTGGCCGCGCTGGGCTGGGCGATCATCCCGTACGGGGTCGGCGTGGCGGTCCACGTGAGCGGTTTCGCCGCCGTCTACACCTGTTCGGTGCTGCTGGCGAACGGCAAATTGCCGCACCGGCACGCCACCCGGTCGTTCGTGGAGGGGATCGGCTGGATCGCCCAGATCGGGTTGTTTGTGATGCTCGGGTTACTGTCGACCCCATCTCGGATCAGCATCACCACCTTGGTGCAGGCGGTGATGCTGGGCCTGTTCCTGACTTTCGTGGCCCGGCCGGCGAGCGTGGCCGCAGTTCTGACCCCCTCTCGGGTGCCGTGGCGAGAGCAGGCCTTCGTGTCCTGGGCGGGGCTACGAGGAGCAGTCCCGATCATCCTGGCCACGATCCCGATGTCGGCCGGGCTGCCGCTGGCCAATGACCTTTTCGACATCGTCTTCGTCACCGTCATCGTGCTGACCCTGCTGAACGCGCCGTCCCTGCCCTGGGTGGCCCGCCGGCTCGGGCTGGCCGGAGATCCGAACGAGGTGGATATCGAGGTGGCGCCGCTGGATCAGGTTGAGGCCGATCTGCTACAGCTGGAGGTGGCGGAAGGTTCCCGGCTGCACGGGGTAAGCGTCAGCGAACTGCGGCTACCGCCGAATGCCCAGGTCAGCCTGGTCATCCGCGGCAATCAAACCTTCACCCCGCACGGGCGCGACAGCCTGCGCGAGGGTGACGAATTGCTGATCGTCACCCCGTCAGCGGTACGCGGCCAGGTCGAGGACCAGTTGCGGGCGATCGACCGCGGGGGCCGGCTGGCCCGCTGGTCATCCTGACCAGCGATCATCTAACCCGGCTCGGCGCCGAATGCCGATTCGACCCCCGGCCTGGGCCTGGCTACACTCATCCGCGGTGGCGTGTCCGAGCGGCCAAAGGAGCGCGCCTCGAAAGCGCGTGTGGGGCAACCCACCGTGGGTTCAAATCCCACCGCCACCGCCCATGGGCCCCGTTCCCGGTCTTCCACCGCGGACGGGGCCGTCTGTCACTCGGCGCTGTCGGCGACCGTACGGGCCTGGGGGCCGAAGTGGATCGCGTCGGCGACTCGCAGCGCCAGCTCGTCAGAGGAGGTATCCCAGTCGGAGCAGATCGCCTCCAGGTTCATCACCGACAAGCCCTGGTCGGCGAAGATGTCCAGGTCACCGACCAGCCCGTCCTCGTCGTCGTCCTCGGGGATGTCGATACCCAGGTAGTCGACGATGTCGCTGGCGAGCGACCAGGTCTCGGCTGCGTACACGTCAGACAGCATCACCTGGACGCGACGGCCCCGGACCCGAATAGCGGCGAAAAAGTCCCCGTCGATCGAGACCAGCGCCCAAGCGCCGTTGTCGCCGGGCAGACGCTGCAACTGGGCGATCAGGGCGTCCAGATCGTTGGCGAGATCGGGTTCCAGGGCGGCTACTACCGGGCTGCCGTCCTCGCGGTGCATGGCGAGGATAAAGTCGACATCGTCTTCGGTGGCGTCCTCAACGTCGCCGAAGTCATCCTCGTCGAGGTCGTCGTCTGGTTCCGGGTCGTCGGCGTCCTCCAGCCCCGGCCGGTCATCGCCCAGTTCTCTGGGGTCGAGTTCGATCTCTTCGCCGGTCATGAGGCCTCCTTCAAACACCCATCTTCACATGTGGGGGCAGCGCGCGCAGCCACGGGGGCAGTGAACCCCAATCACACTGCAACTAGGGAATGTGCCAAGGTTGACCCGTGGACGTTCGTGTCATCGACCATCCCCTGGTCTCCCACAAGCTCAGCCTGTTGCGCGACAAGCACACCCCGTCGCCGGTCTTCCGCCAGCTGGTGGAGGAATTGGTGATGCTGCTCGCGTACGAGGCGACCGATCAGGTCCGGGTGGAGCCGGTCCAGATCGAGACCCCAGTCACCACCACCACCAGCGTTCAGTTGTCCAAGCCCTGGCCGATAGTGGTCCCGATCTTGCGGGCCGGGCTGGGGATGCTCGAGGGGATGGCGCGGTTGATCCCGTCGGCCGAGGTGGGCTTTGTCGGGATGGTCCGCGACGAAGAGACCCTGGAGCCCTTCACGTACGCCGAGCGGCTGCCCGCTGACCTGTCCGGGAGACAGTGCTATGTCCTGGACCCGATGCTGGCGACCGGCGGCTCGCTTGCCGGTACGGTCCAGTTCCTGATCAAGCGGGGCGCTGACCACATCACCTGCATCTGCCTGATCGCAGCCCCCGAGGGGATCGCGCGGATGCGACGGCTTCTCGACCAGGTCCAGGTTCCGTGCACGCTGGTGGTGGCGGCGGTCGACGAGCACCTGAACGAGGTCGGCTATATCGTGCCCGGCCTGGGCGATGCCGGAGACCGGCTGTACGGGCTGGCGGAATAGCCTGCGCGCTGAATCACGACCTAGTAGTCGCCTTGCTGCTCAGTCCTGGGGATCCTGAGACTGGTCGGGATGGGCGCGACGGGCCGGCTCGGCATCGTCACCGGGCCAGGTTGGGGTGGCGTAACGGCGCCGTGGCGGGTCTGCGGGGTCGACCAGCCGCGATTCCGGGTCAGGCGAGGCGTCAGCCGTACCGTTTTCGGCAGGCTCTTCGCTAGGGGCCTGCGCAGGCTCTTCGGTCGGCGCTGTGGCCTCGCGGGATTCCTTCGGAAGGGTAGGCGGTTCGGTCACCTCGGCTGAGCTGACCGGGGCCGGATCGCCAGGAGCCACCTGCGCTGCCCCGGCGGGAACCTCGGGGGCCGGGCTCACAGCCTGCGGTACGGGCGCGACGCGCTCAGGGATCTGATCTGAGCCGTCAGACACGATCACGACGGCGAAGGCGGCCACGGCGAAGGCGATCGTCCCGACCGCCCACAGCACCACCGGGGCCGGGCCACCCGGCCAAGTCCACGGGTTGGGGTCCCCCAGGAAGAACGGCCCGTCCACACCGCTGGCGAAGCGGCGCAGGTAGGCGAGCAGCGCCGAGCAGTGAGCCAGCGAAACCGCCGCCCAAACTCCCAGTGCCTGCGCCCGGGTCAGGCAGAGTTGCCGGCCGAAGACCGGCGCCACGCAGCAACCCACCAGCACCGGCAGCAGCGGCAGCAGGTAACGCGGCTGCACCACTTCCCCGACCCGCAGCAGCGTCACTTGCAGCAGGTACAGCGGCAGCGCCACCACCACGACCATGATCGTGGTCACCGCCAGCAGTTTGCCGATCGTGGCCTGGCGCAGCCCGTACAGGCAGATCCCGCCAGCCACCAGCAGCGCCGGGACATGCACCAGGCTTGGCATCGGCGCGTCGAGCTGGGCCAGCGGCCAGCTGCCGTAGTTGCCCGCGACGAGGCCGAGCACGTCCTCCAGGTTCTGGACGAAGGTGAGCCGGGCATTGCGTCGGCTGACGTCGATCCCGGCCGCCGCGGCGGGGCTTTGGATGGCGGCCACCTGGGAGGCGGAGAACAGCACGATCAGGCCCCAGACCCCGAGCAGGGCCGGGACCAGTAGCCGCAGCAGGTGTCGGCGGAATTGGCGGTGGTAAATCACCACCACGGCAGCGCCGGCAGCTACCAGGAACGGCCCAGCGTCGGTACGCGCCACGCCGGCCACCAGCGCCCCGCCGGCCACCAGCGCGATGCTGCCGACGACCCGCCAGCGCCGGTCCGCGTACGCCAGGCTCACCATTGCCAGGAAGGCTGTTGTCACCCCGATCAGTGACCAGCCGCTGGGGTTGACTGAAGCCACTAGCGAGACTCCGAGCGGCAGGTACGAGCCGAGCACCACGTACGCCAGTTGCCGCCCGACGCTACGGCCGCCGACGATCACGACCCCGGCCCCGAACAGGACTGCGATCACCACCGTGAGCATCCGTTGCGCCAGCAGTGACTGGTACACGTCCTCGCCGACTAGCAGATGCATCACCTTGTACATCCCGCCCGGGTAGGCGCCCTGGTCGACCCGCCAGGTCGGCACCTGGACCTCTTGTGAGAGGGAATGAGCGCAAGCGGCGGAGGATTTCAGCAGCGCCCGCCAACATAGCGAATCGACCCCGATCGACTCCGGCACGTCAACTGTCAGCCGGCCATGACCGTCGGTGCGGACCTGGCATCCGTAGTCCTGGTACGGGGTCGGGCACCAGATGCTGGCCAGGTGGTATTCCTCATCGGGCGAGGAGCTGGGGGGTGAGGCGATCGCCCAGACCCAGCCGAGGACCAGGACCGCGACCGCGCATACCAACCCAGACAGGATTCCCGGCAGTCTGCCCCCCCACATCTTCACGCTGGGGACCCTACCTCAGGGATTGCTGAGGCTGCAGGTCTTCAGCTCGCCACCCACTCGCCTGCCTGAGCCCCCAGCACCGGTGGCCGAGGGCTACTTCCATTGCCAGGTGGTGAGCAGGACCTGTACGGCGTTGCGGAGCTGTTCACTGTTCTCGGCCCGGGCCCCGGTCTTGAGCAGCGCCAGTCCGTCATCCTTGTTGAGGCAATAGACGATGTAAATCGTGCTCGAGGAGGTTTTGGTCGTCAGCTGGTACGCGTCGGCGGGCTTCCCACCCCAGGTCTGCCCAGAAAGCTGTTCGACCAGATCCTCGGAGGTCTGCCGATAAGTCAACACATTCTTCTTGCAGGAGTCCTCGCCTGTTCGCGAAACCTGGGACACGTACTTGATCCGGCTTTTCCCGTCAGTGATGTCGCCGTCGTTCTCCTTGCCGTTCTCCGCGCCGAGTCCCCACCCTGCAGGAAGCTGAGCGGTCATGGTGGGCCCCGTGAGTTGATTGCCGTTGATGGTCCAGCCACGGCTGTCTGACGTACGACTCGGGGTCTGCACCGGGGTAGGCGTTGCGCTGTCGCTGGGACCAGGGCTGGGAGTGTCTTTCTTGAAGAAGACGACGTAGGCGGCAACCACCGCGAGGGCCGCGATGATGACGCCCATGACGATAATGATCATGGTCGGGGCTTTGCTCTTGCGGGGCTTCGGCGGTGACGCGACTGGCTGTTGAGGTTGCTGCGGATACCCCTGGCCGCCGGGCTGCGGATACCCGGGGTTCAGCTGCGGGCCCCAACCCGGATGGCTGGGGTTACCGGGCTGGGGGGAGGCCGAACCCGAGGGAGGCGGCTGGCCGTAGGGCGGCTGGTGCTGTGGGCTGAAACCGTACGGGCCCGGTGATTGACCAGGAAACTGGGGTGCCCCGGGACCAGAGGGGTATGGGGGCTGATGCATAGGACTCCTCTGGCTCGGGGCATCCTTACTCTAACCTGCGGGGATGACGATGAAAACCTCTAGGGCACACACATCGTCAGATCACTGACGAAGGTGCAGGTTCGCCGGATAGGTTCCCATGGCTACCATCGCCGTGATCCGGGCCCGGACCCGTTCGACATCGGCGGCGTAGGTGATCCCGAACCAGGATTCATCCGAGGGCAGTACCGTCACGCTCGCCTCACCGGAGTCAATCATCGAGTCGATCGCCGCCGGCAGGTACAGCTCACCGACGCCACCGGCGTCCATGAAGTCGACCAGGCGGCGTTCCAAGGCGGGGAAGATACTGGGGCGCAGGCCCCAGATGTTCATGCTGACGGTCTCGTCACCGCCGAGGTGGACCCCCAGAGTCATCGACGATCCCGGCCGTGGTGCGGGTGATGCCGGTGCGCTCGACCACGTGGGCGAGTCGCCCGTCGTGCACCGTGCAGATCCCCCGCGAGACTCTGCCGTATCGCGAGAGGGTCCGTTTCAACCGGTACCCGACCAGGGCATAGTCATCGGCCCCGCCCTGGGCCAGGAAACCGGTCAGGCTGGCGAACGCCGAGGCCCCGTAGAAGTCGTCGGCGTTGATGGCCAGGAATGTCCGCTGGCCAAATGCCGCGCTGCCCAGATCACCTGCCCGGTCCCTCGGTGAATTGCCATTGCAGTTCGCGCCGGATCACGAACACCACCCGGTCCACCCCGGCCCGGGCCGCGTCGTATACGGCGTAGTCCATGATCGTCTCCCCGGACGGCCCGACGCCGGCTAGTTGTTTCATCCCGCCGAAGCGCGATCCCATGCCGGCGGCCATCACCGCCAGGTCCATGCCTGCTCCTCGAGAATGTTTAGTAATAGTAGGGGAATCGGGACCAGTCCGGGGGTCGCTTCTCGAGGAAGGCGTCGCGGCCCTCGGCTGCCTCGTCAGTCATGTACGCCAGCCGGGTGGTCTCCCCGGCAAACAGCTGCTGGCCGACTAGGCCGTCGTCGAGGGCGTTGAAGGCGTACTTCAGCATCCGGATCGCGGTGGGAGACTTCCGGCAGATCTCGGCCGCCCAGTCCAGGCCGACCCGTTCCAGTTCGTCATGGTCGACGACCGCGTTGATTGCGCCCATCGCGTACGCCTCGGCGGCGTCGTACGTGGCGCCGAGGAAGAAGATCTCACGGGCGCGTTTCTGCCCAACCTGCCGGGCCAGGTACGCCGAGCCGTAGCCGGCGTCGAAGGAGCCGACGTCGGCGTCGGTCTGTTTGAATCGGGCGTGCTCGGCGCAGGCCAGGGTCAGGTCGCAAACCACATGAAGGGAGTGTCCACCGCCGGCTGCCCAGCCGTTCACCAGCGCGATCACCGGTTTCGGCATGAATCGGATCTGGCGCTGCACCTCCAGGATGTGTAGCCGGCCTAGACGGGCCTGGTCGGCGCCGAGCTGGTCGTCGTACTGGTAGCCGGCCCGGCCCCGGATCCGCTGGTCGCCGCCGGAGCAGAAGGCCCAGCCGCCGTCTTTGGGGGAGGGTCCGTTGCCGGTGATCAGGACACAGCCAATGTCGGGGCTGGTGCGGGCATGTTCGAGGGCCGCTGATAGTTCGTCGACGGTCTGCGGGCGGAAGGCGTTGCGGACCTCGGGCCGGTTGAACGCGATCCGCACCGCTGGGACCGCCCGGGCTCGGTGGTAGGTGATGTCGTCGAGGTTGAGGCCGGGTATGGCCTGCCACAGTGAGGGATCGAAGGTCACAGGTAACATCTTGCCCGACCTGCCCGGCGCTGTTGACCCTGATCTACGGTATGTAGAGGGTTTACGTGTCCTGATTGGGATTGGGAGGTGCCTGTCATGACGACGAGTTCGTTCTCTGAGTGGTTGGAGTCGGCCCGGGGTCCATCCACGATGGGGTTGGACGACCATCATCTTGACGATCGGACGATGGAACTGAAACGCCGCGAGGAGGATCTCCTCAGCGAGCAGGAGTCCTTGGATCGTTCCTTGGCCAAGACCATGAAGGTCTGGCGTGAGGCCACTGGCACCGGCGAAGCTGAGAACGGCGCGGTGACGGTCGTGGTGGACGCCCAGAACCGGGTCGTCGACATCAAGATCACCCCCCGGGCCCTACGACTTGGATCGATCCAAAACCTTCGCAAGGCCCTCCTCGACGCCTGCGAGAGCGCCGTGGCTGACGTCCAGAAGCAGCTCGATGAGGCGGCCGGGGTCGACCCGGGTGACGACCCTTTGGCCGGGCTGCTGTCGTCGATGCCCGAGGTGGCCGCTGTGTTGCCGTACGATCTGCGCCACCCACCTGCCCGCCCGCGACCGGAGGACGATGATGACTGAGGACCTGTTTGTTCGTTTCGACGAGGTCGCGGGCTCGGCCCGGGCCTTGGCCACTCTCGCCGGGACCACCAACACAACCTTTGCCGGCCTGCTGACGGCTTTTGAGGGGTTCGACGCCCCATGGGGCGGAGACCAGCCGGGCCAGGCTTTTTTCGGCGTGTATCAGAACGCGGCCCGTGACGCCCTCACCAACGCCGCCCAGGTCCCGAACCAGATCACCGCGTTGGCGACGAATCTGCAGACCACGGTCGACGCGTACCAGTCGACCGAGATCACGAACGCTGGTGAGGCTAGCCGGATCGACCCGAACCAGGCCGCCCCGGCCAACCCCCAGCCGGCTCGTCCGCAGCCATCGGTGATACCGCCGGCCCAGACGAATCCCCGCGCCGTCGGCGGCGACGGGGGGACGATGTGGGTGTAATCCCCCGGGCTGGGTGGTGAAATCTCCCAAGCCCGGCGAGGGCCGATCAGCCAGCTGAGGCAGCCGTTTGTCGGCATGCCCCGAGCAGCAGGGGCGTCAGTTGCCCGACCAGCTGTCTGTGCGGCATCCACACCAACGCCCTCCCCCGGCCGCGGCTGGGCCCTCAACGGCAACCGACTCACCGGACCCACCATGGCTGCCCAACCCCCCAAATAGCAACTCACCCCAAACAACGACGGCGAGATTATCGGCGACAGGAACCGAATCAAATACTAGTTTAATGTACCGAGAACAGCTAAGGCCTCGTGCAAGAAAATAACCGAAGAGCACCGGCGATCACTGGAAACCCCGTCGAACCGATCTCAGGGAAAACTTGAGAACGAACTGATAGTAGCCATGCTCTCCATGATAGGAGTTCTATCGAGTTCGTTCTTCACCTTAGAGTCTGCTCTGGACCCCCGGCTATGGGGTTGGGTGCCCGCCGCGACGGAAACCGAGTAGCAGGACCGTCCGTTGACGTCGACACCCGAGATCACTGAACGCGCCACTCGTCCCTCCTCGGGTTACAGTATGGAGTCACGACCCCGACCCAGAGGAACCTCGATGACCCAGCCACCTCGTTACCCAGCCCAACCCCCCTACAACCACCAAACACCACCCGCAGCCCCGAGCTACCCCCCAAACCAAACCTTCCCAGGCCAACCACCCCAGCCAGGCTCCACCTACCCACAGACCCAACCCACCAACCAGCCCTACCCACAACAACCGGCCACCCCTCCACCGCCATCCACAGACAAAACCAAAACCGGGATCATCATCACCATGGGCGCCCTCCTCATAGCCCTCGTGATCGCCGTCGTCTACCTCGCCATCACCAAAAACAACCCCACCGCCAACCCCACCCCAAGCGCAACACCCAGCGTTAACACCACGCCCAGCACAACATTCACCCCAACACCCACCCCAGGCCGCGGCTGGACCATCAACGGCAACCAACTCACCGGACCCACCATGACCGCCCAACTTCCCCCAGGATGGAGACTCGGCAAGAACAACGGCGCCAGCAACGACGGCCAAATCATCGATGGTAGGAACTGGATTAATTACACGGCTAACCTGAAGGAAACAACCGAAGAATCGTGCTCAAAGAGCGTCGAAAGGTATCGAGGGGCCCCGAGCGATCCCGTTGAGGAGATTCCTGGGAAGACCTGGACCGGGAAACCTGTCAGAACCTACCAGCTGACAACCGTCCAGTCCAAGACTGTGATTTACACTTTTTACTGTGTAAATACCGATAACGGCAATGCTGCGTTACTCGAGACCGCAGCCTGGGCCGAGTATAAGGATCCAGTATACAGCGCTGCGCAGATCCTAATGACCACTTGGCAATGGAAATAGACCTCGGCACCTTGAAGGCACCCAATGAACCGGGGTAACTTCCGCCGAGGTCTTCGCCAGCCTCCCAACACCCCAGCTACAGTGGATCACGACCCAGAACCAGAGGAGCTCCGATGACCCAGCCACCCCAGTACCCAGCCCAACCCCCCTACAACCACCAAACACCACCCGCCGCCCCGGGCTACCCCCAACCCAGCGGCCCCACCTACCCCCAGAACCAAACCTTCCCAGGCCAGCAGCCACCCCAGCCAGGCTCCACCTACCCACAGCAGACCCAACTCACCAACCAGCCCTACCCACAACAACCGGCCACTCCTCCGCCACCGCCCAAGAACAACACCACAACCGGCATCATCATCACCATGGGCGCCCTCCTCATAGCCCTCACAATCGCCGTCGTCTACCTCGCCATCACCAAAAACAACCCCACCGCCAACCCCACCCCAAGCGCAACACCCACACCAACACAAACCACCCCAACCCAGACCCCCGGCCGAGGGTGGGCCGTCAACGGCAAGCAACTCACCGGACCCACCATGACCGCCCAACTCCCCCAAGGATGGCAGACCACAGAACTCAACGGAGCCGACAACGACGGCGACCTGATTAATCCCCAGAACAACAGCGTGATGACCTACTGGGTTAGGTATCCAGTGGGAGGGAATGCTGACGAAGTCTGCAAATCACGGATCGAACACAATCGTGTATCTTCTGGCGACTCGATTACGCAGGTATCTGGGAAGATCTGGGGCGGAAAAGCCGTCCTCGCTTACCATATGATGGTCTCCAAGGAGAAGGGAAGGGTCATCTACGGTTTGCATTGCCTCGATAACGGAAATGGCGCCATCTCTTTACTCCAAGTAGCAGCCTGGGAACCGTACAAAGAGTCACTGTCCCAGGATGCACAAACCGTTATGAGTACATGGCAATGGAAATAAATCCTCATTACCTATAGCTACCCAAGAACCGAGAAGACCGACGACTTATCCGTCCGGGATAACGAGCCGGCGATAGGTGCACGCCATGGAACGGATCGCAGTGGGGTTACGACCCCTAGAACCGTGAGGAGCCCCGATGACCCAGCCTCCCCAGTACCCAGCTCAGCCCCCCTACAACTACCAAGCATCACCCGCCGCCCCGGGCTACCCCCAAGCCCAGCCAGACAGCCCCACCTACCCCCCAAACCAAACCTTCCCAGGCCAGCCACCCCAGCCAGGCTCCACCTACCCACAGACCCAACCCACCAACCAGCCCTACCCACAACAACCGGCCACCCCTCCACCGCCATCCACAGACAAAACCAAAACCGGGATCATCATCACCATGGGCGCCCTCCTCATAGCCCTCGTGATCGCCGTCGTCTACCTCGCCATCACCAAAAACAACCCCACCGCCAACCCCACCCCAAGCGCAACACCCACACCAACACAAACCACCCCAACCCCCACCCCAGGCCGTGGCTGGACCATCAACGGCAACCAACTCACCGGACCCAACATGACCGCCCAACTTCCCCCAGGATGGCGACTCAGTCGTGACAATGGTGCCGGTAATGACGGTGATATACTAGACACTAACAATCGGATCACTTACTGGTTCGACTCTCCGCGAACAGCTGAGGAAGCCTGTAATAGAGCTATCAGTGATCTTCGTCGCTCTCCGAGCGACCCGGTGGAGTCGATCCCTGGACAAATCTGGGGAGGAAAGCCCGCCCTCACCTACCGACTAACGACCGTCCAATCCCGAACCGTGATATATACATTCTACTGCACCGACACCGGAAACGGTACCTCTGCAATACTCGAGACCGGCGCATGGGCCGAAGCCAAGGAAAAGGTTCACAACGCTGGGCAGATTATGTTGTCCACCTGGCAATGGAAATAAACATCGCCACTCCAAGGAATCGAGATAAGGGATATCCCTGATGCCTCACTTCTCAAATCAAAGGAATAAACGTGAGACTTATGAATCCACACAAATCCTGTCGAGCTACTGATACCTACGAACACGCCTTGAGATTCATAATGTAACTACGCAGCCGACTGAGATTAAACTGAGAGCTCTTGCCCACCCAAGAACTCAGGGGATGCCCTCGCTGCCAACCCCGCATTCAACCGGATTTAGTACTACTCGGCGAGCTCGTCGACATTCGGGGCATCCAACCACCGATGACCTCCGCCAGCTTCCCGACAATCCCTATCCCTCCAACTACAGTGGATCACGACCCAGAGGAACCTCGATGACCCAGCCGCCTCACTACCCAGCCCAACCCCCCTACAACCGCCAAACACCACCCGCTAGCCCGGGCTACCCCCAAGCCCAGCCAGGCGGCTCCACCTACCCCCCAAACCAAACCTTCCCAGGCCAGCCACCCCAGCCAGGCTCCACCTACCCACAGACCCAACCCACCAGCCAGCCCTACCCACAACAACCGGCCACACCCCCACCGACCCCCAAAAACAACACCACAACCGGCATCATCATCACCATGGGCGCCCTCCTCATAGCCCTCACAATCGCCGTCATCTACCTCGCCACCACCAAGAACAACCCCACCCCAAGCACAACACCAACACCAAGCGCAACACCAACTGCAAGCCTCAAGCCGACCCCAACCCCCACCCCAGGCCGCGGCTGGACCATCAACGGCAACCAACTCACCGCCACCACCATGACCGCCCAACTCCCCCCAGGATGGCGAATCAGCGAACAGAATGGCGCCGGCAACGACGGAGACATCATTGAAGACAAAAGCAAAAGTCGAATCAAATACTGGATTAATGTGCCGCGAACAGCCGAGGAATCTTGCAAGAAAGTGATCGGCGAGATGCGACGATCCCCGAACGACACGGTAGAGTCGATCCCTGGACAAATCTGGGGTGGGAAGCCCGTCCTTACCTATCGACTGACAAACGTTTCCGACCCGAGCGCAACGCATATCTTCCATTGTCTCAACACCGAGAATGGTACTTCTGTTCTACTTGAAATCGTATCCTGGACAGAATACAAAGAGCAAGCACACAGCGCCGGACAGGTACTGATGACCACCTGGCAGTGGAAATAGGGATAATTTTTACCTATACTCGCTGAATCGAGCAACGAAATGACAGCAAGCCATGCTCTCCATGATTAGGAGTATATCAATTTCGTTCTTCACCTTAGATTCTATTCCTGGTGCTCCGGCTATGGGGTTGAATGCCCACCGCGACGGAAGCCGAGTAGCAGGACCGTCCGCTGATGTCGACACCTGAGATCACTGAACGCGCCGCTCGTTCCTCCTCGGGTTACAGTGGGGTCACGACCTAGGACTGGAGGAACCCTGATGACCCAGCCGCCTCACTACCCAGCCCAACCTCCCTACAACCGTCAGACACCACCCACCGGCCCGGGCTATCCCCCACCCAGCGGACCTACCTACCCCCAGAACCAGCCCTACTCCAGCCAACCCGGTCCTGCCTACCCACAGACCCAGCCCTACCCACAGCAGCCACCGTCCAAGAGTGACACCAAGACCGCCATCATCTTCACCACCATGGGCATCCTCCTCATAGCCCTCACAGTCGCCGTCGTCTACCTCACCATCACCAAAAACAACCCCACCGCCAACACCACCCCCAGCACAACACCCACACCAACACAAACCACCCCAACCCCCACCCCAGGCCGCGGCTGGACCATCAACGGCAACCAACTCACCGGACCCAACATGACCGCCCAGCTCCCCCCAGGATGGCAAACCACAGAACTCAACGGAGCCAACAATGAAGGCGACCTGGAGGATCCTAGGAATCATAATCTACTGACTTACTGGGCCAGTTTCCCAGGGGAGGGGAATCCCGAATCAGTCTGCAGGACACGGATCGAGCGTAATCGCGTAACCCAGAACGATCCCGTCGAGTCGATTCCCGGACAAATCTGGGGAGGGAAACCCGTCCTCACCTACCATCTGACGGTCACCAGGAATAATCGGGGCGGGAACTACCGATTCCATTGCCTCGACAACGGCACTGGCGGCGTGGCCGTGCTCCAGGCCGCCGGCTGGGCGCAATACAAAGAAGAACTGCTTAAAGACACACAAACTGTCATGAGCACTTGGCAGTGGAAATAGATCACACCACCCAAGCCACCCAAAG
>CALIWR010000018.1 GCA_938046585.1 uncultured Propionibacteriaceae bacterium | reverse complement strand
CGTCAGCAGCGGCAGCCCCAGGGCCCGGGCCACATCGTCAGCGGCCACCGCAGCCCGGGGCCGGCGCCGTACCACCACCGCGTCGGGACGGGCCTGCGCGGCCGTGACCGTCATCCGCGCAGCCGCCACCCCGCGGACGTCCCCGGCGCAGACCAGCAGGGTCCGGTCTGCGGTTCGGACCGCCTCCCGTGCTCCCGCATCAAGGCTTCGGCCGACATCCAGCACCACCAGCCGATGAGTACGAGCCAGGCAGGTCACCACCGCGGCGACCGCGTCCCGCCCGGCGTTGGAATCCGGTCGACGGGCCATCGAGACCACCGTCACCCCATCCACCTGCGGCACTTTCCCAGCCAGGTCGGCGATCTGGCCGCGGGCCGATCGCAGTCGGTCCCAGCGCCAGCCAGGGGTTCGTTCGGCACCCAGCAGTAGGTCCACACCGCCGCCGATCGGGTCCAAATCGACCAACGCCGCCGGGGTGGCCGCACAGGCCAAGGCTGACGCCAGGGTGGAGGCTCCCAACCCACCGGATCCGCCCAGGACGGCGACGATCACGCTGTCGCGCTGGCCGGCCTGCCCGCCGGACAGCAATTCCGACAGCCACTGGCTGCCCTGCGGCAGCACCACCACTGGAGCAGCGAGCGGCGCCGAGGCCTGGCACAGCTGGTCCCCGCTGCCGAAACCCACCAGGTAGACCCGGTCTCGCCGGGGCAGGGTCACCGCCTCCTCGGCCACGTCCGCCCCGAGCAATACCAGGTCCTCACGCCAGGCTCGCAGCACCTCATCTGGGCCGACGACCTCAATGCTGCTGCCCGCCGCGGCAGCGCTGGCCTGGACCGCCGCCATCAGATCGTGGTCCTCGCTCACCAAGATCCGTCTTGCCTCGTTCACACCATCGACCATGGCCGATTTCGGCCGAAATCGGATGCCGTCGGCGCATTCTGTGGATAAGTTTGGCTTCTTGATCGCACCTGTGGATAAGTCGTGTGGGGATCGTCGATAGGGGGGAGCTCAGGGATAACCTGGCCCTGCGGGATCTGACGGTTCTGGACTCTGGCGGGCATACGAGGTCGTCATGTAAGGATCCGTCACAGGTCAGGTTCTCAACCGGGCATGGCGGTCTCGCCATGAGGCGCTCAGAACGTAGGCGCAGCGTGCCGTGTCGGTTCGCAGACAAGATGGAGCCGCCTGCGGGGTGATTCTCCGCCCAACCGGCCCGGGCCGAGGCTCTGATCAGCCCACCCAAGCCCTCAGGATCTGGATCGCTGCCGCCTTGTCGATCGCGTCATTGCCGGCCGCGCAGCCGGGCCAGATGCAGCAGCGGGGGCAGCCGGTGGCGCAGTCACAACCCTCCAGCAGCGACAGTGCCGCGCCCGCCCAGTCCTGCGCCTGCCGGTACCCCACGGCAGCGAAGCCGGAGCCGCCGGGGCAGAGGTCATAGATGACGACGGTCAGGGCCCCGCTGTCGGGATGCTGGCCGAAGGCGGCGCCACCGACGTCGGCTCGGTCGTTGTGGGCGAAGGTCGTCAGCAGCCCCAGCAGGGTGTGCTCGGCCGCGTGGGCCCCGCCCTGACGGGCCGTACGGCCCAGCTGCTCGGCGGCTGCCGGGGCCAGGGTGAACCAGGTGGCCTCGGTCCGCAGGCTCCGACTCGGCAGGTCTAACGGGACCCGACCGAGCACGTCGGCGCTGGTGATGTCGCGAACCAGGTAGCCGCTCACCTGGCTGACGATCTCCACCGCCCCCCGGTGCACCTCGCCCTGGCCCAGCACCCGGTGCGCCTGGTCAGCCAGGACCCTCATGCTGCTCGACGACAGCGGATGGGTGCTGTACGGCGGCTGCTCGGCCCGTACCCAGGCCTCACCGGCTGCCTCGTCTAGCCGTTCCACCACCCAGTGCTCGCCCTGATGCAGGTATACCGCGCCCGGGTGCACGCTGTGGTGGGCCCGGGCCGCGTCGGTCGAACCGACCACCCGGCCGGTCGCCGATTCGATGATCTCCACCGGCCGGCTGGTCCCTGAGCGCAAGTCGATCGCGTCCACGGCCCGCTGTCGATGACACCAATACCAGCCCTTGGTACGGCGGCGGAGGGTGCCGTGGTCGACCAGCCGATGCAGCAGCGGATACATCTGCGGCCCGAACCAGCGCTCGTCGGCCTCGGTAAGCGGCTGTTCCTGGGCCGCGGCTCCCAGCTGCGGCCCGAGCACCGACGGGTTGGTCGGGTCGAGCACCGTCGTCTCCACCGGCTCGCTCAGGATCTCGGGATGGTCGAAGAGGTACGCGTCCAGCGGGTCATCTCGGCCGACCAGCACCGTGACCGCGTCCGTGGCGCCGCGCCCGGCCCGGCCTGCCTGCTGCCGAAACGACACCGCCCCGGGGAAACCTGAGATCACCACCGCATCGACCCCGGCCAGGTCAACCCCCAGCTCCAACGCGGTGGTAGTGGCTACGCCCCGGACCGAGCCGTCACGCAAACCCTGCTCCAGGGCCCGCCGGTCCCGGGCCAGGTAGCCGCTGCGGTAGGCGGCCACAGCCCCAGCCGGGGTGAGCGAGCTGGCCTTGCGGGCGACCACCTCCGCGCTGCGGCGTGACGCCACAAAGGCCAGGGTCTGGCGGTCGTCGCTCACCAGCCGGGCCAGCAGCTCGGCGGTCTCATCTTCCGCCGACCCGGTCGGCCGCCACAACAGCGTGGTCCGTTCCCCGTGCGGGGCGCAATCCCAGACCACCGGGGTGATCGCCGACGGCTCCTCACCCAGCAGCGCTGCCGCGGCGTCCGTCCCGTCCCCAGCGGTCGCCGAGACCACGGCGAAGGTCGGCTCCGAGCCGTACCGGGCGCACAGCCGCCGAAGCCGGCGCAGCACCAACGCCACCTGGGCCCCGAAAACCCCGCGGTAGCGGTGTGCCTCGTCCACCACCACATACGTCAGGCCGCTCAGGAAGGAACGCCACCGGGCATGGTTCGGCAGCACCGACCGGTGCAGCAGGTCCGGGTTGGTCAACACGCAGCTCGCGAAGTCCCGCGCGAAGCGGCGTTCCTCGGCGTCCGAGTCACCGTCTAGCGTGGTGATCCGCCACCCCTGCGGGCCCAAGGCCCGGTAGTTGCGTAGCTGGTCGTGCGCCAAGGCCTTCGTCGGGGCCAGGTAGAGCGCCGTCGCCCTGGTACCGGCGAGCTGCGCCGGTCGCTGGCCGTTCGTCGAGGCGGCCGGCTCGGGCGTCACCCAGGCGAGCACCACCTCGTCCTCCAGGCCCGGCAGCGGTACCTGCCCCGGCAGCGCCGGCGCCAGGGTCTGCGGCCGGCGCCGCCGCGGCGGGCGCGGGATCGGCCAGGTCAGCCTCGGCGTTGGTTGGAGCCAGGGCCAGGTCGCAGTCAGGATCGGCAGCAGGTAGCCCAGCGACTTGCCCGACGCGGTCCCGGTCGCCAAGGCCACGTGTCGTCCCTCACGCAGCGCCCGGGCAGCCTCTACCTGATGGCGCCAGGGCTGCTCGATCCCCGCTGCGGCGAGCCGGCGCAGCAGTCCGGCCGGCGCCCACGACGGCCATTGCGCGGTGATCGCCGCCACCGCCGGGGTCCGCTCGACATGGACTACCCGCGGGTCGTTGAGCAGCCAGGCCGGGATCATGGCCGCCACTGTACGAGCGGCCGGCGACATTGCCCGGTGCCTCGCCGAGACCGAGGCTTTCTTAGGACCGGGTCAGCCACAGATCCGCGACCAGCTGCCGGATACGGGGCAGGACCTCGGCGCTGAGCCTGTCCTGGTCAGCGTCCAGGATCTCGGCCACGGCCGCGACGATCCGGCCCAGCGGCAGTTCCCCATCGCAGGCGCCGAGCACCCCGCCGAGCGCGGTGTCCACCTCGAGCCCCCGCCGCAGCCCGGTAGTCTGACGCAGCACCACATGAGACGGGCCGGCGGCGCCCGGTTGTCCCAGGCTCTCCTGGACCACGTCCGGATCCAGCCGCCACCGCTCGGCCAACACCTCGGCGTCGCTGAGCCCGGCCAGGTCGGCGGCCATGACGGTGCCTAGCAGCGCCTCAGCGACCGGCTGCTGCACCGCATGCGGCCAGTCCTCGACCCGTACCACCGGCTGTGCCCGGTCGCTGCGGCGTAGCGTCACCCAGCCCATCCCGACCGCTTCGATCCCGCAGTGGTCGAAATAATCCAGCCAGTCGCGGTACCGCTGTCGGTAGTCAGCGGTGCCGGCTAGGCCCGCGTCGGCCAGCCAGATCTCGATGTACTGGTACGGGTCCAGCAGTTCCCGCTGCACCAGGTAGGCGTCGCAGCCGGTCGGCTCCACCCAGGCCTCCAGCCGCTGCGGCCACGGCTGCCCCCGCAGGTGGGCCCAATTTCCCACCACCTGCAGCACCCCGCCCGGGGCCAGCCGGGCTGCCCCGCCGACGACCACTTCACGCATCAGGCTGTCCGCCAGGTGAGACCCTTCCCGGTACACCAGCCGCTGCGGTCCGGGCGGTGAGATCACGAACGGCGGGTTCGTCACGATTAGGTCGACCGGTTCCGGGACCGGCTCGTACAACGACCCTAGCCGTAATTCGGCTGTCACCTCGCTCAGCGTCAGGCTCAGTTCCGCCATCTGCAGCGCCCGCGGGTTGAGATCGGTGGCGATCACCCGCCCGGCATGGCGAGCCAAGTGCAGCGCCTGCACCCCGCAGCCAGTGCCCAAGTCCAGGGCTGTGCCCACCGGCCGGCGCGGCGTCAGCTGGGCCAGCGTGGTCGAGGCCGGGGAGACCCCCAGCACCTGTTGCGGTGTCGGCTCACCGCGGGCGGTGTCCAGGTTCGCGGCATGGTCCGAGACCACCCAGCCCGCAGTCTGGTCGTCGGCGCCGTACGGGCGGATGTCGAGCTCGGCGCGGACCAGGTCCGCGTCGGCGCTGAGGATCCCGGCGGTCAACAGCGGCTCGACCGGCAGGGCCCGTACCGCCGCCGCTCGATCCACGGGCTGCTGCAGCACGAACAACCGCAGCAGCGTCGCTAACGGGTCGTCGCGGCCGGCCAGGGCCCGGTCGGCGGCGATCGTGTGGTTCCTCTCGAGAGCCAGCTGGCCGGATTCGCCGATCGCTGTCAGGCAGTCATCAACGGTGTACGAGGCGGCGCGCAGCGCATCTCTCAGGGCGGCGGTCTGGTCCAGGCTCAACAGCGGCACCGGCTCAGACTGTCACGGATCGGCCGCCGGCGGGTACATCCGTCTGCGATGCGCGTCGGCTCCCCCTGCGGTGGTCTACAGTGGCGGCGACTTCTCCGGCACCCCAATAACGAAAGGACGGGCGCAGTGGCTGTACGTCGGTTGGTGATCGTGGAGTCGCCGACGAAGGCGTCCAAGATCGCCTCGTACCTGGGCGCCGGGTACGTGGTTGAGTCCTCCCGAGGGCATGTCTGCGATCTGCCTCAGTCAGCCAGCGAGGTTCCGGCGAGGTACAAGAAAGAGCCCTGGGCCCGGATCGGGATCGACGTGCACCATGGCTTCACCCCGATCTACGTGGTGCCCTCCGACAAGAAGGCCACCATCCGTTCGCTTAAGGACCGGCTGGGTGACGCCGACGAACTCCTGCTGGCCACCGATGGTGACCGCGAAGGGGAGGCCATCGCCTGGCATCTGCTGCAGCAGCTGAAGCCGAAGGTGCCGGCCAAGCGGATGGTCTTCCACGAGATCACCCCCACCGCGATCGCCGACGCAGTGGGCAACCTGCGTGACCTGGACACCGACCTGGTCGACGCCCAGGAGACCCGCCGGATCTTGGACCGCTTGTACGGCTACGAGGTCAGCCCGGTGCTGTGGAAGAAGGTGCTGCCCAGGCTCTCCGCCGGAAGGGTGCAGTCGGTTGCGACCCGGCTGGTAGTCGACCGGGAGCGGGAACGGATCGCCTTCACGCCCGCCTCCTACTGGGACCTGGACGCGAACCTCGACGCCGGGCCGCAGGCCGAGCCGCGGACCTTCCCGGCCCGGCTCACCACGGTGGCCGGCCAGCGGATCGCGCAGGGCCGCGATTTCACCGCTGACGCCACCTTGCGCGGTCAGCTGGTACACCTGGACGAGGCCAGCGCCACCGCTCTCGCCGCGGCGCTGCGGGAGGCCACCTACACGGTGCTCAGTGTCGACGCCAAGCCGTACACCCGCCGCCCGTACGCGCCATTTCGGACCACCACTTTGCAGCAGGAGGCCGGCCGTAAGCTCGGCTTCACAGCTGAACGCACCATGCGGGTCGCCCAGGACCTGTATGAGGGCGGCTGGATTACGTACATGCGGACCGACTCGATCACCTTGTCGGAGTCAGCGATCGCAGCCGCCCGGGCCCAGGTGGAGCAGCTGTTCGGCCCGCGGTATTTGCCGCCGAGACCGCGCGTGTACACCTCGAAGGTGAAGAACGCCCAGGAGGCGCATGAGGCGATCCGCCCGGCCGGTGAGGTCTTCACGACCCCCGCCGAGACCGGACTGGCCGGTGACCAGCGCCGTCTGTACGAGCTGATCTGGATGCGGACCCTGGCCTGCCAGATGACCGATGCGGTCGGGGAGTCGGTGACCGTACAGATCGAGGCCCGGCACCGGACTACCGAGGTGCTGGGCGAGCCGGTGGAGACCTGCCAGTTGACCGCGTCCGGGCGCACCATCACCTTCCTCGGTTTCCTGAAGGCGTACGTGGAGGCTCACGATGACCCGGATCAAGCCTCCGACGATTCTCAGGCCCGGCTGCCGCAGCTGGTCGCCGGGGCCGGGCTGAGTGCGCTTGAGGTGCTGGCTGCCGGCCATCAGACCCGGCCCCCGGCCCGCTACACCGAGCCGTCGCTGGTGGCCAAGCTGGAGGAATTGGAGATCGGCCGGCCCAGCACCTATGCCTCGATCATCCGCACCATCACCTCCCGTGACTATGTCTTCAAGAAGGGCGCGGCGCTGGTGCCGACCTGGCTGGCGTTCGCGGTCACCCGGCTGTTGGAGGAACACTTCACGAAGCTGGTCGACTATGCCTTCACCGCCGACATGGAGCAGACCCTGGACGAGATCGCCAAGGGCGCCGAGCAGCGTCAGGAGGTCCTGTCTGACTTCTACTTCGGCCCTCAGGACGCGGCTGATCAGGGGCTGCACGCGCAGGTCAGCGAATTGGGGGATATCGATGCCCGGGCCTTGTCGTCGTTCGGTTTGCGCGGGGCCGACGAGATCACGGTCCGGGTGGGACGCTACGGCACCTACGTCGAGGACGCCGAGGGGCGCCGGGCGAATGTGCCCGACGAGTTGGCGCCTGATGAGCTGACCGCTGACTATGCCCGTGAACTGCTGTCGCGTCCGGCAGCGGTGGACCGGGAGTTAGGCACCGCCCCTGACACCGGCCTGCCGGTGGTGGCCAAGGACGGCCGGTTCGGCCCGTACGTGACCGAGGTCTTGCCGGAGGGTTCACCGAAGTCAGCCAAGGCCCGGACCGCCTCCTTGTTCCGGTCGATGTCGCTGGACACGGTCAGCCTGGAGCAGGCGCTGCAGCTGATGAGCCTGCCGCGTACCGTCGGAGCCGGCCCGGACGGGGTGCCGATCACTGCCCAGAACGGCCGGTACGGCCCGTACCTGAAGCGGGGGACCGATTCGCGTTCGCTGACCTCGCAGGAGCAAATCTTTACGATCACCCTGGACGAGGCGTTGGCCTTGTACGCCCAGCCGAAGCAGCGGGGCCGGGCCGCGGCGGCGCCGCCGCTGCGGGAATTGGGCACCGACCCGGTCTCGGGCAAGCCGGTGGTGGTGAAGCAGGGCCGGTTCGGCCCGTACGTGACCGACGGTGAGACTAACGCCACTTTGCGCCGAGATGACCCGCCGGAGACGTTGACCGAGCAGCGGGCCTACGAGTTGCTGGCCGAGAAGCGGGCCAAGGGGCCTGCCCCGAAGCGCACCACGCGCCGGGCTGCGACCGCGAAGAAAACCACGACGGCGAAGAAAACCACGACGGCGAAGAAAACCACGGCCCGGACATCGGCTGAGAAAACCACCGCGGCCAAGACCGCTCGGACCACAAAGGCCAACAGCTGAGCCTGACGCCGGTACGGGTCAGCCCGCCGGTGTGGCCAGCAGCTGTTCGACCCGGGCCCGGATGGCCTGCTCGATCACGTCCTTCGGTTGGCGCCCGTCGAGCACCAGGTACCGGTGGGGGTCCTGTTGGGCGAGGGCCAGGAAATGGTGGCGGACCCGTTCGTGGAAGTCGTTCCCGGCTGCTTCCACCCGGTCCAGCTGCTCTTTCTGCCCGACGGCCTGCGAGACCTCGACGTCGAGTACCACGGTCAGGTCCGCCAGCAGGCCCCCGGTCGCCCAGCCCGCCAGGCGGCGTACCTCGTCGGCGTCCAGTACCCGGCCGGCTCCCTGGTAGGCGACCATCGAGTCCAGGTACCGGTCGCAGACCACCACCGCTCCCCGGGCCAGGGCCGGGCGGATCACCTCGGCCACGTGCTGGGCTTTGTCGGCGGCGTACAGCAGGGCCTCGGCCCGCGCCGCCAGTTCCCCGGTACGGGGGTCTAGCAGTAGCTGCCGGATCGTGGCCCCGGCCGGGGTGTCTCCCGGTTCGAAGGTAGCCACCACATCGTGCCCGGCCGCGCGTAGCCAGGCCGCCAGCCGCGTGGTCTGGGTCGTCTTGCCCGCTTCGTCGCCGCCTTCGAGCGCCACGAACAGTCCTGGTGAGGTCACAGCCGCGACCTTAATGCCTGCTGCGGGGCTTGCCCGAACCCGCAACGGGGTACTTTGGTCATGAACCCCCAGATCGCGATTAATCAGGAGCCGATCGGTGAAGTCTCTTCTAGATTGGCGTGTACGTATGAGGGGCAGCAGAAGGTCTGCTCCGGCTCAGGCCTCAACTTTGGGAAAGCTGAGATCGATATGCTGAATCCGAAACTCGAAGTGAAATGGGTTTGATTCGGATTTTCTCCAGATTCGAGATGTCTGTAGGCAACGGTTGTTCATGCATGGTCGTCGCGTCCATGCCGGGGTCAAGGTCCTGATCAGGGTTCCGGTGCGCGATGGCGGCCCTTCCGGAAGCTGGCGCTGGTCATCATGATCCCGGCCTAGCGACCTGTCACAGGGGTACGGCAGGCTTGGCCCTATGACGGTGTGGGATGAACTGGTCGGCCAGGAATCGGCGGTGGCAATCCTGTCGCGGGCCGTGGCCGGGCAGACCCACGCGATGAGCCATGCCTGGCTGCTGACTGGGCCGCCCGGGTCGGGACGTTCCAACGCGGCCCGGGCCTTCGCAGCCGCCCTGCAATGCCCGGACGCAGGGTGCGGCGACTGCTCCGCCTGCCGTACAGCCTTGTCCGGATCGCATCCGGACGTCACCCTGGTTCGGACCGAGCAGCTCAGCATCGGCGTCGACGAGGTCCGCAGCCTGGTCCGCAGAGCGGCTATGAGCCCCACCCTGGGCCGGCGGCAGGTGCTCGTGATCGAGGACGCAGACCGAATCACCGAACGCGGCGCGGACGCGCTACTGAAAGCGATCGAGGAGCCGGCCCCGACGACCGTCTGGGTGCTGTGCGCCCCGACCGCCGACGATGTCGTGGTGACCATCCGCTCCCGCTGCCGCCGGGTCGGGCTGATCACCCCCAGCCCGGCGGCGATCGCTGCGCTGCTGGAACGCCGCGACGCAATCGACCCGCACCTGGCCGCTTTCGCAGCCCGGGTAGCGCAGGGCCACATCGGCCGGGCCCGGGCCCTGGCCCGCGACGAAGCCGCCCGCAACCGACGCCACGAGGTGCTGGCCCTGCCACCGGACCTGGTCAACCTGGGCGCCTGCCTGCGAGCCGCCGCGAACATCGTCGACGCCACCCAGGCTGAGGCCCAGGCCCAGACCGCCGAGCGAGACGCCGCAGAGCGGGCCGAACTCACCGAGGCGTTAGGTTTCGGCGCCACCGGTACCCGCCCCCGTAACGCCCAGGCGGCGGTGAAGGAACTCGAAGACCAGCAGAAAGCAAGGCTGAAACGGCTCCAGCGCGACGCCTTGGACCGGGTCCTGACTGAGCTCACCGCCTACTACCGCGACGTGCTCACCGTCCAGTTCGGCGCCCCGACTGACCTGATCAACAGTGAATACCGGGCCGCGATCAGCCAGATCGCCAGTCAGACCAGCCCGGAACAGACGATGCGCCGTCTGGACGCTATTCTCGCCACCCGTACCGCCTTGGAGACCAATGTCGCGCCGCTGCTGGCAGTCGAGGCGCTGATGGTGCGCCTGGCCGAGAAGCAATGAGCGGCGATCCCGGTCCGCAACGATCCGGCCGGCTCCCGTGTGTCGCCGCTGGTCGACGGCGGCGGGAATGAAAGAGTGGAGGGCAACCTATGCGCGGGAGGACCAAGCCGTGACCAAACCCCAGCAGCCGACCCCGGGACCTGACGCGAGCCGGCCCACCGACCCGGGCGGCGCCCAGCCCCAGGAGGATGCGGACGCCGGTTCGTCAGCATACGAGGGCGCGACCCCGGCGTACCCGAACGCCACCTCACCGCAGCAGCCCTTGACCACGACGACCGACACGCCCCCGGCTGACCCGGCGCCCGGGACCCAGCCGGCAGTGGCCGACCTGGAACCAGGCCCCGACGATGCCACGATCATCGCCCCTCCCGCGGCGGCTGTCGCGGCGCCCGAAGCCAATGGGACCGAGATCAGCGGCGATGATCCCTTCGGGATCAACGAGCCAATCACGGCTGATTGCGATGATCCGTTCGGGATCAACGAACCGGCCGAGGCCGCGACCAATCTGGGGGAGGGCGGCACCGTGATCCGGCCCGCACCCGACGCCGATACGGTGCTGGAAGCCCCGGCCCAGGACTACCAGGCGATCTCGGCCGAGCCGCAAAGCCCGGCCGACGACTTGTTCCGCAGCAGCGACGATCCGGCGAAGCCAGACCAGACGGCGGTGCTGAGCGCCCCCGAGAATGCTCGGCTGCGCCGCGAGGAACGGGCAGCAGCCCGGGAACGTTCCCTGGGCCGGGTGAAGACCACCGAGGAGGAGCCGGAACCTGCCCCGGTGACGTTGTTCACGACCCCGTCGACGTACCGGGCCTTCCCCTCGTTCGGGTTCCTGCTGCTGCGGCTGGTGGTGGCCGCGGTCCTCGGGGTCCGGGCCTGGCGGCACTGGGCTGAGCTGACGCTGACCCGCCAGGTCTGGGACACCAGCCTGCTGCGCCACGGCACTTTGATGGGCTGGATCACGATCGGGGTCGAGATCGGGGTCGCGGTGCTGCTGCTGCTCGGTCTAGGGACCCGGATCGCCGGTTTCCTGCTGCTGGCGTACGCGGCCGTGCTGCTGGTCTTCCTGGACTGGGGCGCGGCCAACATCATCCAGCGAGGCTACTTCGGCTTCCTGGGCGACCTGGACCTGGTGTTGGCAGTGCTGGGCCTGTTCTTGTTCACCGCCGGCGGCGGCCGGATCGGCTTCGACGGTTCGATCCACACCAGCCGGATCCGACGTAAGAACGACCGGCTGATCGCCTGATCAGGGCTGGCTGATCCGGTAGCGCTCCAGCAGGGCCGCGATGGTCTGTTCGGTCTCGGCCTGTCGCGGCTGCTGGGCGGTGTGCTCGCGGTGATAGGCGACGATCTGGTGGGCTCCGACCGAGAACGGGATCTGGCAGGCGAAGCCGGGCACTAGCCGCCGGATCAGGCTGTTGTCGAAGATCGTGCAGTTGGCCTTATCGCCGAGCAGCCCGTCGCCCCAGTCCGGGTCCGCGGCGTGGATCGCGTCAGACGGGACGTGGACGATCCGGGGCTCCACCTGGGCCGCCCGGGCCAGGCAGGCGACGATCTCGTCCCAGGTCAGCCATTCGTCGCTGGTGATGTGGACCGCCTGACCGAATGCGCCGGCGTGCCCTACCAGCCCGACGAAACCCTGGGCGAAGTCGCTGGAATGGGTCAAGGTCCACAGCGAGGTGCCGTCGCCGTGCACGATCACCTCATCACCGCGCAGCAGCCGCCGCAGCATCGCATGCCGGCCGCCCAGGATCGTCATCGTCTGGTCGTAGGTGTGGGACGGGCGCACGATCGTGACCGGGAATTGCTCGTCGCGCCAGCGGCGCACCAACAGCTCCTCGCAGGCGATCTTGTCGCGGCTGTACTGCCAGTACGGATTCGCCAACGGGGTGGACTCGGTGATCGGTAGCCGTCGTACCGGGGTCTGATACGCCGAGGCGGAACTGACGAAGATGTACTGGCCGGTGGCGCCGTCCAGCACCCGCAGTGACTGCTCGAGGTGATCAGGGGTGAACGACAGGAAATCACAGACCGTGTCGAAGGTCCGCCCGGCGACCGCGGCGGCGAGGCTGGCCTGATCCCGGACATCAGCGGTCAGCACCTCGACCCCGTCCGGAACCGGGCGGGAACCGGTTCGGCCCCGATTCACGACCGTGACCTGATAGCCCCGCTCAGCCGCCAACCGGACGCTGGCGTAGGAAATTACCCCGGTGCCACCCAAGAACAGGACCCGCATTGCCATGATCCCCATCCAAGCTCATCGCCGCGGCCCCGACAACAGTGGTGGAAATGGCCAGACCGGGCCCTGTCCAACAGCCGACGCAACTACGCTGGGGGCATGTCGGGGGTCATGGCGGTCACGTTCACGCCGTACGGACGCCTCTACCACGCCGACCCCGGCCCGTACCCGGTGAAGGTGGGTGACCAGGTCCTGATCCCCACGAATGAGGGCGCCGAGGTGGCGACCGTGGTCTGGGGCCCCGAGGAAGTGAACCCGGCCCCGGAAGGACTGCCAATCTGCGAGGGGATGGCCAGCCCGCAGGATCTGGAGCGCGCCGCAGCCAACGTGCAGCGCCGAGCTGAGATCACCGCCATTGCGCGGTCTTTGATTGCCGCCCACCGGCTGGCGATGAAGGTGGTCGGAGTGGATCTCGTCGACCGCTCCGCCGAGTACGGGCAACTAGTGGCGGTGTACTACACCGCGCCGCACCGGGTTGACTTCCGTGAACTGCTGTCTGACCTGGCCCACACCCTGCGGTCGCGGATCGATCTTCGCCAGATCGGGTCCCGGGACGCGGCCCGAATCCAGGGCGGGGTCGGTTCCTGCGGGCGGGACCTGTGCTGTGCCTCCTTCATGACCGTGTTCGAGCCGATCACCATGAGGATGGTCCGCGACCAGGACTTTACCGGTAACCCGCTGCAGATCCAGGGCGCCTGCGGCCGGCTGAAATGCTGCCTGGCCTACGAGCATCCGCTCTACGAAGATTTCAGGCTGCGGGCCCCCGGCCTCGGTGAACAGGTCGACACCCCACAGGGCCCGGCGGTGGTGGTCAGCCGGTCGGCGTTGACCGAATCAGTGACGATTCGAGGCCGCGGTGGTGAACCCGTCACCTGCCCACTGAGTGAGATCTGCGCCCACCGATTCCATGACCCCTCGCATCGACGAGGTAACGGCGGCTAGCCTCCTGATGTGAGCAATGTCCCGCATCAGCGTCAACCGCCCGGCCCGTACCTCAACGGCGGAGGTGCGCTCCAGCCTGGAGCCCTCCGCGCCCACCAGCCGAGCCCGTACGGTGGTGGTCCGTACGGCGGCCAGCCCGGGCCGCAGGGCGGCAAAACCCCGCAGGGCCGCACGACCGGGATCGTCATCGCGATCGTCGCCGGTGTGGTCACGATCGCGTTGGTGGCTGCGGTGACGATCTGGTGGTCACGGCAATCCACGACGAAGCCGGCACCCACCCCGACCCCGGCCCAGGGCTCAACCAGGCCGGGCCAGCTGATCAGCAAACCACCGGTCCCGGCCCCGACCCCAGCGCCGCAGCGCGAGTACACCTCCCCAAACCGGCTGCGGGTACCGATCCCGGACGTGAAACCGCCAGGTTTTGTCGACCCTCCGGCCGGCTCCGGCCTGGACCGTTACCTGAAGCAGCAACTCACGTGGCAGCCGTGCACCATCGGCAAGGTGTCACTGGAATGTGCCCGGATTGCCGCGCCGCTGGACTACGCCAGGCCCGACGGGCAAGCCATCACCCTCACCATGTCGAGGGTCAAGGCCACTCAACCCAAGATCGGCACCATCTTCGTGAACCCGGGTGGTCCGGGAGTCGGCGGAACCGAACTGGCATCCACATTCGCCCGCCGGGGGCTGGAGATGTACGACATCGTCGGCTGGGATCCGCGGGGCACTGGCGCCTCGACCCCGGTCGTCTGCCCCAACGGGGCCACGGCGGATGCTTTGTACCAGCTTGATCAGTCGCCGGATAACGAGGCCGAGAAGCAGGCGCTGCTGGACGGGCTCAAGACCTTCGGGCTGGGTTGCTTGGAGAAGTCCGGGCCGCTGCTGCAGCACATCGCAACCGTGGACACGGTGCAGGACCTGGACCTGATGCGTCAGCTCGTGGGGGATGCTGAACTCAACTATCTTGGCTATTCGTACGGCACCATGATCGGCGCCGTGTACGCGGAGAAATTCTCCACGAAGGTCGGCAAGCTGGTTCTCGACGCGGCGGTGAACATCACCGACGACGACTCAGTGATCCAGGCCTCAGGCTTCGACCTGGCGCTGGGTAACTACGCCGAATACTGCGCCCAGAGCGGGACCTGCCCGTTCGGCTCCACCAAGGATGAGGTGGTGAAGTCGATCGTGCAGCTGCTCGAAAAACTGGACCAGGCCCCAGCCACCGGTGACGGTCAGCGCAAGCTCACCCAGACGCTGGCGCTGGACGGGATTGCGCTATTCCTCTACTTCGACTCGTCGCAGTGGCATCACCTGACGCCGGCGCTAGACAAGGTACGCAGCGGCGACGGTTCGGACCTGCTGCGGTATGCAGACGCGCTGCGAGATCGCCAAGCCGATGGCAAGTACGCCCCGTCCCGCTTCGCCTTCACCGCGATCAACTGTGCCGATTACCGCGACGGCGGGATCGACGAGGCAATGGCGGACTGGAAACGCAGCCAGCAGAAGGCCCCGATCTTCGGCAAGTATTTCGGGCCGCACCTGTCCTGCGTTCAGTGGCCGGTGATCGGGACCGAGTCGTTCGACATCAAAGGGGCCGGTGCCAAACCGATCGTAGTGATCGGCGCCACCGGTGACTCGGCGACCCCGTACCAGTTTTCGGCCTGGATGTCCGACCAGCTGGAATCGGCGGTGCTGGTGACCTACGACGGCAACGGGCACGCCACGTACGGCAACAAGAAGAGCGGCTGCGTGGATGCGGCCGTGGTGGCGTATTTCGCGGACGGGCAGGTCCCACCGGACGGGTTGTACTGCAAGGCCTGACCGGGCAGGCCCCAGGCTCACGGCATCAGGACTGGGCGGCGGGCAGCAGCCAGCCCCGGTCGCGGGGGAAGTCCACCAGCACCTCCGCGCCGGGGGCGAGTAGCCGGTCCGGATCCGGGTCGCAGACCACGGCGACCATGCGGCCGGCTGCGGTCGTGATCTCGTATTCCACGGTCGAGCCGTAGAAGATCGTGTTCCGGATCCGGCCGTGGTTGCCGGTGATCCCTTCGCTTTGTTCGGCGGGGGTCACCTGTACCGATTCGGGTCGGACCAATACCACGTGCTCGGCTGCGTCCCGGGCGGCGGGGGCGGCCGGCAGGGTACGTTGCGTCCCGAGCACCGAGACGGTGGCCTCGCCCTCGCCGTGACGGTTCACGGTGGCGGTCAGGAAGTTCGCCTGCCCGATGAAATCCGCCACAAAGACTGTGGCCGGGTGGCGGTAGATCTCGTCTGGGCGGCCCCGTTGTTCGATCCGGCCGGCGTTCATCACCACGATCCGATCCGACAGGGCCATCGCCTCGTCCTGGTCGTGCGTGACGTACAAGGCGGTAATCCCCATCTCACGCTGCAGCCGACGGATCTCGGTACGCATCTGAACCCGCAGCTTCGCGTCCAGGTTCGACAGCGGCTCGTCGAAGAGCAGCACCGTGGGCCGCATCACCATGGCCCGGGCCAGGGCCACCCGCTGCTGCTGCCCGCCCGACATCTGGGCCGGGGCCCGGTCAGCCAGATGGGTCAGCCCCATCGACTCCAACACCTCCCCGACCCGCCGGTCGATCTCCGCCGCCCCCAGCCGTTGCAGCCGCGGTCCGTACGCGATGTTCTGGCGTACCGTCAGGTGCGGGAACAGGGCGTAACTTTGAAAGACCATCGACATCGGCCGCTTGTCGGGGGTAAGCCGGACCATGTCGACGCCGTCGAGGCTGATCGAGCCGCTGGTCGGGGTCTCAAAACCGGCCACCATCCGCAGCGTCGTGGTTTTGCCGCAGCCGGACGGGCCGAGCAGGGTGACGAATTCGCCGGGCGCGGTCACCAGGTCGACATTGTCGACGGCGGTCACTACGCTGCCCCGGCTCGGGAACTGTTTGGTCACCGCACGCAGCGCTAGCTCCCCCGAGGCCGGCCTGGTCTGGTCTGTGGTCACTGTCCGCCTCCCACGGTTCGGGCAGCCGGGTTGCCCCGGACAACGAGCGAGAGCACACCCATCACCGCCAACACGATCCCCAACAACAAGGTGCTGAAGGCGAAGGCGTTACCGTAGCGGCCGGCGTCGACCTCGGCCAAGATCTGCTTGGTCATGATCTGGGTCTGCGGGGTAGTGATGAAGACGATCGCTGAGATGGTGGTCATCGAGCGGGCGAAAGCGTAGATCAGCCCGGCCAGGAAGGCGGGCCGGATCAGCGGCAGCGTGATCCGCCGGAAGGTGGTGATGTTGTTGGCGCCCAGCGAGGCAGAGGCCTCGTCGATCGCCGGGTCGATCTGGCGTAGTGCCGCGATCCCGGTCTGCTGGCCGGCGGGCAGGGAACGGATCACGTACACCATGACGATCGCCAATGCCCCGCCCAGGACCGCGCCGCCTCCGGCGAGCGCCGGGAAATACATCCGGTTACCGATGATCAGGGGCGTGTTGAAGGCGATCGCGTACCCGATCCCGACCACCGTCCCCGGTACCGCCAGGCCGAGCATTCCGAGCAGGTCGATTGCTCCAGATAGCCGGCGCAGCTTGCGTACTACCAGCCAGGCGATCACCATCCCGAGCAGCCCGGCGATCGGGGTCGCGACAGCGGCCAGGATGGTGGTGTCCTTGATCGACTCGTTGCCGATGCTGCCTAGCACGTAGGCGAAGTTGTCCAAGGTCGGCTCGTTGTTGACCCCCAGGATCCGGACGAAGGCGCCAAGCAGCACCGTCAGGTAGATCAGCGCGACTAGTCCCAGCACCAGATATCCGGCCACGGCTAGTGGGATCCGGCCGGGCCCGGCCAGCAGGGTCGGGGTGCCGGCCGGTTTGCCGGTCACGCTGACGACGTTTTTACGGCTCACCCAGTAGCGCTGGACCAGGAAGACCAGCAGCGCCGGCACCAGCAGCACGATCGAGTACGCGGCGCCGGAGATGACGTCGTATTCGCCGGTGATCGCGATATAGATCCGGCTGGCTAAGACGGTGTAATCGCCGCCGATCACCAGCGGATTGGCCAGGTCGGCGATCGACTCCACGAACAACAACAGGAAGGAAGCCGCGAAACCCGGCACCAGCAATGGCACGGTGATTGTCCAGAACCGGCGCCAGGCGGTGGCGCCCAGATCAGCGGCCGCCTCGTCCAGGGCCGGGTCGAGTGACTCCAGCAGGCCTTTGAAGTTCATATACGCGACCGGGAAGTACGACAAGGTGAGCACCAGCACCAGCCCGGGCAGCCCGTACAACTGGGCCTGCCAGCCGAAGACGCCGTAGGTGATGATCCCACGACGGCCACATAGCGAGATCACCCCAGTAGCGACCGCGAAGGGGGGCGAGACCACCGGCAGCAGCGACAACAGGTGCAGCAGACGTTTGCCGGGCAGCGCGACCCGGACCTGCAGGAAGGCCATCAGGAAACCCAGTAGGGTCCCCAGGGCCCCGACCAGCGCGCCCAGCACTACCGTGTTCAGCAGGATTGCCCGGTTCACCGGGGAGCTCAGCATCCCGGTCATCACGCTGATCCCGGCCGGGTCAGCCGCGGTAGTGAGAATCCGCAGCAGCGGGTAGAGGATCAGCAGCCCGAGCAGCGCGACCACCAGACCGGTGACGACCAGGGTGGGGGCGTCGGTGGAGCGGCGAATTCGTCTCGTCCCGGCCTCGGATGCCACGGTAAGCGCCATCGGTCAGGACTTCGGCTGGCCGGCGATCTCGGCATCGAATCGGCTGCTGAGCGCCTTCTTCGCGGCAGCAGCCTTCTCGAAGTCGTAGTCGACCAGGGTGATGTCTTCCAGCTTCACCATCCGGGAGTCGGTTTTGGCCTTGGGCTGGGTGTGCACCTGGTACGCGCCGGCGGTCGGGCCGATCTCCTGGGCCTCGGCGGTAACCGCCCAGTCCACGTACGCCTTGGCTGCGGCCGGGTTCTTGCTGCCTTTGACTACGGCGATCCCGCCGATCTCGTACCCGGTGCCTTCCTTCGGGAAGGAGACCACGAGGTCTTTCCAGCCCTGCTCCTGGTACAGCACGCAGTCATGGCTGAAGACCAGCCCGACGGCGACCTCGCCCCGGCCGGCGACCTGGGCCGGCGCGGTCCCAGACTTGGTGTACTGGAGCACGTTCGGGTGCATCTGCTTCATGTAGCCGATGCCCGCGTCCTGTGAGCCGAGCCGGGTGACCTGGGTCCACAGCGTGGTGAAGGCGGTGCCTGAGGTGGAAGGGTGCGCGGTGGAGATCTGACCCTTAAGCTGTGGCGAGAGCAGCGACTCCCACGAATCGGGGACGGGCAGGCCTTTCTCGGCGAGCACCTTCCGGTTGGAGCAGAAACCCAGCGCGCCGAGGTAGACCCCGGTCCAGTAGCCGTTCGGGTCTTTGTACTTGTCGGGGATTTCGGCGCCGGTGGGCGGGGTGTACTTCTCCAGCAGGTCCTGTTGCGCGGCGGCCCCGTAGCCGTCGGCCGGGCCGCCATGCCAAACGTCAAATTCGGGGGCGGCCTTGGCGGCGGCGAGCCGGGCGACGGTCTCGCCTGAGGAGAGTCGTACGAATCGGGCCTGGATGCCGGTTTTCTGGGAGAAGGCCTTGGTCCAGGCGTCGCAGGCTGCCTCGGTGGTGCTGCAGGCGACCGTGATCGAGCCCGAGGCCGCGCCGGGCGAACCGCCGCCGGTTGGCTGTTCGACCAGGCAGCCGGCGGTGGTCAGGAGTAGAGCCAAGCCGGCCAGGCCGGTGGCAGCGCGGGACGGTTTCATGACGACTCCTCGCGGACGGGGTAGCTCACGGGTACCCTAGCGGCCAGGCGTCACAACCGGGCCCCGATCCGCGTTGTGATCGGGCCGGTCGTTTCCGGTGGCGGTGGCCCGGCCGCTATAGTTCCGGCTTGGCTGGCCATAGGCCCAGGCCGCTGTAGCTCAGTCGGTAGAGCGGCTCACTCGTAATGAGCAGGTCTGGGGTTCGATTCCCCACAGCGGCTCCAGGAACCCCTCGTGGGAGCGGGTCCGTGTCTACCTGGCAGGCCCGAGCGATGAGTAGTCCAGCAGGTCAGGCCGCCCTGGGGTTGCGGGGCGTTGTCGTGTCGGCGCTGCTCGCTAGGGTCGACGTAGCGGCCGAGTGGGGAGGGGATATGGCGCTGACGACGTCTCTGGCGGGCAGAGTTCGCAACACGAGCCTGCCCAAGAGCCACGCGCTCCTGCCGCTGCTGGAGGCGATCGTCAACAGCATCCAGGCGATCGACGCGCGGCCCGGGGGCTTAGATCAGCCCGGCCAGATCACCGTTCGTGTGCACCGTGACCCCCAGACGGAGCTCGACGTCAGCCCCTCAGGGTCGAGACGCAAACCGATCATCGGCTTCACCGTCACCGATAACGGCGTGGGGTTCACGCCGCAGAACATGGCCTCTTTTGAGACCCTGGACAGCGACTTCAAGGCCAACCTCGGCTGCCGCGGCGTCGGGCGGCTCCTCTGGCTTAAGGCATTCGACAAGGTGTCGGTCCGCAGCGCGTACCAGGATGAGAGCGGGAAACTCCAGAGCCGGCGATTCCGATTCTCGGTCGAACGGCAAGTCGAATACGACGGCAACGTGGATGGGTGTGAACGCGCCGGGACGGTCGTAAGCCTCGAAGGTTTCAAGAAGCCGTTCCAGGAGTATGTCCCGAAAAGTGTCGACATCATCGCACGGGAGATCTTCGAGCACTGCGTCTGGTATTTCTTGCGGCCTGGTGGGGCCCCGGACATGACGGTATCAGACGACGACGAGACGGTGTCGCTGGCCGACGTCCAGGACGAATTCGTCGGTTCGGAGATGACCGCATCCAGGGTCTCGGTCAAAGGTCAGGAATTCGACATGCTGAACCTCCGGCTGAAGGCCACTGCGCGCAACACCGTGCCACGTCTGTATTGGTGCGCCGCGAGCCGCGTCGTCCTCGAGGAGAATCTGAACGGTAAGGTGCCGGGACTCCATGGCCGGCTGAAAGACGATACCTCTCGCGAATTCGGGTACGCGTGCTATGTGACTTCGTACTTTCTTGATGAACGGGTCCGTGCCGATCGGACCGCCTTCGACATCAGCGACCGGATTCCCGGGCAACCGCTTGTCGACGATCTCTCATTGGATGACATCCGGGAGGTCGTTCTGGAAGAGGTGGCGAAGATCCTCAAGGATCCGCTCCAATCGGCCCGTGAGCAGAGCCGGCAGCGAGTCCACGACTTTGTGACCACGAGAGCCCCACGGTACCGGCCGGTACTGGGCAGGCTCGAGGAGCGCGGTATTACCGTTGATCCGGGCATCAAGGACCGCGACCTCGAATTGCAGCTGCATAGGCACTTGCAGAGCATCGAAGCCGAGGCCTTCGTGCAGGGGCAGCAGATTTTCGCGGAGGCCGCAGAGGAGCCGGCGGAAGATTACGCGGAGCGCCTCGCCGCTTACCTCGCCACGGTCAGCGATATCAACAAGTCGGATTTGGCCGCGTACGTCTCACGCCGCCGTGTCGTGTTGGACCTGCTTGGACGTCTGATCCGGGCCGACAAGGACGGCAGGTACAGCCGGGAGGATGCAATCCATTCGCTGATCATCCCGATGCGTACCGAGTCCAATGATGTGGCCACCGATGCGTCGAATCTGTGGATTATCGACGAAAGGCTCGCTTTCCACGACTACCTTGCCTCAGACAAGACGCTCAAGAGCATGCCGATCACGGGCTCGGAGTCCACGAAGGAGCCCGACATCCTCGCGACTCGGCTGATTGGTTCGCCGGTGCTGGCCGCAGAAGGGCAGCGGCTGCCATTGGCGTCGATCGTGGTGGTTGAAATAAAACGCCCGATGCGTAAGGACGCCACAGAGGATAAGAACCCGATTCAGCAGTGCCTCGACTACGTGAAGCGGATCCGCGCTGGGTCGGTGATGACCGCCACCGGGCGTCCGATCCCCCCGACTCAAGATCCGCCCGCATTCTGCTACGTCATCGCTGACCTTACCGACAACATGATCGAACGCTGCGAAATCTCGAATCTTCGGCGGACTCACGATGGCCTGGGGTATTTCGGCTTCAACGATTCTGCGAAGGCGTATATCGAGGTGATGAGCTTCGATGGTCTGGTTAATGCGGCCATGGAGCGGAATCGGGCTTTCTTCGACAAACTGGGCTTGCCGACGTGAGAGAAGGGAGCCGGCCGCCGCGCTGAGCAAGGCCATCCGCCCGCTGAGGCCGGTCGGCGCCGTGAGGTCAGCGGCTCCTGCTGGATCGGCGCCTGCCCTGGGGCGTCGTGGTCGCGGCTGACCCCCTGGACGCAGAGCGGATGATCTGGTAGATCCGGGCCTGCGTCACGCCGAGAATCGTCGCGGTGTCCGGTATCGACAGGCCCGCGTCGCGTAGCGATACGACCAGGTCACGCGTCATCTGCGCCGCGCGTAGTTGCGCTGCCGCCGCGGCTGCTGTTGCCTCGCGGGCCGCGGTGACCGCGGGCATCTGGGGGATGTCAGGCGTGATTCGGATATCCCAGGTGGCGTGGTCCACGCTCGGGTCCTGGGTGTCGAGGATGTCACGGACCTGGTCCGCGGCGTTCGCGAGTGCCCGGACCTGGGCTAGGCGGGCTTCGTCGAGCCACAGCTCCCACCCGTGCTCGTGGGGACGGGCCTGTACGGTCAGCCTCATCGTGACACCTCCTCATATCGCCGGCAACGCCGGTGACGTTAGCGAAGATCCTGGTCGTGTGCGGTGATTGTGCCGTCGAGGATCACGAACGTCTCGTAGCACGGGTGGTGGGGTGTGGCCGGGTCGGCGGTGGGATCCTGTACCTGGCCAGTGTCCAGTGGGGAGGAGCCGGTCATGGATCGATCCCAGATAGCGCGGGACCTGGCCCGGCTGCGGCGTGGGCGGGGGGTGTCGCGGCCGGATCTGGTGACGGCGGTGGGCCCGGAGCTGCGGGAGGCTCTCGACGTCGATTCGGGGGTTACTAGCGTCGAACTGCAGGGCCGGCTGGTCACGCTGCTGGGTGAGGCGACGATGCTGCTCGCCCCGGATCTGGGGCGGCTGGCCGCGGCGGCTTTCGGGTTGACGTCGCGCGAGGCGACGATGTCGGCGCGGCTGGCCTTGGCTGATTTTCAGGACCGTGACGCCCGTACCTGGCGGCGTCGGCTGGCGCAGGCCGACCAGATGCTGGCTGACCAGCTGGTCGCGCAGGCGCAGCGGCGCCGCCGCAGAATGCGTGACGGCTGGTATTGGGCCTCGTATCGGATGGTGGTTGATGCTTCGGGGCCGCGGCCGGTGTTCACCACGTACCGGACCCTGGTCGCCACCGTCGACGGGCTGGACGAGGTGCAGGAACAAATCACGCTGCCCAGCGACCACGAGCTGAGCCAGGTAGGGATCGAGGCGCTGTCGGGGTGCCGGCACCGCGCCAGCGAAAGCGTCTCAGCCCATGGGTGGCGGCTCAGCTTTGCCCTGCCACACCCTTTGGCGGTGGGGGATGAACACCAGATCGGGGTACGGTTCACCTGGCCAGGTCGAGATTGGATCCAGCCGCTGGCGGCTTCGATCCCGGTCCGGACCATTGAGCAGCTTGACGTCGAGGTGTTCTTCGGTAGCCCGCGCGAGTGCCGCCGGTCATGGGTGCTGGACGGGGCGCTCCCGACTGCCTTCTTGGACCCGCCGCGCCACGACCAGATCGTCGAGGCGGAGACAGTCTCGGCGCATTTTGACGCTGTGCAGCGTGGGCTGTTGTACGGGATCGCATGGGAGTGGTCCTGAGTCGCGAATCTCCGGGATCGGTAACTCCTCGTGAGCCAGGACGACCTGGCCGGGGAATGAAAGGGGGTTCCGGTGATCACCCACGGGATTGCGATGATCAGCCTCATCCTGCTGTTTCTGTGATGTAGGGGCTGGGGTCGGGCCCAGAGCCCGACCCCAGCCGGGGCTACTGCCGGCCGTGGAGCACCCCGTCTGGACGACGAGCGACGAGAAACGCTCAGCCCAGCCA
>CALIWR010000017.1 GCA_938046585.1 uncultured Propionibacteriaceae bacterium | reverse complement strand
GGTGATAGTGATGAGCCAGGTTCTGTTCATCTCATCACTCCTTTCAGGATGTTCTGTTTCTGGGGGCTGGGTTTCTGGGTGGCTGGGGATACGAACGGCGGCCGGGGCTGGCGTCGTCCTAGGGTCAGCCTGCCCGGTGGTGCAGTAGTACGGCAGGGTCGGACGCGGGGTGCTGCTCGATGAGGGGCGGCCCACTATGGGTAGCGCCACGGCTGCCATGGGCGTGAACCTTGCCCTGCTCATCTGATCCTCCCTTCGGGTTCTGTGAGGACACGATCAGTTTTCCACTTCTAGCGCCGTCATGCAAGCTTTTCGGGGAAGTCACCGAGATCTTTGAGAAGGCGCCTATCTGATTGTGGGTTTGATCGTTCAAATCCTGATTTAAGCAAGCTGAAATCACCATTCCACCCTCCTTTTGCCTCCTCTCGTGTCGTCTATGACCAGCGCCCGGGCCGCCGGGCCGTCGATTACCGGGGGCCGGCGCGGCTGGGTTCCCAGGCCACGGCCCGTCTCAGCGCAGCAGGGGGCGGCGTCGGCCGCGGGATCTGGCGCAGGCCCGCCCTCATCGCCTGGAGCAGGATCACCTCGGTCATCACATACCCCAGGCCAAGTCGTAGGGGGCAAGGTCGGCCAGGAACTCCGGATCGGGACGGAACTCATGCCCGATGGGGGTCTTGCGGTAGACCAGATGGGTACTCGGACGGTCAGACTCCAGACCCCCAGTGAGCTGGCGGATCTCGGTGACCTCCCGCCGGCGCAGCCCGCCGCGCCAGGTGTCGTCGGTGAGTTGGATATGCACCAACAGATGCAGGTTGTGGGCGATCTGCCGGTAGGCCTCGGGCATCGACAACACCCGACCCTGCGCCACCCGGGCCGCCAACCGGTCCATGATCGACGACGCCGAATGGGCATGGGTGGTGCTCATCGAACCGGCGCCGGCCTGCATCGCCTCGAACATGGCGCCCGCCTCGACCCCCCGGACCTCCCCGACCACGATCCGGGCCAGGTTCTGCCGCAGCGCCTCGGGGATCAGGTCCGCCACCGTCACCGCGCCAATGACCTCACCATTGACCTGCTCACCCATCCCGGCCCGGGCCTGCAGCGCCACCACGTTCTCGCGGCCCGGCTGCAGGTGGGTCAGCAGTTCATAGTCAGTCTCAATCGTTCCGAACCGCTCATGGTGCGGGATCGCCGCGATCAACGCCCGCAAGAAGGTGGTCTTACCGGCTCCCTGATCGCCGGCGATCACGACCGACTTGTGGGCCAACACCGCAGCATGCAGAAAACGGGCCACCTCCTCGGGCAGCATCCCGCGGGCCACCAGATCCGGCAGGGTCACCGTGGTCAGAATGTGCTGGCGAATAGTGATACTGGGCCGATACGACAACCCGAAGCCGATCGCGTGCAGCCGGAACCGGTTCCCCAAAGCCAAGGTCATGGTCGGATGCGCCGCGTCAAACGGTCGCGACGGATTCGCCGCCTCCCCTAGGAACCGGATCGTTTCCACCAGCTCCTCGTCGCTGTCAGCGACCGGCGCATGCGGCAGGCGGCGGCCGTCGGCGTACTGCACCCGTACGTTCTCATGCCCGTTGATCTCGATGTTCTCCACATCGGGCATTTCGAACAGCGGCTGCATCCGCCCATAGCCGAAGACCGCGTTCTCGACAACATCCACATACTGCTGTTCCAGCTCAGGCGGCCACAACGCCTCGCCCTGGGCGGCGATCGCCTCGGCATGGGCCCTGACCACCCCCCGGATCACCGACCGGCCCATCAGCAGCCGATCCTCGCGCGTCAACGGCCCGGCGTCTTCGAGGCGGTTCTGCAGGGCGTCGCTGATCTGCGCCGCCGCCTCCCGCCGCAACCGGATTACCTGGGCCCAGTCCACCGAACCGTCATCAGGCGCCGGCGGCGCGACCGGCATCACAGCGACCGACGTGGCGGCGGCCGGCGGGACCGTAGCCGACGGCTGGACCGGCTCTCGGAACAGGGGAATGCCTGGCAGCGGCAGGTTCATGCCGCCCCCTCAATTCGCAGTTGCCGCTGCTGGATCCGATTCGTGATCACCGTCACTGCCTCCCGTAACGCCTGGACATAGGGATGGCTATCCGGGAAGTTTCGTGGCGGCGCGGCCCCCTCGGCCAGCACTGCCGCCGCCTCCGGGTCGTACGGCAGACTTATCCAGGCCGACAGCCCGAACATCTTCTCGATGTCGTCGATCGAGTACGAGCGGCCCGGCCCGATGACCAGCAGCCCCACCAGGGCAGTGCTCTGGGCGCGCTGAGCCACCTCCTGCAGGATCGGCAGATGGATCCGTAACCCCGCCAACGCCGGCAGATGGGCCCGGGTCACGACCAGCACCACATCAGCCGAGCCGATCAGCCCCGGCAGCGGCCCATCGGCGCCGATCCGACCGATGTCGACCATGATCGGGACCCCGTCCCGGGATCTCTCGACCAGGGCCTGCGCCAAACGCGGCCAGAGCGGAGCAAACACGGTGGCTGCGCCAGGGTTCGTGAAACCTGGCAGGAACTGGCAGCGGCCGTCCGTGGTCAGCGGCATGGTCGTCGTCGGCAGCAGCGGAGCCAGGGCCCGTCCCTCCCGCGCAGCCTGAGTCAGACCCTGCAGGCCCGTCGGGCTGGTATGGATGCCGTGCAAATAGCCAGCCAGGATCGCCTGGGTGGGATGTTGGTTAGCGTCGACCAGCAAGGCCCCGCCTGGCCATCCCATACACAAGCCGATCCCGGTCGCGGTGACCCCGGGAGAACCCGAGGCGCTGACCAGCAGGATGACCGGCATCACGGCACCCGGGTCATGTTGCCCTGCCGGACGGCGCCTGTCGTCAGCGCCAGTTGGGCAGTCAGCTGGCGCGGCCCGTTTACAACGGTTGACGACGATCCCCAAGCCAGGCATGGGCGGCGCCGGACCCGTACCTGGGTAGGCAGAGACGTCTTCGACATGCTGTTCCTCCTCGCGGGGGTGGGCTCAGGACAGCATCATGACGCATACGTCGGCTGATCCAAAAGGGCGGGGGTCACAGTTGTGGATAAGTGAGTCAATCAGAGAATCTATCCACAGATCTCGGGAGCGGACTTGCATCGGCCGCAATCATGTGATCTCCCCAGCCACACAGCGACTTCGCCTCGATAACGGCCCCCGGACCGGTCACCGCGAGGTCTCCACTCCGGGCTCTCAGATGGTGAGATCGCGGCCGCGCCGGAGCCGCTCGGGAAGGGACCGCCCGAGGCCGTCCGCCATGGCCTATCGACACTGATTCCGACTATCGACTCGGCGACGAGATCCGTTGAGGATGACGGGTCGCCAGTTTTGGATCGTTCAAATCCGGTCTTAGCCGGCATTACGGTGAGCTCGCTCGGCGCCCCGCTCAGGTCAGGACACGGTACGCAGGTATCGTCCGAAATGTGGAACAGTGAAGGCGATCCGGCCGCGCTCGGTGGCGTACACCAGTCCCTTCTTGAGCAGCGCATCCCGGGCCGGGGAGACTGACTGCGGGGTGCGCTCCAAGATCCGGGCCACCTCGGCAGTCGCCACCGATGACTCGTCAGCATCCGCCTCGGCCATCGCCCGCAGATAGTCCCGCTCAGCTGGGGTAGCCCGCTCGTACCGGGAACCGAAGAAACCGACGGCCAGCTCTGCCTCGGCCTCGGGCACCCCGACCCGAACATCGTCGGCCGTGATCGGGGAGGTGGGCGCCGCATCCCAGATCACCTTCCCGTACGCCTGCACGAAGTACGGATAGCCGCCGGTCACCTGGTACATCGCCTCTAGGGCCTCCGGTGCCCAGTCGACCCCCTCCTCGGCGGCGGGGGAGACCAGGGCCTGATCGGCGGCCTCCCGGCTCAGCCGGTCGATCCGGTGGTAGCGGAAGAGGCGCTCCGAATAAGACTTGGAGGCCGACAAAACAGCGGGCAGATGCGGCAGCCCGGCCCCCACCACGACCAACGGCAGGCTCATCTGCCCGATTTCGTGCACCGCAGCGCACAGCGCCGAGACATCCTGCGGGCCCAAGTCCTGCATCTCGTCGAGGAAGACCGCGATCCCGCGTTCCCGGTCCGCCGCCAGGCCCGCTAGGTCACTCAGCAGCTCCACCAGGTCGATCTCGATGTCGCCAGAATCAGCCCGTCCGCTCACCGTGGGCGCCAAGATTCCCGGCTGCCACCGGTCCGACGGTTTGGCCCCCCGGGGGGCGTCACGCTCCACGAAAGCCTTCAGTACCCCCAACACCTGGGTCGGGTCGGGGTGGCCCAGCTCTCGGACCGCCATATGCAGCGCGGCCCCCAGCGGACGGCGCAGCCCCTGCTCGGGGCGGGCCTCGAGCTTGCCGGTGCCCCAGCCGGCGCGGACCGCAGCCGAGCGCATCGCATTCAGTAGGACGGTTTTGCCGACCCCCCGCAGCCCGGTCAACACCAGCGACCGCTCCGGGCGGCCGCGGGCGATCCGCTCCAGCACGATGTCGAACTGTCGCAGCTGCTCATCACGCCCGGCCAGCTGCGGCGGGCGCTGCCCCGCTCCCGGGGCGTACGGGTTGATCACCGGGTCCACGCTGTGACCGTATCCAGATATCTACCGAATCCTTGAGAGCCCGGCAGACAGTCGTGGCGTGTCGCAGCTTGGCCAAGCCCGCTTGAGAAAAGCCTGAGAATCTGTAAGAATCGGTCTCAGACATACCCCCAAGGCAGACATCCAGAGTTCGCCTCGATCTCGGGTCCGGTGTTCATGCAGGCCCCCACGATGCACGTGGGATGAACCCGGACCCGCTGCGAGGGCGTCTCGATCCAGCACAGGAGCGACGTGTGACTGAGTCTCCAGAAGTTGAGTCCAGGCCCGGATCACGCCGGGGCCTATTCCGAGCCGCCGTGACCGTGGGCGCCGCCACCGTCGGCCTCGCCGCCTGCTCGTCGCAGTCGTCGGGCGCCGGGGCCCCACCGGTACGGACCAGCGGCGGGCCGACCGGTTCCGGTACGACCGGCCCGACCCTGCCGGGCTCGACCTCAGCCGCGACCGGTCCAGTGTCAAGTACCGCCTCCCCGGTGCCACAGCCCAGCCCCGGCGCCCTACGCCTGGTCCGCCCCCAAGACGGCGCCGACGCGGCCGACCGGGACGAAAGCGCCGCCCTGACCGGCCGTACCCAACAGCAGGCCCCGCAACCGCTCGAATACCGGGCCGCTGCGGCCAGTACCGCACCTGCAGCCCCCGCTGCCGGTACGGGTACCGCTGCTGCCAGCAGCGCGGCCACCACCGCCGGCAAGGCGTCCTCCACCGCCCAGGCTGCCGCCCGTACCGTGGCCACGGCTGCCAGCGCCACCGCGGCCACCTCGTCGGCCGCCGCCAGCGCAAGCCCGATCCCGTCAACCCCGGTCTCGTCGACCCCGGCCCCGGCGAGCGCAACCTTGACGACCGCGGCCCCAGCGACCGGGGCGCAGCCCCAGGCCCGTGACCAGGCGGCCTCCGCCGCCGCAGCCCGCGCCGTACAAAAGGCCACCGTCTTCGGCGCGGCCGGCAAACTCAGCGACGCGCAGGCCAAAGAACACCTGCTACGCCGGGCGACCTTCGGCCCGCGCCCCAGCGACCGGGCCGACCTGAACCGAGTCGGGATTGACGCCTGGCTCGAGGGGCAGCTGACCCAGGTCCCAGACCCCATGGGCGACGCGATCGCCGGACAATTCAACCGTGAAGGCACCTCCATCTCCCAGGTGCTCGGGGCGATCCCGCGGTACTCCTGGGACCGCCAGGTCGAGGTTGCCCAGATGGTCCTCGGCCGCTGGATCTTCTCCAGCCGGCAGCTGTACGAGATCGTGGTCGACGTCTTCGCCAACCTGCTCAACTGCACCACCCCTTCCGAAAGCCTGTGGGCCTGCGGCCCGGACTACCACCACCAGGTGATCCGCAAACACGCGTACGGGAAATACCGCGACATGCTGCTGGCGGCGCTGCGGCACCCGGCGATGCTGACGTACCTCAACAACGACCAGTCCACCCGGGAACACGTCAACGAGGACCTCGGCCGGGAACTACTGGAATTGCACACCGTCGGCGTCACCGGCGGCTACACCGAGCAGGACGTGGTGAACTCGGCCCGGATTCTGTCCGGGCGTGGCGTCGACCACACCCCGCAGACCTTCCAGTACAAACCCGACCGGCATTACGTCGGACAGGTCACCGTGATGGGCTTCACCGACCCCAACACCGCCGCCGACCAGGGCCTCGACATGGGCGACCGGTATCTCACGTACCTGGCGACGCTGCCGGCCACCGCCAAGACGGTGGCCCGTAAACTCGCCGTCCGATTCGTCTGCGACCAACCGCCGCAGGAACTGGTCGACCGGCTCGCCAAGACCTACCTGGACTCGGATACCGCGATCGTGCCGGTGCTGCGGGCCTTGTTCGCCTCCGACGAGTTCTGGGCCGCGGTCGGGCAGAAGACCCGCCGCCCGGTCGAGGATCTGGTGGCCAGCGCCCGCGCCCTCGACATCCCGCTGCCCGACCCGGCAGCCGCCCGGAAGGCGGTCATTTCCCTGTACTGGCGCAGTTGGGACGCCGGCAACGCCCCGCTGGGGTGGACTCCGCCGGACGGCTACCCCGACGTGGCGGCCGCCTGGGAGGCGGCCGGCCAGATGCTGCAACGCTGGTCCACCCACCGGGGCCTGGCCGAGGGCTGGTTTGACGGGATGAAACCACTGACCGCCGCCGAGGAGTTCAAGCCGAAGTCCGGGGAGACGATCGGCGCCTGGGTGGACCGGATCTGCACCTTCCTCCTCGGCGCCACGCTGCCCGCCGAACGCCGGGCCGCCCTGGTCGACTTCGTCGGCGGCTCTGACTCGTCCCCCACCACAGGGCAGGAGTGGAAGGCCTCCCAGATCGCCGCGCTGGTCCTCGACTCGCTCTACTTCCAGGCTCGCTGACCCGAAGGGACATCACCATGAACACCACCGGGTACAGCCCGATTACCTCGCTTCACCCCGACTGCCCGGACTGGCAACGCCTGGGCCCGACCACCGTAGACGCCGGGCTTCGCGCCATGGCCGAAGTCCAGCAGCAGCAGGCGGACGAACGTGACCAGCTCTGGTCGAAGGGCTTCACGCGGCGCCGGCTGCTGGCCGGCGGCATGGGAGTTGGGGTCGCGGCGATCGGCTCCCAGCTGGTAACCACCCGGGTCGCGTACGGCGCCGGCCTGTCGACCGGGACCCTGGTCGTGGTCTTCCTGCGCGGCGGGATGGACGGCCTGTCGATGGTCGTCCCGGTCGAGGATCAGACCCTGCTCAAGGCCCGCCCGACCGTCGCGATCCGGCAGGGCTCGCTGATCGGCTTCGACCGCGGCTTCGGCCTCCACCCGTCCCTGGCAGCACTCAAACCGCTAGTGGAGGCCGGCCGGCTGGCCGCGGTACCCGGGATCTCGACCCCGAACCTGACCCGGAGCCATTTCCAGGCCCAAGACTGCCTGGAACGCGGCGGCGCTTCGAACGTTGGCGGCCAGGCTGGCTGGCTGGACCGGCTGCTGACCGTACTCGGCCCGGGGACCACGTTCCGGGCGATCGGTGGTGGTACGGCCGCGCCGCGCTCGATGCTGGGTGACAACTCGCCGGTGATGATGCGCAGCCTGAAGAAATTCGCCATCGAGGGCAACGAGCAACTGGCTGGGCCCACCCGTAAGGCCCTAGAGAAGCTGTACACCGGGCTTGACCATCCGCTGTCGCGGGTGGCGTTGGTGGCGCTGGCCGCCAGCGATGTCACCGGGCGGCTGGCAGCGTCAGAGGCCGAGCCGAAGGCCCGCGGCTATGCCGACAATGCGTGGGGCCAGTCATTGGCGGCGCTTGCATCGCTGATCCGGACCGGGCAGGGGGTTCGGGTGGCGACCGTCGACCTGGGCGGCTGGGACATGCACACCCAGATGGGTACGGCCACCGAGGGCGACTTCATGAAGCTGACCCAAGGGCTGGCCGAAGGGCTGGCGACCTTCCTCAAGGACCTCGGTCCGGCGACGGACACCACCACGGTCCTGGTGATGAGCGAATTCGGACGCCGGGTGGAGCAGAACGCCTCAGGCGGTACCGACCACGGCCACGGCGGGGTCGCCATGGTGATGGGCGCCGGCGTCAAGGGTGGTCTCAAGGGCCGCTGGGAAGGCCTGGCCACCCTCGACCAGGGCGACGTGCCGGGTACCAACGACTACCGCGACCTGCTGGCCGAGGTCTGCATGAAACGTTTCGGTCTGTCTGAGGCCGAGATAGCGCCGGTCTTCCCAGGATGGAAACCAACAGCGGTAGGCGCCATGGCCTGACCAGAGCTGCGCGCACTGGGCTTCGCACCCCCCCACGACGTACCAGCGCGGGCACCCGGGCGGGCAGTTGTCCCGCCCAACGCCAACGGGCGGTTCCCTTCGGGGTACCGCCCGTTGGTGTGTTTGAGCTCCTGGCTGGGGTCGTCGACTCTGGTCCTCTTCGTTGTGATCTGCGGTGCACAGGAGCGGGCATAACCTTCAGGGGCGTTGCTGCTCGGCCTTGGTTTTGGTAGGTGTGCCCGCTGGTGTGTTCGGGATCGGTCGTGTCTGTGATTGTTCGGTGGCTGCGGGTAGGTGGGGGTGTCTGTGTGATCTGCGGTGCACAGGAGCGGGCATAACCTTCAGGGGCATCACTGTTCGGCCTTGGTTTTGGTTGGTGTGCCCGTTGGTGTGTTCGGGATCGGTCGTGTCTGTGATTGTTCGGTGGCTGCGGATGGGTGGGGGTTGTTCGTGTGATGTGCGGTGCACAGGAGCGGGCATAACCCTTAGGAGCGTTGCTGCTCGGCCTTGGTTTTGGTTGGTGTGCCCGTTGGTGTGTTCGGGATTGGGTGTGTCTGTGATTGTTCGGTGGACGCGTCCAGGTAGGAACTATCCGTGACGGGCCCGGGTCCGTACCCAGAGGAAGACCGCAACCGCAGAGATCACGATCAGGCCGGACGCTAACCCCGCCACCAGCGCCACCGGGATCGAACGGGGGCTGCGCAGCAGGCGCGCATATCCCAACCAGAGCAGTCCCCAGGCCAAGCCCAGCGCGGTGTACAACCGCCCCGGCAGATACCGGATCAGGGCCATCCCCGTCCCCAGCAGCCCGATCACGGCCAGCATCGCCCAGACGTCGGCGCTCATCCAGAAGGCCCTAGACCCCCACGTCGCCAGCAGCGAGCCGATACTGCTCAGGCAGACGATCATGGCCCAACCCAGCCCTACCGCGAATGGGGCCTGGGTGAGATGCCGAACCCCGAACGTTGACGGCAACGACCGCATCCTCGCCAGCCCCCAGGCCAGACAGACCACCAGCCCCACCGACAGCAGGGCACAGAGAAAGACCCCACCGGCCAGGGCCATCACAAACCACAGCCCGGCCAGGAACAGGGCCCCCGTCGCCGGATAGCAACTGGCCTGGGCCCGGGCCTGGTCCGACGCCACCGGCAGCCACTGCCAGGCCACGTACAGGGCGAACAGAACCCCCAGGACCACCCAGATCCGCAGCGCTGGGGCGGCCGGGGCCAGCAGGCTCGAGGTCTCCGTCAGATCCCCGTGCCGGCTGATCGGCTCACCCCCCAGCAGGCCGGCCGCCGTCAAGCCACCAACGAGAGCGACGACAGCGGCCGCGGTCAGCGCCCACCGCGGGAAATCCGGCCGGGCCATCACCTCCCGAAGGGTCGCTGGGATGATCTGCTTCGCCATACATGTCCCACCGTCGTTCTGCGTCCCCCAAGCCGGGACAGCCGCAGTCTATCGGCGAGACCGCTGGGCCGCGGCCTCCCGGGGCCGTATCAGTCACGGCATCCGCTCTTGTCAAATCGCCCAAGATCGGCAACGATGCTCTTCAGGCCAGCAACGGAGGTGACCGTCCATGAGCAGATCTGTCGGGTGCTCTCGGCCTTGCTGGCCTGTCGATCCAAGAGACGGAGGTGACCGTCATGAAGAGATACGTCGTGTACGCCGGCCGCCCCTGGCCCGTCGATCAGGAAGCGGATGCGCTGCGTCTGGTTGGCCGTTTCGCCAGCCTGGACGAGGCCCTGGGGGCGTTCGTCCCGGTCGAATTCCAGTGTCTTCCGGCCCGGGATGGGCGGCTGCGCTGGCGCGGGTGGAGCCCCCAGGCCGGCCTGATCATTCAGATTGAACGCCCGGTGGTCGATTCTCTCCGCTTAGCCTGCTGAGGCCTGAAGAGGGTCGGGCCCGTCTTCTCGCCGTAAGCAGGCCTTTCACGAAGGTGACGACGATCAAGCCGAGCCCGCCCTCGCCAAAGCGAGGGCAGATCGGCACGATAGGGATCATGAGTCCACGTCCTGCTGCACGCCGCGATGATGCGACCGCTGAACAATTCCTGCGGGCCGGTGCCTATCTGCTGGATGCCGCCCTCAGCGAGAAAGGGGTGCCGTTGCCGCCTCGGCTACGGGCAATCAAGTTCCCCGCGGCGCTGGCCTGGCTCCGGCTCGAAGACGTGATCCGGATGGCGTACGAGGAGAGCGAGGTCAGCCGGACCTCCTTCCGGAACCGCTGGGTGACCCGCGACGACTTCGTACGGGATCTGGTGCTCTACTGCCTGGAATACCGCGACAGCCACGGGCTGTCCGCGCCGCAGGCGTACGCAGCCCGGCAGATTCTCCTGGATGAGCGGTACCCCGCCAGCGAACGGGTGCACCGGTTTGTGGCCCGACTGCTGCGGGAGCTGCTGGCTAACCCGCGCAGTCTTCTGCTGGCGCACATCGCGCCGATGATGAGTCACCATCCGAACCTGTACGAGGCGCTGGTGCATTTCAGCCGCGACGAGCACGAGCGGTGGAAACAGGTGTACGCCGAGGTGCTCGAGATGGTGGGCGTCCAATTGCGGCCGGGCTGGACCCTGGACAGCCTGGCCCTGGCCTTGCAGTGTCTCCTGGACGGTCTCGTGCTGCGGCATCGGATCGACAATGAGCATTCGCCGTCATCGGACTATGCCGGTCCGAACTTCGCCGCCGACGCGATCCTGGGGGTGGTGATGTCGGCGCTGGACCTTGATGGGACCGGGCTCACCACCGCACAGTGGGTCGATTCAGTCGTGGACCGCCAGACTAGGGATACCGAATAGTCGATGCTTCAGGCACTGGTGGTCGATGCGGCGAATGTGGTCGGGTCCGTTCCTAACGGCTGGTGGCGCGACCGGGCCGGCGCTGCCCGGCGGCTGGTGGACGACCTGTCGCGCGATCCCGGCCCCGGCGGACGGTGGGACCTGATCGTGGTGGTGTTGGAGGGCGCCGCCCGGGCCGGGGTGCCCGCATCCGGTCCGGGCACCGGGATCCAGGTGGTGCATGCCCCCGGCTGCGGCGATGACGAGCTGGTTGCCCGGTGCCGGGAGCTGGTCGCCGCCGGCTACGCGGTCACGCTCGGTACGGCGGACCGAGGCTTGCGGGCCCGGGTTCGCCCCCTGGGGGTGGCTGTAATCGGCCCGCGGTCCCTGCGCCCGGGCCAGTAGTTCCTAGGGCGGCGGCTTCGGCGTCAACCGAGGCCCGCGGTCCCTGCGCCCGGGCCAGTAGCATCGGTGGCGTGCAGGCGCCGGTCTTTCAGAGCGTGACCCGGTTGTGGCGTCATCCTCGGTTCCGGCGGCTACTGCTGCTGCGCGTGATCACCCAGGCCGCGGACGGCTGCCTCCAGGTGGGCCTCGCCTCGTACGTGTTGCTCTCGCCGTACCAGCAGCCGGACGGTTGGTCGATCGCGATGGTGCTAGCGATCACCCTGCTGCCGTTCTCGGTCCTCGGCCCGTTCGTCGGCATCGTCATCGACCGCTGGTCACGCCGGCAGATCCTGCTGGTCGGGGACCTGGTTCGGGTTGGGCTGGCCCTGACGATCTCAGCCCTGGTGGCGACCGGGGACCGATCTGGCCCGGTGCAGCTGGCAATCATGGCGGTGGCGCTGATCGCGCTTAGCCTGAATCGGTTCGTGATGGCGACGATCTCAGCGGCGCTGCCGCACACCATCGAGCCACAAGAATACCTGTCGGCGAATACGATCATGCCGCTGGTCGGGCCGCTGGGGGTGCTGATCGGCGGCGCGGTGGTGTTGGGGCTGCGCAGCAGCGTCGGCCAGGTCTGGCAGACGTACCAGGCCGACGCCCTCGGCTTCGTCGTCTCCGCCACCGGGTTCGCCGTCGCCTCGTTTTTGGCGAGCCGCTTCGCCCGGCCCGAACTGGGTCCCGATCACGAGCATCACCGCAGTGCCCGCGAGGTACTGGTCGGGCTGCAGGCCGCCGTACGGCACCTGGCGCATCGCCGCCCGGCCGGGATCGGGCTGGTCACGATCGGATTGCAGCGGGTGCTGTGGGGGATTGCGATGGTGGGGACGATCCTGATCTACCGCAACCACTTTCACGCCGTCGACCAGGTCGCGGCGGCGACCCGTGACCTGGCCTTGTGGGCCGGGGCGACCACGGCCGGTTTCTTGCTGGCTTCGGCGTTGACCCCGCCGATGGCGGCCCGTCACGGGGTCCGCCGCTGGATGGTGGTGCTCTGCCTGGCTGCGACGGTCTTCCAGGCCGTACCCGGCTCGATTCTGCGACCTGTGACCCTGGTGGCGGCCTCATTCCTGCTCGGGCTGGTGGCGCAGTCGTTCAAGATCTGCACCGACACCCTGGTCCAGGCGCATATCGAGGACACCTACAAAGGGCGGGTGTTCGTGTTGTACGACATGATCTTCAACGGCGCCCAGGTGGTGGCGGCGGTGATCGCAGCCGCGATCCTGCCCCCGGAGGGGGCGTCACTGGTGGTCTTTGTGGGCCTGGCTGTCGGGTACGGGGTGCTCGGGCTGTGGTTTGTTGCGACCAGCGGGCGGATCGGGACCGAACGGTTCGACCGCGGTACGGAATCGGCCCGGATCCGGGCCTAGGAACAGCTCCAGGGGGCTGCGGGCCGTCCCCAGCAACCCCCTGGGCTCTCTGGCCACAAGACGTGGTGCGACTCACCTTGCCACAGGCCACGGGGCTGCTGCGCCGCTCTTGGGGGCAAGACGGTTACGGTTGCGTAACTTTCGCGTGGATCGGGCCCAGGCGGGCTGCTGATGCGAGATGCTCTGCGAACCGCACAACAGCGGACGAACGAGGGGTGTGAGGCCTGCTTCAGCAGACTCGGGGAGTGTTCCGTCCGCTGTTGTGCGCTTATGTCGTGTGACCCATCTGGGTCGTGGATGCAGAACAACAGGTTGGCCGCGAGCCCGATTCGGGCCGGGCCCGGTAGTCCCGGATGTGCGGGCCTCGGCCTCCTTCATGAGGGCTTCCACTAGGACCGGGTTCAGGTGAGCCCAGGTGCGCTAGCGTGGCCAGCGCTATGGAACCGACGCCTTCCGTGACGCCTGCCTCGCTGGCTCGGGGCGCGGTGGCGCTCGTACACGAGCGACGGGTGCTGGGTTCGGTCCTGACCGATCTCAAGGCCCGGTCCTACCGGATCGCCGCCTTCGACTGCCGCAAATGGCAGACCCCGTTGGACGCCGGGCCGGAACTGGCGCAGGGGTTGGCGATGCCGGTGTCACTGCCGCGCACCATGGACACGGTGGGAACCTGGCTGTCCGAGCTGGGGCGCTCTGACGCCCCGTACGGCGATGAGCGGCTGCGGATGGCACTAGTGCTCGGGGTGTACGACGACTTCATGTCTCGGCACCGTCCCGAGGCCTTGTCCTTTCTGGACCAGTTGGCGCAGGCGTCACGGATGGCGGTGATGTTCGAGCATCGGATCTTGGTGGTAGTCCAGTCTGACACCCCCGATCTCAAGCTGGAGGCGGTTCCGACCGAGGTGATCGCGAGCAAACAGGATTTTCGGATCGCTCTCTGGCCGCCGCCGGATGTCCCGCCAGCCGTAGTGGACAACACCTGACCACCCTGGGACAACATTCACCCCAACGCGACAGCACCTCCTGGGCAACCGACAGCACCCATCCCCGCTACGACAACAGTTCCGACAACACCTGATTGCTTTGCTCGATCCATGGAACGAGCACAGGGATGGCGATGATCCAGGACAGCCTGGTGGCCCACCTGACGACGGACTGGCGGGCGGTGGCGCAGCAGCGACTACAACGCGAACCGGTCACGGCCGAGGAGGCCCTGATTCGGGCCCGCGTCGAAGGGGACCCGTGGTTGGCCAGGCTGATCGGCGCAGCCCAGGCCGGCGATCATCTGGCCGGGCAGGTGGTGGTGATGTCGGTGCTGCGGCTGCTGCTGCGGATCAGCAGCGGCGACCGGCGCCTGCCGCTGGAGGCGCTCCTGGCCGCGTTATGGGTACGGATCCTGAGTTATCCGCTGGCTCGGCGCCCGGCCCGGGTAGTGGCCAATCTGGTGCTGGACGCCCGCAAGGATGTTCTGGCGGAGCAGACCCCGCTACGGCCGCTGAGTCGGGCCAGCCCGTCGGCTGTGCTGGGCGTACGGCGGCTGCTGATTGAGGCGGTCGACTTGGGGATCATCTCGGACCCGGTACGGCAGGCAATGGACGCGGTGTACGTGGTCGGGCTGAGCAGCGCCGAGGCAGCGCGGGCATTGGGCCTGTCGGCGACTACCGTGAGGTGGCGGTGCTCGGCGGGAAGACGCCGGCTGGCCGGTCAACGAGACCTGCTGGCGGCCTAGACCCGTGGCACCGGCCTAGGAGCACATCGCACGACTGGTCGAGGGGATCCTGCTTGCGGCACCAGAATGCGGGAACAGACCTGGGTTTTTCAGACCTGGAGCGGACCGCCTGAAGGCGGGCAAGGATGGGGGACAGGGCCCGGCGCGGGTGATGAGGGGAAGCACACCCGCGCCCCGGCCGACGTCGTACCGGGCTAGCGCCTAGGCCGACGCGGCCGGGCCCACCCGTGTCGCCCGGGGGAACGATCGGCCACCGAAAAGGGGAACTTGCAGGCCGAGGCGGCCCGGAACGTGGTTCAGGTGTAACGATCGGCCACCGAAAGGGGGGCTGGCTGCTCTACTTCGCAGACGCCCCGGCCGACTGGCTCCGCTACGGATGTGTGGTGCTCGTGGGTTCGCGTCTTGTGGTGTGGGTTGCCTTCAGCTGTGGTGAACGGGTTGACTCGGGTTGGCCCGCGTTTGGTGATGTGGACCGCCCCGGATCAGATGTCGAGATCCTCGATCTCGGGCTGGTCCTGATGAGCCCGTACCGCGGCTACCAGATCCTCAGGCACCTGCCCCGCCATCGACTCGATCGAGGCGAAGACTCGTAGCTCGCGGGCTCCCCGCTGCCACCACCGTCCGTTCCAGGCCGGGTCCTCCCAGACCGGATCGGCGTCGTCACCGCTCGAGACCGCCGACCAGTCAGGATCATCTCGGGTGTAGATGGCGTACTGTCCCCGGGCCGTGAGATAGACCCGGGCGCTGTAGACCCGCAGGCCCTCGGTTCGGCTCCACCGCAGGAGCTGACGGCCCTGGAAACGTTTGGTGACGGTCACGGGCCCCTGGTCGAGGTTAACGGTGATGGTTTTCATAGGGTGCTCCTGTCGATCCCGGTCGTGCTGGGCCAGATACAGCCGCAGACCCGCCGCCACGGCTGCCGAGAGCCCGCCGGCAAGCTCAGCGGCGCGGGAGAACATCGCCAGGTCCGCTTCGGCCACATAGATGTTCTTGCTGGGCATGCGCATAAGTATATGCATAGATAGGTTGGTCTGCTGGTCAACCTTGCAGCCGCAGCCCGCGCGGGGTGAGCCGGAAACCGGCCTGCTCGAGAGCCTTGCCCAGCAGGCCAGATTCGATCATCACCGACCGTCCATTGATGCGCTGAACGGTGAGCCGGCCCAGCCCGCCGCGGCGTACCATCTCCGCCAACGCCCGAGCCGCCGGGTCGAGGACCGAAGGGGAGTCGCTAAAGCTCAGCACGGTCTTCCCGCCGCGCTCCAGGTACAAGGCCAGGTCCCCGTCCACCATCACCACCACGGCCCCGGCCTTGCGGGCCGGCCGATGCCCGGTCTCGTCGCCGGGCTCCGGCCAGGCCAGCGCCGCACCGTACGGATTCGCCGGGTCACCAGCGGCCAAGACCACGGCCGTACCCGAACCGTTCTCGGGCAGTGGACGGGCCATCGCCCGGAGCCGGTCAACCGCCCCGGTACCACCGAACTGGGAGGCGCCCAGCCCCTCGACGAAATACCCGCGCCGGACCCGGCCGGCCTCCTCGGCGGCGGCCAATACCTGGTACACCGCGGCGAAACCACCGTCGATCTGCTCGGCGGCGACCGAGCCGCGGGTCACCACCCCGTACCGGTCCAGTAGCACCTCGGCGCGGGCCAGGCCGGCCGCAGTCCGCTCGGCCCCGCCAGGGTCCGCCAGTAGCGACCAGCGACCACTCCCGGTCGGGGGCAAGATCCCCGCCGGGCGGCCAAGACCCAGACGGATCCCGGTACGGGCGTACCGCGACCGGCGCGGCGGCGTCCGGGCGGCGTGGGTGGTCGTCGCGGACCCCATCCGAGCCCGCAGCGGCGCCCAACTGGCCGTCGTCACCCTGCCGGCCCAGACCAGCCGCCACAGGGCAGCGGTGACGGCGGCCGGGTCGCTGCCCACGGCAGCGGCCAGCGGGCCCACCAGGTACGCCCCGCCGTCGGCCATCGCCGCGAGCACCCTGTGGTCCAGCTCGTCGCTCACCTCCCGCGGCGCTGCTAGCAGCATCGGGGCCAGATCAGCCGGGTACAGCGACACCCAGCCATCCCCGCCGGCCACTTCACCATGCCCCTGCCACAGGATCTCCCCGGCGGCGAGCAATTCGTCTAGCAGCCCCGGCCGGTAGTCGGCCACCCGCGCCGGCAAGACCAGCGTCTCTACCGCCGACGCCGCCAGCACCACCCCGCACAGCTGATCCACCGCCCGCAGCACCCCGTCCACCCCCCGGGTCTGCCCGCCCACCCCCTGCCAGGCCGGCAGGAACCGGGCGAAGTCGGCCGCGGTGACCGGCTCTACTTCGGCCCGCAGCGCCGCTAGCGACCGCCGCCGGATCGTGGCCAGCACCTGTGGCTCGCAGAAGTGCGGCCCGGCGACCTCATCGAGCGGCGGCTGGTGAGCCTGGGACCGCCACCCGTCGGGGCGCAGATCGCCCTCGGTAAGCCGGCCGGCTGCGACCAGCCGGCGGGCTGCGTCCCGCGCGACTTGGACCCCGACCCCGAGCCAGGCGGCCATCTCGGCGGCGGTGAATGGCGCATGGCTACGGGCGAAACGGGCTACCAGGTCACCGAGCGGGTCCGTCACCGGGGCGGTGAAGACCTCCGGCAGCCCCGGCGGCAGCGCCGTCCCGATCGCGTCCCGCAGCCGCCCCGCGTCTTCGACCGCTGCCCACCGCGGCTCGCCGGCCACCGACACCCGGATCGCCCGGCGGGCCGTCGCCAACTGCGCCAGGAACCCGGCCAGGTCTGTGCCGCTACGCAGCCGCCGGGCCAATTCGGCCTCGCTCAACGGGCCGATGGTGCGCAGCAGATCAGCCAGGTCGTGGGCGTCGCGGGCCTGCCGCTCAGGCAGCAGGTGCTGCAGCTCAGCCTCGGTCCGGGTCAGGGCGTCAGGGTCCAGCAGGTCTGCCAAGGCCAACCCGTCCCCGGCGCCGAGCAGCTGCGCTAGCAGGGCCGGGTCTAGGCTCAACGCTGCCGCCCGCCGCTCGGCCAGCGGCGAATCCCCCTCGTACAGGAATTGCGCCACATACCCGAACAGCAGCGACGAGGCGTACGGCGACGGGGCCGGGGTCTCTACCTGCACCACCCGCACCTGACCGGAACGGATCCGGCGCAGCAGATCGACCAGAGCTGGTACGTCGAAGACGTCCTGCAGGCATTCCCGGACAGTCTCCAGCACGATCGGGAAGCTGGGATATCCCGACGCTACCTGCAGCAGCTGCGCCGCGCGTTGCCGCTGCTGCCACAGGGCCTGGCGTTTCCCGGGCCGGCGCCGCGGCAGCAGCAGCGCCCGGCCGGCGCATTCTCGGAACCGGGCCGCGAACAGCGCCGAACCGCCCAGCTGCTCGGTAACCAACCCGGTCACTTGGTCGGGGTCCAGTAGCAGCGCGTCCAACACCCCGGCCAGGTCGAAGACCGGCTCCGGCTCTGCCCATTCCTGCAGCTCGCCGGTCTGCGGCAGCCGCAGCACGATCCCGTCGTCGGCCGGCATCGCCTGTACGTCGATCCCGTACCGTTGCCGCAGCTGCCCGGCCATCACCAGCGCCCACGGGGCGTGCACCGGCTGCCCGTACGGGGAATGCACCACCACCCGCCAGTCCCCGAGTTCGTCGTGGAACCGTTCCACCACGATGGTGTGGTCGTCGGGTACCTGCCCGGTCGCCTCCCGCTGCTCGGCCAGGTAGCCGAGCAGGTTGTCGCACCCCCAGTCGTCGAGGCCGGCCGCCGCCAGCCGCTGCCGGGCCTGCGGCGGGGACAGCCCACCCAGCTCGCGGACCAGACCGCCGAGGGCCCGGCCCAACTCTGCCGGGCGGCCCGGCGCGTCGCCGTGCCAGAACGGCAGCCGTCCCGGCGCCCCCGGGGCCGGGACCACCAGCACCCGGTCGTGGGTGATGTCGCTGATCTGCCAGGTCGAGCTGCCGAGGGTGAAGGTGTCGCCTACCCGTGACTCGTACACCATCTCCTCGTCCAGCTCCCCGACTCGCCGCCCGGGGCCGTCGCCGCCGGCCAGGAAGACCCCGAAGAGTCCCCGGTCTGGGATCGTGCCGCCGCTGGTAACCGCCAGCCGCTGCGCCCCGGGCCGCCCGGAGAGGGTGTCGCTGATCCGGTCCCAGACCAGCCGCGGTCGCAGTTGGGCGAAGTCGTCGCTGGGGTAGCGCCCGCTCAGCATGTCCAAGACCGCTTCCAATATCGGACGGGTCAGGCTCGCGTACGGGGCGCAGCGGCGTAGCAGCCCGAGCAAGTCGTCGACCGCCCAGTCGTCCAGGGCGCACATCGCCACCACCTGCTGGGCCAGCACATCCAGCGGGTTGGCGGGCACCGTGGTCTGCTCGATCGCGCCCTGGCGCATCCGCTCCACGATCACCGTGGTCGAGACCAGATCGGCGCGGAACTTCGGGAACAGCACGCCCCGCGACACCGCCCCGACCTGGTGCCCGGCCCGGCCCACCCGCTGTAGCCCGGAAGCTACCGACGGCGGGGCCTCTACCTGAATCACCAGGTCCACCGCGCCCATGTCGATCCCCAATTCCAGCGACGAGGTCGCCACTACCGCCGGTAGCCGGCCGGCCTTGAGGTCGTCCTCGGTCTGGGTCCGCTGCTCGCGCGACACCGAGCCGTGATGGGCCCGGGCTAGCAGCGCCGCCGCCCCGGTCGACGATCCGGCCTGCCCCATCACCTGGGCCGGCGGGCCAGCCCGGGGCGTCTGGCCCGGCGGGGAGCCGGTCGTCTCCTCGAGGTCGCTGAAGGATGGTGTGGTCGCCTCGGGCATCGGTGGGGCCGGTCCCGTACGCTCGGCCCAGATCTCGTTCATTCGGCTGGTCAGCCGCTCGGCCAGCCGCCGAGAATTAGCGAAGACCAGCGTGGAGCGGTGCTGTGAGACCAGATCCACGATCCGCTGCTCGACGTACGGCCAGACCGAGACACCGTGGCGTGGGTCAGACCCGCCTGCGGCAGGCGTGGCCGTGCCCAGGTCGGCCAGGTCCGGCACCGGGACCACCACCTGCAGGTCCCAGCGTTTCTCGCTGGGCGGGGTAACGGTGGTGACCGGCCGGCCCCCGGCCAGGAACCGGGCCACCTCAGACACCGGCCGGACCGTGGCGCTCAGCCCGACCCGCTGCGCCGGGGCCGGCAGCAGCGCGTCTAACCGCTCCAGGCTCAGCGCTAGGTGAGCACCGCGTTTGGTTCCGGCCACCGCATGCACCTCGTCCAGGATCACCGTCTCCACCTGGGTCAGCGCCGTACGGGCCGCCGAGGTCAGCAACAGGAACAGCGATTCGGGGGTGGTGATCAGGATCTCGGCCGGGTCCCGGTTGAATCGCCGCCGCTCATCGGCCGGGGTGTCGCCGGAGCGGACCGCCACCCGTACCGGCGCCGTCTGCTGCCCCAGCCGCCGCGCCACGTGCTCGATCCCGACTAGCGGCGAGCGCAGGTTGCGCTCCACGTCGACCGCCAGCGCCTTCAGCGGTGACACGTACAGCACCCGGCAGCCTGCCTCGGGCGCCGGCCGTGACAACAGCCGGTCGATCGCCCATAGGAAGGCCGACAGGGTCTTTCCGGAGCCGGTCGGCGCCACGACCAGGGTGTGCGCACCTGACGAGATCGCCTCCCAGGCCCCCTGCTGCGCGGGGGTCGGGCCGGGGAAGCTGGCCCGGAACCAGGCAGCGGTAGCCGGGGAGAAGCGGTCGAGGATCCCCATCCGTCCCTACCTTTGCGAGCCTGCCCTAGTCGCCTGCCGACCAGCAGATCTCACTCTCTCACCGACCACTGACAGGTCGGCGCCGACCGGGCTGTGCTGTTCCGAGACAGGGCAGAGCCGTAGCTCCTCCCGGGCCGGCTGACGGTGCTGGGTCAGCTCCTCGTCATGCTGATGTCGGGGCCCCAACGGGCTCTGCGACGGGAAAACGGGAATTGTCACGATCCAAAAAGACCATGATATGTCTGAACCCTGACGAAGGGCTGGGAGGCCGGGCGGGAATTCTCTACAGGGCCCTCTTCCTGACACCCGAGCGGTGCTAGGGTCACCTGCATGACGACCTTCGACGAGTCCTTCCCGCTGGTGACGGAGGCCACGGGATCGACCGTGCGGATCACCGGTATCAGCGGTTATACGTCGTATGTTTTCGTTGAGGATCGTTTCGTCTCGGTCTCGGTCCGATCCGGATGGCAGCGCCACCTGACAGCGGAGCAGCTGACCCAGGAAGTGCTGACGAGCATCCAGATCACGCAGGTGACGATCCGATCCCAACAGCCGGTCGCCCACGAGGACTATGAGCCGCGTTTCCTGCCCGATGATGTGGCGGAACTGGCATGGGACAAGACCCGGGAGGCGCTGGATGTCCTCTCAGAGATTCAACGGCGCCGGGATGCGGGGACCCTGATTCCCGACACCCGAGAGATTCCCGAGGCGCCGGCCGGGGTTTCGGTATGGGCTCGGGCTGAGGAACGAGACGGCCTGGATGACCTGGTCGTCGATGCCGCATGGCTGCGGGATTCGCCGGTCCAGACCGTAAGTACCAGGCTGACCGACACGATCGTCGCGGCATTGGCCAACCCCGCGTCCGCCACTGTCGAGGTCGCCGATCCCGTGGTACGGCGTTTTCGGCAGCTGATCACCGAGGCAAACACTATCATGGAGGAATCACGATGAGTGCGGAATTAGACCGGATCGTCTTCTGTGCGAAATATTTCCAGAGGCACGCCGCGATCTGGACTGAGGTCGCCCATCAATTGGCGAACGTGGCGCAGGATCTTCAGAACGCACCGCCTCATGATGAGGAAACCTGGTCCTGGCCTGACCTGGCGAATCTCTACAAGGAATACATTGAGTTTCATAATTTCCTGGCCAACGATTTCGTGGGCAAGGCGCCGGGGCAACTGAATGGGCTCTCGGAGAAGCTTCTGGAAGTGATGAAGACCTATATCCTCCTCGAGGCCGAGAATAACGCGGAGATCATTCAGAATGTCAATAAGGAGCTGGGAATATAATGTCTGGTGACTGGTGTGAGAAGTTCAAGGAGATCCTGGATCGTATTCCTCAGGATCTGGATAACGCTAAGGAGCACTGTTTTCAGGCGCTCGCGATCCCAGACGAGCATGGAGTAATCCGGGACAAGATGGGCGTTGACGTCACTCGGGAGTCTCGAGAAATGATGGAGAAGACGTTCCGATCCGTGATTGATGCCATCACCAAGGTCAAGAATTACATCAAAAGTGACGTCCTTCCATGGGCGATGGCGCCGGTCGCCCTCGAAGATTCCTCCGCTCGATACAATAAGATCGAACGAAGATTGGCCCAAGAGGCCAAATTCACTGCTGGGACGTCGAACGAATGCTGGGGTGATCCGGTAGGGTGGGTTGGCAGCGGCGCCGATCGCTATCAGAATAGCGCCACATCGGTTATGCAGATCCAGCGATCTGCCATCGATGCTTCCATCAAGATGGCCGAATCCCTCTCTAAAATCTTGGAGAAGGTCTCACAGAAGCAACTCACATTCCTGGTCGACTCCATAGGAAAATTGGCCGAACTGCTCGGCGAACTAGCGACGAAGTTCATCGGTGCTGGTGGGTTCATGGCCGCCTTCCGTCTGATCTTCAGCCTGGAGAATGTCGTGAATAATATCAATTCGATTCTCGTATCTGTCACCAAGGAGTACGGCAAACTCTGCGTCGAATCGCTTGCCTCAGCAAAAGAACTCTCCAGATCTGCGAACACCGGCTACGAGTTGGGGGGTACTGGCTGGCCGAGGATCCCTAATATCTCCGAAAGCATGCCGGGAAAACGGAGCTGGGATGAAAAGCAGGGGTAGGCCGGTCGCTGCACTGGCGGCACTGATGATGCTCGGGGGTTGCTGTACCTGTCCGGTGCAGAATCCGACGCCAAAGGCATACCAGACGACTGCCTATAGAGAGGTTGATCGGTGGACGCTCCCAGAGAAGGTCCTGACCTATGATCAGGATGGTGGCAGGGCTATCCCGTCGCCAGTGCCGAATGGCGGCTACTACACTCTGGCAATATACAGGAGTAGTGTCCTCCGTAATCCGTCATCGGTGACTGTCGAGATGCATAGCGGGGAGCTTTCCTCATCGGTTCTGCTGAAAGCCATGAAAGAGGCTCATGGAACCCCGACGAGACTCGGCAGGTTCTCCTGCCTGCGACTTCCTTTTAATATCATGTGCGTTGCGAGCTATCGGTCCGGGTATATGAAGGTGGAAGGTGGCGAAAAGTCCACTGAGATCAGCCAAGTCGCTGAGGTAGCGAACGAGTTGATGGATATGATGCCGGGCTAGCTGCGCGGTCGCAGGTGCGTGACGTCTGCCAGTCGGACAATGGTGCAGCGATCGTTGACCTCGAGAATGAGGCCGCCCTGTGGATCAATCCCCATCGTGGTCCCGGCCAGGGTTTCAGAGTGGGTTTCCACCCGTACCTGCAAACCGAGTGTGCTGCAGCGTTTCCGGTATGCGTCCTGGATGTTCACGTCCGATTCCCATACCTGGAACCAGTGCCTCAATTCCGTCAGGACCCGAGCCAGAGTCTCGTTTCGGGTAGTCGACCCTCCGGCTGCCACGATCGACGTGGCTGGGCGGTTTGAGAGATCAGGGCTGTCGGTGACATTGATCCCGATGCCGACGACCAACGCAGCACCGGTTGGTGTGATCACCTTCTCTGAGAGGATCCCGGCGCACTTCTCACCGGTATCTGCTGCGATCACATCGTTGGGCCACTTCAGCGTCAGGTTCGCACCAGTCTGGCGTAGGGCATCGGACACAGCGATACCGGCGACCAATGTCGCCTCGTGCCATCGTAGCTGAGGCTGGTGAGGTTGCAGAAGGACTGAGAAGGTGAGACTCCCCAGACCGAGCGATGTCCACGTCCGACCGAGGCGTCCGCGTCCCGCGGTCTGACGGTCGGTGCCCAGTACCGTCCCAGCAGCACAACCCCTGCGGGCCATCCGTTGCAATTCTCGGTTGGTGGAGTCCACCTCGCTCACCCACCGCAGACTCCATCCCTGAGGCAGATCCGCCGATACCGAGAACACTCGATCCGACACCATCACCACAGGATAGGCGGCAGTCGTGAAGGCCGGGGGTTCCGCTGGGCAACCGCCGAGGGCCGACCGTCCTGACCCGATGCCCTCCATGAGAACAGGCTCATCTGGCTCGCGTACGGCGGGACACCGTGGGCTAATGAGCTGTTGTTCATAGTGCCCGTACTGCGTCGTGGTGGGAGTCAGGTATGAGACGCAAGGTCAGGTCGCTCGGGATGCTGCTGGCGGTGGCGCTGCTGGTGTCTCCCCTGACAACACCCACAGCCGGGGCCGACACCGGCGACGCCCTCACGATCGCCAAGGACGACATCGACGGCCACGCCGGCGACACCCGGGCTACCGCGGTCAATCTGCCCAGCGGCTCGACCCGGCTCCGGTTCACCGTACGCAACAGCGGCACCACCGCGCTGACCACGATCGAAGTCACCGACGCCGTGGTGTCGGGATCAGGCACCGTCAGCGGCCTGACCTGTGACTTCTCCGGTGTCGGCGGCCCCGCCACCGGCACCAGCTGGGACGGGCCCCTCCAGCCGAACACCGGCTTCAGCTGTACCGCGACCCTGTCCGGGGTCTTCGGCACCCACCAAGACCGGGCCACCGTGACCGCGGTCGGCCAGACACCAGTCAGCGCCAGCAACGACTACTGGGCGACCGGCCCGGCCGCGGCGACCGACCTGGCCCTGACCAAGACCATCGTCGCGCCCGGGCCACGCCGTCTCGGCGACCGGGTGGTCTTCCGGCTGGCCGCGACCAACAGCGGCAACGTCCCGGCGGCCGCCGGCTGGTCGATCACCGAAATCCTGCCGGCGGGGCTGCGCCTGGTCTCCATGGAAGGCGCCGGCTTCCGCTGCAACGGCGTCATCTGCGAGGCGCTGGCGGCTCTCGGCCCGGGCGCGACCAGCGATCCGGTCACGGTAACCACCACCGTGGACCCGGCGGTCTCGGCGGTCTCGCTGCACAACGTGGCGTACGTGTCCCCGGCGGCCGGCGACATCGCCGAACGGAACCCGCTAGCGGTCCCGGACACCACCACCGACACCGACGCCACGCCGACCAACAACGACGCCCAGGCCCGGGTTTCACTGTCAGCGCCGGTTTCGGTCGGGGACCGGGTCTGGCGTGACGACAACCGCAACGGGCTGCAAGACATCACCGAGCCAGGGCTGGCGAACGTGACCGTACAGTTGACCAGCGTCGACGGCGTCCGGACCACCACCACCGACGCCAACGGCTACTACTGGTTCGACGGGGTCTCGGCCGGGCAACCGGCCACGATCACAGTGACCCCGCCCAGCGGGTACGCCTTCACCACCCGTAACGCCGGCGGTGACGCCTCCAACGACCCCACCGACGCTACCGACTCGGACGCCGACGAACGCGGCGAGATCTCCTTCACCGCCCCGGCAGCCGGCGCGAACCAGACCGGGCCGAATCTCACCGACAACCCCGGCCTGGACGCCGGGCTGGTGCAGTACAACCTGCAACTGACAAAGACCCTTACCGCGCCCGGCCCGTTCTACCCGGGCTCCACCGTGACCTTCTCCCTGACCCCCCGCAATACCGGCCCGGCGCCCGCCCTGGCGGGGTGGACGGTGACCGAGGTGCCGCCGGCCGGGATCAGCCTGGTCCAGATGACGGGCCCCGGCTACACCTGCGCCGGCACCACCTGTACGGCCGCGGCCGCGCTGCCGGCCGGGGCCGATGCGGCGCCGATCACGGTCACCGGGAAGGTAAACCCGGGAATCGTCGGGACGGTCCGCAACGTGGCGTACGTGGCACCCGGCGCGGACGATGCCGCAGGTGAAGCGGTGCCGCTGGTGATCCCGCCAGCCGGCACCGACACCGCGACCACCCCCACCGACAACGACGCCGACGCGACCGTCACCGTGTCGTCGCTGGTGTCGGTCGGGGGCCGGGTCTGGTACGACACCAACCGCAACGGGATCCGAGACGACGTGCCTGCGGCGCCCGTACCGCAGGTGACGGTACGGCTGCTGGACGCCAACGGGGCCGAACTGCAGACCACGAGATCGGGCGCCGACGGCTCGTACCACTTCACGGACCTGACGCCCGCCGCCAGGTACCTGGTGGACTTCGTGGCCCCGGCCGGGAACATCTTCACCACGGCGGGGGCCGGATCGGACCGGCGGGTCGATTCCGACCCTGACCCGGCGACCGGGCGGGCCCCGGTAACGGCCCCGGCATCCGGGACGAACCGGCCAGAGCGCCCAGATGACCCGTCGATCGACGCCGGGCTGGTCTCGACCAACCTGACCTTGACCATGGCGGCCACCTCCACCGGGCCGTACCTGGTCGGCTCCACCCCGCAGACCAGCTCGGTCGTGACCTGGACGCTGACCCCGCACAATGCCGGCCCGTCGGATGCGCTGGCCGGCTGGTCGGTGACCGAGGTGCTGGCGGACGGGCTGGAGCTGGTGTCGATGTCTGGCGCCGGCTACGACTGCGCCGGGCTGACCTGTACCGCGCAGGCAAGGCTGGCGGCCCGCGCCGACGGGCCGGTGATCACCGTCACGGCCCGGCTACGGGCGGTGGGCGCGCTGCGGAACGTGGCGTACCTAACGCCGGCGCCCACCGATCAGTCCGAGTCGGTGCCGCTGGGCACCGCGCCGCGGCCGGGAGCCGACACCAACGCGACCCCGACCGACAACGATGCGAGCGCCGTGGTGACTGCGGTCTCGCGGGTGAGTATCGGCGGCCGGGTCTGGTGGGACGCTGACCGTAACGGCCTGCGGGGCGCCGGTGAGGCCCCGGTGGCCGGGGTGCCGGTGAGCTTGCTGGACGGGGCGGGCGCCGAGCTGGCCCGTACCGTGACAGACCGTAACGGCCACTATCACTTTGTCGATCTGACCCCGGGTGGGGGGTACGGGCTGCGCTTCGCCAGGCCGGCCGGGGCCTGGTTGACCACGGCTGATGCCGGCGATGACGCGGCCGATTCGGACCCGGCGCCCGACACCGGCGAGGCCCAGGTGACGGCGCCAGCGGCCGGCGCCAACGCGGCCGACCGTCCCGACGTCACGGGCCTGGACGCCGGGCTGGTGTCGTACAACCTGGTGCTACGCAAGACCACCGACACCGCGTCGGCGGGTCTCGGCGCCCAGGTGAGGTACACGCTGGCGCCGCGTAATGAGGGCCCGACCGCCGCCCTGGCTGGCTGGTCGGTGACCGAGGTGCTGCCGCCCGGGTTGCAGCTGGTGTCGATGTCCGGGGCCGGCTACGCCTGTACGGGCACTACCTGTACCGCCTCGGCGCCGCTGCCGCCGGGGGCCGACGGCCCGGTGATGACGGTGGTTGCCCGGGTGACCGCCGCCGGGAAGCTGCGGAATCTGGCGTACCTGGCGCCGGCCGCCGCGGATGTCCCCGAGAGCATCCCGTGGGATGCGACCCCGGGCTCTGACCCGGACGCGACCGCTTCCGACAATGACGCTGCGGCCGTGATGACGGCCACCCAGCCGGCGTCGGAACAGCCGACAGTCAAGCCGGCGCCGACCAGGCCGGGCCCGATGCCGAATACCGGGGCCGACCTGGCCTGGTGGCCGGCGGCGGTGGGGCTGTTGAGCCTGCTGGTCGGGGTCCGGCTGGTCGCCGGCCGCCGCGGCCGATGAGCGACCCTACGGGCCTCCGCTGCCGCGGCAAGGTCGACCACCAGGCCCAGCCAGGAAACCGTTCTGACGGAAAGTCACCTGCGTTTGCGCTAGTGGCAGCGGGTTGCTTGAATGGTCCTCAGGATCTTACGGGATGCGACGTGACGAAATGGCAGGAGTGATCCGATGACGAGCCGGTGGTTGTCAGTCTGGGTGGCGGTGGTGCTGGTGCTGGGGTTGCTTTCGACCCCGCCCCGGGCGTACGCGGCCCCGATCGCGGTGACGAATGTCGCCATCACCGTCAACCCGACCGAGGTCACGGCCGGGTGGTACGAGGCGGTGACCACCACCGTGAACTTGTGCACCCCCAATGAGGCCCAGGCCGGCGACACCTTCACCCTGGGGCTGCCGGCGGCGCTGGGTGACTGGCCGGCGGGATTAGAGATCCGGACCGCGTCCGGGGTGCTCGCCTACCGGGTGGCGATCAGCGGCAGCCCCGCCGTGGCCACCTTCACCCTCACCCCGGAAGGCGCTGCGCAGAACAACCTGTGCCTGGCCGCCTCCTTCAGCGGCACCAGCGGCAACCGGGCAGCAGGCAGCTACCCCCTGACGTACGTGGTCAACGGCACGCAGCGGATCACCGCGGGCACCCTGGTGGTGAAGCCGGCCACCATCATCCCGCCCCGGGTGTCGGGGAAGAACGGCTGGTTCAACGTGGCCAACGACGAATGCCGGACGAACGCGGCGAACTGCCTGACCTGGCGTTTCCAGACCAAAATCAACCCGGGCTCGCGGGTGAGCATCGACGACCCGGCCGGCAACAACTGGCGCTGGGCATGCACCACCATGGGGGACTTCAGCAACCTGCGGGTAATCCGCTACGTCAACGGCACCCGCCAGATCCGCAACGGCTGGCAGGACCCGACGGTGAAGGCCCTGATCACCAGCTACGCCTGCACCCCGACCGGGCTGCGGATGGAAGTCGACACCTCATCGCTGGCCGCCAACGAGAGCCTCGAAGTGTTCCTGACCGCCTCCGCTACCCAGCCTTCCGTCCAGGGCGGGGTGACGTACCGCAACACCGCCACCATGTCGGTAGGCGGGCAGGCCCAGCAGTTCAGCCCGACGGTCACCTCGGTCTGGACCGCGGGGATCACCAATGGCGACTTCATCCAGATCACCAAGGCCGACCAGGCCGGGAACGCGGCTGACACCCAGGCCGACGCGGCCACCCTGCCGACCGGGCAGACCCGAATGGTGCTGACGGTCCGCAATACCGGTACCACCAGCCTGCGTGACATCACGGTCGGTGATGCGCTGGTCTCGGGCCGGGGCACCATGGCTGACCTGTCCTGCGACTTCACCCCCGCCGGCGGCCCGGCGCGGGGCACTACCTGGGCCGGGCCGCTGGCCTCGGGGGCGTCCTTCACGTGTACCGGGAACCTGACCGGGGTGATCGGCTTGCACCAGGACCGGGCCACAGTCTCCGCCCGGGGCAACAAGTCGGTTTCGGCCAGCAACGACTACTGGGCAGTCGGAATTGCCGAGACCATGAACCTGGCGCTGACCAAGACGGCCGCCTCCGGCCCGTACCAGCGCGGCTCGAACCTCACCTGGACCCTGACCCCTCGCAATACCGGCAACACCGCGGCCGCGGCGGGCTGGTCCGTGACCGAGGTGCTGCCGGACGGGCTGGAACTGGTGTCGATGAGCGGGGCCGGCTACTCCTGTACGGGCACCACCTGTACGGCGCAGGCGCCGCTAGCCGGCGGGGCTACCGGCCCGGCAGTGACGGTGACCACCCGGGCCACCGCCCTGGGCAAGGTCCGTAACGTCGCCTACGTACGGCCGGCGGCCGGTGACCGCGTCGAGACGGTGCCGCTCGGGGCCCCGCCGGCGCCGGGCACGGACACCGACGCTACGGCCACCGACAACGACACCAGCGTCGAAGTGACGGTGCAGGATCCGCCGACGCCAGCCCCAACCCCGACGCCGACCCTAACGCCGACGCCAGCCCCGGTACCGGATCGGACGCCGAACCCGGCCCCGCCTGCGCCGACCGTGACCCCGGCCCCTCGGCTGGCGGATACCGGCGCCACGGTGGCCCTGTGGCAGGTCAGTCTGGCCGTGGCCGCTGTGCTCGGGGGAGCCGCGCTGGTGATCATCTGGCTACGGCGCCGCGGTGCCTGAGCGCCGGGGCGCCGGCCAGGCACTGGCCGTACGCGGCAGCCGCGAGAGCCACCGGGCGAGGCCCACGGTCGCCCGGGCATGTCAGACTCGACCTATGCGTACCCTGGATGAGTTGATCGTCAAGGACTCCACGACGTGGGCCCAGTTGGCCGCGCTGCTCATCAGCAGGCCGATCAACCAAGTCCTGGAAGCGAACTCGGGCCAGTCCTTCGACACCCTGCTGCGGCTCCAGGTCACCTCCGATTCGATGATGGGGGCGGTTGTGCTGCACGCCGGCGGGATCCTCGCTGATCATGGCTGGTTCCGGATCCTGGGCTGCGGCTCCGGCTCGGACCTGCCGAGCATCGCCGACGCTAACGCGCTGGACCCGTCCGCCGACACTACCCCGGGGCATCTGGTGGTCGGCTACGACGTTCTGGGCGGCCAGTTCGCTGTCGACCAGGGCGGCCTGGGGATCGGGGCCGGGGCCGTCTGCTATTTCGGCCCTGACTCGCTGGCCTGGGATGGGCTGGGCGGCGGCTACCCGGCCTTCGTCCAGGCCGCCGTCGGCGGGCAACTCGGTGAGGTCTTCGCCTCGTTGCGGTGGCCGGGTTGGGAGAATGACCTCGCCAACCTGCCGCTGGGGATGTCGATCGCCTCGTACCCGCCGCCTTTCAGCGAGGAAGGCCGGGACCTCTCCCAGACCGCCAAGAACCCGGTACCTACCAGCGAACTGGTGGATTTCTACGCGACGACCGCGACCCGCCGGCACCAAGCCCAGGCCGACCAGGACTGACCTCGTCGCGACGACCTGATCCGGTCGTACCGGCTATCGGTCCCTGCTGGCGACCGCACCCGTCACCTGGGACGGCAACGTGACGACCTGATCCGGTTGTACCGGCTATCGGTCCGGGTCAGGTGCCGGCCGCAGCCGGACCACCTGGTGGCAGCGGGCGACTACCTCGGGGTCATGGGTGAGGACCAGGACCGGGCGGGTACCCAGGCCGGCCCAGATGTCGTCGATCAGGGCGACTGCCGTCTCGGGGTCGAGGTGCTCGGTGGGTTCGTCGAGGACCAATAGGTCGTAGCGTCCGGCCAGTAGCCGGGCCAACGCCAAACGTCGGGCCTCGCCTCCAGAGAGAGTGGCCCCCCGTTCGGCGACCACCCGGTCGGCGGGCAACGCCAGCCCGGCCCCGGCAAGCGCCGCCTGTACCTGTTGGTCGGTGGCGTCCTTGTTACCGATCCGGACGTTCTCGGCGATCGAAGTAGCGAAGATGTGCGCGTCCTGGGCGAGGTAGCCGATCCGGCCGAGACTGTCCAGTCGCCCGGCGAGCGGCGGGATCAGACCTAGCAGGGTCGCGGCCAGGGTGGTCTTGCCGGCCCCAGAGGGTCCGACCACGGCCACGGCCTGTCCCGGAGCCAGGTCCAGGTCGATCGGCGCGGCGACCGGCGCCCGGCCGGGCCAGCCGATACTTAGCCCGGTGGCGGTAAGCCGCGCAGTGTCGCTGACCTGGGCCGGCGCGTCGCCGCGTCCGACTGGGGGCGCAGTCAGGATGGCCCTGACCCGGTCCAGGCCGGCCCGGGCCCGGGTCAGGCTTTGGGCCGCCTGGGAGAGCCCGGCCAGGGATTCATGCAGCGCTAGCGGGGTAAGCGCCAGCACCGCCAGCAGCCGGGGTCCGAGCTGGCCGGCCGCCACTGCCTGCCCGCCGATCCACAACCCGGCCAGCACCGCCACCCCGGCGGCCACCACCTGCGCCCCGGCAGCGACGGCCCGTACCCCGGTGGCCTGCTGCTCGGCCTGCCGCAGCCGCTGGTCGATGCCCCGGATCCGTTCCAGGTACGGGCGCTGCGCCCCGTACACGACAAGGTCGACGCCGGCGCGTACCGCTTCGTGGACCCGGTTGCCGAGTTCGCCGCGCAGCGGGGTGACCGTCTGGTCGGCGGCCCGGGAGGCCCGCTGCGCCCAGACTGGGACCACCAGCCCGGCCAGGACCGCGGTCGCCAGCAGTACCGCCGCTGCGGCGGGGGAGAACCGGCCCAGCATCGCCGTGGTACCGGCGATGACGACCGCCGCCGCCGCGAACGGCAGCACCACCCGGACCAGGACATCCTGGATCGCCTCCACATCGGCTACCACCCGTACCAGTAGGTCACCGTGGCGCCGACCCAGCAGCGTGGTCCGCGCCAATGCCCGGTAGCTGCGTAGCCGCAGCGCAGACCGCATCCGTAGCGCCAGGTCATGCCCGACCAGACGCTCCAGGTAACGCAGCACCGCCCGGGAGATCCCGAAAAACCGGACCCCGACCGCCGCCACGCTGAGCTCCAGGAAGGGCGGATGTTGCGCGGCCTTCGAGATCAACCAGGCTGCTACCCCGAGCAGCGCCACCGACGCCGCGCTGGCGCCAGCTGCCAGCAGGACCGCCAGACCGAGCCGCCACCGCCCGCCCGGGACCTCTCCCAGCAGTTCCCGGACCAGCCGCCACCAGGTGCCCGGCCGGGCAGGCACAGCTGCGGGCAGATCTGTGTCTGGTGGTACGGGTGGGGTGCTGTCGAGGGCTTCGGCCCGTTGTTGTGCGGGGTTGGGGGTTTTGAGGTGGTGGGGCACAGCTGCGGGTGAATCTGTTGCATGTGAGCCAGAAGGGTCGCTGGTGGGGTTGTTGGTCCGTTGTTGTGCGTTGGGGGTTTTGAGGTGGTGTGGTGCGGGCACAGCTGCGGGCAGATCTGTGTCTGGTGGTACGGGTGGGGTGCTGTTGAGGGGTTCGGCCCGTTGTTGTGCGTCTACTGTCTGGTCGGGGAGCGGGATCCGGACCACCCGGTCGGCGGCCGCCAGAACCGCCGGGCGGTGCGAGACCACCAAGACCCCGGCCCCGCTGGCACGGACGCTGGCCAAGACCGTGGCCTCGGCGTCGGCGTCTAGCCCGGCGGTCGGTTCATCCAGGATCAGGTACCGGGCCCCGTGGTCGATCCGCAGCAGGGCCCGGGCGATCGCGACCCGCCGCCGCTGTCCGGCGCTGAGCCCTTCGCCGTCGTCGCTGACCGGGGTGTCGGTATCCAGCCCGGCCGCCCCGGCCCGGGCCAGGGCCTGGCGTACCTCCTGGTCGCAGGCCGGTTCCCAGCCGATCCGGACGTTGTCGGCGACATCCCCGGCGACCATCCCCGGCGTTTGGGGTACGTAGGCGAGCTGGCGGCGCCAAGCCTCGATCCCGGTCGTGGCGAGGCCGCGCCCCTCCAAGCTGATCTGGCCTTCGGTGGGGTTGAGTAGGCCCAGCAGCGCCAGCAGCAGCGTGCTCTTGCCTGCCCCGGACGGCCCGGTCAGCGCGACCACTTCGCCCGGGGCGAGGCTTAGCGAGACCGGGGCCAGCGCCACCGTCTCGTGGTAGCGATGTGAGACCTCGCTAATGACCAGGCCCGGGTGCCGGTCGGCCGGCTCGCCTGCCAAGCCTTGTTCCGCTGCCCGGTCGATCTCGGCGAAGGCCGATTCGGCGGCTGCGACCCCGTCAGCCGAGTTGTGGTAATGCACCCCGACCTGGCGTACCGGCAGATACACCTCGGGCGCCAGCACCAGGACGAACAGGGCCGTGGTGAAGTCCACCCCGTGGTACACCAGCCGGGTGCCGATGGTCACCGCCACGATCGCCACCGCCAGCGTCGTCAACAGTTCCAGCACAAAGGCGGACAGAAACGAGATCCGCAGGGTATGCATGGTCTCGGCCCGGTTCGCCCGTTCAGTCCGCAGCAGGCCCTCCGCCTGGGCCCGGGCCCGGCTGAACACCTGCAGCGTCGGCAGGCCGGTGACCAGATCGGCAAAATGACTGGCTAGGCGGGTCTGGTGGCGCCAGCGGCGCCGTACCTGGGTCTCGGTCGCCCAGCCCACCAAGGCCATAAACAGCGGGATCAGGGGCAGCGTAAGCGCCAGGATTACCGCCGAACGCCAGTCAGCAAAGAGCACTGCGGCGCCGGTGATCAGCGGTACGGTGAGCGCCAACATCAGCTGCGGCAGGTACTGGGAGAAGTAGCCGTCGAGCGCATCCAGCCCCTGGGTGACCAGGGTGACCAGGTGGGCGGTCGAGGTGTCGCTGCTCGGCCGCGACAGCCGGGCCGCCAGGATCTCGTTGCGCAGCTGGGATTTGACCGCAGCCGCTGAGCGGTGCGCCAACCAAGTGGTGAGCCAGCTCAGCCCTGCCCGACCCAGCAGCACCAGGCCCAGCAGCCCGAACGCCGGCGCCAGCCCGGAACGGTCGCCGGGTTCTCCTGCTGCCGCGATCATGTGCGCCAGCAGCCAGGCCTGCCAGACCACCAGCAACGCGGTCGCTGATCCTGCCGCCACCGCGCCGGCTAGGAAGACCCTGGTGGCCCGGGCCCGACGAACCAGACGCGGATCGACAGGGGTTCTGCGTTGAGTCACCGATCAGGCACCAGGGATGCTCTCCAGGCTCAGACGGCGGCGGAACACCCGGTACGTCCAGAACTGGTAGCCCAGCACCACCGGGAGGGTGACCGCGGCGGCGACCGACATGATCGTCAGGGTCCGCGGTGAGGAGGATGCGGTGGTGACGTCGAGCGGTTGCCCGCCGGCGGCGATGATCGCGGTGTTATCGAAGCCCAGGCCTGGGTACAGGTGCAGGAAGATCATCGCGACCATGGTGATGATCGCGACCCCGGTCCCGAGGAAGGCCAGACCTTCACGGCCTTGGCGGGCGCACCAGACCGCAGCCGCGACGCAGACCACCGCGACGATCCCCAGCGCCCAGGCGCCGGTCCGCAGCCCGGGCAGCTGCCCCGGCAGTACTGTCAGCAGGTTGCCCCAGACGACGAACACCGCCAGCAGCGCCAGCGTCACCAGGCCGCTGATCACCGCGAGTGCCTCGGCCCGAGTGTGGATTTCGCCGTGGGTTTTCAAGGCGATGAAGACTGCCCCGTGGGTGAGGAAGAGCGCCACGAATAGCAGCCCGCCGATCAGCCCGAGCGGCGAAAATAGGCCCAGGAAGGTCCCGCTGTACAGGGGGGCTGAGCCGAGCGCCGTACTCGTTGTAGTCACCGGCAGCCCCAACACCAGGTTCGCGAAGCCGATCCCGAATACCAGGGACACTACGAGCGAGCCGATCGTGGCGCACCAGTCCCACCGGGTACGCCAGGTTGGGCTCGGGTTTTTGCCGCGGTATTCGAAGGCCACTCCGCGCAGGATCAGCCCCACCAGGACCAGCAGCAGCGGCAGGTAGAGCGCGCTGAACAGCGTCGCATACCAGCCGGGGAAGGCGGCAAGCATCGCCCCGCCGGCGGTGACCAGCCATACCTCGTTGCCGTCCCAGACCGGGCCGATGGTGTTGATCACCAGCCGACGTTCCCGGTCGGTACGACCGAGGAACACGATCAGCATCCCGACTCCGAAGTCGAAGCCCTCGAGGAAGAAGAAACCGATCCACAGCACCGCGGCCAGCACCAGCCACAGCCCCTGCAGGAGGCTGATCTGGGCGCCGATCTCCAGCATGGTCATGGTGTGAACTCTCTGATCAGTACGCGAAGGACAGCGGCGCGTCGTCGGCGGTGATCTCGACCGGGGTCGCTTCGGGCAGGCCTTTGCTGAGGTATGTCAAGAAGAGCCGGACTTCGACCACGGCCAGCACCCCGTACAGCAGCGTGTACACCACCATCGAGAACAGCACGTCGGCGCTGGTGACGGTGGGGCTGACCCCGGCGGCTGTGGGCAGTACCCCGGTCACCAGCCAGGGTTGGCGTCCCGTCTCGGTGAAGATCCACCCGAAGGAGTTCGCGAATAGCGGCGTCAGCGGCGCCACCAGCATCAGCAGTGTCCACCGCCGCGACGGCTGGGGGGTACGGTTACCGCGGGTCAGCCACAGCAGCAGCACCCCGGCCCCCATCCCGAGTATCCCGAGCGCGATCATGCTGCGGAAGGTCCAGTAGCTGACCGGAATGTTGGGTGTCGGGTTTACCTGCTGCCGGGCGAGTTCGGGGGCGAATTGTTGTTGCAGTTCGGTCTGGCTGCCGTCGGCCCGGGTGAAGCCGCGGGCGTGGTAGTCGTCGCGGATGGTGTTGATGCCCGTGACGGTCTGTTCACCGGACAGGATCGACAGCAGGCCGGGCACTTTAAAAGCCCACAGTTCCCGGGTCCCGTCGAGCGAACCGATGGTCAGTACGGAGAATCCGGCATTGCTCTCGGTCTGGTACAGCGCTTCCGCAGCGGCCATCTTCATCGGCTGGACGTGGGTCAGCTGCTTGCCGAGCAGGTCTCCCGAGACCATGCAGGCCAGGCCTGAGACCAGCAGGGTCGCCGCGCCTAGCCGGATTGCCTTACGGAAGGCGGTCAGGGCCTCGGTGTCGGGCTGGTCGCGGGCGGCTTCGCGGGCCAGGTGCCAGCCGGCGATCCCGGCTACGAGGCCGCCGCCGACCAGGTACGCGGCGGCCACGGTGTGCGGCCACTGGGCCAGGAAGACCGGGTTGGTCAGGACGGCGCCGAAGTCGACTAGTTCGGCGCGGCCGTTGCGGAAGGTAGCGCCGACCGGGTTCTGCATCCAGCTGTTGGCCGCGAGGATGAACAGCGACGAGGTCACGGTGCCGATCGCGACCAGCCAGATGCAGGCCAGGTGGATTCGCCGCGGCAGCCGGTCCCAGCCGAAGATCCACAGCCCTAGGAAGGTTGATTCGAGGAAGAAGGCGATGAGGGCCTCGAGGGCCAGTGGCGCGCCGAAGATGTCACCGACGAAGCGGCTGTACTCCGACCAGTTCATGCCGAATTGGAACTCTTGGACGAGCCCGGTGACTACTCCCATGGCGAAGTTGATGAGCATGAGTTTGCCGTAGAATCTGGTGAGTCTCAGCCAGGCGTCATTGCCGGTACGGTTCCACAGCGTCTGCATCCAGGCCACCAGCATCGTCAGTGAGATGGTGATCGGGACGAACAGGTAGTGGTACACCGTTGTGATCCCGAATTGCCATCGGGCCAGGGTGACCTGATCCATGCGCGAACCGTACTACGTTTCGGTGGTATGGACCTAAAGCTCAGCGCCAGCAAGCATACCGGTCGCTGGTCGGGAGGTTTGCGCCGGGGTCGACTTACGCCGGTTTCTGGTGATGTCGGTCCGGGAAGCGGGCGTCCAGGTCGTACGTCACCGTGCCCCGCAGCAGGGTCGCCACTACCCGGGTACGGTATTCGCGACCCTGGTATGGGAGGTTGTCGGCGATGCTGGCCAGTTCCGCCGCCGACGGCTGCCAGGGCCGGTTCGGGTCTACCAGGCACAGGTTCGCCGGTGATCCCGGCTGCAGCGCCAAGCCGTGGTCGGTCAGCCCGGCGAGCCGCGCCGGGGCGGATGACATTCGCTCGGCCAGGTCGGCCCATGACATCCGCCCGGTGACCACCAGTTCTTGCGCTACCACGGCCAGCGCGGTCTCCAGGCCCAGCATCCCGTTCGCTGCCGCGCACCAGCTGACCTGTTTGGCGCCCGGGGGGTGTGGTGCGTGATCGGTGCCGACCATCTCGATGGTGCCGTCGATCAGGGCCTCCTGCACCGCCCGTACGTCGGCCGGTGATCGCAGCGGCGGGTTAACTTTGAAGACCGGGTCGCCGGTGGCCGCCTGGTGGTGGTCCAGCGCGAGGTGGTGGGGGGTGGCCTCGGCGCTAATCGGGTAGCCCTGCGCCTTCGCCCACCGCAGCACCGCCACGGTCTGGGCAGTGGAGACGTGGCAGATGTGCACCCGGGCTCCGATTTCGGCGGCCAGGATCGCGTCTCGGGCCACGATCGCGGCCTCGGCCATTCCCGGCCATCCCGGCAGTCCCAGGCGTTGCGCGATCCCGGCGTCGACGTGGGCGCCGGCGGTGAGCAGCGGGTCTTGGGCGTGCTGGGCGACCAGGCCTCCCAGCTCTCGGCTTGTCAGCAGCGCGTCGCGCATCAGGTCGGAGCGGGCCACGCAGGAGCCGTCGTCGGAGAAGATCCGGACCCCGACCGCAGCCATCGCGGCTAGGTCGGCCAGGTCCTCGCCACGTTGACCGCGGCTGACCGCCCCGATCGGGACCACGTCGACCAGGCCGACCTGGGCCCCGCGGCGGCGCTGGTACGCGCAGATCTCGGCTGTGTCGGCGACCGGGGTGGTGTTCGGCATCGCGCAGACTGCGGTATAGCCGCCGCGGGCCGCGGCCCGGGAACCGGTCTCGATGGTCTCGGATTCTCCGGTGCCCGGGTCACGTAGATGGGTGTGCGGGTCGACCAGCCCCGGCAGCGCGATCAGACCGGCACAGTCCACCTGCTGCCAGTCGTGGGCCGTGCCCGGGTCGACCAGGGTCTGGTCTCGGATTGCCAGGTTTCGTCGGCCCTGTCCGAGGACATCCACTCCCACCAGCAGTGTCATGGATTCACTCCATCACACCCGGGCTGCGTTCGGCGCCCCAATGCCCGGCCGATTCCCCACCAGCAGTGTCATGGATTCACTCCATCACACCTGATGTGTCGGCAAGGTGGCGGCGGTCAGCGCTGGTATGGGCCCTGTGGGCCTGGGGGGCCGTAGCTGCCAGGTGTGCCGTACGGGCCTTGCGGCGAACCCGATCCGGGAGGGCCGTAGCTGCCGCCGTAGCCGGGGGCCGATCCGGGGGATGTCCCGTACCCGGGGGCGGCGGTCCCGTACCCCGGTGCCTGCGCGCCGTATCCGGGGCCCTGCGGTGCCTGTCCGTATCCGGGGGCCTGCGCGCCATATCCGGGGGCACCGCCCGCGGGGGCCTGTGGCGCCTGTGCGTATCCGGGCGGCTGGTAGCCGGCCGGGCCGTATGCCGGCGCCTGTGCGTATCCGGGCGGCTGGTAGCCAGCCGGACCGTATCCTTGGGCGGGCAGAGCGCTGCGGCGGACCTGGTCGACGTACATCACGGTGACGTAGATCAGCATCAGCGGGGTTTCCACCAGTGACACGATGAGGCTCAGCCCTGCGAAGATTGCTCCGACGGTCAGCATCGCGATCGTCTGGGTCTTCAAATCGGTGCTCACGGAACCGGCGGCGCTGCTGATCACATTGGCCGTGATGTTCAAGACGAAGTGCACCACGCTCAAGGCCAGGGCGGGGAGCAGCAGGAAGCCTAAGGTACGCCAGAACTCGCCGCGGGTCAGGTCCCACGACCGCTTCAGGATCGCCATCCCCCGCAGCTTTTCGGTGGCTGTGATCTGGATCAGGTACGCCAGCCGGACCCCGATCACCGCTATCGCCACCGCCACCGTCAGGGACAGCAGCAGCGACAGCAGGAAACCGCCCGCGAAGGAGGTGATCCCCGCCTGTGGTGACGAGTGGCGGGAGATGAGCTGGCTGAACGCACTGACGGCCCCCAGGATCATCGGGATGTAGCACAGTATCGTCAGCACCAGGACTGCCAGCGTCAGGAGCAGGTAGACGCCCACGTAGCGGCCCAGGAACCCCTTCGAGAGCTGGCGCACTTCGGCGAACGACGGGTAGCGGTGCTCCATGGTCTCGCAGGCGGCTATGACCATCATGCCCTGCGCGTAGACATAGCTCAGCCCCATGATGATGATCCCCACCACGTAGATCAACCCGAGCAGCAGCAGCGCGGGCACGATCCCGTCCCCGTTGAAGCTGGCGAAGAGTGTACCGACGACCGCGAAGATCACCACTCCCAGGATGATGGCCACCACCAGCGTCACTGCGACCGGCATCGCCGTCAGCCCGATGAACAGGCCGAGTCGGCGCCGGAAGATCGCGAAGGTGGTCGAAAAGATCCCGCCTAGGGTCATTGGGCTGGCGGGGACATGCACCGGGGTTGTCGTGCTCATGCCCTCAGACTAACCGGCAACCGGTCACCTGTGATGTGGGAAGTCAATATCCTTGGCCGCGGAGTACCTCGTCTGGACGACGAACGCCGAGGAACGCTCAACCTAGCCCCGATGCTGAAATCGTCGTAGCAGTCTCGACTCCCCCGCCGGCCGCGGAGCACCCCGGTGTCCCACCTGCGGTTTGGTGACGCGGCCAGCCTCCGCGTAGGCGAGGGCGGTCCAACACCGTGAGGAGGAAGACGGGGAATTGGCGACGCGGCCCGCCCGAGCGCAGGCTAGGGCAGTCAGATACAGCGATCAGACACTGAACTGGGCCTGGTAGAGCTGGTGGTAGTGGCCGTGCTGGGCCAGCAGTTCGTGGTGGTTGCCCTGCTCCACGATCCGGCCGTGCTCCATCACCAAGATCAGGTCCGCGTCGCGGATCGTGGACAGCCGGTGGGCGATCACGAAACTGGTCCGGCCCTGACGCAGCGCACCCATCGCCCGCTGCACCAACACCTCGGTGCGGGTGTCAACCGAGCTGGTGGCCTCATCCAAGATCAGCAGCGACGGATTAGCCAGAAAAGCCCGAGCAATCGTCACCAGCTGCTTCTCGCCAACCGAGATATTGCCGCCCTCCTCGTCGATGACCGTGTCGTACCCGTCCGGCAAAGAATGCACAAAACGGTCCACATACGCCGCCTCGGCAGCCGCCTGAATCTCGGCCTCGGTAGCGTCCGGGCGTCCGTACGCAATGTTCTCGCGGATCGTGCCGTGGAACAGCCAGGTGTCCTGCAGCACCATCCCCAGGTTCTGACGCAATTCGGCCCGCGGCAGCGAAGTGATATCCACCCCATCCAGCAGGATCCGGCCAGCATCCAATTCGTAGAAACGCATCAGCAAGTTCACCAGGGTGGTCTTGCCGGCCCCCGTCGGCCCGACGATCGCGATCGTCTGCCCCGGTTGCACAGTCAGGTTCAGATCGACGATCAGCGGCTCCGCCCCGTACGAGAAGTCGACCTGGTCGAAGTGGACCGCGCCGCGCACCGGCTGGCTGATCGTCCCAGACGCCTCCGGGCTCATCTCCTCCGCGTCAAGCACCTCGAAGACCCGCTCCGCCGACGCCACCCCCGACTGCAGCAGATTAGACATCGAGGCGACCTGGGTCAGCGGCTGGGTGAACTGACGCGAATACTGGATAAAGGCCTGAACATCGCCCAGGCTCATCTGCCCGTGCGCGACCCGCAACCCGCCGACTACCGCGACCAGCACATACGAGAGGTTCCCGACAAAAAACATCACCGGCATGATGATCCCGCTGATGAACTGGGCGCCGAAAGATGCCCGGTACAGGTCGGCGTTCTTCGTCCGGAAATCCCGCATCGTCTCCTGCTGGCGGCCGAAAACCTTAACCAGGGCGTGACCGGTGAAAGCCTCCTCGATCTGCCCGTTCAGCTCGCCGGTATGGCGCCACATCGCGACGAACCGCCGCTGAGACTGCCGCCCGATCACCCCCACCACGACCACCGAGATCGGGATGCTGATCAGCGCGATCCAGGTCAGCGGGACCGACACCCAGAACATCATCACCAATACCCCCAGCACCGTCAGCAGCGCGGTCAGCAACTGCGACAAGGTCTGCTGCAGGGTCTGGGAAATATTGTCGATGTCGTTGGTAACCCGGCTCAGCAGTTCCCCGCGGGGTTGCCGGTCGACATACGACAGCGGCAGCCGCTCCATCTTCGCCGCCACCTGCCGGCGCATCTCAAAGACCGTCCGCTGGACCACGGTAGTCAAGATCCAACCATTAAGCCACATCAGCAGAGAACCCAGCAGGTAGGTGCCGGCCGCCAGGGCCAGCCAGTAGCCGACCTGATCAAACTGGATCCCCTGCCCGGGGACCACGTCCATGGTGGCAATCAGGTCGGCCAGCCGTTCTTGCCCGGCGGCGCGCAACTGAGCCACGACCTGATCCAAGCTGGCGCCGGCAGGCAACCTACGACCCACGACACCGGCAAAGATCACGTCAGTCGCCCGCCCGGCCAGCCTTGGACCGACCGCGGTAAAGCCGACCCCGATCACGGCGACCAGGATTACGACCGTCAACCGCAGCCGCTGCGGCGCCAGGAACGACAACAGCCGCCGCAGCGACGGGCCGAAACTGACCGCCTTCTCACCCGAGCCACCACCAACCGGTCCGCCAGGACCACCACGCTGGGGCTGGTCCGGGCCGTACGCCGGGCGAGTGTTCGCCTTGGGCTGGTCGGGGGCATCCTTCGTAGTGGTCATGCGGCCTCCTCGGCGCTGAGCTGAGAATCGACGATCTCGACGTACGTGGGGCACTGCTGCAGCAGCTGGTCATGGCTGCCGCGGCCGACGATCCGGCCATCGTCGAGGACGATGATCTCGTCGGCGTTGCGGATCGTGGAGACCCGCTGCGCCACCACCAGCACCGCCGCGCCCCGGATCTGACCGGCCAAGGCCGCCCGGAGCCGGGCATCAGTGGCCACATCCAGCGCCGAGAACGCATCGTCGAAGACGTAGATATCGGGCTGTTTCACCAGTGCCCGGGCGATCGAGAGCCGCTGCCGCTGCCCGCCGGAGACGTTAGTGCCGCCCTGGGCGATCGGCGCCTCCAGCTGGCCGGGCATCTCAGCGACGAAGTCGGCCGCCTGCGCGGTCCGCAGCGCCTGCCACAGCTGCTCGTCGGTGGCATCGGGGGCTCCGAGACGCAGGTTGCTGGCGACAGTCCCGGTGAACAGGTACGGGCGCTGCGGGACCAGCCCGACCCGGCTCCAGAGCAGATCACAATCCAGCTGGCGCACATCCACCCCGTCGACGCTGACCGTGCCGCTGGTGACGTCGAAGAGCCGCGGGATCAGGTTGACCAGGGTCGACTTGCCCGAGCCGGTGGCCCCGATCACGGCCGTGGTCTGCCCGGGCCGGATCTCGAAACTCAACCCTGACAGCACCGGGCTCTGCGCGCCCGGGTAGGTGAACTCGACATTGTCGAAGCGAACCTCGCCGTGCTGGTGAAGCTGCTGGACGGGCTGGGCCGGCGCCGCCACCGAGGATTCGGTGGTCAGGACCTCCATAATCCGCTCGGCGCAGACCGCAGCCCGCGGCACCAACACCAGCATCATCGTCGACATCATCACGCTGATTAGAATCTGCATCAGGTACGTGATGAAGGCGGTCAGCTGTCCGACCTCGATCGTGCCGGACTCGATCTGGCGGGCGCCGAACCACATCACCGCCACCGTCGAGATGTTCATGATCAGGATCACGACCGGGAACATGGTGGCCATGTAGCGGCCGGTCTGGAGCGCAGTCTGGGTGACGTCCCGGTTGGCGTTCGAGAATCGCTGCCGCTCGTACGGTTCGCGAACAAACGCCCGCACCACCCGGATTCCGCTGATCTGTTCTCGCAACACCCGGTTAATGACATCGATCCGTTTCTGCATCAGCGCAAACAACGGGCCCATGTTAACGACCAGGAAGCAGATCAGGACCGCCATCGCGGCTACCCCGAAGAAGACAATCCAGGTCATGGTCGGATTGATCTGCAGGGCCATCACGACACCACCGACCATCGTGATCGGGGCACCGAGAACCATGATGCAGGTCATCAGGACCAGCATCTGGACCTGCTGCACATCATTGGTGGAGCGAGTAATCAGCGATGGGGCGCCAAAATGGTTCACCTCATGGGTAGAGAACGACAGGGTCCGCTCAAAGACCGCGGCCCGCGTGTCGCGGCCGAACGACATCGCGATCCGGGCGCCGACAAAGACCGCCAGCGTCTGGGCCAAGACCTGGATCAGGCTAACGCCGAGCATCACCGCGCCATGGCTCCAGATGTAGTCGGTGTCGCCCTGAGCAACACCATTGTCGATGATCTGGGCATTGAGAGTCGGCAGTTCCAGGCCGGCCAAGGTGGCCAGGAATTGCAATGCGACGACGATCGCGAACTGGCCCCAATACGGGCGCAGTCCCCGCCGCAGGAGCCGGAGCAGGGCCTTACTAAACATGAGAATCCTCACGGGAGCGGCAGATGCCGTGACTGAGCAGGGTGATGAGAGTGTCGTTCTGCGGGGGCACAGTGCCGGGGTACGGCATGGCCGTGATCTGGACCGACATCAGCAGGAAGTGGGCCGCGGTGGCGACCGGCACCCGCAGCTGGTCAGCATCCGGTTCCAGCACCCGGGTGATCGCCTGGGTGATGTCGAGTTGACGTTGCCGCATGGTGTCCTGGTCGCGCTGGCGGTCGCGCGGCTCGTGACACATCCGGCCGGAGTGGAAGACCATCAGCAGCGCCCGTACCCGTTCCGAAGCCTCCCGGGCCAAGGTGACGGTACGGGCGATACGCTGCGGCAACGCCAGATCCCGGTCGATCCCGTCCAGCTCGGCGATCAGCTCAGCCGGGTCGAAGATCTGATGGCAGACCGCGCTAATGATCGCCGCCTTGTTCTCGAAGGCCCGAAACAGGGTGCCCTCGGCCAGGCCGCAGGCCTCGGCGATCTGACGGGTGGAGATAGCAGAGCCGTGTTCCAGCACCAGAGGCGTAGTCGCTGCGATGATGTGGCGGCGGCGCTGCTCAGGTGCCAGCGGGCGGGCTCGGGTCATGCCCCCACGATAATGAGTGAGCGCTCACTCAGTCAAGCTGGCGGTGAACTGGGGGACCTTCGCGGGCGTTAGCCGAACTCCGACAACCGGCTGATCGCCTCCTCAACCCGCCGTCTCAGATCCCGGTCCTGCTGATCCGCGGGCGGTGCCCCGGAAGCCGACGGAGGCCCGATCAGGTCGCCATGGCTGGGAAGATCAAGCGGAGCCAGGTCCGCCACCGCGGCCGTGAGCTGGCGGATCGCGGCTTTCAGAGATGGCTCCATCTGTTCGACCGCCGATGTGAGGCCGTCGAGATCGGCAACCTCGCTGCTGAGATGCGTCTGCTCGAACTGCTGGGCGCAGGCGTGATTCTTCGCCGCCCGGTGGATGAGTGTTTCAAGCTCCTGGGGCGCAGATCGTGCGACGGTAACCGATTCGACATGCACAGCCCGTACCGGAAAATGAGGCAACGGCTCGGTTTCTTGGAGTTCGTGATACTCGGCATCGTATCTCGTGTAAAGCCAGTAGCATTCGGTTATCTGTTCCAGTCGTTTGCGGTAATCATCGAGAGCGGTACGGGCCCGTTCGATGGACTGCCAGAACTGAGAATACAGCTGATCCTGATAGTCAGTCCGGGCCTCGTCTAGTTGCTGCCTGACCCGAGCCAGGTCGTTGGGTAGCTCTTCGAACTCTCCGGCCGCCTTGGTGCAGGCGAAGCGGACTGCTGCCGCCGTGTCTCGGGCCTTGCCCGCCTGTCTCTCGGCCTCAACATAGGCCTTTGTCTTCGCGGCTAGAATCTTCCTGATCCTTGAGACGAAAACCCACGGTCCTATAACGATCCACAGCCCAAGGGGTAGCGAGAGAATCGGACTGCCATAGATGTAATATCCGGCCAGATCAAGGACCATCCCGATAACGCAAGCGATAAAGAAAAGCGGCCATCGCGCAAGAGGAATCAGGATGGCATATCCAAGGGCCTCGAGAATATCCCCGACCGAGACCCTAGGCCGGCGAGCCTTCGTCACAACTGCAACGCCACATGCCAAACCCGGCGAGAGGTAAACCCTCTATTCCCGGTGTACACCGGGAATAGAGGGCCTTCACCCGCAGCGCAGGTCATTCACGCAGCCTGGTCGCAGCCGAGAAATCAGAAAAATCCGGGTCGGAGGTTTCAAGCCCGGTCGTAGCGCTGGTCTCGGTCGCAGTCTCGGCCGGTGCGGAATCCGCGGCAGGGGTCCGGATAGCGGTTCCGTACGCAGTCACCTCGTGCAAGCCCTCGCAGACCCGCCCGCCGTCAAAACGGATCGAGACCACCGCGTCACCGCCGGCCTGGATCGCCATCTCAGCCAGGGCCGCCAAGGCATCGACCCGGGCCTTGGCGAGCAGCGCCACGGTCTCCGGGCCAATCTTGGCCTCCGATGAGCGGACTGCGACTCCGAACACCACCCCGACCACCTCGCCAGAGACTCCCGGTAGGGCGTCGGCGGTGGTCATCGGGATCGGCTGCGGCTCGAACTGCGGCGGCCGCGGCGCCGGCTCGGGCACCGGGGTGGCCTTCGGGGTTTGCTGCACCGGCGCCCACCCGCCGGGGGCGTGCGGGCCAGGCTGATTAGCCGCCCCGGCGCTCGGCTGCAAAGCCGCCGGCGGCTGCCCGAACGACGGACTCTGATACGGCTGCGGCTGCTGCATCGGATCCGGGTAGAACGGCTGCCCCTGCGGGGGCTGGCCGAACATCTGCTCCTGCGGAGGCTGACCGTACCCCTGGCCCATCGGCTGCCCCGGAGGGAAACCAGGCATGCCAGGCTGGCCGTACGGGGCCGGCTGACCATACGGGTCGGGCTGGCCGTACGGCTGCTGACCGAACTGGGGTGGCTGCCCATACGGCTGCTGTCCGTAAGGGTTCTGCTCGGGCGGGCCATAGCTCATGCCCGAAGTCTATGTCGTCTGCCCTGACACCGTCAGGACTTACGCGATGTGGCGAACATTCGGCCCGCGGGATCAGGCACTACCCTGAGCCGGTGACCGATACCGAGGACCTCTCCGAGCAGATGCTGGTCCGCCTCGGCAAACGCGAGGCGATGCTGGCCGAGGGCATCGAGCCCTACCCGGTGCACCTGGACCGCAGCCATTCACTAAGCCAGGTCCGCGCCACCTGGGGGCACCTGCAGGCCGACGAGGAAACCGATCAGGTAGTCGGAATCGGCGGCCGGGTGGTCTTCCTGCGCAACTCCGGGAAACTCTGCTTCGCCACCCTGCAGGACGGATTCACCGCCTCCGATAACGGAGAACGACTCCAGGTGATGATCTCGCTAGCCGAGGTCGGAGCCGAACAACTGGCGCGCTGGAAGACCCAGGTGGACCTCGGGGATTTCGTCTACGCCCGGGGCCGGGTGATCGCCAGCCGCCGCGGCGAGCTGTCGGTGCTGGCCACCGAATGGGCAATCGCCAGCAAGGCGCTCCGGCCGTTGCCGACACTACATAAAGACCTTTCGGAGGAGACCCGGGTCCGCCAGCGTTACGCCGACCTGATCGTCCGACCGGAAGCCCGCGAGATGCTCCGGACCCGGGCCGCGGTGATGGCCTCGCTACGACGCAGCCTCGCCGACGAGGGCTTCTTGGAAGTCGAGACCCCGGTCCTGCAGACCATCCACGGCGGCGCCGCGGCCCGCCCCTTCCGTACCCACCTGAACGCCTTCGACCTGCCAATGACGCTGCGGATCGCGCTCGAGCTGTACCTGAAACGGGCGATGGTCGGCGGGCTAGACCGGGTGTACGAGATCGGACGGATCTTCCGCAACGAGGGAATCGACTCCTCCCATTCAGCCGAGTTCAGCATGGTCGAGGCGTACGCGGCCTGGGGTGACCAACAAACCATCGCCGCCACCACCCAGCGCCTGATCGTCGACGCCGCAGACCGGGCGCTGGGCCGCCGTACGGTCACCGGCCCGGGCGGCGTCGAGATCGACCTCGACGGGGACTGGACCTGGCTGCCGTTCTACCAGGGCTTGTCCGAAGCGGTCGGGGAAGACATCACCGTCGAAACCCCTCTGCACCAGCTGACCCGGATCGCCGACCAGCACGAGGTCGGGTACCGGCCGGGGGCGTCAGCGGGAAGACTGGCGATGGAGATCTTCCAGGACCTGGTCGAACCCGGCCTGCTGCAGCCGACCTTCGTCCATGACTACCCGGCGCTCGCGCAGCCGCTGGCCCGCCCGCACCGTGACGACCCGCGGCTGGTCGAAGCCTGGGACCTGATCATCGGCGGCGTCGAGCGCGGCACCGGTTTCTCCGAGCTGATCGACCCGGTAATCCAGCGGCAACGACTCACCGAGCAGTCACTGCTGGCCGCCGGCGGCGACCCGGAGGCGATGGAACTGGACGAAGACTTCCTCCAGGCCCTAGAACTAGGCGCCCCGCCGATGGGCGGCATGGGGATGGGCGTAGACCGACTGCTGATGCTGTTCACCGGAGCCGGGATCCGCGAGACCATCCTGTTCCCCCTGCTAAGGCCGGTCTAATTGCCCTCGCATCCGCGAGGGCGGGCCGCGTCGCTAACACCCCCGTCTTCCTCCTCACCGACGAGAAGGCACGTGGGGTCGTGGTCGGGCTGGCCGTTTCTCGTCGCTCGTCGTCCAGACGGGGTGCTCCGCGGCCAGGTTTGATTGCCCTCGCCTTCGCTCGGGCGGGCCGTGGAGCTAAGTCCCCCGTCTTCCTCCTCACT
>CALIWR010000016.1 GCA_938046585.1 uncultured Propionibacteriaceae bacterium | reverse complement strand
TCCTCGGACTCATCTACCTCACCCCACCCATCCTCGCCCTCCTCCAATAACAACCCGAAGAAAGGAACAAGCATGCAAACGATCCTGGCCAAGATTCTGGGATGGATTCTCGCCCCCCGCGACGAACGGGGCCTGTCCCAAAGCACCGAAAACGCGATCCTGCTAGCCGGCGCAATCCTGGTCGCAGGAATCGTGGTCACAGCCGTGACCACATACGTCCAAGCCCGGATGCCGAAGTGACATGAGATCCGAGCGAGGCGTCTCCGAATCCGTCCAATGGACGCTGATCCTGCCGGCGCTGCTGCTATGCGTACTCGGGCTCATCCAAGCCGGCATCATCATCTACGCCCACCTAGTCACCCAAGAGGCCGCAAACGCGGCCGCAGTGGCCCAAGCCCTTTACCACGCATCCCCCGGAGAAGGCGAAGCAGCAGCCAGAAAAATCGCAGCCACGGGCAGGCTGTCCGATGTCAAGGTCAGCGTCACCACCCGCGGCACCACCGTCCAGGCCCGGGTCAGCGGGCGGGCGCCGGTGCTCTTCAACCTGGGCCCAACCGAAGTGACCGCCGAGGCCACCGCCCCCAAAGAAAGGATCACCCGATGAGCAGGCCCCCACGCCGCGACCAAGGAGCCGCAGCAGTCGAACTCACCCTGCTGGTGCCGATCGTGACCCTGCTCGTGGCGATGGCCGTCGGCGGCGGCCGGGTCTGGCTGGCCCGGACCGCAGTAGAACAGGCCGCCCATAGCGCTGCCCGGGCCGCCACTTTGGCACGAGGAGTGGACGCAGCGCAGGCCGCCGCGCAGAAAATCTTCCGACAAAACCTGCGCCAGAAAGGAATCGCCTGCCAAAGCGAGAAGATGACCATCGACACGAGCGGTTTCGCTGTCCGGGTAGGCCGATCCGCGATGGTGACGGTACGGGTTGACTGCCGGGTGAACCTCAGCGATGTAGCCGTCCCCGGCATGCCCGGCTCGATGCTGCTCTCAGCAACCGCCCGTTCACCACTCGACACCTACCGGGAGCGTTGACATGCGTGTCGTACGAGGCGTGATCTCCGCCCTGACCCTGCTGATGTTCATGGTCGGGGCGCCGGTGGTGCTCTGTCTGGTCGGCCAGGCCAAACAACTCGCCAGAATCGACTGGACCAGAATCTGGGTAGAACGCGACGACGGCAGCCTGCTACTAGGGCTAATGACCGTCATCGCCTGGGCCGCCTGGTTCATGTTCACCGTCTCAGTCATCGCCGAAACCATCGACGCGGTCCGGCGGATCCGACTGCCAGCAGCCCGGACGCTACAGCTGCCCGGCCTGGAACTGACCCGCAGCCTGGTCCGGGGCCTCGTGGCAAGCGTCATCGCCCTCCTCGTCGGCCTGTCACTACAACGCCAGGCGCCGGCCCCGGCGGCACCCCAGGCCGTCGCCAGCGCCACCCCAACCACCGACGAGACCGAATCCATCGAAACCGTGATCGGACGCAACGCGGCCCTATCCGGCCAGGAACCAGTCAAACCCAACGAGATAACCGAGATACCGGAAAGGCCTGTACCCCCAATCCCCCCAGACGCGATGGCCTCGCAACCAGAAACCGCCCCGCAACCAGACACGGCCCCGCGCCCGGTCACAGTAGCCTCCGCCCCGGCCGCGGCCCCGCACCCGGTCACAGTGGCCTCCGCCCCGGCCGCGGCCCCAGCGCCGCGGCAGTCGCTGTACGTGGTCCAACCCGGCGACGACCTGTGGACCCTGGCGCAACGGGTGTACGGGGAAGGCACCCAGTGGCGCCGGATCGTCGAAGCTAACCCGGATCTGCTCTCCGGCCCGGACGAACTGGTACCCGGAACCCGGCTGGTGCTGCCCGGAGTACCCGCCGCCGACGGCTCATCCGTGGTAGTGGTGAAACGCGGCGACACTCTCTGGCAGCTGGCGCGTACCTATCTCGGCTCCGGCGAACAATGGCCGCAGATCTACGCCGCAAACCGGGACCTGATCAAGGATCCCGACCACATCGACATCGGCTGGCGCCTGGTCATCCCCCCGACACCCCCGACCGCCACACCACCCCAACCGACCCAACCCCAGCCCCAGCCCACGCAGCCCCGGCCATCCCAGCCGGGGCCGTCGCAGTCCCCCAGCATCACCCCATCAGCAACACCCACACCATCCGTCCCAGCCGTACCCGCCACCGCATCCGCGACACCGCAGACCACCTCGACGCCGAACAGCACACCCCAACCGGCAGCCACATCAACCAGCACCCCCGCAGGCCAGGCCACACCCGCGGCCGACCACGGCACAGCCGGCAACCCCACGAACCCGAGCCCAGATCCGACTCCCAAGACCCCCCTATGGACCGGTTTGATCGATATCGGGGCTCGTCGGTCCCTGGCGGCGCTGCTCGTCGGGGCGATCGGCGTCGGCACCTCCACAGCCCTGCTCCGGACGCTACGGCACCGGCGGGACCTGCAACTCGCCAAGCGCCCCCTGGGGCGGCGGATCCCACACCCCGAGCCCCCCGTACAGCGCTTCGAACAGGCACTAGGGATCACCTCCCACAGCCCGAACGAAGAACCCCAGATCACCGTCATCCGAGCCGACCCCACGACCCTTGCCAGGCCGGCCCCCGACCGGGCCCGAAACGCCGAACCCAGGGCCATCAGCGTGGTGCACGCCGGGGAACCGTACCTGAGCCAGGCCGCCCTACAAGCCACCATCCTGCGCCCAGCCGGCCCCGAACCACCCCCACCGCCGGAAGAATCACCCCCGCCTGAGAACGCAAAACCCCTGTCCCCGGCGGTGATCACAGTCGGGGTAAGCGACGAACAGTCATGGCACATCGACCTAGAGGAAGTCGGCCAACTCACCGTCGAACTCGACGAAGGAGCAGCCGCCTGGGGCGCCGTGACCGCGATCTGCCTAGAACTGGCGCTCGGCCCCACACCCGAAGAGCCACTGGCGCAGGTCATAGCAGTCGGCCGGGTTGGTGAAGTGCTGGACCGGGCCGGGCTAGACCCGATCACCACCATCGCCGACCCCGACCAGGCCCTCGACGAACTAGAACAAACCATCACCGAGCAGCGCGCCGAACTCGACCGGCATGGCTGGTCACTCAGCGACACCCGCGCCGACCCGGACGCCCGAGACGCCTGGTGGCCCCGGGTGTACGTCTTCCCACCCCTAACCGACCAACAACTGGCACGGATCGCAGACGCGATCGGCACCGGGCCCCGGACCGCGGTCAGCGTGATCGTGGTCGGCGGCTCAGCGGTGGACTTCGCCGCCGCCGCACCGGCCCGCGCCCTGGGCCTAGGCACGACCCCACCAGCCGCAGTTCACCCCCGGCGCCGGGTGGCGCCGCAGATCGGCGCCTGGCTGGTCGGCAACGCGACCGAGGCGCGCCTCGCCCCGTACGAGGTGACGATCCCGCCGGTCGGCCTGACCAGCGCCGGGATCACCGCAATCACCACCCTGCTGGAGACCACCGGCCGCTGCGACACCACGCCAGCTGCCTGGTACCCACCAGCAGAGCACACCACAGCCAACGTCAGACCGCTTCGCCCTCGCTTCCCCGGACCCGTCAAGGAGGTCGCCGACATGGGTTCTTCCACTGGGCCCGGAGTCACCGACTTCGCCTACCCCACCCTGCTCCTACTCGGCCCGATCCGCCTCGTCGGTACGGCCGGCACACCGCCGGTACGGGCGGAGCGGGCCTGCATCGAATACTGCGCCTGGCTGCTGGAACATCCCGGCACGACCGCCAGCGAGATGGCCACCGCGCTACTGGTCGCCGAAAGCACCCGTCGGTCGAACCTGAGCCGGCTGCGTAGCTGGCTGGGCCACAACAGCGACGGGGCGCCCTACCTGCCGGACGGCTATTCCGGACACCTGTTCCTGGACCCGTGCGTGTCGTCGGACTGGCACCGGCTCCAGATGCTGGTCGCGCCAGGAATTACCCGAGCCTCCACCGAAACCCTCACCAATGCGCTTCACCTGGTCCGTGGCGCACCCCTAGCCGACGCCGCACCGGGACAGTGGCACTGGGCCGAGGAACTGCGTACTGACATGTCATCACTGGTACGCGACATCGGAGCCCTGGTCGCGCAACGGTCCCTGGAATCAGGCGACTACCAGACCGCCCGCTGGGCCACGGCCCGGGCTCTGCTCGCGGCACCCGACGATGAACTGCTGATCCGGTGGCGGATCCAGGCCGAGCACCTGGCCGGGAACCGAGCCGAGGTGGAACGACTGGTGCTGCGGGTCACCCGTCACGCCCGCCGTCTGGGCGTGGACCTCGACGACGAAACCATCGCCGTCATCCAAGAATCCATTGAAGGCCGCCCCCGCGCACGTGCTTAGTTGCCCTCGCATCCGCTCGGGCGGACCACGTTGTTTACGCCCAGGCGGTCTGTTCCGGTACGAGGTCGTACCGGCTCCCTCGCATCCGCTCGGGCGAACCGCGTCACTCACGCCCGGCAAGATCGCGGCCGCGGCGCACGACTGAGAACCTCGCATCCGCTCAGGCGAACCGCGTCACTCACGCCCCCGTCTTCCTCCTCACCCCGAAAAAGCCCTTCAGGTCACAGCCGAACTAGTCGTTCCTCGTCGCTCGTCGTCCAGAACGGGGTACTCCACGACCAGGCCTCTTACCCTCGTATCCGCTCGGGCGGGCCCGCGAGCCGGCGTCGGTTTTCGTCGGCGACGGGATTACCCTCGCCTGCGCGCGGACGGGCCCCGTTCCAGCGTTTCCAGCACGGCCTCCCGCAGATTGCCTCGCCTGCGCGCGGGCAGGCCCGCCATCTGACTCGATCCGGAACCCGAGCCTCGCGCCTCCTCGCCTACGCGCGGGCGGGCCTGCCGGTGGTGGCGGCGCCGGCGACTTGACTGGCCGCCCCTCGCCTACGCGCGGGCGGGCCTGCCCATGGGTGGAGGGGTGCTGCGGGCCCATGTTGACCCTCGCCTACGCGCGGGCGGGCCTGCCTGGTCAGGCGGAAACGCCGCCGGCAACTGATTGCCCTCGCCTGCGCGCGGGCCTCGTCGCTGTCTCGTACCTGCTCTTAGTAGCCCAGACCTCGGGCGACCTCGCGCAGGTGATCGGCGGACTTGACCAGGCGCTCGTTCTCGTCGGGGGTCAACGGCAACTCCAGGCGCCGCCCGGCACCCTCGCGGCCCACGATAGTGGGGACGGCCATGCACACGTCGGAGATGCCGTGCCAGTTCTCCAACAGCGGGGAGATCGTCAGAACCCGCTGCTCGTCGTTGAGGACGGCACTAATGATCCGCTGGACAGCCAGACCAACGGCGTAGTTCGTGGCCCCCTTACCCTCAATGATGCGGTAGGCGGAACGGACGACATCGTGGGCGATGCGCTCACGCTTGGCCTCATCGAATTCGCCACCGTCGAGGGTCGTACCCCACTCGGTGATCGGCACACCGCCGATCTCGGTGGAAGACCACAGGGGAACCTCAGAATCGCCGTGCTCACCGGTGATGTAACCGTGGATGTTCTGAACGGCCGTGCCGGTCTCCAAGGAGATCAGGTACCGCATCCGGGCGGTGTCCAGGACCGTACCGGATCCAAAGACCTGATTCTCGGGCAGGCCGGTGATCTTCTTGGCGCAGTAGGTGACCACGTCCACCGGGTTAGCCACCAGCAAGAAGATCGCATGGGGGGCGATCTTCACGAGCGTGGGCAGGATCTTCTCCATGATGCCGACAGTGGCGCCGGCGAGTTCGAGCCGGGACTGACCGGGCTTCTGCTTGGCGCCGGCGGTGATCGCGATGACGTCCGCGCCACGGCAAATCTCGGGGTCGTCTGAGCCCGAGACGGATCCGGCGGAGGTGAACTGGATCCCCTGGGCGATATCCAAGGCCTCGGCCTCGACCTTCTGCTTGACGATGTCCTGCAGGACGACCTCGCGGGCAACCCCCTTGGTGACACAGGCGTAAGCCAAGGTCGAGCCGACCGCCCCGGCGCCGATGATGGCGACCTTGGAGGGGCGGCCGGAACGGTTCGTGGGGTAAGAGCCTTCGGCGGTCGTGGTGATGTGGTCTGACACGTTCTCTCCTCAGTGGGATCTGCTGGCACCAAGACTATGAGACAGCCCTGGTTCCACCGGTGAATCCACTACCTGATCACCGCACAACAACGGACCGAATCCCCGCCCCGACCGGGTTCACCGGGTACTGACGCCTTGATGGCCCGCTGCTGTGCGGGGTATACCGATCTGCGCCTGGTGCCCGTACCCGGCTCAAGACCGACCGGTGATTCAGCTACCTCGCCGCACACCGACGGGCCACATGGCGCGCAGCGCTCGCGTACACCGCGCGACACGCCCGGCCGCACAACAACAGGCCAAACCCGTCAGGCGGCCGAGATTGGGCAGCCAAGGCGACGTTTGGCCCGCTATTGTGAACCTGCTCCCGTGGCCATCCACAGCTCGACATGACATCAACTGTTATCCACAGCAGGCTGACGAGAATGTCCGATCGGGACCGCAGTGCCCATGGTCTACGGCGTGAGTTCCCTGTTCAACCTGATGATCCGGCTCGGGGGTGTGGCTCGCTGGAGCACCCTGCGCCGGCACCTGTCCCGCTCACAGATCGACCGGGCGGTGATCAACGGCACCCTGCTCCGGGTAGCTCGTGGCCGATTCGCGCTGCCCGGGGTCCCGGAATCGCTGATGGCAGCGATCCAGGTAACGGGGGTGGTGTCACACCGCAGCGCAGCCGCCCAGTACGGATGGGAGCAGAAGCAGGAGCCGCTGCGCCCCGAGGTGACCGTCCCCCGGGACCGGCGGATCCCCATCGCCGCCCGCCGCAGGATGCACATCCACTACGCCGACCTGGGCCCCGACGACACCGACGGAAACATCACCAGCCGACGCCGTACTTTGTTCGACTGTTTGCGGCAGCTTCCCTTCGATGAGGCCCTGGCGATCGCCGATTCGGCCCTGAGACGAGGTGATGTGAGCCCTGAGGGCCTGGTACGGATCGCTGCCGAGGCCTGCGGGCCGGGTTCCCGGGCAGCCCGCCGGGTCGCTGCCTTGGCCGACGGTCAAGCGGCCAATCCGTTCGAATCGGTACTGCGGGCGCTGTGTCTCGACATGGGGCTCCAGGTCCAGACCCAACCGTGCCTGTACGACGGTGACCAGTTTCTGGGACGACCAGACCTAGCGGTCCCCGGGCTACGGCTCATCCTAGAGGCCGACTCTTACGCCCACCACGCCAGCCGAGACGCCTTGGTCCGAGACTGCCACCGCTACAACGGCTTCGTCGCCGCCGGCTGGCAGGTGCTGCGGTTCACCTGGGAGGACGTGATGCACCACCCCGACCGGGTACGGCAGGTGTTGCTGCGGTTCCTGCAGCCACGCAGCCGTACGCTCGCCGCATGAGCTCCTCTCGCTGGCCCGTCGTGCTGTTCGACCTCGACGGCACCCTGGTCGACACCATCAATCTGATCGTCACGTCCTATCAGCACGCCTTCCGTACCGTGATCGGCCGGGAATGGGACGAGGCCGAGATCAAATCCTGGATCGGTACCTCACTGATCGACGCCTTTCACCGCGCGCTGGGCTCTGAGACCGGCCAGCAGGCCTACGAGGCCTACACCGCATTCAACGAGGCGCACACCGAGGAACTGATCAAGGGCTATCCGGGCGTGCCGCAGCTGCTGCAAGCCTTGCGCGATGCCCAGGTCCGGTTCGGGGTGGTGACCTCCAAACGTCGCCAGCCAGCCGAATGGGCGCTGCGGCTGACCAACCTCGACCTGCCGCTGCTGGTCGCGCACGAAGACGTCTCCGCCCACAAGCCGGATCCCGGTCCGCTGCTGGCCGGTGCCGCAGCCCTAGATGCGGACCCGTCCCAGGTGGTGTACGTCGGTGACGCGGTAGTCGACATCCAGGCGGCCCGCGCCGCCCAGATGGCGGTGATCGCGGTGACCTGGGGCGCGGCTGCCCGCGCCGACTTGGAAGCCGCCGCGCCGGACCTGCTGTGCAATAGCCCCGACCAGGTGCGGAAGGCAATCCTGGCCGGCTGAATCAGGGTCTGCCCACAACTGTCAGACCCCGTCGTTAGCCTGAACGAGAAGAAGAGCGATCAAGGAGGTGAGGACCGATGCGTCAGCTGCTGGCGATGCTGGCCGCTCTGGCGGTACTGCTGGGGTGTAGTACGTCCGGGAAGCGGCCCGATCTCAACCTGCCGGTGGCCGACGAGACCGTCACCGCCCTGGTTCGGGCGCTGGGCGAGCTGAATCTTTCCTCCGTACCCTTAACCGCCGAGGCCCAGGCCGACGTCGACGCGATCGTGTCCGGTATGGACCAGATCAAACCCGAGGTCCGGACCGGCCCGATCTCCTATACCCCTGGCGAGCCGAAGGCGACCGTCACCGTGACCTACAGCTGGCCGCTGCCCAGCGGGCCGTGGCAGTACGAGGCACTCGTCCACCTGGTTCACGACGGCCCAGGCTGGAAGGTGGTGTGGGCGCCGTCGGTGTTGCACCCGAAGCTCGACCAGACCAACCGCCTGGTCCACACTCACATCCCGGCGAAACGGGCCCAGATCACGGGGAATAACGGGGCAGCGCTGGTCGAGGAGCACGACGTCGTCAAGGTCGGCATCGACAAGACCCGGGTCAGCCCCGAGCAGGCAGTCGCTTCCGCCCAGACCCTCGCCACCGTGTTGGGAACCGACCCCGCCCGTTACGCCGCCCAGGTGTCGACGGCCGGGGCACAAGCCTTCGTGGTGGCCCTCACCCTACGCAAGGGCGACGTGCCCGCCCAGGTCGCAGACATCCCCGGCGCGGTGGGTGTGGCCGGGAAAGCGATGCTGACTCCCACCGCAGGGTTTGCTACCGACCTGATCGGCGTGGTCGGGGAGGCGACGCCACAGATCATCGCGGCCTCCAAAGGTGCGGTCGCAGCCGGGGACCAGGTCGGGCTGAGCGGGCTCCAGAAACGCTACGACGAGCAGCTTCGCGGCACGCCCGGTGACCGAGTCACGATCGTGGGCCGGCGCGCCCCCTCGGCCTCGACGACTCCTGGTGCGACCCCTGCCCCGACGGCCTCGGTCACGCCGCAGGTGATCCACAACACCGAACCGGTCGCCGGGCGTCCGCTCGCGCTCAGCCTGGACCTGGACCTGCAGCAGAAGGCCCAGCAGGTGATGAGTACGGTGCCCGGGGCCGCAGCGGTCGCCGTCGTACGGCCCTCCTCGGGTGCGGTTCTCGCCCTGGCTAATTCCCCTGCTAGCGGTGGCCAGCCCGACGCCAACAGCGGCCGGTACGCGCCCGGCTCGACCTTCAAGATCGCCACAGCCCTAGCCCTGATCCGCAAGGGGTACACCCCCGACACCTTGGTCGACTGCACCCCGACGACGACCGTCGCCGGCTGGCCATTCAAAAACTATTCCGACTTCCCGTCCGAACGGGTCGGCAAGATCCCCCTCAAAGACGCGATCGCCGCGTCCTGCAACACCGCCCTCATCAACGAGCACGCCACCATCTCCGGTGACGACCTGCGAGCAGCAGCCGCCAGCCTCGGCGTCGGAATCGACTATGACGCCGGTTTCCCCGTCTTCTACGGCGAGGTCCCCCAGCCAGATTCTTCGCCCAAGAAGGGCCAGGAACTGATCGGGCAGGGTGGTGTCCTGGCCTCGCCGCTGGCGATGGCCGGGTTGGCAGCGTCGGTCGCGTCCGACCGGACCGTGATCGCGTGGCTGGTGGACCAGAGCAAACCCACCAGCACCGCCACCGCGTTGACCCCTGCCGAGGGCGCGGCGCTGCGGACCCTGATGAGTCACACCGTGGCTGCCGGTTCGGGTCGGGTCCTGCAGGGACACGCCGCCGGCGCCAAGACCGGCACCGCCGAGTACGGCACTGGTACGCCGCTGCCGACCCATGCCTGGATGATCTGCTACACCGCCAGCGATCTGGCGGTCGCGGTCTGGGTGAAAGACGGCCAGTCCGGCTCCGGCACTGCCGGACCCATCATCCAGCGTTTATTGACGTAACCGCCGGTGTAGGGCGAGCAACCAGGCCCTCCGCCGCTCGGCGGGGTGCGCCTGCCGCTTCCGCGGACCCTGGGACTGGCGCAGCCCGGGCCGACCAGCTCAACGAAAAGACGCGCCGCCTCCACGAGGCCTTAGGTCAGCCACAATGAAAGTCCGCTTCCCAAGGTCTACTTCCCGCCGTCCAGAAACGCCGCCTCCACGGGCCTCGGCGAGCAGCAGGGGGAGGGGGCTGAAGACGCGCCGCCTCCACGGAGCCCTAGGACTGACCGGTCGACCCGGAAGAACGCCACCATGTCCGCGAAGCCGTCCCCACGAGCCCAGGGACTGGCGCGTCGGCGAGCTGGGTGACCCTGGCCTGGGTGAGCCGCCTGCGTGGGCTCCGGGACTGGCGTGCTCATCCACGAGCTACCCGCCCAGCGGGTCGGCCGCCTCCGCAGGCTCCGGGATTGGTGGCTCTTAATCTGCGGTAACGGGCGGGACTGGGGCCTGGGACCTTCCCTGACGGTGCGTGTGGAGACCACTCGTGCGTCGACGGGAACCAGACCACCAAGCCCACAACCACCGACACACACCCAGACCACCCATGCGCCAACAGGAACCAGCCGCCGCTCGGGAGGACCAACCCCGGGAATCGGAGACCACTCGTGCGCCGACGGGAACCAGACCACCAAGCCCACAACCACCGACACACACCCAGACCACCCATGCGCCAACAGGAACCGGGCGGCATCCGGCAGGCGGTGGAGCACCTGGCAGACTGTCCGTGCGCCAACGGGGACCGGTACGCCGGGCACTGGGTTCTGCCCATGAACTCGAGACTGCCCGTACGCCAACGGGAACCGGTCAGGGTTCGTCGTCGATGGGAAACCTGAACTGAGACCGCCCGTGCGCCGACGGGAACCAGATGCGCGTACCGTCGGGGTATGACCCGCGACCTGGACCTGGCACGGCAGCTGGTCGCCGATGCCCACTCGATCACGATCCTCACTGGCGCTGGCCTGTCGACGGCCTCCGGGATCCCCGACTTCCGCGGCCCGCAGGGGGTGTGGACCCAGGACCCGAAGGCAGAGCGGATCTCCACCCTGTCGTGGTATCTGAATGACCCCGAGGTACGGCGGCTGGCCTGGCAGAGCCGGGCCGAGTCGCCGGTCTGGGAGGCGACCCCGAACCCGGCCCACCTGGCGATCACCGCGCTACAACGAGCCGGCCGGTTGCGGGCGCTGATCACGTCTAACACCGACGGGCTGCACCAGCTTGCCGGGACCGAGCAGGTGCTCGAACTGCACGGCAGCGACCGGGACTGGCGCTGCGAGTCCTGCCACCACAGCGGTCCGATGGCGCAGATGCTGGACCGGGTCCGCTCCGGCGAGACCGATCCCGGCTGCCCTGACTGTGGCGGGATCGTACGGGCCACCACGATCCTGTTCGAGGAGCAGCTCGACCCGGACGTGATCGACGCCGCCAGCCAGGCCGCCGCCGACTGTGACCTGTTCCTGGCGGCCGGTACGTCACTGGTGGTGTACCCGGCGGCCGGTCTGCTGCCGTTGGCGATGCGTTCCGGCGCCCAGGTGATCATCATGAACGCCGAGCAGACCCCGTTCGACCGGCTAGCGGCTGCCGTGATCCACGATCCGCTCCAGACCGCCCTGCCGGCGGTGCTGGCCGGAGGCCGACCGTGAGCCCGTTGTTGACCTGGACCTGGCCTGACACGCTGACCGAGATCCTGGTCGTGGTAGGAGTTGCGATCCTGACCCACACCCTGCTCCTGCTGGTGATCCGCCGGATCACCGACCTTGCCGTACGCCGCAGCCGCGACCACGAGACCAGCAACCTGAGCCTGGCCGGGAAAATCCTGCAGCGGGCCTCTGGGCTGGCCTCGGAACGCGCGGTCCAGCGGACCAAGACCCTGGCGTCGATGCTACGTTCGGTGTCGGCGGTGGTAATCACGGTCATCGCCACCTTGACGGTTCTCACCGTGCTGGGAATCCCGCTGACCCCGTTCCTGGCCTCGGCCGGGGTCGGCGGTATCGCGCTCGCCTTCGGCGCCCAGTCGCTGGTGAAGGACTACCTGTCTGGGATCTTCCTGATCATCGAAGACCAGTACGGCGTCGGTGACATCCTGACCGTCAACGAGATCACCGGCACCGTCGAGGACATCTCGCTGCGGGTGACCCGGTTACGGGATCTCAGCGGCAAGGTCTGGTACATCCGCAACGGGGAGATCACCACGGTCGGCAACCTGTCGCAGGGCTACTCCACCGGGCTGGTCGACATCCCAGTCGCGTACGACTCGGACGCCGCCACCGCGATCACGGTGCTGAAGCGGGTAGTCGAGGAGGTGGGCGATGATCCGGCCTGGGCCGATTCGCTGCTGGAACCGCCCATCGTGCTGGGGGTCGAGTCGATCGTTGGCGCCACCATGACACTGCGGATCCTGGTGAAATCCCCAGCCAACCAGCACTACGCCGTGATGCGGGAGTTGCGGGAACGGGCACAGGTCGAACTGACTCAGGCCGGGATCCAAGGTCCCGCGCTTGCCCTGCCCGGCCCCGACACGGTCTGAACCCCTACCAGCCGATCCAGCCGGGCGTGCTGTTCAGACGCACACCTGCGGACCAAACCACCCGGACGCAGGCCCCCAACCAGCCCAGCACAACAATCAGCCCGCTGATATGCGCCCACCCAACCGACAACCCCAAACCACAAGCCCGGCAGACCACCAGCCGCACACCCACAGACGGCCCGCAGAGGTCCACCCAACAAGCCACCCGCCGCACACCTACGGACACACCGGGCTGCCCACCATGGCCACCAGCAACCCAATGCCACCCGCCGCACACCTACGGACACACCGGGCTGCCCACCATGGCCACCAGCAACCCAATGCCACCCGCCGCACACCTACGGACACACCACCCGGCCACAAACCCCCAACCAGCCCAGCACAACAATCAGCCCGCTGGTGTGCGCAACCGGTCGTCCGATCCGGGTCTGGATCCGTCGGAGACATGAGACCGCCCACGGTGGGTCCTCCCACCGTGGGCGGTAGATGGCCGCGCCGCAGCCCGGGTTGCGACCAGCTGGGTTACCGCAGGTCGTCGTCGCGGGCGACGGCCACAGTCACCTCTTTTGTCTCGGTCTCGCCCGGCCAATCAGCTCACTGCCGTCGTCGCGGGCGACGGCCACAGTCACCTCTTTTGTCTCGGTCTCGCCTGGCCAATGGGCACCGCCCACCTCGTGGGCCGTCTTGCGGTGCACGATCCACGCCACGGCCATGAAGACCAGCCACAGCGGGGAAAGAGCCACGGCGATCAGGGTGTCCTCCTCCTGGGTCAGCGTCCACACGATGAAGATGAAGAAGACGATGCACAGCCACGCCGTCACCCGGCCACCGGGCATCCGGAACTGGCTCGCCGCGACCCGTTCCGGGCGCATAGTCCGGTAGCGCAGATAACAGGCGATGATGATGCACCAGATGAAGATGAACAGGATGCTGGCCACGGTGGTCACCGCAGTAAAAGCCTCAATGATCGACTTCGAGACGTACAGCAGCGGGATCGAGCCGAGCAGGGCGAGGCAGGTGACAACCAGTGCCCGCCCGGGTACGGACCGGGAACTCAGGTGACTAAAGCCACGCGGCGCGTGCGAAGAGACCGACAGTCCGTACAGCATCCGGGAGGTGGAATAGATCCCCGAATTAGCCGACGATGACGCTGCCGTCAGCACCACAAAATTCACCACCCCGGCGGCCACAGCCAGCCCGGCCAGCGAGAACAGTGAGACGAAGGGGCTGTTCTCCGGGCGGACCAGACGCCACGGGGTGACCATCATGATAGCCGCGAGCGCGCCCAGGTAGAACAGCACGATCCGGATCGGAATGGCATTGACTGCCTTAGGGAGGGTGATCTCCGGATCCTTGGCTTCGGCCGCAGTCGCCCCGATAAGCTCGGTCCCGACGAAGGCAAAGACCGCGATTTGGAAGGCTCCGGCGAATCCGGAGAACCCATTCGGGAAGAAGCCGCCGTCACTCCACAGGTTGGTCACCAGGGCCTTGTGCCCGTTAGGTGAGGTGAATCCGATCGCCACCATGACGATGCCGACCACGACGAGAGCCATGATCGCCACGATCTTGATGATCGAGAACCAGAACTCGATCTCTCCGAAGGCTCGCACCGTGGTCAGGTTGAGCCCCAGCAGCACTGTGACGGTCACCGCTGGCGCCACCCACAGCGGCAGTCCCGGCCACCAGTAGTGGACGTACCCGGTGATCGCCACGATCTCGGCGACCGCGGTAACCAGCCAGCAGAAATAGTAGGTCCACCCGGTGAAGAATCCCGCCCAGTGGCCGATGAGATCCTCGGCCATATCAGCGAAGGACTTGTATTCGAGATCGCTCAGGAGAACCTCACCCAAGGCTCTCATGACGAAGAACATGGCTACGCCAATGACCGCGTAGACCAGCAGCACACTGGGTCCTGCTAAGTTGATCGTTTTGCCTGATCCCATGAACAGTCCAGTACCGATAGCGCCCCCGATGGCGATCAGCTGGACGTGGCGATTTGACAGGCGTCGTTGCAAGTGTTCAGCCATGGAGGGAGCTTACGACCCTACTGGCCCGCCGCGATCAGCAAGGTTAGGTACGGGCGGCCCACCATTCGAGGAGCTCCGCCTGGGCCACCTGCGGCGCTACCGGCCCGCGGTCCAGCCGCCGCTCCAACAGGTAGCGGTAAGCCTCCCCCACTTCCCGGCCAGGCTTCAGCCCGAGCAAGTCCATGATCTGGTTACCGTCCAGGTCCGGGCGGATCGCCTCCAGCTGCTCCTGGGCGGCGAGCTCATCGATGCGCCACTCCAATTCCTCGTACGCCCGCCGCAGCCGGGTGGCCTTTGCCTGATTCCGGGTGGTGCAGTCAGAGCGGGTCAGGATGTGCAGCCGCTCCAGTTCCGGGCCGGCGTCACGTACGTAACGGCGGACCGCCGAATCAGTCCACTGCCCGTCGCCGTAGCCGTGGAAGCGCAAATGCAATTCGACCAGCCGCGACACCGAGTCGACGACATCGCTCGGGAACCGTAACGCGGTCAGCCGGGACCGGACCAGCTTCGCACCCACCACGTCGTGGTGGTGGAAGGAGACCTTGCCGCCAGGCTCGAAACGCCGGGTCCGGGGCTTGCCCACGTCGTGCAGCAGCGCGGCCAGCCGGTTCACCAGGTCGGGGGCATGGTTGCGTTCCCGTTCCAGGACGATCGCCTGGTCCAGCACCGTCAGCGAATGCTCGTACACGTCTTTGTGCCGGTGATGCTCGTCGGCCTCCAGCCGTAGCGCCGGCAACTCCGGCAGTACCTGCTGGGCGAGCCCGGTACGCACCATCAGGTCCAGCCCGAACCGCGGCCGATCGGCCAACAGCAGCTTGCTGAGCTCGTCGCGGACCCGTTCGGCGGACACGATCTGCAGCCGCGGCGCAAGCTCGGTCATCGCCGCCACGAGTTCCGGCTCGGGACGCAGCTGGAACCGGCTCGCGAACCGGGCCGCCCGCAGCATCCGCAGCGGGTCGTCGGTGAATGAGACCTCCGGCTCGGACGGGGTCCGCAGGGTGGAACTGGCCAGGTCAGCGACCCCGTGGTACGGGTCGATCAGGCTCCGGTCGGCAAGGTCAATCGCCATCGCATTGATGGTGAAGTCCCGCCGTACCAGGTCGTCGGTGATCCGGTCACCGAAGGCGACCACTGGTTTGCGGGTGTCGGGCTGGTACGCGTCCGCGCGGAAGGTGGTCACCTCGACTCGATACTCCTGCCCGCCGGTTCGCAGCAGGGCCCCGATGGTGCCGAAGTCACGACCCACATCCCAGATCGCCGAGCTGATCGGACGTAGCAGCTGCTCAATCTGGTCCGGGCGGGCGGAGGTGGTGAAGTCGAGATCGTCGCAGTCTACGCCGAGAAGAGCGTCGCGGACCGGCCCGCCGACCAGGTACAGCCGGTGCCCAGCCGCGGCGAAGGCTTCCCGAAGCGCATCCAGGAACGGGAGCCGGCCCAAGGCCTGATCTACTGCTACGCGCTGGGCCTGGCTGATCGGTGACACGGTCGACGATTCTAAGCCGGCCGCGGGCAGCGGTACGGAAATAGCGCCGCCGGGTCCGGCGTTGTGGTTCTCACAGATCAGCCTTGTAGGCTGCTTGCCACGACTGTCGAAGTGAGGTCCCATGTCGCAGGTTCGCGAGATCATCATCGTCGGGTCGGGTCCGGCCGGGTATACCGCCGCCGTGTACGCCGCCCGCGCCGGGTTACGACCCCTGCTCTTCGAGGGGTCGGTCACCGCCGGGGGTGCACTGATGAACACCACCGCGGTCGAAAACTTCCCCGGTTTCCCTGAAGGGGTGATGGGCCCGGACCTGATGGACCAGATGCGTCAGCAGGCGGAAAAATTCGGCGCTGAGCTGGTTACCGACGATGTCACCCAGATGCGCCTGGACGCCCCGGTGAAGACCGTGGTCGACAGCGAAGGCACCGAGTACCAGGCCCGGGCGGTGATCTTGGCGATGGGGTCGGCGTACCGCAAGCTGGGGTTGGAGCAGGAAGACCGGCTGTCCGGGCGCGGGGTCTCCTGGTGCGCCACCTGCGATGGTTTCTTCTTCAAAGACAAGGAGATCGTGGTAGTTGGCGGGGGTGACTCGGCGATGGAGGAGGCGACTTTCCTGTCGCGTTTCGGCCGTTCGGTCACGATCGTGCACCGCCGCGGCGAGTTGCGGGCCTCGCAGATCATGCAGGAGCGGGCAGAGCACGATCCGAAGATCTCCTTCGCACTCCATTCCCAGGTGGTGGCGATCAACGGGCAGGACAAAGTGACTTCGGTCACCCTGCGCGATACGGTGACCGGCGAGACCCGCGACCTGCCTGCTGACGGGCTGTTTATCGCGATCGGACACGACCCGCGCTCGGAGCTGGTCCGCGACCAGATCCGGGTAGACGAGTCGGGGTACGTCGAGGTGGAGGGGCGTTCGACCCGGACCAACCTAGACGGGGTCTTCGCCGCCGGCGACCTGGTGGATCATACGTACCGTCAGGCGATCACGGCGGCAGCCAGCGGCTGCCAGGCCGCCCTAGACGCCGAACGCTACCTCGCGGCCCAGTCCGACCCGGCCTGAGCCTGTCCGACCAGGGAGGAACCGATGTCCACCACCGCCGATGTGACCGATGCCACTTTCCAGGCCACGGTCCTGGAATCTGATCTGCCGGTCCTGGTGGACTTCTGGGCGGAATGGTGCTCGCCGTGCCGGCAGCTGTCCCCGATCGTCGACGAGCTCGCCGATCAGTATCGGGGGCGGCTACGGGTGGCGAAGGTGGATACCGACACGAATCCGGTAACGCCGGCGACGTACGGGGTGATGAACTTGCCTTCGCTGTTGTTCTTCCAGGACGGACAGCTGGTCCAGCAGCTCACGGGCGGGGTCACCAAGATGCGGCTACGCAAGGCGATCGACGAGATCGTCTGATCGCAGAGCATGACCGACCACCCGTATCGGCCCGGTCCGTCGTCGCCCGGCACCCCCCGCCGCTCGGACGGTCCGCGCCGTGGCGCGCCGCCGAACCCGGACCAGCCGGCCACCCGGCCCCGCCGGTCCGCCTTCAGCCCGTACTCACCCTCGTCGGCCCCACGCCACCCGGACCCCCAGACCCCGGTCTCGGCCGTACGGACCCCGGCCTCAGCGACCCCAGCCCCATCAACCCCGGTGCCGGTCCCGGTGCCGCCGGTGTCGGGCGGGTTGATCAGCGGCTCACCGCCGAGTCGGATAGACGATTCCTTATTCCGCCGCCCAGAGCCGGGGATGCCGGACCCGATCCCGATCCGGTCGGCCGGTGAGCCGGCCCCGACAGTCTCCACGGCGCAGGAAAACCCGGACCTGACCGAGACCGCGATCCGCGCGGGTCGCCCGGCCCGCGGCCGGACGGTGACCAGCCGGGCCGCTACCGGCAACACTCGACGGTTCACGATCATCGGGGTCGCACTGGTGGTATTGCTCGCGATGGTAGGGGTGGTCGGCTACCTCTTCTCGCGTTACGGCTCTCCCACCGCGACCTCCTCCCATGGGTCCGCGATCCAGCTCACCCTGCCCCCGCAGATAGGCGATTTCAGCCGGGACCCGGCCCACGGGGCGACCCCGTCGACCCACCCCGACACCGGGGTCCAGACGGTCTCGGCGATCTACCAGCGAGGCGGGGTCCAGCAGTTCATCGCGCTAGCCTCACGGCCGCAGACCAGCGCCGATCAGGTCCTCGGTGAGCTCAAGGCCACCCATGTGGTGACCCACCCGAATGGGCTGTGCGGAAAGGTCGGCAACCCATCGCGGACCGCCTGCGTCGTGATTCGCCGCGACACCGCCGTGATGGTGATCACCCTGGTAGACCAACCGGCCAGTGATCTGCTCACCCTGGCCTCCCTGATCAGCGACGGTCTGGGCTCCTAAGCGTCGAGCACAACCAGTCCACCCGGCATCCTCATGTCGCAGAAAACACACTGCCCTCGTTGAGTTGCGGATGATCGGCGAGTGACCATCCCCACGTCGCGCGCAACACACCAACAGGCAGACCCCCGACCAGACACGAACCACCACGTCCCCCAACACGATTCAGTCCGCTGCTATGCAGCCCCAACCACGGCAATACCCAGG
>CALIWR010000015.1 GCA_938046585.1 uncultured Propionibacteriaceae bacterium | reverse complement strand
GTTTCTCGTCGTTCGTCGTCCAGACGGGGTGCTCCGCGGCCGGGTTTAATGGCCCTCGCCTTCGCTCGGGCTGTGGAGCTACTTCCACAAGGTGGCGAGAACGAAGGCCAGTCCCATCGCCGCGAGTCCGATCAGCATGTTCCAATTTCCGATCGCGGCCATGAAGGGGATGTCGTAGCCGGCGATGTAGAAGACCACCAGCCAGGCCGCGCCCAGCAGCCCGACCGTGATGAACAGCGGCGGCACCCATGCGCGTTGCCCAGGTACCGCCTCCAGCTGGCGCCGGAGACGACGCTGCCTGGTCTCGGCGGCTCGGGTGGCCCGCCGCTTGGTAGCGGCCGCCTTGCGGGTCTTCGACTCGGGCACAGGGACCTCACTTTCTGTCCGGTCTAGGGTAATGAAACACGACCAGTACGCCTAGCGCGTCCACACCGAGCAGGAGAAGCGATGCCGAATCGACCCTTGCGGCGACGGCTGCATCGGGCCATGATCCGGGCCCGGCTGCGCAACCGGCCCCGGACCACCGGGCAGCGACTGGTGGCGCTGGTGGCGCTGGTGGTGGCCGGTTTTCTGATGACCTCGGCGGCGTTGGCCGCCCGAGGCCAGGACCTGCGCCCCAGCCGGAACACCGAACTGGTACAGCTGGTGCAGGACCAGGCCAACCGCAACCAGCAGTTGGCTCGAGAGGTCTCTACCACCCGGGCCGAGGTGGACCGGCTTACCCAACAGAAGGCTCCTGACCGGGTCGACACCAGCGCCGCCGCCGCGCAGGCCGGACTGACCCCGGTCCGCGGACCGGCCGTGTCGGTGACCCTGCAGGACGCCCCGGCGAATGTGAAACCAGCCGGGGTCGCGGAATCGCTGCTGATCGTGCACCAGCAGGACATCCAGGCCGTCGTGAACGCGATGTGGGCCGGCGGCGCGGAGGCGATGACCATCCAGGGGCAGCGGGTCACCAGCCGTACCGGCATCAAATGCGTCGGCAACACGGTCCTGCTGCACGGCATCCCGTACGCCCCGCCGTACCAGATCGTCGCCATCGGCGACCAGGACCGGATCGAGACCTCCCTGGCTGAATCCAGCTACCTCAAGGCCTACCGGCAGGCAGCCGAACGGTACGGCCTGGGATACACCCAACGGCGGCTCTCCGAGGCCCGGATGGACGGCTCCCCAGGGTCGGTCGAACTTCAGCACTCACATTCCTGACCCCAGCCATCCGGACAGCATCCGGTGACCGTATTCGGTGAGAATCGACTCGGGGTGGAACTGGACGGCTTCCACGTTCAGTTCCCGGTGCCGGACTGCCATGATCACCTGGTCCTCGGTCCAAGCGGTCATCTCGAGACAGTCCGGCAGGGTGTCCGGCCGGACCGCTAACGAGTGGTAGCGGGTCACCCGCAGCGGTGACGGCAGACCAGCGAAGATCCCGGCCTGGTGGTGATACACCGGGGAGGTCTTGCCGTGGCGGGGCTGCGGGGCACGTTCGACTACCGCCCCGTACGCGACCGCGATCGCCTGCAGACCGAGGCAGACCCCGAAGATCGGCAGCCGGCCGGCCTGCCGGCGGACCAGGTCAACACAGACCCCTGCCCGCTGCGGGGTTCCAGGGCCAGGGGAGAGCAGCACCCCGTCGTACCCGGTGGCCCAATCAGGTCCGGCGAAGCGCGGGTCATCATTGCGCCAGACCTCGACCTCGGCGCCGATCTGGGCCAGATACTGGACCAGGTTGTAGACGAACGAGTCGTAGTTGTCGACGACCAGGATCCGAGTCATGGCAGGCTACGAGCGGCTGGCGCTCGGCGACGCGCTCGGGCTGCTAGACGGGCTGGGGGTTGCTGGGGTCGCCTTGGCCAGAATGATCTTGATCTGCTGGCTCCGTTCGGTCCGGGTCCGGGCCTTGGGGTCGGTTTCGATCACAGTGCCGGCGACGGCGTTGGACTCCTTCTCCTCCACGGTGACCTTGCTGAAGCCGGCCTTCTTCAGCCGCTCAACCGCCGCGTCACGGCCATACCCGCTGACATCGGGGACCTCCGACTTGCCGGTGGCGTAGTAGACCGTGATCGGGGTATTCAGAGCCACCACCGCGCCCTGGGCCGGGTTGGTGCTGGTCACCTGGTCGGCGACCGCGTCCGGTTTCTCGTCGGTGGTCTCGGTGAAGGTCACCTTGGTGAAACCGGCCTTCTCCAGGATCGTCTTCACCCGGTCCTTGTCCTGACCCACCAGGCCGTTCGGGATCGCGACCTTGGACGGGCCGGTATTGACCGTGATCGTCACGGTCGATCCCTCCGGCACGGACACCCCCTTAGCCGGGCTCTGATCGGTGACCGTATTGACAGTGCTGTCATCAGGTCCGGAGACGGTTTTCACCTCGGCCTTGAGTTTGTTCTCCTCCAAGGTGGCAACGGCGTTCTGCTGGGACATCGACCGGACCTGCGGCACGATCACCTGCGGCAGCGACGGGCTCGCGCTGGGCGACGGGGCGCCCTGGTTCCAGAACAGGACGTAGCCGCCGGCTAGACCACCGGCCAGCACCAGCGCCAGCACCAAGATCACCACCCCGGCGCCGATCCGGCGCCGCGGCTGATCCGGCTGCTCCTCGTCCGCCAGGTCGACCGCCCGTTGCGGGCCGGTGGCAGCCCGGGCGGCTGAACTGGGGCTGCTAATCGGGGAGGCGACCGGCCGCAGCGGCTGGACCGGGATAGTCGGCTCCACCACCTGGGTGGGCATCAGCTGAGCGGTAGGCTGCTGCCCGGTCAGCAGCCGGCTGATGTCGTCACGCATCTCGCGCGCGGTCTGATACCGGTCGGCTGGGGCCTTGGCTAGGGCCTTGAGGGTGATCGCGTCCATCGCCGGAGTAATTTCGGGATCCAGATACGACGGCGGGACCGGGATCTCACGTACGTGCTGGTAGGCGACGCTGACCGGCGAGTCGCCCTGGAACGGCGGCTGCCCGACCAGCAGTTCGTACAGCAGGCAACCGGCGGCGTAGATGTCAGAACGGTTGTCGACGGTCTTCTCGCCGCGGGCCTGCTCCGGTGAGAGGTACTGGGCGGTGCCGATCACGGCCGCGGTCTGGGTCATCGAGGCCGAGGTATCAGCGACCGCCCGGGCGATCCCGAAATCCATCACCTTGACCTGCCCGGACGAAGTCAACATCACATTGGCGGGCTTGATGTCACGGTGGATGATCCCCGCTAGGTGGCTGTACTGGAGCGCGTCCAACACCCCGATCGTGAGCTCCAGGGCTCGTTCCGGGCGCAGCTTGCGGCCCTCGCGGAGCAGGTCCCGCAGGGTATGGCCGACGACTAACTCCATAACGATGTACGGGACAGACACCCCGGTCTGCGGGTCGCGCTGCTCGCCGGTGTCGTACACGCTCACGATGTTCGGATGGTTCAGCCCGGCCGCTGACTGAGCCTCCTTACGGAACCGAGCCTGGAAGGTCTCATCGCCCGCCAGGTCGATTCGCAACTGCTTGATCGCCACATCCCGCCCCAGGCGGGTGTCGCGAGCGCGTCTGACCTCTGCCATCCCGCCCCGGCCGAGCACCGAGCCCAGCTGGTAGCGGCCGCCGAGGAGTGCCCCCTGCTCGGCCATCAACACCCTTCCATCCCCGGTGGGCGCTCCCCATCCCGCCCACACCCGATTTGTCCGTACCCACGCGGCTGGTGCCATTGTGGGGGACAGACATGAGAGACACCTGAGTGCTTGTGGTGCCTCATCGTGAGGCCTCGATCACGGCCTTCGCGACCGGCCCCGCCACCCGGCCGCCTGCGATATCGGATCGCTCGATCCCCGCCTCCTCTACAAAAACCGCCACGACCAGGTCTGGGTCCTTAGCGAAGGCAACAAACCAGGCGTACGGCGGCCGCGCCGGATCGGTTTGGGCGGTCCCGGTCTTGCCTCCGACCACCACCCGGTCGACCTGGGCCCGGGAGCCGGTCCCGTGCTCGACTGTATTCACCATCATCTGTTGCAGCAGCCGCGCATTCTCGGTCGACATTGCCCGCTGGTCATCGGGGCCATGACGGTACAGCACCCGCAGCTGCGGCGAAAGCACCTCCGACACCAGGTACGGCGACTTCAGCACCCCGTCGTTGCTGATCGCGGCCACCACCATGGCCATCTGGAGTGGGGTTGCGGCGACCTCGTACTGCCCGATCGCGCTCATCATCAGCTGTGGCTGGTCGACCTTGTCCGGGAACCGGCTGGCGACCCCGTTCAAGTCCGAGAGCTGCCGGGAGCCGAAGCCGAACTTCTGAGCTTGGGCCCGGAGCCGGTCCGGCCCGATCTGGCGGCCGAGATTGGCGAAGGCGGTATTGCAGGAGACTTGAAGCGCCTGGTCGATGGTGACCTGATCACCGCCGCAGTCAACCTGGTTAGTCAAGACGGCCGACGAGCCAGGCAACGGCAACCGGGCGGGGGAGTCGATCAAGGCGTCCGGCGCGACCCCGTTCTCCAGTGCCGCCGCCGCGGTCACCAGTTTGAATGTCGACCCGGGCGGGTAGATCTCGCGTACGGCACGGTTCGCGAGCGGCTTGTGAGGGTCGGCCAGCAGCCGATCCCACGTGGCTTTGGCGCTGGGCAGGTCGTGGCTGGCGATGGCGTTGGGATCGTAGCTGGGCGAGGAAACGAGCGCCAGCACCGCCCCGGTCTTGGGATCGAGGGCGACTACTGCGCCCTTGCGGGAGCCGAGCTGACGGGCTGCGGCCTGCTGCAGCTTCGGGTTCAAGGTGGTCTGGACGGTGGCGCCGGCCGGGGTGGCGCCGGTGGCCAGGTCGACGAACCGGTCCAGGGTCTGGGAGGCGGCGGCGCCGGCCAATTCCTGCCCGTACGTCGCCTCCAGACCGGAGCGTCCGTAGTCATAGGCGTAGTAGCCGGAGATATGCGCGTACAGCGGGCCCTGAGGGTAGGAGCGTTGGAAACGGAACCGGTCCTGGACCGCGGTGGTAATCGCGATCTGGGCGTCCCCGACCTGAATCGGGCCTCGGTTCTGCCCGAACTCCCAGTCCTGGGAGCGTCGGTTACGCGGATCACGGTCTAGGCCCGGCTGGCGGATGATCCCCATCACGCTGGCGTTGGCCAGCAGTGCCAGGATCATCACCCCGGCCACCACAGCCAGGTGTCGGATCTGTCGATTCATTGTTCACCTCCTGGCCTGACCGTACTGTTCGGCGGGACGACTCGGGTGTGCTCAGGGTCGTAGGCCCCGTAGGCCGAGATGGCCTGGGTAGCTTGCGGGTCGGACGTTGGTGGTACGGCGGGGGGCGGGCCGGACGGTACCACCGGCGCCGAGCCCGAGCGTGGACCCACCGGCCGGCCCTGGGGTACGACCTGGGTGGCTTGGGTGTCCGCACCGTACGAGACGACTTGGGTGGCTTGGGCGTCGGCCGCGGGGGAAACGACCTGGGTAACCCGAGCGTCGGGGCTGGACGAGACGACTTGGGTGGCTTGGGCGTCGGCCGTGGGGTCCCCGCCGACCCGGGCCGAGACCGGCGGCTCGGGTCGTGGTTCGGGATGCGGGCGGGCGATCACCTGGGTGGCGTCGCCAGCCAACACCGCGACCCCCGATTCGTCGGTCGCCGGAGCCAGCGGAGCCGGGCGGCGACCGTTGTGACTGATGACCAGCAGCATCGCCAATACGATCCAGTTGGCCACCATCGACGAGCCGCCTTGCGACATGAACGGGGTCGTCAGCCCGGTCAGCGGCAGCAGCCGGGTGACCCCGCCAACGATCGCGAAGACCTGCAACGCGAAGGCGAACGAGAGGCCGGCGGCGAGCAGCTTGCCGAAAGGATCGGTGACGGTGACCGCCGAACGCAGCCCGCGGAAGATCACTATCGCGTACAGCACGATGACCGCCATCAGCCCTACCAGGCCAATCTCCTCGCCGATCGCGGCGATGATGAAGTCGCTCTTGGCTAGGGGCGTCAGCCCCGGCCGGCCCAGACCCCAGCCGCGTCCCAGGAGCCCGCCGTAGGCGAAGCCGAACTGCCCCTGGATCACCTGGTAATTGGCCTGGTAGTCGCTGAACGGGTTCAGCCAAGAGTTCACCCGGACACGGACGTGGGAGAACTGCTGGTAGGCGAAGAAGGCCCCGACCACGAACAGGACCCCGCCCAGCAGCACCCAGCTGGGACGCTGGGCGGTGACGTACAGCATCGCCACAAACAGCCCGAAGAACAGCAGCGAGGTCCCCAGGTCCCGCTGCCCGATCAGGACCACCAGGCTGACCGCCCACATCACCGCGATCGGGCCCAGGTCCCGGGCTCGCGGCAGGCTCAGCCCAAGCACCTTCGGCCCGGCCAACGCCAGTACGTCCCGCTTCTCGGCCAGGTAGGCGGCGAAGGCGATCGAGAGCACGATCTTGGCGACCTCGGCTGGCTGGAAGGAATAGCCCGCCAGCCGGATCCAGATCCGGGAACCGTTGAGCTCTACCCCCAGCGGGCTCAGCGGCATCAACAGCAACACCAGGCCGAGCCCGAACAAGAGGTACGGGTAGCGCTGGAAGGATCGGTAGTCGCGGGTCAGCAGCAGCGTCGCCACCAGGCATCCGATACCTAGCCCGACCCAGATCAGCTGGGTCTGCGCATCGTGGCGGGGCGGTTCGTTGATCAGGTCGATCCGGTGGATCATCGCCACCCCGAGACCGTTGAGCAGGAACGCCAGCGGCAGCAGCCACGGGTCGGCGTACGGGGTCCGCCACCGCACCACCAGGTGCGCCGCCAGCGCCATCGTGGTCCAGATCCCCACCACCCAGGGCCACTGGTCCGGCAGGGTGCCATTCAGGTTGAGGTGGATCAGCAGGTAACTGCTCAGGCCAAGCGTTACCGCCAGCACCAGCAGCAGCAATTCGACCGTACGGCGTTTGCGGTAAGTGACGGTCGGTTCAGCGGGATCCGTCGCCACCATGTCAGCACTCGTCGGGTGACGTCGATGCGGACGGGCTCGCCGGCGCCGGCCCGATCGAGGCCGGCGGGGTTGCTCCCGGGGCCGTGGGCAGCGGACTCGGTGGCGCCGGTGGGGTCTGGGCGGCGGCCCGTCTCTGGCGCTGGTCGATGCACTGATTCATCTTCAGCTTCAGCTGCTCGGTGGTGCTCTGGGCTGCGGCCAAGCCGCCGTCGCGGACCGGGATCCCGGCCATGACTCGCTGCTGGAAGCTCGGCGGCAGATCAGTGATAGTGACCTCGGTGGTCTGCACCAGGCGACTGGTGCTGATCCCGGCGAAGCGGCCGGGGATGCCCTGGTAGATCCCGACCTGGCTGGCGACCGGGGCCAGGAAGTACTGGGTGGCGGCATAGGCGTACGTGGCGTACGAGCCGCCGGCGAGCACCAGCAGGACAGCCAGGATCGCCACCCAGATCCCGATCCGACGTTTAGCCCGGCGCGGTGGTTTCGGCTCCGGTTGCTCGGTGGCCGGGGCCAGCGGCGCCACCCCCGGCGCCGGGGCCCGGGGGACGAAGTCGGCGCCGGAATCGGCCTCGGGCGGCTCGTCGGCGGGGCCGTCGATCTCGATCGGCCGGGACCGGATCGCGGGGATCTCCCGATCCATCGCCGCGCCCAGCACCTGGCCCTGGTTGATGGCGTCGTCGTCGGGGAGCTGCTCGCCGCTACCGGCCGGTGGCGTGGCGACCACGTCAGCCACGATGATGGTGATGTTGTCCAGGCCGCCGCCCTCGTGGGCGGCCACGATCAGGTCACTCAAAGCCTGGTCACGGTCGGTGATCGCGAGCGCCTGGTCGATCGCATCATCGCTGACCAGCCCGCACAGCCCGTCGGAGCAGAACAGGACCCGGTCGCCCTCTTCCACTTCGATCAGACCCAGGTCCGGCTCAGAGAACGGCTGCCCGTTGAGCACCTTGAGCAGCAGGGAACGGTGCGGATGGAAACGGGACTCGGCCTCACTGATGCGTCCCTCGTCGACCAGAGACTGGACGAAGGAGTGGTCGTGGGTCAGCCGCTGCAGGACGCCGCCGCGGCGCAGGTAGCCGCGGGAATCGCCGATATGGACGATGCCGAGCTGGGTGCCGTCGAACAGGGCCCCGCAGACGGTGGTTCCCATCCCGTCCAGGGCGTGGTCGTCGACGACCAGTTCGGCGATCCGATCGTTGGCGCGTTGCAGGGCCCCGGCCAGGGTCTCCAGCATCTCCTCGCCGGTGTAGTGACCGTCGGCCTTGCGGAGTTCGGTGATGGCGACGGTGGAGGCCAAATCACCCGCGGCGGCACCACCCATGCCGTCCGCGACCACGATCATGGTCGGGGACGCGTACCCCGAGTCCTGGTTGTTCTTGCGCACCAGCCCGATCTCGGAGTGAGCGACCGTGCGCAACTCGAGTGGCATCAGGGCTCCAGCCTCATCTGGGTTCGCCCGATCCTAATGTCATCAGAGGTCGTGACCACAGTCGGGGTCGTGACGCGGACGCCGTTGACGAAGGAGCCGTTGGTCGAACCGAGGTCGGTGAGGATCCAGTCCCCGTTGCTGCGGCGCTGCATCTCGGCATGGTCACCGGAGACATAGTCGTCGTCCAGGATCAATGCGCAGTCGGCGGAACGCCCGATCCGGAAGTGCTCTACGAGCGCCAGCCGGGCGCCCGCCTGGGAGCCGGTCTGGATGGCCAGCACCCGGGCCTCGGACTGGGATCTGCGTCCGCCACCGGCTGGGACCGCGGCCGGCCCGCCGGCGACGGCTGGAACCGGTCGGCCGACTAGGTCGTTGCGGATGGTGTTGGCCACCAGCAGCACGAAGATCCACAGGACGGCCAGGAAACCGACCTTGAGTGCGGTGACGATCAGGTCTGCCATGGCGACGCCTAGACCGCGGCCGGGGCGTGGACGAGGAGCCGGGTGTTGCCAATGTCGATCCGGGTGCCGTCCTCCACCGAGGCCTCGCTCACCTTGCGACCGTTGACAGCGATCCCGTTAGTGGATCCCAGGTCGCGGATCACGATGGTTTGGGCCGGACCGGTGCCGGTGACCACGAATTCGGCGTGACGTCGTGAGATCCCCGGGTCGTTGATCCGCAGATCAGCCTCGCTGCCGCGCCCGATCACCAGCCCGGGCGGGGTCAGCGGGTGGCGGACACCGTTCACTTCCAGCACCAGCGCGGCCCGGCGGACCTGCCCGCCGGCGTGTGGCTCGCTGACCTTCGCCACTGCCCCCGAGGTGACGGTGAACCGGCCGGTCGGCAGGTCGCGGCGTTCCTCGTAGTGGATCGCGATTGCCCCGTTGAAGACGTAGCCCCGGTCAGCTGCGTAGTCGCGTAGTTCCGGGATGATCTCCTCGTTCAGGGTCCGCGAATACGGGAACAGCCGGGCGAAGTCGTGCACCGACAACCCCACCAGGAAGTCGTTGGGCACCAGCCGCTTCTCCCGGCTGAGCAACTGGGCCTCGCTGTCGAGTTCTTTCTGTAGCCGGGCCGTGATCTCGACAGGCTGGACGTCGCCCTTGAAGGCCCGCGCGAAGACCCCGTTTACGGCACCTTCGATCCGTCTTTCGACCTTGCCGAGAAACCCCACGGACACCCCCTATCGCTCGTCGAGACCAGATCTCGTGGCCTCTGATGCTACCCACTGTGACTAGGTAATGGCGTCTCCGCACCGCGCGCCTGGCCCTTTCGGCGGCCATGAGAACCCTTTCAGAACGACCGTGTCGGCCTCGCTGGTCGGCGCGATCCGGTGACGGCAGCGTACGACCGGGTGGGTTCGGACGGTCGCTGCTCGGCGGCTGAGACGAGGCCGGCTCGTCCGGCGGCCTTGAGGCTCCGGTGAGGTCTGCGCCGCTACCGTGGGCAGATGAGCGAGACTCCCGCGACCCGGTCCGTCTACCTGCTGGTGCATGCCCATCCCGACGACGAGACCCTCGCTACCGCGGCAGTGCTGGTGGTGCTGCGGGCCCAGGGCCGGCCCGGGTATGTGCTGACCGCGACCCGTGGCGAACAAGGCGAGGTGGTCGCCGGGACGCTGGATCGTTATCCATCTGGTACCACGCTGACCGCGGTTCGGGAGGCGGAACTAGCCGCAGCGACGGCGGTCTTGGGGGTACAGGGCCACGCCTACCTGGGTCAGCCTCCGGCCCGGGCCGCCGGCCGACAGCCGCGGATCTACCAGGATTCCGGGATGCGGTGGGTTACCCCGACCCAGGCTGGCCCGTCGGGCGACGCCGGCCCCCAGGCCTTGACCTCGGCCCCGCCAGAGGAGGTGGCCGCGGATATCGCCGCGTACGCCGCCGCTGTCGGGGCCACCGACCTGGTCAGTTACGACGCCGACGGCGGCTACGGCCACCCCGACCATGTCCTGCTGCATCAGGCCACGGCTGTGGTCGCGGACCGGCTAGGGCTGCGGTTTTGGGTGATCGAGTCCGAGCCCGGCGAAGCAGTCGAGTGGTACGACGCCGCTGCGTACCGGTCGACGGTGGCCGCGGCGCACCGCGCGTACGCCACCCAGTTCACCGTCGACGGCGACACCATTACCCATGTCGGCGGACAGCAGCAGCCGGTCGTGGTCGCGACCGGCCTGCGACAGGTTCGCCGGTAGCGCTCACCGTGACCGCGTGACCCAGGGGCGCTGACGAACCTGGGCCCGGCGCGTCCCGCCGGCTCAAACCGAGCCTCACGAGCCGCTGTTCTGCGAGCCACCCGGCCCTGACAAGGCCAGTGTCCAGAAAGCCCTGACAGTGTCGGCGGCCGATGTTAGGTTCGAGACAGTGAAGGAGGCACCCCATGCTCACTGTCAGTCAGGTCGCCAGCTCCAGCCCTTCCCGGTGGAGCGAGGCAGAAGAGGCCCTCGCGCGCATGTCCAAGGACCTGAACGAGGCCGCCGAGGGCCTGTACGACCGGGCCGGAGGCGCACTGAAAGAGGCCTTCTGGTCTGATGCCCATGGTGACCGGGCCCGCGTCAGACTCTCCGAGCTGGCCTACACCACGACGGCAATGCTGCTGCGGGCAGCATGCTCGCTTTTGTCCGGGCTGGACCTCTCACTAGGCACCTGCCGCAACCGACTCCTCCGGCTTCTGAGCCAGACGAATTCCTACGGACTGCCCGTGACAGAAGACGGATATGTCGACCTCTGGGTGGGCACAAGCGTCCCCCATAGTCCAGACTTCCTCGCGACCATCAGAAGCATCGAGATCGAGATCAAGGACATCCTGGCCGATGCGACACGGATCGATGAGGAGGCCGCCAGGGCCCTCTGGGATACACGGATGACCCAGTTGGACATCACCGGGGATGGTCATATCGACCAGTCGGATATAGAGAGGCATCAAAAGGAAGGCCAGACCCTGGATCTGACTTCCCAGGCCACGCTGAGGGAGATCCTGGCGGGTATGCCTTTGAACGGCTCCAAGCAGGAGCAGCAGCAGTGGTGGAACTCTCTCTCGGTGAGGGAGCAGCAGATGTATATGAATGCCGTGCCGCTCGAGGTGGCCGGCATGAAGGGACTCCCCGACGAGGTCCGCAGACAACTCTCGGGCCCAGCAGAACTCGGCTACGACAAACTGAAACTGCTCCAGTACGCCCAGGACCACTGGAATGACAAAGACATCGATACCATGGAGAACAACTGCACGAATTTCGTGTCCCGAGGGTTGGAATATGCCGGCCTCAAGCGAAAAGGAGGAGTCGCCATCCTCGATATCCTCGATCGCGACTCCTGGACCCACGACCTCTGGTCGACCATATAGCCGAACGGGCCGTGGGAATATGTCCCTGGGGTCTACAGTCATGCCTGGGGAGGCGCGAATGCGCAGCATGACTTTTTCGTGCGCCATGGGTCCCAGGAGCTGGCGCAACGCGATGTCCGCCCCGGCGACATCGTCTATTGGTCCTATAAGAATGGGGAGGAGCACCACGCGGCGGTCGTCACCGGGGTTCTCCCCAATGGTGATGTCCTGTACACCCAGCATACGCATAATAGGGAGGATCAGTCGCTGGGGGCCCGCCTGCCCTACAATCATGTGAAAGAGGGCGACCAGAACATCAGATTCGTTCGCGTGAAGCAGACCTGGTAAGAGAAGGCATAATGGGTATCCAGATTAATACGGGGATGGTCGCCAAGGCCTCGGAGGAGACCCGAAGAGTGGTCGAGGTCGCCGTCGGGCGAGCCAATGCCTCCCTGTCGGCCTGCGAGCAAGCCAGTGGTGCCAACCAGGGATTCCAGACCAGCGCCGCCTTGGGTGAATGCGTGGAGGCCTGGGCCACCATTATCGGTAACCTGGTCAACAAGACAGTCGAGATGTCCGATGACTTGTCGGCCACGGCCCAGATCGTCGACTACACCGAGGATCAGAACCGCAAGGCCGCTGCCGCGCTGAAAGGAATGCTGTGAGAAAAGCAACCATTGTCGTTGTGGTGGTGGCGTTTCTGGTCGGCTGTTTTCCGGCAGGTGGTGGTCTGACGTTGGAGGAGCATATGGCGATGCGGCCGGCTCAAGTGCTGAGCAGGTTCATCAAGGCGTCCCAAAATGATGATGAGCGTACGGGAAAGCAGCTTTCCGGTGATTGCTGGATAGGGGTGCGTGGATGGTTCATTGGTTCACGTGTCCGTGATTATCGGGTTCCTGATAAGGAAGCACCGCCTGCTCATATTCTATCTGATTCTATCGATTTTGGCTATACATCGAGCCATTCTCAGGGAGAGGATTGGCATGCTCGTATGGTTCGTGATGATGAGAATTCTCCGTGGCGAGTATGCGAGGTGTATGATTTTTATAGTTGATCGTTCTGTGATGATCTCCAGTCCTGGATTGGGTTGGAGCGGCGTTGAAGGGGTGTTGTGAAGAGGTTTGTTCTTGTGGTGGTGGCTTTTCTGGTGGGCTGTTTTCCGGCGAGTGGTGGTCTGACGTTGGAGGAGCATGTGGCGATGCGGCCGGCTCAAGTGCTGAGCAGGTTCATCAAGGCGTCCCAAAATGATGATGAGCGTACGGGAAAGCAGCTTTCCGGTGATTGCTGGATAGGGGTGCGTGGATGGTTCATTGGTTCACGTGTCCGTGATTATCGGGTTCCTGATAAGGAAGCACCGCCTGCTCATATTCTATCTGATTCTATCGATTTTGGCTATACATCGAGCCATTCTCAGAGAAAAGATTGGAATGCTCGTCTGGTTCGCGATGATACGAGGTTTCCGTGGCGGGTGTGTTCGATCGCCGATTCTCATATCTGATCCCTTTATAAGGATCTCTGATGCAGGCCGGAATTAGGCCATCGTTGAAAGGGGTATCGTGAAGAGGTTTGTTCTTGTGGCGGTGGCGTTTGTGGCGGGGTGTTATCCGGTGGGGGGTGCTGATCTGAGTTCCCAGGAGATAGCGGCTATGGGGACGGGGGAGGTAGTCAGTTTGTTTGTTGAGGCGTCTCGGAATCGAGATAGAGTGACGGGCCGGCAGCTCGCGGGTTCCTGTTGGGATTCGGTGAGTGAGTGGTTCATCAAGGTCGGCCCGGGGGTCGAGGATTACCGGGTTCCCGATCTTCATGGTTCGGATCGTGATGTGGATGCGTGGATTGATTTTGGTGCCACGTCGGGTTCGGTTCAGCGGTTGTGGCGTGCTGATCTGCGTCGTGATGCCAAGGGTTCTGCGTGGCGGATCTGTCGGATATCTGAACGTCGTGAGTGATCAGGGGACTGCTGTGAGAAGGGTCACTGTCGTCGTTGTGGTGGTGGCGTTTCTGGTGGGCTGCTTTCCGGCGAGTGGTGGTCTGACCTTGGAGGAACATGTGGCGATGCGGCCAGCTCAGGTGCTGAGCAGGTTCATCAAGGCGTCCCGGAGCTTCGACGAGCGTACGGCAAAACAGCTAACTGGTGACTGTTGGAAGGCTGTTCGCAGCTGGTACGGGAGCCCGAAAATCCGCGACCACCGGGTTCCTGATGAGGAGGCGCCACCTCCTCAGGCACTTTCTGTGATGATTGATTTCGGTTATTCGTCGAGTTCGGGCCGGGAGCGTTGGCATGCTCGTCTGCTTCGTGATGATGCGAGGTCTCCGTGGCGAGTGTGCTCGATTTTTGACTTTGATGGCTGATAGTCTGAGCTATAAGGAGCATGTGCGATGCGGCTGGCTCAGGTTTGAGCAGGTTCCTTGAGGCGCCCCGGCGTTACTTTCTATCTGGTATTTCCGGCGTAGGATATCATCGGGCGGACTCGTTGTGTGACAGGAATTGGATTTCCCGGCTGTGGTCGGGCCAGCGATACGGGTAAAAGAAGGGGCCGAAGTCCACCACGACATCTCGCAGGTTCTTGAACCCAGTGACCTCAACTCGCGTGAGCCCGTGGCCTTCTTTCGACGGTCACCTCGCTACTACTATCAATCGGGCCCGGCCAGGGCCTGGTACAGGTCAGACGTGCCCGTCAGCGTGCGGGTCCCCGCTGGGGACTACCGGCTCAACCGTGGGCAGGACATCCACAGCCGGCGGCTGATGGTCAGGGGTCGGCACCAGCAGCTGGCGATAGGCGTGGGTCAATAGCATCGCCGTCGCCTCCCACGAGAAACGCCGGGCATGAATCCGGGCCACCACCCCCATCCGGTCAACCAGGTCCGGGTCGGCGCACAACCGGATCATGGCCGAGGCCCAGTCTGCGGCCAGCCGGGAATCCATCAACTGGCCGGTCTCACCATGCACCACGGCCTCCCGCAGCCCGCCGGCCGCAGAAGCGATCACCGGGGTTCCGGAAGCGGCCGCCTCCAACGCGATCAACCCGAAAGTCTCCGAATGCGACGGCACCAGGCACAACAACGCCCCCCGCAGCATCTCCGCCAGCCGCTGCCGGGACTGGGGGCCGGTGAACGTCACGTACTGCTGCAAATCCAGCCGCTCCACCATGGCGTGCAGCTCCTCGGCGTACGAGGCGAAATCCGGGCTCACCTCCCCGGCCACCACCAGATGCGGGCGCAGATCGACCGGCACCTGCGCCAGGGCCGCGATCGCCAGGTCCGGGCCCTTGAGTGGCTGCAGCCGGGCCGCGAACAGCAGATACCCCTTACGGCAGGCAGGACCCTTCTCATGCGGCCACGTCCACTTCGGCTCGCCGGGGACCCGCGGCCGGAACAACGCCGCGTCCACCCCCGGCGCAATGATCACGACCCGGTTCGGATCAGCGCCGCAACGTTCTACCACGGTCCGGGCCTCGGCCGCCGAGATCGCCACCACCAGATCCGACTCGCGCGCCAACCAGGCCTCCCCGGCCACCCGATGCGGCGACTCCGGAGGCTCTCCCTCCGACAGATAATCACCCGGCCGGGCAGCCACCGAGTGATAACTCTGCACATGCGGCACACCCCAGCGGCGGGCCAGCGGTAGCGCCGCCATACCCGACATCCAATGGTGCGAATGCACGATCTGATACGGGCCCAGGCCGGCCATCGCGGCCTGGAAATCGTCCAGGTACTGGTCGATCTCAGACTTCGCCAGGCGGGCCGCCGGCCCGGCGCTGACATGACGCAGCGTCACCCGTGGCGCCAACCGGACCAGGTCCGGCTGCGCCGGGTCACTACGGCGGGTGATGATCTCGACCTCGTGCCCCAACGCGGCCAGGGCATCGGCCGTATGCCGCTCCACGACATTCATCCCACCGGCGTCGCCGGACCCGGGCGGCTCGTACGGGGAGGTGTGCATCGACACCATGGCGATCCGTAACGAAGAACTGGGCACGGTCTGCAGCCTACGCACAGATCCCGGACATCACAGGGCAGGCCTTAATGTGGACCCATCAAATCCCAAGGAGTTGTGATGGCCCAGCGTGTGCTGCACCCGATGAAGATCCGCCGGCTACGGGTGGCGAAGGTGAAGAACCTGAGCCCGTCGCTGCGCCGACTGTCTTTGCACGGCGACCTGGACGATTTTCCCACCGGGCTGTTCAGCCCCGGCGACCACGTACGGCTAATCCTGCCCGGCGATACCGGGCAGCTGGTGCTGCCGCAGGTCGAGAACGACCGGGTGGTCCGGGTGCCGGGGATCGGGCCGGCCAGGGACTACACCCCGCGGGCCCTCAGCGCTGAGGGCCTGGTGATCGACATGCTCACCAGCCACAACGGCCCGGCTGCCCGGTGGGCCGCCGCAGCGTCGGTGGGCGACGAAATCGGGGTAGGCGGCCCGCGTGCTTCGATGCTGATGCCCACCGACCGGGAACACTACGTGGTGGTGGCCGACGCGACTGCGCTGCCGGCCGCGGCCCGCTGGGTTGAACAGGCCCCGCTGGTCGCCCGGATCACGCTGCTGCTGCAGGCCCCCGGCCAGGAACGCTACCTCGACGAGGTCGACACCTCCCGGGTCACCAGCTACTGGTGCTCCACCCCCAAGCAGGCCCTGAACCGGCTGCGGGCGCTGAACCTGGCTGGCGCCTTCGTCTGGGCCGCTGGCGAAGCGCACTGGATGATCTCGATCCGGGAACTGCTCGCCCAACGTGAGGTCCGCCGCCCCGACCGTAAGATCAGCGGCTACTGGCGGCTCGGCGAGGCCGGCTTCGACCACCACACGCCCATCTAACGGCCCCGCTCCGCTTAGGCAGTGGCTGGGCTCGTCCAGACGCGTTCCTCCGCGGCCCGGCGGCCCCCGCTCCGCTCAGGCAGTGGCTGGGCTGGCCGATAGGCTGACCGGGTGAATCTGACCGCGCACCGTACGCCCGAGCCTGCCGCCCGGGTGCTGCTGAACCGGCTCGGCGGGCCGCTCGGACGCCATGCCACCACCGCGAGCAGCTTCTTCCGGGGCCCGGCAGTGCTGATGCTGATCGGGACCGTCTCCTGGCTGATCCTGATGCTGCGCCAGGTCCCCTGCCGTCAGACGGTGGCCGGGCGCCCAGTCAACACTTTCTACCGGCTGTGCTATACCGACATCCCGGTGCTGTACCAGGTCCGCGGCCTCGCCGAGGGGCAGACCGTGTACACCCAGGTGCCCTGGGAGTATCCCGTCTTGACCGGCGGATTCGTCGAGGTCGCGAGCCGGATCACCAGTCTGCTCGGGGTAAGCGCGCAGCGCGGGCTGGACAGCCAGCAGATGCTCGGCAACGCCAACCTCTTCTTCGCAGTCTGCGCGGTGGCGTTGTTCGGCTGCTTCCTGGGCACCATCGACCTGACCCGCCGGATGCTCCCCAGCGACGGCTGGACAGCCGGCCTGATGATCGCCGCGTCACCGGTCGTGATCGCGAACGGCCTGATCAACTGGGACCTCTTCGCGGTCGTCTTGACCGCCGCCGCCATGTACCTCTGGATGCGGAAGAGACCGCTGTGGTCCGGGCTGCTGTACGGGCTGGCGATCGCCGCCAAACTGTACCCGCTGTTCATCCTGGGCCCGCTGGTGTTGCTGCTGCTGCGGGCCGGCCGGCTCTCCGCGCTGGGCCGGCTACTGGCCGGGACCGCCGCCGCCTGGCTGGCGGTGAACCTGCCGGTCTACCTGCTCACCCCAGCCGGATGGGCGTACTTTTGGACCTTCAACGCCGACCGGGGCGGTGACCTCGGCTCGGGGTGGTACGTGCTGGCGCTGAACAAGACCCCGATCGGTAACGTCAACGCCTGGTCGCTGGCCCTCCTCATGGCCGCCTGCATGGGACTGGCCGTGTTGATCTTCCTCGCCCCGCGCCGACCCCGGGTCGGTCAGGTCGCCTTCGTTGTGGTGGCCCTGTTCCTGATGGTGAACAAGGTCTACTCCCCGCAGTACGCGCTATGGCTGCTGCCGCTGCTGGTCTTGGCCCGGCCGCAGTGGCGCTCGTGGGCGATCTGGTCGATCAGCGAATTGGCCTATTTCGCCGCGATCTGGGGGCACCTGGCCGGGACCCTGCACCCCGGCTCGGGAGAACCAGACCGGATCTACTGGCTGGCGGTCTTCCTACGGATCGCGGTCCAGGCCTGGCTGGTGTGGTGCGTGGTTATCGACATGCTCAGGCCCGAGGGCGACCCGCTGCGGGCCGACGGCTGCGATGATCCACTGGGCGGGATTCTCGACCGGGCACCGGACCGGTTCGGCCGGTTCCTGGACGTCCCAGCCACCAGCCCGGCGGCCAGCGCTGCCCAGGTATCACCCGGGGATTCCGCGGGGAACAGCGGGGCCCACAGTGATCACCTCCCCAAGTCGGCCCCATGAATGCCGGCAGGGCCCGGGGATCCGGGGACGGGCCCCGGCTGGTGGTGCAGGCCTGGCTCGGCAGCCGACTGCTGCTGGTCCTGGTCGGCGTCGCGGTGATGCTCACCAGTAACCGCAGCCTCGCCGACGTGGCCGGCAACTGGGACGTACAGCACTTCCTGCGGATCGCCCGCGAGGGGTACCTCGAACGCAAGGAGGTCGCCTTCTTCCCCGGCCTGCCGATGCTGCTGCGGCTCGCTGACGGGCTGGGCGCTGACCCGATCCTGTTCGGGATCGTGGCGTCGCTGATCGCGTCGATTTTCGCCGCCTGGGCGCTGTACCGACTCGGCGGGCCGCAGGCCGGGGTAATCGCCGCCGCGGCCTGGCTGATCGCGCCGACAACGGTGTTCACCGTCGTCGCGTACACCGAGAGCCTGTTTTGCGGTTTTGCTTTCTGGGCCTGGGTCAAGGCCCGAGACGACCGCTGGGGCCAGGCCGCGCTGCTGGCGGCCGCAGCCTGCGCCTTCCGGGTCTCGGGGATCTTCCTGATCGCCGGGCTAGGGGTGCTGGCGTTGACGGCGCCAGGGCGACGCTGGCGGCGGCTGGAATGGCTGCTGCTGCCGGCGCTGGTGCCGGCCGGGTACGCGCTCTACCTGCGGCTCACCCAGGGCAGCTGGACCGCCTGGTACGCGGCCCAGGCCGAGGGCTGGTCACGCGGGCTGACCTGGCCTTGGCAGTCGATCGCCAACACCATCCCCGCGATCCTGCCCGGCGCGTACGCCGACCACCCCGGCTGGGCCTGGGTGTTCCGGGCTGAACTGGTGTCGCTGTTAGTCGGACTGGTCACGACGACCGCCTGCCTGGCGACCCGGCGCTGGGGTGAGGCGACCTGGGTCGGGGTGCAGGTGCTGGCATTCACCACCTCGTACTGGCTGATGAGCGTGAACCGGGCCGTGCTGCTGTGGTTCCCGCTGTGGGTGCTGCTGGGGGAGTGGACCGTCGGCGGGCGAACCGGCAGCCGCCGTACGGTGGCGATCGTCGCCGCGGTGCTCAGCGTGCTGGTGATGATCTGGTGGGCGCACCTGTTCTACACCGGCGGCTGGGCCAGCTGACCGGCTGGTTCCGCTAGACGTACCTAAGGAGGCTGATGAACACCATTGCCCTGATCGGGCTGTCCGGGTCGGGTAAGTCGACGGTCGGGCCGCTGCTCGCGCAGCGGCTGGGCCTACCCCACCACGACGTGGACTTGGTCGTTGAACAGCGCGCCGGACGCACCATCGCCGAGATCTTCGCCACCGACGGGGAGCCGCAGTTCCGGGCCCTGGAGCGGGACCTGACGATCGACCTGCTGGCCCGGCCGGGGGTGCTCAGCCTTGGTGGCGGGGCGCCCATGACCGCGCAGGTCGCGGACGCGCTGGCCGGGCATCTGGTGGTCTGGCTGCGGGTCGACCCGCAGCAGGCCGCCCTCCGGGTTAGCCGTGACCCGGACCGGCCTCTGCTCGCCGGAGCGGATCCGGTGGTACGGCTACGGCAGCTGCTGACGCAGCGGGCCCCCACGTACGCCCGGCTCGCCAGCCTCACTGTCGATACCGACCAGGCCTCGGCAGCCGAAGTGGTTGACGTGATCGTCAACCACCGCGCCTCGTCCCCGGGCCGGCCCGGGCCGGTCTAAACCCCGCCCAGGTCGTCGGATCCGGCGGTGGCCGCGTTCTTCAGCGTGGTTTCGCCGTCGTTCTTGGCGGTCGTCAGGTTGGCTGAGGCGCTGCCCAACGGCCCGATAGCCCCGATCGCCGATTCCACCTGCACCAGGGATGCGGACCGTTCGGCGATTGTGGTGACGGCCGTGGAGAGGTTGGTCACAACCTGGGCGGCGCTGCTGGTGGCCGTAGCGGACAGGGCCCCCAACCGGTCAGCGAGCCGGCGGGCCCGTTCGGCTGCTTTCTGGGCCGCGTCCGCATGCTGGTTCGCCCGGGTCGTGAAGTCCTGGGAGGCGGCCGAACTCCACGACTGACGCGAGGCCAGGTTCTGGGGCTGGACCTGTGAGGCGTACGATTCGGCATCGGAGGCCGCCGACCGGGCCTGCTCGGCGACTGCCTCGATCTGCCAGGCCCCGCTGATGCCGGGCAGCATGCCCTGGACGCTGCTAAGTGACGCCTTGGCGCTGTTGACCGCCTGCTGGGCCATCCCCAGGACCTGCCCGAAGACCATCGCCAGCATCGGCTGCCCCGACGACTTGGCCTGTACGTCTGATTTCAGGGCGGCCAGGTTGCTGTCCAGTCCCTCGCTAGTGCTCGTGATCAGGGTGCTCAGCTCCTGGACCGCACCCGCTGCGGCGTTTGCCATGATCGTCTCCTTCTCGACCTAGACGGCCTGCGCGAGGTCGGTGTTGTTGGCCTCGGCCTGGGTGTACGTGCTGGAGGTTCCGCGCAGGTTCCCGGCCAGGGTGGTGTCGGTCGCGCTCAGCTGCTCGTACACGGCCTTGAGGTCGTTAGCTGCCTTCGTCAGCCCGGCCTTAGCCGGTTCAAACAGGCCCCAGTCACCGCCCACGGTGGCCAAGGCACCGAAGGCCCCGGCCAGCCGGCTGGCATGACCGGCGAAACCGTCGTACTGGGCGGCGCCCTTGTTCAGATCACCGGTGTCTACCTCAACATCACCGGTGCCGCAGCCGCCGCCACCGCCTCCGCCGCCGGAGCCGCCGCCGCTGCCGCCTCCGCTGTAACCGCCGCCTCCGCCGCCAGAGGCCCCGCCGCCTCCGCCTCCGCCGTAACCGCCGCCTCCGCCACCATCACCACCGCCGCCGGCAGCGGGTGTGGTGTCGATATCGCGCAGGTCAGTCTGGATCGTGCCGCCGAGGGACTGGACGACCTGGGTGGCCATCGGTTCCCATTTGGCGTAGGCGTCTGGGAAGGCTGAGGCTTGCACCTTCTGGGCGGCCACGGTCACCGGCAGCGACTCCCAGCCGGGAACCTGGAGCAGACGTTCGTAAAACTTGGTCGCCGCGTATTGCGGGTCGGTGACCTGCTCGGGTGACCCCCAGCCGCAGGAGGGACGCTGTTGGAACAGACCCAGCGAATCCCGATCCCCGTAGTTGATGTTGCGGAGGTTAGATTCCTGCATGGCGGTCGCGATGGCGATGATCCGGCCTTTTTCTGAGACCCCCATCTTCAATCCCACATCGTTGATGATGCGGGCATTGGCCATCTGCTCCTCACTGAGTCCCATCAGTTATCCCTCTCCTCTTCATCGGCGGTGTGGATGATCTCGTAGATACCGGAGTTGAACAGCTGGGCCGGGGCGCTTATCGCGGATGCTGATTCGAAATGCAGATCACCCAGCAGGCCTTGCGCGTACCGCATCGACATGGTGCGGCGGTTATTCCAGATCCGGTACGGGCGGGGCGGGCTGGTGGTCAAAACCTGCCGCAACCGGGCCAACGACCGCCACATCTCTTCCTGCGCCAGGTACGGGCTCAGCGTGGGATCCACCACGAACCGGGTGCTGTCGTCGCAGTGGGCATTCGCCTGGTTGAACCTGGCCGTCATCAAGGTGTCGTTGACCAGTGCCTCCAGCTGCTCGGCCGGGATCCGGCTGCGCCAGGTGACCGCGAGCTTCATCGCCAGCAGCCGCCCCTGCCGGCCGAGGGTAACCCGTAGCGCCCCGGTCTGGTCGTGCTCGGTGTACGTGTCGAAGCCGGGATTCTCGGCCCCCGGCGGTGGCGGCGCCTGGAGAGTGACCGGCAGGGGAGCGAGCGGGTCCGGGTCGGCCGGTTCGCGGGCGGGCTTCGCGTAACTGTCATCGACGAGGGGAACGCTGGGAGCGTACAACTCCGCACGCGAAAGCCCCCAGGCGTCGGGGTGCGCCTGCGACATTCACCACCTCCTGCAGATGCCCCACCCTTGCACGTGGGGGGCTCACCTGGGGGACCTCTAGCCCCTAGAGCCAGACTCCGCGGTACAGCACCCGGTTCACCGACCAGTCTGCGGCCAGCTCGACCGCGTTCGCCCAGGATCCGGGGGCCAGGTCCCCGACGTGTTCCAGCCCCAGGTAGGCGGCCGGCTGCCAGGTGCAGGCGGCGACAGCGGTCAGCCAGGGAACCCCGTACCGGATCGCGTTCTGCAGGGCCTGGGCCAGCAGCAGGGTACTGCCGGCGATGGTGTCGGTACCGGCGATCCGGGCCACCGCGTCGCGGACCGTGACCGCGAGCCGGCCCAGGGCGTAGTCGCCGTCGGCGGCGCCGGCTGCGGCCATCGCATCGGTCACCAGCACTACCCGGTCAGGGTGGGTGGTGGCCACATACCGCACGATCGCCGGGTGCAGGTGGATCGCGTCGACTACCAATTCCAGCCACACCGACGGGTCATCGAGGAGCGCCGGGATCGGACCAGGGTCTCGGTGGTGGATCGGCCGCATCGCGTTGAACAGGTGTGTCGCCCCGCTTGCCCCGGCTGCGATCGCAGCCAGGGTGGTGTCGTAGTCGGCGTTGGTGTGCCCGACCGCCGCCACCACCGACCGCGCGGCGAGCAGCTGGACCGCTTCCAGGGCGCCGGTACGCTCCGGCGCCACGGTCACCATCCGGACCGTGCCCCGGGCGGCGTCCAGGATCCGTTCCAGGTCGACGCCGTCCGGGTCCCGCAGCAGCGGCACCGGGTGCGCCCCGTGGTATTCCGCGGCCAGCCACGGACCCTCCAGGTGAATCCCGGCCAGCTCGCCGGAATCGACCAGCCCGGCCAAGACGCGGACCTGCCGTTCCAGGTCGTCTAGCGATTCGGTCACCGTCGAGGCGACCAGGGTGGTCGAACCCGCGGCCCGATGGGTCCGGATCGCGACCTGCGGGTCGTCGGTGTACGAGGCGCCGCCGCCGCCGTGGCCGTGCACATCGACCAGGCCCGGGACCACGGTAGCGACCTCGGCGTCGGCACGGCCGTCGTCTCCTGGGCCGACGCTGAGTACCCGTTCCCCCTCGACTACCAGCAGCCCCGGCTCGTACACCCGCTGCCGGGTCACCAGCCGCTGCGCCCGTACCCGGGTCACGGCCTCTCCTTGCCTGGCGCCGGCGGAAGGTTCCGCAGCGCCGCCTGTGATGTCGTCACCCGCCGTCCGAGCGGGCGTTCGATGTGACGGGCCCACATCACCAAGGTGCCGGTGAACAACGCTGACATCGACTGGTTGAGCCAGGTGGAATGCATCATCGACAGCACCGGCAACACCGCCACCGCGACTAGCGCCCACAGCGCGACTGCCCGCTGCGGCGACGCCAGCGGCGTACCCCGGGTTCGGCGCAGCCGCTCGAGTGACCATTTCACCAGCCCGGCGCCGACCAGCACCAGCAGGACGAACATCCCGATCCCGTACTGGCTGGCGATCTCAACTAGGCCGCAGTGCGGGTTGATGATCCCATGCGTCGGGTACGGCATCGGCTGGTTCGCCATGACGTACGGGTAGCCGCCTGGGCCAACGCCCAGCCACCACGACCGGCGCAGCATCACCACCCCGTCGAGGATCAGGTTGAGCCGGTCGCCGGAGGAGTAGATGTGTTCCGCTGCCGGGTGCCACAGGTTCTGGTACTGCCCCCATAGGGTTGCCAGGAAGGCCCGGCCTTGCGGCAGGGCGACCACGCCGACCGCCGCCAGCGGCAGCCCCACCCGCCGGGGCCAGCGGTACAGGCACAGCCAGACCAGCGCTACCACCCCGATCAGCCCCAAGCCCAGGGTGGAACCGGTTCTCAGGATCACCAGCGGCATCGGCAGGCAGACCGCCGGGTACGCCCAGCGCAGCCGCCGGTCGTGTTCCAGCGAGAACCCGACCGCCATCACCAATGCCGCCATCACCAGCACCGACGCCAACTGGTTCGGGTTGTGGAAGGGCCCGGCGATCTGGCGCCAGGCCGGGTCGGCGCGCATGGCCGGGCGCAGGTAGAAGTTCGGCAGCCGGTCGTCGCTGAGGACCTCCCAAAGGTTGACTAGCAGCACCAGGGCCGCTAGGTAGAGCCAGCCGCGGGCAATGGTGAGGACGGTTTCGGCGGTGCGGTACAGCTGGACCAGGGCCAGCGCCACGGCGAACATCAACCCGACCGCTAGCAGCTCGATCAGCGCCGGGCCGGTGGGTGGGCGGGAGAACAGCAGCGCGACCACGCCTGACACTTGGAAGGCGACGAGCAGCGCGAGTACCACTTGGAAGGTCCGGGAGCGGTCCCGGTAGCGATGCCAATCCCAGGCGGCGGTGACGAACAGCACCACGGCCGCGATCCGGAAGGCGAATACCGGCCCTACCCCGAGCAGCGGCCCGGCGCCGGCCAGCGACGGCAGCAGGATCAGGAACCAGCCCACCCAACGGGGGGTGGGTCGCTGCCGCGCGCCTCGGACCGGTTTGGTTAACTCCCGCAGCCCCGAGGGGTCCGGCTCCGGCAGGATCGTCTCGTGGCTCATTCGCGGCCCCCGTCCGGTGCCGGCTCGCCTGGCCCCGTACCGTTGCGGCAGCGGTGGGCGACGTACAACGCCAGCCCGCAGAAACCCAGCAGCAAGACGGCCATCACCCACGACACGAGGTGGACGGTACCGACCAGATCGCTGCGATGCCACCACAGCAACGCCAGCGGGACTGCCATGAAGACCACCGAGAAGCCCATCAGCAGGCCCTGCTGCTCGACCACCAGGAAGACTGACGACACCGGCGAGGTGATGAAGGTCAGGTATAGCCAGGGAACCAGCGCTGCCGCCAGCACCCCAGCCTCGGTCCACTGCGGGTCGAACCAGCGAAACAGCGGCGGCGCCAGCAGGTGGATCAGGGCGAAGGGGATGATCCCGAGGGCCGCCGAGCGCAGGATCGCGGTCCGTACGGTGCGCAGCATCTGATCGCGGGGGGTGGTCGCCAGCCGCTGGTAGAAGACCTGCTGCAGGGCACCGTTGATCAGGGCGATCGGGGCCTGCAGCAGGGCCCAGGCGCGGTTGAACTGGCCCAGCGACGTCAGCCCGAACGAGGCCCCCAGCAGCATGGTGATCCCGTTGACCCGGATCGCGTCGGCGACCGCGCTGGGCCCGTTCAGCAGCGGCATCCGCCGGTAGCGGCGCAGCAGCCCTGCAGCGTGCCGGTCGTCGGCTGCGTCCAGTGACGGGCGGGTCCGGGCCCAGACCAGCGCCAACGCGGCCAGCAGCCCAGCCAGCTGCCCGACGATCAGCCCTAGGGTTCCGGCGCCGGCCGCGCCCAGCCCGAGCTGTCCGGCGCCGACCCCGACTGATTGGGCGATCTTGTTGCGGGCCAGGTCCCGGTAGCGCTGATGACGGTTCAGCCAGTATCCGACGATCAGGAGCTGCTGCATTACCCAGGTCAGCGGTGCGGCGGCCGGCAGCCAGGCGGCCACCTCGGCCCGCCGGGCGAGGTCGTCGGGCCCGGTGCCGCGGACCAGGAGCTCGGCCACCGGGTGCCGTACCAGCCACAGCACCACCAGCGCCGTCCCGGCCACGGCCGCGTTGATCCGGCTGGTGAGCCGTACCAGGTGTCGGGCGTCGGCGTCGCGGGCGGGCAGTACGATGGTCAGGTCGTAGCGGAGGCTGGCGATCGTGACCAGCCCCCCGACTACGGCGGTGACGACCGCGTACCCGCCGAAGTCAGCGCCGCTGTACAGCTTCATCGCGGCTAGCTGCACTATGATCGCGACGATCTGCGACAGGGCGGTCCCGGTCATGAGCTGCAGCACATGCCGTACGAAGCTGCTGGCTTGTAGCCGGTCCCAGATCACCGGCCCAGCCTAGGATGAAGAAAAGCAGTGGCGCAGCGGCCAGTCCTCGCGGATGCGAGGATGATTAAGCATCATCCAGCGCTCGCCGGGGGTGTTCTGGGGGTGTCTCGGCGGCGTGGTCAGGCGCGAGGCTGATCTCGCGGTCGCAGCCGGAGACGACGTGGTCAGAGTGGGTGGCGATCAGGATCGTGGCCCCGTCGTGGGCGAGGGTACGCAAGGTGGCGATGACCATCTCGGTGTTGGTGTGGTCGAGGGCGCCGGTGGGTTCGTCGGCGAGGACCAGGGTGGGATGGCGCACGATCAGGCGGGCCAGCGCGACGCGTTGTTGTTCGCCGCCGGAGAGCTGGTAGACGCGGTCGTGGATGTGGTCGGCGAGGCCGACGTGGGTGAGGGCCTGTTCACAGTCGGTACGGCTGGCGCGGCTGCGGCGGGGCCGGGCTCCGACGGATTCGCGCAGGTTGCCCAGGGCGCTGAGGTTCTCGATCAGGGCGTAGTTTTGGAAGAGGTAGCCGAGCTGGTCGCGGCGCAGCCGGCGGGCTTGGCCGGGGCGTAGCCGGGTCAGGTTGGTGTTGTCGAGGGTGATGGTTCCGCCGTTGATGGGTTCGAGTAGCCCGATGCAGTTAAGCAGGGTTGATTTCCCGCAGCCGCTGGGTCCGGTGATGGCGATCATTTCCCCGTCGTGGACCTCGAGGTTGAGGTCGTGCCACAGGGTGCGGGTACCGAAGCGTTTGGTGAGGTTGGTGGTGGTGAGCATGTCAGGCCTCTGAGGAGCGGTGGCGGACGAGTCGGCGGGTGTTGAAGGCGAGGGCGGCGGCGATGAAGCCGAAGTTCAAGACGGCCAGCGCCACGGCGGAGGGCAGGAACCAGCCGGTACTGGCGAGTTTGCCGAAAGAAGGTAGGTCATACCAGTAGGCGAATCCGACCAGCACCAGGGTGATCCCGGTTTCGATGCCGAGCAGGACCCGGTGGGTTCGGGTGAAGGACCAGCCGCTGATGTAGCGCAGGAAGGTCCGCTGATAGGTGGCGCGGGTGTACAGAGCAGCCGATCCGAGCGCGGTCGCCAGTAACACGATCGCGGCCGTGACCAGGCTGGTGGCGGTCACCCACAGTTCCCGGATCTCATTGGCCAGGACCCGGGCGGCCTCCTGGGCGACAGGCCGGTAGCCGATGATGAAGCTGCTGACGCCGTGGTCGGCGGCGGTCCGGGCGGCGATCTCAGGATCAGTCACCAGCATTCCCCTGGTGCTGGCCATGGCCATGTAGTTGTCGGGGCGGATGGCGTTGCTGGGCCCGTTGACGACGACCACGACCGGGTCGGTGATGAAAGCGTCCAGGTCTTTGCCGCGGGAGCTGGTGTAGCTGAACAGGTTTTGCCCAGCCTGGATCTGCCCGATCCGGATATTCACGGGACCGTCGAGTCCGAGGGCTCCTTCGACCTCGGCGTGGATGGTGTCGGCTTGAGCCTGCCGGGCCGGGCTGAGCAGGACCAGCACCTGATCTGCCGGCCCGGAGCGGATCGGCTGCCCGGCCGGGTCGAGGACATCATGACGGGCCAGGTAGACGTTATTCACTAGCAGCATCGGCGGGCCACCACCAGGCCGCTGGTTCTCATTCTTATGGGAGAGGATGGCCCGCCCGGCGGCCTCCTCGCTGAGCAGCCACTGCCCGACCAGCGGGGCGAGGCGGTCTTGGTCCTCGGGCCCGATCCGGGGATTGAAGTTGATCCCGGCAGTCATCCCGATCCGGCCCCACGCGGCGGCGGCCTGGTTATAGGCGAGGACCTGATGCACCTGGGCCCAGAACACGTAGAGGCTGACGATCGCCAGCACCGCGGCCGGGATCCGGATTCCGTACACGACGGCCATCCCCCAGCTCGTCATTACCCGGCCTTTGAGGGATTCCAGGATTGCCAGGGCACTTGCCGCGCCCAGCGCCACCAGATGCGTCACTACCAAGACGGCTCCCAGCCCGGCCAGGAAGGCCAGCGCCAGCAGGGTGACCGGCTGCCATTGCCGACCTCCGGCATAGGCCACTAGCCCCACCCCGAATAGCACCCCCACCAGTGGGATCGTCACCGCCAGGAATCGGGCCGTGGCCAGCGCATCCGACCACACCAGCCGTCCGAACGACGCTCCGTGCAGCCGCTGCACCGCGTACCGGCGTACATCCCCGATGACGCTCATCCCGACCAGCAACGCCCCCAGGGCTGCCGTCACGACCACGCTGTGTCCCAATGGCTGCATCATGAGCCATTGGGTGATCGAACCCCAATCAGCCATCGACTGGCTAACGGATTCGAGCGCCTGCGCGGTGATAGTGGCTCGGAGGGCGTTCAGGGCGGCCTCATCCCCGAATACGAAGTAGTCCCCCCGCGGGTCCAGGGCGCTTGCCGCCGCAGCCGGGTGGATTATGGTCCGGACCTGGCGTGCGAAACCGGGATATCCGCCGGTCAACCACCGGTCAGGCTCGCTGCCCGGCGGGCTGCTCAGCACATACACATGCCGGGTCCGGGCCGGATCCTGGATATCCGCCTCCACCCGAATCAGACCAGCCCGATGCTCACCAGCCGTACGCTGCAACGCGGCCATCGTCTCGGCTGCCGCCGCCGACGGTTCCCCGGATATCTGCAGCGTCCAGTCAGAACCTAACGGCGCCGTCTCGTCGAAGCGGTGGATCACCAGGGCCGCTATCAGACATGAGAACCCCACCACGATCAGATACCCCAACCGAGCCGCCCGCTGCATCACTGTCTCCCCTCAGATCTGCGTTGATACGCCTGTGATGTGGCCTGGGGGGCGTCCTCAGATGAGAACGCCCCCCAGGCTTACCGGTTAGCAGTAGCGCCAGTACGCGTGATCGATCCGCCACCACGCGCTGTCCCAGGCATAGGCCCGCGACTGGAAACCCGGGGACACACAGCCGGACCGCACCAGGCCATGGTCACCGGTCACACTCGAGCCATGGTTGACTCGACCATGGTAGTAATGAGACCAGTTCATTGACGCTTTCAGGTTCATGATCCCGTAGTCCCAGGTTCCACCGCCGACCTGGGTGACCGTGGCCTGGGCCGCGGTGCCACCACCCAGGACCAGGGCCCCCGCGAGGACCACCCCCGTGATCATCCTCCGAACGACATGAGCTGACACCACGCCCTCCTTCCCGCATGGGTGATTCCTGGACCGTCCGGCCCTGGTGATGACCATAACCTGGCTGACTATCGGGATTCAAGAGGCATAGACAAAATGTATACCTTCGGATAGTCAATTCTCGATTTCCGCCTTCTCCCTGAGCAGGATGTGGTATAAACCGCGCCCCTCGTCGCGTTGGCCGGTCAAGGGTTGCGCGGGCGGGCAGCATGGCGATGTGCAGGTACGGACATCACTAGCCCTAGCCGGGGCCGCCGCCACCGCGGTCGGGCTGGCCGCAGGCCACCTCGTCGCGCTCCTGACCGATCGGCGGCTGTCGCCGGTGACCGTGGTCGGGGCGGCTGCGATCGATGGTGTCCCCCGGTCACTCAAGGAGTGGGCGATCCAGACTTTCGGGACCTGGGACAAAGCCGTTGTGGTGATCGTCGTCATCGCCGTCACTGCGGCTGTGGGCGCCGTGATCGGGTTGCTCGGCCGCCGCCGCCTGGCTCCCGCGGCGGCCGCTGCGGTCGGGCTTGGGATCATCCCCTGGTACCTCGGCAGCCGCTATTCAGGGCAGGCGCACCTGGTCTGCGCCATCACCGTGGTCGCCGGGGTGGCTGCGCTCGCCCACCTGCGCTCGCTGGCGCTTCAGGCGGCCCCGGCGCCCGATCCCATACCTATCGTCGACAACACCCCCGACGAGCCCGAGCCGACCCCGGCCAATACCCGGCTCCCCGAGGCGCTGGCGCAATGTGACCGGCGCCGCTTCCTCACCCGGGCCGCGGTCGTCACCGGCGGGTCCGGCGCGCTGGCCCTGGCCGGTTCGCTGGCGCCCGAGCCAGCCCCGGTCATGACCCGGACCATCCCGGCCGCCGCTACCGCGCTGCCGCCGCTGCCGGCAGGCCTCGCCGGGCCCGGGATCGCCACGCTACAGACCCCCACCGCAGACTTCTTCCGGATCGACATCGCCCTAACCGTGCCCAGGGTGCGCGCCGACACCTGGCGACTCGACATCACCGGCCTGGTCGACGCCCCGTACCGCCTCAGCTACGACGAGCTGCTGGCGATGCCGATGGTCGAACATGACATCACCTTGGCCTGCGTCTCCAACGAGGTCGGCGGTGACCTGATCGGCGCCGCCCGCTGGCAGGGGGTGCCGGTCGCTGACCTGCTGCGCCGGGCCGGGCCGCGGGCCGAAGCCGACATGGTGCTGAGCTCCGGTCCGGACGGATTCTGCGCCAGCACCCCGCTCCAAGTGCTGCTCGACGGCCGTACCGCCCTCGTTGCGGTCGCTATGAACGGTGAGCCACTGACCTCAGTCCACGGTTTCCCAGCCCGGCTCGTGACCCCCGGCCTCTACGGCTTCGTCGGCGCCACGAAGTGGTTGCGGGAGCTACGGTTGACCCGCTTCGACCAGGAGCGGTCCTATTGGACAAGCCGTGGCTGGTCCGCGTACGGGCCGGTCAAGATCGCCTCTCGGATCGACACCCCGACCGGCCGGAAACGGCTGCCGGCCGGCCAGGTCGTGATCGGCGGGGTGGCCTGGGCCGACCATCAGGGGATCAGCGCGGTCGAGATCCAGATCGACCAGGGCCCCTGGCAACCGGCCAGCCTCGGGCCCCGGCTCGGAACCGCCTACTGGGTGCAATGGCGCCACGACTGGGACGCCACCCCCGGCGAGCACCAGCTACGAGTCCGCGCCGTCGACAACGCCGGGATGATCCAGACCGAGGCCCGCCGTCCGGTGGCCCCCGACGGTGCCACCGGGCTCCACCAGGTCAGCGTGACCGTCACCTGAAGGCCTCCCGGTAGGGTGAGCCCCATGGCAGTACGGATCCTCCCGTCGGCTGACATCGACCCCGGGGTTGAGATCGGCGACGGGTCGTCGGTGTGGCATCTGGCCCAGATCCGTTCCGGGGCCCGCCTAGGCCGCGACGTGGTGGTCGGGCGCGGCGCGTACCTCGGGACCGGGGTCCAAGTCGGCGACGGCTGCAAGATCCAAAACTACGCCCTGGTGTACGAGCCGGCCGACCTGGCCGCCGGGGTCTTCATCGGGCCCGCCGCGGTGCTCACCAACGACCAGTACCCGCGCGCGGTGAACCCCGACCTCAGCCCGAAAACCGCCCACGATTGGACCCCGGTCGGGGTTCAGGTCGGCGAGGGGGCCGCGATCGGGGCCCGGGCGGTCTGCGTGGCCCCAGTCCGGATCGGAGCCTGGGCGATGATCGGCGCCGGGGCGGTGGTAGTCGACGACGTACCCGACCATGCCCTGATGCTGGGGGTCCCGGCCCGCCAGGTGGGCTGGGTCGGCCGTACCGGCCGGCGCCTCGACGCCACCAGCGAGACCACTTTCCGATGCCCCGACACGGGCGACACGTACCGCCTGACCGGGCCTGGCAGCCTGGTCCTCGACCGGTAAGGAGATCCATGACCACCGACCTGCCGTTGATCCCGGCCGCCAAACCCCTGATCGGGCCGCAGGAGCGGGCTGCGGTCGATGCGGTGCTGGCTTCCGGGATGCTCGCCCAAGGCCGGGAGGTGGCCGCCTTCGAGGAAGAATTCGCCGCCACCTTGGTAGGCGGGCGGCCCTGCGTGGCGGTCAATTCCGGCACCTCCGGGTTGCACCTCGGCCTGCTCGCCAGCGGTGTCGGCCCCGGTGACGAAGTGATCGTGCCGTCTTTCACCTTCGCTGCGACCGCGAATGCGGTGGCCCTCACCGGCGCCACCCCGGTCTTCGCCGACATCGACCCGGTCAGTTTCTGCCTGGACCCGGCGGCGGTCGAGGCGGCGGTCACCGACCGTACCCGGGGCGTGCTGGGGGTCCACCTGTACGGGCACCCCTTCGATGTGGACGGCCTGCAGCGGGTCTGCCAGGCGCACGGGCTGACCCTGTACGAGGACGCCGCCCAGGCGCACGGGGCCACCTGGAAAGGCCAGCCGGTTGGCGGTTTCGGCGCCTTCGGGGTCTTCTCGCTGTACCCGACGAAGAACATGACCTCCGGCGAGGGTGGGATGGTCAGCTGCGCCAACCCGGAGCTGTTGCGCCAGGTCCGGCTGCTGCGTAACCAGGGAATGGAACGCCAGTACCACAACGAGGTAGTCGGGCTGAACAACCGGATGACCGACATCCACGCCGCGATCGGCCGGGTCCAGCTGACCAAGGTCGGGGACTGGACCACGACCCGCCAGGCGAACGCCGCCTTCTTGTCGCAGCACCTGCGACAGGTGGTGGGGGTGCCGCAGGTGCATCCCGATGCCACCCACGTCTGGCACCAGTACACGATCCGGGTGCCGCAGGACCGGGACCGGTTTGTCGAGGCGCTGCGGTCGCAGTACGGCGTCGGCTGCGGGGTCTACTACCCGGTCCCGAACCACCGGCTGGCCACCTTCCAGGTGGACGCGGACCTGCCTCAGACCGAGCGGGCCGCCGCCGAGGTGATCTCCCTTCCCGTACACCCGGCCTTGTCCCAGGGGGATCTGGAGCGGATCGTGGAAGCGGTCACGCGACTGGCCGAGGCGGGACGCTGATGCTGCGGGCAGGGCTGATCGGGCTCGGCATGATGGGCCGCCACCATGCCCGCAACCTGCGGGCCCTGGACGGGGTAGAGCTGGTCGCGGTGGCCGACGCCGCCGGCGACCCACACCAGGCGGCCGGCGGGTTGCAAGTGCTGCCCGGGGTCGAGCAGCTGATCGCAGCCGGGATCGACTACGCGGTGGTGGCCCTGCCCACCGAACTGCACGAGCCGATCGGGCTGGCCCTGGCCGAGGCCCGGATCCCGGCGCTGATCGAGAAGCCGCTAGCCTTCGACACCGCCGCCGCCGAGCGGCTAGTGGCGGCCTTCGACCAGGCCCAGATAGTCGGCGCGGTCGGGCACATTGAGCGGTACAACCCGGCGCTGCGGTCGCTGCGGGCCCGCCTCGAACAGGGCGACCTGGGTGAGGTGTACCAGGTGGCGACCCGCCGCCAGGGGCCGTTCCCGAACCGGATCGCTGACGTCGGCGTAGTGAAAGACCTCGCCAGCCACGACATCGACCTCACCAGCTGGGTCACCCAGCGCTCGTACCAGACGGTGGCCGCGCGGACCGTGGTGAAATCCGGCCGCCCGTACGAGGACATGGTCGCCGCCTCCTGCACCCTGACCGGTGCTGTGATAGCGAACCACCTGGTGAACTGGTTGTCCCCGACCAAGGAGCGGCTGACCGTGGTGACCGGCGAGAAGGGCATGTTCGTGGCCGACACCCTGCTCGCCGACCTCACTTTCTACGCCAACGGGCAAGTCCAGGTGACCCGCGACGACATCGCCCAGTTCCGCGGGGTCAGCGAGGGCGACATCACCCGGTATGCGATCGCGAAGCCGGAGCCGCTACGTACCGAACACGAACAGTTCCGCGACGCGGTCCTGGGCCGAGACGCCGACATCGTTACCCTGGCCCAGGGAGCCCAGGTGGTACGGGTCTGCGAGGCGATGATCGAGTCCGGCCGCACCGGTCATTTCGTTGAACTCAACACCTGAGCGGAGAAGGCGGTACGCGTCGATCTCACGGCGAGGGTGTGGCTGGCGGACGGGTACGCGTCGCGGCCCGCTTCTCGGCCAGCTCCTCTCGAAGTTCGGGGTCGTCCATCACCAACCAGACCAGCCCGCAGTCTTGCGGTCCGGTAGCTCCGGGCACACACAGGCTGCACCGGTCGCCGGGGCGTAACGGACACTTCGCTTGCGGTTTTGCCATGGTGCTTCTCAACGGTACGTGATCGGCCTGTGCTTCATGGCCCTCGCATCCGCGAGGGCGGGCTGTGTTTGATTGTCCTCGCCTTCGCTCGGGCGGGCCGTGGAGCTAAGTCCCCCGTCTTCCTCCTCACT
>CALIWR010000014.1 GCA_938046585.1 uncultured Propionibacteriaceae bacterium | reverse complement strand
TGCCCTCGCCTTCGCTCGGGCGGGCCGCGTCGCTAAGTCCCCCGTCTTCCTCCTCTCTGACGAGAAGGCCCTTTCAGACGGTGGTTGGGTTGGGTGTTTCTCGTCGTTCGTCGTCCAGACGGGTTCCGGCCGCCACATTCTGGCATCCTCATTGTGCGATGGCATGGGCAAGGCCGGGGTCTGCCGATTAGGCTGCGGGCATGACCATCGCTGACCCCACCCAGACCGCTGCCTGGGCCGAACTGGCCCGGCTTCACGACCAGATGAGCGTCGACCTTCGGGCCTGGTTGGCGGACCCAGCCCGGGTCCGCACGATGAGCCTGACCGCCGGTGACCTGTACATCGACCTGTCGAAGAACCTGGTAACCGAGCACGTGCTGGCCGCCCTGGTCCGGCTGGCGCAGCAGGTCGGGCTGGAGCAGCGTCGCGACGCAATGCTGCGCGGCGAACGGGTTAACGTCACCGAGAACCGGTCCGTACTGCACACCGCGCTGCGGCGGGCGCCCGGCGAGCAACTGATGGTGGACGGCACCGAGGTGGTCGGCCCAGTCCGCGAGGTGCTGGACCGGATCTACACCTTCGCCAAGCAGGTCCGCTCCGGGCAGTGGGTCGGGGTCAGCGGCAAACCAATCCAGACCGTGGTCAACATCGGGATCGGCGGCTCCGACCTCGGGCCGGTGATGGTGTACGAGGCGCTACGTCCGTACGTCCAACCCGGGCTGAGCTGCCGCTTCGTCTCCAACATCGACCCGACCGACCTGTACGCGACCACGGCTGATCTCGACCCCGAGACCACCTTGTTCATCGTGGCCTCGAAAACTTTCACGACGCTGGAGACCCTGACCAACGCCCGGCTGGCCCGGGACTGGCTGTGGACCCGGCTGCAGCAGGCCGGCGTCATCGACGGCTCCGAACAGTCCCGTGCCAGGGCCGTCGCTCGGCACTTCGTCGCGGTCTCCACCGCGCTCGACAAAGTCGCCGCCTTCGGGATCGACCCGGCCAACGCCTTCGGCTTCTGGGACTGGGTCGGCGGGCGATACTCCGTCGACTCGGCGGTCGGGACCGTGGTCGCAGTGGCGATCGGGCCCGACGCCTTCGAGGACTTCCTGGCTGGTTTCCGGGTCATCGACCAGCACTTCGCTAGCGCCCCGCTGGCCGGTAATGCCCCGGTCCTGATGGGCCTACTCAACATCTGGTACGTGAACTTCTGCAAGGCGACCTCGCACGCCGTGCTCCCGTACGCGCAGTACCTGCACCGCTTCGCCGCGTACCTGCAGCAGCTCACCATGGAGTCGAACGGCAAAGGGGTACGTGCCGACGGCGCCCCGGTCACCACCGAGACCGGCGAAGTCTTCTGGGGTGAACCCGGCACCAATGGGCAGCACGCCTTCTACCAGCTGATCCACCAGGGCACCCAGCTGATCCCGGCCGACTTCATCGCCATGGTGAACCCGTCCCACCCGCTGCGCGACGGCGAACAGGACGTCCACGAGCTGCTGCTGGCCAATTTCCTCGCCCAGACCAAGGCGCTGGCCTTCGGCAAGACCGCCGACGAGGTACGGGCGGAAGGCACCCCGGAGTCGATCGTCAGCGCCCGGGTGTTTCCCGGGAACCGGCCCACCACCTCGATCCTGGCCCCGGCGCTGACCCCGTCGGTGGTGGGGCAGCTGATCGCCTTGTACGAGCACATCACCTTCGTCCAGGGCGTGGTCTGGGGGATCGACTCCTTCGACCAGTGGGGCGTCGAACTCGGCAAACAGCTGGCCCTGCAGATCGCCCCGGCGATCTCCGCCGACGACCAAGCCCTGAACGCCCAGGACGAGTCCACCCAGGCGCTGATCGGCTTCTACCGCCGCCACCGGGTGTGACCGCGGTGACGCCGGTCATCGCGGCGGCACCCGCCCCGCAGCCGCGAGGCGGCAGCAGCTGGGCCCGGACACGTACCCTGGCAGCATGCAACCCTCAGCCGCCCATGCCAGTCAGACCACCCCGGGGCCTCGGGGTTTTACCCGGCTGACCCCGGTGGGCTGGCTGCTGGCGCTGACCCTGCTGGGCGCGGCGATCGTGACCGCCCCCTGGGCGTACACCCGGCTGGTCACGCTCGGCTCGTCGTACTCGGCCACCACCGTCCCGCAGCGGGACGTGGCCTTAGTGCTCGGGGCCGGGGTGCTGCCGGACGGGCAGCCGACCGACTATCTGCGGGCCCGCCTGGACCTCGGCTATCAGCTGTACCAGAGCGGCAAGGTACGCGCGATCCTGGTCTCCGGCGACAACGGCGAGATCCACTACAACGAGCCCGAGGTGATGCGTAACTACCTGATCGCCAAAGGAATCCCGGCTCGCAAAGTGGTCGCCGACTACGCCGGTTTCGACACCTACGCCTCCTGCGTACGGGCCCAGAAGGTCTTCGGGACGACCAGCCTGACCGTCGTCACCCAGAGCTACCACCTGCCCCGGGCACTCACCATCTGCCGCCAGCTCGGGCTGGACGCGGTCGGCGTCGGTGACGACACCGTACGCGGCATTAGCCGCGAAACCTGGGTGGTCGGCCACCTGCGTGAGGTTGGCGCCGACTGGAAGATGGCCTGGGACCTGACCAGCAGCCGACAGCCGCTGCTCGGCCCGCGCGAAACCTCGGTCGACGAGGCGCTCGGCCGGTGAAGCTCGGCGAGCCGTCTGCCGCCGCATGCGAAGATGTCCCGCATGACCTCGGTTCTTGCCCTGCTCACGCAACGGTTCACGGCCGCGATCGGAGCCGACCCGGAGCTACGGCCGGCGAGCAGACCTGAGTTCGGACATATTCAGTGCAACGCCGCGATGCGGCTCGCCCGGCAGGAGCAGGTGGCGCCGCGGCAGGTGGCGCAGCGGATCATCGACACCGTCGACGTGGCCGACATCTGCGAGCCGCTCGAGATCGCCGGGCCCGGCTTCATCAACATCCGGCTGAAGGCGCAGGCGTTGGCGGCCTCGGTTAACGAACAGCTGGCCGACCCGGCCTGCGGGATCGTCGCGGCTACCGAGCCTCAGACCGTGGTAGTCGACTACTCGGCGCCGAATGTCGCCAAGCCGATGCACGTCGGTCACCTGCGTTCCACAATCATCGGCGACTGCCTGGTACGGGTGCTGCGGGCCATCGGGCACACCGTGATCCCCCAGAACCACATCGGTGACTGGGGAACCCAGTTCGGGATGCTGGTGGAACAGATCCTGCACGAACAAACCGACGCCTCCGCGCTGGACCTCGACGGGGCGGTCGAACTGTATCGGCGGGCCCAGGCCCATTTCCGCTGCGATCCCGACTTCGCCGACGCCGCCCGACGCCGGGTGGTGGCGTTGCAGGCCGGTGACCAACAGACCCGCCAGATCTGGCAGGCGCTGATCGAAGTCTCCAAGACCGGCTTCAACGCCGCGTACCGGCGGCTCGGGGTGTTGCTGACCGATGCCGACCTGGCCGGCGAGTCGACGTACAACGAGATGCTGTCCCAGGTCGCCGACGACCTCGAACAGGCCCGGCTGGCGAGCGTCGACGACGGGGCGCTGGTGGTCTTCGTCGAGGGCGACGAGACCCCGCTGATCGTGCGCAAACGCGACGGCGGGTACGGCTACGCCGCGACCGACCTGGCCGCGCTGCGGTACCGCTTCGCGCGCCTCGGCGCGGATCGGATCATCTACGTCGTCGGCATCCCCCAGACGCACCACTTCCAGCAGGTCTTCGCAGTCGCCCGGGCCGCCGGCTGGGTGCCCGAGGGCGGTCGTACCGACCATGTCGGCTTCGGGTCGGTGCTGGGCCCCGACGGCAAAATGTTCAAGACCCGCGACGGGGGCACGGTCACCCTCGACCAGCTCCTCGACACCGCCGAAGAGACCGCCGCAGCGCCGGTGGCGTTGGCGGCGGTCAAGTACGCCGACCTGTCCACGTCGCTGCACAAGGACTATGTCTTCGACGCGGCCCGGATGACCCAGACCACCGGCAATACCGGCCCCTACCTGCAGTACGCGCACGCGCGGACGTCGAAGATCCTGCGCGAGGCCGAGGCCCGCGGTCTGGCCCCGCAGCAGACACAGGTGACCGTTCTGGCCGAGCCGGACGAGCAGCTGCTGGCGTTGCACCTGACGAGGTATCCGCAGGTAGTCGCGACCCTGGCCGAGGAGCTGCAGCCGCACAAGCTTTGCACGTACCTGTTCGACCTGGCCTCGCTGTATAGCACGTTCTACGAGCAGTGCCCGGTGCTGAGGTCCGATGGCGAGGTCCGTCATTCTCGGCTGGCGCTGTGCCAGGCGACCCGGCAGGTGCTGGCCAGCGGGCTGGGCCTGCTCGGGATCGCAGCGCCGGACGCCATGTGACCATCCCTTGGGGGGCTGAACGGTGCTGATGGTGAACTCCACCGGCGACGAGGAGGTCGGCCGGCTACGGCACGTACCGCTGGTGCTCGGCCACTACTGGCCGCTGCTGCTGGTGGCGCTGATGATGATCTTCCTGTCCGGAGAGACGCTGACCCCTAAGGTGATCATGGGAGCCGGGCTGGAGACCCTGCTGTGGGGCGGCTGCCTGCTGTTCTCGGTCGGCCTGCACGAGGTCGGCCACCTGGTCGCCGCGCAAGTGCTGCGGGTCCCGATGCGGCGGATCCACCTGGACGTTTGGGGCGGGCACCTGAGCCACATCCCGGTCCCGCAGCGGCCTGGGGTGGACATCGTGATCGCGCTGGCCGGGCCACTGGTCAACCTGGCGATGGCGTACGTAGCCTGGCTGAACCGCGATATCCCGTACTGGTCGGTGGCAGTCGGCCCGTTTATGGTGATCAACCTGGTGCTGTTCGTGTACAACATGCTTCCGGGCCTACCCCAGGACGGCGGCCACCTGGTCGGCGGGGTGGTGTGGTGGCTGACCGGAAACCGGACCACCGGGCTACGGGTCGGCGCCTGGTCCGGCCGGCTGGTGGTGGTGACCGCGGTCCTGGCCTGGGTGGGGATCCCGCTGCAGGTGAGCGGATCGATGCCACGCCCGGTGGACCTGCTGTGGCTGCTGCCGGTCTGCGTCGGTATGTGGGTCTGGACCACGATCATCCTGCGGACCGCCCGGCGACGGCGGGCCACCGACCGGATCCGGCTGCGGGAGATCGCCCGACCCACCCAGACCGTCCCGACCCGGACCCGGTTGGACATCGTCGACGCCTCCTTCCCGGCCGGGAGCGGGGTGATCGTGATAGACGAGCGGGACCGTCCGGTCGGGCTGCTGGCAGTCGGCGCCGACTCGGTCCCCGACGGCAAGCGGGACATCCGTACCGCCGGCGATGTGATGACCGCGATGGACCCGGTCTGGGAATGCGACGGGGACTTGGAGGCCGCCACCAGCGAACAGGCCGACATCCTGCACGACTACCGGTTGCCGGTGGTGGCGGTACGGCTGGCCGACGAGCGGTGGGGCCTGGTCTGGCGCACCGACCTGGATGCGGCCGTGCAACGACAGACCTCCCCGTTCGCGCCGCGCCGAGCCGCGGCCCGCGGGGCCTGAGCAAGACAGCCGCCGCCGGGGGCGCTATGCTGGGCCCTGCCCAGTGACCCGGTCACTGCGCGGGCGTAGTTCAATGGCAGAACATCAGCTTCCCAAGCTGACAGTGCGGGTTCGATTCCCGTCGCCCGCTCCACTGCCTGAACAGACTCAGCTCCACGGCACGGTCTACGGGCGTCTGCCGTAGCGACGGCGTAGGTCGGTCACGGGTGGTAGAGGGAATCCCACTGCCAGATGAACACGACGGCCAAAACCAGGGCCACGATCACAATCTTCTGACATGGTGGCCCGGTTGCAGGCGCCCGACCCCAGAGCGGAGGACGAGCATGACGCAGATGGAATGGTCCCCGCAGAAGATCGAGCGAGCCGGAAGCCAGATCGCGGATCTGCAGGCCCAGGCGAGCGCCACCTCATCCTCGCTGGATAACACCATCTCGGGCCTCGGCCAGTGCTGGGGTGTCAAGCAGGTGGGCCAGGCTTTCGCGGGCAAATACGTGGATCCGGCCACACAGACCCAGCAGGCCGTGGCTGATATCGCCACCTTCTCCAGAAAGTTCGCAGAGCATCTGGCGGCCATCGCGCATGACTACGCGGCGATCGAGGAAGCGAATACGGTGTAGCTATGGGTATCGAACTTCCTGCATGCGTCACCTCGCTGCCGTCATAGGCCCTGGGTGGCGAATGGCCGACGGTTCAGCGTCGACTTGCTCATCCAGGGTGGGCAGATGCTGGCGGGACACCGACATGGCCTCGACATGGGACAGCTTGATGCAGCCTCGGCCCATGACATCATGACTACCTCACATGTGCACATATCGGCAGAGGATGGGGTAGGCGTTGTGAGCGAGAGGCGCGGTAAAAAGATCAGCCGTGGTCGTACAGATCCCCGTATTTGACCTCGACCCAGAGAACATAGAAGACATCTCCGGCCTTAAATCCGACAAAGGGTAGGTTGCCCTCGTGTCGAAATACCATGTACGAATCTTGTTGGAGAAACTCTGAAGGTTTGGGTTTGATTCTCTTCCGGGGAAGCATCTCAAATCCCAGGGCATGCCTTTTGTGTATATTTAGTTCTTTCCACGTATAGTGTGACCGCTTGGCCCACTTGATGAGGAACTCTGAACACTGGCGTTGGCTCATCTTCTCGGCTCCGAACTGTGGCTGGAGATGCCGGAAGGACAGCAGCGGGTAGCTTTCTTCCGGGATTGAGCGGAGCGGAATTGTCTGATCTGTGGGATTCGGTGGTTGACCTCGCCTTTTATTCCTTTTACTCATCGGGCAAAGAATTTCTGCATGGTCTCTTTCGGGATGACGCGATACCTCGCCTCATGGTCGAAGGTGGATTTCCATGGATCCTCGCGGTGGGTGCGCTCCCGCAAAGCCCAGGCCTCGTATTTCCCATAGGTGTTCCAGACGCGCATGAGATCTTCCTCGACATCCCGGAAAGAATCCCAATTAAAATCATCTCCCACGACCTCATCGACGTCGATTGGGCCCCTGCCGGAACTCTTCAGGAAATGGTAGATGGATCGTACTACCGGGCCATGCACCCAGGCCTCAATCTCATCTTCAAAAAGCGGCTTCGCGTGATCCCCCAGATAATGCCCCTGGGCATAGTAGAGAAGTTTCTGCAACTTCAGGTTGCTCAGCGGGGCATCGTTGTGTTCACCCCATGCAAGGAACCATTCGGCGATCTGTCGGGCTGTGTGATTCGCCGTGTTGTCCACCTCCAATCATGACAATAGCAGCCACCTCCACCAAGCCGGGGATGATCCTGCGCCTCGATCAACGGCGACGTAGGAGCGGTTCCCTCTGGAGCAGAGGTTTCGCTGCACCCCGGGAAGCCTAGGTTGTGCGCATGACAATCCGGCCGACGATCGCCCTTGCCAATGGTGTCGAGATCCCGCGGGTCGGGTTCGGGACCTTCCGGGTGGATACCGCCGAGACCCAGCAGGTGGTGGAGCAGGCCTTGGAAGCCGGCTATCGCCATATCGACACGGCTGCCGCGTACCGGAACGAGGCCGGAGTCGGGGCTGCGCTGCGGGCCAGTGGGTTACGCCGCGGCGAAGTCTTCGTCACCACCAAGCTCCGCAATGGCGATCAGGGATACGAGAGCGCGCTGCGGGCCTTCGAGAACAGCCGGGCAGCGCTCGGGGTCGACGTGGTGGACCTGTACCTGATCCACTGGCCGGTGCCCAGCATCTGGCTGGCGCCCGAGACCTGGCGGGCCTTCGAGAGGCTGTACGACGAAGGCGCGGTACGCGCGATCGGGGTCTCCAACTTCCTGCCTGAACACCTGGACCGGCTGCAGGGCGCAGCCACGGTGGTGCCGATGGTGAACCAGGTCGAGATCCATCCCACCTGTCAGCAGATCCCGACCCAGGAGGCGTCCCGGCAGCAAGGCATCACGGTCGAGGCGTACGGGTCGATCGGCAGGGGCGAAGACCTGTCCGAGCCGGTCGTAGTCCGGATCGCCGCGGCACATCAGGTATCTCCAGCGCAGGTGGTGCTGCGTTGGCACCTGCAGCAGGGCCGTGTGGTGATCTCGACATCGGTCACCCCGCAGCGGATCGTGAGCAACCTCGACATCCTCGGTTTTGACCTGAGCGACGCCGAGATGGCCGACCTGACCGGGCTGGAACGAGGCCGCCGGCTCTACCCAGACCCACGCGAGGCCGCCTTCAGCCAGAAGTGACAAGAGACCCGAGCCCCGGCCAGCAACAGCCGCTCAGTCGAGAGTGAGGCCCTGCCTCCAGTAACCCATAAAAGCGATCTGGTGGCGTTCGACGCCGTAGCCGCGGATCAGTCGGCGGCGCAGCCGCGTGACCATGCCGGCTTCGCCCGCGATCCACCAGTAAGTCCCGGTGGCCGGGACCGCCGCGGCCACCGGCTCACCCCGCGACGAATAGGTCGGTGTCTCCCAGACCAGAGGAGCATCGAAAGGCTCCTCGACCGGTTCGTCCGGGTCAGGATCAGTCAGGTCCGGGAGCAGGGCCGCGGCCAGCCGGGAACCATGACTGGTCCCCTCGCGGGGCAGCCACACCACCCTAATCCCGGGCGGGGCGTCGATCGGGAGCCGGTCGGCGGCGACGGGAACCTCGATGTACGCGATCCCGCGCGCCCGTCGGGGCAGGTCCTCCAGGATCCGGGCGATCGCCGGGGCAGCCGTCTCATCGCCGGCCAGGATAATCCGCTCGGCCTTGCCGGGCGCGAACTCGATCCCTGACACCGGCCCATCTCGGCTTGGGCCGAGCAGCATCACCCGGTCGCCCGGCTGGGCGCGGGCGGCCCAGGCCGAGGCTGGCCCCTCAGCGCCCGGATGCAGGACGATATCGATCGTGACCCGGGTCGACTGTGGCGGGCGTTCGATGGCGCGGATCGAATATGTCCGCATCGCCCCGCGCACTTCAACCGGGGCGGTACACCACCGCTCGAACCAGTCCGGCCCGTCGTAGCGGAACAGGCCGTTGGCGCCGGGGAACACCACCTTGATCCGTTGGTCATACACCGGACCGGCCCTGCCGAAACCGGGTGGGGTAGTGAACCCGATCCGTACGAAACTGGGCGAGACCCGTTCGACCCGCCAGACCGTGGCCTCGACCGCGACAAATACCATCAGGTCAGCTGTGTTGCGTGATGTCGCCCGATCGGCATCACCAGCGGGGACCCGGAGACCGGGTCGGTGATCACCAGCGAGTCGATCCCGAACACGGCGTGGACCGTCTCCACTGTCACCACCTCCTGCGGGGTGCCGCAGGCGAGGATACCGCCGTCACGCATCGCGACCAGCTGGTGGGAATAGCGGGCCGCCAAACCCAGGTCGTGCAGGACCATCACCACGGTAGTGCCCCGGCGCTGGTTGAGGTCGGTCACCAGGTCGAGGATCTCGAGCTGGTTGGCGATGTCGAGGTACGTGGTCGGCTCGTCGAGCAGCAGGATGTCCGTCTCCTGCGCTAACGCCATCGCGATCCACACCCGCTGCCGCTGGCCGCCCGACAATTCGTCGATCGGACGGTCAGCTAATGCTGAGGTACGAGTCGCCGCCAGCGACTGCGCCACCACCTCGTAGTCGCGCTGGCTCCACAGGCCCAGCACCCCCTGATGCGGGTGGCGGCCGCGGCCGACCAGGTCGGCTACGACGATCCCCTCCGGCGCGGTCGGGGACTGCGGCAGCAGCCCGAGTATCTTCGCGAGCTCCTTAGTCGGGCGTTCCTGGAGGGCCAGCCCGTCCAGGACCACTTGCCCGGATTGGGGCACCAATAGCCGGGCCAAGGCCCGCAGCAGCGTCGACTTGCCGCAGCCGTTAGCCCCGACGATCGACGTGATCTGGCCTGGTGCGATGTCCAGGTCCAGCCCGCTGATCACCGAGCGCTCCCCGTAGCCAAGTCCCAGGCCGATGGCCTGCAGGCTGCGCTGATCGGTCATGATGTTTCCTTCAGTTGCGGCGAGTGCGGTTGGAACGGACCAGGAGATAGACCAGGAACGGTGCCCCCAGGGCACCGGTGATCACCCCGACCGGGTAGCGGGTGCCGAGCAGGTATTGCCCGGCCAGGTCCGAGGCCAGCACCAGCGCCGCCCCGACCAGTGACGACAGCAGGACCAGGGACGGGGCGGTCCGGCTAAGCCGGGCCGCGACCGGTCCCGACATGAAGGCAACGAAGGCGACCGGTCCGCAAGAGGCAGTGGCGACCGCGACCAGGGTGACAGCGGCGATGATCGTCCACAGCCGTACCGACCGTACCCGTACCCCGAGCCCGGCGGCGGTCTCGTCACCGAACCGCAGAGTACCCAGCTGCGAGGACGAGACCCACATCAGCGGCAGGATCACCACGCAGGCCACTGCCAGGGGGGCCACCCGTTCCCAGGTGGCGGTATTCAGGGAACCAGTCAGCCAGCGGGTGGCGGTGGCGAGGTCCCACTGGTTGGCCTTCGACAGGACATAACTCACCACCGAGGCCAGCATCGACGAGACCCCGATCCCGATCAAAATCAGCCGGGTACCCGCGAAACCACCCTTCAAACTCAGCAGGTAGATAGTGATCGCGGTCGCCAACGCCGCCGCCAGGGCGAAAGCCGAGACGGCGATCTCCGACAGACCTAGCAGGATGATCCCGATTACGCCGGCCACACTCGCCCCGGCGGAGATCCCGATGATGTCGGGAGAAGCCAGCTGGTTGCGCAACAGAGTCTGAAAACTCACGCCCGCAGCCCCGTACGCGAGCCCGGCCAGCAGACCTAGCGTGGCCCGCGGTAGCCGCAGTTCGCCAACCGCGAAGCTGGCGCCGGGTACCCGCTCGCCCCAGATCACCTGCCACACCTCGCCCAGGCTGTACGTGGTCTCACCCATCATCAGCGACGCCACCCACAGCGCCACCACCAGCGTCACCAGGACCATGACGACCATCCAGTGGCCGAGGACCCGGCGGCGACGCGCGGCCCGCAATTCGACGACGGGTACCTCCAGGGTGCTCACAGCTCACGCACCTTCTGCCGGCGGACGATCCAGATGAAGAACGGGGCCCCGAGGAATGGGGTGATGATGCCGACTTGCACCTCCGACGGGCGGGCGATGACCCGGCCCACCGTGTCGGCAGCTACCAGCAGCCCCGCGCCGACCAGCGCCGAGAACGGCAGCAGCCAGCGGTGGTCGGTCCCGACCAGCAACCGTACGATGTGCGGCACGACCAGCCCGACGAAACCGATCGGGCCGCAGGCCGCGGTCGCGATACCGCACAGGATGACCGCTCCCAGGGAGGCCAGCACCCGAGTCCGCAGGACATTCTCGCCCAGGCCGGTCGCGACATCGTCGCCCAACGCCAGGGAGTTGAGGCCCCGGCCGCTCGCCAGGCAGACCAGCAGCCCGATCACCAGGAACGGGCTGATCAGGCCGACCCGGTCCCAGCTGCCGCCACCAATCCCGCCGATCTGCCAGAACCGGAAGCTCTCCATCTCCCGCAGGTTCGGCAGCATGACCGCGCTGACCAGCGAGGATACGGCCGCTGAGGTGGCCGCGCCGGCGAGCGCCAACTTTAGGGGGGTGGCGCCGCCGCGGCCCAACGAGCCAACGCTGTACACGAAGAGCGCGGCCGTTGCGGAACCGACGATGGCGACAGCCAGAGTCGCGTACGGGTGGGAGAGGTCGAAGAAAACCATTCCGATCGCCACCGCCAGCGATGCCCCCGACAGCACCCCGAAGATCCCGGGATCAGCCAGCGGGTTGCGGGTGACAGCCTGCATCGTGGCGCCGGCCACCGCCAGCGCCGCCCCGGCCAGCAAGCCGAGCACGGTACGCGGGATCCGGGTCGCGGCGGCGGCTTGCCCGGTGGTCTGGGTCAGCCCCTGCAAGGCGCTGACCGCGTCGGCGAACGAGGTATCGCGAACGCCGAACATCACCGACAACGCCACCAGACCAGCCAGCACCAGCAAGGTGACCAGCAGCCAGCAGAGCCGTAGTCCGGTCGAACGGCGCACCGCAGTCGCCAGATCCCGCTCCGGGGCTGCCGGTAAGGTCCCTGGGGTGGCTGGCTGCGGATCGTCGTGCAGCAGGGAGGACGGCATCAGCGTCGCCGTCTCAGCCTCGTGGCCGCGCTCATGCGAGCCCCTCGGCCAGCTTTGCGCAGTACTGCGACAGGGTTGCCGGGATCGACAGCGGCGAAGGGTTGGCGCCAGCCGCCAGCGGCCCGTTGCCCAGGAATACCAGCCGGTTCTGGGCGACCGCCTTGATCCGGCCCACCAGCGGGTGGGCCTTCATGGCCGCCACCAGTGGGGCATTATCTTTGCTGCCGTACGTCACGAAGGCGTCGACGTCGTCGAAAACTTCCGGCCTCTCAGAAGAGATCTCGGCGGAGAAGGTCTTGGTGGCCTTGGTCTGCTCCTCGATGATGCTCGGGTTCGCCATTCCTGCCTCGACCAGGAACGAGGCGCGCGGATCATGCGCGGTGTAGATGGTGATCTTCGACAGGTCCTCGGCCTTGAAGAAGGCCCAGGCAACTTTCTTGCCCAGCAGCGTCGGATGCTTGGCGAAGGCATCCTTCACCTGCTGTTCGAGTTTCGCGATCAGCTCCTCCCCGCTAGCAGACCGACCGAGGGCCTGCGCGTTGATCTGGATCATCTGCTTCATCGTGGTGCCCCAGGGCGTCTTCGGGTAGGGCACGACCGCAGCGAACCTGCTCAGCTTCGCGTAATCTTCCTTGGACATTCCGGAGTACGAAGCGAGGATCACATCGGGGTTGGTCTTGGAGACCGCCTCGAAAGGGGTCCCGTCGGTCTCGTCAAAGATCACCGGTGTCGGGCCGCCGAGCTCGTCCACCTTGGCCTTGACCCAGGGGAGCATCCCGTCGGTGTCATCGTCGCCCCAGGTGGTCTTGGAGATGCCGACCGGGACGATGCCGAGCGCCAGGGGTACCTCGTGGTTGGCCCAGGCGAGGGTGGCGACCCGTTCTGGTTTCTTCGTGATGGTGGTCTCGCCGAAGTGGCCAGTAAACAAGCAAGATAACGGGTTCCGGGGTCAGTCCGGGGCCCGCAACAGTGGCAGCAGCACATCATCGACCAGGGTCACGATGTCGGCGTCGACGACCGGCAGCGGATGGGTGAGCAGGTGATACTTGATCAGCGTCGAGGGCACCTGCAACCGTGACAATGGTGGGGACGGGTTGACTGGCTCGCCGCGGGCCACGGCGCGGGCCACGATCACGCCGGTCATGGTGGCGCCACGATGATGAGAGAACTGTTCCAGCTGCTGGCCCGCCTCGCTGATCGCGGCGCTCAGGACGCCCCGCATCGCCTCACCCATCGGCCCGTCGGCCTGCGCGGCCAGGCCTCGCATCCAGGTCAGCAGGTCATCGCGCATCGTCGAAGGCTCCGGGGGCAGCTCCGGCTGTCGGATCAGCCGGTAGACAGCCTCCTGCGCCAGCCGGACCCGGCTTGGCCAGCGCCGATACACCGATGTCTTCCCGGCCCCAGCCCGTCTTGCCACCGCGTCGATGGTGAGCCCGTTGTAGCCGACCTCGCCGAGTTCGGCGATGGTGGCGTCCATGATGGCGTCCTCCAGCGCCGTCCCGCGTCGCCGCGGGCGGCTGCGGTAGTCGTCGCCCACCTGGTCCTCCTGTCGTACGCTGCCGGTGGCGGCCGATCCCATGGTGACGTACCGATCGACGACCCGGCCAGCTAGCGCCTGTTCAGCGGGGACCGGGAGCTGGTGCTGGGCGCGGCCAGTACGGTAGGGGCATGCCGTCTGTCGCCGACCAGCTGTGGAAGTCGTTCGGCCGGATCGCCGACGATGTGGTCCGCGCCGCAACCCGCCAGGCCACCTTCGCGGTCCGACGGGCCTCCGGCGGGCGGCGCCCACCGTCGGACGACCGGCACGCGCCGAAGCTCTCGAACCGCTACCCGGGCGATTATCGTGGCCGGCCCTCGATCCGGTACGCCCCGCATACCGGCAAGCTGCCCGACCCAGGTGAGGTGGTGTGGGCCTGGGTGCCGTACGAGGAGAATCACCGCCAAGGCAAAGACCGCCCGGTGCTGCTGATCGGGCGCGACGGTGACTGGCTGCTCGGCTGCCCCCTGTCCAGCGTCGACCATGATCTCGATGCGGAGCAGGAGGAGGCGGCCGGGCGGCATTGGGTCGCGATCGGCTCCGGCGCCTGGGACAGCCGTCGGCGCTGCTCCCAGGTCCGGGTCGACCGGGTGGTCCGGATCCATCCCGACGATGTCCGCGGCCGGGCCGAGAAACTCGACAAGGAACGCTTCGACAAGGTCGCCGCTGGGGTGCGCCGCTACCACTGACGACGCAGGGCACCCGCCAGCGCCACGACAGCGAGGATCATGAACGCGATCCCGGTGACGTGGCGGACGACCAGGCCTGCTAGCAGGAAGGTCGCCGCGGCCCCACCCGTATTACGCCCGAGCTGGACCAGTGAGCTGAACTGCGCCACCTGCTCGCCGCCGCTGCGCTGGGCCCACAGCAGCATCAGCGGCTGTACGATGCCCAGCCCGATCCCGACGGTCCCTGATGCGGCTAGCAGTGCCGGCGGCGAGCTCAGCAGCGCCACAGCGCCCAGCCCGGCCCCGGTCAGCGCCCAACCGGCCCGCATCGCGGACCGGGGCCAGCGGCCCACCAGCCCGGTCAGCAGGCTTCCGCCGCCGGCCCCGACCATCAGCACCGACAGGGCCTGCCCGGTGTGTACCCCGGCCGCCGTGACGTGCAGTGGCAGGAAGGCTACGGTCGCCATCAGCGTCGCCCCGGCCCGGGCCGCGCTGCCCCCGACCGCTCGGGCCGCCGGGATGTGGCGCAGCAGCGGCAGTGGCTGGCGCCAGTCCAGCTGGGTCCAGAACCGGCGGGGCGCCGGCCGGGTTCGTCCTGGCAGCGTTGTCCCCAGTAACGTGGCCAGCAGGGTCGGTGGCAGCGTCACCAGTACTGCCCAGCGCCAGCCGAGACGGCTGGTGCACCAAGCCCCCAGGATCGGCCCGGTGATATTGGCGACCATCTGCAGCACTCCCATCAGGCTCAACAGTCGACGTCGGGCTGGTTCACCGTCCGGGCCGCCGGTGAGATCGACGATCGCCGCCAGGGCGGCCGGGGCCAGCAGCGCTGCGCCCAGCCCCTGCCCCAGCCGGGCGGCGACCAGCACCGGCATCGAGCGGGCGCTGGCCACCGCGACGGTGCCCAGCCCGTAACTCAGCACCCCGACCTGGAACATCCGGCGTCGCCCAACCAGGTCGGCTAGCTGCCCGGCCAGTGGCAGCAGCAGAGTCGAGCCGGCGAGGTAGGCGGCAAAGACCCACCCGTACAGCCAACTCTGGCCAAGCTCCCGGGCCACGGTCGGCATCACCGACGCGAGCAGGGTCTGCATCAGCGTCGAAGCCAGCATCCCAGACAACACCGCTGCAATCCCGTACGATCTCACCCCACCATAGTAAACATACCGTCTCCTGTTTGTTGACGTGACGTTTTCTATTTTGTACGTTTGGGGGCATGCGATGGTGCGTACCCCTGTCCGAACTCTCCGCCCGTGATCTGGCCCAGGCCGGCGGCAAGGGCGCCAACCTGGGCGAGCTGATCCGTACCGGTTTCCCGGTTCCCGCCGGCATAGTCGTCACCACCCAGGCCTACCGCGAGGCCACCGTCGAGCTGGCGAACCCGACCCAGGATGCGGTACGAGCGCTGCCGATGCCCGAGCCGATCTGTCGCCAGCTGCTGGCCGGCTATGCCGAACTGGGGCGTGGCCCGGTCGCGGTCCGTTCCAGCGCCACCGCCGAGGACCTGCCCGGGGCCGCCTTCGCCGGCCAACAGGACACCTTCCTCGGCGTTGAGGGGGATCAGGCCGTGGTGGCTGCGGTTCGCGACTGCTGGGCTTCGCTGTTCACCGAGCGGGCCGTCGCCTACCGGGCCCGGCTCGGCGTGGACCCGGCCACGGTAGCGATGGCGGTGGTGATACAGCGAATGGTGCCCGCCGAGCTGGCCGGCGTGATGCTCACCGCGAACCCGGTCACCGGGGCCCGCGACCAGACCGTGGTCGACTCCAGCCCTGGGCTGGGTGAGGCCGTGGTAGCCGGGCTGGTCACCCCCGACCATGCCCTGCTGGGCCGCGACGGGGCGGTGATCTCGCGCCAGGAGGGGCATGGCGGGACGGCGACCGGGCACGCCGTCGCGGCCCGGCTCAGTGAGGCGCAGCTAGCCGAGCTGGCCCGGCTCGGGCACGCCGTACAGGCGCACTTCGGCCGTCCGATGGACATCGAGTGGGCGCTGGCCAAGGGGCGATTCTTGCTGCTTCAGGCTCGTCCGATGACCGCGCTGCCGCCGGCCCCGATCCGGGTGGGCCGGCTCCGGCGCCAGTACGCCAGGATCGAGATGGAGCTGCTGACCCGCCGCCCGCTGCCGCTGGAGGTCGACGGCTGGATCAGCCTGGTGATCGCACCGTTGCTGAGCGGGATGTGGCGCGGGATCGCCGGGGTCCGGGTCGACCTGGGCGCCATGGTGCTGGTCGAGGATGGGATCGTGACCGAGGCCATCCCGCTCGACCCGAAGCTGCTGCCCAGGATGCCGTTAACGATCCTGCGTTCCCTGCTACGCACTGGCCGGAACCCCCGTGACTGGCGCCGTGATCCCCGCTATCCGGGCTACCTGCGCGCCTGTCAGGAATTGGATGCGCAGGACCCGAGCCGGCTCGGTTGGGGATCCCTGCTGGCGGTCCCGCAGCGGGCCCGGACCCTGATGATGGTGCTGACCGGGATCCGGGTCTCCTGGCTGCCGGCGGCCCTGGTGTCCCTGGGCGGGCTGCGGCTGGTGCTGCGGGCGCTACACCTGAACGGGCAGTTGCTCGACCTGCTCTGCAACGTTCCCAGCGTTACCCAGGCCCTGAACCGGGAACTCGGCGAGGTCGCCGAGACGCTACGGGCCGAGCCGCGGCTATGGGCTGTGTTCGAGCCCCAGCCCAGCGCCGACCGGGTGGACCTGGCCGACCCGGCCACGGCCGGGTTGAGGCGGTGGCTGGCGGATTTCCTGGAACAGTACGGGAACCGGGAGAGCAGCAGCCTGCTGCTGTTGGCTGATCCGACCTGGGGGGCCGACCCGGCGCCGGTGATGGACCTGATCGCGGTGCTGGCCCGCCAACCTCGTCAGCCCCTCAACTCCGAGGCCCAGGAGCGGGCCCGGGCCCGGTTGTTGGGGCATCCCTGGGTGAGCCGGCTGCGGCTTCGTCGGGTCGTGGAGCGGTTGGTCCGGCGTACAGTCGACGGGCTGGCGTTGCGCGAGGACACCCACTTCGAGGCCACCCGGACCATGGCCGCGACCAGGCGCGCCTACCTCGAGATCGGGGCCCGGCTGGCTGCGGCCGGGGCGCTGGCCAGCGCCGATGACGTCTGGTATCTGACCTGGGCCGAGATCAGCCGGCTCACCGATCCGGCTCGAGGCCCGATGCCTCGGCTGGTGTCGGCCAGCCGGCGTCGCGCCGCGTACGCCGAGCTCGGCTCGACGCCCCTGGTATCTCCGCTCACCCTGTTCGGCGATGAGCCACTGCCCGATGACGCCCTCGTGTCGGGGATCGGGGCCGGTGGCGGGCGGGTTAGCGGCCCGGTCCGGGTGATCCACGGCCCGAGCGAGTTCGGCCGGCTGCAGCCGGGGGAGGTGCTGGTCTGCCGGGCCACCAACCCGTCCTGGACTCCGTTGTTCGCCCGGGCCGGCGCCGTCGTGGTAGATCTGGGTGGGATGGCCTCGCATGCGGCGATCGTGGCCCGTGAATGTGGGATCCCGGCTGTGATGGGTTCGCTGACCGGGACCACGGTCCTCCACGACGGCCAGCAGGTGGTGGTCGACGGCGACCGGGGCGTGGTGAGATCGATCTAAGGAAGAAGACGGGGGCGTCAGCAACGCGGCCAGCGCTCGCGCAGGCGAGAGCGACCCAATACAGCGATTAGACCCGGTAGCGGGGCAGGGGGCCGTAGAAGACGTCAGCGACCCACTGGGGCGTGACTGCGTGCTGGTCATGACGCACCTGGGACCAGGCCGAGACGTACGAACTGATTGGCGCCAGCCAGAGTAGGGCTGCGCCAAGCGTCACTGGTGCCAGCGCTACCAGGGCGGTGGTGTTGAGCAGGATCGACAGCAAGCAAACCCCGACCGCGGTGAGCCCGAGCCAACGGGTACGACCGTCTCCATTCCAGGCGTTGTACGCGGCCGAGGCCGGGGCACCGACGATGAGTACCCCGATCAGTCCGATCGTCAGTACCAGGATCAGGGTCAGCCAGGAGACCGGGTCAGGCTGGACCCACGACAACACCCGGGCCGCGGCATGGTAGCCGGTGACCGTCGCCGCATCCCACAACACCTGCAGCAGCCCGACGCCGGCGACTACCGAGCCGAGCAGCAGCAGCGACACCGCTACCGTGAGCAGCCACGGCCGCTGCGGTTCCCCGGTACGCGGCGAGACCGGATAGCCGTCGGCGACGGTCGGTTTGATCGGGGGCAGGATCGCGATCCCACCATGAGACGGGGGACCCGGCGGCGCGACCAGCGGCTGCTCGGGGTCTGGCTGCTCAGCCTCGGTCGGGCTGGCAGCATCGGCGGGAACGGCGGATGCCGGGTCGCAGGAGCTAGTACGCAGCACCGTATGGTCATCATCAGGTGACGCGCTCATTCCACTCCTCTCGGCCCGGCATCCCAGGGTATCCGGTCCGACCAGATCAGGGCTTCATGGTGCCCGTCTCCAGGAAACGGGTATGGAAGGCGTGCGCTTCGGTGAGCAGGTGCGGGGTATGCAGGCCGTTGCCGGAACGCTCCGCCCGCTCCAGGTAGTCCAGCAGCAGCGGCCGGTAGTCGGGGTGGGCGCACTTCTCGATCACAACCCGGGCCCGCTTACGCGGTGACAGCCCCCGCAGGTCGGCCAGGCCCTGCTCGGTGATGATCACGGCGACGTCATGCTCGGTGTGGTCGACGTGCGACACCATCGGCACGATTGCCGAGATCGCCCCACCCTTCGCCGTCGACGGGGTGACGAAGGCCGAGATGTAGGCATTACGGGCGAAATCACCCGAGCCACCGATACCGTTCTGCATCTTCGAGCCCATGATGTGGGTCGAGTTCACATTGCCGTAGATATCGGCCTCGATCATGCCGTTGCAGGCCAGCACACCCAGACGCCGAATCAGCTCGGGATGGTTCGAGACCTCCTGCTGGCGCAGCACGATGCTCTCGCGGTACGAAGCTGCGTTGTCATTCATCTTGGCCGCATACTCCGGCGACAGGGAGAATGCGGTAGCCGAGGCCACCGTCATCTTGCCGACGTCGATCAGGTCGACCATCCCGTCCTGAATCACCTCAGTGAAAGACACCAGGTTGGAGAAAGGGCCATCCTTGAGGCCGGCCAGCACCGCGTTCGCGACATTGCCGACACCCGACTGCAGCGGCAGCAGATTCGGCGGCAGGGTACCGCGTTTGACCTCATGGCTGAGGAAGTCGATGTAGAAACCGGCGATCGCCTCCGAGATCGCATCGGGAGCCTTGAACGGAGTGTTGCGGTCGGCCCGGTTACATTCCACGACCGCGACCACCTTGGCCGGGTCGATGTGGTACGTGGGCTCGCCGATCCGGTCGCCGGTGGCAGTCAGCGGCAGCGGCACCCGGTTCGGGGGCAGCTGCACCTGCCGGTACACGTCATGCATGCCCTCCAGGTCCAGCGACTGCCACGAGTTCACCTCAAGGATGACCTTCTCGGCCCGCTCCAAGTAGACCGCATTGTTACCGACCGAGGATGACGGGACCGCGCTGCCGTCCTCCTTGATCGCGGCGACCTCAACCACCGCATAGTCCAGCTTGCCCAGGAACCCCTGCCGGACCTGGATCGCCGAATGCGACAGGTGGATGTCGGTGTAGTCGATATCGCCGGAGTTGATCCGACGCCGGATCTCCGGATCGGACTGGTACGGCATCCGATAGCCGACCGCATCAGCCTCGGCCAGCGCGCCGTCCAACTCCGGGGCCGTCGAGGCGCCGGTGAATGAGTTGACGCGGAAGTCCTGACCGGCCTGGTGCAGTTGCTTGGCGCGTTCGGCCAGCGCCAACGGGAACTCCTTGGGATATCCCGCCCCGGTGAAACCCGAGAAACCGATCGTGTCACCGTTCTCGATCAGGGCGGCCGCCTCCTGCGCCGTCATGACCTTCTGGCGATACGACTCGTTCATGATTCGCGTCATCGTCGTCCTTCAGCTCGAATGCTCTGGTGGGGTAGAGGCTATCGACCACACGGCGCCGGTGCGGCGGCGGGGCAGAAATCCCAAGCCCGGGCACGGCTGATCAGCCCAGGCCGCGAGGCCGATTGGTCGCTAGCATCCCTACCGTGACACAGGACCGTCGCCGGATCGGCTCAAATCCAGCCTGGGTCCCCAAACAGCACGGGGCCTGGGCGATGCTGGTAGTGCCCGGCGTCGTCGGCGGGGTTCTGGGGGCACGAGCCCAGACCACCACCCTGGCCGCTTCGCTGCTGCTGGGGGCGGGCGCCTTGGCCGGCTACCTGTGCTTCAACGCCGCCAGCCAGTGGCTGAAGGCCGCCCCGGCCCAACGGCGCCGATTCCAGACCCCGGCCCTGACATATCTGGCGGCGGTGACCCTGCTGGGGCTGGGCTCGCTGGTCATGATCGGCCCGGTCCTGCTCTACTGGCTGCCGGGGTTCGCGGCCGCGGCCGCGGTCGGTCTGTACCTGGCCCGGCGCCGCCGCGAACGCAGCCTGCTCGGTGGGGCGATCACCGTTGCCGCAGCCTCGCTGCTGCTGCCGCTGGTCGCCGCCCCGGACCCGTACCGGCTCGCCGCGATGGCGTCGCTGACCTCGGTGGTGCTGGCTACAGCGGCCTGTTTCGGCTATTTTCTCGGCACCGTGCTGTACGTCAAGACCGTCATCCGCGAGCGCGGCAGCCGTACCTGGTGGCTGATGTCGGCGGGCTACCACGCCATCCTCGCCGTAGTCTTCGGCTGGCTCGCCAGCCGCAACCTTCCCCTGCACCTGGCGGCCCTGACCGCTTTCTTCGTCCTCGCCGCGGTCCGGGCGGCAGCGGTTCCCGCGATAGCGTTACGCCGCACCGTCCGCGCCCGGCCGGTGGGCCTAGGGGAGATCGTGCTCAGCGTGGTCTTGTTGGTGCTGCTCCTGGTATGAGCCTGAGCCTGTGTCACGAGCGCCGAGAAGCACCAGATTCAGGCCTAAGGCCCAGGCCGGAGGAAGAGCCGGGCATGAGCGACACGGACCGCGCAAGCGAAAGCGAAGGGACTCAGACACACCGCTCCCGGATGATGTGGGCCACGGTATGGGCTGGTTGGGCGGTTGGCAGGATCGGGGCGGGGGTCGGTTCGCCGCCCCAGGGACGAAGCCCGTACCGCTGCCACAGGTCGTGCAGCCAGGCCGGCGGGCGCGGGTACCAGACGAAGGCCGGCAGGCCGCGGGCGGCGGCCTCCAACAGGCCAGTCGAGCAGGCGGAGGTGACCGGGCGGGCGATCTGGTCCAGGGGCTGCGCGGCCCGGTCGACATCGATGCCGAGCCCCTCGAAGGTGGCGTGCTCCAGCTTGGAGACGTGGTCGGTCTCGTCCGGGTGCGGGCGGTAGGCGCCGTGGGTGGTGTGGCAGAAAGTGATTGCCGCCCGGGCTAGGCCGGCCCGCGACAGCCCCGAGGCGGAGGTTTGGCCCAGGTACAGCGGCCGGTTCCCTTCCGACAGGTAAGGGACTCGTTGCTGCTGCGCCAGCCACAGCAGCTGGGAGCCGACCACGGTGGTCTGGATGTCGCTGCGGCCACTGGCCCAGAACTCGGCGTCGGAGTCGCTCCAGGCCAGCAGCCGGCCCCCCTCGGGCAGCGGCGGGGCGTACGGGTTCAGGATCCGGGCCTGGACCACCCAGAACTCGATCCCACGGTTGATCGCCTGCTGGTACACGTCCTGGGCCAGGGTGCTGGCGTGGCTGGTGGCGAGGATCACCCGGCCGGCGATGAAGTCTCGCCCGAGGTGGATCTCGCTGTGCTGGGAGACGCTCCACGTCGCCGGGACGGTGCCGTTCAAGTCGAACGGGGCCACCACCATGGCGCCGATCTCCGGTAGATGCCGCAGCGGGTCGACCAGCGCCGCCCGGACCGGGCCGGTGCGCTGTTCCAGCAGCACCGCCACCTGCGGGTCGGGCCGGTTCCGGGCGACCCAGACCGGGGCCGGGGTCGGCCGTTTCAGACGCCGGGCAAGCTGGCGGGCCGGGTGCCGTCGCCGTTCTCGTGCCTGCCATGCAGCGAGGTCCCGCGGGATGTTCAGCCCCATCCGTCCTCCCCTGGTCGGGCGCCTACCAGTCGAGGCGCCTGCGGACAAGGTACGGCTCCGAGCCGCTGGATGCATCGCGGCGCACCCGCAACAGCCTCAGATATCGCCGATTCCCCCGCCGGTATGGTCACCTTCCGGCCGCCTGGGCGGCGGCCGGAAGGGCGTCGGCGATCACCTCCATCGCCTGGTCGTCGTGCGCGGCGGACAGGAACCAGGCCTCGAAAGGCGACGGCGGCAGCGCCACCTGCCGCTGCAGCAGGGCGTGGAAGAAACGCCGGAAGGCCTCGGTGTCTTGGGCCTGGGCGTCGGCGTAGCAGGTGACCGGCTGCTCCCGGAAGAAGACCGAGAACAAATTCCCCGCCCGCTGCACCACGTGCGGCACCCCGGCCCGGCTGAGAGCCTCGCCGACCAGGGCCTGCAATTCGGCCGAACGGCGATCGACCAGCGCGTACACCGCGGCGTCAGCGAGGTCCAGGGTCGCGATCCCGGCCGCGGTGGCCAGCGGGTTCCCCGACAGGGTGCCGGCCTGGTAGACCGGGCCGAGGGGGGCCAGCAGATCCATCACTTCGCGGCGCCCGGCGACCGCGGCTAGCGGCATCCCGCCGCCGACCACTTTGCCGAAGGTGAGCAGGTCCGGTGCCCAGTCCGGCTGCTCCACCCCGGCCTCCAGGCCCCACCATCCGGCTGGTGAGACCCGGAACCCGGTCAGCACCTCGTCCAGGATCAGCAGCGCGCCGTACTCGTGGGTCAGGCGGCGCAGCTCGGCGTTAAAACCGGCCGCGGGCGCGACCACGCCCATATTGGCCGCCGCCGCTTCGGTGATCACGGCTGCGACCCGGTCACCCAGGCTCGCGAAGACCTCCCGCAACGCGGTGGTGTCGTTGTACGGCAAGACCACCGTGTCTGCGGCGGCTGCGGCGGTCACCCCGGCGCTGCCGGGCAGGCCTTGGGTCGCCAGCCCCGAGCCGGCCGCGACCAGCAGCGCATCGCAATGCCCGTGATAGTGCCCGGCAAATTTGATAATTACGTCACGACCGGTGGCGCCGCGGGCCAGCCGGACTGCTGTCATGGTGGCCTCGGTGCCGGTGGAGACCAGCCGGACCTGTTCGGCGATCGGGACCCGGGCCCGGATCCGTTCCGCCAGCTCGACTTCGGCCCCGGTCGGGGCACCGAAACTCAGCCCCCGCGCAGCCGCCGCCTGGACCGCGGCCACCACCTGCGGGTGGGCATGCCCCAGCAGCGCCGGGCCCCAGGAGCAGACCAGGTCGACGTAGCGGCGGCCCTCGACGTCGCTGACCCAGCAGCCGGAGGCTTCGGTGATGAATCGGGGAGTCCCGCCCACCGACGCGTACGCCCGTACCGGGGAGTTCACCCCACCTGGGATCGACTCGCAGGCCCGGGCCATCCAGTCCCGGTTCAGCCCAGCCATCCGGCCACCTCCAGCGCCCAGTAGGTCAACACCACGTCGGCCCCGGCCCGGACGATGCTGGTCACCGACTCCTCGATCGCAGCCCGCCGCTCGATCCAGCCGTTCGCGGCGGCCGCCTCGATCATCGCGTACTCGCCCGACACCTGGTAGGCCGCGACCGGCACTGGTGACAGCCGGGCCACATCGGCGAGTACATCCAGATAGTGACTGGCAGGTTTCACCATGACCAGGTCAGCGCCCTCGGCCAGGTCCAGCCGGGCCTCCCGCAGCCCCTCCCGCCGGTTCGCCGGGTCCTGCTGGTACGTACGCCGGTCACCCTGCAACGAGGAGCCGACCGCTTCCCGGAACGGGCCATAGAAAGCCGAGGCGTACTTCGCGGCGTACGCCAGGATCGCGACCTCGGTGAAACCGGCGCCATCGAGACCGGCCCGGATCCGCGCCACCTGCCCGTCCATCATCCCCGACGGCGCCACCACATGCGCCCCGGCCCGGGCCTGGGCCACCGCCTGCTCGGCGTACCGCTCGCAGGAGTCGTCGTTGCGGACCCGTCCCCGCTCGTCCAGCAGCCCGCAGTGGCCGTGGCTGGTGAACTCATCTAGGCAGACATCAGCCATGATCACCAGATCATCACCGACTGCTTCTCGGCAGGCGGCGATGCCACGTTGCAGGATCCCGTCCGGGGCCCAGGCGGCCGAACCGGTCGGGTCCTTGTCGGCGTCGCGGGGGATCCCGAACAGCATGATGGCGCCCAGCCCGGCGTCGCGGGCGGTGCGGGCCAGGTCGCCGATTTGGGCGACGCTGTGGCGTCGTACGCCGGGCATCGCGGTGATCTCGACGCTGGTGTCGCCGACGAAGGCTGGCAGGACGAGTTGTGCCGGGCGGGGTACGGTCTCGCGGACCAGGCGGCGCATGGCTGCCGTGGTCCGTAGTCGTCGTGGTCGTTCGATCATGCGTTCCCCTCTCGGATCAGGTCGACGGCCGCCCGGGCCACCGCCTCGGCGGTCGGTGACGGCGAGACGCTGGCCGCCACCTGGAGTTCCTTCAAGACGGCCGCGGTCGGCTGTCCCACGGCCAGCACCCGGGTAGCGGCGGGCCAGCCGAGCAGCCGGTCCACGGCCCGCGCCACCGAGCCGGCGGTGACCACTACCAGGCCGAAGTCACCCGCCTGCCAGGCCGAGACCAGCCGCGGCGGCAGCGCCAGGACCGGCTCCATCGTGTACAGCGCGAGCACCTCCACCTGGTATCCCAGCGCCCGCAGCCCCTGCGGCAGATCCGGCTTCGACAGGGCCGAGCCGGGTACCAGGACCCGGCCGGTGCCGGGTGGAAAGTCCTGGACGATCCCGGCGCCAGACGCCACCGTTGGCACGAAGGCCACCTGGTAGCCGGCCTGGCGCAGGGCGGCCGCGGTGGCCTGGCCGACCGCGGCGATCCGGCCGGGCAGCCGTAGCCCCTGCTCCTGCAGGGTCTCGACGGTACGGGCGGAGGTAATCACCGACCAGTCGGCTGGTGGTAGGGGCCCGGTCGGTAGCGGAACCCGGGACTGGACCGGCTGACAGGTGACCTGCAGACCGGCCGCCGTCAGCGCCGCCGACAGGGTGCCCGGTTCGCGGGGCAGCAGAACGGTGGGACGGGCCGCGTCCGGCCACAGCGCCGTCGAATCGTGCAGTTCGGCCAGCCGGGAGGCCCGGCTGGCGCCCAGCGGCGTCACGTCGGCGGCGCCTTGGGTCAGCAGCTGCGCCGCGGCCCGCTGCCCAGCGCCGGGTGCCAGTTCCTGCTCGGTACGGACCTGGCGGCTGCCGTCGCCGGAATGGACCGCGGCCACCAGCCGTCGGCCCTCGCCGAGGGCGCTGATGGGGGCCGCGCAGCCGCCGCCCAGGCCGGCCAGGACCGCCCGCTCCTCGGTGACCTGCTGCCGGGTGACCGGATCGTCCAGCGCCGCCAGCGCCGCGATCGTGGCAGGGTCGTCGGCGCGGCATTCGACCGCCAATGCCCCCTGACCCGGCGCGGGCAGGATCGCCAATTCCTCGGTGATCCGGGCCGCCAGCCCGAGCCGGTGCAGCCCGGCCGCCGCCAGCACCACCGCGTCCAGATCGCCGGTAGCGACCCGGGCCAGACGGGTGTCGATATTGCCGCGCAGGTCGACGTACAGCAGGTCGGGCCGTAACGCCCGCAGCTGGGCCACCCGCCGCGGCGAACCGGTCCCGACCCGGGCCCCGGCCGGCAAACCGGCCAGGCCCAGTCCGTCCCGGGCGCAGAGCGCATCACCGGCTGCTGCGCGGACCGGGACCGCAGCCACCACCAGCCCCGGAACCGGTTCGGTCGGCAGGTCTTTGTACGAATGCACCGCCAGGTCAACCTCGCCGCGCAGCAAGGCGGAACGCAGTTCCGCGGCGAATACCCCGAGCCCAGGCAGGGCAGTCAGCGAACCCCGCTCCCGGTCACCCCGGGTCCGTACCGGCACCATCTCGACCTGGTGCCCGAACCGTTCCAGGCGCTGCGCCACCCAGGTCGACTGGGTTACCGCCAGGGTGGAGGCCCGGGTCCCGAGTCTCACGAGGCGGCTCCCAGGCCTGAGGTCAGCGCCGCCTCGATCCCGTTGCCGAAGACCCAGGCCCCGGCCAGCCGAATCCCGTCCGGCAACCGTTCCACCAGTTCAGCCCGGTCTGCGGGGGACAGGCTCCGCGGTACCGCCGGCCAGGCGATGACCGCGGAATCCGCGACCCGCGGCAGCCGGCAGCCGAGCAGCAGCGCGGCATCGGTCAGGACCGTCCGGGGGGTGGGCGTAACAACAGCCGGGTAGCTGACCCGCAGGATCGCGTACGAGGGGTTGTGATCGCCGGGCCACTTGGCGGACCAGACAGTCAGGGCCCGGGCGGTGAGCCCCGGGATCGGGCGTCCGAGCAGTATCCCCGAACAGGGCGGGATCACGGCCAGGGCCTCGACGGGAACCGCCAGCAGCACGATGGTCGAGGCGCTGGTGGCCGGCGCTGCCACCGGTACCCCGATCTGGCGCAGCAGCTCGGTGGCCGGTTCACCCGGGCAGGCGATCACCACCCGGTCTGCGTGCAGTAATTCCTCGGCCTGCACCTGCCAGCCCGGCCGGAGCCCGGTGACCGGCTGGTTGAGCCGGATCTCACCACCGTGGGAGATGATGTCGAAGGCCAACGCCTCAACCAGCCGGTACAGGCCACCGGCCGGCTGCGCGATCCGAGACCGCTGGCTGCGGGCGGCGGTGACCTTGTCGTACAGCGAACCAGGCCCCATGAGCGCCGGCGCCATCTGGGCTAGCGGGACCTGGTCCGGCTCCCGGTTGAAGATGCCGCGGGTGAGCGGCGCCACCAGACGCTCGGTGACCGCCGACCCGAGCCGGGTCGTGACCAGCTCACCGAGGCTGGCCGCGTCTGCGCCCAGGCCTGCCGGCAGGTACGGTTCGGCCCGGGCCACCGCCAGGTCCTGGTCCTCCAGGGCCTGCCGCAGCGCGGGGTCGTGTGGGCTGGCCGGAATCCCCAGCATCCCGTCTGCGGCCACCCAGGAACGGTCTACCGACCAGCGGATTCGGGGCCGCTGGAGTGGTTCGTGGATTGTCAGCTGCAGCTGGGAGCAGAGGTTGAGCACCTGATGGTGCTGGGCGAAGGCCTCGGCTCCGGCGTCGATCCACTCCCCGGCCAGGCGGACTGAGCGGACCATTCCGCCGAGCCGGTCTGAGGCCTCCACGACAGTCACCTGCTCCCCGGCCCGGGCCAGGCGGTACGCAGCAGCGAGGCCGGCGACCCCGGCGCCGATGACGATGGCGTTCACAGCTCGTGGAGCAGGCAGACCAGGTCGGTCAGTACCTGCGGGTCGGTAGTGGGGGGGACACCGTGGCCCAAATTGACCACGTGCGCCGGGGCAGCCTGGCCGCGGGCGACGACGTCGCGGGCATGGGCCTCGAGTGGCTCCCAGCCGGCGGCCAACCGGGCCGGGTCTAGGTTCCCCTGGAGGACGGTGCCGGGCAGCCGCCGCGCTGCCTCATCCAGCGGGATCCGGTAGTCGACGCCGACCGCCTCGCAGCCGGGTGCCAGCTCCTCCAGCAGGTGAGCGGTGCCGACCCCGAAGTGGATCCGGGGTACGGCGGCTGCCGCCAAGACCCGCCGAGAGTACCCCACGGCATGGTCGCGGTAATCGGCCAGACTGAGTGACCCGGCCCAGGAGTCGAAGACCTGCACCGCACGGGCCCCGCCGGCGACCTGCAGCCGCAGGAAGTCCGCTGACAGTTCGGCGCACCAGCTGAGCAGCCGGTCCCAGGTGGCCGGGTCGGCATGCATCAGGGCCCGGGCTGCGAGATGGTCGCGGGAGCTGCGACCTTCGACCAGGTACGCGGCCAGGGTGAACGGGGCCCCGGCGAAACCAATCACCGGGGTTGACTCCCCAAGTTCGGCGACCGCCAGCGCGACTGCTTCGGTGATCGCCGAACCGTCCTCGATCCGCCGGCCGGCCAGGCGGTCCACGTCGGCGGCGGTTCGGACCGGCTCACCCAGCACCGGGCCGATCCCGGCGCGGATGGTGACCTCTACCCCGGCCAGGGCCAGCGGGATCATGATGTCGGAGAAGAAGACGGCCGCGTCGACTTGGTGGCGTCGTACCGGTTGGCAGGTGATCTCAGCTGCCAACGGCGGCATCAGGCAGGCCTCGAGCATCCCCACCCCTTCCCGGGCCGCGCGGTATTCCGGCAGGGAACGACCAGCTTGTCGCATGAACCAGACCGGCAACCGGTCTGGGCGACTGCCGGCCAGAGCCTGCAGCAGCGGGGGGCGACTATCCGTCATGGGCGCCATCCTGTCCCATCGGCCCAGATCTGGTTCACTGGGCCCATCGTGAATCTCGTGATCCTCTCCGTCGAGCATGACCGCCAAGGACTGCCCGAAGTCCAACGGATATCACAGCATGCGGACAGACTGGCCGCATGCGTTGAAGTCGTCCCCGGAGTCGAAGGGGTCCTCAGCCTGGTCACCTGTAACCGGGTCGAGCTGCTGATCGACGCCCCCGAAGTCCCCGAATCGCACCTGCGGTTGCGGCTGGCGCGGGAATTAACCGCCCAGCCGCGCTGGACCGTCTACCAGGACGGGGAGGCCCTCGAACACCTGTTCCGGGTGGCCTGCGGGCTGGCGTCGATGGTGGTCGGGGAACGTGAAATTGCCGGCCAGCTGCGCCGGGCGTTGCAGACCGCCACCGAGACCGGCCGGGCCAGCGGCCCGTTGATCCAGGTGGTGAACGCGGCGCTGCGGACCGCCCGGCGGGTCGGAGCCCAGACCAGCCTGCACGACTCGGGACGCTCGGTGGCCTCGGTCGGGCTTGACCAGACCGGGATCGGCGACTGGTCCGGGCAGCGGGTGCTGCTGGTCGGGACCGGCTCCTTCGCCGGAGCGGTAGTGGCTACGCTCCGGGCCCGCGGCGTCACCCAGATCGTCGTCCATTCGGCCTCTGGTAAGGGGGAGGGGTTCGCGGTCCGGCATCAGTTGCCGCTCGCCGCGGACCTGGCGCAGGGGCTGCGTGACAGCACCCTGGTGGTCACCTGCCGCGGCTCGCAGCAGCCCGTGATCCGGCCCGAGCATCTGGCTCAGACCCCGGTCCGGGTGCTGCTCGATCTGTCGCTGAGCCCGGACGTGGACCCGGCGGTCGCCGAACTACCCGGGATCACCCTGTTGGACTTGGCCGCGGTTCGGGCTGCGATCCGCCCGACTTGGGCCGCTGACACCGCGCAGGCCGAGCGGTTGGTCCGGGAGGGGATCGCCGAGGCCTCCGGCCGGCTCGCCTCCCGCGCCGTGGACCCGGCGGTGGCGTCGCTACGGCAGGCGGTGCTGGCATTGGTTGACGAGGAGGTCCGCCGGCTACCGCAGGGTCGCCCGCTGACCACTGACGACTGTGCCCAGGCGCTGCGACGGCTGGCGAACCGTTTCCTGCACACCCCTTCGGCCCGGGCCCGAGAGGCCGCCCTGGAAGGCCGGGTTGACGACTACCTGGCTGCGCTGGAGGAGGTGTACGGGCCGTGCCCCGGCCAGCCCCGCAACGAGGATCGCCGCTGCCCGGTCACCGGGCTTAGCCTGGCCGACCTGCGCCCCCAGGCCGCGGAGCACCCATGAGTGACGCGCTCAGCCCGTACCCCGCGATCCTGATCAGCTCGTACGGCGGGCCGCGGGGCCCCGAGGATGTGCTGCCCTTCATGCGGAACGCGACCGCGGGTCGCCCGGTGCCCGACGAGCGGCTGATCGAGGTCTCACGGCACTACCAGCTCTTCGGCGGACGTTCCCCGATCAACGAGCAGAACGAGGCTCTGCGCCGGGCCCTGGCTGCCGAGCTGGCCCGCCGCGGCTGCCCGCGCGAGGTGGTGGTCGGTAACCGGAACTGGACCCCGTTCCTGGCCGACACGGTCGCCGGGCTACGAGACCAGGGGCACCGGCGGGTGGCGGTACTGACCACCTCGGCCTATTCCAGCTACTCCAGCTGCCGTCAATACCACGAGGACCTCGAGCAGGCGATGCGCCAGGTGCCTGAGGTCCGCCTGGACAAGCTCGGCCCGTACTGGCACCAGGACGGCTTCCTGACCGCCAACACCGACGCCCTGGTAGCCGCGGTCACCAGCCTGCGCGACCAGGTCGGCCAACAGCCGATCCGGGTGCTCTTTGTCACCCATTCGATCCCGACAGCGATGAACGACCTTTCCGGCGGCGGTAGGCCCGAGAACCGATACCAGGCCCAGCACCTGCAGGTGGCCGCTGAGGTGGTCCGCCGGGCCCAGCTACGGCTGGGGGAACAGCTGGATTGGGAATTGTGCTACTGCTCGCGTTCCGGCCCGCCGCAGGTGCCGTGGCTAGAACCCGATATCAACGACCGGATCGCGGACCTGAACGCGGTCGTGGGGCTGGTAGCTGCCCCGATCGGTTTCATCAGCGATCACATGGAGGTCGCGTACGACCTCGACACCCAGGCCCGCGACAGCGCCGCCGCGGCGGGTTTGGCTTTTGTCCGGGCCGCTACCGCCGGCACCCACCCGGCCTTCGTCTCAGCCCTGGCCGACCTGCTGGAGGAACAGGCGGCTGTCGCCCGCGGCGAGATCCGCGGCCCGCAACATCCCTGCTTCGATCCGAGCTCCGGCTGTTGCCGCGCCACGGCCGCAGGACGTCCCCACGAGCACCAACCCAGCCCAACCCAGAAGGAGAACGATGTCTCACCACCAGATGCCCGTTGACCCGCGCGACCGGCTGATCCCGGCCGAAAAGGTGAACGCCGTACCGCGGTACCTGATGTACTCGGTCTTCCAGACCATCGCCCCGGTCGACGCGGACATGGTCGAGCCCGCCGAAATGGCGATCGGTGACGCCGGGGTGACCATCCGCGGCTGGTACGACATCGGCGGTTTCCGGGCCGACGCCGACCTGCTGCTGTGGAGCCTCTGCGATGTCCCGACCGCGCTCCAGGCCGCCTACCACGGGCTGCGGGCGTCGCGGCTAGGCGCCGCGCTGCGGCCGGTCTGGTCTTGTGTCGGGGTGCATCGCCCGGCCGAATTCAACCGGGGCCACGTCCCAGCCTGCTTCGCCGGGGTGGCGCCGCGGCCATGGTTGTGCGTCTACCCGTTCGTACGCAGCTATGACTGGTACGTGATGGACGACGCGCAGCGTTCCCGGATCCTGGCCGAGCACGGGCGGATGGGCCGTGAATACCCCGACGTGCCAGGCTCCACCACCTCCGCCTTCGCGCTCAATGACTACGAATGGCTGCTGGCCTTCGAAGCCGACGAGCTGTACCGGCTGACCGATGCGATGCGTCACCAGCGCGGCGCCGAGGCTCGGCTCCATGTCCGGCTGGAAACCCCGTTCTTCACCGGCCCGCGGGTCGAACTGGCCGACTGGGTCGCCCGCCAGCCCTCCTGAGCTGGCGCCGCAACGACAACAAGACCCCGGGCAGCTCCCGGGGTCTTGTTGGGTGGGTTGTCAGGCCGTGGTCGGGATCTCGGCCAGGTCGTCGACATCACGGACGATCGGCGGCTCCTTGATCCACAGCATCGCCGCGGCCGCCAAGGCCAGGAAAATCCCGGCGAGACGGATCGCGTTGCTGGGATTGTCACCGAGCAGATGCTTGTAGATCGGGCCGAAGGTCAGCGTCTGGATCAGCATCGGGATGACGATCATCATATTGATGATGCCCATGTACACCCCGTACCGGGTGGACGGGATCATGCGCACCGCCATGATGTACGGAACGCCCACGATTGAGGCCCAGGCGATACCCAGTCCGATGATCGGGACAAAGAGCAGCCACGGATTCGTGATACTGGCGAAGGCCACCAGGCCGACCGCCGCGATCAGCAGACAGGTGATATGCACCAGTTTGGCGCCCCGATTCTTCGCTATCGACACCAGCCCGAAGGCGACGCAGAAGGTGACGATGTTGTACGCCCCGTTGATCAGCCCGGTATGGGCGACCGCATCCTGATAGGCGCTGCTGTGGGTGTCGGTGGTGCCGAAGGCCGATTTAGCTACCGACAGTGAGACGTACTGCCAGTAGACGTTCATCGCGTACCACTGGAAGAGGTAGACCAAGGCCAGCTTGCGCAGTTCGGTCGGCATCTCGACGATCGCGTCCCAGATCTCCTTCAGCGCGGCACCGGCCCCGCTGCTGTGCTGGCGCATCGCGGCGAGCTCGTCCTCGGTCGGCGGAATCTCTGGGGTGGTCAGCACCGACACCAGCACGGTCGCGATCGAGCAGAACGAGCCAAGTAGGAAGGCCGCGAAAACCCAGGTCGGCATCGTGTTCGTCGCCCCCGGCCAGATCAACTTGAACACGTACAGGCTGATATTGGCCAGGGTGATCCCGAAACCGGTGAAGAACGACTGCGCCAGGAAACCCTTGGCCAGCTGCGACGGGGGCAGCTTGTCGGCGACGAACGCCCGGTACGGTTCCATCGCGGTGTTGTTGCTGGCGTCCAGCAGCCACAGCAGCAGCGCCGCCATCCAGACCGCCGAAACCCAGGGGAACAGAAAAAGACAGACCGAGCAGCCGATCGCTCCCACGATAAAGTACGGTCGACGTCGACCGCCCAGCCGCGGGTTCCAGGTCCGGTCCGACATCGCCCCGACGATCGGCTGCAGCAGCAGACCGGTGATCGGGCCGGCCAGATTCAGCAGCGGCAGTGATTCGGTATCGGCGCCGAGGAAGGTGTAGATCGGGTTGATCGCGGTCTGCTGCATTCCGAACGAATACTGGATCCCGAAGAAACCCAGGTTCATCAGCAGAATCTGCCGCATCGTCATCAACGGCTTCTGCCGGATGACCGTAGTATGGCTCATCACTGCTCCTGATGCTCGAGGAAATCCGCCAGCCGGGTCAGCTCTTTCTCCCAGGCCTCGCCGTGCCAGCCAGCTACGCCCGGCTCGTACGGGCCCTGGATGATCCGCACCAGGGTGCCTTTGCCGTCGCGGCCGTAGGCGGTGAACTCGACCCGCAATTCAAGCGGGGTATCCGGGTCGATGCCCGGGTCGCCGGTGATCCTCTCCCGAGACACGAAGACGTCCGGGTCGAAGAATTCGGTGTAGACGCCGTCGGTGCCGACTCGGGTGTCGGGGTCGTTGTCGCGCACCTTGACGTGGTGGTGTCGCCCGCCGAGACGCAGCTCGCCGGTAACGGTCTCTTGCTCCACATGCCAGCCGGGTGACCCGCGCCACTGGGCGAGCTGGGCTGGATTGGTCCAGGCCTGGAACACCTGGCTGCGTGGCCGATCAAACTGGCGCTCGACCGTCACGATCACGTTGGCCACCATGGCCGCCTCCTCTCATGGGTCCGCCGGCAGCTGTGCGAGCGTCCCGGCAGTAACCTAAGCCGATCCGGTCCCATGTGGTGACGCAATCTCGCAGGTTGTGCCGATGACTTTCACCGGGTTCGGGGTTTGAGCGCGCGGTATCGCAGGTTGTGGCCAGGGCACTAGGCTGAACCTGGTCATGTGTGGCGTCGGCGCAGCCCCTGCGGCGTCCGCGATCCCTAGCCGCCCGCCCGTGGGTGTTGGGTGACCCAGTCACGGGGGCTGACGACGAGGAGAAAGATGAGCGAGACCAAGTGGGTCTACGACCTGTCCGAGGGCGACATGTCCATGAAGCCGTTGCTGGGCGGCAAGGGCGCCGGGCTGGCTGATATGGCGAAGATCGGGGTCCCGGTCCCGGACGCGTTCACGGTGACCACCGCGGCTTGCGTGGCGGCCATGAACAACGACGGTGCCTGGCCTGAGGGTCTCGCCGAGCAGGTCGCGGCCGGGCTGGCCCGGCTAGAGGAACGGACCGGGCGCAAACTGGGCGCTGCGCAGCGTCCGCTGCTGGTCTCCGTACGCTCCGGCGCGGTTCAGTCGATGCCCGGGATGATGGACACCATTCTCAACCTGGGGATCTCCGACGAGTCAGTCGCCGGCGTGATCGCCGAATCCGGCAACGAGCGGTTCGCGTACGACTGCTATCGCCGTTTCATCCAGATGTACGGCGAGGTCGTCGAGGGTATCGACCCGCACGTCTTCGAGGATGCGCTGACCGCAATGAAGCAGGCCAAGGGCGTGGCTAACGACACCGACCTCACCGCCGAGGATCTGTTGCAGCTCACCCAGACTTTTAAGACCCTCGCCAACGAAGCGCTCGGCGGCGAATGGACCTCGGATCCGCGCGAGCAGCTGAACCGGGCCGTGAACGCGGTCTTCAAGTCCTGGCTGAACCCGCGCGCTGAGGTGTACCGCAAGTCGCAGGGGATCTCGCGTGACCTGGGCACCGCAGTCAACGTGCAGCAGATGGTCTTTGGCAACCGCGGCGAGACCTCCGCTACCGGCGTCTGCTTCTCCCGTAACCCCTCCACCGGCGCTCAAGAGCTGTACGGCGAATTCCTGACCAATGCCCAAGGCGAGGATGTGGTGGCCGGGATCCGGACCCCGCGTCCGCTCGTCGAGATGGAGCAGGTGCTGCCGGAGGCCTTCCATGAGCTGCTCGACACCATGCAGCGGCTGGAGCAGCACAACAAAGACATGCAGGACATGGAGTTCACGATCGAGGATCGCAAGCTCTACATGCTGCAAACCCGCAACGGCAAACGTACCGCCGCGGCCGCGGTGAAGACCGCTGTCGACATGGTGGCTGAGGGCCTGATCACGAAGCAGGAGGCGCTGCTGCGGATCGAGCCGGCAGCCCTGGACGCCCTGCTCCACCCGGGGATTGACCCTGACACCACCGCCGAGCCGATCGTAAGGGGCCTGCCGGCCTCGCCGGGCGCCGCGGTGGGCGCATTGTCGTTTTCGGCCGATGATGCCGCCGCGCGCGGCGGCCGGGGCGAGCCGGTGATCCTGGTCCGCTACGAGACCACCCCCGACGACATCCACGGCGTGATGGTCAGCCAGGGGGTGCTGACCGCGCACGGTGGCATGACTTCGCATGCCGCGGTGGTGGCTCGGGGCATGGGCATCACCTGTGTCGCTGGCGCGACCGCGATCGTGATCGACGCCAAGGCCGAGACCGTCACGATCGGCGACACGGTGTACGGCACGGGTGACACGATCACCCTGAACGGCTCCACCGGCGAAGTCTTCGCCGGCGCCCTAGAGCTGGTGCCGCCGGCCCTGAACGCGGACTTCGAGCAGGTCGTCACCTGGGCCGATGAGATCCGGACCCTCGGGGTACGGGCCAATGCCGAGAACTTCGAGGACGCCTCGAAGGCCCGGGAGCTGGGCGCGGAGGGGATCGGGCTGGCTCGGACCGAGCACATGTTCATGGTGGCCGAGCGGCTGCCGGCGGTACGGGAGATGATCCTGGCCGAGAACGAGGAGCAGCGCCATGCCGCTCTGGAGAAGATCCTGCCGATGCAGCAGGCTGATTTCGAGCAGATCTTCACCGCTATGAAGGGCCTGCCGGTCACGGTACGGCTGCTGGACCCGCCGCTGCACGAATTCCTGCCGAGCCTGATCAACCAGTCGCTGCTGGTGCAGCGGCTGGAACTCGCCAAGGCCCCCGCCGAGCAGATCGACGCCGAGCGGGAAACCCTAGCCCAGGTGAAGCGGCTGCACGAGCAGAACCCGATGCTGGGCACCCGCGGCTGCCGGCTGGCGATGCTGTACCCGTCGATCCCGGAGATGCAGACCCGGGCCATCATCCGGGCCGCGCTGGCGGTCTTGGAGCGCGAGGGGGAGACCGTCGGCGTCGAGATCATGATCCCGCTGGTCGCGTACGAATCGGAGCTGAAGACCCAGCGCGAGATCGTGGTCCAGGCGGCCGAGTCGGAGTTCGAGGCGGCCGGGAAGCGGCTGGACTACACGGTCGGCACCATGATCGAGATCCCGCGCGCGGCGCTGACCGCGAACGAGATCGCGAAACAGGCTGACTTCTTCAGCTTCGGCACCAACGACCTGACCCAGACCGGGATCGGGATTAGCCGCGACGACGCCGAGCTGGGCTTCCTCGGCTCGTACGTCGACGGCGAAGTGATCCCGAAGAACCCGTTCGAGTCGCTCGACCAGGACGGCGTCGGTCAGCTGGTCCAGATGGGTGTCGAGAAGGGCCGCAGCACTAAGCCGGACCTCAAGACCGGCGTCTGCGGCGAGCACGGCGGTGACCCCGACTCGATCGACTTCTTCCAGAAGATCGGCCTGTCGTACGTTTCCTGCTCCCCGTTCCGGGTTCCGATCGCCCGCCTGGCAGCGGCCCGGGCAGCCCTGAAGTACGCCTGACCTCACCGGGCAATACCCGGCCCGGCTCCCGTACGGGAGCCGGGCCGGGTATTTGATCGCCCTCACGATGGGACAGATTTCACACCTTATGTGTTCATCGTAGTCGTGGCGTCCCCCAGAGCATCGGCGAAGGCCTTGGCGAGGTCGTCGCAGGTGTACTTCTTAGTACCGATCCCCAAGATGAGGTCAGCGACAGCGTCATTGGTCAGCATGAGCCGTGTCCCGTTCGCCCACAGGAAGGCGTCAGTGCACAGCAGCGCCAGGCGCTTGTTTCCGTCGCTGTAGGCCTGCGCCTCGGCGATGCCATATGCCAGTCTGGCGGCCTTGGCTGCCAGACTGGGGAACAGGTCCTCTCCACCCCAGGTCTGGAAGGGCGCAGCCACCGCACTCTCCAGTCTTGCTCGGTCGATCAGGACGCCGCAGCGTACATCCTGGTCGTAGATCGCTATGCAGTGCTCGACCGTGATCTGATAGGTCACTGCGCCAAGAGCGCGAGCGCGGGGCGCCACTCCTGCCGGGCCTGGGCGGAGCGCTCAAGAAGCTGGCCCTGGTCGATGCGCTGGGAAGTAACAGCACGCCGACGCGGGCCCTGGCCGGCGAGACTCTGCTGGGTATAGGCCCGACGCATGCTGTCGTGGGTGATCTCTTCGGTGCACCGATTGTTGCCCGAGTGTCGGTCCCGGGCCTGCTGCCACGGGGACTCCTCGTGCGTCTGCTGGCTGAGTTTGGCGCCACCGCGCTTGCCGTAGTAGTCGAGGACGGCCTCGATGGTCGCCTGCTGCGATTCGGACAGGCTGGGGACGGGCTCGCTGGGTAGGGTTTCGTACCGCAGTGACCTGATGACGGGCCCCTTGTCCCAGGCCTCGATGGGATCGTCGAACAGCGGCTGGCCGTCCCAGGCCAGCGACCAGGCCTGGGCGTAGTAGAGGAGTTTGTGCATCTGCATCTCACCGGAGAACCGATGCCAGGTGTTATGGATGTACGTGGCAATCTCCAGGGCAGTGGTCATGATGCAACCTCCCTCGCGTGTGTTCGTCTGATCCCGGCTTCCCCCGCTGCCTCGGTGGAATCCTCTCGCGTATGTTTTGTCTAAATAATTCGCTGTACCATTTTGTCTAACTATCCTACCTGCTAGATCGTGGGTCGGTCCAGACCGGGTGTGCCGCGGTCGTCGAGGTCGCGATCGCTGTGATGGCTCGGTTGGGCGGGCAAGTTCCCAGCCTGGTGGCCGGCCGTGACGCGGCCAGGTTGGCTGGTCGGTCAGTAGGCTGCCTACGGTAAGGCGGATCAGTCCGCGCGCAAGAATGGCCCCAAGCCGAACGAGGGGATGACATGCAGAGCATCGGAATGTGGCGCGCCACGTACGTGCCCGGAACCTGGGTGGTGCTGTCCGGGCCCACGTCGCTGCTGGTGATGATGCCGGCGCCGGCCCATATGTCGTCGTTGCTCAATGATCTGTGGTCGGACGTGGTCGCGGCCCGGACCCTGACCGAATTCGCGGACAAGTTGGCATCCTTCCGGGTCGACCTGATGCCCAGCCTGGCCGCATTCTTCTGGGCCGGCGGTGAGATGCGCTCCCTCATCCGGGGCTCACTGCAGGCGGTCGACCTGGCGACCGGGAACGTGATCGCCGAGGGTGAAGGTTTCCAGACCTGGCATGAGATCGGGCTGGGGGAGGTCCGCCAGGTCCGGGTGGATATGGACCCGGTCGACCAGGAAAGCCTGCTGCAACTGCCGCTGGTGGTGGGGGCAGTACTGGCCTCGGCGGTGGTGATCGACGCTACCGATGAGGCCCGGCTGGCGTTACCCACCGTCGCGGATGCAGAGGTCTGGCCGCAGCGCGCGTACGGGGAGGAGGCCCTGGCGGCGGCCGCGGTCCCGGCTGGGGCCCAAGCAATGACGGCAGAGCAGCCAGATGATGAGGATCCTGAGGACGACACCGACACCGAGGCGGAGGCAGACCTGGCGGGCGTGGCGGAAGACGACGCCGACGATCAGCCGGACCCGTCCGACGACGAGGCCGAGCCAGCCGACGAGGATAAGTCGGGAGAGGGCGAACCGGAACCGCCCGCTCCCGAGCCAGAACCGCCCGCCCCTGAGCCGGGCCCGCCGGCCGAGGAAGCCAGCGCGCCAGAAGGCTGGGGCGTCGCTGACGCCGCCGCACCGGAACCGGTGGTCCTCGACATGGACGACGGGCAGGCGCCCAGAACCACGCCCAGCCCGGCCACCACCGCAGCCTTCGAGGTAGATGATCCTGCCCCAGCATCGGCCGGGCCGGTCGGGCTGAACCTGGAGGATGCGGCCCATAGCTCTGCCTCGCCCAGGCCGGCCGGGCCTGGTTTCGGCGGTCCGCCAGCCCCGGGAGGTTTTCAGCAGACAGCTCCCGGCAGCCCCTTTGGCATGGGACAGCAGCCTCCGCAGCCTGGCCAGTTCGGCCCGAACGGGCAGCCGATGCCGGGCCAGCCCATGCCGGGCGCTGCGGGTGGTTTCCCGCAGGGGCAAGGCCCCCAGCAGCCTGGTCCGTTCCCAAACCAGGGGCCGTTCCCCGCGCAGGCGGGGCCTAACGGCCAACCGATGCCCGGCCAGGCGCCGAATGCCTCGATGCCAGGGCAGCCGGGCGGGTTTCCCGGCCATCTGAACCCGCCAGGCCCGAGACCCGGCCCGAACGGGCAGTTCGGTCCGAACGGGCAGCCGATGCCGGCTCAGCAGGGGTTCCCCCAGCAGCCGAACGCCCAGCCCGGCGGCTACCCCGGCCAGCCCAACCCGGGTCCGCCGCCGGGGTCCTTCCCCGGACAGCTGTACGGGCAGCAGTTCCCAGGGCAGCTGCCTGGGCCGCAGCCGCCCAGTTCGTACGCTTCTCCCGACCCCCGCCCGTACGCCTCGCCGCCGCCGGCGCCGGCGCCGCAGGGACAACCGGCTTTCTCTGGTGCGGCCTCGGCGAATCAGCCTTTCGGGCCGGCGCCGCAGACGTCAGCGCCGGCTTCTCCGGACACCGCCAGCGACGGGACGGTCTTCTCGACCGGGCTGGCTGCCACCCACAAACCGAACCTGACTGCGGCTCCGGCCGGGCCGGGTTTGGTGCTGGCGGCGATGTGTAACCTCGGGCACGCCAACCCGCCCCGCCAGACCACCTGTCTGCGCTGCCTGGCTCCGGTGGATACCGCCAACCCGCGGCTGGTCACCCGCCCGGTGCTAGCGACCCTGCAGACTGCGGGCGGTGCGACCGCCGACCTCACCGACACCGTCCTGATCGGCCGTTCACCCCAGCCGCAGCCGGGCGACCAGAACCCGATCCTGCTTCCGGTGCCCAGTCCAAACAGCGACATCAGCCGGACCCATGTCCGGGTCGCGGCGAAGGAATGGGCGATTACGGTCACCGATCTGCATTCCACCAACGGCACCATGCTGGTCCGCCCGGATCAGCAACCGGTACGGATGGTGCCCGGCAGCCCGGTCGAAGTCGAAGTCGGCACCGTGATCGACCTAGGCGATGGGGCCACGATCACGGTCCAGGCGCCGTCATGACACGCTGACTGGGTCCCGGTTCGCCCTGCCCGGCCTACCTACGAGACACTAGGTCGCGATGGTGTTCTCCCGGCGACGGGAACACGGTCGGGGGACAGGAGGTTGCTTTGGGCGTTCGGATTCGGGTACCACGGTTGGTTCGTCGTACCTGGGCCGGCGGACTGGTTGCGCTGTTGGTAGGGGCCTTGGTGGTGTCAGCCGTCGCGGTGCCCGGCTACAGCGTGGCCGACCTGCGGCTGCACGACGGGACGATCTTCGCGGTGAAGCAGGACCGGGCCCTGCTTGGCATGGTCAACACCTCGATCAAGGACCTCGCCACCGCTACCCGGGTCCCCGACGGCAACCTGGACGTGCTCCAGGAGGGACGGACCATCGTGGTCCGCAGCCGCTCCTCAAACCAGATCCAGTCATTCGACCCGGCGACCGGGCGGATGGGCTCGGTGGTCTCGCTGCCGGCTGCCGGTGACTTGGCGCTGAACGCCGGCAAGATCGCCGTGATCAGCCGGACCAACGGCGCGGTCTGGTTCGGCGACGCGGCGCAGATGCTGGCCCGCGACTTCAACAAGGAAAAAGCGCTGCTCGACCTCGGTGAGAATGCCCTGGTCACGGTGACCTCCGACGGTCACCTGATTGGCCTGTCGCTGACCACCTCCGAGCTGGTACGGCTGTCCGGCAGTACCCCGGTACGGACCCCGGTGCCGCTGCAGCTAGACGCCAAGGTGGCCGATGTCGAGTTGAGCGCGGTCGGGGACCAGGCCGTGGTGCTGGATCGGACTAAGCAGTCGATTTGGTTCGAGGGCCTCGACCAGGCGATCACCATGCCGATGGGCTCGAAGGCTCATCTCGCCAGCCCGATCCCGGAGTCACCGCTGATGGACGGCCAGCTGCGGGCCCTAGTCGCGACGCCCCGGGGGCTGGTCGGGGTGGCACCGAAGCAGGTCCTGTCGCTGTCTGGGCCGATGCCCGAGGGCGTCGTCCAGCGCCCGGTCGCGGTCGGCCCTTGCGCGTACGCCGTGGTGGGCTCCCGGCTCGCCACCGTCTGCGCAGACCAGCAGCCGACGATCCAGGAGATCCCCGACCTGCCGGCCGGCGCCGAGGCAGTGCCGCGGGTGAACCGGAACACGGTGATCCTCAACGACTCGGTGACCGGGATCATCTGGCTGGTCAACGACGGGATGCGCAAGATCACCGACTGGGAACGGGTCTCCCCGGCCGACACCACCACCAAACAGACTGACCCCAACGACGACCCGGTCAAGGTCGACCCGGACCGGACGAAACAGAATCGGCCACCTACCGCCGGCAACGATGACCTGCTGGCCCGGGAGGGCCGCTCGACCGTTTTGCCGGTGTTGGACAACGACTCCGACCCCGATGGTGATGTGCTCACGATCCTGCCTCCGGCGAACGCCGGCGAAGGCGTCACCCTGGCCGTGATCAGGGGCGGGACCGGGATCCAGGTCACGGTGGCGCCGGGCCTGTCCGGGAGCCGGACCTTCACGTACCGGGTCAGCGACGGCCGGGGCGGGACTTCGGCCCCGGCCACAGTCCGGCTGACCCTGGAATCCGGCGACCAGAAGGCGGCCAACCAGCCGCCGCGCCAGTTCCGCAGCGACCCGATCAAGGTCGCGGCTGGGCAGCAGACCCAGATCCGGACCCTGCTCGACTGGCGCGATCCCGACGGCGACGACTTGGTCCTGCAGAACGCGGCCCTGGCTAAGAGCGACGATGAGGTCTCGTTCACCCCCGACGGCAGCCTCACCTTCACCGACGTCAACAAGACCACCGGGATCAAGACCGTCCAAGTCACCGTTTCGGACGGCTCCGGCGCCCCCGTAACCGGCGTGGTGACCCTGGATGTACGCAAACCCCAGGATGTGGCGCCACTGGCCAACGGTGACTTCGCGACCGCGACCACCAACCAGGAGATCGAGATCCGGCCGCTGCTTAACGATGTCGGCGCCAACTTGTCGCTGGCGACAGTGGAGGAACCGACAGGGCAGAACGCCAGCCGGACTGTTGACTACCAGTCGCGCAGTTTCCGGTTCAAAGCCACTGCGCCCGGCACCTACTACCTGGTGTACAAGGTCACCAACGGCCCGACCTCGTCCGGGCTAGTACGGGTGGACGTGTCCGACCGCAGCGGCCCGAACCAGCCGCCGATCGCGGCCCGGGATGTGGCGCTGCTGACCCACGGCGGCTCGGTCACGATCGACCCGCTCCTCAACGACGAGGACCCCGACGGTGACGTGCTGGTGATCCAGTCGATCAAGGCCAGTGGCCTGTCGGTCGAGATGCGCGACCGGCACCTGCTCACGATCAAGGAGATCACAGCCTCGTCCGATCCGGTGACCATCACCTATCTGGTCTCCGACGGGTACCACGAGGCAGTCCCCGGGACGATCGTGGTGATGGCCTCGAACCCGATCGGCGAGGAACGCCCGGTCGCGGCAGTCGACGATGTCAACGTCCGGGCCGGCGACGCGGTGACGGTACGGCCGATGACCAACGACCATTCCCCGGCCGGGCTGGACCTGAGCCTGGACCCGAAGCTGGTCGACGGCCCGTCCAACGCCTGGGTGGACCGCGACCAGATCCGGTTCCTGGCACCGGCCGTTCCGGGGCTGGTGACCGCGACCTACCAGATCCGTGACAGCCTGGGCCGGACCGCCTCGGCGCAGGTCCGTTTCAACGTGATCTCACCTGATATCGCCAACCAGCCGCCGCGGCCGTTGCCGGTCACCGGCCGGGCGATCGCCGGGACCACGGTCCGGATCCCGATCCCGATCCAGAACATCGACCCGAACGGGGACGCGGTCCGGCTGGTCGGCCTCAGTGACGGGCCCCGCCGGGGCCGAGTAGTCTCGGTCGGGGCCAGTTGGCTGGAGTACGAGGCCTTCCCAGAAGAGAGAGGCACCGACGCGTTCACGTACACTGTGATCGATAAGTTCGGCGCCCGGGCGGTCGGTGAGATCCGGGTCGGGGTAGCCGACGGGGCCATCATCAACAATGATCCGACCACGGTCGATGATGTCGTCAAGACCCGCCCGGGGCGGACCGCCTACATCCGCCCGATGGCCAACGACTACGACCTCGACGGCGACCGGTTGTCGTGGGGCCCGGATCCGTACCTGACGATGCCGGTCCCGGCGAAAGTAGTCGACGGCTCGGCGGTCGAGATTAACGTCCCGAGCGAGAAGTCGACGGTCTTCGGTACATATCTGGTCGCCGACGCCCGCGGGGCGCGGGCTAGCGGCAACATCACGGTCATTGCTGACCCCGACGCGCCGCTGCAGGCACCGGTCGTGAACGATGACCAGGTCGAGGCCCGCAAGGTGTTCCAGCAGGATTCGGTCGATGTTCCGGTCTTGGCTAACGACTACGACCCGGACGGGCCCCGGTCCCAGCTGAAGCTGAGCGTGCCGTCGTACGACCCGCAGGGCCTGCCGATGGCCGAGGTGATCCAGACCCCGGACGGCCCGCAGCTGCGGGTTCCGATCGGTCCCCGGCTGCGGACGGTGCGCTACCAGGTGACCGACGCCGACGGGCTGGTCAGCTACGGGCTGGTCACCATACCCGGCAAGGATGATGCGGTCCCGACCTTGAAGGATCCCGCCACCCAGTTGACCGTCACCGCCGGGGATCCGCTGACGATCGCGGTCGCCGAATACGTCCAGGGCACCCGGGGCCGCCGGGTCCAGGTGTCGTCGGCTGACAAGGTGATCGGGGCTCCGGGCAATACCGGCAGCCGGGTCTCGTACGCCGAGGTTAGTTTCCGCACCGAGGCTACCTATGCCGGGCCGGCCGCGATCACCTTCGAGGTGGTGGAGGAGGCCGACACCGATCCCCGGCAGGCGACGATCACGATTCCGATCAAGGTGTTGCCGCGCCCGGTGCGCCCCGGCGAGGACCCGTCCGGGCCGTCGAACCAGGTGAATACCCCGCCGATCGCGCCGCCGATCGAGATCAAGGTGGGCGCCGGTGATGCGCCGGTACAGCAGAACCTCGAGTCATACGTCACCGACCGGCAGGGGGACCGGTTCGTCTTCGGTCACTTCGACTTCCCCAACGGCAAGCCGGCGGGGGTGAACATCTCCACCCAGGGTTCGATCGTGACCGCCTCGGCTAATGTCGACGTGCCGAAGGGCACCCGGGTGGTGATGACCGGGCGGGTCACCGATCTGCGCGACGCCTGGAGCGACATCTCGGTGACCGTGGTGGTGCTGCCCACCACCAAGCCGAAGACCGTGGTCGTCGATGACTCGGCCGACGCCGTCCAGGGCCGCCCGACCCAGGTGAATGTGCTGGCCAACGATTCTTCGGCGCTCGGCGGGCAACTCACCGTCACCCAGGCGGTGGTCGAGCTTGGGACCGCCTCCAATGTCCGGGCCGAGGGTGGGCAGGTTTCGGTCACCCCAGGGCCGGACTTTGTCGGGACGATGCGGATTCGCTATACGGTGATGGATGCGACCAAGGACCCGGACCGCAATGTCGACGGTCGCCTCACCTTGAACGTGAAAGGCAAGCCGACCCCGCCTGGGACGCCGCGGCAGGTGTCGGTCGGGGACGGGGCCTTCACCGTTACCTGGACCTCGTCGCTCGACAACGGGCTGCCGATCCAGAAGTACGTGTTGACCGCGCGCGGGGCCGACGAGCACACGGTGAGCGTGGACTGCCCGACCACCACCTGTACGGCGACCGGGCTGCGTAACGGGGTCTCCTACACCGCCACGGTGGTCGCGGTGAACGAGGTCGGGCCGAGCCAGCCGTCGGCGGCATCGGCTGCGATGGTCCCGAATGTCCGTCCGGAAAAACCGAATCCCCCCCGGGTGGAGCGCATCCCGGGACGGCAGGGCGGCCAGCTGCGGATCACCTGGGACCCGCCCGCCAATCGCGGGACCCCGTTGACGGATTACACCCTGCTGCTGGAGGGTGGGGCGAGTAAAGTGATTCCCGCCGGGCAGACCTCGTACGACTGGGTGGGCCTGACCAATGGGCGCCAGTACGCCTTCCGGGTCGCGGCCACTAATGCGGCTGGGACCTCCGACTCGTCTGAGGCCGGGGTCGGGGTTCCGTCCCAGCCGCCGCAGTCGCCGACCGCCCTAACCGTGCAGGACGGAGGCAAGACTGACCAGGGTTCGCTGACGGGGAGTTTCACTGCGACCGCGGACGCCCAGAACGGGGGGGCGCCGATCACTGCGTACCACATCCACCTGTCGAAGAGCCCCACTATCGACCTGGAAAAGCAGCCGGACCGGGTGGAGCAGGCCCGGGCCGGGCGGATTGATTTCGCCTTCGATCGTCTCGAGTTCACCACGTACTATGTGCTGGTTCGGGCCGTGAATGTGGCCGGGCCTTCCGACCCGCCGGCGGTGTCCCAGGCCGTACAGACCTTCGGCGCCCCGGTCGGGACAGAGCGCCCCAAGGCCACCGCGCTGGATCGCAAGATCCGGGTCACCGCCCCGCCGGCGGAGACCAAGAACAAGGCGGTCACCGAATGGGACGTCACCATGAGAAGCAATAAGGGCGCCACGGTGGGACCAACCCGGTATTCCCCGACCTCCGATGGTGGGCTGGACCAGACGATCGAGACCAAGAAGCCGAATGATGCCACCGAGACCTGGACGGTAACCGTGGTCCCCATCGCCGTCGACAAGGTCGGACCCCCCAGCGCCTCCGACCCGGTGATCCCCCACGGGAACCCGATGCCCCCGCAGGCCACGATCGTCAGCCGTCCCTATTCCAACGGCAGCTACTACACGGCCCATGTCAAAGTCGATCTGCCGGGCGAGATGAATGGCAACCGACCTGAGGATCTGGAGATGTTCTATGTGATGCCGGACGGCCATAAGCCGGTCCAGTCTGGGCAGACCATCACGGTGAATGACATCTCGAATCAAAAGGGCGGCAAACTGCGGGTCTATCTGAAGCGAAAAGACACCGGACAGGAGGTCTCCTCCCAGGAGCTGGACTTGCCGCCGATAGCTACCCTGACCTGGGACAGACAGAGCGCGATCCTCACCCTCCGGATGGTCCATACCGATCAGGTGAAGTGCTCGATGACCCACAACGGTCGGACCGTGCTCGGCCCGAACTCGTACAGGGAAGACCTCAAGGAGGATCTCGGATACGGGTATAACATCAAGATGGATGCCCCGCCGAGTGTTCCATCGGGCAGTTCAATCGTGGTGACCTGTCGCTCTGAGGCCAGCAAGGAGGACTTCATCACCAGGTACCCGGCTCCATCGTGATCGGCCGGAGCCAGACGACGTGTATCACTGATCAGGCCATCCCGGAAGGACACCATCTGTCATGCCCATGACGCCAGACCAGGCCCGCTGGTTCTCTGACACCTTTGCTTCGGTGGTCCGTAACGTGGAGCGTGCGATCCTGGGCAAGACTGAGGCGATCCGGCTCGCCGTGACCTGCATGCTGGCCGAGGGGCACCTGCTGCTGGAGGACTACCCCGGCACCGGCAAGACCACCCTGGCCCGGTCTATGGCCCAGACCGTCCAGGGCACCCACAGCCGGATCCAGTTCACCCCCGACTTGCTGCCTAGCGACGTCACCGGGGTCACCATCTACGACCAGCAGACCAGCGAATTTGAATTCCACCGGGGCCCAATCTTCGCCTCGGTGGTGCTGGCCGACGAGATCAACCGGGCCTCACCGAAGACCCAGTCGGCGCTGCTCGAGGTGATGGAGGAGCATCGGGTTACGGTGGACGGGGTCTCGTACGAGGTCGGCTCGCCGTTCATGGTGATCGCCACCCAGAACCCGATCGAGCAGGCCGGCACCTACCGGCTGCCAGAGGCCCAGCTGGACCGGTTCCTGATGAAAACCACCCTCGGCTACCCCGACCGGGCCACCTCGCTGCGGATCCTGACCAGCGGCGGCTCCCGGCCACAGTCGGCGGCGCTGGCCCCGGTCATCACCACCTCGGCGATGTCGGAGATGGCGCAGCTCGGCCAGGCGGTGCATATCGAGCCGTCGGTGATGGATTACATCGCGCGGCTGGTGGAGGCTACCCGGACCGCCGCGGATGTCCGGCTCGGGGTGTCGATCCGCGGCGGGCTGGCGCTGGCCCGGGCCAGCCGGGTCTGGGCGGCCTCCCTGGGGCGGCACTACGTGGTGCCCGATGATGTCAAAATCCTCGCCATCCCGTGTTGTGCGCACCGGATGGTGCTCGACCCGGAGTCGGAGTTCAACGGGGTAAGCGCGGTGGATGTGATGACCCAGGTGATTTCGACCGTACAGCCGCCCACGGAACGGGCCACTGCATGACGCTGCCGGCACCGGCTGCTACCTCGCCGCAACCGCAGTGGCAGGTGCCCGCCCCCGTCAAACCGCTGCGGCTGAGTGATGTCGTGACCGTCGGCCGGCATCTGTCGCGGTGGCTTGGGATCCGCCCCCGGGGGTGGGTGATGCTGCTGGTGGCGACCGGTCTGCTGCTGACCGGTGGGCTGCTGGGCTGGCTGGAATTGCGCGTGGCCGGGCTAGCCGGGCTGGTGCTGGTGCTGCTGGGGGCTCTGCTGACGATCGGGCGGCCCCGTCTCCAGGTCAGCCTGCAGATCCCCGGCAGCCATGTCACGGTCGGGCAGCGCGCCAGCGGCCGGATCTTGGTCCGCAATGCCGGGCGGCGCCGGACCCTGCCGGGGAGCATCAACCTGCCGATCGGGCACCAGCTGGCGTCGCTGGGCCTGCCCTCGCTGACGGTCGGGGCCCAGCACGCCGCGGACTTCGTGATCCCGACCCGGCGCCGGTCGGTGGTGACGATCGGGCCAGCCCAGTCCGTACAGGGGGATCCGTTCGGCCTGATGGGCCGTGATGCGCAATGGACCGACCTCATCGAATTCTTCGTCCACCCGGCGACCGTGAGCCTGCCAGGGCGCCAGACCGGCTTCGTCCACGACCTGGAGGGGCACCCGACCCAGAAGCTGTCCAGCTCGGATATGAGCTTCCACGCCCTACGGGAATACGTGCCAGGCGACGACCGACGCCACGTCCACTGGCGATCCTCGGCGAAGACTGGATCGCTGATGGTGCGCCAGTTTGAGGAGACCCGGCAGTCACGGATCGCGGTCGCGATCGACTTGGCCGACAGCGCCTACGTCAGCGACGACGACTTCGAGACCGCTGTCTCGGTGGCCGGGTCCTTCGTCCAGCAGGCCTTCCGGGAAGAGAACCCGGTCGCCCTGGTGACCAATGTCGAGGCCCATCCGGGCCTAACCGCGAACCGGATCATGAACGAGCTGAGCCGACTCGAACGTCTGCAGCGGACCCACGTCACCGAGGTCATCCGCATGGTCCGGGACCGGGAACCGGCCGCCTCGATCGTGATCGTGGTCACCGGCTCCCGGGTCCGGGCAGACCGGCTGCGGCGGGCGGCCACCCTGCTCAGCGTTGACGCCCGGGTGATCTGCGTACGGGTCGAGCCGCAGGAGCGGCTCCGGGTGGAGACCCTGTCGAACGTCACCACGATCCGGCTGCCGCACCTCGACGACCTGCCCCGCGCGGTACGAAGGACTGTGGCATGAGCCGGCGCCGGATCAACCCGCTGGACTGGCTGGACGAGCAGCGTGACATTTTCGCCGAGCGGGTCGCGCGGCTGCGGACCGGCCCCACCCCGGTCCCTGCCCGGCGTCGGTCTCGCGCCGTGGAGGCCACGATCCACGACGAGACGGCCCGCGGCCGGTGGCTGTGGCTGGCGATCGACCTGGCGGCGATCGGGGCGCTGCTGATGGTGTTGAGCTGGGCCTGGCTACCTACCTACGGCGGCGGCTGGACCTGGGTGGCCTCGCTCGGCTCGGGTCTGCTGGGGGCCGTGGTGGGCGTGCTGGCGGCGTGGCGACGGTGGAATACCGTGCTCACGGCGGCGGTGGCGGTGGCCGGGTATCTGCTGCTGGGGACCCTGCTGGCGATGCCCTCGGCCGGGTACTGGTCGGTGTTGCCGTCGGGCCGGTCGCTGCTGGGGCTGCTGGTGGGCCCGGTGTACGGCTGGAAGCGGATGCTGACGGTCAACGCCCCGATCGGGGAGACCGCGTACCTGCTGGTCCCGGTGGTGCTGGTCGGGCTGGTGTCGGTGCTGACGGCGATCACGGTGTCGTTGCGGTCGGGACGTCCCGGCTGGGCCTGGGTGCCGATGATCGCCGGGATCGGGCTGGCCTTCGCGCTGGGGGTGAATACCTCGTACGCGCCGGTGCCGGCCGGCCTGGTGGGTCTGGTGCTGGTGCTGGTGTGGACCACGTACCGCCGGTCCCGGCAGGGCCGCCATCTGCTGCTGGGTAGCCACCGGCTGCGCTGGACTTCGATCGTGACCGGGGCGCTGATGCTGGCGGTGGCCGCCGTTGCGGTGGTGGCCGCGGGGCCGCTGCTGGAGCCGGCCCGGGAACGCCGTACGGTGCGGTCGTTGGTGCGTCAACCGCTGGACATCCACCGCTACCCGAGCCCGCTGCAGGCGTTCCGGCGCAACATCACCGATTTCAAGACCGAGGTGCTGCTGACCGCTCAGGGGGCACCGGTCGGCAGTCGGATCCGGCTGGGGACCATGGACGCCTATGATGGCTTCACCTACAACGTCTCCAACACCACCGCGTACGGCCCGGACTCGGGCACCTTCGGCAAGATCGGGGCCCGGGTCGACGATCCCACCCCAGGCACCGAGATCGACGTCGACGTGAGGCTGGGCCGGCTCTCCGGGGTGTGGCTGCCGACGGTGGGCCAGACCCTCCGGGTGGATTTCACCGGGCCGCGCGGGGTGGGCCTGGCAGATGCTTTCTTCTACAACCAGCGCAGCGGGACCGGGCTGGTCCCGGTGACGGTACGCGAGGGTGACCAGTACCGGCTGCGGGCGGTGGTACCGCGCCAGCCGAGCCGGGAGGAGATCCTGACCGCGGCCCCGGACGTGATCAGTCTGCCCCCAGCCGAGCCGATACCCGACGTGATCCGCGACGCTGCCGGGACCTGGGCGGCGCTGGCCCCGAACGGGGGCGGTTCGCTGGCGCTGGCGTACACCGACCAGCTCAAGAAGGGCTACTACTCGCACGGGCAGCCTGGGGAGGTCCGCTCCGATCCGGGTCACAGCATCGCCCGGATGGAGGCCCTGTTCCACAACACCGAGCAGATGGTCGGCGACGAGGAGCAGTACGCGGTGGCGTTGGCGCTGCTGTGCCGCTCGGCCGGTCTGCCGGCTCGGGTCGGGTACGGCTACCTGGTGCCCGCCGGCGACGCGGTGGTGCGCGGCGAGAACGTCACCGCCTGGACCGAGGTCTACCTGGGCCAGTACGGCTGGGTGGTCTTCGACCCCACCCCCGCCAAGGACCGGGTGTTGAAGCAGATCCAGCAGGAGCCGGTGACCGCTCCCCGGCCTCAGGTGGAGAACCCGCCCCCGCCGCCGGTCAAACCCGAGGTCCCGGAGGAGGACCACTCCCAGCAGGCGACTCCGACCCCGCCGCAGCAACAGGACCGTCTGATCAACTGGCGCCTGATCGGTACCGTCGCGGTCGGCGCCGGGATCCCACTGTTCCTGGTCGTGTTCCCGATCGCCGTGATCATCGGGTTGAAGATGCGCCGGCGCCGGATCCGGATGAGCGAACCTGATCTCAGCCGCCGGGTGGCCGGGGGCTGGGCCGAGGTGATCGACCGAGCCCGCGACCTGGGGATCTCCCCGGCGGCCGCTGGGACCCGTACCGAACAGGCCGAGCAGTTGGTGGCGGCATTCTCCCAGGTGACGTCCGGGGCCGACCCTCGAATCTTGTCGCGGCAGGCAGACATGTCGGTCTTCTCACCTGACCAGATCACGCCCGGTCAAGCCCAGACCTACTGGAGCAGCGTGGACGCCGCGGTCGAGGGATTGAACCGGTCGGTGGGTTTCTGGAGACGCCTGGGGGCCACGCTCTCGTTGAGGTCTTTCCGGCGGCGGCTGCCGCGGACCTAACGAGGTGGCCCCGGATGGGGGTCCGGACTGTCGTACGGAGCCTCAGCCATGCCAGGATGGCTTGCGTGACTCAGACAACCGAACCGCCCCGGCAGGTGATCGCAGGACTCGGTTGGCGTGCCCTGGCGGCCGTGATCGACACGCTCCCGATCGCCGTCATCATGACCGTCGTAAGCTTGTTGCTGCAGCTGGACCTGTCCACCACAGTGGTCATCGTGCTCAGCATCGCCGGCGGGCTACTCAGCTTGGGCTGGGCGGTACTGGTCTGGTGGGGGTACGCGACCCGCGGCCAGGGCCCCGGCGCGCGGGTGGCGAAGATCCAGGTGCTCGATGTGGCGACCGGCGCCCCGATCGGCTGGGGCCGCTACTTCCTGCGGGAACTGATCTGGCATGCCGTTAGTGGGACCACTGTGGTCTGGATCATCCTGATCGTGATGATGGTGAGCCACAACCATCGCCGCGGTTGGCACGATCTAGCCGCCAAATCCGTGGTGGTCAAGCAGCGGGTACGACACCAGCCCGCCGCCGAGCCGCAGTCCCGGGCCAGTGTCAGCCCGGCTAATGTAGTGGGCCTGCCCCCGCACCTACGCAAGGGGATGGTCGAGCCGCAGCCTGGCGTGCCGGAAGCGAACCCGACCGGGCCGATCACCGCGGTCCCGACCGGCAATGCTGCCGGCGGGTGGGCGAACACCGCGACGGCGGCCGTCCCCTGGGACCAGTGGGGAGCGGAAGCACCGGCACCGATCGAGCATGCGCCGCTGTCTGGTCAGCAGGGCCAGCCGGGGTACGGGCAGCCGACCGCGACCGAGACCGCGCGCCAGACCGGTTTCCCCGGCGCCCCGGGGCAGGGCTATCCCGGCGCCCAGCCTGGTTTTGCAGGTGCCCAGCCGGGTGCGCCCGGCCAGGCCGGTTTCCCCGGCGCTCAGCAGCAGCCCGGTTTCGCGGCTCAGCCGGGCGGCTACGCCCAGCCCGGGTCCCAGCAGCCGGGGATCCAACAGCAGCCGGGGCAGGGATTCTCTGGGCCGGCCGGTGCCGCCGCCCAGCCAGGTTTCCCGCCCCAACCGCAGCCAGGTTTCCCGCCTCAGCAGAGCGGCTCGTACGGCTCGCCCGCCGGGGCCTGGTCGGATTCCGAAGACGATCTGCAGCACACCCATCTGGCGATGCACCTGCCCGGGCTGCAACGGTCAGTCAACGAGGGCTGGCAGGTTCGTTTCGACGACGGGCGGGTGCTGGACATCACGGGAACCGTCCTGGTAGGCCGCAACCCGCAGCCCCGCGCCGGGGAACAGGCCGAGACAATCTCGGTCGGCCAGGACAGCCGGATGGTGTCCAAGACCCACCTGGTGATCGGCATCGACCATCGGGGTCTGTACGTGACGGATCGGAACTCCACCAACGGCACCGCGATCGCGAACGCCGACGGCGCCTACGAGCCGTGCGCCCCCGGCGACCCGGTCCGGGTCCGGGAGGGACAGGTGGTCTCTTTCGGGGATCACTACTTTGAAGTGCGGCGACGGGCCCCGGATCCTCGCTAGGGTCGTGTCGTGCTGCTGTCCGACCGCGACATCACTGCCGCCCTGGAATCGGGGCGAGTGGTGCTCGACCCGTACGACCCGGGCATGGTCCAGCCGTCGAGTGTCGACGTGCGCCTGGATCGGTACTTCCGGATCTTCGAGAATCACCGCTACCCGCATATTGACCCGTCCCAGGAGCAGGTCGAACTTACCCGCGAGGTGGTCTGCCATGGCACCGATCCGTTCGTGCTGCATCCGGGCGAATTCGTCCTCGGCGCCACGTACGAGCGGGTGACCCTGCCCGATGATCTCGCGGCCCGGTTGGAAGGCAAATCCTCGCTGGGCCGGCTCGGGCTGCTGACTCACTCCACCGCAGGCTTCGTCGACCCGGGCTTCACCGGGCATATCACCCTGGAATTGTCGAATATGGCGACCTTGCCGATCATGCTCTGGCCTGGGATGAAGATCGGACAGTTGTGTTTCTTCCAGCTGTCGTCGCCGGCCCGACACCCGTACGGCAGCGCGGTCAACAGTTCCCGCTACCAGGGCCAGCGTGGCCCGACCGCCAGCCGCAGCCACCTCAACTTCCACCGCAGCGAAATCCCCGAGGCCGACGCCGGAATCTGAGCGACCAGGCCTCGGCCGTATCTCACAGCCAGGTCACAGGTTCCCCCCACGTCGACCACAGCAGGCCACGGGAGGGTCGATCCTGTGACGACCGCTGCTATGACTTCATCCCCGATGGGGGCCGCGCCGGCCAGCGTCGGGCAGCGCACCGTACGCGCTTCAGTGGGTGCGGTATTGCTGCTGACCTTGGCCCTGTACACCTACGACCTGGGATCCTCCGGCTACGCCAATTCCTTCTACTCGGCCGCAGCCCAGGCTGGCGCTGAGTCCTGGAAGGCCTTCTTCTTCGGCTCCCTGGACTCCGGCAACGCCATTACCGTTGACAAGACCCCCGGCTCGTTGTGGCTGATGGCCTTGTCGGTACGGATCTTCGGGCTCAGTTCGTGGAGCATTCTGCTGCCACAGGCGCTGCTCGGGGTGGCCACTGCGGCGCTGCTGTACGTGACGGTCAGGCGATCCCTGTCCGGCCCGCTGGCCGAGCGGGTGGGGCTCGCCGCAACCTCGTCGCGGGCCCACTGGGCCGGGATCGTGGCGGCGCTGATGTTCGCGCTGACCCCGGCGGCGACCCTGATGTTCCGGTTCAACAATCCAGATGCGCTGCTGGTCTTCTGCTATGCCGCTGCGGCCGCGCTCACCTTGCGGGCCGCAGAGACCGCCTCCCGGCGCTGGGTCGCTGCCGCCGGCGCGATGATCGGGATCGGTTTCCTGGCCAAGATGCTGCAGGCCTTCGTGCTGCTGCCGTCGCTGCTGATCGGGTATGCGATCGGCGCGCCCGCCTCCTGGCGTAAGAAAATCGTCGACCTGGTGGCGGCTTTCGCGGCGATGGTGGCAGCTTTCGGCTGGTGGATCGCGATCGTCGAGCTGGTCCCAGCGTCGTGGCGTCCGTACGTGGGTGGTTCGCAGAGCAATTCGATCCTGGAACTGACCTTCGGCTACAACGGCCTGGGCCGGCTTAATGGCAATGAGACCGGCTCGGTCGGCGGCGGTCCGGCGGGGGCCGGTGGGCGCTGGGGGCAGACCGGGATCGGGCGGATGTTCACCACGGTCTCCGGTGAGATGGTGTCGTGGCTGATCCCGGCCGCCCTGGTGTTGGCCGTGGCCGGCTTCGTGCTGCTGGGCCGCAGGGCCTGGGCGACCACGCTGCGGGCCGGTGTTGAGACCGTCGAGACCCGGGCCGGGGCAGCCTTGGCGCTGTTCGCGAGCTGGTTGGTGATCAACGGCGCGGTGTTCAGCTTCATGGCCGGGATCTACCACGACTACTACACGGTGGCCCTGGCCCCGGCGATCGGGGGTACGGTCGCGATCGGCGCCACCCTCGCCTGGGCCCATCGCGACCGGCTGCTGGGGCGGGCCGCGCTGGCGGTGGCGGCCTTGCTCACCGCCGCCTGGGCGGTGGCGCTGGCTACGGTCCCAGGCGGACTCTACCTGGGGATCACGGCCGGGGCCGCGGTGATCTTGGTCGGGGCTGCGGTGACGCTGCTGGTGGACCGGCTGCGGGCCTGGCGGGGTCTGGCGCTGCTGCTGGCCGTGGTCGGGGCGCTGGCCGGGCCGGCGGCGTACTCGGTGAACACCATGCTCACCCCGCACACCGGGTCGATCGTGACTGCCGGGCCGGCGCGGACTGGTCTGGCCGGGGGCCAGGGCGGCCCTGGCGGCCCGGATGGGCGTGATGGGCGCCGTGATGGTCAGATGCCTGGCCAGGATGGACGCAACCAGCGAATGCAACCGGATGGGCAGAATCAGCCGCCAGCGCCGCCGAATGGCGAACAGCCCGGGCAGGATCCGGGTCAGGGCGGGCAGCCTGGGCAGCCGGGACCGAACCAGCCAGGATCTGCCGAAGACGGGCGCGGCCCGGGTGGGCAGGGCGGCCCGGGCGGGCTGCTGGGTGGAGCACGGGTCTCTTCCGAGATGGTGACCCTGCTCAGCGCCGACGCTGATCGGTACACCTGGGTGGCGGCCACCACTGGCGCCCAGAACGCGGCCAGCTATCAGTTGGCTAGCCGACAGCCGGTGATGGCGATCGGGGGCTTCAATGGCTCCGACCCGTACCCGAGCCTGGAGCAGTTCCAGCGCTACGTCGCTGAGGGCCGGATCCACTACTTCATCGGTGGTGTCGGTGGCGGCGGGCCGAGCGGCCGTACTGCCGGGCAGATCGCGACCTGGGTGGCGCAGAACTACACCGCCACCACGGTGGGCTCGGTGAGCGTGTACGACCTGACGGCTGCGAAGTGAGGGGCGGCGAGATGACGATGCTGGAATATGGCACCCCGATTCCCGATCTGCGCCAGGCCACGGTCGAGGTGGTGGTCCCGGTCTACAACGAGGAGATCGACCTGGAACGCTCGGTACGGACTCTGACCGGCTACCTCGATCAGACCCTGCCCTATCCGTACACGGTGACGATCGCCGATAACGCTTCCACTGACGCCACCTTGGCGATCGCGAACCGGTTGGCCGCCGAACTGGCCGGGGTCCGGGTGGTGCATCTGGACGCCAAGGGCCGTGGCCGGGCCTTGAAACAGGTCTGGTTGGCCAGCGCCGCCGACGTGGTCGCGTACCTTGATGTCGACCTGTCGACTGACCTGGCTGCCCTGCTGCCGCTGCTCGCGCCTCTGGTGAGCGGGCATTCGGACCTGGCTATCGGGACTCGGCTGGCGCGCGGTTCGCGGGTGGTACGGGGCCCGAAGCGGGAGCTGATCTCACGCTGCTACAACCTGATTCTGCGCGGCAGCCTGCAGGTGTCGTTCTCCGATGCCCAGTGCGGTTTCAAGGCGATGCGTCGGGATGTAGCGCAGCGGCTGCTGCCTCTGGTGGAGGACACCAACTGGTTTTTCGACACCGAGCTGCTGGTGTTGGCCCAGCGGGCAGGGCTACGGATCCACGAGGTCCCGGTGGATTGGGTGGATGACCCCGGTACCACCGTGAATATCACGGCCACTGCGCTTGAGGACCTGCGCGGGGTATGGCGGCTGCTGCGGGGCCTGGGTAGCGGGCGGATCCCGATCGGTGGCTTGCGCCGCGACGTGGCCCGGCCACAGCGGCCGGCGCCGCTGCCTGGGGTCCCGGCCGGTCTGCTGGGCCAGCTGTTGCGGTTCGCGACGGTGGGGGTGGTCTCGACCCTGGCGTACTTCTTGTTGTACGTGGTGTTGCGTCCAGTCTTCGGCGCCCAGGCCGCGAACCTGTCCGCGCTGGTGCTGACCGCGGTTGCGAATACCAGCGCCAATCGACTGTTTACCTTCGGGGTCCGCGGCCGGCAGGGGATGCTCGGCCACCACGCCACCGGCCTGCTGGCCTTCCTGGTGGCGTTGGGACTGACCAGCGGCTCGCTGGCGGCCTTGCATGCCTGGGCCCCGGGCGTCGACCGGTGGGTTGAGATCGCCGTCTTGGCCGTCGCTAATGCGGCTGCCACGGGTCTGCGGTTCTTGGCCCTCCGGCTCGCTATCGCGCGTCGCGCATGACGGTCATCGTCGTGGCTCGGGTAGGTTCGACCGGTGAGCATCTCGCGGGCCGATCTGGCACGACTGACCGACCATACGCTGCTGCGTACCGACGCCACCATGGCCGATGTGTTGGCCCTGGTGGGGCAGGCAGGGGACTTGGGGGTGCTGGCGGTTTGTGTGTCACCGTCGATGCTGCCGCTGACCGCGGTGCCGGCGTCGCTGCGGCTGGCGACGGTCTGTGGTTTCCCGTCGGGCAAGCACACCACCGCGATGAAGGTGGCCGAGGCGGCGGAGTCGACCCGGCTGGGTGCCGATGAGGTGGACGTGGTGATTGACCTTGGTCTGGTGCGGGCCGGGCGATACCGCGAGATTACCGCCGAGGTGGAGGCGGTCCGCGGCGAAGTGGGTCTGTTGAAGGTGATTATCGAGTCGGCGGCGCTGAGTGACGACGAGATTGTGGCGGTCTGCCAGGCGATCGTCGAGGGCGGCGCTGATTTCGTGAAGACTTCGACTGGTTTCCATCCGGCCGGTGGTGCCACCGAGCACGCGGTACGGCTGATGTCCCAGACTGTGGGGCCGGATGTCGGGGTGAAGGCTGCGGGCGGGATCCGTAGCTATCAGCAGGCCTGCGCCCTGGTCGAGGCCGGCGCCACCCGGCTGGGCATGTCAGCCACGGCCGAGGTTCTGGCCGCCGCCCCGGCCTGAGAACCCCGCCGGCCGTGGAGCACCCTGTCTGGACGACGAACGACGAGAAACGGCCAGCCCGACCACGACCCAAGAACCTTCTCGTCGGTGAGGAGGAAGACGGGGGACTTAGCTCCGCGGCCCGCCCTCGCGGATGCGAGGGCAATCAAATCTGGCCGTGGAGCACCCTGTCTGGACGACGAACGACGAGAAACACCCAGCCCGGCCACCACCTGAAGAACCTT
>CALIWR010000013.1 GCA_938046585.1 uncultured Propionibacteriaceae bacterium | reverse complement strand
GATTCTTGGTCTTGCCGACCTTGAACACCACGATATGGTCGGCGTTGACGACGTTTGTGCCCCGCCCCTTGATGACCATGTCGGGGTCCAGTGTGCGGCCGCTCTTCTTGGCCACTTTCAGGACCCGGTTCAGCATGTGCCCGAAGATGCCTCGGTCCTGGTCCCTGCGCGGGGTCCGGGTGGTGTATCCCGGTCCAGCATGTGCCCGAAGATGCCTCTCAGGGTGGCGGCCTTCCCACTGGGCACGAGGCGTCACCGCCGATCGGTATGGACCAGCACCACGGGACTATCCCCAGGGGCATGGCCGAGGCCATGGACGACTTCGCCGACGCCGCTGACGACGCCTATCAGGGAGCCGGGTGTCCAGATCACGAGGGGCACCTGCCAAGACATCGCGCTCATCATGTGGTCTCCTCTCGGGGTCGAAGGCGACCATCGTGGGGCTGGACGGGGCTTGGTTCAGGCCTGGCCTGGGCGATACTGGAGGGATGGTAACAGGAGATGACAACGCAGGGCAGCCGCACGACGAGGTTCCCGGGCAGGAAGGGGTGATCGCGGGCGACGCCGCTGAGACCCGTACGGCGCCGTCACGCAGCCGAGGGCCGGGGATCGCCATGGTCCTCGGGATCATCCTGATCGTGTTGGGCCTGTCCTGCCTGGGCTGGATGGGCTACCAGTACTACGGGACTAACGGCCCGTCGAAGGAGGCCGCCGCCTCCGAGATCAACCAGTTGGAGAAAGAATGGACCGGTGGTGGTGCCCAGACCCCGGCCCCGGGCCCGGGAGCGGTCTCCGGTTCTCAGTCGCCGGCTCCGGGATCGGCCTCTGGTTCCCAATCGCCGGCCCCCCAGACCCCCACATACAGCGAGGCCCAGCTTGATAAGGCGATGGCGATCCTGCGGATCCCCGCCCTGGGCGATACGTACCGGGTGCCGATCATCACCGGCGTCAGCGATAATGCGCTGTCACGCGGGGTCGGCTGGTACCCCACTACCGCGCAGCCAGGTCAAGTCGGCAACTTCGCCCTCGCCGGCCACCGCGTCACCCACGGCGAACCGTTCGCGCGGCTGCTGGAGCTGAAACCCGGCGACCAGGTCATCGTCGAGACCAAGACCCACATCTTCACCTACCAGTTGGACCAGGCCCCGTCGCAGGTGACGGTGAAGGATGTCGACACCTGGGTGCTGGACCCGGTCCCGGGCAAGAAAGATGCCCAGCCGACCCAGGCTCTGATCACCCTCACTACCTGCCAGGACCTGTTCCGGTCCCCAGACCGGTCGGTCGGCTTCGGGCATTTGATCGACGCCAAGCAGAAATAGGTGCCCGCCGTCTAAGGTGGCCGGCATGAGTGACCGGGACCTGCTGATCAACCTCGTCACCACGTTGGCTTTGGTCCGGGGACGGGTCACCCTCTCCTGCGGTGCTCAGGCCGACTACTACATCGACCTGCGCCGGGTGACGCTGGACGGGGCCGGGGCGCCGGTCGTCGGCCGGGTGATGCGCCACCTGACCCGGGACTGGGCCTACCAGGCGGTCGGCGGGCTCACCCTGGGGGCGGACCCGGTGGCTACCAGCATGCTGCATGCCGCGGCCGCCGCCGGGCAGCGGCTGGACGCCTTCGTGGTCCGCAAACAGGGCAAGGCCCACGGGCTGCAACGTCGGATCGAGGGTCCGGCGATCGCCGGTCGGCCGGTGCTGGTGGTCGAGGACACCTCCACCACGGGGGCTTCGGTGGAGACTGCCCTGGAGGCGGTCCTGGCCGAAGGCGCCCAGGTGGTCGGGGTGGCGGTGATCGTCGACCGGGCCACCGGGGCCAGGGAACGCATCGAGGCCTTGGGATTCGAGTATCGATACGCTCTTTCACTGTCCGATCTGGGCCTGTGAACCCAGCCGAGACCCAGATCAGCGGTTAGTCTGAAACGACCGTCTCAACCTCAGATTCGGAGGTAGTTCATGAGTGGGCTGACTATTGCCCTGATCATCATCGGCTTGATCGTGGTCGGGCTGGTCGCATACGGCATCAGCGCGTACAACTCGCTGGTACGACAGCGTAACCTGGTTGAGGAGTCCTGGCGGCAGGTCGATGTCGAGCTGAATCGGCGCCACGATCTGATCCCGAACCTGGTGGAGACCGTGAAAGGCTACGCCAAGCACGAGAGCGGGACCCTGGAATCGGTCGTCCAGCTGCGTAACCAGGCGGCTTCTATGGCCGGCGGCTCGGCGCCGAGCCGGGACCGGGCTGGGGTCGAGGAACAACTGACTGGGGCGATCCGGCACCTGATGGTCAGCGTCGAGGCCTACCCCGAGCTGCGGGCCAACGGTAACTTCGTCGAGCTGCAGCGTCAGCTCACCGAGACCGAGGACCGGATCGCGGCCGGGCGGCGCTACTACAACGCCAACGTCCGCAACTACAACACCCGGACCGAGTCATTCCCGACCAACGTCATCGCGAACCTGGGCGGCTTCCAGCGGGCCACGTATTTCGAGGTGAACGACGCCGCGGTCCGACAGGCGCCAAAGGTGAGTTTCGACCAGAACCCAGCGGTGGCATCACAGTCTGAAACGCCGGCGATCGCCGCGTACGAGACCCCGAACTACTCAGTGCGGTCCGGGCTGCAAGATGGCGTGGCCGCGGAGGCGAATCCGGGCCAGGCCGGCGGCAGCCAGTTCGGATATCAGCCGGCCACCCCGCCGCAGCAGGCCGCTCCCGGCTACGGGCAGGCGGCCCCGCCGTACGGGCAGGGCAGCGGGCAGGCCTGAGCGACGATCCAGGCATACCAGGGCCGGGGTCCCCTCCGCGGAGCAGACCCCGGCCTGTGCCTATCAGCTTGGGTTAGCCGCGGCGGTCTTCGCCTGCCGGCGATGGTTGAGGTACTCGATCGCCATCGGCAGCACCGACACCAGCACGATCAGCACCAGGGCGGCGTCAATGTTGTCGTGGATGAACGTGATCTGACCGAGGAAGAATCCCATCAGGGTGACCAGCACCACCCACAGCACACCACCGACGGCGGTGTAGGTGATGAACGAGCGGAAACTCATCTTGGCGACCCCGGCGACCAGGGTCACAAAGGTCCGCACCAGCGGCACGAAGCGAGCCAGGATCAGCGCCCGGTTCCCGTACTTCTCGAAGAAGTCGTGGGTCTTGTCCACATACACCGGGTTGAAGAGCTTGCGCCCCACCCAGGACTGACGGGGTTTAAAGATCGGCGGGCCGATCACCCGCCCGATCCAATACCCGGAGACATTCCCGAGGATTGCGGCCACGATCAGGGTCACGAAGACCACCAGCATCGTGACCGTGAGCGAGCCGCCATAGGAGATCACCGTGGCGTCGGCGGTGGTCTTCACCGCCATGAACATGCCGACGGTGAACAGCAGCGAGTCACCCGGCAGGATCGAGAAGATCCCACACTCGGCGAAGATGATCAACGCCACCACAGGTAGCGTCCAAGGGCCGGCCCGCTCAATGATGTAGGCGGGGTCCAGCCAGTTGGGCAGAAGCAAAGGCGTCAGAGCCAGTACGGCAGTCGGCGTCACCCAGACAGGCTACCGTCAGCTCCTATGGGGACCCAGGACGACGGTGCGGCGGCACCGGGTGACTCGCCGTACCAGCCGTACCCGCAGGTCGGGGTCGGGCCGCATCCCGAGCCGTGGCCCACCGCCGACCAGTACGACCCGCGGCTGCTCGCCGAAGGGGACCGGCGCAACGTGATCGACCGATACCGCTACTGGAGCGTGGCCGCGATCGTCGCTGACCTCGACACCCGCCGCCGCCCACTGCAGGTGGCGATCGAGAATTGGGAACACGATTTCAACATCGGCTCGGTCGTCCGGACCGCCAATGCCTTCAACGTGGCCGGGGTCCACATCGTGGGCCGGCGGCGCTGGAACAGGCGCGGCGCCCTGGTCACCGACCGCTACCTGCGGGTATATCACCACCGCGACGCCCAGGAACTGGCCGGCTGGCTCGCTGAGCGGCAGATCCCGCTGATCGGGGTGGACAACATCGCTGGCTCGGTGCCGCTGGAGACCACCGAACTGCCACGGCGGGTGTGCCTGCTGTTCGGCTCCGAGGGGCCCGGGCTGAGCGAGGCGGCGGTGGCGGCCTGCGCCCGTACCGTTGCGATCAGCCAGGCCGGGTCGACCCGTTCGATGAATGCCGGCGCGGCGGCTGCGATCGCGATGTACCACTGGACCTTGCGCTGGGCGACACCCGGCGTCGACGACTGAATCTTGTCAGTACCATGCCAGCCATGGAGGAGTTTGTCGTCGGGTACAACCCCCTCCCCGCGGCAGAACGGGTTGCTCACTACCGCCAGGCGGTACGGTCGCGGCTGGTCTGGCTCGGTGTCGGGCTGGTAGTGGTGGTGGCGATCTACCTCTGGCAGCGCGACATTTTGGACCTGATGACCACCGTGCTGCTATTTGTTGCCGGGCTCGGCTTCTCGGTGGTGTGGGTCCTGCTGTCGACGATCCAGTGGATGGTGGCGAGACGCCAGTTGTCGCGGGTCAACACCGTACAGGGGGTGGCGCTGCGGATCCGTGAGGAGGGGATCGACATCGGCGACCAGCAGCTGACCTGGGCCGACGTCGCGCGAGTGCACACCGCGAAGGGTCCGTTGGGGATCGGGCTGCTGCTGGCGGTCACCGACACCCAGGGGCAGACCACCTCCGTGCCGCTGACCTACCTCGACTCGATGCCCGGCACCCTAGACTCCGCGATCCGCGCCTATTCCGGCGGGCGACGCTGGCTCGACACCTCCGGCCTGGGCAACTGAAACATCCGGCCCAGATGCGGCGGCCCGGCACAGTCTTTGACAGACTGGGCCCACCACTCATTCTGGAGGACAGACATGCCTATTGCTACCCCCGAGATGTACGCCGAGATGCTGGACCAGGCGAAGGCTGGCCAGTACGCCTACCCCGCTATCAATGTCTCCTCGTCGCAGACTCTGAACGCGGCCCTGGCGGGCTTTGCCGCCGCCGGCAGCGACGGCATCATCCAGGTCTCCACCGGCGGCGCTGAGTACCTGTCCGGGCCGACCATCAAGAACATGGTGAGCGGCGCTGTGGCGCTGGCCGAATACGCCCACGTGGTCGCGGCCCACTACGACGTCAACATCGCCCTACACACCGACCACTGCCCCAAGGAGAAGCTCGACGGCTATGTCCGGCCGCTGATCCAGATCTCCCTGGACCGGATCGCTGAGGGTAAGAACCCGCTCTTCCAGTCCCACATGTGGGACGGCTCGGCCGTACCCCGCGACGAGAACCTCGCCATCGCGAAGGAACTGCTGGCGCTCACGTCTAAGGCCCGGCAGGTGCTGGAGATCGAGGTCGGCGTGGTCGGCGGCGAGGAAGACGGCGTCGCTAACGAGATCAACGAGAAGCTGTACTCCACCGTCGACGACGGCCTGGCCACTATCGAGGCCCTCGGGCTGGGCGAGAACGGCCGCTACATCACCGCGCTGACCTTCGGCAATGTGCACGGGGTGTACAAGCCGGGCGCGGTGAAGCTGCGCCCGGAGGTGCTGAAGGAAATCCAGGCCGCGGTTGGCGAGAAGTACGGCAAGGAGAAGCCGTTCGACCTGGTCTTCCACGGCGGCTCCGGCTCTACCGCGCAGGAGATCTCGGATGCGGTCGACTACGGCGTGGTGAAGATGAACATCGACACCGACACCCAGTACGCCTTCACCCGCCCGGTGGCCGGCTTCATGCTGACCAACTACGAGGGGGTGCTGAAGATCGACGGCGAGGTCGGCAACAAGAAGCAGTACGACCCGCGCGCCTGGGGTAAGGCCGCCGAGGCTGCGATGGCGGCCCGCGTCGTCGAAGCGGCCAACCAGCTCCGCTCCGCCGGTAAGACGCTCTCCTAAATGCCTTTGCCTGCGTGACCCGGGAAGGCAGTGGACTCGCCGTTTGTCGCTGGGTCGTGCCAGGATGACGGCACCACCAGACGAACAAGGGAGACCATGATGGGACTTTTCGACGAGATCAAAGGCAAGGCCACTGAGGCCGCCAAGGATGTCCTGGCGGACGAGCAGAAGACGGACGCCGTGCTGGATCAGGCGCGGGACTTCGCCAACGAGAAGACCGGCGGCAAGTTCGAGGACCAGATCAACCAGGCCCGTGACGCAGCCGACAAGCACGTGGGCGAGCCCGGAGCCTGACACGCAGGACGCCGGCAATGGCCTTCTGACCATCCAGTGGCGCCCCCTCGGGGGCGCCACTGTTGTCCGTACGGCCACCTGCAGACGTGGCCGGATCAGGTCAGATAGTAACCGAAGAGGTCGACGGCGATGTCCGTACGGCCGCTGGAGGCGTTCACGATGGTGAAACCACCCCCACCGACAGCGACGGTGGCGCAGTGGCCGGCGACCTGGCCGGGGACAAAGTTCGCGATCGACGAGGTGGTCGCGGTGGCACCGGTCGGGTAGGCCGACAGGTAGCCGGCGGCCTGCGGGCCGATCACGGTGACTACCACGTTGCTAGCGCCGGCCGGTAACGTCGCCGCGGCCGGGGGCACGTTCACCTCACCACCAGGCGGGATCTGACCCCGGTCGCGGCTGTCGAACACCCGCCGTGGGGAGAGCGCCAAGTAGCTGCCCGGCTTGGTGGCCTGGCCGGCGGTGACATACCCGATCAGGTCGACCACCAGGTGCGAGGTGCCCGGCGAGGCATGCCGTACGGCGATGGTCCCGTCCGGCGCCACCGGCACGATCGCCGCATTCGCGGCTGGGTGACCTGGGGTGAAGTTCAGCGTCGAGACCCGGGAGGAGCCGTCCGCCGAGGCGGCCAGGTAGCCATCCGCGGTGGAATCGGTGACCGTGACGTTGACCACCACCGCCGCGACCTGGGCCGGAACCTGGTTGGCGCCGGCCACCAGCAGGGTCCGGGTGGAGTCGGGGGCGAGTGTCCCGCCCGCCGCTCGGGTGTCGACGATCCGGGTCGGGGTCACGGTGGCAGTCATCCCGGCCTCGCTGACCTGTCCGGCTGCGAACCAGCCGGCCACATCGGCGACCAGATGTACCGTCCCCGGCGAGCCATTGCGGATCCGGATCGTCCCGTCTGGGCCGAGCCGGACCAGGGCCAGGTTCGACACCACCTCGCCGGCGGCGTGGAAGTTCACCGTCGACACGGTCGGGGTGGCCGCATCCGAGGGATAGGCAGCCACCCAGCCGGGAGCAGCCGGGTCGGTGACCGTGAGACTCAGCTGAACCGCGCCAGCCCCGGCCGGGACCGGCCCATGCCCGGCTACCGGGACCGTGATCTCCTGGCCTGGGCCGACTACCCGCGGATGCCCCAGCCCGGCCCGGGTGTCAAGGATCCGGGTTGGCGCGGTCGCGGTGAACGCCCCGGGCGCCGGGTCGGCGACGGTGATCGGGACCGTGATTCGGGTCTGGGCCGGGGCTACGGTCAACACCAGCGCGGCCGGGCCGGTCGGGACCGTGTCCGGAATCTGGATGCTGAGCTCGGCCCGGCCCTGCGAGACCGGGGTGGTCCCGACCTGGGCCTGCCCGATGCTGGCGGTCAGGGCGGTACTCGGCGGGGTGCCGGCGCTGGTCAGGTCCAGGGTGTCGAGCGCCAACGGGCCCCGTGGGGCGCCGACCATGACCCGTACCGGCTGCCGGTGCGCGATCCGGTTCGGGTACGGGCTGAGCGAAACCCCGCGCAGCGAGAAGTCTGGGCTGAGGGGAGACCTTGCCCGGACCCAGGCCACCCAGGATTCCAGATCCGCCTTGCCGGTGTCGCTACGTTCGGTGCCCTTGGCCAGCTCCCAGAAATTGTCACCGCCGGTGATCAAGAAGGAACCCGACCCGACCGTATAGGTGGCTGCCGGGTCAACCGGCGCCCCGTTCACGCTGATCGAGGTGATCCGCTGGTCCAGCGGGCGGCTCTCGTCGTACGTGTAGCTGACGTTCCTGCTCAGACCCAGCCGCAGGAACTGCCGGCCGGTGGCCAGCGGCACCCCGTTACGGTCCCGCTGCCACTGCTGCTCCAGCACCGTCTTCAGCTGGGCACCGGTGATCTTCGTCGTCATCAGGGTGTTCGCGAACGGCAGCACTGCCGCGGCCTCGGCGTACGTGATCTCGCCGGCGTCGATGTCGGCGCGGGTACCGCCTGGGTTCTGGATCCCGATGAAGTTCGGGTTGCCGGCGGACAGGACGTCGAAGAACATCTGGGCGACCGCATTGCTGGCCGCTGACTCATGGCCGCGGTCTTGGCCGGCCCGGGAACGGGTGATCGCCGCAGTGGCCGTACCGATCGGCTGGGCACCGATCTGGGTGGCGTGGGTGAGGGCCGCGTCGACCACCCGCTTCGCGGCGGCCGCCCGCGGATGGCGGGCTACCAGGGTGTCGACGGGGGTAGTGGACAGGTCGAGGTTGGCGCTGGTCGATGAGCAGGAGGCGCCGGTGCGGGCATCCACGGTCAGGACCGTCCGGCCGAGCCTCGCTGCGTACGAACCGGACTGCAGCACCGGGCGGGTGCCGCCACCGGAGACCGGCGCCTGATAGGCGTAGGTCTGGTGGGTGTGTCCGTTCAGGATCACAGCGGCCCGCCGGTCGGTCTGGTGGACCATCCGGGCAAAGACCGCCGAGGCGGCCAGGTCCTGCTCGAGGCTTCCCAGGCCGGGCGCCCCCTCGTGGTAGGCGACGATGATCACGTCTGCCTCACCATTGGCCTGGTCGCCGTCCTTGAGCTGGGCGATGGTCCGGTTCACCGCCTCCACCGGGTCCCCGAAGTCCAGCCCAGCCACCCCTTCGGGGGACACCATGGCCGGGGTGTCGCGGGTCACAGCCCCGACCACGGCGACCTTCAGGCCGGCCTTGGTCATGATCACGTACTCGGGCAGGAGCGGCTTCTGGGTGCCGGCGGCGTAGACGTTCGCCGCCAGATACGGGTAGCCGCCGCGGGGGATCACCTCATCACGCAGCCGCGTGAAACCGCCGTCGAATTCGTGGTTACCGACCGCGGAGGCATCAATCTGAAGCGCTTTCAGCAGATCCATGGTGGGTTTGTCGCCATCGATGAAAGAGGCGAACAGCGAGGCCCCGATCGAATCGCCGGCCGACACCACCAAACTGTTCGCCTCCCCGGCTTGGGCCCGGTACTCCTCAATGGTCCCGGCGAAGCGGACCGTGTCGGGCGCGGAGGCCGCGATCCGGCCGTGGAAGTCGTTGAAACTCAGCACAGTGAGCTGGGTGGTGGTGTCACAGACCGTGGCCCGGGCCGGGGCAGCCGTCGCCACGGTGGTGGCGCCGAGGGCCACAGCGGCGATGGTCGCAGCCAGGCGTCGCAGCAGGAAAGCCATCGGAACACTCCTCGTCAAGGTGATCCTGATCCGAGGCTAATGCACCCGAAGGGTCTCGTGACCGGGGGGCCGCATCTCGACATCGTCTGCTGGGCCGCAGACCGATGCTGCGATAGGTTTCGTCTCCTGGGCTGTGCTCTGCGGGCAGTCCGCGACGCACCAGGAGGCGACAGATGCCGGCAATCATCGTCATCGGCACCCAGTGGGGTGATGAGGGCAAGGGCAAGGCCACCGACCAGCTCGGCGACCGGATTGACTATGTGGTCCGCTATTCGGGAGGCAACAACGCCGGCCACACAGTGGTGGTGGACGGTGAGCGGTACGCGCTGCACCTGCTGCCGTCGGCGATCTTGAACCCCAGCTGTATCCCGGTGATCGGCAACGGCGTGGTGGTCGACTTGGACGTCTTGTTCGCCGAGATCGACGCCCTGAACGGCCGCGGCTGTGATGCCGGGCGGGTCCTGGTCAGCGCCAACGCACACCTGATCGCCCCGTACCATCAGGTGATCGACAAGGTCACCGAACGGTTCCTGGGCCGGCGCCGGATCGGCACCACCGGTCGCGGGGTCGGGCCGGCGTACGCGGACAAGGTCAACCGGATCGGGATTCGGGTGCAGGACCTGTTCGACCCGGATTTGCTGCGGGACAAGGTGGCGGCCTCGCTGGAGCAAAAGAACCAGCTGCTGGTGAAGGTGTACAACCGGCCCGCGATCGGTCCTGACGAGATCGCCGACCGACTGCTGGGACACGCCGACCGGCTGCGTCCGATGGTGGTCGACGCCAGCCTGCTGCTGAACCGGGCTCTGGACCAGGGGCGCGTGGTGTTGTTGGAAGGCGCCCAGGCCCACCATCTGGACGTGGATTTTGGCACCTACCCGTACGTGACGAGTTCGAACCCGATCGCCGCCGGCGCCTGCACCGGCTCGGGGATCGGCCCTACCCGGATCGATCGGGTGATCGGGATCGCCAAGGCTTTCACTACCCGGGTGGGGGAGGGGCCGTTCCCGGGTGAGCTGCTGGACGAGGTAGGTGACCGGATCCGCGATGACGGCGGTGAATTCGGCACCACCACCGGACGGCCCCGACGGATCGGCTGGTTCGACGCCTTGGTAGTGGAACAGGCAGTCCGGGTGAACGCGGTCACTGACGTGGTGCTGACTAAACTTGACACCCTGACTGGGTGGGACCGGGTCCGGATCGTCGTCGGGTATGAGATCGGCGGGGTCCGCCATGACGTGATGCCGTTGTCGCAGACCGACATCCATCATGCCCAGCCGATATACGAGGATTTGCCGGGGTGGAATGAGGACCTCTCCGGCTGCCGCAGTTTCGGTGAGCTGCCGGCCGCTGCCCAGGCCTATGTACGGCGGATCGAGGACCTGATCGGCTGCCGAATCTCCGGAATTGGAGTCGGCCCTGGCCGGGAGCAGTGGGTCTCGTTGCACGATCTGCTCTGAGCCGGAGGATCCTTTTCGTCATCGGGTTATTGAGTGAATCCCGCTTCCCGTAGCCGCTCTGGGCCGATTAAGGCTGCGACGTGGAGGATTCCGGCGAATTGGCCGGGCCGGCGTCGAGCGGGGGCAGCCCGCGGCCCGTACGACAACGCTGTGAGCCGGCGACCGTGTTCAGGCCAGCCTTACGCCGGTGAGGGCTAAGGTCACGACTGTGACCGACCGTACTGTTCTGGTCCTCGGCTCGGGTGGCCGCGAGCATGCCCTGGCACGGGCCCTGGCCGCCGACCCCCGCGTCGGCGCGGTTCATGTGGCGCCCGGCAATCCCGGCATGTGGCGCTGGGCGACCCGACATGACATCGATCCGCTCGACCCGGCGGCGGTGGCCGGGTTGGCCCGTGAGATCGGCTCTGACCTGGTGGTGGTCGGGCCGGAGGCGCCGCTGTTGGCGGGGGTTGCCGACGCGGTTCGTGACGCCGGCATCGCCTGTTTCGGGGCTTCGGCCCGGGCAGCCCGGCTGGAGGGGTCGAAACAGTTCGCCAAGGAAGTGATGGCCGCGGCCGGGGTCCCTACGGCTGCTTCCCGCTGGTGCACCACTCCCGAGCAGGTCGCGGCCGCGCTGGACGACTTCGGCCCCCCGTACGTGGTCAAGGCGGATGGGCTGATGGCCGGCAAAGGAGTTGTGGTCACGCAGGACCGCCGGCGGGCCGTGGACCATGCCGCCGCCTGCGGTGAGGTGGTGGTCGAGGAATACCTCGACGGGCCTGAGGTGTCACTGTTTGTGGTCACCGACTCGGTTACGGCGGTCCCGCTGCTGCCGGCGCAGGACTTCAAACGGGCTGGTGACGGCGACACCGGACCCAATACCGGGGGGATGGGGGCATACGCGCCGCTGCCCTGGGCGCCGCCCGGGCTGACTGCGGCGACGCTGGCGCAGGTGGTACATCCGACCCTGCGGGAGCTGAATCGCCGCGGCACCCCGTTCTGCGGGTTGCTCTACTGCGGGCTGGCGCTCACCTCACGAGGGCTGCGGGTGGTCGAATTCAACGCCCGCTTCGGAGATCCGGAAACCCAGGCGGTGCTGGCGCTACTGGCGTCACCCCTGTCGGACCTGCTGTTGGCTGCCGCCACCGGCAACCTGGCCGATGTGGACCCGCCGTGCTGGCGGGATGCGGCCGCGGTGGCTGTGGTCGCCGCCGCCCAGGGCTACCCTGGGTCCCCGCAGACCGGGGCACTGATCGGCGGCCCCGGTCTGGAGCGTGACGACCCCGCGGCTCACCTGATCCAGGCTGGGACCGCGTTGGACGGCGACCGGCTGGTTGTCGCCGGTGGCCGGGTCCTGACAGCCGTGGGTGTCGACGCCGATCTCGCTGCGGCCAGGGTCAATGCCTACCGGCTGCTCGCCGACCTGGATTTCGCGAGCGGATGGTGGCGTACTGACATTGCATCCCGGGCCGCCTCCGGGCAGATCCCGACCCCGCCGCTGTGAGGAAGACGGGCTGATGAGCGACGCGGCCCGCCCTCGCGGATGCGAGGGCAATCAAATCTGGTCGTGGAGCA
>CALIWR010000012.1 GCA_938046585.1 uncultured Propionibacteriaceae bacterium | reverse complement strand
GCAACCCCACCTCACGCAACACCCGATCCACCAACCCCGCAGAAGCCGGACGACGAGTCTCCCCCAACTCCAACAGCCGAGCCACCACCTGATCCGCATCCATACCCACAACCCTACCCCGCCAGATCGGCCCTATCAGCCACTGTCAGAACCCGCCTGCCCTGGACAAGCAAATAAGTCGCCTGGTGTTCTCGGACCAGGGGTCAGCAGCCTTCGGTCCGTACGTTGAGATGATGTGGTTATTCGCGCCCCTCGCTAATCCACGTCGGGTCCGACGTGATGTTACGACCGCCCTGCACCAGCCCCACCACAGTGTCGAGACGGGCCTCGGCGGCGGCGTCGAGGCGGAGGTGGAGTGCGCCGAGGTTCTCACGCATCCGGTCAGCGCGGCGTGACCCTGGGATCGGCACGACTGGGAGCCCGAAGTGCTGTGCCTTGGCCAGCAGCCAGGCCAACGCGACCTGCGCATTCGTAGCGCCCAGACGGTCAGCGACCTCTGTCACCACGGCCAGCGCCTGCTGGTTGGCCTCCCAGGCCTCACCCATACGGGAGGTCGTACCGCGGAAGTCGGCATTGACCTGTTGCCTGGTCAGAGTCCCGGTCAGGAATCCCCGGCCCAGCGGCGAGTACGGCACGAAACCGACCCCCAGCTGGGCACAGGCCGGGACGACCTGGCATTCGACGTCGCGCGACCACAGGCTCCATTCGCTCTGGACTGCGGCGATCGGATGAACGGCATAAGCCCGGCGCAGTTCTGGGGCGGTGACCTCACTCAGCCCGATATGACGTACCTTTCCGGCGTCGATCAGCTCGCTGAGCGCCCCGACGGTCTCCTCGATCGGGGTAGTCGGGTCGGGGCGGTGCACGTAGTACAAGTCGATAGTCTCGATGCCCAAACGCCGAAGCGATGCGTCGCAGGCGGCGCGTACGTACTCCGGGCGGCCGCTGGTGCGCGGCTGGCCCGAGTCCACCACGCCGATGGCACCGGTAATCCCAAATTTCGTGGCGATCTGCAGTTGGTCGCGGTGCCGGGCGACGAACGGGGCGAGCATCTCCTCATTCGTCCCGGCAGGGCCGCTGGTGCCCGGCCGCGGCCTGCCGTAGACATCGGCGGTGTCGATGAAAGTGATCCCGGCCTCGAAGGCGTCCTCGAGGGTTTGGCGGGCCTGGTCATCGCGGGTGCCGCCATAGATGTGGCTGAGCGCCATGCATCCGAATCCGATGGGCGAGGTACGCAGTCCGGAGGCAAGAGTGACGGTCATGAGGTCTCCTCAGGTGTGGCGGATTCGTCGCCGAGGTTTCCGCCATAGGTGGCGATCTTGTGGTCGGTGAGGTCAAGGGCCAGTTGCAGCTCGGCGAGCGTGGTACAGACAGATTCGCGATGCTCCCGCAGAAGCGCGAGCCGCTGAGGCCTGGTATCGGGTCCCTGCTCGACGAGGTCGAGATAGCGGCACAGTCGCGCCATCGTCATGCCGGACTTACGCATCCGAATGAGGAAGACCAGCCGCCGCAGGCAGGCCTCGTCATAGGCCCGGTGGCCGCGCTCATCGCGTGGCACCCGCACCAGGCCAATTCGCTCGTAATAGCGGATGGCATGGGCACTCACCCCCACCTCGGCCGCGGCCTGCTGGGTAGTCAGCGCCAGCCGGTTCCCCTCCTGCGATCCGTCCATATCGCCGACCCTAGGCGTTCGAGCGCGCTCACAGGCAAGCCCGCCCCGCGGCCACCGGTCTCGCTGGCCTCGTGTCCGCCGAAGGCGCAAGGTCGCCCCGAACCGGTCACGGCATCAGTTCCCGAAACCGTTCATGATGGCTGCCAGGCGTCGGGCCAGGTCGCTAGCGAAGACATCTTCCAAGTACAGCCGCTGCCCGTCAGGGCCGCTTAGCGGTATCCGCCAGTTCGGGTATTCATCGATCGTGCCGGGCTGATTCTGGGTACGCCGGTCCCCGACCGCGTCGGTCAAGGCCACCCCGAGCACCCGCGCCGGGGACCAAGTCAGCAACCGGTGCAAGGCGAGCACGAGCTCCTCGATGTCCCGGTCGCCTGGCGACAGCGCACCGCGGGCCTCCAGCTGGCTGATCATGGCCGCCTGCTCGCGGGCGTCGTGCTCGATCTCGGAGTCCAGCGACTCGGTCAGCAGGCCGAGCTGGTACCGCAGCCGGACATGGTCGTGGCGCAGATACCCGGCACTCGGAGGCAGGTCATGGGTGGTCACCGATGCCAGGCAGTACTCGCGCCACTGCTCCGGCGGCAGCGGCGAGCCGTCCGGGCCGTACTCGAACCACAGAATCGAGGTGCCCAGGATTCCGCGACGGCGCAGATAATCACGCGCCCACGGCTCGACCGTGCCCAGGTCCTCACCCACCACCAGCGCCCCGGCCCGGTACGCTTCCAGCGCCAGGATCCCGACCAACGCCTGGTGGTCGTAGCGCACGTACGCGCCCTGCTGGGGGCCGTGTCCTTCCGGGATCCACCAGAGCCGGAACAGACCGATGATGTGATCCACCCGAAGCCCGCCACAGTGGCGCAGGATCCCAGCAACCATGGACCGGAACGGCGCGTACGCCAGGTCGGCGAGCCGGTCCGGACGCCAGGGCGGCTGCCCCCAGTCCTGCCCGGCCTGGTTGTACGGGTCAGGCGGTGCGCCCACCGTCACCTGATCGGCGAAGACCGTGTGCAAAGCCCAGGTCTCGGCCCCATCGGGATTGACCCCGACCGCCAAGTCAGAGACCAGCCCGAGCCGCATCCCGGTGTCCTGGGCGACCTGCTGGGCATTCGACAGCTGGGTGTCGGCGATCCACTGCAGCCACATGTAGAAGCCGACCAGTTCGGCGTTTTCAGCGGCGAAAGCGGCCACCTCAGGTGAGGACGGGCGTCGTAACGGCTCGGGCCAGTCCCGCCAGATCTGGCCGTACCGTTCCGACAGTGCGCACCAGGTAGCGAAGTCACGCAGCTGGCGGCCCTCGCGGCGGCAGAAGTCCTCGAAGGCCATCGTCCGAGCCGGTTTCCGCCCAGCCCGGAAGACCATCTCCAACGCCTCCCGTTTGGAATCCCAAGCCAGGTTGCGCTCCACCGCATCCGATCCTTCAATGTCGGTAAGCAAATCGCGGCGCAGCGCATCCACCGCATCCCGCTCGCCGGGGCTGAGGCTGGCGTACTCGGGGATCGCCTCAGGCCGGATATACAGGGGGTTGACATAGCGGCGGCTGCTTGGCAGGTACGGGCTGGGCTCCATCGGGGCGACCGGCTCGGCGGCGTGCAGCGGGTTGATCAGGATGTAGTCGCCGTACAGCTGGGTAGAGGTCCAGACCGCCAGGTCTCCCAGATCGACCAGGTCCCCCACCCCCCACGATTCACGGCTGGGGACCGAGTAGAGCTGGGTCGCGAAGCCCCAGACCCGCCGCCTCAGCTGACGGGGCAGACCCAGCCAAGAAGGAGTGACAATCAGGCTGGACTCGATCTCACGGTCATCGCTGACCAGCACCAGGCGGTGATAGCCGAGCGGCAGGTGGGCCGGCAATTCAAAACTCGCCTCCCCCAACCAGACCGAATCCACTTCCCGGTCCGGGACATCATTCGGGACCTGAGCGGCGTCGGCAAAGCCACCATCCTCAAGCTTGACGTAGACGTGGGCGGGTCGCCCGGCCGGGACGTGCACCTGCACCACGTACGGGCTGTCCTGCTCCATCACCACGCACGGCGGCAACGGCCGCTGCCAGATCCGACGGTGGTAAGCGTCGACGCCAGCCCGGGCCAGCTCAGGGGTCGACGCGTCCACATCCATGGCCCGTAACACCGCGACCACGGTCTCGTCACCGACCTCAGTATGGCGGCCCTTCCAATCCCAAAATTCGGTCGAGATCCCATACAGGCCGGCAAGTTCGGCCAAGGCCGGATCAGTCAGTGGCATGGCGGCACAGGCTCCTTCAGGTGGTTGTCCAGACCAGGTTCCCAGCGGATCGGCGCTGGCGCAAGATGCCCGACCAAGCCGGCACCGAGTCAGGGCCGCCACACCACCTGGGTCCGGCTCAGCAGGTCATGCAGGCCCTGGCGACGTGGATGCCACAGCGGCATCAGCCCGTTGACGATCTGGAGCACCTGGAACAAGCCGTACCCGCTCGACAGCAGCGCCCAGGCCAGGCTTCGTACCACAGCCGCCCGGGCCGTGATCCGCGCCTTGCCCTGGTCTAGCGGGACTACCCGCATCCCCAGTACCCGCTGTCCCAGGCTGGCGGACCAGATGAGCAGACAGACCAGGCCGTAGACCAACGCGACCGAGAGGTACGCGATCGTCATCAGGACCGCCAGGTGTTGCAACTCGCCCGGCGGCTGGGCCGTCCAGGAACCGGTCGTGACGGTCTGCTCCGCCCAGGCGGTGGCCTCCCGCTGAAACCGGCTTATCGCATCCGCCACCGTCAGGTTCAACGCCAGCATCGACAGCGTCCACACGATCAGGAAGTCGAGGATGGTCCCAACCAGGCGCAGCCCCCACGATGCCAGCGGCACGTTGTCCGCGGTGGTCGCGGCCGGCTGCCGGCCACGCTCCGGTCGGCGCGTGACCGGTGGTACGGCGACAGGAACCGGCCCAGTAGACGCCGGCGCGGTGGGCATCAGACCGGTCACCGGTGGCGGAGACCCCGGCGGCAGCCGTACCTGGTCAGACCAGCGTTGCCCATCCCAGAGCCGTTCCCGGCCAGGCTGGGCAGGGTCGGGATACCAGCCGCGCGGCGGCCCCGAGGACACGGACAGTTCAGGATCGGTCACGGGCCCAGTCTGCCGTAACCGGCCGGTCCTGTGACCCCGACCAGGCCCGGAGCGGCCCGGTCGGAAGCACTGACATGAAAGACCAACCTCGGCTACCCCCGATCCGGGGTACCATCGCGGAGGGGGTTGGGGCCTGCCGTGAGATTGACTTCGCGTTGGGCCGTCTCATTCGTACATCGTCCAGGTCAAGGAAAGGCCTTGTGGAAAAGATCGGTCGGTATCCGCTGACCCAGCGCGTCGGCGCTGGGTCGTTCGCGACCGTATGGCGCGGCCATGATGACGAGTTGGAAGTGCCGGTGGCGGTGAAAGTCCTGGCCGACAACTGGGCCGACAACGACGATGTCCGCAACCGGTTCCTGGCCGAGGCCCGGCTGCTGCGGAGGATCTCCGACGAACGAATCGTCCGGGTGTACGACATCGGTTTCCTACCGGACGGGCGACCGTACTTCGTCATGGACTACGCCAACGGGGGCTCGCTGGAGCAACTACGCAAACAGCCGGTCGAGCCGGGACGAGTGCTGCGACTGTGCGCCGAAGCGGCCCGGGCGCTGGAGGTGCTGCACCGGCACCGGATCATCCACCGCGACGTGACCCCCGGCAATATCCTGCTCAGCCACTCCGAGACCCAGGGTGTCCGGGTGCTGCTCGCTGACCTGGGCGTAGCCAAAAACATGGTGGACCGGGCCGGCGCCACGATGACCGCCGGGACCCCGGCGTACATGGCCTTGGAGCAGGCCACCGGCGGGCAACTCGACCACCGGGCCGACATCTACTCGATCGCGGCCGTCACGTACGCGCTGCTCGCTGGCCGGCCGCCGTTCCCGGTGAAGAACCTCACCGACCTGCTGAACCGCAACCCGAACGTGCCCCCGGCCCCGATCGCAGACCGAATCGGCGCCCCGCCAGCGCTGGATGCACTGCTGTTCGCCGCCTTGGACCCGGACCCGAACCGTCGCCCGCAGACCGCGGAGATCATGGCCACCGCGCTGGACCAGCTGGCCGATGTGATGCCCGGCGGTGACACGTACGTGCCGCGGCCGCTGCTGCCGGCCGAGGGCTCGGACCTGCGCCCGGCTCCACCGACACCGTTCGGCACCCCGTCCAGCTTCATCTCTGATCTCCATATGAGCCCGAACGCGCCGCTGTCGCTGCCGCCGAGCACCTACACCCAGTCTCGGATGCCAGCCGGAATGGAGACCCCGATGAGCGTGCTCCACAGCTACATCCCCGAAGCCCAGTACTCACCTGAAACCGAACGGGAACGACGCAGCCCCCTGTTCTACGCCTGGCTGGCGCTGACCAGCCTGGCCCTGTTCCTGCTGGCCATGATGGTGACGCTCTGGGCGATCAGCTAAACCAGCTCACTAGAATCAAGATGTGACCACGCCTCAGACCCGCACCGCGCCCGGCTCCCAGACGGTCATCGACGAGCGGACCGAGTTCCGCCTGGACGACGGTGACCACGAGCGGTTCGCCCACTACGTGCCAAAGCGGATCCTCACCGAGGCGATGGTGATGGGTACCCCGGTAGTTGCCCTGTGCGGCAAAGTCTGGGTCCCCAGCCGCAACCCGGAACGCTACCCGGTCTGCCCGGAATGCAAGGAAATCTGGGAGGCCCACCCGGAGGGACCCGAAGGCGACAACCCCGACGTATGACCAGTGCGCCACTTCCTCCGGCGCCTCCCAGCAGCCCATCAGGGATACTCATCGGCGCCCACTACCTGATTCGGGGACTGACGATCTGGGCCCGCCGGCCGAGCCTGATGCTGCTCGGCGCCCTGCCGGCGCTGCTGGTCTCAGCTGTACTCACCGGCGCCATCGTGGCCCTGGCAATCAACGCATCACGCCTAGCGCAGGCGTTGACCCCGTTCGCCGGTGACTGGTCTGCGAGTATCCGAGACGGCCTGCGGCTGGCACTGTCGGTGGGGCTGGTGGTCGCCGCGATCGGCTTGTCGGTGCTGGCCTTCACCTGGCTCACGCTGCTGGTCGGTTCCCCCGCCTACGACCGGATCTCGGCCGCGGTAGACCAGATGTATGCAGGGATCACCGCGGCGCCCCAGCCCTGGACGGTGCAGCTGCGCCGGGCAGTCGGCAATGCGCTGCGGACGCTCGGCGTCAGCCTGGCGATGGGGATGCTGGTGCTGCTGATCGGGCTGATCCCAGTGGTCGGCCCGGTGGCTGCTCCGGTCACCGCCGCGCTCGTAGGAGCCTGGGCGCTCGCCGTCGACCTGACCGGCACCCCGTGCGAGGCGAGGGGCCTCAACCTGACCCAGCGCCGGACCCTGCTACGCCGCCAGCCTAGGACCACATTCGGCTTCGGACTCGCCTGCTACCTGCTCTTCCTGATCCCGCTGGGCGCCGTCATCGCCACCCCAGCCGCGGTAGCCGGAGCCACCCTGCTGGTCCACGACCGTGTTTGATTGCCCTCGCATCCGCGAGGGCGGGCCGCGCAGCTAACACCCCCGCCTTCCTCCTCATGGGTGAGAAGACCCCTGACCTATGGCTGAGCCAGGCATTCTCTGGGATCCGTCCCGACCAGATGTTCGTTCTGGTTCCCGGATCAGGCCCGGGGTACGACGTAGTCGGTGAGGTGGGCGGGTCTCTCGCCGAGGTCGATCCAGTCGCCGTCCACTTCAAGCACCGCCATCGCAGCGGTCGGGAACTTCTCGTCGATCGCCGACCAGGGCTTGGTGTCCTGACGCTCGCAGAGCACCTCAACCAGGGACGGGGTGGTGGGCGCATGACCCACGCAGAGCACCGTCTGGACCTCAGCCGGCAACTTACGTAGCTCCTCCACGATCAGATCGATGTCGTGGTCGTACAAGACTCCCAGTTCACGCTGCCCCTGCTGCTGTGCTCCGGCAGCCGCCATCTCCTCCCAGGTGGCGTGGGTGCGGCGCGTGGGAGACAGCAGCACGTACGGCTCCAGTCCCCGCTGAACCAGAATCTCACCGGCGACGTGGGCATCGCGCCGGCCACGGTCCGACAGGTCGCGCAGATGGTCGGGGGGATCGTGTTCCCACGACGACTGGGCATGTCGCATCAGGATCAGGGTGCGTGCCATGGCGGGCACAATAGCGGGCCTTTACAGGGAGCGTCACCCGATTCTGGCAACCAGATACCCGCAATCATCAGGCCCGCAGACCGACCGGACACGGAATCGACCTCTAGAAGGGCTTGGCGATGGCACCCGTAGGCTCGCCGGTAGGCAAGACTGGCCCCGACAGTGACCGAGGGGATAGGTCATGGGCTCTGATCTGATCCAGGGGCCCCGGCAGATGCCGACAACACCACCGCCGTGGTGATCGGTCCAGGGGTGGTGAACGAGGCCGGGACCACCTTCCAGGCTATCGTCGACGAGCAGCGGGCCGTGGTGGTCGCCGACGAGATCAACTAGGCAGTCGTCGGCCCGCAGGTAACCGGTTCACTACGAGCATCCGGGGTCGAGCCGGATCCCCCGACCGTCTACCCGGGCCGGCCGGTGCTGACTGCCGACGGTGAAACGGTGGCGGACCTGCGGGAGCAGCTGGCAGCCACCACGGGCTTCGCCTTCGAGGCCCGGCTGGCTGACTGGCCGACCGAAGAGCAGGACCCGTCCCAGCTCCGCCGGTGACAACCGACCAAGGCGCCCCGCGAGGCCGCCGTAACCCAGTCGGCTACGAAACGCCTCGAACCGCAGGCGGCCCGGGAACGGCTCGAGCAGGCGGTCACGGCCTGGCCCGAGCTACGGGAGCGGCTGCGACAGCAGTTGCTGCCAGCGTGCGCGGTGGCCAACCGGCTGACAACCATCGCAGCGCCCTGGCACCCGGTCCACATCGGCTCCTCGCTGTCGCAGTTGCGCCGCACATCCTCCCGGTCCCAGACCCGTCCAGGCCCGCTATACGGTGCTGGACCTGCTGGCCGAGCTAGGCCTGCTGACCGAGCTAGTGGATGCCCTGTTCCCGCCCGGCAGCTTCTGGCATGACGCCCCGCCCCCAAGACCCGTGTGACTGCTCGCCTGCACGAAGACCCTGAGCAGCAGATGAGCGCCCGGACCGCGCCGGGCGCTCATCTAGGGTCCGCTCAGTAGCGGTAGTGCTCCGGTTTGTACGGGCCGGCGACCGGGACCCCGAGGTAGGCGGCCTGTTCCTCGGTCAGGGTAGTCAGCTGGACCCCGAGCGAGGCGAGGTGAAGCCGGGCCACCTCCTCATCCAGGTGCTTAGGCAGGGTGTACACCCCGACCGGGTACTCCTCGGGACGGGTGAACAACTCGATCTGGCCCAAGACCTGGTTGGTGAACGAATTCGACATCACAAACGAGGGATGCCCAGTGGCATTGCCCAGGTTCAGCAGCCGGCCCTCAGAGAGCACGATCACGCCATGCCCGTCCGGGAACACCCACTGGTCGACCTGCGGCTTGATCCGGTGACGGACGATACCGTCCCAGGTCTCGAGCCCGGCCATGTCGATCTCGTTGTCGAAATGGCCGATATTGCCGACGATCGCGTTGTGCTTCATCCGGCTCATCTGCTGCGCGCTCACCACGCCCAGACAACCGGTGGCGGTGATCACGATGTCAGCCTGGGAGACCACATCGTCCAGCCGCGCCACCTGATAGCCGTCCATCGCAGCCTGCAGGGCGCAGATCGGGTCGACTTCGGTAACGATCACCCGGGCACCCTGGCCGCGCAACGACTCGGCGCAGCCCTTGCCGACGTCGCCGTACCCGCAGACCACCGCGACCTTGCCGCCGATCAGCACATCGGTGGCCCGGTTGATGCCGTCGACCAGTGAGTGGCGGCAGCCGTACTTGTTGTCGAACTTGCTCTTGGTGACTGAGTCGTTGACGTTAATCGCCGGGAACAGCAGGGTCTGAGCACGGGCCATCTCGTACAGCCGGTGCACGCCGGTAGTGGTCTCCTCGGTGACGCCCTGGATTGAGCTGGCGAGCGCCTCGAAGTCGAGCAAGCCGTCGGCCAGGACCCGGGCCAGCTCCGCCAGCACCACCTTCCACTCCTGAGGATCATCAGCGGCGGGTGCGGGGACCGACCCGGCCCGGGAAAATTCCAGGCCCTTGTGGACGAACAGAGTGGCGTCACCACCGTCGTCGAGGATCATGGTGGGCTGTTCGTCACCCCAGCTCAGAATCTGGCGGGTGCACCACCAGTATTCCTCCAGCGACTCGCCTTTCCAGGCGAAGACCGGAACCCCCTTCGGCTGCTCAGGGGTGCCGTGAGGACCCACCACCATCGCCGCAGCGGCCTGATCCTGGGTGGAGAAAATGTTGCAGGATGCCCAGCGCACCCGAGCGCCCAGCTCGACCAGGGTCTCGATCAGGACCGCGGTCTGAATGGTCATATGCAGCGAGCCGGCGATCCGGGCCCCCCGCAGCGGCTGGGAATCGCGGTAGCGCTCCCGCATCGCCATCAGACCCGGCATCTCGTACTCGGCGAGGGTGATCTCCCGACGTCCGGCATCGGCGAGAGACAGGTCAGCCACCCGGTACGGCAAATCGGCGGTTCCCTCGGCAGCCAACGGGGCGTGGTCGATCAGATCAGTCATGGGCGGCATCCTACGCGGCCGCTTCGCGGGCGACCACCGCGAACGAGGTCTTACCTGGTCGCCGCGATATGAGCCAGCGCCAGGTCGTACCCGCCCAGGCCAAGCCCCACGATTACCCCGTTCACGTACGGACTGACAACGGAATGGCGCCGGAAATCCTCCCGGGCATGGACGTTGGAAATGTGGACCTCGATGATCTCGGGGACCTGGACACAGGCGTCGGCGACCGCGATCGAATAATGGGTCCAGCCGGCAGGATTGATCACGACCGGAATATTCTGCTCGGCCGCCTCATGCAACCAGCCCAGCATCTCGTGCTCAGCATCGGTCTGACGAACCTCCACCTCGAGGCCCAGTCCCTGCCCGGAACCCACCAGGTGTTCAGCGAGTTCGGCGTGGGTGACACTGCCGTACACCTCGGGTTCCCGTTTGCCCAGCTGGCCGAGGTTCGGGCCGTTGAGCACCAGCACCCGTGTCATCTGAAATCCCTTCTGTTGCTGGTTTTATCTTGTCAGGTTTGACCCGAGCCCGAGCCGGAGATACGTAGCGGCGAACAAGCCGTGCTGCAGCAGGCAGGCGTAGCGCTCGATGTCGTTGCCCTGGTCATGACTGATGGTACGGACCCGGACGTCATGACGTTCAGCCAAGGCCAGCAACGGGGTTCGGGCCATGGCCTGGTCATCGCGGTGGTCGTCGAGAACCACCAATGTGGTACAGCGGACCGCGCCGAATTCGTCGAAGGGATCAGCAAACGGGTCCCGGGGCGCGGCGGCCTGGATCACCGCCACCAAGTCTGCTGCGTCAGCGGCCAACGCCGGGCGGCCGCTCGCCTCGCGGAACGCCTCGGCAACCCGGCGGGAAGCCCGGGCAGCCAGAACCGAACCGCCCCACACCAGCGGCAGCTCGTCGGCCAGAGCGATCGCCAAGTCCTTGGCCGGGTTCGAGGCCACGCTCTGGTGCGGGGAGCACACCTGCGAGACCTCATCCAGGGCCTGCGCCACCCGGTCCGGACGGACCTCAGGGCCCAACCCGATCCGACTCAGCCCGTCCAGCATGATCATCGCGCCGGCAAGCTGGTCCCCGGTCTGGGTGGCGAGGATCGTAGTTCCTCGCCCCTGCGCCTGCTCGGCCACCGGCGAACCGGCCGGGCAGACCACGATCACCCGGGCACCACGCCGAACCGCCTCGGCGATCGTGGCGCTGACCTCGGCCGCGTAGGTCTGGTCAGTGAGCACCAGCACCAGATCCAGCGCCCCGACCCAGGCCGGCAGGGCATGGGTGGGCCAGGCCACGAACGGGACCGGGCAGGACGGCTCCAAGATCGCCCGTACCAGGCGGGCTTCCGGGCCGGAGGCGATCACGGCCCGCGGCCGGTAGCCACCGGACAGATCAGACAACTGGGTGAAATCAGCCTGTCCGCTCTCGATCCGCAGCCGGGCCCCGGCCTGCGCCAGGTGCCGCAGAATCGGGTCCACCTGCGCCAACGCGGCCCGATCCTCCAGTCGGGAGTCGTCGAAGTCCGGCACCGCCGCCCCCTTAGCCCGCCGCCGGCGCGCCGCCCGACCCATCCACTGGCTGCCCGGGAGCCCGGGCCTCGTCCACCAGCAGGATCGGGATCGAATCACGTACCGGGAAGGCGAGACCACAGTCAGGGCTGGCGCAGACCAATTCCCCCGCCTCATGGTCGGTGACCAGGCCAGCCCGGCACTTCGGGCAGACCAGGATCTCGAGCAGGGCCTGGTTGAGCTCGATCTGGTTCATCATCCCTCCGCTCGTACCAGCGCGAGGCTCTCGTCGCGCAAGCTCTCCATGGTGGCCAGGTCGCGGGCCTCGACGTTGAGCCGCAGCAGCGGCTCGGTGTTGCTGGCGCGCAGGCTGATCCACCAGTCGTCGGCGCGCACGGTGAGGCCGTCGGTCCAGTCGATGCTGCCCCGCCCGGCGTAGTGCTCGGCCACCGCCCGCATCGTGGCCTGCTGGTCGCTCACCGAGGAGTTGATCTCGCCGGAACCGACATAGCGGTCGTACTGGCTGACGAGCTGCGACAGCGGCCGCTGGTCACGGCCCAACAGGCCCAACACGTGCAGGCCGGCGAGCATCCCGGTATCGGCTCCCCAGAAATCCCGGAAGTAGTAATGAGCCGAATGCTCACCGCCGAAGATCGCCCCTTGCTCAGCCATCAGAGCCTTGACGTAGGTATGCCCGACCCGGGAGGTCACGACCCGTCCGCCGTGCTCCATGACAACCTCTGAGACAGCCCGGGAGGTGATCGTGTTCACCACGATCGTGGCGCCGGGTTCGCGTTCCAGCTCCGAGGCGGCGATCAGAGCGGTCACGATCGAGGGCGGCACCACCTGGCCCCGCTCATCGATCACGAAGCAGCGGTCGGCGTCACCGTCAAAGACCAAGGCCAGGTCGGCCTGATGCTCGACCACCGCCCGCTGCGCGTCGACCAGGTTCTGCGGCTCCAGCGGGTTCGGCTGGTGATGAGGGAAGTTTCCGTCCAGTTCCAGGAAAAGCCCGACCAGGTCGACGTTCAGTGACCCCAACACAGCCGGGGCAGTATGGCCGGCCATCCCATTGCCGGCGTCGACCACCACCCGCAGCCGCCGGATCTGGTCCAATGGGACCAGCGAATGCAGGTATCGGGCATAGTCACCGAGCAGGTCCTGCCGGCTGATCGGGACGGAGCCGACCGGCGCCGGCAGCCCGGCGGCATCATAGCCCTGCGCCACCGTGGCCAGATCGACCAGGAAATCGGGGGTGACCGGCTGGGCCTGACTGCGGCAGAACTTGATCCCGTTGTACCGAGCCGGGTTGTGGCTGGCGGTGAACTGGACCCCGGGCAGGCCCAGCTGCCCGGACGCGAACCAGAGTTGGTCGGTCGAAGCCAGACCGATGTCAAGCACCGCCGCCCCGGCTTGCGCCGCGCCCTCGGCGAAGGCAGCCGACAATTCAGGCCCGGAGGTACGCATGTCACGACCCATCACGAATCGCTGGCCGGCGAGACCGGCCACCTCGACGAACGCCACGCCAAGGGCCTGAGCGCCGGCGGCGTCCCATTCCGGCTCGGCCCCGCCGACGACTCCGCGGATGTCGTTGGCCTTGAAGATCACGGGTTTCAGCATCGCTGGCAGCCTAGCGCCTGCTGACCCGGTCAGGTGGACGCCGGCGGCTGCACCTCGAGCAGGGTGAGGTGTCCGCGGCGGGCGACTTCGACCATGGTGGGTGGCGGGGTCTCGGTCTCCAACCCGGCCGCCTCGCGGACCGCGTCCGCCAGCGCCAGCAGATCATTCGGCAGGTCCGATTCGGTATCCAGCGGCAACCGGATCACCTCCCAGCCGCGCGGTACCGACAGGCCCCGGGCATGGTACGGACACAGGTCGTACGTGCCGGGCTCGTTGCGCACCGCCAGCGGCCCCACCACGGCCGTGGACTCCGCGTAGGCGAAGGTCAGTGTCGCGACAGCCGCTTCTTGGCACCCCGACCGAGAGCAACGGCGTCTGGTCACCGAGGCAGGCTACACCGAACCGGCCGAGCCGCCCGACACCACGTTGCCAGTTCCGCCGCCGGCTTAGTCCAGCCGTAGAGTGCTGGGCATGCCGAGCCGCCGAGACCGTCACCAGCGCGGGCTTCGGGGCCCCCTGGCAACACCGGGGACACCGGCCGCGCAAGCCCTGCACCGGCACCGTCCGGCGGGGCCGGCGGAGTTCTTCGTCCAATGCCTGACTGATTGCCTGGCCCGGATCGGGGACGCCTGTCCCGAGGCCCTGGTCGGGGTCGATGTCGGCTTGGAGGATGTCCCCGACACCCGCCGGCACTGGTCCGACCGGGTTCCGCTAGCAGCCGCTCAAGAGGCGACCGCGGACAGCCTGGCCCGAATTGTGGTCTACCGCCGCCCGATCGAGCACCGGGCCGGCGACCGCTCCCAGCTACGTGCGCTGGTGCTGCAGACCCTGGTGGAACAGGTATCCGCGTTGACCGGGATCCCGGTCGAGCGGCTCGACCCGGACGGCATCACCGACGACTAGCCGTACGGCCACGGGCCTTGCTCAGGCCAGCTTCGGGTCCACCTGGGGGCTGAAATCAGCCTGGGCCAGCCCGCCGGGCCCCAACGGGGCGATCCCCAGCCCCGGCATCTCGCCGGAACCGGTCGTTATCATCGCCACCGCGGCCTCCCGGCTCAAAGACTCCACCTGTACGGTGACGCCACCGGTCAGCGGCAGCTGTTGGGTAGTTCCCGGCGCGACCGTCTGGGTGGTCTGCTCCACCACCGCGCCGGAGGCGTCCTGGACGGTCAACGAGACCGGCGCCTCGCCAGAGCCGGCGTTCGAGACCACCAGTACCGCGCCCGGGATCACCGGCAGTACTGACCGCCCGGCGAAAGCCGGTCGCAGGCTGGCCACCGCCAGATCACCACGGTCGGGGGTGCTGGCCCAGACCGCTGCGGTCACCGGCTGGGTGGCGGTGATCCGCAGCCCGGCTGCTTCTCCCAGCAGGGCTTTCTCCAGCGGCACGTTGACCGTCGACTCTGGGTTGACATCGACCTGGTCGGCTCCTGCCGGGGCGAAGCTGCCGCTGTGGGTCATCGCCTCTACGGTAACCGTGGCCCGCCGATTCCCCGGGTTGACGATCACCAGGGATCGGCTGCCCTCGCCGCCCGGGATCCCGGCGATGACGCCGCTCGTGGCGGCGGGCCCGGCCGAGCTCATCCAATCTGCGCCACCGTCGCCTTCCACTCGAGCGTAGCTGAAGACCCGCCCGGCCGAGGTGTGTACTACCGCGGTCAACGGTTCCTCGGCGGTGACCAGGGGTTCGAGGGCCAGCAGCCGCGAATTGTTGCCGAGCACGGTCACCCCGCGTGCCCCGGTAGCCAGGATCCGGCCCTTGGCCCCGTACAGGCTGACGTCGACGGTGGCCTGGTTCGGGTCGGGGTTGGTCAGGACCAGGAAGGAGCGGTGGGTGGCGTTGGAGACCAACCCTGGGAAGGCTTGTTCGACGGTCGCCGGTCCGCAGCTGCCCAGCCACTGCCCCCGCAGTAGCCCGGACTTGGCTGAGCCGGATGAGACCCCGGCCACGGTCTGGTCGCCGGTGATGACGTACGGGGCGGAGCTGGTGGCCGTCAACCCAGCCACCGGCACCGGGTTGGTGCCGGACTCGCCGATCAGCCGGCCCCGGGCACCGCCCGCGGCAGCAGCTCGCACGGTCGTGGAGACCAGGGTGGGTTCCATCGCCGGGCAGACCACGGAATGGACCCCGCTCACCGTCACCGAGCTGGTACGGATCTGCTGCGAACCGAGCATGCTCAGCCCGAGCCCCAGCACAACGGTCAGCAGCAGCGACAGGAAAGCCGGCAGCAGACGAGGGTTCACAGGTCCTCCTCGGCCGAACGCCGCCCGGCGACCGGCTGGTCGTTCTCGCGCCTCACCGAGGGTGCCGCGAACAGGGCCAGCACCACCAGCCCCAGCAGCTGGGCCACGGCGACCAGCACCCGGTGTGGCTCGCGGCGCAGGCTCACCTCCACTGGCCCCGATTCGCCGGACAAGGCGAAGGCTGGCCGCCAGTCACGTGACTCGGTTCGGGGTAGCTCCCGCCCGCCAACGGTCACCCGCCAACGCGGGTCGGCCGCCTCGGCCAGCAGCAGGGTGCCGGTGGTCGCCGTATGGATCTCGGAGCCGACCGAGACCACCTGGTCGGAGGCCACCACCTGGACCCGGCTCGGTTTGCTGGTCACGGTGAAAACCGCCACCCCGTTTTCCTCGCCGCCACGGGCGATCCCAGGGGTAGCGGCCAGGGCCGCGGTCACCTCGCCGGTCACCGACCGGAGCTGGACATGGGCCACCCCGAGCCCGGCCAACAGCTGCGGCAACGATTCGCTCTGGCGTCCTGATGCGATCTGGGCGACGACGGCCACCACCTGGTCGTGGGCGGCCCGGTCCGCAGGACCAATCACGGTCTCGGCCCCGCCCCAGGTCAGCCCACCGGCCTCGCTCAGCCACCATCGCGGCTGCGGCTGGGACAAGTCCACGATCAGGGTCCGGGTCCGGCCCGGCCCCTCCATGGACTCCTGGACGAAACGCGGCAGCGACGAGACCGCGCCCCGCTGGGTAGGTTCAGCCGCTCCCCCGACCCCCCACCAGCCGAGGGTCAGTACCAGCCCGATGGCGGTCAGCACAGTCACAGCGACCAGCAGTGTCTGGGCGCTGCCGAAACTCTGCTCGAAGACCCGCAGCCGAGCCTGGTCGATCACCGTCGCCACCCCCACCAGCAAGGCTGCGAAGGCAGCCAGCAGCCACGGCGTCACCTCCGGGCGGACCATGCCGCCGGGCAGGCTGACCAGCAGCCGGCTCAGGCCGACGGCGACCGCCATTAAGGCCAGGGCGCTGCCCCAGTACCCCAGCATCCGGCGGTCGAGGCCGATCGCCAGCACTGCGACCAGCCAGAGCAGGGCCGCCACGGCAACGCTCAGCCACAGCGGCGCCAATCCCGGTCCGGCAGACCGGCCGGCGAAAACCTGCCAGGCCGGCAGCACATCCACCGATCCCAGCAGCGGCTCGGGCCCAGTCAACAGCCGCCCCGGCGCGGTCCGGACCAGGTGCAGCAGCCAGGGCGCCAGCAGCGCCACCGGAGCCAGCGCAGTCAGCGTCGCCGCCACCGGCCGGCCCTGGCGCAGCACCAGCACTACCAGGGCTACGAGAGCCGCCACCCACACGGCGGGCGCGATCGCCACCAGGCAGGTCAAGGCCAGCGCCGCCAACGCCGGCGAACGGAGTCGCTCCAGCCGGTCGTCGCCGTCCTGCCAGCTCTGCAAGGCGACACCCAGCGCCGCCAGGAGTACCGCGAAACCCACCAGCCAGACCTGGCCACGGGTCAGGCCGGCCACCAGCACCGGCAGCAGCCCGTACCCGACAGCCGCGGCCCAGCGAACCTTCGAGCTGGTGACCACCGGACGCAGAAACCAGGCGCCGGCCAGGGACCCCAGCGGCACCGCCAGGAACAGAGCGACTACCGCGGCCCAGGTTGGCCACATCCCCGGGATCGAGGCCAGGGCCGCCAGCCCGATCCAGGGTGGCGGCTCGCCCCCGCCCGGGGCTGGGACGAGGTAGTTGGTGAAAGCCGCCGCAATGGTCTCGGGGGCCGGCAGCAGACCCGACGACCGGACCACGCCCAGCCCGATCAGGGTACGGCCCGCCACGACCAGCAGGATCAGGCCAAAGACCCCGGCCAGGATCGGGACCACCGAGGTGGTCTTGCTGGCCCCCGAACCAGCGAAGTCATCGCCGGTCAGCTCGTCGAATCCGGGTTCATCGCCAGCCAAGCCGCGGGCCCGGTCCAAGACGGCCCGGCCCAGCACGTCGGCGGCCATCGCCCAACTCGAGGCGATATGCGGGCGTAGTCGGCGTACGGTGCGGTACGTGGCTTGGCTGGCGCCCACCTGGGCCACCTTGTGCCGCAGCGCCCGGGTCTGCGCGCCGGAGCCGATCAGGTCCCAGGCTGCCAGCAGCTCTTCTCGGGCGCCGTCGGGACGCTTACCGAGCAAGAAACCGAGTGCCCGCAGCACCGCTGCGAGGACCAGTCGACAGGCCACCAGCACAGCCCGCAGGCCGCGGCTGTGGGCCAGGACCGCCTGCATGCCACAGAACCGGTCGAGGCCGGTGTCGGTACGGCCGCGTTGGGCTGCCAGGCTCGCCCGGCGTTGGCCGCGGCGGCCCGCCTGCCGGTGCACGATCCGTGCCGAAGGGCAGGTCATCACCTGGCCGCCGGCCAGGGTCACCCGCCAGCCCAGTTCCTGCCCGTCGCGGTACAGCGGCAGGGCCTCGTCGAAACCGCCCACCTGCTCCAGGCGGGAACGGCGCACCAGCATCCCACAGGTCGACCCGCCCAGCACCTGTTTGGGGTCGTGCTGGCCCTGACCCACCTCGTCCGGTTCCAGCCCCAGCTCTCGGCGCCCGGTGTGCGAGATCGACGAGCCGAGTTCCTGGATCCGTGGCGCGTCGCGGCGCCGGCCTGGCCGTAGCAGCATCGGTACCAGGATGTCGGCCTGCGGGCTGAGCGCCGACTGGCGCAGCAGCTGCCGTAGGGCGTCGGGTCTGGGAAGGGCGTCATCGTGGAGCAGCCAGACCCATTCGGTGGGCGGCACCTGGGCCAGTGCGGTGTGCACGGCCCGTCCGAAAGACCAGTCCGTCTCACCTGGCAGTACCCGGTTGATCAGGCCGCGCTGAACGCCTTGGCCAAGCAGGTCACGCGAGGCGTCCTGGGAGCCGGTGTCGACAGCGATCACCATGCCGGGACGCTCGGTCAGGGCCTCGAGCGCGGTTAGGGTATCGGCCAGCCACCAGCTGGCGTTGTGCGATACCAGAACCAGGGTGACGGTCGCGGGGGAAGGAACCTGCGGGGTCGGCGTCTGGGGGGCATCAACCCAGTTCCACAGGTCGGTCTCGGTGGTGTCGCTCATGCGGTCCCGTCCGGTCGGTGTCAGCGACCAGACAGCCTACACATCCGTTCTCGGGATCGGCGCGACCCCCAGTCGGGCGGGCTAGACGGCCCGCTTCTTCAGCCGTCGCCGTTCCCGCTCGCTGAGCCCGCCCCAGATCCCGAACCGCTCATCGTGAGCGAGGGCATATTCCAGGCATTCGGAACGCACTTCGCAGTTGCGGCAGACCTTCTTGGCCTCCCGGGTGGAGCCACCCTTCTCCGGGAAAAAAGCCTCCGGATCGGTTTGGGCGCAGAGGGCCCGCTCCTGCCAGCCCAGGGCGCCTTCGTCGGCGAAGCCAAAGCTCAACACCTGCATGCCTATCCTTCCCGCCCCACCAGTTCTCATTGGTATCAAGAACCTGTTCTCAGCGTTCTCAGCTGAATTACACGCCGGTGACTCTAGCCACGTCAACCTCGATCCTGGCAGGAAGTCGACAAAGAGATGAGAATCCTCTCATCTTTTGCCTGCCATCACAGGGATCAGAGCCGCACATCGGCACTAACGAGGACGAGTGACATCATCGGCCGGATCCCACGGGGCCGGCCCGGACGGCCCTGACCCAGGTTCTAGCGAACCATTCGAAGGCTGCGCAATCGCGGGCCGCTCGCCCTGCCAGCCCTCGCTTGCTGCACCGTACGCCGTCGCCGCGGCGCCAGAGGCGGCGTCGCTGGCCCGTCGCCAGACCGCCCCGGTGGCGGCAGAAGCATCCCAAACCGGCTGCCGCGGTTCGAGACCCGGATCAGCGCAAACCGGGTCGGCCTGGGCGTTAGGCGCCGGCACGACAACCGTTTCGCCATAATCAGGCTCGGCCACCGACAACGCTGGGGCTGGACGAGGCGGCCGGACTACCATCAACACCAGGAACGCCAACAAGGCGATGGGCGTCGAACCAGCCAGGCCTTTGATCATCGTGCTCATCCTCATCGGCTGAGAGGCCAACGTGTCATGGAACGTCATCGTCACCTGTACTACGGCCCCAGCCGTGAACATCACTACGGCGACGATCGCCAACGCCCCTGCGTTGCGGCTACGCGGTTCGACGCCAGCACAAGACAAGACCAGCACAGCCGCCAAGAGCGCCTCCTTGTCACCGATGAAGACCCCGCTGAAGTCGCCGCTGTCGAGCCAATAGACCACCGCCAATGCCGCCTGGATCACCGCAACCAGCAGTGCGACCACCGCTGCCGGCTCACGCACCCGTCTCAAGCTCTCGACCACACATCAAGCCTATGAGACGGCAGGGCTGATGTCTGCGGCAACGTGGCAAGCCACTGCCGGGATCGGCTCAGCCGCGGTCAGTCGCTCAGCCCGGTCGGCATGCCGAGCCACAAAGACGAGCGGGTCTCCCGTACAACTCCTCGGCAGTCTGCTCTACGTCCATACCCGAAGTCTGTCTGCCACTTAGAGTCCCCACGACCGCGTGAGGAATCACACCGGATCAGATATCACCACCAGGATCTCTCCGACGATTCCCACAAAACGAAAATCGCAGGTGAAACCCGTCACCGTAGCGCATAGTCCACGACTACGGGGGCGTGGTCGCTGAGCCGCCGGGAATAATCTGACGCCTTATCGGTGCCGCCGGCCACCGCTGCCTGTGCCAGGGACCGAGTCGCCAGGTGGTAGTCGATCCGCCAGCCGGTGTCGTTCTGGAATGGGCCGTCACCCCAACGCCACCAGGAATACGGGCCGGGCTGGTCGGGATACAACGCCCGGATCACATCGGTCAGGGTTCGTGGCGACAACAGCGAACCGAACCATTCCCGCTCCTCGGGCAGGAATCCGACCTGGTTCCGGTTGGCGGAGGCATGGCGCAGGTCGAGCCGGGTGTGGGCGACATTGAAATCCCCCATCACCAACAATTCCCGCCCGTCACGGCGGGCCTGGAGCCGGGTCTCACGCAGATAACCACGAAACCCGGCCAGGAACCGGGCCTTGTGCCGCCACCGGCGAGGATCGGGATCGTCGGCATGCCCACCTTTGGGCACGTACACGCTGCCCACCCGCAGCCGTAGCCCGGGCAGGTCGAGGTCTGCCTCCAGGTAGCGGCCCTCGTGAGCGAAGGCCACCCGCCCGATTCCGGTACGGACCTCGACCGGCCGCTGCCGTGTCAGCAGCGCACAGCCATTACGACCGGCCAGAGTTCCGGCGTCATAGCTCAGGTGGTAGCCAGCCCAGGCTGCCGCCGGGACCAGCAGCTCGGGGCAGCGCATCTCCTGGATCGCGACCACATCGCAGTCGCGGGACGCCAGCCATCCCGCGAAACCGCGACGGACCGCGGATCGGATCCCGTTGGCATTGAAGGTGGCCGCCCGCAACAGCCCAGATCGGTCAGCCACGGTCGACCCCGGGACGCGCCATCTGCTGAGCCAGGGGCGCGGTCGCCTTTCCCACCCGCAACTCACTTCCTCCCCATGAACAGCCTCAGCGTAGGGCCAGATTGCCCGGGAAAGCCGTATTCCATCTGCCAGCGAGAACCGGCGGCAGCCTCGCCGGCACGGTAGAGTCCTGACCACCGGAGGTGACGGCCAGCAAAGGAGCTCGCGGAATGGACAACGGACAGGTCCTGTGCCTGGGTGAGGCCTTGGTCGATGTGGTGGCTCGGGGCGACGAGTACAGCGAACATCCCGGCGGCAGTGTGTTGAACGTAGCCTGTGGGCTGGCGCAGCTGGAACACCCGGTCAGCCTGGCTGCCTGGTGGGGCCGTGACCGGCATGGTCACCTGATCGAAGAGGCGGTCCGGCGAGCAGGGGTGGAGATTTTACCCGGCAGCGACGGGGCCGAGCGGACTTCGGTGGCCCATGCCACCTTGGATGCCCAGGGCAAGGCGAGATACCAGTTTGATCTGTCCTATTCGGTGCCCCGGATCGACCCGACCGTGGTGGATCACCTCCACACCGGCAGTATCGCGGTCACCGTGGAGCCGGGCGGCTCTCAGGTTGTGTCCACCGTACGTCAAATTCGGCAGCGGGCGACCATCTCGTACGACCCGAACGCCCGCCCCACGATCATGGGTTCGCCTGCGGCGGTGCTGAGCCGGATCGAGGAAGTGATCGGCCTCTGCGATCTGGTCAAGGCTTCTGACGAGGACCTGGCCTGGCTCTACCCTGACGCCACCGTCGAGGAAGTCCTGCGCTATTGGACCGGTCTCGGTCCGACCCTGGTTGTCTGTACCCGCGGCCCGGCCGGGGCAACGGCGTTGCTACGGGACAACCGGGAGCTGCTGCAGGTCGGCCCGATAGACGTTCCCGTGGCCGACACCGTCGGCGCCGGGGATTCGTTCATGGCGGGGATGGTGTCCGGGTTGTTGTCGGTCGGGCTGCTCGGCGGGCTTGAGGCCCGGCAGCGGCTGAGATCGGCTGACTGGTCCGCGGTACAGCCAGCGCTGCACCGGGCGATCATCACCTCCGGGATCACCGTCAGCCACGCCGGCGCATACGGGCCGACGCTGGCCGAGGTCCACCAGGTCACCAACGCGGGCCTGGCCTAGACCGGCACCGGCTCGCGACTCACGACGAACCTACGCGGCCGGGCGAACACCAGCAGCCGCTGACCGAGCAACGAACCACACCACAGGCTGGCCTCAGTCACCAGCTTCGCGACCAGGATCGGCAGGCCTAGTCCAGTGAAGGCGCTCAGTAGGACCGCGTTACCGAGCAGCAGCAGCCCCGCCAGGGCCAGATACCGCGCCAGCGCCGGCCACCAAGGCTGGGCCGCGGCATCGAAGACAAACCACCGGTTAGCGGCGAAGTTGGTCGCGCCCGAGACCACCCGGGCGACCACCACCGCCAGCAGCAGATGCCGGGTCGTCGCGTACAGCAGCCACAGCACGACGGTGTCCAGCAGGAACGAACCGAGCCCGACCGCCGCGAACCGGACTGCGATTCTCATCGCAGGCCCCCGAACCGTCGGCCGGCATAGGCCAGCATCGGGGCGTACACCCGCCACGAATCCAGCACGGTACGGAAATGGGAGGAATACTCCCGCCGGTCGTAGACCGTCTCGATTTCGACCTCGACGATCCGAACCCCTGCCGGCCGGGCCGCTAGCAGCGCACGGAATTCGTACTCGAACCGCTCCCCTGGCACCTGCAATAGCCAGTCCAGCAGCTGGTACGGGTAGCCGCGCAACCCGGTCTGGGTGTCGTACACATCGCATCCGGTAACCAGCCGGAACAGGTGCCGGGTGAGCGTGTTCCCGAAGCGGCTGCGCAATGGGACCGTCCCGGTGAACCGACGCCCGCCCAGCACCATGGTCGAGGGACTGATTGCCGCCGCCACCCGGGCCACGTCGTACGGGCGGTGCTGGCCGTCGCAGTCAGCGCAGACCACATCGGATCCGGGCGCATGCTCGCGGACCCACCGCAGCCCGGACTTCAGCGCCATACCCTTGCCCTGGTTGCGAGGGTGACTGATCACGACGGCCCCAGCCGCGACGGCCTCAGCGAAAGCCGGGCGGTGGTCCGGGCCGGAGCCGTCGTCGACTACCAGGATCTGGGCCTGCGGCAGTTCACGGCGCAACCCGGCGGTCATCCGCCCCAGGCGGTGGTCCGGCTCGTACGAGGGAATCAGCACGATCATGGTGGCCTACCGGGCGATGTAGAGGATGTCGCTGGTGCCCCGCTCCTTGTCACTGCCGCGAGGCCTGCTGATGATGCCGTTGTCGAACCACATCGCCGATGACCCGCCGCCATCCAGGTTGTACGCCACCTGGCAGCCGAGACCGGTCATGATCGTGGCCAGCTCGGTCATGGTGACCCCACGGCTGTAGCCGGTGCTGCGCCCGTCGACGACGACCAGCACCACATGGCCGGGGCTGATCATTCCGATCGCGGTCCGCGGCTGGTTGCCCTGGATCGAATGGTTGCCGACATTGGTATCGATCTCGACCGACTCGATCCCGGGGACGATCTGGCCGGCATCGACGATCCCCGGCCCGAACGAGAGGCTGTGCCAGACCCCGTCGTTGACCAGTTTCGCGGCCGTGGTGGCGGTCTCGTCGTACAGGGCGAAGGCGCCGTCACGATAGATGGCCAGACCCTGCCGGGCGCCTTTGTCACGGAAAGCGGCGCCGTTGCGGATCTCGATCCCGGTGGAACGAAAACCGTAGTAGTCGCCGTTGATCGCGCATACGGCGCCGACCCGCTGAGCCATAGCCGAGGGCACCTCGATGACGTTGTTACCGAAGGTGTCCTTGGCGAAAGCCGACCGTAGCGCGGTCGCCGTAGCCAGCTGGGCGTCGGCAACAAAATAGGTCACCTTGTCGTTACCGCTGCCGTTGTGCACCGTCGAGACGGTGATGGTCCCGTTATCGCCCTGGTATGTGGTCCCCGCGACCTTGCCGGTGGAGGCCGCGGACGGGTTCCCGGATTGGTACAGCGCGCTAGCGTCGGTCACCTCGACGTGCTCGATGAGATACCGGTCGACAGCCCAGGCGGCACCCCCGGAAAGAGCCAGGGCCCCTCCCAAGGCTCCCCCGAGTAGCCCGCGGCGACTGATTCCGCGCCGCGGGCGCCCGGTCGCAGAAGTGGTGGTCTCGTTCATGCCTCCACCGTCGCGGCCCTGCCTGTGGTCTGCCTGTGGCCAGGCTGGCCGGTCCCCACGAATCACCGAGACCTGGCCGGTGCCTGATCCCAGCCGACATTCACAGGTGGCGGCAGCCCGGATGACAGCCGACCCACAGGCTGGTCGGGCGTGATGGAACGGTGCGGCCGAGCGGCCGCCGGTTCAACCAGCAAGGAGCACCTGAGATGTCTGTCGCCCTCGCCTATGCCGCGAATCTCGTGGCCATCACCGTCTTAGTCTTCGGCCTCTATTTCCCCCGCCACCACCGCAGAGACCTCGTGGTCGCCTACCTGGGGGTCAATGTCGGGGTGATGGCCGTCAGTACGGTGCTGCTGAGCGGCGCTGCCGGGCTGGGACTGGGCCTGGGGCTGTTCGGGGTGCTCTCCATCATCCGGCTTCGCTCCGACGAGCTCGCCCAGCACGAGGTCGCGTACTACTTCAGCTCGCTGGCGCTGGGTCTGCTGAGCGGCCTGTCCACCACCTCGATGTGGCTGACCTGGACCCTGATGGTGGTGATCGTGGCCGCGATGGCGGTCGGCGACAGCCCGCGGCTGCTGGGCGGCCACCGCCGCCAACTGGTCCAACTGGACCGGGCGATCGCCGACGAGACCGCCCTGGTGGCGCATCTGGAGCAGCGACTCGGCGCCGACGTTCAGGGAGTTTCGGTGCTCAAGCTGGACCTGGTCAATGACCTGACCCTGGTGGATGTCCGTTACCGGGTCCCCGGCGCCCATCGGAGCACATGGCCGGACGACATCAGCCATGTTCCGGCGACGGTTTCCGGAGTGGAGCCAGTCCGATGAGTGTGACCTCGGTTTTGGCCCGTCTGACCCCGGTCTCGCTCGAGGACATTGTCGAGCAGGCCGAGCTGCTGATCCGCGTCGACCGCAAGTACCTGATGGCCAGGGCCGACGCCGAGATGCTGGTGGCGACGGTGCCGGCCAACAGCCAGGTCCTGGAGATCGCCGGGCAGCGTCAATTCGGATACCGGTCGCTGTACTTCGATACCGCCCGGCTCGACGCCTACCGGGGTACGGCGCAGCGGCGCCGTCGTCGGTTCAAGGTCCGGACCCGACGCTACGACACTGGTGCCGAATTCCTTGAGGTGAAAACCCGCCAGGCGTCGGCCACGGTGAAGCACCGAATTCCCAGCCCGGCCAGTGGCCTGGACTTGGGGGTTGCCGGGACGGTGTACGTCGAACGACAACTGGCAGCGGCCGGGGTAGAGCTGACCACTGCGCTAGTGGCGACGCTGTGGACCTCGTACACCCGCAGCACCCTGCTGCTGCCTGCGGACTCAGCCCGGATCACGATCGACACCGACCTGTGCTGGTCCAGCCCCCACCATGACGATCGGCTGCTAGTCGGCGAGGTCGCCATCGTTGAGACCAAGTCCGCAGGCCAGGCCTCGTCGGCTGACCGGCTGCTGTGGTCGCTGGGACACCGCCCGGTTTCGATCTCGAAGTACGGGACCGGATTGGCCGCCCTGCACCCGGGCCTGCCGAGCAACCGCTGGCACCGGCTGCTGGGGAACCTGGCTGTGCCGCGGTGAGCACCCGGCCTAGGTGCAGGCCGGCGAAAACCAACCCCGACCTGCCAACAAGGGTCCGGGGCCTCAGCTCACCTGGGCCTCGATCCGATCCAGGGCAGCTTTCCAGTGCACCTCAAGATCGGCCGGGTCCAGATCCGCGCCGACATGCTCGTGACGGATCTCGAGTGTGGTGGTGTTGTCGTCCTTCGCGAACAGGTGCAGGTCCACCAGGGTGCGTGGCGCGTCCTCGCCACGATGCCACGAGAACCGGATCTGCTCCAGCGGGTGGAAGCTGCGGGTGACCCCGTAGGTGCCGTCTTGGGCCTGCCACCGATCACCCTTGTCACCGAGCCGGCCTCCCTCGCCCAGCAGGGCCTCCATACCAGCCGCAGTCATGAGCACGTTCCACACTGACTTCAGGGGATAGGACACCTCGCGGTTGACGACCACGGTGGTGTCCTTGGTCTCTGACTCGGTGAGCTGCTCCGTCATGATTCGACCTCCCTTGGTCCGGGCCGGAGCCCAGTCGCCGTACCCCCATTCGGGTTGCACACAGAGTAGTCCCGCTCGCCCAGCGTGGCGAGCAGGGGGAGGAAGTGTTGGAGTGCGAATCCGCGCCTAATTCAAGACTGGCTGGCGGCCCGGGGTGAGAGCCGATAGGCGCTGACTGTCGGGTCGTCGCTGATCCAGAACCGCCACGGCCGGTCTGCGGCCCGGCTGATGCCCACTCGGGGGCCGGTTGAGATCCGCGGCACCCGGGCCCGGCGGCGCAGGTCGACCCGGCCCCCGTCGATCGCGATCCCAGAGTCGGCCGGGGTCAGGCCCAGGCTGGCGCCCAGGTTCCCGGGGCCTCGGGCGAGCGCCGAATCGGGAAGACCCGGGCGGCGCCGGGCTCGGGCGATCTCGACCCCGGCCACCACCGCCGCAGACCGCAGCAGTACCGCCGACGCTACCCCGGGCTGGCCACAGACGATGTTCACTGCCGCGTGTACCCCGTACGAGAGGTAGACGTACAGGTGAGCGCTCGGGCCGAACATCACCGCGGTTCGCGGCGTCAGCCCCCGCCAGGCATGGGAGGCGGGGTCGCCACTGCCTTCGTACGCCTCGACCTCGGTCAGCCGGACAGCTACCTCACCGACCCGCAGCACACAGCCCAGCAGCCGGGGGGCGACCTCCAGGGCCGGGCGGCTCAACTGCACCTGCTCATTCTGCCCGGAGCAGGCGAACCGCGAGACACGCTAGCCTGAACGGGTGCTCGGGCGACGTCGATTCTTGGGCGCCGCGGCGGGAATGGTGGGCCTCGTCGGCGGCTGCGTCACCGACCCGCCAGGCCAGACCGGCTCCCCCTCCCCCACCCCGACCGCCATCGCGTCGGGGCTGCGGCGGGACTTCCTGGCCCCGGGCGAGGCACCAGCCGTGGTCCGAGAACTGGTCGAAGCAGCCGGCACCAACAACGCCATCAAGCTGGAACTGACCCGGGCCCGGGCCGCGTTGAGCGTGGTCTCCGGCACAAAGGCCACTACCTGGGCCTGGCGCGATGGCACCATCGCGGTAGTTGAGTCCGATACCCAATTCGTGGATCAGGCGATCTTTGACCCCCGCGACTACAACCTCTCCGACGTCGCCGGGATGTTCCAGACCGCCGGCCGGCTATCACGGTCCAGCCAGGAGCAGGAATTGCAGATCGTCGAGTACGCCGACCGGGCGGTGTACATGACCGTCACCACCAATCCTGAATCACAGACCATCTTCTTCCACAAGGACGGGCGCCTGGTGGCGCCGCTCGACCTGAGCACGGTTGGCGGGATCACCGAGGCCCTGCACGACGCTGTCGGTGACGGGGCATCGGCGTTGGGAGTCGGGATCCTGCCGAACCAGGGAGGACTCTGGGTCGACACCGCAGCAACCGGCCAGACCGTGGTCCGGACGTTACGGATGCCGCGTTTCCCAGCCCGCAGCAGTATCCGCCGCGATCCGGGCACACTGCGCCCGTTCCCTTCGTCGGTGGTGTCCCCGGAGGTGATCGTCGCCACCCGAGACCGGCTGCTGGCCAAACTGAAGACGTCACTGTCGCCCAATTGGTCGGTGACGGTCGAGGACCGCGACCGGGAGCCGGGTGGGCCCAGGATGTATTGGGCGCTGGCCGGTGACTCGGTGACCACCACCCTGACCGGCGCCGAGGTCGGCAAGGGCTAGTCAGACGGTGGCCGGGCTGAACGTGTCGCAGCGGTTCGGATCGCCCGAGTCGTACCCCACCTTGGCCCACCGCTGACGCTGCGCAGCCGAGCCGTGGGTCCAGCTGTCTGGGCGGATCTGCCCACCCTGAGACTGCTGGACCCGGTCATCTCCGACCGCGCCGGCGGCCTCGATGATCCGGTTCAGGTCGTCTTGAGTGACCGCGCTGATCGGGCCATTCGGGTCGGCGGTAGCGTTGCGGAACCAGGTCGCGGCATAACAGTCGGCCTGCAGTTCGAGACGTACTTGGGGTGATGACGGGCCGGTCTGCTGCCCCGCTGATTGGACCTGAGCCAGCCGGCCGGTCTGGTTTTGGATGTGATGGCCGTACTCGTGAGCGATCACGTACGCCTCGGCCGCATCCCCACCGCGAGATCCCAGCTGCCGCAGCAGCTGCGCCGTAAAGGCGGTGTCGAGGTAGATCTTGCTGTCAGCCGGGCAATAAAACGGTCCTACCTCGCTGGTAGCGGTCCCGCAGCCGGTATTCACCCGGCCGGAGAAGATCACCATGCTGGCCGGGGTGGACGTGTACCGCTGCCAGTAGCGGCTGATGGCGACCAGGTACGCATTCCACCGACATTCCCGGTTGGCGGCGATGTCCGAGCCGCGGCTGCAGCTACTGATCGGGTTGGTGCTGCGGTGTTCCTGCGCCGAACTGGCGCTGCCGAGTACCGAACCGGGGTTGATCCCAAACAACAACGCCAGCAGGACCACGATGATCATGCCGCCCCCGCCGACGGCGACCCGGCTGGCGGTACCGGCCCCGCCAGCGTGGCTGACCTGGGCCCCGCTCAGGTCAGCGTCGTCGCGATACTGCATGCCGCCCCCTCTGATGAGCAGTCCATGGGGCAGCATAGCCAGCTGGGCGCTGGGCGGGCGTCGCTCTGCTATCTCTGCCCCCGACGGGCCGGATGCAACGATCAGCGACCTGTCTCACGGGTGACGTGTGGCGCCAGCAGCCTGGCTCAGGTGGACGGTGCCATCATGAACGGGTGAGGATCGTGGGAGTTCCGGCGGCGGGCAGGCCGGCCCAGGTCAGTCTGACGATCGGCCACGGTGACGATCCGCATGCTCTGCTCTGGGAACGTGGCTACTTCGTCCAACGGATGCTGTCGGTCAGTGGGCCGGCCACCGACCTGGTCGTGACGGCTCAGGTCGCCCCTCACCAACACCCGGGGACCACATTGCCGGTGCGCGCCCGAGGGGTTGATCCGGGCCTGTCGCTGACCGGCGAGGAGCGGCCACGCAAACGGCAGCGGGTCGCTGCGTATGCGATCGTCTTGTCGAAGCGGGGATTACTTGCCACCCAGTTCTCTGGGCAGACCGCGGTCCCAGGCCTGTGGGGGCTACCCGGCGGTGGGCTGGACGGGGATGAGACGGCTGCCGACGCGGTGCTGCGGGAGGTGTACGAGGAGTCCGGCCAGTACGCCGAGATCGACCAGGTCCTCGACATGCAGTCCGACCACTGGGTTGGGCGGGCCCCGTCCGGGCTGATCGAGGATTTCCATGCCCTGCGACTCATCTACGCCGCGCACTGTCCCCAGCCGACCGCGCCAGTGGTCTATGACGCTGGCGGGACCACCGCCGCAGCCCGCTGGCTACCGCCGCAGCGCTGGCGCCGATTCAGCTGGACGTCTGGCTTCCGCGTGATGCTGGCTAAACACTTGGATCCCCTGCTCCCGACCCCGGCGGGTGTCTCGTAGCAGACATCGGCCCGGGCGCTGCGTGGCCCGGACCGGTCTTGGCTCAGCGGCGGATGTACGACAGCAGCCGCAGGATGTTGGTGTAAAGCCAGACCATGGTGACGGTCAGGCCGAACGCTGCCCGCCAGGATTCCTTGGCCGGTGCGCCGGCGCGGATCCCCTCTTCGATGTACTGGAAGTCGTCCACCAGCGAGAACACGGCCAGGACCGCGCCAGCGCCAGCGAACAGCCAGGCCAGCGCGCCGACCCGACCAGTAACCCCGGCGTACAGGCCGAGGTTGATCCCGACGAAGGACAACACCAGGCTCAGCAGGCTGGCGACCACCACGCCGATCGTGGACAGCATCAGGATCCGACGCCACCGGCCTGACAGCCGGAAGCCGCCGAATTTGAAGGCCGCCAGGGTGACCCCGGCCGCGACGAAGGTGCCGAGTACGGCCTGGATCACGATGCCAGGGTAGAACCGCTCGAAGACCATGCTCATGGAACCGACTAAGACTCCCTCGACGATCGCGAAGGTGAAAGCCAGCACCGGCCCGATGGTGCGCCGGACTGCGACCACCAGCGGAACAACGAAGGCTGCGATGCCACAGACCACCAAGGCCGGCAGCATCAGCTGAAGCGGCATCAGCGTTGCGGTGGCCACAGCGACGAGGATCAGCAGGCCGATGGTGAGGGCACTCTTGGTGATCACATCGTCGATGGTCATCAGCCCGGCCGGCTGGACCGGTTGACCGGTGTACGGCGGCACACCCGGCTGCTGCTGGTACGGCCCCTGGGGGCCATGCCCGTACGGCTGCTGGCCGTAGGCCTGGGGCACACGGTCGTGCGTGAATGCGTCCGACCGAGAAAGCACAGGATTCGCCATAGGAACCTGCCTCCTGACTCGTCATGGGTAATGGGTCCAGTGTAGGCAACACCACCGACAAGCCGGTTCTTCCCCGTGGCCGGCTAGGGTGCCCCTGGTGGGATTTGAACCCACACTGTGGCGGGTTTAAGCCGCCTGCCTCTACCGCTTGGGCTACAGGGGCGCGTTCATGAACGCAGCAGATCCAGTGTTGCACCATCGAGGATGTCAGTCTCCCGCACGGTCATCTCCAGCCCGGCCCGCCGAGCCACCTCGGCGCAGATCAGGGCCCCGGCGCAGATCACCTCAGCCCGCAGCTGCTGCAGCATCGGCCACCGTCGCTGCACCTCGGCCACCGGCATCGCCAGCAGCCGCTCGGCGAGCCGGGCCACCTGCGCGCCTGGGACCTTCGAGTCGTGCACCCGGACCCGGTCGTAGTCGGTCGTCAGGCCCTGGTGGATCGCGGACAGACTGGTTGCGGTCCCTGCCACCCCGATCCAGGTTTGGGCGCCGGCCAACTCCACCGGGCAGCCGTCGAGAAGTTCGGACACCAGCCGGCGGGCCTGCCCCACCTCACTGGGCAGTGGCGGATCGTTGCGCAGATAACGTTCCCGCAGCCGTACCGAGCCGATATCCAGAGACCGAGCCTGCTGCACGCGCCCGTCCAATGTGCCCCGGATCAGTTCCGTGGAACCGCCGCCGATGTCCACCACCAACACCGGACCAGCCGCGACCGGGCCACCCGAGAGGGCACCCAGGAAGGACAGCCGAGCCTCCGCGTCGCCGCTGATCACCTCCACCTCGACCCCGAGCCGCTCACGGACCCCGTCGAGAAGGTCCTGCCGATTGCGGACATCGCGGGCAGCGCTGGTGGCCAGGAACCGCAGCCGCTGCGCCCCAAGCCGGCGGATCTCCGCGGCGAACTGGTCCACTGCGGCGAAGGTCCGGGCCAGGGCGTCAGGGTGGAATTCACCAGTGGCGTCCACACCCTGCCCGAGCCGGACCAGCTCCTGGGCTCGGCTCACCTGCGCCAACCCGCCGTCAGGGGCGGCGTCGGCGACCAGCAGCCGGATCGTGTTGGTGCCGCAATCGATTACCGCTGCCCGCACCACTGTTCCTCGCCCAGACAGGGGTGCTCCCAGAACCGGCCCAGCCGCTCGGCCACCTCGTCGCCCAACGGGTTCACCCCAGGACCAGCGGCCAGGGCATGACCGAGCAGCGCATGAAGACATTTCACCCGGTCAGGCATCCCCCCAGCGCTGATCCCGGCGATCTCGGGCACCTCACCCTCGGCCAGGCGTTCCCGGTCGGCGAGATAGGCCCGGTGCGCCGCGGCGTACTGGGCGCGTAACTGCCCGTCGGCGACAAGCCGGTCGGCCATCTCCCGCATGAGGCCACTCGACTCCAGCGTCGAGCAGGCAGCCTGGGCCCGCGGGCACGTCAGGTAGTACGTCGTGGGGAACGGATCCCCGTTCGGAAGCCGGGGCCGGGTGGCGACCACTCCCGGGCGCCCGCAGGGGCAGCGCCAGGCAACGCCGGCCATGGCCCGCGGGGTACGACCCAGTTGGGCCTCGATAGCGGCGGCGTCCTCTGCTGAAACTGGGATCATCGTCTGGATGGAGATGCCGAGGGTGCCGTGGCCGGCGGCGGGGTGACAACCCCGGCCGACCTCGGGGTGGGAGCTGCCGGGGCCGGCTGGTCGGCGGCTTGCACCGACGACCAGAGCTTCTCGTACCACGACTGGTTCTCAGGGTCGTTGGTGCCCTTGATTGAGCCGACCTGACCGCTCATCACCTTGCCGTCAGGGCCGATCACCCGGTATCCGATCTCGCCGGGGACCACCCAGCCCAGCCGATCCCGGGCCTGAGCCTTGACATAGTCGGGGTCGTCCCACCGCTTCAACTCGTCGCTGAGCCGGGCGACCGCAGCCGACCGTTCCGCGATCTGCTGGCGGGCGACCGCGATCTCGTTCTGCTGCTCGAGGTACAGCCGCAGCGAACCGATATAACTCAAGGCCAGGATCGCCAACACCACCGCCAGCGCGATCGCGCGCCGGGTCACGCCCAGACTGATCTGGGGCAGCCGCAACTGTGGTCTCTCCGGCTGCGGCTCCTGGGTGACGCAGGGGCGGGAGGTACGCCGCTGCCGCGGGGCACCGGGTCGAGACGTCGCCCGACCCGGCCCGCTGCTGCCGCGAGAACCTCGCCGCCCCTGCGTCATCGGTGGTCAGCCAATCAGGAGCGGGCCTGGAACCGCGGGAAGGCGGAGGCGCCCGCGTAGGTCGCGGCCTCGTCCAGGTCGTCCTCGATCCGCAGCAGCTGGTTGTACTTCGCTACCCGCTCCGACCTGGCCGGGGCACCGGTCTTGATCTGGCCACAGTTAGTCGCCACCGCCAGGTCAGCGATGGTGACGTCTTCGGTCTCACCCGAACGGTGGCTCATCATGCAGCGGAAGCCGCTGCGGTGAGCCAGATCGACGGCATCTAGGGTCTCGGTCAGGGAACCGATCTGGTTGACCTTCACCAGCAGCGCGTTACCGGCCTGCAGCTCGATGCCTTTCGCCAGGCGCTTCGGGTTCGTCACGAACAGGTCATCGCCGACCACCTGGATCCGGTCACCGACCTGGGCAGTGAACGCGACCCAGCCGTCCCAATCCTCCTCGTTCAGCGGGTCCTCGATCGAAACCAGCGGGTAGGCGTCGATCCACTCCTGGTAGATGGCGATCATCTGATCGGTGCTCTTGGCCGAGCCCTCGAAGGTGTACGTGCCGTCCTCGTTGTGGAACTCGGAGGCGGCGACATCCAGAGCCAGCGCGACCTGCCTGCCGGGCTCCAACCCGGCCGCCTGGATCGCCTCGATGATCAGGTCCAAAGCGGCCCGGTTCGAGTCCAGGTTCGGGGCGAAGCCGCCCTCATCCCCCAGTCCGGTGGCCAGGCCCCGATCCTTGAGTACCTTCTTCAGCGAGTGGTAGACCCGGGCCCCCCACTCCAGGGCCTCCCGGAAGGAGCTGGCGCCGATCGGGGCGATCATGAACTCTTGCACGTCGACATTGGAATCAGCGTGGGAGCCGCCGTTGAGGATATTCATCATCGGGACCGGGAGCACGTGTGCATTCGGGCCACCGACGTAGCGGTACAGCGGCAGCTCGGCTGACTCAGCGGCGGCGTGCGCCACGGCCAGCGAGACCCCCAAGATCGCGTTCGCGCCCAGCTTGTTCTTATTCTCGGAACCGTCGAGCGCGATCATCGTCTCATCGATAACGCGCTGCTCGGAGGCGTCGAAGTCCTCCAGTTCGGGCGCGATCTGGCCCATCACATTGTCGACGGCGGTGAGTACTCCCTTGCCGCCGTAGCGAGACTGGTCGCCGTCGCGCAATTCGACGGCCTCGAAGGCCCCGGTCGAAGCCCCCGACGGGACCCCGGCGCGCCCCTGGCTGCCGTCCTCCAGGACAACCTGGACCTCGATGGTCGGGTTGCCCCGGGAATCGAGAATCTCACGCGCCTCGATGTAGTCGATGCTGGCCACAGATGTGCCCTTTCGTCGCAGGAACAAGAACAGGTCCAGCTTATCCGGCTGAACCTGGAAACGACATACACCAGACAATAGAAATCACGCACATCCCCGAGCGTCATCGAACCGCCCCGGCCCCAGAGCGGCAGGTGTGGATGGGCAGCCCGGTCAACTGTCGGGCTGGGGCCGCTCAGCCTGGCGGACCTGATCCTCCAGTTCGCGCAGCGCGGACCGCAGATCCTGTTCCGGGTCGAGGCCGCAGGCCTGGGCCCGGGCGGTCAGCGCCAGCACCGCGGCGCCGTAGCCGGCCTCGTCCAGTGGTTCGTCGGGCAGGTCGACCGGGACCTGGTGCGCCCGGGCTCGGGCGATCACCTTGGCGGCCCGAGCCAGCACCGGCATACTGACCGGGATCCCGTCCAGGGCGCTGGTCCGGGACTTCTCGGCGCGTTTGCGCTGCTCCCAGGACTGGTTGAGGTCATCGGGGATGGCCTCGCCGCAGAACACGTACGGATGTCGCGCGACCAATTTGTCGCTGATCTGGCCTGCCACCTCCGCGATCGTGAAGGCTCCCCTTTCGGACGCGATCTCGCAGTGGAAGACCACCTGCAGCAGCAAATCCCCCAATTCCTCGCGTAGGTCAGCGTCGGTGCCGGTCTCGACGGCGTCCACCACCTCGGCGGTCTCCTCGACCAGGTAGTGCAGCAGCGAGCGGTGGGTCTGGTCGGCGTCCCAGGGGCAGCCCCGGCGCAGGGCGTGCATCACCTCCAGCAGCCGGTCGAGCTGCTCGACGCCGGTCACGGGACGTACGGGTCCAGCCGTGACAACGAGCCGGGAGCCTGGTCCACCCGGAAACCCTGCATGTCCCACACCCCGTAGCGGGGGTTGAGGGTCACCGTCAGGTGGCTACCCAAATCGATCTGGTCCTGCTCGGTCAGGTGCCCGGTAACCACGGTCCAGCGGCCATAGGCCTGGGCGACAGGGTTGGCCTGCGGGTCAGCCGCCACCTCACGCATCCGCGACTTCGCAATCACGGCGTCGACGTCGGCCTGGGTGATGTCCAGATTCCGCTCCCGGATCGTCTGGTCGGCGAGTTGGCCGACCACCAGGTTGGAAACCACGATGTCGAGGGCGTCGCCACGGCTGCCATGGATAACCCGTTCCACCGCCGCTGTGAGCCGATCGATGGTGCGGGCCGGGATCGCCACCCCATTGACCACCATCCCGGTTCCTGGACTGCCCGAGTCCTGGGCGCAGGCACCCAGCAGCAGGGCCAGCACCAGGGCCAACGCCGACACGGCAGCACGTACGGGCTTCACGATTCACCTCCGAAGTCGACTCCCACCCTACTGGGCGGCGTCGCGGATCGTGTCCGGTGCTGTCGACGCGTAGATCCCGGTTACGACAGCGCTGGCCCAGTCCACAATCTCTGGCCCGGCCACGGGTCGACGCGGCATGGTGTCGGTCATCGGGGTCGGTACCAGGATGTGGCTGTCCTTGATGATCGACCCGGGGTAGATCCGCCGCAGCCGTAGCTGCCGTGAATCAGGCAGCCCGGCCGGGGCGAAACGCGTGTATTTGCCCTGGGCGACCACCTCATCGACGTGGGCGTCGCGGCACAACAACCGGAACCGGGCCACCTCCAGCAGCGCCCGTACCGGCTCCGGCGGCTCACCGTAGCGGTCACTCAGTTCCGATCTGACCGCGGCCAGATCGGCCTCGGTACGGATCTGGGCAAGCCGTTTGTACATCTCCAGCCGCAACCGTTCCGATTCCACATAGTCGGTCGGCAGGTGTGCCTCGACCGGCAGCTCGATCCGCAGCTGTGGCTCCGGCTCGGCCGCGTCACCACGGAACTCCTCCACCGCCTCCCCGACCAGCCGCAGGTACAGATCGAAGCCGACATCGGCGATGTGGCCAGACTGCTCGCCGCCGAGCAAGTTCCCGGCCCCGCGGATCTCGAGGTCCTTCATCGCGATCGCCATCCCGGCACCCAGGTCGGTATGGGCGGCCATCGTCGCCAGCCGACCATGGGCGGTCTCGGTGAGGGTCTTGTCCGGGGGGTAGAAGAAATACGCATAGCCCCGGTCGCGCCCGCGCCCGACCCGGCCCCGTAGCTGGTGCAGCTGCGACAGCCCCATCAGGTCGGCCCGCTCGATTAGCAAGGTGTTGGCAGTGGCAATGTCCAGGCCGGCCTCGACGATCGTGGTACAGACCAGGACGTCAGCGCGTCGCTCCCAGAAGTCGACCATCACCTGTTCCAGCTCGCGCTCGCTCATCCGGCCGTGCGCGGTCACCACCCGGGCCTCAGGTACCAGCTCAGCCAGCCGCCTCGCGGTGGCCTGGATCGATTGGACCCGGTTGTGGATGAAGAAGACTTGACCCTCGCGGGCGAGTTCGCGCCGGATCGCGGCCACCGCCTGGCGGTCGTCGTACGGGCCGGCGAAGGTCAGTACCGGGTGCCGCTCCTCCGGCGGGGTGGCGATCACGCTCATCTCCCGGATACCAGTGATCGCCATCTCCAGGGTGCGAGGGATCGGGGTCGCGCTCATCGCCAGCACATCAACATTGAGACGTAGCCTCTTCAACGCCTCCTTGTGCTCGACGCCAAAGCGTTGCTCCTCGTCGATGATTACCAGCCCCAGGTCGTTGAACCGTACCTCCTGCGACAGCAGCCGATGGGTCCCGACCACCACATCGACCGCGCCGCTGGCGACTCCTGCCAGGGTCTTAGCGGTCTCCGCCTCAGACTGGAACCGCGACAGCGGCGCCACGGTCACCGGGTAGCTGGCATACCGGTCAGCGAAGGTGGCGTGGTGCTGCTGCACCAGCAGCGTGGTCGGTACCAGCACCGCCACCTGCTTGCCGTCTTGGACCGCCTTGAACGCGGCCCGGACCGCGATCTCCGTCTTGCCGTAGCCGACGTCGCCGCAGATCAGCCGATCCATCGGAACAACCCGCTCCATATCACGCTTGACCTCGTCGATACAGGCCAGCTGGTCGGGGGTCTCGACATAGCTGAAGGAGTCCTCCAATTCCCGCTGCCAGGCAGTGTCCGCACCAAAGGCGTGCCCCTGGGTGGCCTGTCGGGCCGCGTACAGCTTGATGAGCTCGGCCGCGATCTGGCGGACCGCCCTGCGGGCCCGGGACTTGCGTCTATTCCAGTCGGCGCCACCCATCCGGTCCAGCGCCGGAGACTCGCCGCCGACGTAGCGGGTGACCAGGTCCAGCTGGTCCATTGGCACGTACAACCGGTCCCCGGGCTGGTGCCGTTTGCTCGGCGCGTATTCGATCACCAGGTATTCACGGGTGGCGCCGGCGACCGTACGCTGCACCAGTTCCCGATAGCGCCCGACCCCGTGCTGCTCGTGCACCACCGGGTCGCCGGGGACTAGCTCCAGCGGGTCGATCTGATTCTTGCGGCGGCTCGGCAGCCGCCGTTGGGTCTTGTCGGCAACCTGCCCCTGGGCCAGGTCAGCAGTGGTGTACAACCGCAGCCCGAGACGGTCGAAGCGGAAACCATGGGCTAGCGCGGCAGTGGTGATGGTGACCAGCCCAGGGCGCGGTGCGGCCTGTAACGGGTCGACAAGCGTAGCCCCGATCCCGTGCTCCTGCATTACCTCGGCCAGCCGCTGGGCCAGGCCTCGGCCCTCCGCGGTCAACACCACTGCCAGGCCCTCGGTGATATCGGCCCGGATGTCGCGGACCGCCGCCTCGGAGTCTCCCCGCCACGGCTCCACCGACTGCGCGGCCAGGCTCCGGGAGGCGACCCCGTCGACGGCGATCTGGGACAGGTCAACCAGCTCGCCGTCCCCGGCGTACGAGGAATCGGGCTGCTGGTCGGGGGCGGCGGCAAAAGGCGAGAGCGACCACCACAGCAGGCCCCGGGCCAGAGCCCGGGAACGAACCTCGGCCAGCGGCTGGTACGCGGAGGCGCCCAGATCGATCGGGGCCTGCCCGCCGCCGGCGGCCGCCGCCCAGGAGGCCTGCAGGAATTCTTGCGAGGTGGCTTCCAAGTCGATTGCCCGGCTCCGGACCAATTCCGGGTCGCAAACCAGCACCAGGGTGTCGGGGGCGACCACATCGATCAGCAGCTCGAGCCCGTCGACTAGCGCCGGCGCCAACGCCTCCATCCCGTCCACGGCGTGACCGGCGGCGATCCGGTCCAGCATCTCAACCAGTTCAGGATGCTGCTCGGCGAGCCGGGCGGCGCGCCGGCGGACCTGCGGCGTGAGAAGCAGCTCACGGCACGGGTAGGCGATCACTTCGGCTCGGGTCTCGCCCCCGGAGCGTTGGTCGGCGACGGCGAAGACCCGGATCTCGTCGACCGTGTCGCCGAGGAAGTCGACCCGGACCGGGTGTTCCAGGGTCGGCGGGAAGATGTCGACGATCCCGCCGCGGACCGCGAACTCGCCGCGGCGTTCCACCAGGTCGACCCGGGTGTACGCGGCAGCGACCAGATCCGCCGCCAGCTGCGACGGGTCGTAGTCCACGCCCGTCTGGACCCGAACCGGGCGCATCTGGGCCAGCCCCCTCACCTGCGGCTGGAGCACCGAGCGGACCGGGGCCACCACCACCCGCGGTGCTGGTTCCTCCCCGGCCCCGGCCAGGCGCCGCAACACCGCCAGCCGCCGGCCCACGGTGTCAGAGCGCGGCGAGAGTCGTTCGTGGGGCAGAGTCTCCCAGGCCGGGTAGTAGGCGACCTGCTCTGGCCCGACCACCGAGGCCACCTCGACGCTCAGCTGCTCGGCCTCCCGGTAGGTGCTGGTCACCAGCAGCAGGGGCCGGCTCTCGGCCAAAGCCCCGGCCAGCAGCGGACGCAACGACGCCGGGCCGGTGATATCCAGCGCCGCCAGCCCAACAGCCGCGTCGGCGACACAACGAGCCACCACCGGGTCCGAGGCGATCAGAGGGACAAGACCGGGGACTGCCACGATCCGAACCTTACAAGGATCACCTGACACCGCCGCTGCTGTCGGCCGGGCCGCCAGCCGCCCTGCAACCATGACAAAACACACCCTGAGATCGTGATGGAAGCGCTATGCCCCAGGCAGCGCCGGCCGACAAGCTGGCAGCCATGACCACTAGCCCTGCCGCGATCCGGCTACGCGACCTGACCAAGACCTTCCGCGGACATACCGGCCCAGTGCCCGCGGTACGGGGGATCAATCTCGACGTGGCCCCAGGCGAGGTAGTGGCCCTGCTCGGCCCCAACGGCGCCGGCAAGACCACCACGCTGGACCTGGTGCTCGGCTTCACCGAACCCACCGCGGGGACAGTGCAGGTGCTAGGCGGGGCACCCCGGGACGCGATCCGGGCAGGCCAGGTTGGGGCGGTGCTGCAGTCTGGCGGTCTCTTGCGCGACCTCACCATCGCTGAGACGGTGTCGCTGGTCGCCCGGCTGACGGTGGCGCCGCGGCCGGTGGCGCAGGTCCTGGTCGAAGCCGGCCTGGCCGACCGGGCCAGCCGCAAGGTAGGCCGCTGCTCTGGCGGTGAACAGCAGCGGCTCCGGTTCGCCCTGGCGCTGCTGGCCGACCCGGACCTGCTGATCCTCGACGAGCCGACCGCCGGGATGGATGTCACAGCCCGGCACGACTTCTGGCAGGAGATGCACGCTTGCGCCGCAGCCGGACGGACCGTGGTCTTCGCCACCCACTACCTGGAGGAAGCCGAAGCCTTCGCCAAGCGGATCGTGATGCTGTCCGAAGGACAGATCGTCGCAGACGGGCCCACCGCCGAGATCCGGGCCCGCAGCCGCGCCCGTACGGTCTGCGCTACCGTGACCGACCCGGCCCAGGCAGTCCGGATGGTCGAGACCCAGTTCGGACCAGGATCGGCCACAGTCACCGGGAGCCGGCTGAAGGCCACCGTCGGGGATTCGGATGCGCTGGCCCGGCTGCTGCTCGACACCGGCGCCACCGGGCTGGAAATCTCGGCTCCCAGCTTGGAGGACGCCTTCATCACCCTCACCAGCCGCGCCGCGGCCTGACCGGAAGGACCGCCATGATCGCCGCGTACCTCGCGCTCGAGTTGAGACGGATCGCCCGGGACCCGGTCACCCTGTTCTTCACCACCGGGCTGCCGGCGCTGATGTACGTGATCTTCGGTATCAGCATGCCGTGGGGAAAGTACCCGATCGGCAACGGCAACATCTCGATGTACATGATGATCGGCATGGCCGCGTACGGCGCAGTCACCGCGACTACCGGGGTCGGCGGGATGGCCGCGGTAGAACGGATGCAGGGCTGGGGCCGCCAGCTCGGGCTGACCGCGCTGCACGATTGGCAGTTTGTGCTGGTGAAATCCCTGGTGGCCATGATCGTGGCCGCGGTGCCGGTGACCCTGGTGTACGGGATCGGCCTCGCCACCAGCGCCGAGGCCCCGGCAAGCACCTGGCTCTGGTCGTACCCAATCGCCCTACTTGGCTCGGCCGGTTTCGCCCTGTACGGGCTGAATGCTGGGCTGCTGTTCCGTTCAGAGAACGCGGTCAGCGGAGCAGCCGGAATGCTGGTCATCCTCGGCTTTCTGGGCAATGTTTTCACCCCACTCAGCGGGAAACTGCTCCTAATCGCCAAGTTCACCCCGCTGTACGGATACGTAGCCCTGGCCCGGGCCCCGCTTACCCGCCAGACGATCGACACCAACACCGGGGACGTGTTTGCGCAACCGCTGTGGCAGGGCGTTGTTAACGTGAGCCTGTGGACCGTGGGTTTTGCGCTGCTGGCGCTGCTGCTGGTACGCCGCAGCCGGGCTCGGCAGTGAAACCATCCTCCCCGGCCCCACCCGACACGCAGGCCCGGTTCTCCACCGTAATGGGAGGTATCTGGCTGATCTTCCTGGTGTTCCCGCTGATGAACGTGGTACGGCTCGGCTGGGGTTGGCGGATGGTGGCCGGGCTGGGGCTGCTGGTGGTCTTCGCAGCCTTCAACCTGATGGGCTACTGGGCGGCGGGCCGATACCAGATCCCACCCGAACGGCCGTACCCGGCCGGTGTCGCCGTGGTGGCGGGGTCACTGCTGGTAGCGGCCGGGGCCGGGCTGGTCGTCGGGCCGACCATGGTCGGACTGCTGATCTTCGTGGTAGCCCTGTCCAGCTACGCCCTACCACGGGTCTGGGCCTATCCGACGGTCATCGGATGCGTGGCAGCCACCGTGGCGGTACCGCTGCTGGCCGGGCGGCTGACCCAGCTGGTGGCGATGCCGGTGATCACCGCGGTGGTCGCCCTGGCCAATATGCTCATCGTTGGCTTCGTGTCTCGGCTGACCGCCGCCGACGAGGCCCGCTACCAGTTGAACCTGCTCCAAGAACGGGAGCGGGTGGCGCGGGACGTGCACGACGTGTTGGGCCACACCCTGACCGTGCTGGCGCTCAAAGCCCAGGTGGCCGAGCGGATGGTGGCGGCCGACCCCGACCGGGCCCGCGCCGAGCTGCGTCAGATCCTGGACCTCAGCCGACAAGGGATGAGCGAGGTCCGCCGCACCGTGACCGGGCTACGAGGCGAAGACCTGGCCGTCCAGCTCCGCAACGCCCAGAGGCTGCTGGCCGATGCCCAGGTGAGCCTGGAGCTGATCGGCCAGGCCGAGGCGGTTCCGCCGCCGCGACGAGCCTTGGCCGCGGCGGTGGTCCGGGAGGCGGTGACCAACGTGATCCGCCACTGTGCCGCCGACCACTGCCGGATCGAAATCGGCCCCGACGGACTTCAGGTCAGCGATGACGGGCAAGGCCAGGTCAATCCCCACGCCGGTCACGGGATCACCGGGCTGCGGGAACGGGCCGCAGCCGAGGGAGCCACCATGACCGCCGAAGCCGACAAGACCGGGGTCACCTTGGCGGTGTCGTGGTGACCCGGCTGCTGATCGCGGACGACCAGGCGCTGGTCCGCGGCGCGCTGGCCGTGTTGCTGAACCTGGAACCGGACCTCGACGTGGTGGCACAGGTAGGTTCCGGGCCGCAGATCGTGCCCGCAGCCCGCCGCAGCAGCGCCGAAGTCTGCCTCATCGATATCGAGATGCCCGGGATGGACGGGATCACGGCCACCGCCCAGGTTCGGTCCGAACTGCCAGGGGTCCGGGTCCTGATCGTCACCACCTTCGGCCGGCCCGGCTATCTACGCCGAGCGCTGATCGCCGGCGCCTCCGGCTTCGTGGTCAAGGACACCCCGGCACCGCAGCTGGCCGAGGCGGTACGGCGGGTCGCAGCCGGGCTGCGGGTGGTGGACCCGGTCCTGGCGACCGAGTCGCTGATCGACGGGGACATCCCACTCACCGAACGCGAGGTCCACGTGCTGCGTGAGGCCCGCTCCGGGCAGCCGGTGGCGCAGCTGGCGAAGGCGTTGTCACTGTCGCCTGGCACCGTACGCAACCACCTGTCGTCGGCGATCGCCAAGACCGGCGCCCGAACCCGGGCCGAAGCAGCCCGGATCGCCACCGAACGCGGCTGGCTGTAGCCGTACAGTCAAGAATTGAACCGCTGCTGGGTCTGCTCCAGACCCTGGACCACCAGGCATTCCACCGCATCCGCGGCCCGGCTGACCTCAACCGCCAGATCATCAGCCACCGCCCTGGGAAAGTCCGACAGGACATAATCGGCTGGATCCTGCCGGCCGGGTGGGCGCCCGATGCCCCAGCGGACGCGGTAGTAGTCACCGGTACCGATAGCGGCGCGGATCGACTTCAGGCCGTTGTGACCGTTGTCGCCGCCGCCCCGTTTGGTCCGGATCCGCCCGAAGTCGATGTCCAGCTCATCGTGGACCACGATCAGATGGGCCGGGTCGATCCGGTGGTACGACAGTAGTTTCGCTACCGGGGCACCGGATTCGTTCATGTAGCTGCGGGTGGTGGCCAGCACCAGTCTCTCGGTGTCCGCGCCGACCGCCCCGGTGCCGTTGGGCCCGACCCGGACATCAGCGGTGTTCGCCCGTTGAAGCCGATGCGCAGACAGACTGACACCGCCGCGTCGAGCCAGTTCACCGATCACCATCGCCCCAACGTTGTGGCGGTGAGACGCGTAAGTGGGGCCCGGATTTCCGAGCCCCACTACGAGCCAGGTGGCCATAGCGGCGTACTAGCCCTCGTCGTCGGCGCCCTCGGCCGGGCCGGCCGGCTCAGCGCTCTCCAGGGAGGCGTCCAGCTGCTCCTGGGTCGGGGCAGCATGGGCCGAGACCATCAGGTCCTCCGGGTCACCGGGGAAGACCGCACCCGTGGGCAGCTTCAGATCGGCGGCCCGGATACTGGTGCCGACCTGGATCCCGGTGATGTCGATCTCGACCTGGGTGGGAATGTGGGTGGCCTCCACCTCCAGCGAGATCGTGTTCTGGTCCATCACCAGCATCACGTCGGCGCTGTGCTCACCGACCGTCACCAGCGGCACCTGAACGGTGACCTTCTCGCCGCGGCGGACCAGCACCAGGTCGAGGTGCTCGATGGCGCCGCTGACCGGATCCCGCTGCACCTGCTTGGGCAACGCCAGCTGTGGTTTCTGCCCCTCGATCTCGATATCCAGCAGGGCATTCGCGAGCCGCAACGCCAGCTGGGTGGCATGAGCCGGCAGGCTGATGTGGATCGGATCGGTGCCGTGCCCGTACAGGACGGCGGGCACCTGGGCGCTACGACGCAGACGCCGTGCAGCGCCCTTGCCGAATTCGGTACGAATAGTGGCGCTGAGCTTGACCTCAGACATGACTTCCTCGGACTCCTCGAGACATTATGCGTAGGGCCGTACGGCCAGGGACGCCTTGCGAGGAGGACCAGGTCGATCACGGGGCCCGGAAACCGGCACCGGGCTCCCCTCGCCGAGGCAACTGCCCCACTCTATCGGACGCCGCCGCGGTGCTCACAACCCGGCGCCATCACCCATCAGCGACGTGACACTGGCCTCCGTGAACACCGCCTTGATCGCCTTCGCTAGCAGCGGGGCGATCGACAACACGGTGAGGCAGTCGATCCGGACACCGGGCAGGATCGGGAGGGTATTCGTCACGATCACTTCCTGGAAAGCGGACTGGTTCAGCCGCTGCGCCGCCGGCCCGGACAGCACCGGGTGGGTGGCAGCTGCGATCACCGCCTTCGCGCCACGCGCCCGCAGCGCATCCGCAGCCAGGCAAATCGTGCCCGCGGTGTCGATCATGTCGTCCACCAACAGACAGACCTTGCCCTCGACATCACCGACTACCTCATGGACCGCCACCGTGTTAGCCACATTCGGGTCCCGCCGCTTGTGGATGATCGCCAACGGGCAGCCCAACCGGTCGGTCCACTGGTCCGCCATCCGGACCCGGCCGGCGTCCGGCGAGACCACCACCATGTCCTCGCCGCCGTACTTGCGCTGAACGTACTCGCTGAGCAGCGGCAGCGCGTGCAGATGATCGACCGGGCCGTTGAAGAAACCCTGGATCTGGGCGGCGTGCAGATCGACCGACATGATCCGCGTCGCCCCGGCCGCCGTGTACAGGTCAGCCATCAGCCGGGCCGAGATCGGTTCCCGCCCGGCGTGTTTCTTGTCCTGGCGGGCGTACGGGTAGAACGGCGAGACCACCGTGATCCGCTTCGCCGAGGCCCGTTTCAGAGCGTCGACCATGATCAGCTGTTCCATCATCCATTCGTTCACCGGCGCCGTGTGGGACTGGATCACGAACGCGTCCGAACCGCGGACCGATTCCTCGTAGCGGACGTAGATCTCCGAATTGGCGTAAGTCACCGCCCGCATCGGCACCAAATCCACATTCAGGATCTGCGCCACCTCGCTCGCCAGAGCCGGGTGCGACCGACCAGAGAAGAGCATCAGATGCTTCTGGTCCTTCTTCGTCAGTCCGCTCACCGTGTCACTTCCCCTGGTTGTCGTCAGCGGCATCGGCGGCGGCCGCGGTCGGCGTTCCTGTTCGCTGCCGGCCCACCCAGCCGTCGATGGTGCGTTGCCGGGCCCGGGCGATCCCGAGCTGTCCCGGCCCGACTGGCTCGGTGATCGCCGAACCAGCCGCCACATACGCACCGTCGGCGACCGCTACCGGGGCCACCAGCACCGTGTTCGATCCGACGAACGAATGCCGCCCGATGTGGGTCTGACTCTTGGTGACCCCGTCATAGTTCGCGAAGACCGTGCCGGCGCCGATATTGGCGCCCTCCCCGATCACCGCGTCGCCGCAGTAGGTCAGATGCGGCACCTTGGCGCGGTCGCCGATCTTGGCGTTCTTGGTCTCGACGAAACCACCGATCTTGCCTCCGGCGCCGAGCTCCGTCCCGGGCCGCAGGTACGAGAACGGGCCGACGGTGGCACCAGCCCCGATCACCGACAGCGAACCCTGGCAACGGGTCACCGTCGCATCTTCGCCGACCTCCATATCGGTGAGCATCGTGTCCGGGCCGATGGTGGCGCCTGCCCCGACCGAAGTGGCACCCTTGAGGATCGTGTTCGGCAGCAGGGTGACATCCTCGGCCAGGTCGACCGTGTCCTCGACCCAGGTGGTGGCCGGGTCCATGACGGTGACCCCGGCCCGCATCCACCGGTCCAGGATCCGATTGTTGAGCTCTCGAGACAGGGCCGCCAGCTGGACCCGATCGTTGACCCCCTCGGTCTGCCAGGTGTCGGCAATCAGGTGGGCACCGACCTTGGCGCCGGCGCGGACCGCATGCCCCAGCACATCGGTCAGATACAACTCACCCTGAGCGTTGTCGGTGCTCAGCGCCGCCAACCCATCACGCAACACGGCCGCGTCGAAGACGTAGATCCCAGAATTGATCTCCCGGATCCGGCGCTGCTCGTCGCTGGCATCACGGTCCTCCACGATCGCGGTCACCGCGTCCTGTGAGCGGATGATCCGGCCGTACCCGCGAGGATCAGCCACGACCGCGGTCAGCACGGTGAGCGCGTTGCCGCTGCTGCGGTGCTCGGTCAGCAGGTCGGTCAGGGTCTGCCCGCTGAGCAGCGGCACGTCGCCGTAGGTGACGATGATCTCGCCCTCGACCTGACCGAGCTGGGCTAGCGCACACTGGACCGCGTGACCGGTGCCCAGTTGCTGCTCCTGAACCGCGTGCTCGGCGTACGGGGCGATCTCGCTTAGGTGGGTCAGCACCTGCTCACGTTGGTGACCGACGACCACCACCAGGTGGGCCGGCTCCAGCTGGCTCGCGGCCTGGACCGCGTACCACAGCAGAGATCGACCGCAAACCTCGTGTAGCAGTTTGGAACGGCGCGACCGCATCCGGGTACCGCCGCCAGCAGCGAGGACGACCACGGCCGTCGCGGGGGTGGTGTTGTCCGGCACGAGCGGAACTCCTTACATCCGTCCTTGGCAGCCAGGCCCGGGGGCCAGCAGACACCCTACCGTTGTCGGCGATCGCAGATACCCGGTGGGCGCGCCGTGTCACCCGCGCTGTCGACCCGATCGGCACAGAATGCCCGATCTGCCCAGATTTTCGATAGACTTCACGACACCGTCCTCGGTTGGTCTGTCGGCAGGGCCCGCCTGACTTTGAATCAGGATCAAGCGACGTAGGTTCGACTCCTACCCGGGGAACTCATCGACCGCCGCGGGTCATCTCCAGCGTCGTTGACGCCGGCCCGCAGCAGTCGACCCTCACATCAGCACGGCGGCGATGGCCTGGCAGACACGTTGCAGGTTCTGCTGGTTCAACGCCGCCACGCAAAGCCGGCCGGAATCGGTCCCGTACACGCCGTACTCGGTCCGCAACCGCCGCATCTGCTCGACCGTGAGCCCGGAATAGGAGAACATCCCGACCTGCTCGGTGATGAAGCTCAGGTCCTGCTGGACACCTGCCGCCCGCAGCCCGGCCACCAGCCCAGCACGCATCGCCTTGATCCGGTCCCGCATCACGCCGAGTTCGGACTCCCACTGCCGCCGCAGGTCAGGATCGCCCAGCACCCGGCTGATGATCGCCGCCCCATGGGTGGGCGGGTTGGAGTAGAGGACCCGGATCGCGGCCTTGACCTGCGACAACACCCGCCCCGCTTCGGCCTGGTCCGCGCAGACCACCGAGAAGGCACCGACCCGCTCCCCGTACAAAGCGAACGACTTCGAGAATGACGACGCCAACATCGGGCTCAACCCGGCAGCGCAGAATTTTCCGATCACGTACGCGTCCTCGCTGATCCCCTGCCCAAAGCCTTGATAGGCCAAGTCCAGGAAAGGCGTCAGCCGACGCCGCTCCACCACCTCGATCACCCGGTCCCAGTCCGCCGGCGTCAATTCGTACCCGGTCGGATTGTGGCAGCAGGCATGTAATACCACCACGGTGCCGGGCGCCGCGGCCTCCAGATCGGCCACCATCCCCGCCACGTCGAGCCGGCGCCGGTCAGCGTCGTAGTAGCGGTAGCGGCCGACAGCGAAACCCGCCCGCCCGAACAACGCCTGGTGGTTCTCCCAAGACGGGTCCGAAACCAGTACCGGGGCATCGGCGTCGACCAGTCTCAGCAGCGCGGCCCCGATCCGCAGCCCCCCCGTGCCGCCCAATGCCTGAACCGTGACCACCCGGCCCGAGGTTACCGGCTCGGAATCACCACCAAAGATCAGATCCTTGACCGCGGTGGTATAGCCGGGCATCCCGTCGATCGGCAAGTAGCCGCGGGGAGCCAGGTGGGCACCCAGATCCTGTTCAGCCTGGCGGACACAGCCCAGCAGCGGGATCTTGCCGGTCTCGTCCAGGTACACCCCGACCCCCAAATTGACCTTCGTCGGACGGGTGTCGGCGCGGTAGGCCTCGGTAATGCCCAGGATCGGGTCAGCCGGGGCCTGCTCGATACCAGAAAACAGGGACATGAGGACACCTTTCGTCAGAGTCGGCGCCATCCTATTGATCCATCCCGAACCCGCAACCAGGTTTTCAACCGGCAACCGGCAGACTGGGCCCGTGCCGAACAACGACCCTGCCCGGGCCCGTCGAGGCCGTGTCCGGATGACCAGCGCCGAACGACGCGACCAGCTGGTCCGGGTGGCCCGGACCGCTTTCGCTGAGCGCGGCTTCGACGGCACCAGCGTCGAAGACATCGCCAGCCGGGCACAAGTCAGCAAACCCGTCGTGTACGAACACTTCGGCGGCAAAGAGGGCCTGTACGCGGTGGTCGTCGACCGCGAGGTCCAAACCCTGCATTCGGCGATCCGGGCTGCAATCACCACCCCCGGCGCCGGTTCCCGCCGGCTGCTGGAATTGGGGGCGCTGGCCCTGCTCGACTATGTGGAAGCCAACCCAGAAGGCTTCCAGATCCTGGTCCGCGACTCTTCCGGGCCGTCCGGCGGCTCGTACGCCAGCATCCTCAACGACGTCATCGTACGGGTCGAGGGCCTGCTCGCGGCAGTCTTCGCCGAACGTGATCTGGATGCCAAGGCGGCCCCACTGTACGCGCAGGCACTGACCGGGATGGTCTCGATGACCGGACAATGGTGGCTGGACAATCCCCAATTAACGAAAGACGAGGTGGCGGCACACCTCGTCAACCTGGCCTGGAACGGGATGCACAACCTGAGCGGGCAAGTCCGACTGGGCCACGCAGACGGACATCTTGGCCACGGCCGTGTTTGATTGCCCTCGCCTTCGCTCGGGCGGGCCGCGTCGCTAAGTCCCCCGTCTT
>CALIWR010000011.1 GCA_938046585.1 uncultured Propionibacteriaceae bacterium | reverse complement strand
TCTCGTCAGTGAGGAGGAAGACGGGGGACTTAGCGACGCGGCCCGCCCTCGCGGACGCGAGGGCAATGAAGCACAGACATCGGGCGGGCCGTACGGCCCGCCCGATGCTCTGGTGGGATCAGTTTTGAGCAGTGATCGAGTCTGGTTGGTCGACCGTGGTGTACCGCTGGGCCAGCGCCTGCAGGTCTACCCCGGTGGTGTTCTTCAGCATCTCCAGGACCTGGACTACGTTGGTCCCGACCTGCTTGGGCAGTTCGTTGGCACCGTCGGCCGAGATCACCGTGAGCTTGTCGATATTCGACATCGGGGTGGCCACCTCGCGAGCCATCTGCGGCAGGACCCCGATCAGCATCTCCAGCACGGCGGCGTTGTTGTACCGGGAGTACGCGTCGGCCTTCTTCTGCATGGCCTCGGCTTCGGCCTCACCCTTGGCCAGGATCGCGGCTGCCTGAGCCTCGCCTTCGGCCCGGACCGCCTCGGCCTCGGCGATCCGGCGGGCCTTCTCGGCCTCACCGGCCTTGGCGCCTTCGATCGCGACGGCCTCTGCCAGCGCAGCCCGGCGGGACTTGTCGCCCTCACCGGTGAGCCGGGCGGTCTCGGCCTCGGCCTCGGCCTGGGCGATCGAGGCGGCCTTGTTTGCCTCGGCGGTCAGGATCGCCTTCTGGCGAGCGGCCGCGGCCTCCGTCTCGACCCGGTACCGTTCGGCGTCGGCCGGTTTGCGGACCTCGGTGTCGAGCTGGCGGTCCTTCAGCGCGGCCTGCCGTACGGCGACTTTCTCTTGCTCGGCCAGGATGGCCTGATCTCGGTCGGCCTGGGCCAGCGGACCGGAGGCGGCGGCCTGGGCCATCGCGGCATCCGTCTCGGCCTTGATCTCGGCCTGCTTCAGCATCAGCTCCCGATGTGCGATCGAGACCTGCTGCTCAGCGGCCAGGCGGGCCTGTTCCGAGGCCTGCCGGGAGGCAGCCTCGGCGACCGCGGCGAGCTGCTGGACCCGGGCCGATTCGGGACGGCCCAGGTCCGACAGGTACGAGCCGTCGTCGGTGATGTCTTGGATCTGGAAGGTGTCCAGGTTCAGACCCTGGCCGGTCAGCGAGGCCTCGGATTCCTCGGCGACCCGCTGCGCGAAGGCGGCCCGGTCCCGGATGATCTGCTCCACTGACATTGAGCCGACAATCGAGCGCAGCGCACCGGCCAGCACCTCCTGGGTGAAGGGCTCGATCTCCTCCTGCTGGGTCAGGAAACGCTGCGCCGCGGCGCGGATCTGGTCCTCGTTACCGCCGACCTTGACGATCGCGACACCGTCGAGGTTGAGTTTCACGCCCTGGCCTGAGACCGCACCCCGGATTTGGACCGGGATCCGACGGCTGGAGAGGTCCATGATGTGCAGCCGCTGGATGAATGGCACGAGGAAGACCTTGCCGCCCATCACGACTTTCTGGCCCGACAGGTCCTGGCTGATCCCGCCCTGCTCGGTGCGGATCTCCTTGCCTTTCGAACCGGTGATGATAAATGCCTCGTTAGGTCCGGCGACTCGCCATCGCGAGACGACGATCAGCCCCCCGAGCACTAGCAGGATGATGATCCCGATCACGGAGATCACGATGGTAGGTAATGACGCAAGCACAGCTGACTCCTTGATCCATGCATGGTTGGTTCTACTGGTACGTCGGGATGACCTTCACCGACGTCGCTGAAAGGACGTCTGTGATGGTGACCTGGGTTCCCGCCGGCAACGGCTCTGGGGCTCGCGCATACAGCTTCGTCATGTGCCCGGCCTGCAGCACCCGGATCTCGCCCATTCCCTCGGCGGGGATGTCACAGATCACCACCCCGACCCGGTCCCGCAGTCCCTGCGAAGTCGGCGCGGCCCCGTCCTGGGAGCGACGCAGCCGCATCACCGCGTACCCGATCAGCCCACCGACTACCAGACCCAGCAGGCAGCCGCCGAGGGCGGCCAGGGTGAAGCTGTCGGTGAGCTCGTACAAGATGGCGCCGCCGAAACCGAGGGCCCCGATGAAGGCCGCCAGCGACGAGCCTGAGAACCAGTCCCCGCCGCCGAGACCATCCAGTAGCCCGTCAAAGAGTTCCCCCAACAACAAGGAGAGCAACAACAGCGCTACGCCGACACCGCCGATGATCAAAAAGATGGTCATCTGAATTCCTCCCCGTTGAGTTGCAGTCTATCGGGGGGCTGGGCCGCCTGTAGATGCCACTGCGCCGGCCCCCACTCGGGAGGGCCGGCGCAGTATGGGTGCTGGTTTAGTTGCGGTACGCCCGGAGCCGGGCGGTCACCAGGGTGGCGCCCGCCAGCAGCGTCACGACAGCCAAGCCCACCTGCCATCCGGCGATCGGGGATCCGGTGTCGGCCAGGTTGGGCCGCGGCTTGGGTGCCGGGGCGCTGGGTCGGATCTCCGGGGCTGGCGCCTGACCACGGGCCTCGACTCGCAGCTGCACCCCGGCGTCGTTGTCGCTGGCCGTGGCGTCTGGATCGGTCGACCCGTCTGGGATGTGCAGCGGGTTGGACTCGACGACCTCGTTGGCCGCCGGGCGGATGTACGCCACGTTCCGCAGTTCACCGGTGAAACCGGCATCGACCGTGGCTATCACGGTGAGGACCGGCCCGTCGGTATTCCCGGGCAGGGTCGCGGCAGCCGTACAGGTCGCCGCGGCGCAGGTATAGCCGGGCCCGCTCATCGAGACCAGGCTCAGCCCGGCCGGCAGTACTTCGGTCACCGACCATCCGGCGAGGGCGGTGGACGGCCCGTCGTTGTGCGGGGTCAGGGTGAAGACCACGGTCGAGCCGCTGGTCACGGTACCGGTAGTGGCGATGTGCGCCGCGAGGCGCAGGTTGACCCGCACCATGCCCGCGTCCAGGTTCGGCTGGTCCGTGAGCGCGGCTCCGGTCCGGTTAGAGCCGGCGGCCGGGGCGGTGAAGGCGATCTCACCGGCCGCGTTGACATCCGAGTCGATGTCGTCCGAGGAGGCACCGTCGACGTCGGCGATAGTCCAGCCGTGGCCCTCGGTGAGGGTGAAGTTGAGCCTGCCGTCCGTGCCCGCGATCAGCGAGTCAAACCAGTAGTAGCCGTCGGCGTTGGTACGGGCGGTCCGGGTGGTGCCGCCGTTGGTAAGCCGCACTTCGACGCCCTCCAGCCCCGGCTCGCCCACATCCTGCAGGCCGTTGCGGTTGTCGTCACGCCAGACCCGGTCACCCACCGAGACCAGCGGCCGCACTTCGACCTGGACGCTGGCGTCGTTGTCGGTCGCGGTGGCATCCGTGTCGGTGTCGCGGCCCGGGACCACCAGCGGGTTGGTCTCGGCGATCTCGTTGGCCGCCGGGGAGACGTAGGCCACGTTGCGGGGGGTGCCGACCGTACCAGCGTCCACCCGCGCCTCGACCCGGACCGGGTCCGCCGAGGCGCCCGCGGCGAGCGGTGTGGCGCGGGTGCAGGTGTCCCCGGCGCAGGTGTAGCCGGGACCGCTCATCGAGACCAGGCTCAACCCGGCCGGCAGTACCTCGGTCACCGACCAGCCACCTTTCGCCGCGATGGTGCCGGTGTTGCTGGGCGTCAGCTCAAAGACCACCGTCGACCCGGCCGCGTACGGGCCGGTCGAGACGACCTTCTTAGCCAGGGTCAGGTTGACCGTTGCGCTGGCCCAGAAGTCATTCGTCTGGCTGATCGGGGCGCTGCCGCGGGCGGTCACGGTGGCCCGGTCCTGGTGCGACCCGACAACGTCGGACAAGGTGGCGCGGCAGGTGATGTGCTTGCCGGAAGGCAGCGGCCCGGCCCAGGTGGTGGCGGCGCTCGGACCGCCGTGCGCGGAGAAGTCGCACGCCAGCCCTGTGACCCGCCCGGTGCCCGACACCAGGGCATCGGTTACCTCGATGTCGGTCAGCGGGTTCTCCCCGGTATTCCTCACTACCAGGCGTAGCTCGGTTCCGCCCGACGGCAGCGGGACCGCGGTCGCCTCCGTATCGCCAGCGTTCCCAGCCGCGTCGCTCTTGGTGATCGACACGTGATCACCGGCGCTGACCCCGCCGACCCACTTGGATTCCAGCCGAACCGGGTACGTGCGGGGGCCTTCACCATTGACGTTCATGGTGGCCGTGTTGAGATAGGTGACCCCGCCCTGCTCGCCCGGGGCGTTGGCGGTGCCCAGCAGCGCCAACTCCAGCGACTGGTTGGCCTGCAGCGAGGCCGTGTTCACCTCGATGTGGACCTGGTTGTGGGTGCAGGAATAGTTTGTCACCAGCCGCGCAACGTTCGGGTCGGTACGACCGCTGACCCACCGGCGCTGCCCGTTCTCGTAGGTCACGACTTCGAGATCCAGATAGGTGGTGCCCATCCGGTCGCAGGCCCAGGTCCAGTTCGTGCCGGCCGGCTCATCGGCGACCACCGTAGCGCCGGGTCCTACCCGGCTGACCAGCCGCCAGCTCAGGCATCCCACCGGATCGGTACGGCATTCGTCTGATGTGGTGGTGAACCAGGCGTTCTTGTATTCACCGCTGGGCAGCGGGTATGCGGGGGGCCGTACCGTGAGCTCGCCGGCGCTGAGTTCCTGGGTGTCGTTGACCACGTACGTCAGCGGGTATGCGCCAGCGGGCTTAGTCGCGGTACCGCCGAACTTCGCGATCGAGCACCGGTTTGCTGCCGTGTTGCCGGCGGCGGTGAATGTGAAGGTCGCCACCGCCGGGTCCCCGCCGATGCTCACCTCGTACATCACCACACCGTCGGGGTTCAGCACCTGGAATGACGCCGGCCAGTTCCCCAGGGCCTGGGGCAGTTTTACGGTGAACGTGTCTCCCGCGCTCGCCGAGCCGGGGGTGCAGAAGTTCAGCGTGGTGGCGACCGGCTCGTTCCAGCCCGCGGTCACCTCGTGGCGGTCGACCGCGACCGCTAGATCGGTGACCGGGATCTGCGCGGCCTGGGCCCTGGGAGCCGCGAGCGGAGACACCACCAGCCCGAGCGCCAGCAGGAAGCCCAGCAGCAGACTCAACCTGGACCTTTTGTCGTCAACAGCGCAGCTTCTATCCACGTCAATTCCTCCTGCTGGCCGATACCGTTGACAGGCGATCGGTTCCGATGATCCCGGCCGGGAGCTCGGGTCTTCACGTCATGGCGATGACCAGCAACCCTAGGATTGACCGGCTGACGGGGGGATCTTCGTGAGGAATCTCTCATCAGCACCCCGGCAATCATGACGAATGTCAGGTAAACCCCAGGGATGCTCAGAAGCATGTCAGAGGAGAGGTAGCCTGACGAAGATCAGGGGTTCGTCCCTGGGCCCATCCCCGGTCCAGCCGAGCCTTCCTCGTCGTACCCGGCACCGGTGCAGCCTTAAGCTGGCTCGGATGAGCGATCTACCACCGGCTTCGCAGCACACATTCCAGGTCGACCTGCGCGGGATCGTCGATCTGCTCTCCCACCATCTCTACTCCAGCCCCCAGGTGTACGTCCGTGAACTGCTGCAGAATGCGGTGGACGCGGTCGCCCTGCGCGACGGGCTGGACTCCCGCCCGGCGGTCCGGCTGATCGGCGCCGATGTCGCACCCGACGGCCGGATGCACTGCCTCGACTCCGGCATCGGGCTAGACACCGACGACGTCGCCACCTTCCTGGCGACCATCGGGGGCTCCTCCAAGCGGGACCTCAGCCAGACCCGCTCCGACCTGCTAGGCCAGTTCGGGATCGGGCTGCTGTCGACCTTCCTGGTCACCGACGAGATCGAAGTCGTCACCCGCAAGGGCAACCAGCCGCTGGTACGGTGGCGCGCCCATTCCGACGGCTCGTACACCACCGACACCGTCAACCTCGACCCGGACGATCCGCGGGCGGACTGGCTGGCGTCCGGCCCAGGGACCTGCGTCGCGCTCACCCCCCGCCACGGCAGCGAACACTGGCTGCTCGCCGCGAGCGTCACCGACCTCGGCCGCCGCTACGGGCGGTTCCTGCCCGAGCACGTCGAATCACAGACCCCGCACGGGACTGTCTCGATCGCCCCCCTGACGCCGCCCTGGCTGATCGAGAACCCGCAGGACCGCCGGCAGGCGGTGCTGAACCTTGCCGCCGACGAGCTGGGTACGGCCCCCTTCGCGACCCTGCCGGTCTCGGTACCTGCCGCGGGCCTGTCCGGGGTGGCGCTGATCCTGGGCCAGCCGAACCCGGCCGCCCGGCCGCCCGGCTCGCGGGTCTACCTGAAAGGGATGCTGCTCGGCGCGGACATGCCGGGGCTGTTGCCACCGTGGGCCTTCTTCGTACGGCTCGTGGTCAACACCTCCTCGCTGCGGCCGACCGCCAGCCGGGAATCGCTGTACGAGGACCAGGACCTGGAACACACCCGCCAGGAATTGGGCGACCAGATCCGACGCTGGCTGGTCCGGATGGCCGCCTCGGAGCGGGACCGGATGCAGGATTTCCTGCGGCTGCACTCGGTGGCGGTGAAGGCGATGGCCCTGACCGACCCCCAGATGCTGCAGATCGTGCTGCCGCTGCTGCGCTTCGAGGCGAACTCCGGCGAGACCACCTTGCCGGAACTGGCCCGCAGTACCGACGTGATCTACGTCACCCGTACCCTCGACGACTTCCGCCAAGTCGCGCAGGTCGGCGCTGCGCAGGGGATGGCGATCATCAACGGCGGCTACGTGTACGAGCGGGACCTGGTCCTCCAGGCCCCCAGCGTGCTGGACGGGGTACGGGTAGTCGAGATCTCCCCCGATGACCTGGACCAGCACATCCGCGGGGTCACCGCAGCCAGGCTTACCGAGGTTGGCGCCGCCCTCGCCCAGCTACGCGGGGTCCTGGACCGGCTCGATGTAGACCTGGAGCTGCGCGGTTTCGCACCCGCCTCGCTGCCGGCGGTCTACCTGCATTCCCCGACCGCGCAGGAACGCCGGCAGCGACGCCAGGTCGCCGCGGACGCCGACGACACCTGGTCGGCGATCCTGCACGCCTTGGACGACGGTGGCTCGGACCGGCCGCGGCTGCTGCTCAACGACGACAATCCGACCGTACAACGGCTGCTAGCCCTGGACGACCCAGGCTTGGCCACGATCGCGGTCGAGTCGCTGTACACCCGGGCCCTGCTGACCGGGCACCATCCGATGCGACCGGCCGACGTCGCGGCCCTCGACCGGTCTTTCTCCGCCCTGCTGGACCGCGCGATCGACGGAGGCACCCATGGTTGACCGGACCGAGCAGGTTTCTGCTCTCCGCGAGCAGGCCCGCGCGCTGCCGTACGAGCAGCAGATCGCCCCGCTGCAGGAGGCGATCCGCCTGGCCGACGAGCTGGGCGCCGGGGAATTAGGGGTCCAGGCCCGCCAGGACCTCACCTCGGCGTACGCGATGTCCGGTTCACCTAGCCACATCTTTGTCCCGTTCAGCTGGGTATGGCAGCGGTACGAACGCGGCGAGGCCCAATTCGACGAACACATGCTGTTTCGCCTGCTGTGGCAGTACAAGTGGGTGATCTGTGACCTGATCGACTTCCCCGAGGTGCCGTTGACGCAGCTGCAGAACAGCCTCGACGGGATGCGACGGCTGTACCAGCGGCTCGGGGAGGGGCCGCACCCGGTCTACCACTGCGCCTTCGAACTGGCCTGGCATGTTCGCGGCGCCCGGGCCGCGCTGCCCGAATTCGACGCCTGGACCGCCGAAGCCCGGACCCGCCTCAGCGACTGCGACGCCTGCGAACGCAACGCTCGGGCCCGCTACTACAACGAACTCGGCCGGTGGCAGGAGGCGCTGGACGAGGCGGTGCCGGTGATCGCCGGCGAACCTACCTGCAACACCGAACCGGCCCGGACCCTGGCCACCGTACTGGAACCGCTGCTGCACCAGGGCCATGCCGACCAGGCGGCCACCGCGCATCTGCGAGGCTGGAGGCTGACCGCCGGGCAACGCAAACTCCTGTTCGCGGCGGCCACCCAGATCGAGATCCTGGCCCGGACCGGGGCGATCGAGCGGGGTCTGGACCTGGTGTCAGGCCTGTTGCCGCATCTGGACCAGGCGCCCAGTCCTTGGACTGAGATGCGCCTGGCAGCAGCCGCGACCCGGCTCCTGGACACGGCCGCTGCCGAGCACGGGCTGGGGACGATGCCGGTCGTGACCGGGGTCGCGCCGGATGCCACGGTGGACGACGTGCGGGACCGGCTACGGCAGCGGGCGTACCGGCTGGCGCGCCGATTCGACGAGCGCAACCAGACCCCGACGGTCAGCCAGCAGATCGAGCGGGTACTGACCTCGCCGCCGCTGCCCGCGCTGGCGCTGGTGGCGCCGCCGAGCCGCCGCGATACCGATGTCGACCGGATCGAATCGGTCCGGCTGCCGCAGGCGCCTACCCTGCCGGATTTGGCCAGTGCCTCACCGGCCGAGCTAAACGCGTTGGTAGAGCAGTTGCAGCGGTACGGGGTGCACGCCGATGTGGAACGGGTGGCTGATCACTGGCGGACCCGGGCCGCAGCGGAGGAGGCGGTCGCCGATCCCAGCCCGGAGCTGCTGCATGATCTCGGTGACCTGGCCTACCTGCTGGTGTGGAGCCGGCGTCAGATCACCATCGCCGAGGCCGCGCCCCTGGTGACCCGCTCGGCCGCGCTGCTACGCCGGGCCGGGGACGAGGCCGAGGCGCTGCTGGTCGAACAGTCGCAGGCGTGCCGACTCGGTGACCTGGAGCAGGTTCGGGAGTTACTGGGCCGCATTGACCTGGTCGGTGACCTCACCCAGCGGACCCGGGCCCGGCTGCGGATGTTGCAGGCCGGCGCCGACGAGGAGGAATTGGCTGAGCTGACCCGTCAGATCCAGGCGCTGCCGGTGACCGCTGATTCGCCGCCGCTGCTACGCCGGTTTTGGGCGATGGGTCATTTCGGGCCGCCGGACATGGAAAGGTACGAGGAGCACGTCGCCGAGGCGTTGGCGGTTCTGCAGCCCGGTGAGTACCTCGACACCCAGATCCGGCTGCGGCTGAACCGCGTCGGGTACCTGGCCGGGGTCGGACGCCGAGAGGAACGCGACGCCGAGCTGGATGCGGTGGAAGCGTTGGCCCGCAGCTGCGGCGAACCGAGCAGCCTGGCGATGGTGCTGCACTGCCGCGGCCGGGTACGGATCACGGACGGTGACCCTGCCACGGCGGAACCGTACCTGCTGCGGGCGGCGGCGCTGGCCGAACGTGAGCAGCTGCCCGAGTTCCAGGTCGACGCGCTGGGGCAGCTGGCGGATGTGCTGCAGCAGCAGGGGCGGCTCCTGGAAGCGGCCGAGCTGGCCGAGTCGGCGCTGGCGACGCTGGACCTACTCCAGGAGAGCGGTTTGCTGTACGAGCGTCCGCTTCGGAGCCGGTACGCCATGCTGTGTCGGCTGGCGGGCAGGCTGGCCGGGTCGCTCGACGAGCCCACCCGGGCGCTGGGTCTGCTGAAGCGGGCATTGAGCCTATTCGAGGAGCTGGACGCCCTGGCCCCGGCCGCTGAGACGGCCGCTGACGCCGGTGAGATCGCCACCACCGTGGATGCGGTAGAGGCGGTCCGGCTGTACCGCAAGGGGATTGAGCTCGCGCAGCGGGCTGACCATCCGACGGCCTGGATGGTGATGAGTCGCGCGATCGCGCGCCCGTTGTACGACGCGGACGGCCCCGACGCGGCCTTCCGGGCCCTGGATGAGGCGCAGCGGATTCACGAGGATCTAGAGGCCCGGGCCCTGATCGACCCGGACTTGCGGGAACGCTGCGGGCAGTGGCGGTTCGACCTGGCCAAGCTGGAACTGCGGGTCCAGCGGGCCCGGCTGCTGGGCAGCGGGCAGCGGTGGGACGAGGCCCTGGCAGCGCTGGGGGATGCGCCTGAGCAGTTCCTGGCCGCCGACCAGGAGGTGGAGGGGCTGAACGGGCAGTTGCTGCGGGCCCGGCTGCTGCTGGCCGGCGACCGTATCGACCGCGGGCTGATGGTCTTGGAGCCGCTGCTGACCCGGCTAACTGAATGGGGCGACCAGGAGGCCACCATCCAGGAGCTAGCTGGGATGGGCGCCCGGGCCTTGCTCCACGCTGGCCGGGAGGCCGAGGCAGACGCCTTCTGGGATAAGTGGAGCGGTTCAGAGCCGCACGGTACGGACCACCGCGGGGGGTAGATTCACCCAGGCCGAGCGGGTGGTGCCGTGGTGTTGACGGTGGAATCGGCGCAGGTACCTCTGGACGGCCTCCTGCTGGTCACGGCTCGGCCCGTGCGGGGTGACAGCGATCCGGAGCCGGGCACCACGATAGGCGAAGTACGAGAGGGTACCGCCGGCCACCAGCTGGCCGAACAACTGCTCCACGACCTGGCGTACCTGGTCGGGCGGGAAGATCGCAAACGGCAGGCTAGAGACGATGTGGTGGTACCCCTCAGCGTGAGACGTGACCTGGTCTAGCCGACAAACGTGCACGGTGGTGTCGACCCCAGGCCGGGAGGCGGCGAGCCGTCGTAGCCGCTCGGTGAAACCAGTATTCGGTTCGACCACCACTAGCTGGCTCCCGGTGGGGAGTTTGCGCAGCAGTTCTCGGGTCATCGGCCCGGTGCCGGCACCCACCTCCAGCACCCGTACCGGGGGGCCGGCCGGGTCGATCCTGGCGGTCATCGCGGACACCAGCTGCGGACCGCTGGGCGCTACGGCCCCGATCGCCCGGTATCCGGAGAGGGCCTGCTGGATGAAGTGCCAGTGCTCCTGCATCGCCTGGAATGTGCGACTGAGCCTCGCCACGGCTTTGGACGCTAGCACGAGCCTCAGAGCAGCAGGACGACGGTGGCCGGCAACCAGCACAATAACGGGCCAGCTACCCCGAATCGGCCCGATCCTGTCAGCCGTAGTCGATGTCTGTCCGCTGCTGTGCGGGGGCTGTCTCGGCGGGGGGTCCCTCGCTCGGCTCGATGTCTGTCCGCTGCTATGCGGGGGCTGCTGGGCAGTGAAGACGTGGCAGATGTACACCCGGGCTCTGATTTCGGCGGCCACGATCGCGGCCTCGGCCGTTCCCGGCCATCCCGGCAGTCCCAGGCGTTGCGCGATCCCGTGTCTGTCCGCTGCCGTGCGGGGGGCTGTCTCGGCGGGGGTCCCTCGCTCGGCTCGATATCTGTCCGCTGCCGTGCGGGAGTGGGGCCCGCTGATCCGGGCTCGGCCTGAAGAGGACCAGTCAGGACGGACGCGAGGCCAGGCCGGTCTCGTACGCGATCAGCACCAGCTGGACCCGGTCCCGAGCGCTCAGCTTGGCGAGCAGCCGTCCGATGTGAGTCTTCACGGTGCCCTCGGCCATGTACAAGGTGGCGGAGATCTCGGCATTGGTGGCGCCCTTGGCGATCTCGACCAGCACCTCCCGTTCCCGGTCGGTGAGAACGTCCAGCCGGTCGTCGGCGGGTGTGGCGCCGGTCGGCAGGATCGGCATCACGTGTTCCAGCAGCCGACGGGTGGCGCTGGGGGCGACCACTGCGTCCCCGGCGGCAACGCTGCGGATCGCGGACAGCAGGTCCTCGGGGCGGGCGTCCTTCAGCAGGAAGCCGCTGGCCCCGGCGCGTAGCGCCGCGTACACGTATTCGTCGACATCGAAGGTGGTCAGTACGAGCACCCGACTACCGCAGCCGGAGGCCACGATTCGGCGGGTGGCTTCGACCCCGTCCATGACCGGCATCCGAATGTCCATCAACACCACATCGGCGGGGGTACGGGCCAGCGCAGCCAACGCCTGGGCGCCGTCATCAGCCTCGGCGACGACCTGCATGTCATCCTCGGACTGGATCAGCATCCGGAAACCGCTACGGACCAGGGCCTGGTCGTCCACCAGGAGCACACGGATCACGGTCACAAGGAGATTGTCCCTGGTTCGGGGACCTGGATCGGCAGCCACGCGCGAACCCGGTAGCCCGGCTCTTGGGGTCCGGCCTCGAGCCGGCCGCCGTGCGAACCGACCCGCTCCGACATGCCCTGGAGCCCATGCCCTCGGCCGTCGCAGGACGCCTTCGCACCGATTCCGCTGTCGGACACGTCAATCTCGATCTGATCGGTGTAGTCGAGTGTGACCACCGGATCGGCGTCCGGGCCGGCATGCTTGAGCACATTGGTGAGGGCCTCCTGGACGACTCGGTACGCGGTCAGCCCAAGCCCGGCCACGACCGTCGGGGCTTCGCCTCGGACCACCAACCGGGCGCCGGTTTTCGCAACCATGGCGGGAATGTCCAGCAGTCCTGGGGAGGGGGCATATTCGGTCGGCTCGTCGCCCTCCCGTAGGACGGCGACGATCCGGCGCATCTCGCTCAGCGCCTCCCGCCCGGCGGTAGCGATCGTGGCCAGGGTCTCACTGGCCGCCTCCGGCTGCTTGGTCGCCAGCCGCCGCCCACCCTCGGCTTGGACCACGATCACCGAGAGTGAATGAGCCACGATGTCGTGTAGTTCGCGGGCGATCTGGTTGCGGATGTTGGCCTCCGTGGCCCGGGCCTGGTGTTCACGTTCTGACAGCAGAATCCGGTACCGTTCGGCCTCGGCCTCCAGCAGGGCGTCTCGGGCTGCGGCGATGTCGCGGGCCCGGCGACCCATCGCGTACGGGGTGACCACCAGGCCGACGCAGGCCCCGGCGGCCAGGATCGCGGCGAAGGTGGCCGAAGGGGTGTTACCGAAGGGCAGGCTGATCCAGCGGATCGGGCCCAGTACCGCGCCGATCGCACCCCAGACCACCACCGAACGGGCGGCCAGCCCCGGCACCAACCGGGCTACCGTGTAGCTGGCCAGCGGCACTACGAGGATCGCGACCGTCGGGGTCGGCACCAGGATCACCTGGGCCAGCAGGGACAAGGCGGCCGCCCCCATGAACAGCAGCGGGTAGCTGCGCCGGATCACGATCGCGGCGCCGGCGACCAGCGAGGTAAGCGCGGTCCAGACCATGGTCTGTGGGGTCTGGCGGGAGTCGAACAACCAGGCCATGACCAGGTACGGGACCAGCCCCAGCAGCAAGCTGAGGGCAGCCAGGGTGGTGTCGGCGATCCAGTCCTCCTTGGTGGCGCCGGGCACGTGGAAAGGCTGTGCAAGATCCATCGCGACCCAGGGTAGGGCCCTGGACCCGTTCCCCGATCGAACCGTGGGCCGGTCCTCATCCGGTCAGCCTCATCGACCACAGACCAGCCCCCAAGATCACCGCACAACAACGGCCATACCCTGCTAGGCACCAACCAGCCCGGCCCGCT
>CALIWR010000010.1 GCA_938046585.1 uncultured Propionibacteriaceae bacterium | reverse complement strand
GGCTGCGGTGGCCGCTGACGATGTGGCCCGGGCCCTGGGGCTGCCGCTGCTGACGGTGCTGCCGGATGACCCGGCCCTGGCGGCGGCCGCAGAGCGGGGGCTGGCGCCGCTGCGTTCGGCCGGACGAAACTGGCGTAAAGGCTGCCAGGTAACCCTGACTGGGCTGGGGGTGGCCTGATGCGGATCGACGAGCGGTTAGACCCGGCTCCTGCCGCGCAGCCGGCTCCAGACGTGGCGCCGGATGCTGACGACCTAGAGGCGGTCCGGGCCCGGGTGGCAACCCTAGGTCGTAGCCCTGACCCGACTGACATCGCCGATGCGATGCGCTGGTGCGGGTTGCTGGTCAGCGATGCGAGCGTGCTGGCGGTCTCGGCCGCGTTGCGACGTGATTCGGTCGGCGCCGGGCCACTGGACCCGCTGCTGCAGATGCCGGGGGTGACCGATGTCTTGGTCAATGGCCCGGACGAGGTGTACGTGGATGCCGGGCGGGGACTGGAACGCAGTTCGGTCCGGTTCGCCTCTCAGGATCAGCTCCGGCGGCTGGCCGTACGGCTGGCGGCGGCGGTCGGGCGAAGGCTGGATGACGGCTCCCCGTACGTCGACGCCCGGCTGCCGGACGGGGTACGGGTCCATGCTGTCCTCGGGACCCTCGCCGACAAGGGAACCTGCCTGTCGTTGCGGGTGCCGAACCGGCAACGGCTGAGCCTGGATGACTGGGTTGCCTCCCGCAGCCTGCATCCGGCGCTGCGGGAGCTGCTGACCGAACTCGTGGCGGCCCGGGTCGCCTTCTTGGTCTCTGGAGGCACCGGGACCGGCAAGACCACCCTGCTGGCCTCGCTGCTGGCGCTGGTGCCAGCCCGCGAGCGGCTGCTGGTGGTGGAGGATTCCCGCGAACTCGACCCCGATCATCCGCATGTGGTGCGTTTGGAAGGCCGGCCCGCGAATGCGGAGGGGGCGGGGGCGGTGACCCTGACCACCCTGGTTCGGCAGGCGTTACGGATGCGACCGGACCGGATCGTGCTGGGCGAGGTCCGTGGCGCTGAGCTGGTGGATCTGTTGCTGGCCCTGAACACCGGCCATGAGGGTGGTTGCGGAACCGTTCACGCCAATTCGGCGGCGTCAGTTCCGGCCCGGCTGGAGGCGCTAGCGGCGCTGGGTGGGCTGGACCGGCTGGCCGCGCACGCCCAGATCGGGGCCGCGTTACAGGCGGTGGTGCATGTCAGCCGGGGGCCGACCGGACGCCGGCAGGTGTCCGAGATACGGGTCCTGCACCGGGGCCCAGACGGCCTCGTCAGCGCACTCCCGGCGCTGGCGGTCGAGGACGGCCGGCTCGTCGAGGCAGCCTCCCGATCATTGTTGGACGCGGCCCTGGCAGGCGCCCGATGAACCTGGTGGCGGCGCTGTTGGTCGGGGCCGCGGTCTGGCTGCTGGGCCCTCCCGCGGCGAGGGTCTCGCTGCGCCGACTGGAACCACCGGCGACGGCTGCGGCCCCTTCCCGCAGGCGTGGTACGGCCCTGGTCGCGGTGACCGCCGGTCTGGTGGCGGCGGGTTTCATCGGGGCTGGTTGGCGAGGCGGGTGTCTGGTCGGGGCTGCGGTCAGCGTGGTTGGTGCCGGAACGCTGGCGTGGCGGCAACGCCTCCGGGACCGACGGGAACTGGCCCAGATGCGGCAGGTGGCGCAGGTCTGTTCCGTGCTGGCGTCGTTGGTTCGGATCGGGCATGTCCCCGCGACGGCGATCCAGCTGGCGGCCCGGGACTGTCCGATCCTGAATCCGGTGGTGGCAGCCCAGGCGGTGGGCGGCGATGTTCCGGCAGCGCTACGGGCCGCGGCCACGGTGCCAGGGCAGGGTGGTCTGCTGCGGCTGTCCCAGGCCTGGCAGGTTTCGGCCGTGACCGGGGCCCCGCTCGGGCCCACCCTGACGACGCTGGCCCAGGCGATGCGGGCCGAACGGGACCTGGCGCAGGTGGTCGCCGGCGAGCTCGCCTCGCCACGAGCGACCAGTCGCCTGCTGCTGGTGTTGCCGGTCTTCGGGATCGCGATCGGGGAACTGATCGGGGCCCGGCCCCTACGTTGGCTGACGACCGGTGTCGCCGGGCCTGCCTGTCTGCTCGCGGCGGCAGTGCTGTCCGCGGCCGGAGTTCTGATCACCGACCGGATCGTGGGTTCGGTCGAACGAGCCCAGCGACGGGACTGCTCATGAGGGCCTCTCTGTCACGTCTGGTCCTTCGCCAGACCCTGCCGAAGCTACCTGAGAACCCGTCGTGGTTCTTCGACGCGGCCGGGCGTCTGATCTGTGAAGTTAGGCAGGTGCAACCATGACTCATACCGGTCTGGCCCTGTTGTCGGCGGCCCTAGCCGGCCTCGCCGCCTATCTCGGGGCCTCGGAGTTTTCGCTGCGCCGCCTGCAGCAAGAACAGCGTTGGCAGGGACCGGCCTGGTTGGTTGCCCGCCCGGGGGCGATGCCCGCAGCCCGACGAGCCCAGGTGGCGACGCTGGCAGCAGTGGCAGTGGCCCTCGTGGTATCCCATCCCCTGCTGGTGGCCTTGGTGGTGGGGGCGGTGACTGCGGCTGGCGTCTACCTGGGGCTGGGCCGGATCGAGTCCCGCCGGCAGGTGAGCGAGCGTCAACGTCTGGTGGCAGATCTCCCCCACGCCTTAGACCTGCTGGAAGGGTGTCTGGCTGCCGGGCTGCCGTTGCGGACGGCTGTCTCAGCGGTTGCCTCGGCCTTGGGAGGGGTGGTGGCGGACCGGTTAGAACGGGTCACCGCCCATGTCGGGGTGGGGTTCAGCGACGCGCAGGCCTGGCAGGCTCTCGCCGACGACCCGGTCCTTGGGCCTGTGGCCCGGGATCTGGCCCGTGGCTGTGACGCGGGGTCCTCGCTGTTGCCGGTGCTTCACGAGCACGCGGTCGACGCCCGGGCAGCGGCGAGCGCGCAGGTGCAGCGGCGGGCCCGGGCGCTGGGGGTGACCGCGGCGGTTCCAGTCTCGCTGTGTTTCCTGCCGGCCTTCTTCCTGGTCGGCGTGGTGCCAGCGATCGCCGGGATCTTGGCCCCGTTCCTGCGCTGAGTTGTCCACAACCGAGAAACAACATCACGTCTTATCCACAGGAGGTCGAGAAAAATGTCCGATTTCGCGTTCGGTGTCCATGGTCTGGGGTGTCCGCAGCCAATCGGGGCGACGGCAACCAACGAAAGGAAGAGCCCATGTCCGCCACGTCCAGCATCGTCGCCAGGCGTCGTTCACGGATTTCGCAGCGGGGTGCGATCTCGGCAGAGTACGCCATGGTCACCACCGCTGTCGTCGGCATCGGCGCGATCATCGTCAAGATCATCACTGACCCGCAGGTTCAAGAGGCCTTGATGCGACTCCTGATGCGGATCTTCGAACTGGTGGCGAAGAACTTCTGATCCCCCCAAGCCGGTGGCCGGCAGCCAGATGGGGGTGCTGCCGGCCACCTTCCAGCCGCGTCACGAAGACGAGCAAGCCGTGAAGCTCCCCATCTTCGCGACGCGGTCCGAAAAGTGAAAAAGACGAGGAGTGATCCCCGGGCGAGATTCTTCGAGGAAAGGAAAGGACCCAGCATGTGTCGCTCATCGCGGCAGGATCGGGGTGCGGTCACAGCCGAGACCGCGCTGGCATCAGTGATGCTGGCGATGGTGGCGGCCATCCTGGTGTCGGTATTGGTCGCCGTAGGCGTGCAGGTGCGCTGCACCGACGCCGCCTCCGCGATTGCGCGCCAAGCCGCCCGCGGTGACACCGCCGCGGTCGCCAGGCTCAAGGAGGATCTTCCCCGGGGCGGGAAGGCGGTCACCGACAGCGATGCCACGACGATCACCGTTACCGTGACTGCTCCGGTGCCGATCCTGCACGGAACCCTCGGCAGATTCGAGATCTCGGCACGCGCCACGGCGGTGAAGGAGCCCGCGGCATGAACCGGCAGGGGATCTGCCCAAACCGCCCGCCCGGCGCACTCTCTCGCCCGGTGGCCATGACCGGGCAGATCGACTGGCCGCCCAGAATTCACCTTCTGTGCGCTCCGCCCAGGGTCCACCGGTCAGTCCCGACGTCGCGACCGAACGGGCGACGGATTCCTCGGCGCTGGTACGCTCCGCCCAGGGTCCACCGGTCAGTCCCGACGGCCAGCTCTCGGATCAGACCATCGACCATGTTGAATCCCCGCAGCCGGTCCCGGCCCGATCTGAGGTTGCGGGGCGATGGCCCTCGGATCAGACCATCGGCCATGGCGAATCCCCGCAGGGCACGCAGATCGACCATTGGCACCTGCGATGACCGGGCGGCGGGGACCACGATGGCTGCTTTGGTCGCGGTGGCGCTGTGCCTGGTCACGGTG
>CALIWR010000009.1 GCA_938046585.1 uncultured Propionibacteriaceae bacterium | reverse complement strand
TGGTTGAGTCAGTCGTTTCTCGTCGTTCGTCGTCCAGACGGGGTGCTCCGCGGCCGGGCCTGCTTGCCCGCGCCTTCGCTCGGGCTGGATCAGCGCAACTTGGTGATCAGCGTCTCCAGCTCGTCGAGGATCGCAGTCAGCCTGGTGGCGTGGCGCTGGGAAGGAGTCAGCTTGCCGTCGGTGACGTCGGTGAACAGGTTCAGCGAGACCTGATTGCGGACCGTCGGCATCGAGAAGTTGGCCAGGATCTGACGCCAGGCCTCGACCGCGCGTATGCCATCCTCGGAGGCGTACGCGACGAAACCGACCGGTTTGCCCTGCCATTCCGGGCCGATGCTGTCGACCGCATTCTTGAACGCGCCCGGAACAGAGTGGTTGTACTCCGGGGTCACGAAGACAAAGCCGTCACAGTCGTCGATGGCCCGACCCCAGCGGCTCACCCGCTCGTCGTTGTACTGCCGGTTCGCCATCGCCGGCGGGACCGGGGAGGTGAGCAGCGGCAGATCGAAAGATTTGAGATCGATCAGCTCATAGCTGGCGTCACGGCCGCTGGCGATCTGCAGTACCCATTCGCCGACTGACTCGCCCAGACGCCCCTCACGAACCGATCCGACGATGATCCCGATCCTCATGAATGTCCTCTCCTAGGTCTCTTGACCATTCAAGCACCACTGGAATCTTGGGCGCCACCTCACTCGAAAAAGAGTTCACGCGCCGTCGCGGCGTACCAGCTCGGCGAGGTAGAAGCCATATCCGGACTTGCCGAGCGCCTCGGCCTGCTTGAGTAGCGCCTCAGTGTCGATATACCCATTACGCCAGGCGACCTCTTCCGGGGAGCCGACCAGCAGCCCGGTCCGCTTCTGCATAGTGCGGACAAATTCCGCGGCCTCGGCGAGCGAGTCGAAGGTACCGGTGTCCAGCCAGGCCGTACCGCGCGGCAACAGCGAGACCCGCAGCCGGCCCTGCTCCAGGTAAATCCGGTTCAGATCGGTGATCTCGTACTCGCCGCGAGCCGACGGCTGCAGCCCGGCCGCATAGTCGCAGACGTTCTCGTCGTAGAAATACAGCCCAGGCACCGCCCAGTTTGACTTCGGCTGTCTCGGCTTCTCCTCAATCGAGAGCGCGGTGCCGGCGGCGTCGACCTCGACCACCCCGTACGCTGTCGGGTCGGCTACCCAGTGGCCGAAAACCGCCGCCCCCTCGACATCATGCAGGCTGCGCAGCTGCTGGCCCAGGCCCCGACCGTAGAACAAATTGTCGCCCAGCACCAGGGCCGACTTGTCGGAGCCGACATGATCCTTGCCGAGCACGAAAGCCTGCGCCAGACCGTTCGGGGTGTGCTGAATCGTGTACGTGATCGATATCCCCCACTGGGAGCCGTCACCGAGCAGCCGCTGGAAAGCCGGCGAATCGACTGGGGTCGAGATCACCAGCACATCCCGGATCCCGGCCAGCATCAGCGTCGACAGCGGGTAATAGATCATCGGCTTGTCGTAGACCGGCAGCATCTGCTTACTCGACCCGATCGTCAGCGGGTGCAGCCTGGTTCCTGCCCCGCCCGCCAGAATGATGCCCTTCACACTGCCTCCTAGCCCGCATGGGGCCGGCTGCCCCGTACGGAATCCGGCTAGCATAACCGCCATGCAGACGCTCCTGGTGACTGGCGGGGCCGGGTTCATCGGCTCAAACTTCGTACGGTGGGTCGCGACCCACACCGACGCCCGGGTGGTGGTGCTGGACAAGCTCACCTACGCCGGCAACGCGGATTCCTTGGGCGGGCTACCCGAGGACCGGGTGCAGTTGGTGGTCGGCGACATCTGCGACGCCGACCTGGTCGACCGGCTCGTCGGCGAGGCCGATGCGGTGGCCCATTTCGCCGCCGAATCACACAACGACAACTCGCTGAACGACCCGTGGCCGTTCATCCAGAGCAACATCGTCGGCACGTACACCCTGCTGCAGGCAGTACGCGCCCACGACACCCGCTTCCACCACATCTCCACCGACGAGGTGTACGGCGACCTCGACTTGGACGACCCGGACCGTTTCCATGAGACCACCGCATACAACCCGTCGTCGCCGTATTCGTCGTCGAAGGCCGCCTCCGACATGCTGGTCCGGGCCTGGGTCCGTTCCTTCGGGGTGGCGGCCACCCTGTCGAACTGCTCGAACAACTACGGGCCGTACCAACACATCGAGAAGTTCATCCCCCGCCAGATCACCAATGTGCTGTCAGGCCTGCGTCCGAAGCTGTACGGGACCGGCCAGAATGTCCGCGACTGGATCCACGTCGACGACCACAATGCCGCAGTCTGGACGATCCTGGAACGCGGCCGGATCGGCGAAACCTACCTGATCGGCGCCGACGGCGAAAAAAACAACAAGGACGTCATCGAGACCATCCTCGAGCTGCTGGGCCAGCCCCGGGACGCGTACGACCTGGTCGCCGACCGCCCCGGCCATGACCTGCGGTACGCGATCGACTCCTCCAAGCTGCGTTCCGAACTCGGCTGGCAGCCCCAGTACGGCAGTTTCACCGACGGACTCCAGGCCACCATCGACTGGTACCGCGACAACGAGCCCTGGTGGCGTCCCGCGAAGGAGGCGACCGAGGCGAAATACGCCCAACAAGGTCAGTAGTTCGCCCCCGCGGGCCTCGGCTGGATCTGTGCCGCCTACTAGGCTGTCTGAGTGACAGATCCGAACCACCAGCCGCCTGAAGACGCACAACCTGATAACACGCTAGCCCGCAAAGGGGTCTCAGCTCCGGTCGTGGCAATAGTGATGGTGATGTTCTTCCTGGCGATACCGGTCCTGAATCTGCTCCAGCCGGTGCTCGGGATGCACGTCCATCCGGAGCTGGCCGGCGGGCAGGGACAGGTACAGATCAGTCGTTGCCATCCTCACCAGTGGAGGCTGTACTGGTGCGAGGCCACGGTCACCGCGTGGACCGGAGAGGGCCCCAAGCCCGGCGATCAGGTGACCATTCTGTCTCGCCGGGAGCGGTCTGGCCAGGCCGAGGTGGTCCGCCGCTTGGAGATCGAGAGCCACAAGAGGGGCAGGCACTCGGTCGAAACGCAGGTGCAGGTACTGAACCCGAAAGACGATCTGGTGCTCAGCGGCCCGACTCGACTCAGCGTGTACGGGATCTTCCTGGTCGGATGGTTGCTGCTGTCGGTCGGGGTCGCCCGATTGCCGGGCCTGGCGATCGGCTGGTACCGCCGGCGGCGGCACTAACCTCCCGCCAACGAAGAGAAATCTCATCCATTCACAACTCATCGTCATGATGCGCTAGCCTCATCTGATCCTGTCAAGAGTCGCGGTGTCTTGGTCGCCTTGCTGATCTACCAGCGAGTCTTCAGCCACGCATGCGGCTTCTCTGGCACGGATTTTTCGTGCTCTGGGCGGCTCGTTGCCCTGGGCCAGTCGTCATCGTGGGATGGAGTAGGGCTGTCATGAGTTCTCAGACGTCGAGGCGGAGCCGGCGGGCCCGTACGGCGGTGCTGTCGACGGCCGCCGCGGTACTACTGTCGATCATCCCCTTCAGCGCCAGCGCACCCTCAGCCGAGGCCACGCTGGCGACCGGTGGGACGGGGCGGTACCGCGACCAGATCGACTGGTTCGACTGGGGCGCCGCGGGCTCCTTTATCGCCCCGAACACGACGAAGACCTTCACCCGTCGGATGGGCACCGCCACGGTCGAGACCACGTGCACGATCGGGCAGATCACCTCCGATCGTGGCCAGCCCGCGGCCACCTCGGTCATCACCTAATACCCCGGGATCGTGGCGTATGGACGCGCTGGACGACCTGTACAACGTGGGCGGCTCGGGCCCCAGCAACCACCTCGTCGCCGGCCTAGCCACCGCTACCAATGGGGACACGGTCACCTTCGACCTGTCCTGCCGGGTGCTGGTCGACGGCCGGGAATACCAAGGTGGCGGCCTGGTCCTGGCCGACGCCGAATCTTCGAACGCTTTCACCCGGGAATACATCGCCGCCACGAAAGACCCAAACACGACCGCGCCGTGGCGGATCCTGGAGTACGGCGGCACGGCCGACGGCCACGACGTGAAAGCATCCGTCAGCAATTCCGGAACCGTGCGGCTGGAACCCAGCCGAACAGCCGCCAATCCCAACGGTGCACAGGCCGGGACCGCGCTCGCCTATCTCGACGGCGGCCGCACCCTGTCGGTCACGGTCCGCGGCGCCTGGAATTCCCAGGGCCCGGCCGTGTACACCGGGCTTCCGGTGCACGACGAGAACAGCCCATTCTGGGTGAATCCGAACCAGCCGATGGTGGTCGATCAGTCCTACCCGGCCTACCTGGCCGGCAATCCGAACGGGCGCACCGCGGTGGCGATCGGGTTCTTCCACAGCCTCGACTTCGGCGACGCGAAGAACACGTACCCCACGGCCGGTGCGATGCTGAACACCGCCTGGACCGGCGCCGAGATTCCCGCCGGGTCCACGATCACGACCGCGGGTCTCACGCCCGCAACACTCGACCTGAAGCGGAACGGGTTCATCCTGGGGTCCCGGGGTGGATCAGGACCGGTTCGCCTTCACTACCCCGCAACCTGACGGCACGGTCCCGACTGGGCATCTCGACGGCACTAATGACGACCGTGACGCCAGCGACGACGAGGACGCCCTCGACCAGGTGGTCACCCGGCCCGGCACCAACGGCCGGGTCGAAGGATTCATCCGCGGCGCCGACGGCATTCACACCTTCATCGCGACCCCCGGCGAGATCTTCTCCCTGGGCGGCCAGCCGATCCCGGTCAGCACCGACGGGACCCATCCGGCCACCGTACGCGGCTGGATCGACTGGGACCACAACGGCACCTTCGACCCAGACGAGGCCTCCCAACCGGCCCAGGTCAGCGCCGGGGCCACCACCGTGAACCTGTCGTGGACCGTCCCGGCCCAGGCGACCTCGACCCCGCACCAGGCCTACAGCTACACCCGGTTACGGATCGCCCGCGACGGCGACGAAGCCACCGCCGGCGGCCTGTCGCGGACCGGCGAGGTGGAGGATTACCGCCACCGCATCGTGGTCCTGCCCCGTACGGCACGACCGGCCGCCACGGTCGACGCGAAGGACACGAACCAGACCACCCGGCGGCGAGCTATCTGGAGCCGAATGCGGACCTGTCCGGGCTGACTTTCTCGTTGAAAGACCAGGCCGGCAATCCGGCCACCACCGTCACGATCGACGGGCAGGGCACCTACACCATCGACCCGGCCACCGGTGAGATCACCTTCGACCCGCTGCCGGATTTCGTCGGCCCGGCCACGACGGTGGCGGTGTTCGGCTTCGTTGACGCCGACGGCGACCGGATCTACGACCCGGACGAAACCCGGACCCCCGACGGCAGCTACACCCCCACCGTTCGGCCCGAACTGCGCCCGGCAACGTCAGCCGGCGTCGTCACCGCGCCCCAAAGGGTCGGCATCGACGAGCTGATGAGCCCGGCCGACAAGGCCGCCAAGGACACCTTCGACCACCCCAGGTTCACCCTGGTCGACCCGGTCAGTGCGGCCCCAGCCACTGACGTGACCGTCCCCGGGGAGGGCAGGTACCGGATCGACCCGGCCACCGGTGAGATCACCTTTACGCCGGCGGACGGCTTCACCGGCACGGTCACCAAGCCGGTCGGGGTGATCCTGTTCGGGGATGCCGACGGCGACGGCGCGATCGGCGCCGGTGAGGCGGCCACCCGGCAGGTCACGTACACCCCGACCGTGTACCCGAATCCGGTCAACGTCACCACCCGGGGCAATCAGGGCCAGCCGCAACGGGTGCCGGTCGGATCCTATTTCCCGACACCGCTGCCGGCTGGTTCGACCTATTCCCTGCTCGCCCCCGATGGTTCGCGCGTGACCACGGTTACCGTTGCGAGCGAGGGCCGATACCAGATCGACCCGGCCACCGGTGAGATCGTCTTCACCCCGGAACCGACCTTCACCGGGCGTACCCACGGTGTCCGGATGGTGGGCATCACCGTCGATGGTACGGTCACTGCCCCGGCCCGATACGAACCGGTTGTCAACGCCTCAGCTACCCCGCCGGCCGAGGCCCCCAGCAGCATGCCGACGATCACCATCGCCCCGACTCCGGGCCCGGCGCCGACACTGCCCAACACCGGGTCCAGCATCCCCTTCGGCCTGGCCGGCCTCGCCGCCGGACTGCTGGTGGCCGGTACGGCGATCCTGGCAGCCCGCCGTAGGGCCGCCTGAGCGGCCCCTTGACCGAGCCGGCCTGGGATTGTCTCGGGCCGGCTCAGCCACGCCCCAGGGGCACTGCACACCAGCGGGCCATACCGGACGTGGGACGCCGAAACACCGGGCCGGGCCGCATTCAGCCCGCCGGTCTGCGAGACCCAGCCCCGCGCGACAGGCCGCCCAGCCCGACTCCACGCCGGCACACCTGCGGGCCCATTGGCATCTGGGCTGCTAGATCTGACGGCCCGGGCCAGCTTCGGCCCGGCACAGTGCGCACACCAGCCGGTTCTGCCGCCTACGAGACCCGGGGCCTGGGGCACGGGGGTACACACCTGCGGGCCCATTGGCATCTGGGCTGCTAGATCTGACGATCTGAGCCAGCTTCGGCCCGGCACAGTGCGCACACCAGCCGGTTCTGCCGCCTACCGCTTAGCGGTGTCCGCTGGGATGGCGGGTGCCTGCTGGCGGGTAAGACGGTCGATCTGGTCGCCGTGCAAAGGGGTGCCGTCGCCGAGCGCTGCCGGGTCGAGCGGCGGGACGTGGACCCGGTTGATCATGGGGTGCGAGGTGGGCTCAAGGCATTCGTCGGCGGAGCTCAGCACCTCGTGGAGTTTCTCGCCCTCACGCAGACCGGTGAAGACGATCTCGATGTCCTTGCCGGAACGGGCGATCAGTCCCTCGGCAACTTCCAGGATCCGGACCGGCTCGCCCATGTCGAGTACCAGCACATCGCCCGGTTCCCCGATCGCGGCGGATTGGATCACCAATTCGCAGGCCTCCGGGATAGTCATGAAGTACCTCGTCACGTGTGGATCGGTGACCGTCACCGGGCCGCCGGCCTCGATCTGGGCGGTAAACGTGAACAGCACCGAGCCCCGCGAGCCGAGGACGTTGCCAAACCGTACCGACAGGTAGCGGGCGTTCTCGCCGGCATGCCAGGCGGTCAGTTCTTCGGCGATCCGCTTGGTCTTGCCGAGCACCGTGGTCGCGTCGGCGGCCTTGTCGGTGGAGATGTTGACGAAACGTCCGACCCCGTGCCGGCGCGCGGTCTGCAGCAGATTCAGCGAACCCAGGACGTTCGTCTTCCAGCCCTCGTCAGGGTACTGCTGCAGCATCGGGACGTGCTTCAGCGCCGCGGCGTGGAAGACCACGTCCGGGCGGTGGGCCTTGAAGACCTGGTCGAGGGCCTCGGCGTCGCGGATGTCACAAAGCACCATGTTCGGGGTGTCCAGCATCCCGTGCCCGTAGATCGACAATTGGGTGGAGTGCAGCCCGGACTCGTCACGGTCCAGCATCACCAGTTCCCGCGGGTCGAAGCGGCTCACCTGCCGGGCGATCTCGGATCCGATCGAGCCGCCGGCCCCGGTGACCAGTACCACTTTGCCGCGCAGGTATCCGGCGATGGCGGCAATGTCGGTGGTGATCGGACGCCGCCCGAGCAGGTCAGCGACGTCGATCCGGTGCAACTGGGCCAAGTTCACCCGGCCGCCGACGATGTCCTTGGTTCCAGGCATCACCAGCAGCTGCAGGCCTTCCCGGTCGGTGATCCGCGACACCTCCCGCAGCAGCTGCCGGGTGGCGGTCGGCATCGCCATCACGATCGTCTGCACCCCGTGCTTGGTGGCCAGGGCCACCAGATCCTTTCGACTGCCGAGCACCTTGTACGCGCCCAGGTGCAGGTTTTGTTTGGTCGGGTCGTCGTCGATGTAGCCGACGATCTCGTACGGGGCGTCCTTGTCGGTCGCCACTAGCCGGCCGAATTGCTGCCCGGCGTTACCCGCCCCGTACACCAGCACCGCGATCGCGTCCTCGGCGGCGCTGTCGCGCAGGTGCCGGGTGAAGTACGCCCGGGCCGCGAACCGGCCCGCGCCTTCCAGCATCAGCGCCCCGATCGGGACCGTGAGCATCACAAACAGCGGGAAACCGGGTGAGGCCAACGCCAGCGACCCCACCACCAAGATGACGGCGATCCCGGTCACCAGCAGGCCCAGGGTGAGGGCCTCGTCGAAGGAGCCGACATGGTGGCGGCCCCGGTAGAGCTTGGTCAGGTACCCGCCGACCAGCTGGCTGGCCACGGCTGCCGAGACGAAAACCAGCAGGTACAGCCACTCACCGTCGGTCAGCTCAAAACCCCCGCCGGGACGGTAGTGGCGCGCCAGCGTGAACAAGGTAGCGGCCAGCAGCCAGCTGACCACGTCCCAGGCGGCCAGGCTGGCTCGTTGCCAGGTCACCCGGAACTGCTGCGCCATGCCTCCCCCTTCAGCCTGCCCGCCGGACATTCTAGGGGTGCGGGTCTGTTTACCCTCGCCTACGCTCGGGTCAGTGGCCAGGCTCGTACACCGGAACCACGTAGCCGGTGGCTTCCAATTTGGACAGATCCAGGGTGCTGCCGTGGGGTCGCGGCGCGATGGCCTGCTTGCCGGCGTAGTACTGCTCGGTGCTAACCGGGGTGACGTCGGCGGCGGAACGGCCGTTCGCCTCGAACACCGCCTGCGCGATCTGCGCCCAACTTCTCGGTTCGCCGCCGTCGGTGCAGTTGTACGTGCCGTACGGCGCCCGGCTGCGGACCAGGTGCGCGATCGCGCGGGCCAGGTTCTCGGCATGGGTAAGCCGGCCGATCTGGTCGTCGACCACGCTCGGTGACACTCCGCGGGCCGCTAGGTCGGCCATCGTGGAGACGAAGTTCCGGCCGTCACCGATCACCCAGGAGGCCCGCACCAGGTAGTGGCGGGGCAGCACCGAGACTGCCAGGTCCCCGGCGGCCTTCGACTGCCCGTACACCGACAGCGGGGCCAGGTCGTCGTCCTCGGTCCAGCCCTGCCGGGAACCGTCGAAGACGTAGTCGGAGGAGACGTGGACCAGGGTCTGGCGGTGCCGGGCGGCGATCCGGGCCAGGTTCGCCGGGACGCTCGCGTTCGCCTTCCACGCGGCTCGCCGACCCTGCGGCGTTTCCGCCGCGTCGACGTTGGTCCAGGCGGCGGCGTTCAGGATCAGCCCGTACGAGGCCCAGGGCCAGGCCGCGACCTGGTCTGGGTCGGTGAGGTCGAGCTGGTCCACGTCGACCCGGTCGGCATCGGGGAACTCGACCGCCAGCGCCCGTCCGAGCTGGCCCTGGCTGCCCAGGATTAAGGTCTTACGGGCCGGGACCCGCAGTGCATCCGCCAACCGGGGGTGATTGCGGTCCTTGTCGCTGATCTGGACCTGGTCCAGCGGGATCGGCCACGGGATCGCCAGGGTCTCATCGGCCAGGTTGACGTAGGCGTATTCGCTGGTCTTCTCGGCCGACCAGTGGTCGTTGACCAGGTACGCGTAGGTGACGCCCGGGGTCAGGGTCTGGTACGCGTTGCCGACCCCGCGCGGCACGTACACCGCGACCGATTCGTCGACCTCGCAGGTGAAGGTGGTCCCGAAGCCGGGCCCCTGGCGCAGGTCGACCCAGACCCCGAAGTAGCGGCCCTGCGCCGAGGAGACGAATTTGTCCCAGGGCTCGGCGTGAATGCCGCGGGTAGTGCCGACCTCGTCGTTGTACGACATGTTGTTCTGGACCGGTTCAAAGTCTGGAAGTCCCAAGGCGACCATCTTCTCCCGCTGCCAGTTCTCCTTGAACCAGCCTCGGTTGTCGCCCCTGACGTCCAACGTCACTACCAGCAGTCCGTCGATCGGGGTCGTCTGGATGCTCAGGTCTGCCACGGTCTGCTCCCTCACCCTCGGTGCTCACCGGCAGCCTAGTGGTCGGCTGGGTTTCTGGTCGCTGGCTGGTACGTCTGTCGCAGTGAACGGGGGCGAGAAACCGGCGCCGGTACGGTCCTGGTAGCCGCCTCGCGAGCTCCCCGGGTGCCCCTCTTCGTCGACCATCATGACCATGACAGTAGTTGGGTCGTTCTCGCCATACTCGACTCTCCCGCCCCGTCGAGGGCCTGACAGATCCAACTATGGGGATCCGGACGGCCGCTGCCATCCCTCCCCCGAGAATCCGAAGTTCCTTGGCACCCAGGCGAAGAACAGGGATGAGAGAACTCTCATCCAAGGCATTGACCATGAGTCAAGGCTGCTAGACGATACCCCGGTGCAGGTCGGCCGCTCCCCGTCAAAAGGTAGGAGAGCAACCTTCGTGGCGCCGTCCCCCAAGCCCGGCTCTGCCGGGGAAGCCCGACCCGGAGGATCCCCCGTGCTCATCGCGATGCGGCCCCTGCACCACCCAAGGCTCACCACACGGGGCCGGCGCGACCGATCGGCCTGTCATGTCTGAGCGGGTGAACCGGCTGCGGATGACGCCCCCGCCGGATCTGCTCCATGCGCCCGCGGACTGGGCCCGGCAGCAGTCGGCCAGTCTGCGCCACCAGCTACCCAGCCGGGTGCCGGGCTCCAACTCGGCCGGCCCCCGAGCAGCAGACCGGCACGCAAACCAGCTGGCGCGCAACCGCTGGTCCTGAACCCCGACCCCGGCGACCGGTCGCCGGTCCGCACCGCGAGCCGCGACCCCAGATGCTCCCAGGGCAGGACAACCAGCGCCAGCTGTGATACAGGTATCGCTGTTGCTTTTCCTGTCTCGGAAGGAGTTCTGATGGGTCCGGTCGATGGGGCAAGAGTCTTCGCCGGTCGGGATCGACGCTGGTGGATCGCCCTGGCGGTCGTGCTCGTCGGATCTTTCGGGGTTCTGCTGTGGATGGGGTACCAGATCAACCAGGCCAAACCGCCGATCCCTGCCCGTGTGGTCGACAGCTCCGGGCAGGTTGTGATGACTGGCGACGACATCCTGGCCGGCCAGCAGATCTGGCAGTCGCTCGGCGGTCAGCAGATCGGCTCGGTGTGGGGGCACGGCGCGTACGTGGCGCCCGACTGGACCGCCGACTGGCTCCACCGCGAATCGGTCTTGATCCTGGACCAGATCGCCCGCGAGCAGGGCGCCGGCGGCTATGACGCCCTGCCAGCAGACCAGCAGGCGGCGGCCAGAGCCCAGCTCAAGCAACTGCTACGCACCAACACGTACCAGGCGGGCACAGCCACGGTCACCCTCACGCAGGTTCGGGTCGACGCCTACCGGGCCAACAGCGAACATTACGCGGCGATCTTCGCCCAGGGCTACGAGCCGTACGCCATCGCGCCCGGCAGCCTCACCGACCCGACGGCGATGACGAAGGTGAACGACTTCTTCTGGTGGTCGAGCTGGGCGGCGTCCACGAACGCCCCCGGCAGTGACGCCACGTACACCCGGAACTGGCCGCACGAGCCCCTGATCGACAACACCCCCACCCCCACGGCGATCCTGTGGAGCCTGATCAGCTTTGTCCTGCTGCTCGCCGGCATCGGCGCCATGATTTTCTTCCACTCCCGCCAGCAGGAAGACGAGGTGGCGGACCCGCCCGCGCGAGATCCGCTGCTGGACTACCGCCCCACCGCGTCGCAGCGGGCGACCGTGAAGTATTTCTACCTGGTGGGGGCGCTCTTCCTGCTACAGATCGGCTGCGGCATCCTCAGCGCCCACTACGGCGTTGAGGGCGGTGCCCTGTACGGGATCGAGATCGACCAGATCCTCCCGTACGCGGTGGTCCGGACCTGGCACACCGAGCTCGGCGTGCTGTGGATCGCGACCGCCTGGCTGGCGACCGGGCTGTGTGTGGCGCCGGCGGTCGGTGGACGCGACCCCCGACACCAGCGGTTGTGGGTGAATCTGCTCTTCGGGGCGTTGGTACTGGTGGTGCTGGGGGCGATGGCTGGCCAGTGGGCCTCGATCACCGGTCGGATGGGACACGGCACCGAGCTCACCTGGTGGCTGGGAACCACCGGCATGGAGTACCTGGACCTGGCCCGCGGCTGGCAGGTCGGCCTCTTCGCCGGTCTGCTGCTGTGGTTCGTGCTGGTCGCCCGAGGCATGTGGCCGGCGGTCAGCCGGGCCCGGCAGAGCCGCCAGCCGGTGCAACCCAGCGCCGAGGCTCCGCTCGCCTCAGGTTCCCAGCGGGGCCTGATCATCATGCTGCTGTTCAGCTCACTGGCGATCACGACTTTCTTCGCCGCCGCCTTCGGCATGGGCCGCCACACCCATCTGTCGATCATCGAGTACTGGCGCTGGTGGGTGGTTCACCTGTGGGTGGAAGGTTTCTTCGAGGTCTTCGCGACCGTCGTGATCGCCTTCCTGTTCGCCCGGCTCGGGCTAGTTAAAGCCTCCTCGGCGATGACCGCGGTGCTCTCCTCGACTGTGGTCTATCTGTTTGGCGGGATCATCGGCACCGGCCACCACCTGTACTTCTCCGGCTCGAATGACGCGGTCATGGCCTGGTCGGCCTGCTTCTCGGCGCTTGAAGTCGTCCCCCTCGTGCTGATTGGTTTCGAGGCCTTCAAGCACCTGCGGCTGCTGAAGCTGCAGCCGTGGGTGGCCGGCTACCGGTGGGCGATCGGGTTCTTCGTCTCGGTGTCGTTCTGGAATCTGCTGGGGGCGGGGGTCTTCGGTTTCCTGATCAACCCGCCGATCTCCCTGTTCTATGTCCAGGGTCTGAACCTGACCCCGCTGCACGGGCATACGGCATTGTTCGGGGTGTACGGAATGCTCGGCATCGGACTAATGCTGTTCTGCTTGCGCAGCCTGATGCCGGACCGCAGGTGGAACGAGCGGTATCTCCGGTTCGGGTTCTGGGGCCTGAATCTGGGATTGCTGATGATGTCGCTGATGAGTCTGCTCCCGGTCGGCCTAGCCCAGGCCTGGGCGTCGATCACGAAGGGGCTGTGGTACGCCCGGTCCAGCGAATTCCTGTATTCCGGCTGGCTGCCGCTGCTGAAGTGGCTACGGACCCCCGGCGATGTGGTCTTCGCGCTCGGCGCCGTGTCGATCGTGATCTTCCTGGTCGGTCTGCTCACCGGGCATTCGTACGCCACGGACCCTGTTCCCGATGCTGAGGACGCCCAGTGACGCACTTCAGCCGGGCAGAGCAAAGACCCTGATGCAACGATAGTGTCCGCAGCGGAACACCGTTGTGGATTCATCAAGGGTTTGCCTGGAATCTGGTCCTGCCGCGGACCAGAGCGTCGATCTGCGGGCGGTAGGCTCACCGCCGTGATCGACCCGAAGCGGATCCTGGTGCTCGCCCCGCACACCGACGACGCCGAATTGGGCTGCGGCGGCTCCCTGGCGCGCTGGCTGGAGGAAGGCGTCGAGCTGTCAGTAGCGGTCTTCTCGACGGCCGAGAAGTCGCTGCCCGAGGGGGCCCGTCCTGGCCAGCTGAAGCAGGAATGCGAGCAGGCGCTGGACTCGCTCGGGGTACCAGCCGAGCGCCGCTTCATCTACGATTTCCCAGTCCGAGAGCTCGGCTACCACCTGGAGATCCTGGTCCGGCTTGGCCGTGAACTCGCGCCGGAGCTATCCCAGGTCATCCTCGGCGTTGATGTTCGCGACCGTGTCGCGGATGTCTCGGCGCTGCGATGGCGTCAGTGACCGGTCGTCGTAGCGCAGCACCAGCGGGCTGAACACCTCACAGTCGCACGACGCGGCGAAAGCTCGAGCCTGGGACCCTTTCGAAAATTTGAAGATCGTGACGACGTCGCTGCGGACAGCCTGGACGCAGCCCGCCTCGGCACACAGCTCACCGGCGTCCCGCGCATTCAGATAGGTCCACTGCGGGTCATGGTGCTCGACAAAGCGATGCAGATCGATCTGCGATCGCGACCACTCATTCGTACATCCCGTCAGCCCGAGCAGCAGAACCACAGCCAGAGAAGCTCCCTTACGAAACATTGCGTCTCCTATTCACCAGTTACACATGTGCTGGAAAGGATTTCTGGTCCAGTCCGGTTTGCTGGGCCGGGCGGCTTCAAGATCCCAGTGGAATCCCGACTTCCAGATCGCATACCCGAATCTAGCATGGCAGACGTACTGCTGCTCAATTGTGGCGGCTGGATTTAAACCCAACAGCCTCTGCTTCCACTCAGACCATCCGAAATTTCGTACTATGGCATATCCGGCCGGCAATCCTCCAGGGACACTGGAACCCGTATAGACGGACCATCCCCAAGGTGTCAGCATAGCTGAGTATACGACCTGATTCTGATAGACTTTTCGACTATTACTGAACTCCTGGAACAGCTGACATCTCTAGCCCAGGCCGGAGCCACGCCAGCGAGCATATTCCCTTCTTTGTCAAAGAAGAGAATCGAACCAGATTCCTCTCTGACCTCAACAGCCCCAGGGATGACGAAACCATAGGAGTAAGCCGTGGGCGCATTTGAGGATTCGATTACGGTATTGATCTGCAAGCTCCCATCCTTACGGGGAACCGGAACCGTCTTCGAGCCGTTGTGGTTGTCGATCACGACCACCCCCGTCGAAGAGACTTCCATGTCAGATGCCACGCCAGTAAAGGGCAGACTCACCGAATAACCTTCCCGATGGGCATCCCCGACGGGAACACTTGCCAGGGAGTGACCGGATAATGTCACCCGCGAATCTTCGGTGACGATGGGTCTATTACCATGGACCTGATCCTCAGAAACCTGAACCGCCGCTTCCCTCAAGCCGGGATCCGCTTTCATGACCGCGGCGACCGCCTCATCATTCCTTACTCTATCGTCGGCGACCGCCGCATCCATCACCGAGCACACCACAACAAGCACGCTCAAGATTGCGATGGCCGAAATTTTCTCATAAACATGGGATTCAACCTCCGAAGGATCGACGGCTCTCACAGATAATGGCATATGATATAAGTCAGGAGCAGGCCACACGTAGCGACAGCAGCGCAGGATCAGAGAGTTTAGTTGTAGAGAAGAATGCCCTGATGAGAGGATTCTCTGTAGAGAAAGCCTATTATAGATTTTTAGTATACACCATGGGCATGGACTAGTCAAGGGCTTCTCCCCGGGGCCCGGGCCTGTCGCGGACCAGAGCATCGATCCACGGGCGGTAGGCTCACCGCCGTGATCGACCCGAAGCGGATCCTGGTGCTCGCCCCGCACACCGACGACGCCGAATTGGGCTGCGGCGGCTCCCTGGCGCGCTGGCTGGAGGAAGGCGTCGAGCTGTCAGTAGCGGTCTTCTCGACGGCCGAGAAGTCGCTGCCCGAGGGGGCCCGTCCTGGCCAGCTGAAGCAGGAATGCGAGCAGGCGCTGGACTCGCTCGGGGTACCAGCCGAGCGCCGCTTCATCTACGATTTCCCGGTCCGGGAGCTCGGCTACCACCGCCAAGAGGTGCTGGAGATCCTGGTCCAGCTTGGCCGTGAACTCGCGCCGGAGTGGATCCTGGTCCCGTCCGGCGCCGACCTGCACCAGGACCACGCCACCGTCTACGCGGAGGGGCTACGGGCCTTCAAACACCTCACCCTGCTCGGCTACGAACTGCCCTGGAACCACATCACCTTCTCCGCCAGCGCCTTCGTCACCCTCGAGCAGCGCCACCTGGACGCCAAATGGCGGGCACTGACCCACTACCGCTCGCAGCTAGACCTGGGCCGGCCGTATTTCACCCGGGAGCTAATCGAGTCGATTGCCCGGGTCCGGGGGCTGATGGTGAAAAGCCCCTGGGCTGAGGCGTACGAGATGATCCGGATTCGGCTGTGATTGTCACTATCCACCAGCCCAATTTCGCCCCTTGGACCGGCTACTTCGACAAAATGCGGCAGGCCGATGTGTTCGTCCTGCTGGACACGGTCCCGTTCAGCAAAGGCTCGTACGGCAACCGGGTCCAGATCCAGGGCGGACAGTGGCTAACGGTGCCGGTGCTAACCAAGGGACGCTCCGGCCAACTGATCTGCGACGTCGAGACCAACCAGACCCGCCCCTGGAGGTCTGAGCATCTGAAGACCCTGCGGTCGCGGTACGGCAGGGCCCCCCACCTGGGTGACGCGGTCGCGCTGCTGGAGGATACGTATCAGGCTGGGCAGACCCGGCTGGCAGATATGTGCTGCTCGCTGCTGGAACGGATCGTCGACTACCTGGGCTGCGACACCGCACTGGTGCGGGCCTCGACCCTGACGGCGCGCGGCTCGTCTAGTGACCTGTTGGCCCAGATCGTCGCCGAGCTGGGCGGCGACCGGTACCTGTCTGGCCCATCGGGACGCGACTACCTGGACGAGTCGTTATTCGCCGAACGCGGGATCCAGGTCAGCTACCACTCGTTCACCCCGACCCCGTACGACCAGGGTGGGCGTGCCTTCGAGCCGCGGCTGTCGATTCTGGACCAGATCGCCTGGTGCGGCCCCACCCAGCCCTGATCCCCCTCTGATCGGAGTTCACGTCTTCGCGACCCTCTCTATACACTCGGTATATACATAAGTTGTATAGTCGCCGTCATGGACACCCGAACGACCCTCCTCGGCCTGCTCGACGCCGGCGCCGGGTACGGATACGACCTGAAGAACAGCTGGGACCGGTGGTTCGCCGCCACCAAACCCTTGGCGTACGGGCAGATCTACTCGACTCTGGCCCGGCTGCTGCGTGACGGCCTGATCGAAGCCCTCGGCTCGAGCGCCGGAGCCGGCCCGGAACGCAAGCAGTACACGATCACCCCAGCCGGCCACGAGCAGGTGACCCGGTGGATCTTCACCCCCGCGGTCCCCGCCGACTCGATCCAGGCGGAACTCTTCGCCAAGACGGTGATCGCCCTGATGATCGGTGACGACGCCGAGCGGCTCCTCGACCTGCAACGCGCCGAGCACCTGACCCGGATGCGGGACCTCACCCGCGCTAAGAAGACCGCGGACCTGACGGGCATCCTGCTCGCCGACCACGCGCTGTTCCATATCGAAGCCGACCTGCGCTGGATCGACCTAACCGCGGCCCGGCTCGGCGAACTGCGCAGGCAGGTAGTCGCATGACGGTCATCGCTGAAGCCCCGTCCCGGGTCATCATGTCCGCCCGAGGGCTGGAGTTCTGGTTCGGCACCACCCACGCGCTGCGCGGAGTAGACCTCGACATCCGAAGCGACGAGGTGCTGGCCGTCATGGGGCCGTCCGGTTCGGGCAAGTCGACGCTGCTGCACGTCCTCGCCGGGGTCCTGGTACCCGCCGCCGGCAGCGTCCACTTCGACGGGCGGGACCTCACCCAGCTCGACGAGGCCACCCGTTCCACCCTGCGGCTGCACGACTTCGGCTTCGTCTTCCAATTCGGACAGCTGCTAGCAGACCTGTCGGCGGTAGACAACGTGACCATTCCACTGTTGATGTCCGGCACCTCCCGGCGGCAGGCCCTGGTACGGGCCCGCGAAGTCCTCGACGGGCTGGGCCTGGGCGACCACATCGACAAACTGCCCGGCCAGATGTCGGGCGGCCAGGCACAACGGGTGGCCGTCGCCCGGGCACTGGTCTGCTCGCCGCGGATCCTCTTCGCCGACGAACCGACCGGATCACTCGACTCGTTGGCAGCCGAACAGACCATGGAAGCGCTCACCACCGCAGCGAGGACCGCCGGGGCGGCAGTGGTGATCATCACCCATGAACCCCGGACCGCGGCCTACGCCGACCGTGAGGTCCTGGTCCGCGACGGCCTGATCAGCGCCGGATCTGGGCTGCTGGAGGCGTCATGAACCCAGCACTGGCACGCCTAATCCTGACCAGCGATCGGACCTCCCGGCGCCGACTGGCTGGCATCGCAGCCGGCACGATGCTCGGCGTCGCCCTGGTCCTGATGCTGATCAGCGCCTACCAGGCCTTCGGCGCCCGCAGCCTGCGCTCCACCTGGGTGCAGCTGGAGGCCGGCAGGCAGCAGAAACTCACTCCGAATACGGTCCTTGACACCGCCCATGTCGGCGCCGTCACCACTACCGAGGTCCACGCCGGCCAGATGATCTGGGTACTCAAAGTAGCCGCCACCCCAGGCAGCACGGTACGCATCCCCGGCGTGCCCCGGATCCCCGCCGCGGGTGAGTACGTCGCCTCGCCGGCGCTGGCGAAGCGGATCGCCTCGGTACCTGCCGACGAGCTGGGCCAGCGCTACGGCACCCCCATCGGGACCATCGACCCGGGTGCCGTCGAAGGCCCGGATTCGCTGGTGGTAGTGGTCGGCGCCACGATCCCGAGCATCGTGAACACCCAGGGCGAGGCCCAGATCCGTACCGATTTCGTCGGATACGAGTACGCCTCAACCGCCTACCGGGTGGTCGCCGTGATCGGGGCCTTCGCGGTGTTAATCCCGGTCCTGCTGCTGATCGGTATCGTCACCGACCTGGGCTCGGCCCAACGTGGCGAACGGTTCGCGACGCTACGGCTGATCGGCGCGACCCCGTCTTGGGTGGCTCGGCTCTCGGCCCTCGAGACTGGGGTGGTCAGCGGTATCGGTTCGGTCCTCGGAATCGGGCTCTACCTCGCGACGATCCCGCTAGCTGCCCGGCTGCGGGTGGGGTCTAGCACCTTCTATCCCGGCGACCTGGTCTGCGGCCCGCCGGTCGTGATCGGCTGCGTCGTGGTGACGACGCTGGCCGCGACGGTGGTGGCCTGGTGGCGGACCCGGCGCGCCGACATCGGGCCGCTGGGCGCCTCCCGGGAACGCCTCGAAACCGCGCCCCGCTGGGTGTCGCTGCTGGCGCTGCTGATCGGTCTGGCGCTGCTGGGGGTGGCCCCGCACCTCAAGATCACAAGGTGGCCTCTGCTGCCAGCCACCTTGGTGATCAGCGGTTTCCTGCTCACCATGATCGGGATCGTGATGGTCGGGCCGCTGCTGACCTGGTGGACTGCCCGCTGCGGTGTCAGCCAGGCCCGTAGCGCCGCCGCAGTCATGGGCCTGAGCCGGGTCATCCGCCATCCCCGCAGCTGTTTTCGTACGGTGGCCGGGCTGGTCATCGGGTTGTACGCGATCACTGTTTTCGTCGTCGCGATGACTGCCGCGGCCGGGGTCCCACAGATCCGGCAGGGGCCCGATTTCCTCCCAGTAAGCACCGTGGTGGCAAGCCTCACCGAGGACCCCGAACCGGTGCTGCAGCGACTCGGACATACCCCCGGGGTCACCGCGACGGTGACCGCCCACCAATCGGGCAATGGGATTGTGATGACCCGTGCCGGCGCTGCAGCGATGGGTGTGTCCCGGCTTCCCGACACCGAGTACGTCTGCCTCTCCATCGCCTGGCTGTCCAATGAGCCGGCCAATCCACAACCCACCGAGGCCCCCGGACCCCAGCGAACCTGCTGTTCGCAGCCACCGACGCGGACCCACATTCCCTGGAGCGGGTCAAAACGGTCCTGCTGACCGACCCGTCGACCGAGACAACATTCATGCGTACGGACCGGTCCGAGATCAGCGCCCACGCCCCGGAGAACCAGTTCGCCGCGATGGCGGTCGTCGGCGTTCTGATCGCCTGCGGCGTGTCGGCAGTGTCGATGACGGTGTCGGGGATCTCCGACGTACTCGCCGGGCGGCGGGTGTACGGGCTGCTGCGGCTGGCGGGGATGCCCGCCGCGACCCTGCGCCGGACAATCGCCTACCAGACCCTGGCCCCGTTCCTGACGGTGGTCACGGCCAGCATCGGCCTTGGCGTCTTCAGCGCCTGGGCGGTCGTGACTGGGGTATCACGCCGCCAGATCGGCTGGCCCGACCCGGTCTACCTCTCGGTGCTGGCGGGGTGTGCGGTGATGATCCTGGTCGCGGTCCTGGCCATCACCAGGGCGGGGATCCGGATGGTCGGCACCACCACTCGGTTCGAATAACCCTGATCGCTGGGGCTGGCCTGACAGGTATCAGGCCGACCCCGGCGTGGTCTCAGCGATACCGCTCCAGCCGGCGTCGCAACGGTCTCAGGAGGAGCAGCTCGAGGGCCAAGGTGAGGGCGGCCATCACCGCAGACAGGGCGAACACGTCAGCGGTCTCCAGGTTGGTCCGGGCCTGCTGCACCTGCGCACCCATGCCGGTAGTGGTGCTGAGCAGTTCCGCCATCACCGTCAGCCGGATCGACTGTCCTAGCGCGACGGTGACCGCCGACAACACCGGTGGCACGACTGCCGGCACGATCACCCGACGTACGGTGCCCCACAGGCCGAACTGGAACAGCCGCGCCATCTCCAGCAGGTCCACGTCAACATGGGCGACGGCGTCCCGCAGCGTCGTGACCAGCAGGGGCAGCGTTACCAGGGCCACCACCAGCAGCACCACCGCGGCGGTCGGCCCCAACCACAGCACCCCGACCACCACGACCACGATGGGCGGGATCGCCATTAGCAGCTGCGACCAGGATTCGGTCAGTTCCGCGACCGGCCGCCAAGTTCCCGCGGCCCACCCCCAGGGCAGGCCAATCAGGCAGGCGATCCCCAGCCCGGTCAGCGCCCGTTGCAGGGTGAGCAGGATCGCGGCGCCGAGTTCTTCATCCCGGATCAGTCCCAGCAGCGCCTCCCAGGTGGCCTGCGGCCCGGGGAAGGCGTAGCTGGGGTAACGCGCCGCTGTGAGGTACCAGACCAGCACGATCGCGGCCAAGCCCGCCCACCACAGCAGGACCGCCCGCCATCGCGGCGGATCCTGACCGGCCGACGTCACCTGGGATCGGCCAGGTAGAAATCCTCAGCCGGCATCCGGCCGCCGATAATGTCGGGACTGAGGATGCTCAGGCGGGTGTAGAAGTCCACCAGATCATCTTTCGCCTTCCGTGCCGGGACCATGGCCAGCTGTAGTCGAGGGATCACGCCGCGCACCACGGCCTCGGGCACCTTCGTCTTCTGCGTGATCGCGGCGAGGGCTTTCTGGTCGAGGGCATTGACCTGCGCGACCGCGGCCTCCAGCTCGTTCAGGATTCCCCCGACGAGCGCCTGGTTCGCGTCGGCCAGCTTCGCGGGCACCACCACGCCGGCCATCGGGAACCGCGCCTGGCGGCCGGTGACCTTGCCCCAGAGTTCCTGGAGATTGACGGCCCGGTCCAGGGTCTTGCCGGCCTCCTTGGCCTTGCCCTGGACGACGGTGGCGACGTGCTCGGGCAGGACCGCGTAGTCCAGTTGCCCGGAGATCAGCGGCTGGGTGATCTCGGATGCCTGTTCGTACTTCACCACCTCGACCCCGTCGGCACCGCCGGTGAGGGGGATGCCGCTTTGGGTCATCAGGTAGCGGAAGACCAGGTCGGGCATGTTGTTGGGCATCGGTACCGCAACCTTTTTGCCCTTCAGCCCTTCGGCTCCCTGCGCGGACGATCCCTGCGGGCCGAGGACGTAGAGCATCCCCCAGACGGTGATCGCAGCGAGCCGGATCGGCAGCCCCTTGGTGAACAGGTTCGCGGCCGCGTACGAGGGGGTGGCGACCAGATCGGTTTTGCCGTTGACGATTAGCGATTTCATGATCTCCACGTCGGCCCAATTCTGGACGTCGGTCTTCGCGACGAGGCCGTCGAGTCTGCCCAGGGTCCCGAAGGAAGCCATCGGCGCCATGAACGCCAAGGTGGTGGGGACGTGGACGCGCAGGGTCTCCAGCTTCGACGCCGAACCCGACGGGCTGGGACTCGATGTCGACTGCTGCGAGCAGCCGGCCAGGCCGGCGCCGAGCAGCCCGAGGCCGGCGAGGGTGAACAGGGAGCGACGTTTCATGATTCTGTTGGTTCTTCCTTGTCGATGGCGGTATCGGTGGTGAGGCGCCAGGTGCCGGGCGGGCCGTCCAGGCGCAGGTGAAGGTGGGAGACCTCGTCGGCCTCCTCCAGGTCGTGAGTGACCCATACGGCGACGACCTGCTCCTCGGCGAGCAACTGGATCAGGTCAGCGCGCAGCGCCGCGGCAAGGGGTTTGTCCAAAGCGGAGAAGGGCTCGTCGACGAGCAGCAAGGCGGGGCTGGTGGCCAGGGCCCGGGCGATCGCCACCCGCTGCCGCATGCCACCCGACAGCTGCCGGGGGTAGAGGTGCGTGGACTGCTGCAGCCCGACCCGGCCCAGCCACTGCTGAGCGATCAGGTCCGGGTGGTCGCCGCCGACCACCAGGGCGACGTTGCGGTGGGCGCTGTACCAAGGCAGCAGCCGGGGCTCCTGGAATACCTGCGCCTGGCGGCCCTGGGGACGACAGATCGAACCGGCGTCGCAGCGGCTAAGCCCGCAGATGGCCTTCAGGAGGGTGGTCTTGCCCACCCCCGACGCCCCGGTCACGGCGAGAGTCTGCCCGGGTGAGACGGCCAGGTCCAGGCCCTCGATCAGGACTTGGTCACCGCGGATCAAGGTGACGCCGTCGAGGACCAGGTCGTCAGTCATCGGCCGGCGCCTTGCGAGCCAGGATCACGATGCCACCCATCAGACGGCCCTGGAGCTGGAATCCTTGGCGCATGGCCCGCAGCCGGTCGCGGGCGCCGGGAAGCCGGCGAGCATTGCGCCAGAACCGCAGCGCACCCCACAATCCCTCGTCGCTGATCAGGCGTCGCGGTTCGAGCAATTCGAGAGGCGCCCGGTCGTACCAGTCGACGACCAGGCCATGGGCGGCTAGCAGCTCGGTCCAACCTTCCAGGGTCAGGGGTCGGGCGCCGACCTTGATGACCCGGGAAAGTTCCCTGCGGGCAGCCTCGCGTTCCTCGTCGGTGAAGTCCGGCAGCCAGGCCATCTCGTGCATCGCGTACCGGCCGCCAGGACGCAGCAATCGCGCGGCCTCCGCGACGATCGCGTGCTTGCCCTGCTGATCCTGGATAGTGAGCATCGCCTCCCCGACCACCAGGTCCGCGCAGGCATCAGGAAGCCCCGTCTCTCGGGCGTCAGCGACGAGGTACTCGGCTTGCGGATGGCGGCTCAGGATGCCGCGGACGGCGTCGCGGCCCTCCGGGTTGGGGTCAACCCCCCGGTAGGTACGCGGCCTGCCGCGCAACAGCACCTCGGCGGTGGCACCGACCCCCGGGCCGAGTTCCACCACGTCATCGCTGCTGGTGAGCTGCGCCTGCTCCAGCAGCCGTGCAGTGAGCAGCCGCCCACCGGGCCGCAGGATCCGTTTGCCGAGCTTCGCCAACAGCCAGTGGCCCTGCACCCGCCCGGCCTCCGGAGCCGACCGGTCCCCTCTGCCCCCGGCCTGCTGTGACTGCGTCCCCATCCTGAACCTCTCGACTCGGGTGAGCGACGATCGTATCCCGACGACACCCTTTTATGGAAGGGTCTCGTGGCGTTATTGAGTGCTCCTCGTTCCGGGTCTCGAAGGTTCAGCGCGGGGCGATCCGCTCGTACAGGCCTCGCAGCTTCGCGAATTCGACCTGCCAATTCAGATGTTCGGCGATCGCCCGGCGGCCGTTCTCGCCGTGAGTACGGGCGAGGTCGGGGTCCTCGTGGTAGCGGACGATCCAGCGGGCGACCTGTTCGGTGTTGAACGGGTCGAGCGCCACACCACACTGGTAGCGCTGCACCAGTTCGGTCCACAGCGGGAAATTGGAGCAGATCACCGGGATCCCGCAGGCGAGGTATTCGAACATCTTGGTCGAGTACGCCTCGACATAGTTGGTGATCGGATGGTCCAACACCAGGCCGCAGACCGCGTCACGCAGCGCGGCGACCACCTCGCCACGGCCCACCACCCCCGGGTACCGTACCCGGGACCAGCCGGGATGAGCCCGGGCCTCGGGCTCTCGCTGTTTGAAGGTGCCGGCCAGCACCCCGCTCAGCCCATCCGGTAGCCGGGTGAAAGCGTCTAACATCTCGAACAGGCCCTGCTGTTCGGACAGCCCGCCGACGTACACGAAGGCGTTGCGGCGCTCCTGGAAGGGCTTCGGGTTCACTTGTTCGGCCAGTTCGGCCTCGGGGAAGTTCTGCACCACCACGGTCTTGCGGGGCGGGAATCTCTCGGCGATCGACCCGGTCGCGGTGACGATCCCCGACAGGGCCACCCCGGCCAGCCGCTCGGCCAGGCCCGCGGCCACGGCCAGCGGCAGCTTGAACGGCGCCGCGATCCAGAACTTGTTCATGATCTGCTTCGGGACGTCCTCGTGTACGTCGTAGACGACCCGTTTGCCGCGCAGCCGCAGCACCAGGCCGACCCCGATCAGTTCTGGGTCGTGGAAGTGGTAGATGTCGGCGTCCTCGGCCAGGGCCCGCCGCAGCAGCCGCCAGGCGGAGACCGTCATCCGCCACAACCGGTTCCGGGCGGTCCCGATGCCCAACACCGGGACCGTCTCCACCACCTCGTCGTACGGGTGCGAGGCGATCAGCGCCACGTCGTAGCCGGCCGCCAGCAGCGACTTGCACTCCTTGTGCAGCACCCGGGTGTCCCCGACCGCGTGCACCGTACTCAGCTGGCGGACTTTCACGACGGCGAGTCTACGGCGTCAGCTGGCGGTGGTGATCGCCTTCATCGCCTGCTGCCGGAAGAAGTCGATATCGGCTGTGGGCACCGAGGCGCCATCGACGATCTCGGTCCAGACCCACATATTAAGCCCGTCGCTTTCCCGATAGACCCCTTGCCAGGTGAAGTGGCGCAAATGAGGGTTGTTCTGACCATAGATCGCGTTCGCGCCGCAAATGGCGGCATTGAACCCGGCCGGGGCGTCGACCTTGGTCGGCTGCTGGGTCACCGTGACGTTGCTGACACTGTATTTGGTCGGGTTCTGGCTCCAGTTGGTCAGCACATTCCCACACTTGTGCGCCGCATCCCAGGGCGGCTTGTTCCCGTACACGTAGATGTACACCCAAACCTGCCCCTTGCCGTAGTGGAAACTCACCTCACCCTTGTCAGGATTGTGGCTATGAACGTTCCAACCCTGGGGCCACTCGACCACCAAGTCCTGGAAGACCTGAACCTGGCGATCACTGCTAGGTCGAGGGCTGACCGAACGCCGGCTGGGGGTTCCCTCTTCCCCGCCACCGGGGTTGAGCCTTGGCGTGACCGTGGGTGTGGAGATGCCGACCGGGCCGTTGCTGGCCCGATACAGGAAGATCCCGGCCGCAACCCCAGTCCCGGCCAGCAAGGCCACCGTCAGCGTCACGATCCCGATCAGTTTGGCATTGCTGCGACGCTTCGGTGGCGGCGCAGCGGGGGGCGTGCCCCGCGAAGGCTGTTGGGAGACAGCAGCCCAGGAGGCCGTCTGGGCACCATCGCCATGGCTCCACGGCGGCAACTGCGGCGCAGTACCAGCCAGGTGGGTCTCATACTGGTTACGAACTGGCGGCGACGGCGGCAGTGAGGTCGGCGTACCAGTCCCGTACGGGCCGTGTAGCCCGGATACGGACGTGTCAGGGCTCTGCGGGTATGGGGCAGGGCTGCCCTGCCCACTCGGGTATGGGCCGGGCCGTCCCGACATCTGAGAGCCGAACGGTCCGATACCGCTCATCGGGCTACCTCCAGGGTTCTGGGTATGGCTGTGGCACACAGGATCTTCCCGCAGCCGCCGAACAAGACCGCATCAGGCGGCATCTCGCAGGCCTCATCCAGTGTGCCAGGGCCCCAACACCGGTTTCCCGCCGCCGGGCAGCGCCCCCGGCCCGGCGCTGGGCGCAGTCGCAGCATCGATACCGCCACGATCACCCTCCACAGGCTCCACAGCACACCGAATCATGATCCCATCCGGCCGGGTCACCAGTACGACTCGCCCCCACCAGATACCCGCGGCGCGAACCCGACCCAGCCCCACCCGATCGTGATTGGGCCCTGCCCGTTGGGCATCCCCGCTGCCCCGCATCCTGAAAATCACAATCCGGTTTCGATAACCGTCCCCGTCGAGATCGCAGAATTGACGGCACGATCCCCCGCCCCGGTAGGCTGACGCACGTCAGAGCCAAGGAGTGATGAATGACGTCTCCGCACAACCCTCAGCCGCCCGGTTTTCAGCCTGGCCCAGCGTCGCCCGGGTCAGCACCGTACGGCGCCCCGGGCGGCCAGGGACCCACTCAGCATCCCGGACCGACGTTCCAAGGCCCTTATCCCCAGCCGGGCCCCAACCCCTACGCCCAGCAGAGCACCCCCCAGCCGGGAGGACTGCCCGGTACGCACCCCGGCCCCAAGCTGGGAGGACCGTTTCCCGGCCAGGCAACGCCGAGGAAGAAGTTCACGGTGCCACTGCTGATCGGGGGCGGGGTGGCCTTGATCGTCGTTATCGCCCTGATCACCTATCTGCTGGCGAGTGGCTTCGCTAAGTCCCCCAAGGCCCAGGCCCAGGAGGCGGTCCAGAAGTTCATGACCGCCCTAGCCGCCGGCAAGGCCGAGGACGTCAAGAGTTACCTCTCCGAGAGAGTCGACCGGAGTCTGATCACCGACGCTGTGCTCCAGGAGTCACTGAAGAAAGCTCCGATCACGGACATCAAAATCCCAGAGCCAAAGGAGCAGCAGAAAGAGGTTTTCGCCTTCGACGTCGGCTACGCCATCGGCGGCAAGCAGGGCATTCTGCCCATTGAAGCCACCCTCCCGCAGAACAAGAACGAGACCCCTAAACTCAAGCCGGAGATGACGCGGATCGTACTGCGGCTATTCGAGGGGCTCCCGGTCACCGTCAACGGGGTAAAATCTGAGCAGAAGACCCCCACGGTATTGCCGGGCACATACACCATCGGCATAGATAACCAGTACTATACGGTTGAAGAGCCAAACACCGTGACCGTGACGGACACGATCACCGTCGGCAAGGAACTCAAGCCGGCCCTGTCCGAGGCCGGGACCACCGCCTTCCGGGCCAAGCTCAAAGAGACCGTGGAAGCCTGCCTGGCCGAGAAGACCTTGGCCTCCTCCTGCAAGCTCACCGTCCCCGCATCGAACGGCGAATACGTTTTTCAGGAAGGCACCGTGCAGCGGACCATGGACACCAGCGGCCTGGATAGCGTCAAGCTGATCCTGAATGCCACCAACCCCACCATCGCAAAGACTTCCGGGACACTACCCAAGGTCAACTATGCGTTCGGATGCACGAAAGCGGGGCAACCTACTTCGTGTGAGTTCAGCCGTGGTGGTCCTCAACTGAAAGTCGCTTCGATCGATATGACCAAGCCCGAGCTGACCGTGTCCTGGCTCTGAGTCTGGTCTTCCCGACAGCAGCCCCGGAGGAACAGATGACCCCTCACCCTCCTAGCGCCCAACCCGGCGCCCACTCTTCTGGCTTCTGGGGACCTTCGGACCTATCCGGATCGCTACCGCCGTACGGATCGACAGGACCCCAGTCGATGTCGACCCCTTCCCGAACCTCAAACGTTCAGCCGTCCGGCTCGGCAATCCACGCCGAGTCCAGTCCCAGCGGCTCGGGAATCCAGAGCGGCGCCACGCCCAGCACCTACCCGACGGGGATGGATCACGGCGAGTCGACCCATATCAGCGCCCTGAGCTCGAGCTCGTTCCTCCAGAGCCCGTCGAGTCGGGTCCAGCCCTTCTCGCAGATCACCCAACCCACCCGCACCTCACAGCCTCCCGCTGCGGACCCGGCCCCCACCCCGGCCCGCAGGAGACGCACCCCGACGCTGTACATGCTGCTCAGCACCGGAGCCCTGATCATGGTGGTGGCCGGGATCCTGGTCGCCTACTTCCTGATCGGCCCGGGCGCCACGGTAGAGCGACGCGCCCAGAATGCGGTTAAAAGTTTTATGACGGCGTACGCCAAAGGCGACGCTGATAAGGTCCGCTCTTACCTCGTCGACAACAACCAGCAAGACCGTAGTCTGATCGTGAATGCGGTACTGAAGGCATCAGCCACACGGGCTTCGATCAGCAACATCATTGTCCCCTCGGTGGCCCCCGGGGAGCCCCTCCACTTTGCGGTGCAATACACCATCGGTGACCAACCAGCTCTGCTGGTGGTCACCGCCCGGCCGAATGGTCTCATCACCAAACTCGAACCGGCCCTGACCCCGGTGAATCTGAAAGCCTTCCACGGGCTCCCGGTCACCATCGACGGGGTACGACCCGCAACCGACATGCCGCTGCTGCCGCCCGGCACGTACACCGTGGGTATCGACACCGAGTATCACACCGTGACCCCAGACCGTCTCACGTTCACCAGCGCGGTGGCTGAGACTGCCGGCCTGAAACCGAACCTGTCCGAGGCCGGGGTCGCTGCCTTCCGCGCCACCCTCCGCAAGACCGTGGCCGACTGCCTGGCCGCGAAAACCCTGGTCTCGGCCTGCGGGCTCACCATCAGCCCTTCCAATGAGCAGGGCACCGCGACCGCCCAGGAGGGCAGCGTTGAACGCACCATGAACCAGGAGGCTCAGAACACCCTGAACAACGTCTCCTTCGCGCCAAGCCCCGACAATCCCGCCATCGTGAGTACCTCTGGCCCACTCGGCGTCGTCCAATATGACTTCGGCTGCGTCATCGACGGTCAGCAGAAACGCTGCCACATGAGCAACGGCTCCGGGCCGCAACTACGCAAGGCCTCGATCATCATGACCAAATCCCCGCTGGTCGTCATCTGGTCCTAATAGGTGTCCGCGGCCTTGCGCTAGCTCTTGCTGCGCTCGGTTGCCCTCACCCTCCTCCTGACGGGGCGCGGTGGCGCCGGGGTTTCGTCGACGACCAGGGCAGCCGCCTGGTAGGGGCCCAGCGGCAAAGAGAAGCCGCCGAGTTCGTCGACATCGCCCAGTTCCAACCCGGAGGTGAGGTCGATCACCCGGCCGGTGGGGATCTCGCTGGCTTGCACCCGGGCCTCCACCAGCTCGCCGCAGAAGTTCAGCACGGTGACCTGGGTTTGGCCGCTGAGTAGGCGGTTCACCATCACCAGCAGGGATTTGTGAGAAACCTCGGGCACCGCCACCAGGGAACCGGTCGCCAGCCCGTAGCGTTTGCGTACCGCCAGCATCCGGGCCAGCCGGGAGGCAAACGAGTCCGGGTCACGCAGCTGCTCGGGCAGATTCGGGTACAGGCAGCGGGCCAACGGCATCCCCGCCGAAGAGGCGGTGGCGTCCGGGTTCTCGCCGACCAGGTCGTACGCGCCACGCTCGATCCAGCGGGTGTCGCCGGTACGGATCAGGGCCGCGACCTCGGTACGGTCCAACGGCAGCGCACCGGTCAGGTCCCAGCCCGATAGCGCGAAGACCCCCGGCTGCAAGGCATTGAAGGCGCACAGCAGCAGGTGCGCGTCGCGTAGCCGGACCAGTTGTTCCGGGCCGATCCGGTCCAGATCGTCGATCCCCTGGCTGGCGGCGATCAGCGACAAGGTGGTGCAGGCGATGCCGTTGCGGACAAAAAGCGCGTTGTACGGGGCAGCGTCGCCGCAGATCCGCTGCCGCAGCCCCTCCCGTACCGTCTCGGCCAGTTCCCGGCCGGTCATCTCGACCCCGCCCAGGGTGTACCGGTCAGCCTGGTGGCGGGTCTCGAAGTGCACCAGCTCGTACGTCAGCTCGTCGTGGTTCTGCAACGCGTGCACCAGCGAGGCCTGGTCAACCCCGGCTGCCAGCGCCTCACGCAGCATTAGCCGCAGGAATTCGGTATCCCCCGTCGCCAGCGCGTAGTGGTAGGCGGGCCGGGTGATGAAGTCGTACGACAGGTCCGGCCCAACCCGACCAGTCTCTACGATGTCGTCGATAGTGAGGTTGAGCTCCTGGAAGGTGAAGCCGCCGACCTTGCGGACCATCGACCCGATCAGCTGATTCGCGGCCTGGGACAGCGGGTGACCCTCCGACCAGGCCGGGGCGTTACTGGAGCGTCGCTCTACCCCGAGGAAGCCGTTCGCGTCCAGCCGCAACCCACCCGAGCCCAGGTCCAACAGGGAATGCAGCCCATCACCCATCACCAGCCGCATCCCGGCAAAGGTCGGGTCCAGCCAGTTGATCGACGGCTGCCCGTCCTTGAAATAGTGCAGATACACCCAGCGGCGCTGGGTACCGGTGACGTCGTACACCACCCGGGTCGCCGACCAGTTGGTCTCCTTGACGCCCGGCTCGTAGAAGATCACCCGCTGCAGGGCGCCAATGATGTAGCCGTTGTCGGCCAGCGCCTGTTCCTGCTCGGCGGTCAAATTGACCGAGTCAACCCCTTCGGGAACCTCCGGCAGCAGATCCCAGGCCTCCCGCGGAATGCTCACCATGTGGTAGATCCCGGCGAAGTCCTTGTAATCCATCTCAGCCAGCCGGAAATCAGCCCCCTTGCCGGTGTGACCAGGCACGATGTCATCGATCACGGTACCGCCGTGCTCGCCGGCGACGATACACAGCTCGCGGAACTCGTCCTCGGTGCCAAAGAGCGGGTCGATCGCCATCGAGATCCGATCGAAATGCCCGTCGATGCTGGGGGTCAGGTCCCACCCGGAGATCCCCCCAGCCAGCTTCAGCGGGCCGGTGTGCACCCCATCGATCCCGATCTGCTCGAAGGCTTCCCACAACGCCGGCGCCCCAAGCGCCGCGATGAATGACTGGCCTCGGGCGGTCACCAACGACAACGGGTACGCGGTGAACCAGACCGACGCCTTCTCTACCGCCGCCCGCGGGTCCGGCGCGGCGTACGGGTTGGACCACATCAGGTGGTTCCCGGACAGCTGGCGGGCCAGTGTCGACGCATCCTTGAGCATGCACTGGTCAACCAGCCAGGTCACGTACGCCGGATTGCGGCCGTCGGGTTCGAAGGGACGTTCCGGGATCACCCGTTCCGAGACCCGGCGCCGTTTCGCCCGTGGCCGCAGCCGGGCCGGACGGGCCGGGTAGAACGGGGCCTCGAAACTGATCACGCCCAATTCCTCGTCCGGGAAGGCCTGGGGCGTGTTCACCGGATCGGCGTTGATGGCGGTGACCGAGGATCGGCTGCTCATGGGCTCACGGTAGCGGCGTTATTGCCGTAACCCCTAGCAGGATGAGGGGTTTCCATGCTTTCGGTTGGTCTTCAGCGAGGCGTGGCGGGTTCCGAGGGCCCAGTTTTGCGAATTCTTGTGCTGGCCACGGCGCGGTGGCTGGCGCAGCGGATCGCCAGCAGCCAGGTCCAGTCGTACATCACCGGCAGCTCACTGGCGGTTATCCGGGAGGGCAGTGGCCGGTCAGCCTGCCGGCTGCGCCACCCGTCGTACGGCGGCGGCCGAGGGTACCGGAACCGGCAGCGCTACCCCGATCCCGATCACCGGGGTCAGCCGCTCCCGGACCCCTTGTGCAGGTGTCGGGGTGGCCGGGCCAGATCTGGTCCAGCAGCCGGAGCACGACCCTACCCACGGTCGACCTGCCGCCCCTGCTCCCGGTCCGCCCGGTGAGCAGAAAACCCACCCGTACCTGGGCTGTCTCAGCCGGAAGCGCTGATTCTGTAGCCCTTAGCCCTGCCGGTCATGAACCGCAGGTGAGGTTGGATAAGGGCCATGATCAGCGGATATCTCGGTCGTCGTGCTCTCCTGCTCGGCGCTGGAGCGGCGGCCGGAGGCCTTGCCCTCAGCCGGTACCTCCCGGCTGCGGCGCAAAGTCCTTCCCCCCGGGCGTACGACCCCGCGGATCCTTTCCGCCCCGCCTACCATTACAGCCCCGCCCAGGGGAACCTGGCCGACCCCAACGGTTTGATCTTCCACGACGGCGAGTACCACCTCTTCCACCAGCAGGATGGGACGTGGGCGCACGCCGTAGCCACGGACTTGGTGCACTGGCGCCCGCTGGGGACGGCGCTCGGGCATGACTCTTTAGGGCTGGCAATGTCCGGTAGCTGTGTCCACGACGGCGCCAACACTTCTGGGCTGGTGCCCGGCGGTGGCCTCGTCGCTGTCTACACCTCCACCCGGGGCGGGGAGGCCCAGTCGATCGCGTTCAGCACGGACCGGGGACGTTCCTGGCGTCGCCACCGCGGCAACCCGGTCATCCCCAACGACAGCCGTAAGGACTTCCGCGACCCTAAGGTGTTCTGGCACGAGCCCACAAAGTCCTGGGTGATGGTGGTCTCCACAGGCGACCGGATCGCCGTGTTCCGCTCCGCCAACCTCACGAATTGGCGCCACGCCAGCGATTTCGGGCAGGGCCGGGGTTCACACGCCGCCGTCTGGGAATGCCCCGACCTGTTCCCGATCAATGATGTCTCCACGGGTGAGACCCGTTGGGTGCTGACCCTGTCCGTCGGCGATAACGAGGAGACGGCCGGATCGACGGCTCAGTATTTCGTCGGCGACTTCGACGGTTTCACCTTTACCCCCGAGGATGACCGCATCCGCTTCACTGACGCCGGTCAGGATTTCTACGCGGCCCAGACGTTCGAGAAAGTCCCGGGCCGGCGTCTCTGGCTGGGATGGATGGGTAACTGGCGCTACCCGTACTCGCTACCCACCGTCGGCTGGCACGGCCAGATGAGCGTGCCCCGCGAGCTGACGCTCACCACGCGCAACGGCGTACGGACACTGCTGCAACAGCCGGTTACGGAGCTTGCGGCGCTACGCGGCCGAGCCGCAGACATCACCGGCCGTACTGTGACTCATGGGACGGTGCCGCTGGGGGCCGGCCGTAGCGTCGAGATCGACCTCGAGCTGGATGTCACAGGCGCCAGCGACGCCTGGCTCAGCCTGTGCCGAGGGAATGTGAAGGGCGCGCTGCAAGAGGTACGGATAGGAGTTATTCCCGGTTCGGGAGTGTTCTACCTGGACCGTACGTCCGGCGGGCTGCAGAACGTGCCGGGACGCGAAGGCGGGCAGGTACCGTTCGCTCTGCGCCGAGAGGTGCCCTATCACCCGGTCGGCGGCAAGGTACGCCTGCACGTCTACATCGACCGCTCCAGCGTGGAGGTGTTTGTCGATGACGGCGCCCCGACTGGGACGCTGCTGGCCTTCGCTGACCCGCAGGCCCAGGGCTTGGCTCTTGGAGCTCACGGTACCGCGCGGGTGATCTCAGGCGCGGTGACCCCGCTAGCCCGGTAGCCGCTGCGGCCAGCGGCCGCGGTAGTCATGCCGACGGCTCAGCGCGAAGATTCGGCACGACATGCGGCGCCAGCGGTGAGCGGCTGACGGTTCAGGCGACGGCCACCGGGCGCGTTTGTGCCGGGGTTCAGGATGTGTTTAGATGAGGTGACTGCTCCCCCATCTGGAGGACGACATGAACCAACCGACCATGCCGGAGCTGTTCGCCCAGCTGACGGACCAGACGAAACAGTGGGCTGAAGAAGGGGTCGCCCCCTTCGACTATGAGGCTTACGAGCTGAGCAGCTCTCGCAGGCTGTCAGGCACGGACAGTCAGGACCGGGTCACCGTGGTGATGAATGACTTCAAGATCGCCAGCATCCGCGTCGACCACATGTGGGCTTCGCAGCCCGAGCGCACCATCGACCAGATCGAAGAACGTATCGTCGAGGCGGTCAATACCGTTCTGCACCGATACCTGGTGGAGGAGTTCCAGGCGGCATCTCAGGTTTCGATGCCGATGCGGGACCTGCACGAGAAGCTGCGTGAGTTTTCGGCTGACTTCGCCGCTGCCTACCAGCGGGCGATGGGGACGATTGACGCGAGGACCCCGCGATGAGTGAGGTCGTGTTCCGTCCCGAATCCTGGTCGAGAAGCGGCGCCGTCTTCACCCAGGAAGGCGCTGACATTTCCAGTAAGGTGGCCGCCACCCTAGGTGCGATGAGCGTGGACGCGCTCGGTTGCGGCCGGGGCGAACACCCGGCCGATGTCGCCCTCAGCCTGGTGGTGCCCCCGTTGCTGGAGGTATTCACCGAGACGATCAACGGCATAGCCGAGGGTTTCGGGGCCGTCGGCGAGATGCTGACCGCGACCGGCACCGAGTACGCGAACGCCGAAGAGGCCAATGCCGAGGCGGCCAACGCCATCGCGAACCTGTGAGGAGGAGTCGTGGCGATCACTCTGCCCGGCTGGCTGGTCGAGGCCATCCACTATCTGGGGTATGAATTCCCGCAGACCAATGAAGACGTGTTGCGGCAGTGGGGTGACTCGCTGCGGCAGCTGTCGACTACCATCGACTCGTCGCATTCCGACATGACGGACGCGGTGGCCCATCTGTCGAAGAACAACGAGGGGCCGGCGCTGAGCGAGGTCATCGCCCAGCTGCGCAGTTCGGATTCGAATCTCCACTTCCTGGAACAGTTCGGGCAGGGCGCCGACCTGGCCGCCACCGGGGTAGACCTATGCGCCGACGCTGTGGTCGTCCTGAAGGGTGTCGTGATCGCCCAGCTGATCCTGGTGGTGCCGGCGATCGCAGCAGGCCCGGGCGGTTTTCTGGTGAAGAAAGCAGTCGAGCTCGCGATCGACAAGGGCATAGACGCCGCCGTCGGCTATTTCCTGGGAGGCGAGTGATGGCCGTCAAAGCCCCCACGAAGAAGCTACGCGGTGTACTCAAGCACATCAACCCAAAGCTTAAATTCGACCGGAAGCCTTTCGACAAGAACACGCTCGGCAAGTTCAAGGCCGACATCGCCTACGTTTCAAGCCGAGGCCGTTCGCGGGCCCGCTACCTGTACACGACTGATTCTCAGGGCCGGATCAAGACCGTGATCGCCGACCCGCTGATCCTCAAGAAGAGCGGCCGCGCCCGCAGTTCGTACACCTACCAAAATCCCACTGGAAAAACCGCCGCCGATGACTCGGGCCATCTGATCGCCGACCGCTTCGACGGCGCAGGGTCCCGGGAGAACATCGTCTCCCAGCTCTCCTCCACTAACCAGGGCGCCTGGAAAAACATGGAGCAGCGTTGGGCCGATGCCCTCAATGCCACGCCGCCCAAATCCGTCAAAGTCAACATAGAAATCCAGTACGGCACGGGAGGAAGACCAACGGGATTCCTCGTGACAGAATGGATCGATGGAACCCGCTCGAAGCATAGGTTCCCTAATTGATAAGGAGAAATCATGAATCCTGCCATCCAAGAGCAGTTCGAGAAGACCTCGATCGAGCAACTACAGCTGGCGGTCGATGCCATGGACGGACGACCCGAAGTCACCGACATCTGGATCTACACCTCCTACGTAGGAGGATTCCTCACGACCCTCGTCATCTACCAGACTGAAGGACACCCAGCGGTCCGAGAATACTACCTCGACTCCATACTCAAAGAACCCGTAGGCAGCACCACCGAAGAATGGCAGGAAATCCTGGGAGACGGCGTCGCAGAAGCTGGCGATGACCTGTTCCATGCCTATCGGGAGGCAGGCGAGGAACACCCGTCGCGGATCGTCGTGCACTACGACGTACGAAAATCCGCCATGGATGCCTCCTTCTCCTATAACAAACTCGATGAGAAGACGATGGACCCAATCCCGATCTTCGAGAAATGGCTCGAAAACGCCCGCGCAACCGGCGACTTCTCAGCCGACGCCACCACCATACCCGCCTAAACCCAGAAACACCATGAACCCCGCCATCCAAGAACAATTCCAAAAGACCTCGACCGCACAATTGCAGTTCGCGGTTGACGCCATGGACGGACGACCCGAAGTCACCGACATCTGGATTCACACCACCTTCATCGATGGCTTCCTCACCGGTTCCGTCGTCTACGGTGTAGAAGGTCATCTGCCGGTCGAGGACTACTACCTCGACACGGTCCTGAAAGAACCGGTAGGCAGCACCACCCGCGAATGGCAGATGATCCTCGCTGAAGGAGTCGCAGACGCCGCCGTCGAACTTCGGGAAGCCTATCGGGAGACAGGCGAAGAGCACCCGTCGCGGATCGTCGTACACTACGACATACGAAAATCCGCCATGGACGCCTCCTTCTCCTACAACACACTCGACGAAAAGACGATGGCCCCAACCCCGATCTTTGAGAAATGGCTCGAGAACGCCCGCACCACCGGCGACTTCTCAGCCGACGCCACCACCATACCCGCCTAAACCCAGAAACACCATGAACCCCGCCATCCAAGAACAATTCCAGAAGACCTCAACCGCACAACTACAACTGGCGGTCGATGCCATGGATGGACGACCCGAAGTCACCGATATCTGGATCTACACCTCCTACGTAGGCGGATTCGTGACAGCTTTCGTGTCCTACGGCGTGGAAGGACATGAACCAGTGCAGGAGTTTTACCTCGACACGGCGCTGAAGGAGCCCGTCGGAAGCACCACAGAGGAATGGCAGGCGACCCTGGGCGACGGAATCTCAGCTGAAGCCATGAAGCTCTTCTATGCCTATCGGGAAGCAGGCGAAGAGCACCCGTCGCGGATCGTCGTACACTACGACGTAAGAAAATCCGCCATGGATGCCTCTTTCTCCTACAACAAACTCGACGAGAAGACGATGGCCCCGGTCTCGATCTTTGAGAAATGGTTCGAGAATGCCCGCGCAACCGGCGATTTCTCAGCCGACGCTACCACCATACCCGCCTAAACCCAGGACACCATGAACCCCGCCATCCAAGAACAGTTCGAGAAGACCTCGACCGCGCAACTACAGCTCGCAGTCGATGCCATGGACGGACGACCCGAAGTCACCGACATCTGGATTCACACCACTTTCATCGATGGCTTCCTCACCGGTTCCGTCGTCTACGGTGTGGAAGGTCATCTGCCGGTCGAGGACTACTACCTCGACACGGTCCTGAAAGAACCGGTAGGCAGCACCACCCGCGAATGGCAGATGATCCTCGCTGAAGGAGTCGCAGACGCCGCCGTCGAACTTCGGGAAGCCTATCGGGAGACAGGCGAGGAACACCCGTCGCGGATCGTCGTACACTACGACGTAAGAAAATCCGCCATGGACGCCTCCTTCTCCTACAACAAACTCGACGAAAAGACGATGGACCCGGTCCCGATCTTCGAGAAATGGCTCGAGAACGCCCGCGCAACCGGCGACTTCTCGGCCGACGCCACCACCATACCCGCCTAAACCCAGGACACCATGAACCCCGCCATCCAAGAGCAGTTCGAGAAGACCTCGACCGCGCAGCTGCAGTTCGCGGTTGACGCCATGGACGGACGACCCGAAGTCACCGATATCTGGATCTACACCTCCTATGTAGGAGGATTCCTCACGACCCTCGTCATCTACCAGACTGAAGGACACCCAGCGGTCCGAGAATACTACCTCGACTCCATCCTGAAAGAACCCGTAGGCAGCACCACCGAAGAATGGCAGCTAACTCTGGGAAGAGGCCTTGCGGCGACTGGCGATGATCTGTTCTATGCCTATCGGGAGGCAGGTGAGGAACACCCGTCGCGGATCGTCGTGCACTACGACGTACGAAAATCCGCCATGGACGCCTCCTTCTCCTACAACAAACTCGACGAAAAGAGACTGGACCCAGTCCCGATCTTCGAGAAATGGCTCGAGAACGCCCGCGCAACCGGCGACTTCTCAGCCGACGCCACCACCATACCCGCCTAAACCCAGGAACACCATGAACCCCGCCATCCAAGAACAGTTCCAAAAAACCTCAACCGCGCAACTACAGTTCGCGGTTGACGCCATGGACGGACGACCCGAAGTCACCGATATCTGGATCTACACCTCCTATGTAGGAGGATTCCTCACGACCCTCGTCATCTACCAGACTGAAGGACACCCAGCGGTCCGAGAATACTACCTCGACTCCATACTCAAAGAACCCGTAGGCAGCACCACCGAAGAATGGCAGGAAATCCTGGGAGACGGCGTCGCAGAAGCTGGCGATGATCTGTTCTATGCCTATCGGGAGGCAGGCGAGGAACATCCGTCGCGGATCGTCGTGCACTACGACGTACGAAAATCCGCCATGGATGCCTCCTTCTCCTATAACAAACTCGATGAGAAGACGATGGCCCCAATCCCGATCTTCGAGAAATGGCTCGAGAACGCCCGAGCAACCGGCGACTTCTCAGCCGACGCCACCACCATACCCGCCTAAACCCAGGACACCATGAACCCCGCCATCCAAGAACAATTCCAAAAAACCTCAACCGCGCAACTACAGCTCGCAGTCGACGCCATGGACGGACGACCCGAAGTCACCGACATCTGGATCTACACCTCCTACGTAGGCGGATTCGTGACAGCTTTCGTGTCCTACGGCGTGGAAGGACATGAACCAGTGCAGGAGTTTTACCTCGACACGGCGCTGAAGGAGCCCGTCGGAAGCACCACAGAGGAATGGCAGGCGACTCTGGGCGACGGAATCTCAGCTGAAGCCATGAAGCTCTTCTATGCCTATCGGGAGGCAGGTGAGGAGCACCCGTCGCGGATCGTCGTGCACTACGACGTAAGAAAATCCGTCATGGACGCCTCCTTCTCCTACAACAAACTCGACGAAAAGAGACTGGACCCAGTCCCGATCTTCGAGAAATGGCTCGAGAACGCCCGCGCAACCGGCGACTTCTCAGCCGACGCCACCACCATACCCGCCTAAACCCAGGAACACCATGAACCCCGCCATCCAAGAACAGTTCCAAAAGACCTCGACCGCACAACTACAGCTGGCAGTCGATGCCATGGACGGACGACCCGAAGTCACCGACATCTGGATCTACACCTCCTACGTAGGAGGATTCCTCACGACCCTCGTCATCTACCAGACTGAAGGACACCCAGCGGTCCGAGAATACTACCTCGACTCCATCCTGAAAGAACCCGTAGGCAGCACCACCGAAGAATGGCAGCTAACTCTGGGAAGAGGCCTTGCGGCGACTGGCGATGATCTGTTCTATGCCTATCGGGAGGCAGGTGAGGAACACCCGTCGCGGATCGTCGTGCACTACGACGTACGAAAATCCGCCATGGACGCCTCCTTCTCCTACAACAAACTCGACGAAAAGACGATGGCCCCAACCCCGATCTTCGAGAAATGGCTCGAGAACGCCCGCGCAACCGGCGACTTCTCAGCCGACGCCACTACCGTACCGGCCTGAGCTGCGACGTAGGCCGCTGACCGCTCAACCCAGCCGTACGAGTCGGCAGCCCGGCCGTACTGGAGAGCGACCAGATGCTCACGCAAGGCCCGGGGCCACAGCCGGGCCGAGTAGAACACGGTAGCGGTATTAGCCCCTGTACCCCTCGTGGGGCGAGGGGTTTCGGCCGTGTTCTGTCGGATCTCAGCTGGGTTTCGGGGCCCCTTTGCGGGCGTAGCGCCACCAGGTGATCACTACGCAGCCGACCGCCCAGACCACACCGACCACATAGAACGGCACCGCCCCCAGGAAATTCAGCCCAACCCCGAACAGGAACGGGCCAAAAGCCGCAATCGCCGCAGTCCAGCCGATCACCCCGCCGGCCTGGCGCCGCTCGAAAATCATCGGCATCTGCTTAAAGGTGGAGGCGTTACCGATCCCGGAGAATAGGAAAATCAGCAGCATCCCCCACAGGAACCGGGAGAAGCCGGCGTTCAGGGTGGCCGCCGAAGTCGGGTCGGGATTCAACCCGGTAATCGTGAACGCGATCGAGCCGATCAGGCCAATCCCGGAGATCAGGGTCCAGATCCCGCCGCCCATCCGGTCGGTCAGGGGTGAGAACAACACTCGGGCGCCGGCGCCCACCAGCGGCCCGAGGAAGACGTACCCGGCCGGGTCCGGCAGCTGGTATCCCGCCACCAGCACCTGGGCTGCCGCACCCGAGCCGGAAACGATCGCCGGGTTGCCGGTCCCGTACAGCTGGGTCATCAGCAGTCCGAACTGGGCCGACAGACCCGAAAAGGTACCGAAGGTCATGATGTACAGCAGGGTCATCCACCAGGTGTCCTGGTTGCCGAAAATGTCGAACTGCTGACGCAGGTTGGCCTTGACCGGGACCGACTTCAGCATCAGCCAGGCCACCACGGCGATAACCAGGCACAGCGGAATCCAGACAAAGGCCGCGTTCTGGTACCAAACCTCCTGGCTGGGTCCGCCCACCACCCGCAGGTTCTGCGAGCCGCCCAGGAAGCCGACCATCGAAAAACCGACCAGCCACGGGGTCAGCAGTTGCACCAGGGAGACCCCGAAATTACCGATCCCGGCCTGGATCCCGAGCGCTGTCCCCGACAGCCGCCGCGGGAAAAAATACGAGGTAGACGGCATGAACCCGGAGAAAGCGCCGCCGCCGATACCGGCCAGGAAAGCCAGCGTCATCAGCTCCCAGTACGGCGCGGTCGGGGCCTGCACCCGGACCCCCCAGCCCAGCACCGGGGCAATCAGCAGGATCGAGGTGAGGGCGACCATCTTGCGGGTGCCGATCATAGGCGGCAGCACCGTCCACACGATCCGCAGCAGCCCCGCCGACAGCCCCGGCATCGCAGCCATCCAATACAGCTGGCTCGGCGTCCACTGGTAGCCCAGCGCGTTCAGCTTCGGGATCAGAGCGCTGGGCAAGAACCAGGCCGCAAAGCACATGGTCAGGGAGAAAGTGGTGATCCACAGCGTCCGCCAGGCCAAGGACCGGTCCCAGGTCTGCTCATTCTCCGGGTCCCAGGAGGTGAGCCATTCACCGGTCCGGGTCTGTGTCTTCATCAGCGCTCCTCAGCTACGGTGGCGGGAATGTCGAGGCCGTCCTGGCTCGACGCGACGGCGTTGGGGCCGGGATCCTCCAGATCGTCGGCCAGCTGCGGACTGCGGCTGTGCAACATCCGGTAGACGGTCCAGTGCATCCACACCGTACAGATCACAACCAGCAGGAATAGCACCAGGAAGGTAGCCGACGGGAATCCACTCCAGGACTGACCATAGGCGAACAGCGGCGGCAAAAGGAAACCACCCAGGCCGCCCAGCATCCCGACCAGCCCGCCGACCGAACCAACATTGTCGGGGAAATACTCCGGGATGTGTTTGTACACGGCGGCCTTCCCGATACCCATCGCACAGCCCAGCAGGAAGACTAGGATCATGAACGGCACCAGCGAGATCGCGTACCCCAGGTGTTCGCTGTAGGAGCCGTCGGGATGGGCGATCACGATATGCCCGTTCGGCATCATCAAGATCCCAGACGTCACCAGCATCACCGCAAAGGTCGCGTACATCGCCCGGCGCGCACCCCAGCGGTCGCAGATCCACCCGCCCAGGGGCCGCAGCAGCGAGGCCGGGAAGATGAACAACGAGGTCAGCAGCCCGGCGGTCGGCAGCGAAACGTGGAAGTTCTCGATCAGGTACGTCGGCAGCCAGCCGGACAGCGCCACGTACGCCCCGAAGACCGCCACGTAGTACAGGGAGAACCGCCAGACCCGCAGGTGCCGCAGCGGCGCCAGCATCTGTGACAGCTGCTTCGCTGAGCCGGGTGCCCGGTCCTGGGCGGGAGTAATGAGCAGGGTCAAGACCCCGATCAGCACCAACAGCACCGCGTAAACCACCGGGATCAGACGCCACCCGCCGACCACGCCCAACGCGTACGAGGTGCCGGCGGTGGCGGTGATGATCCCGGGGCCGATCAGCTTAGTAACCGAGGCGCCCACGTTGCCGGCGCCGAAAACGCCGAGCGCGAAGCCTTGCCGGTGACGGGTGAACCAGGCGGCGTTCCAGGCGACACCGACGCTGAAGGAGTTGCCGGCGAAGCCGACCAGGAAGGCCAGCGCCAGCAACAGGGTGCCGTTGTCGACCCGGGAGACCAGATAGGTCGGGATCGCCGAGGCGAACAGCATGAAGGCCATCACCTTGCGCCCGCCAACCCGGTCGGTGATGATCCCGGCCGGCAGCCGCCACATCGAGCCGTTCAGGGTGGCCGCAGCCAGCACCCAGCTGAACTGTTCCTTCGACAGGCCCAGTTCCTTGCTGATCGGGACTCCGAGGATGCCGAACATCAGCCAGACCGCGAACATCAGGGTGAACCCGACGGTGGACATCGTCAGGACCCAGCCCGACCCCTTCGGCTCTCGTGGCACGACGGGAAGTTAACATGACTCGAGCATGGTGTAAAACCGCCATTGTGAGGATCATCATCGGCAGAGGCCACCCGCATCCCTGAGGCGCACCCCGGTGCCTGAGACCGCATGATCCCTGGTCAGAGCCCTTTGGCGGCTGGGAATGGCCCGTCTCGGAGCCCGGACCACCGCTGTGGAACATGAGTCTTCCGTTGACAGAAACGGACGCTGCTGCTGGAATAAAAGGAAGAGTTCACCAGATGACAGGGACTGCTTCCATGGCCGCCACCGCTCCCGATCCCCAGGGACTGCTGGAGTCACCCGTACGTCGCCGGATCCTCGACGAGCTGGCCCAGGTGCCCCCCACCCAGCGTCCGTACGGACTGTCGGTGGCTGACTTAGCGGCCCGGGTCGGGCTGCACGTGACCACTGTCCGGTTCCACCTCAATCAGCTGGTCGGGGCCGGCTGGGTGACGGTCTCGGACCATGTCGAGGGGGTCGGCCGGCCCCGCAAGTTCTACGCCGCGGCCCAGACCACCCCCCAGCCCGAGCGGTACTACAAGATGCTCGCCGAGCTGCTGGCGCAGGCCTTCACCGGCGATGCCCCGGTCTGCCCGGAGGAGGCCGGGTTCGCCTGGGCCCAGGAGCAGTCCGGGATCTACCCGGTCGACACCGGCTCCACGTCGGCTGCCTGGCTGGCTGCGGTGGGCGCGGTCCTCGACGTCATGAACCAGTGGGGCTACGAGGTCAGCCTCGACCTGCATGGCAGCGGCGACGAAGTCGGCATCACCCTCTACCACTGCCCGTTCCGGGATTTGGCCGCCGCCCGACCGGACGTGGTCTGTGCCCTGCACCGGGGGCTGATCCGCGGCGCCACCGCCGCCGCCGGCCAGCCCGGCACCGAGGTCACCTTGGACCCGTTCGTGCAGGACTCCATCTGCCATGGCCAGCTCCGCCGCGCCACCCCCCTGACCCTGGTCCCCACTGAACGCGCCCCAGCCGACGAAGGAGACAGCGCATGAGCGACACCCCGGGTATCGACAACCCGCTGACCGACCTGCTGGTGAACACCGGCCGGTTCTTCAGCAAGGGAACTGTCTCACCCGACCACCGCTCGATCACCAAGCAAGGCGGCATCAGCGACTCCTTCTACCGCGACCGGTGGGCGTACGACAAGGTGGTCCGCTCGACGCACGGCGTGAACTGCACCGGCTCGTGCTCGTGGAAGGTGTACGTCAAGGACGGCATCATCACCTGGGAGGCGCAGCAGACCGACTACCCGTCGGTGGGTGCGGACCGGCCCGAGTACGAGCCGCGCGGCTGCCCCCGCGGCGCCTCGTTCTCCTGGTACACCTACTCCCCGACCCGGATCCGCCACCCGTACATCCGGGGCGTGCTGCTCGACATGTTCCGCGAGGCCAAACGCAGCCATGGCGACCCGGTCCTGGCCTGGGCCTCGATCGTGCAGGACGAAGAGAAGTCCCGCACCTACAAGCAGGCCCGCGGCAAGGGCGGTTTCGTCCGGGCCAGCTGGGATGAGGCGATAGAGCTAGTCGCCGCCGCCCATACGTACATCATCAAACGGTACGGCCCGGACCGGATCGCTGGTTTCTCCCCGATCCCGGCGATGTCGATGGTCTCCCATGCCGCTGGCGCCCGCTACCACAGCTTGATCGGCGGCTGCATGCTGTCGTTCTACGACTGGTACGCCGATCTGCCGCCCGCCTCGCCACAGGTGTACGGCGACCAGACCGATGTCCGGGAGTCGGGTGACTGGTGGGATGCCGGCTACCTGATCATGTGGGGTTCGAATGTGCCGCTGACCCGGACCCCGGACGCGCATTGGATGACCGAGGCCCGCTACCGCGGCCAGAAGGTTGTCGTGATGTCACCGGACTACTCTGAGGCCACCAAATTCGCCGACGAATGGGTCCCGGTCGCGCCCGGCACGGACGCCGCGCTGGGGATGGCGATGGGCCATGTCGTGCTGCGGGAGTTTTTCGTCGATCGGCGGGTGCCGTTCTTCGAGGAGTACAACCGCACGTACAACGATTCCCCGTTCCTGGTGACCCTGCAGCCGCAGGCTGACGGCTCGTACCGGATGGGCAAGAACCTGGTCGCCGGTGACCTTGACGGCCCGATCGCCGACCAGGCTCATGCGATGTTCAAGCCGGTCCTGTGGGACCAGGTGAGCGACCAGGTGGCCAGCCCGAACGGCACCCTGGGGCATCGTTTCGGGGATGCCGACCTGGGCCGCTGGAACCTGCGGTTGGGTGACCTTGAGCCGGTCCTGACCCTGATGGACACCCCCGGCTGGGAGCCGGTCGAGGTGGAATTGCCCTGCTTCGCTAACGAGACCGAGGAGCCGTTCGGGCTGCGTCGCGGGGTACCTACCCGCCGGGTCGGGGACCGGGTAGTGACCACGGTCTTCGACCTGCTGCTGGCCCAGTACGGGGTGGGTCGGCCGGGCCTGCCGGGCAGCTGGCCCGCCGGCTACGACGACGAACAGGGCCAATACACCCCGGCCTGGCAGGAGGCCATCACCAACGTACCGGCCGCCCAGGTGATCCGGGTGGCGCGGGAATTCGCCCAGAACGCGGTCGACACCGAAGGCCGTTCGATGATCATCATGGGCGCCGGGACAAACCACTGGTACCACGCGGATGTCATCTACCGGACCATGCTGACCCTGATCCAGTTGTGCGGCTGCGAGGGACGCAACGGCGGCGGCTGGGCCCACTACGTCGGGCAAGAGAAGGCCCGCCCGATCACCGGCTGGGCGACCATGGCCTTCGCCCTGGACTGGCACCGTCCGGCCCGGCAGATGATCCACACCGGTTACTGGTACATCCACACCGACCAGTACCGCTACGACACTTTCGACGCCGACACCTTGTCGGCGAAGGACCTCGGCAACAACGCCTTTGCCGGGAAGGTGATCTCTGATCTGTACGTGCAGTCGGCCAAGATGGGCTGGATGCCGTTCTTCCCGCAGTTTGACCGGAGCCCGCTGGCCCTGGCCGACGAGGCGGCGGCGGCCGGGCAGGAGGCGCCGGCGTACATCGTCGACCAGCTTCGGCAGGGCCAGCTCCGGTTCGCGGTCGAGGATCCGGATAACCCGGAGAACTTCCCGCGGGCGTTGACGCTGTGGCGTTCGAATCTGATCGGCAACACCGCCAAGGGTGACGAGTACTTCCTGAAGCACCTGTTGGGTACGGATTCGGCGGTCACCGCCCGCGAGGCCGAGGGCGAGCTGCGGCCCCAGGACCTGCTCTGGCGCGAGCCGGCACCCGAAGGCAAGCTCGACATCTTGTGCACCCTGGACTTCCGGATGACCTCGTCGACGCTGATGTCGGATGTGCTGCTGCCGGCGGCCACCTGGTACGAGAAGCACGACATCAACACCACCGACATGCACCCGTTCATCCACCCCTTCACGCCGGCGATCGACCCGCCGTGGGAGGCGCGGACGGACTGGGAGGCTTTCCAGCTGCTGGCGGACAAGCTGTCCGAGCTGGCCGAGGACCATCTCGGGGTGCGCCGGGATGTGATGGCAACCCCGCTGATGCACGACTCGCCCGATGCGATGGCGATGCCTCACGGGGTCGCGCGGTACTGGGCCCAGGGCGAAATCGACCCGATCCCGGCGGTGACCATGCCCCGGCTGACGGTGGTCGAACGGGATTACACCGCGATCGGCGCCAAGTACGGCGCGGTCGGCCCGCTGCTGGACACGTTAGGCACCGCCCAGAAGGGCCTGATGACCGATGTGACCAGCGCCATCGCGTACCTGAAAGGCAAGAACGGCACCCGCGGCGAGGGCCCGGCGAAGGGGCGGCCTCGGCTGGAGAACGGCATCGATGTGGCCGAGACGATCATGTCACTGGCCGGCGCCACCAACGGGTATCTGGCAACAGAGGGGTTCAAAACCATGGAGAAGCGGACCGGGGTCCCGCTGCATGACCTGGCCGCCGAGAATGAGGGGAAACACATCACCTTCCAGAGCATTGTCGCCCAGCCACAGCCGGTGATCACATCACCGGAATGGTCCGGTTCGGAGTCGGGTGGACGCCGCTATGCCCCGTTCACGATCAACACCGAACGGCTCAAGCCGTGGCACACCCTGACCGGCCGGATGCATTTCTTCCTGGATCACGACTGGATGGTGGCCCAGGGTGAGCAGCTGCCCACGTATCGGGGTCCGCTCAACATGACCCAGCTTTTCGGGGAGGCCCCGATCGGGCAGGTGAATGAGCTGGGAGTTTCGGTGCGCTACCTGACCCCGCACTTCAAGTGGGCAATCCATTCCCAGTACCAGGACAACTGGTATATGCAGACCCTGTCCCGTGGCGGCCAGCAGATCTGGATCAGCCGGGAGGACGCCGCCAAGGTCGGGATCAGGGATAACGACTGGGTGGAGCTGGTCAACCGCAATGGCGTGGTCAGCTGCCGGGCGATCGTCTCGCACCGGATGCCGGAGGGGACGGTTTACATGTACCACGCCCAGGACCGGGTGATCGCGGTGCCGCTCACCGAACGCGACGGCCGCCGCGGTGGGATCCACAACTCGATGACCCGGATCATGATCAAACCGACCCATATCGCCGGCGGGTACGGACAGCTCTGCTTCGCCTTCAACTACTACGGCCCGACCGGGAATAACCGCGACGAGGTCACCATGATCCGCAAGCGTTCCCAGAACGTCGAGTTCTGAGCCGGAAAGGACCGACCACGATGAAGATAATGGCCCAGATGGCGATGGTGATGAACCTCGACAAATGCATCGGATGCCATACCTGTTCGGTTACCTGCAAGCAGGCTTGGACCAACCGTTCGGGAACCGAGTACGTCTGGTTTAACAATGTCGAGACCCGCCCTGGCCTGGGCTACCCGCGCGGGTACGAAGACCAGGACCGTTGGGAGGGTGGCTGGGAGCTTACCCGGCGAGGCCGGCTCCGGCTTAAGGGCGGCGGCCGGTTCCACAAGCTGCTGAACATCTTCGGCAATCCACGGATGCCAGAGATCGACGACTATTACGAGCCTTGGTCATACGATTATCAGACCCTGCTCAACGCCCCTGCCCAGAAGCACTTCCCGGTGGCCAGGTCACATTCGCTGATCACCGGCGAGCCGATGGTGCCGAAGTGGGGCCCGAACTGGGATGACGACTTGGGCGGGACGGTCGAGTTCGGCCACCGGGATCCGATGCTCAAGGGCATCGAGGACAAGGTGACGTTCGAGTTCCAGCAGACGTTTATGTTCTATCTGCCGCGGATCTGCGAGCACTGCCTGAACCCGGCTTGCGCTGCTTCCTGCCCGTCGGGCGCGATCTACAAGCGCGAATCGGACGGTATCGTTCTGGTGGATCAGGACCGCTGCCGCGGGTGGCGGATGTGCATCTCTGGCTGCCCGTACAAGAAGATCTATTTTAACCATCAGACCGGCAAGGCTGAGAAGTGCACTTTCTGCTATCCGCGGGTGGAGAACGGGATCCCGACCGTCTGCGCCGAGACCTGCGTGGGCCGGCTGCGTTATATCGGGCTGATGCTGTACGACGCGGATGCGGTGTTAGCGGCGGCTGCGGAGCCTGACGAGCACCGGCTGTACGAGAAGTCCCTGACCGTCTTCTTGGATCCGCAGGATCCGCAGGTCCGGGCCGAGGCCGAACGTCAGGGGATCCCCCACGACTGGGTCGAGGCGGCCCGCCGCTCGCCGGTGAGCAAACTGATCCTGGATCACCGGGTCGCGTTGCCGCTGCACCCGGAATACCGCACCATGCCGATGGTCTGGTACATCCCGCCGCTGTCACCGATCGTGGATTCGCTGGCCGCGACCGGACACGACGCCGAGAATGCCACTAACCTGTTCCAGGCGATCGACGCGTTGCGGATTCCGGTGGAGTATTTGGCTAATCTGTTCACCGCCGGCAATGTGGAGCCGGTCCGGGCGGTGCTGCAGAAGATGTCGGCGATGCGCTCGTACATGCGTGACCTTAATCTCGGTAACGAGCCGCAGGAGCAGATCGCGAACCGGGTCGGGATGACCGGCCAGCAGATGCAGGACATGTTCCGGCTGCTGGCGATCGCCAAATACGACGAGCGGTACGTGATCCCCACCTCGCACCAGGAGCAGGCGCATGCGCTGGAGGCGATCAACACTGAATGCCCGGTCGGTGAAGGCGATCCGGTTCGTGGTGGCGGGCCGATCCCGGTCACGATCGGTGGCCTGCGGAAGTCGAGCGGCGCGTATCTCGACTGGGACGGGCGCGGAATCCCGGCTCGGAGCTCACGATGAGGACCTGGCTGCCTCCGGTACGTCTCCGCGCCGCGGGGGTGCCGCGGCGGGAACGGGACGAGGTCGTAGTCCGGGCCACCTGGCAGCTGGTCTCGTTGCTGCTCGACTATCCGGGCGAGGAGCTGTATCAGCGGCTGCCAGCATTACGGCGGGCCGCCGAGGCGCTGCCGGAGCCGATCGGCCCGGCGCTGCAGCAGCTAGTCGATCACCTCACCGCGACGGGTCTGGGGCCCGCGCAGCGCACATTCGTAGAAACCTTCGACTACACCCGCAGATGCGCGCTGCACCTGACCTATTACACCCACGGTGACAGCCGCAAGCGTGGTGTGGCCCTGGTGGAATTCAAGCAGGCGTACCGGCGGGCCGGCTGGCAGGTCAATGACGCCGAGCTACCGGATCATCTGAGCGTGCTGCTGGAGTTCGGGGCGGTAGGCGACTTGGATGTGGCCTGGGAGCTGCTGAATCGGCACCGGGTTGGGGTCGAGCTGCTGGGCCTGGCTCTCACCGACCGGGATTCCCCGTGGCTGGCGGCGGTCCGGGCGTTGCAGGCTACCTTGCCGGCGCTCGACGGTGACCAGGCTGACTTGGTGGCGCGGCTGCTGCGCGACGGGCCCGAGACTGAGGATGTCGGCCTCGAACCGTACGGGATCGATCCCCGCCTCAACCCCCACCCACACGACGACGCGGACCTGCTGGGAGCCTGAATGAGCATTTTCGTCTGGGGGGTCTTCCCCTATATCGCGATCGCGACGTTCGTCGTCGGGATGATCTGGCGTTACCGGTCCAATCGGTTCTCGTGGACCACCCGCAGTTCACAGATCTACGAATCGCGCTGGCTGCGGATTGGCGGGCCGTTGTTCCACTTTGGTCTGCTGTTCGCTTTCCTGGGGCATGTGATGGGGCTGTTGATCCCGAAGGCCTGGACCGATGGGCTGGGAATCAGCCAGCATTCCTACCATCTGGTCGCCGTGTCCGGCGGCTGGGTGTCGGGGCTGATGATCGTAGTCGGCTATACGATCTTGCTGGCTCGGCGGATCCTGGTGCCGGCGGTCCGCAAAGCGACCACCGTCGGTGATGTGATCATGTACCTGGTGCTGACGACGGTGCTGCTGTCGGGGATGGTGAACACCCTCACCACGACCTTCAGCGAGGCATACAACTATCGCGAGGGAATCAGCCCTTGGTTCCGGTCGATCCTCGCCTTGAATCCCGATGTGAGGCTGATGCTGGATGCCCCGTGGTCATTCCAGTTGCACGGGTTCTGCGCCTTCTTGATCCTGTTGATCTGGCCCTTCACCCGGCTGGTCCACGCCTTCAGTATCCCGGTCGGCTACGTGACCCGCCCGTACGTGCTGTACCGCTCCGCGAATCCGGGCCCGACTCCCCGGACCAGGGTCCCGGCTGGGATCTGGCAGCCGCCCCGACTCGACGGCCAGTGACGCAGGCGGTCCACCCAGCACCACCGGTTCACTGTTCGGTACGAGTCGTCATTCCGAGTTCAGGATCTGGTCGATGATCTGCTCGATGGCTTGTTCTACGGCGATCTCGGCGGCCTTCTTGACTGCTGGGACCCCGAGCGAGCCGACACCGGCAGAGGCGATCGCTGTCGCGATCGAGATGGCCAGCATGATTAGCTGGCCGATAACCAGGATTTTGAGGCCGACCACCAAGACGGCGACGCCGTTGGCGCCTACGCCGATCGCGTTAGCTAGGTTGGCGAAATCGTCCAGGGTCTCGAGTGGCGAGCCTTCCCGTTGCAGATGCCGGGCGAAGGCTTGGGCCGCGGGCCCTTGATTCACCCGGGACGGGTCAGCGAGTGCTTCCTCGACGGCCTGCCGCAGCGTCGGCGTGGTCGCGGCCAGGGACCGTACCTGGGAGCCCCATTCCCACAACTGGTCTTCGTTCGTCGATGGCCAGTTGAAACCGCAGATGTTGAGCGCCTCTACTAGCGCCCCAGGCAGCATCACCGCCATCGGATCATCCTCTCTCTGGGCCCAGGATCTGTCTCGCGAGGCCGGTGTTCTGCTCTTCCACGGCCGCGTATTCCTTGCCGGTCTCGCCCATGTTGTGGGCGGTGGCTTGGAGGGATTCGACGATTCCGTCGATCATCTCGGTCACCACGGCGCCGACCGGTCCGCACAGCACCGTCACCGCCATATCGACCAGGGTGGCGCCTTGGTCAGCCCCTTCGATGGGTTTTTCGATCGCGGCGATGATCGGCGCGGTTTGGGCCTTCCACTTCTCGGCGGCACGGCTCAGGGCGTCGCCGCCGGACTGCCATTTTTCCGGGCTGAAAACGACATCGGACATCACTGCGCTCCTCGCCAGCCGGCGTCGGCTTCCCGGTCGGCGTCGGCGACTGCGCGCTGCATCGTCGACCGGAAGGCGGTGCTCAGCTGCTCCTGGGTCTGCCGGACGATGGACTGCAGCTCCGCGAAGGACGGGTTCACCGATTCCAGAGCCGCTAGGGCATCGGTCTGGTATGTCTCCAGCGCCTGGTTCACGGCCTGCTGCACGGATTTCTCCAGATCTCGTACCGCGTCTGCGCGGACCGCATGCACGTTGATCCGGATTGCTGAGAGGGTGCCGTCGGTTACGGTGACCTCCACGGCGCCATCATCTGACGTGCCGTCGGCGTTGATCCCCTTTGGCGCGCCTTCGCCGGGATCGACGGAGAAACCCTCCGCCGCCAGCACTGCCCGCCCTACGCCCTCGAATGCGTCCGAGAAATCAGTCACAGTTCCCCCTCGCTCTTCAGTTGGTTATACGTCATCTCGAGCCCCTCGGCGATGTAATGCCACAGCATGTCCATGAACCCTACCCGCTTGAACATCGGATCGTCACTGATCTTATCAACCAGATAATACGCATCCTCCTGCGAATGCCAACTAATCCACTCATCCCCCCGCGACCCCACATGCACAAACGGAGCCGGCGGCGAAAACATCTCATTCTCCTCCACCAACCCCTGAATATACAAAGACGGCTCCACAATCACCTCAGCCCCGAAAAGAACCGCACCCGAATAATCAATCCCATTCGTCAACTCCCACAACCGAGGAAACTCCGGCGGCAACTCCACCCCCACCAAATCCACCACAAACCGCCGCGCCCGCGCAATCGCAACCGGACTCGCCGGACCGACCTCAACCTTCACCTGTCGCCATGCCATCTGCCGAAAATGATCGGCGATCTCCTCCAACGACACCATCTCATCTCCCTACGACTGCACTATTGAACCGGATACCCGCCTCAGCCCAGCGGGATAATCGGGAAGCTCTTGCTATTATTCGTACGTCGTCGAGCGGCAACCCATCATGGCGACACCGCTGGTGCTCGCGACCCCTATCACGCTACCACCCGGCGGTGACAACACGTGCCGCTCGTAGAGATCTGCTCCGAGCCCTGGGCGCGGGGCCAGGGCAGGGTGCGCGTAGGCCCCCGGTTGCGGGATAATCCTGCTCACCGAACCGCACGGGTCGGCGGAGCATACCGAGGGCAGCATGTCGGCATATGGGCAGGTCGACCGTGGGTAGGGTCATGCTCCGGCTGCTGGACCAGATCTGGCCCGGCCACCCCGACACCTGGAAAGGGGTCCGGGAGCGGCTGACCCCGGTGATCGGGAACCTGCTGCGGCTGACCGTCGGCGGGGTACTCGGCTACCTGGTGACCTTGTTGGTCACCGACGGCCGGGTCGACCTGACCGGGGCGCTGACGGCGCTGCTGGTGATCCAGGCCAGCGCTGCCGGGTCGGCCCGGATGGGTCTGGTCCGAGTCGGCGCGGTCGTGATCGGGATCGGGGTAGCGCTGCTGGTCTCGTTGTGGGTCGGGCTCTCCTGGTGGTCGTTGGGCTTGGTGATCTTCGGCTCGCTGATCTTGGCCAAGGTGTTCCGGCTTGGCGATCAGCTCCTGGAGACCCCGATCAGCGCGATGGTGATCCTGGCCGCCTCAGGGCAGCAGATCCTCGCCGAGAACCGGGTGCTGACCACCCTGGTCGGGGTGTCGGTGGGGGTGGCGCTGCCGATCCTGTGGCCGCCACCGATCCCGGTACCCTCGGCCGCCGCCGCCGTACGCCGGGTGGCGCAGTCCCTGGCGCAGACCTTCCGGGAGGCTGCTGAGCATTTCGACGAGAACCCGGTCACCGGCGAAGCGGTCGAGCAGCGGCTACGGTCTGCCCGGACCGCGACCACCGCCATCGGCCGGGCCAGCGAGCAGATCGACGCGGTCCACGACATCTGGCAGTGGAACCCGCGGGCGCTGGGCCGCGCCGATGTGGTGCCGTTGTTACGCAGCGGGTTGGAATCTCTGCAGACCTGCGCCTCGGCCTGCCGGGCCCTGTTCATGGCGATGCTGCAACAGGCCCCGGACGCTCTCGACCCGCAGGACGCCTTCGACGACGAGCTCCGGTCGGTGTTCGCGGTGGTGCTGCGCGACACCGGCGAGTGCATCGACTCCTTCGGACGGCTGGTGGAGGCCGAGACCCGGGGGGCGGAGGCCGAGCTGGAAGAGCTCCTGCGCGACAACATGGAATTGCTGATGGAGACCCGCGCCGTACTCACCGAGCTGATGCTGGTCACCACCCACGAGCCGCGCCAGTGGGTGCTGCACGGCTCGATCCTGCGGGTCCTCGACGAGATCCTGGCCAGCCTGGACGCCGACCACCGGGCCCGGGCCCGGGCCGAATGGCGCAGTAGGCAGGCCAGCCGACCACTGCCCTCGCGGGCCACTTCCAGCGAACTGCCGGTGATGTACGACCGGACCTGGCTGCGGGCGATCCGTTCCGCCGGCCATCGCGGTGACTGACCGAGTGAGCTAGGTTCACCGCGTCGATCAGATCTGCACAGTCCAGCCGTACCGGTCGGCGGCCCGGCCGTACTGGATGGCGACCAGGTGCTCACGCAAGGCTCGGGTCCGCTGCCCCACCTCGCCCTGGCCGACAATGAACTCACCCGCGTCGGGGGTGGCGAAACCGGTGACCGGGGTGACCACGGCGGCGGTGCCGCAGGCCAACACTTCGACGATCGCGCCGCTGCGGACCCCGTCGAGCAGCTCGGTGATCTCGACCCGGCGTTCCACCGGAGTCAGACCGTGATAGCTGGCCAGCCGCAGCAGGCTGTCGCGGGTCACCCCGGCCAGGATCGTCCCGGTGAGTTCCGGGGTCACGAGTTCACCGGCGGCGCTCACCATCAGGATATTCATGGTGCCGCATTCCTCCACCCAGCGGTGCTCGGCGCCATCCAGCCACAGCACCTGCCCGCAGCCGTGCTGCTGCGCCTCGCGGGCCGCCGCCAGAGATGCCGCGTAGTTTCCGCCGCACTTGGCGGCACCAGTCCCGCCGGGAGCGGCCCGGGTGTACGTGGGGGTCACCCATAGCCGTACCGGTTCCGGGTAGTACGGCCCGGCCGGGGTCATCACCACCAGGTAGCGGTAGCGGCGCGCCGCCCGTACCCCGAGGAAGGTCTCGTCGGCGATCATGAACGGGCGGATGTACAGCGACTGCTCGCCGTCGGGATCTGGGACCCAGGCCTGATCCAGCCGGACCAGGCGGGTCACCGATTCCAGAAAATCACTCTCGGGCAGCGCCGGCATGTCCAGCCGGGCCGCGGAGCGGGCGAACCGGGCCGCGTTCTGGTCGGGCCGAAACAGCTGGACCCCGCCGTCGTCGCGCCGGTATGCCTTGAGGCCTTCGAAAATTTCCTGCGCGTAGTGGAGGACCCCCGACGCCGGGTGCATCGCCAGCGGTTCCAGCCCGCTTATCTGGTGGTCATGCCAGCCGCGGTCCGGGGTCCAGGTGGCCTGCGCACCATGGTCGGTGTAGACCTCGCCCAGGACCGGCCGTGCGACCGCGGCCCGGCGGACTTCTTCGGGGGCGGGGCTGCTGGACGCGCGGACGGTGAAGGTCATAACCGGCCATGGTAGGGGCCGGAGCGATAGACCCCGACGACATACGATCTGGGTAGTCCGTGTCCTTCATCGAGGAGATTCACCATGTCTGTCAGCCGTCGCCTGGTCACCGTCGCCGCCACCTGTGCTCTGCTGGTCACCGGCTGCTCACTGCCCGGCCTTTCCACGTCTTCCGGCCCCGGAGCAAAGACCGGTCAGAGCGCCGGAGCGTCCAGCGCCGGAGCGTCCAGCCCCGCAGCAAAGATCAGCCGGAGAGCCGGGGAATCTGTTGACGTCGCCGAATTCTCAAAAGAAATCAAGGCCTCGCAAGAAAAAATCACCATCACCACAAGCGAAATTATCACGGAAACCAATGGGGTTACAACCAAGCAAACCAAGGTGACCGACACCAGCGACAAGTCCCGGCCGAAGGCAAAGATAGATTCAGAGGTCGCGGGCAAGAAGCAGCAGATAATCATCATCGGCTCCACCGTGTACGCCAAAAAAGAAGGGGATGCTAAGTGGACCAAGACGACCGATAATGATGATTTTAACAATTCCGAATTACTTAGCAAGATCACCTTCTCGAAGGTGACCTATGTCGGCCTTGAGACTATGGATGGGGAGCAGCTCCAGCATTACGCCACGGAGATGTCGATGTTTGGGATCACCGGCCCAGCCGATGTCTGGCTCGATAGCCAGTCGCGGGTCCGACGGAGTTCCTCGGCATTGTCCGGCACCAAGATCACCATCAAGATGTCGAACTTCAATAAGCCGGTGACGATCACCGAACCGCCGGCCTCCGAGGTGCAGTGACGAGACTGGTTCCGGCCGGGCACCGGGGGCGTTCGGCCTCGTGCCCGGCCAGGATCAGGCGAGCTGACGAGTCTGGGCCTGTCGATGGCTGTTGGTTGAGATCGTGTTGGCGAGGTCGTCGGACGGCGACGTAGGATCGGTGCGACCCCCTTAACAGCCTCGCCGAGGAGATCACCATCATGTCTGTCAGCCTTCGGGTGGCCGTCGTCGCTGTTGTGTGCGCGCTGGCGGCTGCCGGGTGTTCAACGCCGAGTCCCTCCAGCCCCAGCCCCAGCCCCACACCCAGCGCCGCGAGTTCCGCCAGCCCGGCCCAGCCCAGCTGGACTGGGCCCAACCCTGGTTCGGTTGAATCCACCGCCCTCAGCGCGCAGATGAACGCCGCCATGGCCAAGGTCACCAGCTATGCGATCGAGGTGACCTTTCACAGCGAGAGGGAGTCATCCACGGGCTCTGGAGTGGTCGACCTGAGAGACCGATCCCGACCGAGGATCGCGACGCAGACGGAGACGAAGAATGGGGTGGTGGAGATCGTCATTGTCGGCACCACTCGATACATCAGGCTCAAGGGGACGACCACCTGGCTCAAGGGCACGGTGGATCAGCTGCCGGCCGAGCTGATCGGCGATGTCCACTATGTGAGGGCGATCTATGTCGGCCCCCAGACCCTGGCCGAGGAACAGCTCCACCACTACAGCGTCGAGTCGACACAGAAGCACAAGTCCTTGTCGCATGAGCTCCTGATCGACGATCAGAACCGAATCCGTCAATTCACGAATCGGTCGTTGAAGGTCACCTATACGCTGTCGAAGTTCAACGAACCGGTGACCATTGCTGAACCACCGGCCTCCGCGGTTCGGTGATACGGGTATGGGGCGCCTGGCTGCGTACCCGCGTGCGGATCACTCGACCTGGCTGGGCCGGGCCCACAAGTTGAGCCCGCCGTCGCGCGCGTGCTCGTCGATAGCCGCCAGTTCGGCCTCGCTGAAACCAAGCCCGGTGACCGCCGCTGCGCTGTCCTCCAGCTGCCTGACCGACGAGGCGCCGATCAGCGCCGACGTCACCTCGGGGCGCCGCAGCACCCACGCGATCGCCAGCTGAGCTAGCGTCTGCCCCCGGTCGGCTGCGATCCGGTTCAGCGCCGCGATCCGTTCCAGGTTCTGCGCGGTCAACAGGTCCTTCGACAGCGACTTACCCTGGGCGGCTCGCGACCCCTGAGGGATCCCCTGAAGGTACTTATCGGTGAGCATCCCCTGCGCCAACGGTGAGAACGCGATACACCCGACGCCGAGCTCGTCGAGGGTGTCCAGCAACCCCTCCTCGACCCAGCGGTTCAGCATCGAATAGGACGGCTGGTGGATCAGCAGCGGGGTCCCGAGCGCGTTCAGGATCTCCACCGCCTGACGAGTGCGGCTCGGCGAATAGGAGGAGATCCCGACGTAGCGGGCCCGGCCGCTGCGGACCGCGTAGTCCAGGGCGCCCATAGTCTCCTCGAGCGGGGTATCCGGGTCAGCGCGGTGATGGTAGAAAATGTCGACGTGGTCGATCCCCATCCGCTGCAACGAGGCGTCCAGGGAATCCAGCAGGTATTTGCGTGAGCCGAGATCCCCGTACGGGCCGGGCCAGAAGTCCCAGCCGGCTTTGGTGGAAATCACCAGTTGCTCCCGGTACGGGGCAAAATCCCGCCTCAGGTGCCGGGCGAAGTTCTCCTCGGCAGCGCCGTACGGCGGGCCGTAGTTGTTGGCCAGGTCAAAGTGGGTGATCCCCAGATCGAAAGCCCGGCGCAGGATGTCGCGCTGGGTGGCAAAGGGCACGTCATCGCCGAAGTTGTGCCACAGTCCCAGCGACACCGCTGGCAGTTTCAGTCCAGAGCGCCCCACCCTGCGGTACGGCATCCGCTCGTCGTAGCGGTCCGGGTCGGCGCGGTACGGGTCCAGGATCGGCATCGGTGCTCCCTCACGGTTGAATGTGCTCCCACGCTAGCCCAACTCGCTCCTGGAGAGAGCACCGACGCCCACGCGTCACTCGATCCGGGTCACCCGCTCGCGCTGCATTGCCTCCCAGGCGTCCATCGCGATCTTCGGGCCTTTCTTCTTGGCAGCATCCACGAATTTCTTCGGCAGCTTCTTCACATCGTCCTTGACGATGTCTGTGTAACTTCCGTCCGGACCCACCGACCAAGGATTCTTACGAGTACCGACGTTAGGCTTCACGCCACTCTTGTGATGAGCAGTCGTGTCCCCAGGAAGGGATCCCTTAGGCACCTCTGTACTGCGTTTGCTTCTGGGGATACGCGTTTTCGATGAAACCGTACGACCGCGGTTGAACTCAGCATGCTTCAGCTGCTTGCAGATGTTCGCGCAGCGCTCTTTGGCCTTCTTAATACGCTTACTGATGAGCTTGCACCGAGAAGCGAACTTCTCCGCCTTAGCGAGCAGCTTCTCGATGAACTTGAAGATCTTCATCCCGATCCGCCCCACATGCAGGGTGTACCAGCCAGCGAAGGCTGCCAGGGATGATCCAAACGTAGGAACCGCTGCCGCCAGGGCCGCGATCGCACCCTCGATCGCCTTAGTCAGCAGGTCTGTGATCAGATCCCAGATGAAGCCCCGGATGACGCCCACCAGGGCACCGGCCATCTCCACGCCCAGCGCCATCCCCTGGGCCGCTTTGTCCACCTGGGCGAAGACCTCGTTGATGGCCTTCATGAACACGTGGTAGGCCTTCGAGGCATCACCCTGCCAGCTCGACATGTCGTTCACGCCCTGCGCATGCAGGTTCCCCGCGGCGACGAAGTCCTTGCCGACCTCACGCCATTTGTTGGCCTGCTGGGCGACCAGCTCATCGCTTCCCTCGAGCTTAGCCAGGGGCTCGGAGATGAACTTGATGTGATGGACCATGAACTCGAGCAGTTCACCCAGAGGGGCCGCGATCAGCGCCCCTACCGGGTCCAACGCCGCGGAGAGCAGGTCCGTCCCCACCGCGATCGCGCCGGTAATGTCATTGAATTTGAATTCACCATCGGACCAGTTCTTACACATGGACACGGTGTCATTGAGGATTGCCATCAGATATCCCCCCTACCCGAGCATCCAGTCGACTTCGACCAGCGAATCGGCGCGGTCCTGCTCCGACTGCTCGTAGGATTTGGCGGTCCGGTCGATGTTCTCCGCGCTGTTGCTGACGGCCTCGGCGAGTTTGCGTGCGTACTCCTCGGTGTCGCCGCAGACTAGGTTCAGCAGCGGCGCGACGATCGACCCGAACAGGATCCCGAAAGCCTGCCCGTTGCTGTCCTGTGCCTCCTTCGCCTTGCCTGCGGCAGCCTCCACCTTAGCGGCCACCTCACCCAGCCGACCAGAATGCTTCCGGAACTCCGCCAGATCCCACGAGGTGGTCTCGCTCATCGCGACTCCTCCATAGCCAGTTTCACGTCCTCGGGCGTCTGCCGATCGAAAGCCTCCAGAGAGGGGTCATCCTCCCCGGCCAGACCGACCAGCACCGAACGGGTGCCCTGCGATACCTGCGCGCCTCCCTTTGCGTACAGTTCTCGGAATGACATCGTCAATTCCGAGGAACTGGCCCGGCTGGCATCCTGCAGGAAAGTGATCTCCTTGATTGAGTTTCCAGAACTCAGGGTCATCCGCATCAGCTTGTTTTCGACCGTCACCTCGTTGGCCGCCAGCGCCTCTTGCGCGGCCTCACCTTGTCGAATGAGGTCTTCGGCATGGGCCCGGAAAGCGGTCAGCCAGGCTTGCGGATCACGGGCCGCCGGACCCAGCAAGTGAGGGTCGAGTTCATCAGTCATGGGGGCGTAGCGTACGCCTTGGAAGGTTCATATCCCAGATGGACAGGATCCGGTGGGCCCCGATCGCCATCAGAACACCCGCGACCAGAACCCCGATCCCTGTCGCCAGCGGTGGCCAGATCACACCCCAGGTGGCTTTGTGAATCTCTTGCGACATTGGCATTGCAGCCTCAGTGACGCTGTTGGATGACCAGTCTCGCTGAGACCCGCGCGGGTCGAAGGTGAAGAAGTCCACTTCGCCGCTCAGCGGGGTTCGTGAGAGCAGTCTCACCTGGCGGTCGCGCAGCAGCCGCGCCGAACCTGGCTGCCAGGTGTCCTCCGGGGCCAGCCGGACAGCACCCGAGCAGGTGTAGAGCATGAAGGCGTGGGCAGGTGAGCGGTGGCAGGAGGCGACGGTCATGGTGCCGCTGCGCAGATGGATCGACGACTGGTTCCAGCCGTACCCGATGGCGACATTCCACCACACCCAGGCCCCCACCCCCCAGATCAGCAGCATCAGCAGGACCGGGACCGCACCCCGGAAAGGGAAACTCCTCGCCTCATCTGATGGGCCCTCGTCATCATCCGACAGGTCCTCACCGTCATCATCGTCATCCGCCGACAGGTCCTCGTCGTCGAGGTATTCGTCTTCCTTATCGGCGTCGTCGGCAGAACGGTCGGGTACGTGCCTCATGGCATCATCGTCTCACCCAGGCGGGCATGACGAGGATGCCAGACACCACATCACATCGTGATGCAGCTGTGTGGCCGTCGCCGCGAGGTCTCCCAGGAAATAGAAATGGCCACCGGGGAAGATGCGCCACCGGAACCGGGCCGTAGTCATCCGCTCCCAGGACCGCAGGCTTTCCGGAGGAGCCACCAGATCCTGGTCTCCCCCGTAAGCGACCAGGGGAATATCTAACGGCTCGGTGCAGGGCTGGTGAGTCTCGGTGATCTGGAAATCTTGTCGCAGCACCGACAGCAGATACTGACCGAATTCCGGGTGCCGCAGCAGCCCCGTCGGCGAGGCCCCCAGGGATTCGACCTGCTGCAGGAGGGTCTCGTCGCTGGCCAGGTGCAGTCCCCGATCCACTCGCTGCGCCAGAGGCGAGGCGTGTGCCGAAACGATCACCGCCTGAACCTGATCCGGCAGGCGTCTGGCGACCTCGTGGGCGACAACAGCACCCATGCTGTGCCCCAGCAGCACGAGGGCTCCCGGCAACCGCCAGATCGCCTGTTGCGCGACAGAATCCGCCAGCGCCGGCAGGGATTCAGGCAACGGGACCCGTACCTGCCGCTCCCGTCCGGGATAGTTCACCGCCCACACGGTCAGCCGGTCACCCAGCACTGCGGCGAGCTCGCGATAGAACATCGGACCGCCACCGGCATGGGGACAGATAAGGAGAGTGGGGCTGTCAGAAGCTGGTCGACTCAGCCGGACCAACCACGACGCGGGATTCATACAAGTCCCCTGCTGGTCGGGTCCACGGTATCGACGCCACGGTAGAACAGCCGAATCCGCCGATCTGGCCGCGGCTGTCTCTCGGCGCCGCCGCTCCAGCCGTTGTTCAGCAGCGCCCGATGCATCCGCTGATTGCCCACGGCGGGATCCACGACCACCAGCTGACACGACGGGTCGGCGTCCAGCATCGCATCAGCCAGCACCGGCATAAGCCGCGAGAAGATCCCCCGGCCCGTCAGTCCCGGCTCCCCCACCGCGATGTGAAAACCGAGATCGTGACTCTCGGACCGATAGCAACGGCCCACCTCGTCCCGGCCGGGACGGTAGATCTCCAGGTATCCCACCGGCACCCCTTGGTACAGCATCAGCAAGGGCACCGAATAGGTATCCGCCACTTGCTCGCGCCACTGGTCGGCCCACCGCGACGCCGGCCAGGGCTGCTCCCAGGTGTCCACCAGATGAGGCCGCGACATCCACGCGGCGACCACCGGGGCGTCAGCTTGCGGATCCGCCACCCGCACTGTGACATCACCATGCCCCAGCCGCGGCAGTGTGTACGCGGGCAGATCCGGCACCGGCGGGGAATCCGGCAGGACCCAGTCGGCCGGCACGTCAGTTCGTAGTCGAGGCAACACCGCTGACCTCACACACTCCACTGCGCGGCGGCCCGCCACTGCGTCAGCAGCTTGGCGTACTCCCCGCCGGCCGCCTCCAAGGCGTCCGGGGGACCCTGCTCGACGATCTGGCCCTCCCGCATCACGACAACGGTATCGGCGACTTCCAGCATCGCAGGCCGATGCGTCACCACCACGGTGGTGTGATCGTCACGGATCCGCGCGATGCTGTCCACGATGGCGCGCTCGTTGCGGGTATCCAGGGCCGAAGTCGCCTCGTCGATCAGGAGCAGGCGGGCCCGTTTCGCCAGGGCCCGGGCGATACCCATCCGCTGCCGTTCCCCCCCGGAGAGCTGGCCGCCCAGTTCACCGGCGGGGGTGTCCCAGCCGGTGGGGGTGCTCTCCAGGATGGGGGTCACCATGGCGGCCTGCGCGATCTGGTCGAGATCGGCCTGGCTAAGGTCCGGGTCGATGGCCAACAGGTTGTCCCGCAGCGACGCGTCGGTCAGGACCGTGTCCTGGAAGACCACGGCGGCGTTGCCCCGCAGGCAGTTTGTCGGGTCCCCGGCGGGATCGGCATCAGCCAGCGTGACGGTGCCCGCGTCAGGAGCTCTCAACCCTGCCAGGACCCGGATCAGGCTGGTCTTGCCCGACCCGGAACCCCCCACCACCACGGTGACAGTTCCCGGCAGCAGGTCAAGGTCCACATCCATCAGCCCGACACCGCCGTCGGGATAGGTCAGCCGCAAGCCCCGGGCCTGCACCCGTGGCGCCTCGGGCAACGGGGCCGGGGGGGCAGCAGGGACGGTGTCGACGATGGCGCGGACCTCGGCGAGGCTGCGGTTGATCGCGACCACTCCCGAGACCGTCCCGGCCACGGTCGTGACCTGTTCCAGGACCCGTAGCAGCACAATGACCAGGACGGCTGCGGTAACCGCGTCGATCGCGCCGGCCTCAAAAGCCAGCCACGCCGTACCACCGAAGCCGAATAGCACCACCTGGAGTACCAGGCTGAACAGGAACTCGCCGGGGATCTGCCACAACAGCAGCCGCAATACCCGAGACCGGGTCCTCCCGATGGCCTGCTCCACCAGCCGGCTACCCAGCGACAGGCTACGCGCCGTACGCAGCGACGGCTGCGCCCAGGCAAATTCGAACAGCCGATCGTCGAGTTCCTCGGTGGCCTGGGTATAGCCACGCTGCGCCCGGGACTCCACCGCGGTACTGGCCCACAACGCTGCCAGGGCCAGGAGCCCGCCAGCCAACGTCACCACCGCGACCGGGACAGAAACGCTCAGCAGCCCCAACCCCAGCGCCAGCGTGAACGCCACGGCGGTCACCACCGGGGTCACCAGCAGAATCACCCCGGACGTGGCCTGCGTGGCCCCATCAGCCATCAGGCTACGCAGCGCAGCGGCCCGCTGGGGGCTCACGTCCGGCCACGCCAGGATCGCCTCAGGGGTACGCCGCTGAATGGCGCGCATCACGGCGACCCCGAGGCGCAGCCCGCGCCGGGCTGCGAGGACATCCACAGCCCAAGCCCCGACGATCAGGCCCAGCAGCGCCGCCACCCACGGCGCACCGCTGGCCGGGGAGCCGCCAAACAGGGACCGGCCCAGCGGGAACAACGTCAGCACCGCAGCCGCCTGGACGGTTGCGGAGAAGACAGCCAACACCAGGTAGCCCCAGAAGTCACGCCCGGGCGTGACCGCGTGCAGATGACGCACCATCAGAGTCCTCCCTGCCCGGCACCGACGCGCCACAGTTCGGCGTACGTGCCCTCCTGTGCCAACAATTCCTGGTGGGTGCCGGACTCGACGATCCGGCCATCGCGCAGGACGACGATCCGGTCGGCGCCGCGGACCGTGTGCAGCCGGTGAGCGATCATCAGCACGGTACGTCCCTGGAGCAGCTGATCCAGCCCCTGCCGGATCGCCCACTCGGAGTCGGGGTCGGCGGCGGCCGTGGCCTCATCCAAGATCACGATCGGGGTGTCAGCGAGCAGGGTCCGGGCGATCCCGATCCGCTGCCGTTCCCCGCCGGAGAACCGGCTGTTGTCGACGATCGTGTCGTATCCCTGCGGCAACTGCATGATCCGCTCATGGATCTGCGCCGCCGTCGCCGCCGCCCGTACCTGGTCGTCGGTGGCGTCCGGGCGGCTGAGAGCGATGTTGTCACGGACACTGGCCCGCAACAGCTGAACGTCCTGCAGCAGGATCGCCACCTTGGCGTACAGCTCATCGCAGGTGAGTTCGCGAATGTCGACCCCGTCGATGCTGACGGTGCCGGCCTGCGGATCCCACATCCGCGCCAGCAACGCGGCCACCGTCGACTTGCCGGCGCCCGAGGGACCGACCAGGGCCGTGACCTGGCCCGCCTCGAGTTCCAGGTCCAGGTCCGGCAACACCGTCGGCCCCGCCCCGTAGCCGAACCGGACACCGGCGAACCGGACATGCCCCGGGGCCGCCGGCCGGCCGGAAGGGGGAGCCAGGCTCGGGGTACTCAGCAGCCACTCCACGGCGTCGCGGGCCGTGAAAGCCTGGGTTAGAACACCGATGCTCGAGGTGATCCCGAGCAGCTGGGAGCCGCACGAGGCGCCCACGATCAGGAAAACAATCAGTTCCTCCGGGCGCATCCAGCCTGCCGAGATGAAACCCCACCCGGCTAGCACCAGCAGACCCAGCACGGTTGTTGGACGGTTGATCATGACAGCCTGGGTCTTCGCCAGCGCGGTCTCGTCCTGCCACTGCGCCACGAAGTCCCCCATCCGCCGCAGCGTGCCCGGCAAGTCGACCACAGCCCTCGGCCCGAAGACCCGGGCCTGGTCGACCGTGCTGAGGAAGGTCTGCGCCTGCCCCGAAACCAACGCCGAGGTACGCTGCACGGTCGCGGTCTTATCGGCGTCGCGACGCGAGATTCGGATCATCACGAAGAGGAACAGGACCAGGGGCAGCAGCAGGACCAGGGCCAGCCGCCACTGCACCACGAAGAGATACCCCACTACCGCGACGGGGGTGACAACCGCCGCCACCAGGTCGAGCACTGAATGGGTGACCAGGTAGTGCAACGCGGCCACATCGTCGCCGACCAAGGTCTTCACATCCGCCGCTTTACGGCGGGAGAACCAGCCCAGCGGCAGGGTACGCAGCTTGTCCATCAGCCGCCGCCGTACCATGGCCGCGAACCGGGCATCGTAAAGATGCATGCCCAGCAGCAGCGCCGTGGTACCACCGGCGCTGAGGGCCATGATCAGCAGGGCCGTAAAACCCAGCGCGGTGAACTCGTCCCGCCCGGCGCCGCGCAGGAAAAGCCGGGCCACCTCGGCGAACAGGAGGAACGGCACGATCTGTAGCAGGGACAACACCCCCTGCGCGACACCCCCCACAACCAGGGCCGCTCGGGCCGGGGCCAGGACCCGTTGCGGGGCTGGTTCGGGGACTGTCGTCGGCTGCGGCTCCTGGTCCCGGGTCGCCTGCTCCAGGACCCGTGACTTGCCCATGGACCGCCCCTTCACCCAGTAGGCCTGGGCGTGGAGCGTGGCCCGGTTGAGCCCGAATTCCCGCTCCAGCGGGGTACGGGCCCGTCGGGTCGCGAGCGATTCGGCCGTCACCCAGGCATACCAGCCGGTCCAGTCGTGCCCGGAGATAGCCTGGGCCAGTCCCTGCCCGTCGGGCAGTTCCGCCACCCAACGGGCCGTGATGTTCGGCCCCTGCGGCAAAGGGAGCAAGGTGTCACGCTCGTCGTGCTGCTCCAGGTACACCACGACGCGGCATTGCGGCGGGATCGAGGACGCGATGGCGTAGATCGCCGGGTAGGACGCGAGATCACCGAGGAAGAGGTAGCCCTTGGGGGCCGGGTCTAGCAGTTCAAAAGGTTCCTCGCCGAACCGCATCGCCACGATCTGATCGCCAGGCTCACAGGTCGTGGCCCAGTAGGAGGCGGGCCCCATGGGGTGGTGGATGACAACATCGATGGCGAATTCCCCGGTCTCGGGGTTGGCCTCGGCGAGGGTGTAGCCGCGCTGAAACTGTTTCGACCCGCCATCCGGGTCGGGAAACCAGGCGCGTACCCAGTTGCCGGGGGCCTCCTGGGCGGTAAGCAGCGTCTCAGAACGCAGAAACACCCTGACGAAATGTTCCGTACGGTATTCCCGACCCGTCACCGTGAGTACGTGTTCCTTGGCTCCGAGGCTCTTGAGTACTGCCCCCTGGATTCCCCTGCCCATGACCATTCACCTCCATATCCTTCGCGTCCGTCTTCACCTTGTCACTCTCGCCGGCGCCTAGTGACCTTGTTCACCCACTGGCCCGGCGGTCATCTCACCGTTGCTGCTGCTTGCTGACCTTGCCTACCGCCGTTAGCGGGAATTCGTCGACTACCTGGATCTCATCAGGTACGGCGAAGGCCGCGATCCCGCTACGTCGGACCTGCATGATCAGCTGGCGGGGTGTGGGGCGCTCAGCCTCGGCAAGCGTCTCCCGCAGGATCACGTAAGCGACGATCCGCTCACCCCAGCGATCATCTGGTACCCCCACCACAGAGGCGTCGTGGACCTCGGGGATCCCCAGCAATGCGTTCTCCACCGTCTCAGGGGCCACCTTCTCCCCGCCCCGATTGATGATGTCGTTGACCCGACCGGTCACCGTCAGATAGCCCCGGCTGTCCTGGGTGACGAGATCTCCCGAGACGTAGAACCCGTCCTCGGTAAAGCAGCGGGCATTGTGCTCCGGGGCCCGGTAATAGCCGCGGATGGTGTACGGGCCCCGGGTCTGTAGATGCCCCTCAACACCGTCGGGGACCGGCAGGCCCCGGTCGTCGACGACCCGTACCTCGTCGGCGGGAGACAACGGCCGCCCCTGGGTGGCCACCACCGTCTCCTCGTCGTCGTCAAGCCGGGTGTAATTGCACAGGCCCTCCGCCATCCCGAAGACCTGCTGCAACCGGCAGCGCAACGTACCCTCTACCCGTTCCGCGATCGCACGGCTCAGCTTTGACCCGCCGACCCAGACGATTCGCAAAGCGGTGTGGGTCGACTCCTCTGCCTGCAACGAATTCATCCAAGTCAGCAGCAGCGGAGGCACCAGCGCCAGATGGGTTACTGCCTGCTGCTCCAGCAAGGCAAAACCGGTCGCTGGTGACGGATCCGGGGCCATCACTACCCGGGCCCCCACCGCCAACGCACCATGCAGACCCGGCGAGGACAGGGCGAAATTGTGTGCCGCGGGCAACACCACCGCCATCACGTCGCCACGTCTCAGGTCGCTGATCTCAGCGGCGGCCCGGGAACAGTAGTCGTACTCCTCGTGCAGCCGAGGGATCAGCTTCGGGTTTCCGGTGGTGCCACCGGACAGCTGCAGCACCGCTACGGACCCCGGCGAGACCTCCGGCAGGCTGGCCGGGTCCGGATCAGGCACCTGATGCCACGGTGGCTCCTGGTGCCAGGCCACTTCAAGCACTGTCAATCCTGGCACCTGCTCGGCCACCTGACGCGCGACGGCCGCGTAGTCGACAGTGCCCACCCGCCCCGTGGTCACGATGGCGACGGCCTCGGCCTTCCGGGCCACATGGGTCACCTCGATTCGGCCATGCGAACTCAGCACCAGCACCGGCCGCGCACCAGCCCTCATCACCCCGAAATACGCCTCGACCCAGGCGACACTGTTGGGCAGGTACAGCACCACATTCGAACCAGGCCGGACCCCATGGCTGGCGAGCCAGGAGGCACAGCGGCAGCTGGAACGGGCCAGCTCCCGAAAACTCAGCGAGCGGACGGCGTCCGAGACGAAGGGGGCGTCTGCGAAGTTCTCGGCAGCCGCATCCAGCACCTGGGGCAGGGTCCGCTGTCGCCAGTACCCCGCCTCGCGATACTGCTGCACCAGATCGGGCGGGAAAGGCACCACCCCTGGTTCAGGGGGCCCTGATTCAGGGGATGGGTGTGACGATGTCATGGCTGCTCCTTCGTGGCTGTGTGGATGAGATCGCCCAGGCTTGCCCCCCTGAGGATGTCTGCCGCGGTACCAGCGTTCACCGGGATCCGAGCAAGTTCACGTTGAATAGTGAGCGCCTGCATCGAGTCGATCCCCAATGAGACCAGAGAACGAGAGAAGTCCAGCTCCTCCCCGCTCGCATAGCCCAGCGCCTCGCGTACCACCCGCTCCACCTGCTCGGCGAGCCCAACCGTCTCCGTACGTTCGGTAGCCGGCGGCTCGGCCGGGATTGGCGGCTCGGCCGGTACGGACGCCTCCTCGGGTGAGGCTGCCGGCACCGGCTGCGGCGCCGTAAGCAGGTGCCGGAACAACACGCCCGCCCCGATCAGCGAGAAGGCCTCGGCGATCCGCTCCCAGTCCGCCGCTGCGATCCCGACCAGGCCAGTGGGGGCTGAGAGCGCAGCCGCGACGGCCGCGGCCGGATCCATCTGCCGTAATCCCGCGGTCTCGATCTCCTGCAAGCGGTCGCCGACCGCGCCGGTATGGCCAAAATGAGGCCACAGACCCCAGCGGATTACCGTCGTGTTCCCGGCATCGGCCAGGGCGGTCACCTCCAGCACCCGGTTGGTGGCCGCGTAGGCGGCATGCCCATGGGCCCCGATACCTGCTGACAGGGAAGAGAACACCAAGAACCGGTCCTCGGGGCGTACCAGATACTCCCGCACGACCGCCACCGCACCAGATTTTGGGGCGATCGCAGCCGCCCAGTCGATGTCCGTGACCGCGTCGTAGTCTACGGCGCAGTGCACGACAAGGCGGGGGGCGGGAGACAATGCCGCGGCCAGCTCACCGACCGCGGCCCGGTCGGTGATGTCACATGCCCGGTGTACGACCTCAGCCCCGGTCGCATGGGTGATCGCCTGCAGGGCCGCCGCGGTAAGGCTGGACGGCGCGCGCCGCGAGACCACCACCACCCTCGTGCAGCCCTGCTCCGCGAGCCGACGACACACCTCGCGTCCGACGACCCCGGTGCCGCCTAGAACCACCGCCTCGGTGAAGTCGGGATGCCGGGTTGCCGATTCCTCGGGTATCAGACGCCGGGCGTGGAGAGCGGCGCCTAATACCGCCAGGTGCGGCTCTCCCACGATGTGCGCGGCGGTCATCACCTGCCGGGCGCTGTCGGCCGGCTCCTGGGCTGGATCGAGGTCCAGATGACGAAGCCGGACCGGAGCGAGATCTGAGGCCAGGCAGCGCACCATGGCAGCCGCTGCGGCTGCGATCGGGTCCGGGGTAGCCCCCTCGTACGGGCTGCGGTCCTCGGCGCCGGTGGTGACCACCAGCAGGTCTGAGACGGGGGCACCCTGCAGCTGCGTCAGCAGGGTGTGGACTAGCGACAGCGCGGAGCTGGTCTCACGGCCGGCCCACAACGCCGGGTCCAACATGACCACGCCCACCGCTGCCTCGTCGGTGACGATCGAGGCACCGAACCTGGACGCCTCCTGGGTCAGGGGATCCAGCCAGTGCTCGGCCCCGGGCAAGAGCAGGACGCGGCGCGGTTCTGGGAGAGCATACGCCCCGAGGGCCTCCCAGCGTTCGCCTAGGCACTGCGGCACCATCCCATTCCGGCCGGGGGTGGCCATGCCCGGCTCGGATGGCGCCCAGTGCACGTCGGGTTCCCAGGCGACGGACGGAAACCGCAACGGGGTCGCGACGGCTCGCTCCGGACGGGCGATGGTGATGTCTCGGTGGGTGACCAGAACCTCGGCCAGGCGATCCGCGAAGCCGACGGGGGTCGGGGTCTCCCGCTGCCCGCAGTTACCCACCCGGATATCGGGCCGGCCTGCTGCCGCAGCGGTCTCGACGATGGCCGTCAGCAGAGCCGGGTGACTGGAAACCTCCAGGAAAGACGAGGCCCCCTGGTCGAGGGCGCAGCGGACGGCCAGGTCGAACCGGACCCGGTGGCGCAGGTTCGCGAACCAGTAGGCACGCTGGGAGCTCCCGGACGGGATGGGCGCACCGAGGGTGGACCCGATGCAGGGGATCCGGGCCTCACAGAAAGGTTGCGGGCTCAGCGTTTCCTCGAAGGGTTCCCGTACCGTATCCATCAGGTGGGTGTGTGAGGGAAAGTCGACCTCGATCCGCCGGACGAAACAGTCCTCGGCGCCCAGGATCGCCTCCAATTCGGTGACCGCATCCGCGTCACCGGTGACCACATGCAGAGATGGGGAATTCACCACACACACCTCTGCCCACCCGGTGAGCCCGGGGAGTTTACGCTCGATCGAGTCCCGGTCGCAGCCGACGATCAGCATGGCGTAGCGGCCGGTAGTGGCGATCTGCCGGCTGAGCTGGGTCCGTCTCGCGACGACGCGTACCGCGTCCTCCTCGGCGAACAGCCCGGCCACGCAGGCAGCCGCCAGCTCACCTTGACTGTGCCCGACCACCATGTCGGGCATCACCCCCCACTCCTGCCAGACGGCCTGCAGGGCCAGCATGTGGACGAAGAGCGCCGGCTGGACTGCTGCGGCGCAGACGGCGTCGATCAGGTATTCCCGTACCGGCAGGCCCTCGCGGACGAATCGGCGATCAAGCCGATCGACGGTGGCCCGATAGGCGGTGCTGACGCCGTACAGATCCTGGCCCATGCCGGGATACTGCCCCCCTTGGCCGGGGAAGACCATGGCAATGGTCCGGGCCTGCGCCTGCCCCACGGCGATCGACACCCCGGGTACGTCACGGGTCTCGTCGCCGGCGGCGAGAGCGTCCAGGGCCGCCAGCAGGCCGTCCCGGTCTCGGACCCGGACCAGCGCCCGCCAAGGCTGCGGGCTGCGGGTCGCGGCCAGCGCCTTGCTCACCTGCGCGGGGGTCGTCTGGGGATCGCCCCGTACGAAACCCGCCAGCGCGGCGGCTTCTCGGAACACGCCGGTGGCGGTTCTGGAACTGAGCAGCAGCGCGACCGTGCCGTCGGGGAAACCGGTCAGTTCAGGCATGGAACGCCTCCTCGGGGATGTCGATCAGAGCATGGGCGTTGCTGCCCGAGACCCCGAAAGTCGACACGGCCGCGAGTCGCCGGCCCTGCCACCGGGTGCTGTGAGCCGGGACCCGGATGCCATGCCGGTCCCAGTCGATCGCGTCGCTGGGCGGGTCGGCGTGCAGGCTGGCCGGGATAACGCCGTGGATCCCGGCGAGGACCACTTTGGCCAGGCCGAGGAAACCAGCCGCTGCCTGCGCATGTCCCAGATTCGACTTCACCGAACCCAGAACCAGCTCGCAGTCGCGTCCCTGACCGTAGACGGCCGCGATGGCCCGCAACTCCCGGGGATCCCCGGCCGCCGTTCCCGTACCGTGTCCCTCGAACATCGTGATCTCCTGCGGCGTCACTCCCGCGTCTTCCAGCACCTGTCGGTAGAGCTGTTCCTGGGCGAGCTGGGAAGGAACACTCAGATGAGCCCCGGCGCCGTTGTGGTTACTGCCGACTGACACCACCTCGGCCAGCACCCGGTGCCCGAGCCGCCGGGCCCGGCTACGACGTTCCACCACGGCCACTACCGCACCCTCACCCCACACGGTGCCGGCGGCCGCGGCGGAGTACGGGCGGCAGTACCCGGTGGGGTCAATGGCCCGGTGCCGGGAGAACTCCACGAGCGGAGCCGGGGTGGAGATGACACATATCCCGCCCGTCAAGGCCCATTCGCACTGCCCTAAAAGCAAGGCATTGTGCGCCTGCTGCAGCGCCGTCAACGACGAGGCGCATGCCGTGTCCAGGCTCATGCAGGGGCCACGCAGGTCCAACAGGTGCGAGACCCGTCCTGCCGCCGACGAGTTCAGCGCACCGGTGAAACGGCGTCCGGACAGGATCGGGTCGGGATGGTCGATAGGTGGGCCGTAGGTGCTCAGGGAAACTCCCAGGAACACGCCTGCCCGGTGCCCATGGCCCACCAGCGAGGCGGGGTCGATCCCGGCCTGCTGCAATGCTGTCCAGGCGACCCGCATGGCGACGCGTTGCTGCGGATCCATCGCCACCGCCTCGCGCGGGGAGACCCCGAAGAAAGGGGCGTCGAACTGGGTGGCATCGTGCAGGAACCCCCCAGAATCCGGCACCGGGCCCCAACCCGGTCGCTGCGGCAGAGCGAAGAGCCGGTCCAGATCCCAGCCCCGATCCCGGGGCAGCGGTTCCAGCAGGGACCAGCCGGCGGCCAGGGCATCCCAGTAGGCTCCCGGGCCGACGGTCCCCCCGGGGGCCTCGACGCCCAGGCCGACGATCACCACAGGGTCCTCGCCCATCCTTATCGGCATTGTGCGTCCACCTCCTGCGCGACTGCGGCTGCGACGGCGTCCTGCGCCTGCCTGATGAAGAAGTGGTCCCCGCTGAACATGACCACCCGCAGCCCTGCCGTGGTTCGCTCGGACCAGCCCCGCAGCGCGGCGGGGGTCACGCCCGGATCATCCCAGCCACCCAGGGCCAGGACGGGGGCATGGAGAAGCTCGTGATCGTCGTCGGTGTAGCCGTCGAAGGCCGCATAGTCAGCTTTGAGGGCGGGTAACACCAGCGACACCAGGTCCGGGTTCCCCAAGACCTCGACGTCGGTGCCCTCCAGAGCCGCCAGATGCCTCACCAGCGTCTCCTCGTCGGTGGGATGGTCGGGCACGGACTCGGTGAGTTGCGGGGGGTATGTGGCCGAGACCACCAGCAACCGCACCGGAAGATCACGCCGCTGCAGCAGACGGGCCAGTTCGTACCCGATCAGGCCACCCATGCTGTGTCCGAGGATGGTGATGGGACGCGGGTCAGCTCCCGCCTGGATCAGGGACTGCGTCTCGGCAAGCAGCCCCTGCGCGTAACCCCGGATGCTGGTCGGGATCTGCTCACCGACGCGGTCCTGACGCCCGGGATAGTGCGCCACCACGACCTCGGCCGGGCTGTCCCCGGCCGCTGGGTAGGTCTCCAACTCACTGACCAGCGCTACGGCCAGGCCACGATAGGCGACGGCACCGGCACCGGCGTGGGGACACACCAGGAGTAACGGCGCCTGCGGCGAAGCAGGGGCCGTGAATCGTCGAAGCCAGGTCGGGGTGTTCATCATGGATTGCCTCTGTTCGCTGCGTCCAGCCGGAGAGCGTCCAATGCCAGCCGATCAAAATCGTCCACCAGTTGGCAGTCCTGGATCCGCTGGTCCGGGTCGGTGGCCATGGCCTTCAAGGCGCCCAGGACAATGTCCAGCATGATGCGGCTCTGCTCCTCGTCCAGGACGTCGCAGGCCGTGTACAGCGAGCAGCGCAGCGTGTCATCTTCTCCCACGGAACCGCTGGGGAAGATCATGAGCACCGCGCTGGCGTCGGTGCTTCCGCCGGGACGAACCCCCACCAGCGGCAGCCCGGCCGCGCCCAGCGTCGCCGCAAGTTCGCGGTGCTGCGCAGGGTAGGACTGGAACACGTAAAGGGTGTCGAACAATCGTCGGACGCTGGCCATCCGATGGGCGTCCACCAAGGGCAAGTGTTCCCATCCGATCACGCGGCGCCGCCGCGTAGCCAACCCTGTCAGGGCCTGCCGCCAGCTACTCCCCGGGGCGAGAGTCACCGGCGCCGGGACGGTATTGGCGTAGCAGCCGATGGACTCCTCGATTCCCGGCACTTCTACCGTACGCCCGGAGACGACCTCGCCGAAGATCACAGATTCATCGCCGGTGATCCTGCCCAGGACGCAGGCCCAGGCCAGTTGACACACCAGGTTGAGTGACACGCGGGCCTGCGCGGCGAATCCGCTTAACCGCTGGACGTCCTCGGTTGCCAGCCGGGCGGTGAGCAGCCGGGACGGCGCCGCTGTCTGCCGGCGGCCTGCCAGGATGACCGGTCGTACCCCCTCCAGTACCGCCGCCCAGGCCTGCCTGGTTTGTTCTTGCTGCGCTGAGATCCGGGCCACCGCCCGGGCAAAGGTCCCCGGGTCCCCCACGACCTGTCGTTCAGCCTGCTGTTCGTCGCCGCCCAGCAGGGCGCTGAGGACCCGGGCCAATTCCAGCATCAGCAGCTGCCCGGTCCAGCCGTCGGTAATCAGGTGATGACAGGTGATGACGATGTGGCAGCTGGTGCCGGTACGCAGCAGCGCCAGCCGCAGCAGGGGGGGACGACTGAAGTCGAATGTCATGGCGGTGTCTCGCGCCAGCCATGCGGCCACCTCGCGGTCCTCCAGTTCCACCTCAACGGTGGGTACGCATAATCCGGAGGTCACCACACCCACCGGGGTACCCGAAGTCGTGGTCAGGGGCGCGATGCCCATACTGGGGTGGTGGCCCACCAGGATGTCGCCGGCCCTGCGCAGCAGGTCAGCGTTGAGGCGCCGGGCGTCGTCGTTCACCTCCAGAGTGGACTGCACGATGTAGCCATCGGCGCCGCCGGTCGCCAGGCAGGACAGCAGCAACGACCGCTGCAGCGCGGTCAGCGGCAACACCTCCCGGATCGGGGCCCCCAGCAGACCGGCCCAGGCCTGCACATCGGCCTCGGTGACGCCGGCGGCCACGAAGTCCGCGGGGCAACGGCCGGGATCGGTGCCGGCGGCGTCCACCAGGTCCGCCAATTCCCGACGCCACAGCGTCAGCAATCTTTCTGCCTGCTGCGGGTCCAGATGCCGGCCTGCGGCCCGTAGCGTGGCGCGCAGGACGTGGCCATCCGGCAGCTGTGACAGTTGCGTGGTGAGATCCAATACCGACGCGAGCGGGGTGCCGGCGCTCGCCCACCCACTCACCGCGGGCACCCCGGGAGGTGGCTGCCAGGCCGTAGCAGATGCCCCGGATTCGAAAACCCCCAGGTAGTTGAGGCACAGTTCCGGGGCGGTGATGTGGTGTTCGCGGCGCAGCAGCCCGGGTCGAGCGGTATCGCCGGGCAGGCCCCGGCGGGCCGTACGGACCGCCCACAGCGTGGACAAAGGGGTCGATTCTGGCGTGACCGGCAGCGGATACGCCGCGGTAAACCACCCCACCGCGTTCTCTGCGCGAGCTGCCAGCGCCGTCGGATTGTCACGCCCATGCCCCTCCAGGGTGATCCCGGTCCCGGCCCCGGGCAGGATGAGGTGCACGGCTCGTACCGCCGCGGCCAGTTGGAGATCAAGCAGGTCACAGCCCAGCTCCCGGGCCGCGGCGATAAGTCCCTGCGTCAGCTCCAGATCCAGGGTGCAGTCATGCGTCGACGCTGTCTGCTCGACATCCACTTCGGGGTCGAGCGCGATCCGGCCGGCAGCTCTTCGCAGAATCCCCAGCCAGCGGCGGTCCTCGTCGTGCTCGGTGTGGTCAGCGAGCAGCGCGGCCCACCTCAGAAATCCGTTCTCGGGGTCGCCGTGGGCAGGCTCGGCGAATTCTTGGCGCAACACCCTCCAGCTGACGCCGTCGACGACCAGATGGCTGATCACCACGACCAGGCATTGCCGCGCTGCCGTACCAAACAGTCCGGCTGCCAGCATCCGGCCCTGGCTCGGGTCGATGCCCCGGGCTAATCCTTGCGCAGCCCGGGTCAACGACTCCCGGTCGACAATGCTGACCTGCTCATCCTGCTCCAGGACGACGACGGCCGGCTCTTCGGGCAACTCCAGCCAGCCTTCTGGCATGAGCCGGGCCCCCAGCACCGGGTGCTGGCGTAGCAGCTGGTTCAGTCGTCGTGTCAGCTCCGGTACGGTCGTCGCCGGATCCGGCACGAAGGCTGTGAATTGCACCAATCCCCCACCCTGAGGGCTGGTGGCGACCAGCTGGGCAGCCAGCGGCGGCAGCGGAGCCCGGGACGGGCCCGGATCCGGTTCCTGGTTGGTGACCTCTCGGCATTGGGCGGCTAGTTCGGTCACGCTTCGTGCTCCGAGCACGCTGCGGGCGCTCACCTCCAGGCCCAGCCGTCGCAGCCCGGCGACTACGCGGATCGCCGCGATCGAATCGCCCCCCAGGGAGAACAGGCTGTCGTCGGCACGGGGAAGACCCGCCAGGCCCAGGGTTTGCGCCAGAACCTCAGCGACACGCACCTCCACGCCGCGTAATTCCTCGCCCGTGCCGAGGCTCAGCTCTGGTTCCGCCAGCGCGCCGCGGTCAAGTTTGCCGTGGGAGTTCAGCGGCAAGGCTGAGAGCTCCACGATGGCCTCGACCACTAGGTAGCTCGGCACCCGCCGGCCCATGATCTGCCGCACCTCGTCGATCCCCAGGCGGGTCCCCGGGGACAACACCAGGTATCCGACGAGCCGGTCCCGCCAGACCCGAGCCGCCGCCTGCCGTACCCCCGGGACCTCCAGCAGCGCCGCCTCGACCTCACCGAGTTCCACTCGGTTGCCGCGTACCTTGACCTGCTCCCCGATCCGGCCGTGGTACACGAGTTGCCCATCGCGGCGCCAAGAGGCGATGTCACCCGTACGGTACATGCGGGCGCCGCCATCGGCCTCGATCGGGCTCACGCCGAAAGCGGCCGCCGTCTCCTCGGGCAGGTTGCGGTAGCCGTCAGCCACCTGTACCCCGACCAGGCACAACTCGCCGGGCACGCCCACCGGCACCTCGTGCCCGTACCTGTCGAGCAGCCGGACGGTGACGTTGTCCTCCGGTCGTCCGATCAGGTTCTCCCCGGCGGCTACGGCCAGCTCCGGGGTGAATTCGACGCCGGTGACGTCCATGGCGGCCTCCGTGGGGCCGTACAGGCTGTGGACCCGGCAGCCCAGCAGGTCCCGGGCCCGGGTCGCCAGGTTTCCGGGTACGGCCTCGCCGCCCAGCAGCAGCTGTTCCAGGCACCGCATCCGGCCTGGGTCCTCGACGGTGTCCAGGATGACTCGCAGATAACTGGGTACCAGGGAGAGCACCTGTATCCGCTGCTCGGCGACCATGTTCACCAGCGCCGCCACATCCGCCTGCCACCACTGGGAGCAGGGCAACACCGCAGTGCCCCCGCTGGAGAGCGGGTGGAGCAGCTCCGCAAGCCCCACATCGAAGGTCACGGGTGCCTTGTGCAGCACCCGTGCGCAGCGGCCCTGCAAGAAGGTCTGCCCGTACCACTGCAGATGGTTAGCCACACCCCGGTGATGGTTCAGCACACCCTTCGGCTGCCCGGTCGAACCGGAGGTGTAGATCAGATAGCAGCCGTCTTCGCCGGTCAGTGGCCGGGTCAGTTCCTGCGGGGCCACGGCATCGCTGCCGCGGGCCTGTACCCGGGCGATGACTTCGGGGCAGTCCAGGTCCAGTAGGGGGACCGTCCCGTAGCTGTCCGGGTCCCGCGGCGCTGGCCCGGCGAGCAGCACCAGGCAGGGATCCGCATCATCGGTCATGGCACGGATCCGGCGTACCGGGAATGCCGGATCCACCGGGACGTAGCAGGCACCGGCTCGCAGCACCGCCGCCAGCGCCACCGGCAGTTGCGCCACCCTTCCGGTCACTACCAAGACCCGGTCGCCGGTGGCCACGCCGTGAGCTAACAGTTCTCGGGTGAGCCGGTTCACCTGCGCATCGAACTGGGCATAGGTCCAGCAGGTCTGCTCTCGGCCATGCGGATCGCAGATCACCACGGCTCGGTGCTGTCCGGCTCGGGAGGCTGCCTGCCGCAGCATCGCGTCAACGGTCACCGGTTCGATCACGCGCCGCGGGCCCGCCGCGTGCTGCGCCAAGAAGTCCTGGTCGGCCCGGCCTGGGCGCAGCAGCTCCGTCACCGGACACTGGGCTGTCGCGGACGCCAACACCGTGTCCAGAAGATCGGCCACGGCATCCACCACGTCTGCACAGAGCACCCGCTGATGGGTGAATTGCACCTCGGTGTGGTCCGGGTGGTGGAAGGCCTCCACTGCCAGCGGGTAGAGGGCCGCCTCGTTGTCGATCAGCTCCCAGGTACAGGCCGTGCCCGGGAAACGAGGACCGGCGATGTCACGGGTGAGGAAGAGCACCATGGTACGGAACAGCTCGTCGCCGACAGACCGGTCGAGCCCCGCAGCTGCGCTGATCGCGTCTGCCGGCAGCAATTTATGGCGGAAGGCCCCGGAGATCACCTGCGCGGTTTTCGCCACCAGGTCGCCGAAGCTGATGTCAGACGAGGAGGAGCTGTCGATCAGCAGCGGAATCTGGTTACTGAAATTACCGAAGAGCAGCTCCTGGCCCGGCTGTTCCCGATTGGCGACCGTGGTGCCGATCACGGTCCGTGGCTGGCCTGAGACCAACCGTAAGGCAAGGTGATAGGCGGCGATGAACACCGCGAAGGGACTTACCCGCAGTTCTCCCGCCAGGCGCCGCAGATTGGTGTCCGCATCGTGGCTGAGTCGGTAATCGCGGCGGGCACCTGCCCCGGTCGCATCATCGACCGTCGGCAGCGGGAGCTGCGGTATGCCGTCGGTGAACACCTGCGCCCAGTAGGCCCGCTCGGCGGTTGACGGGGCGGCCTCCTGGGCGGCGAAGTCCACAACCTGCCAGGTCAGCTCAGGGAGCTTTTCCCCGGCATAGGCAGCGCTCAGGTCCCGCGCCAGGACCGACATCGTCATGCCGTCCCAGACGATGTGCTGCAAGGTCATGACGACCACCAGCGTGCCGGGATCTGGCCGTACCAGGTCCAGCCGGATTGGGCTGTCGACGGCCAGGTCAAACGGGCGGGTGGCAGCATTGCGGGTGATCTCAGCCAGGTCTGACCCCGGGGCATACCGGCGTACTTCCGGTTCGAGGTCGTCGTGTACCTGCTGCCACGGCTCGCCGTCTGGTCCGCTGGGATACGTCGTACGCAACACCTCGTGTCGGCGTACGAGCACACCGAAGGCCTCGACGAGGCGGTCCTCGTCGATGGGCTCAGCCCCCGCCGCGGTGGTCAGCGTCATCCTCAGGCACAAGTTGTAGGCGCTGCTGCGCGGGTCGAGCTGCTGGTGGGCCCAGATCCCCCGTTGCGCGGAACTCAGCTGCGGCCGCGCTGCCCGCGGCCCCGGCGTGACCATCGTCGGCCCGGGTACGGCATCACCTCGCCGTTGGGCGAGCAGGGCCCGTACCTCGTCGAGCGATCTCACGGTGTCTGCGCCTTAGCTACCTCGACCAGCAGTTCCGCCGTGGCCTGTAGCTGCTCGGTTTGAGGGTGCAGCTGGTTCAGCCGATCGGCCAGCATCCGGACGCTGCGGCACTCCAGCACATCAGCCACCGTCATCGTCTCCACGCCCAGGAATTCCCGCACCCGCGCGGTGTAGCTGGTGGCCAGGATCGAGTCGCCACCCAGATCGAAGAAGTCGGCGGTGACGGAGTTGACCTCGGCTCCCAGCACCTGGCCCAGCAGGTAGCTGAGCGCTGCCTCCAGGGCATCGCGGGGGGTAGCCGTCTCGGAGGGTGACGAGGAGGCGGCCTCGGCCAGGGCCTCCTCAATCACCTGCGCGGCACGCCTGCGATCTTTCTTCCCGTTGCCGGTGATCGGTACCGCTGGCACATCGACGATGCCCGCCGGGATCATATGCGACGGCAGCAGGCGGGCTAATTCTTCCCTGACCTGGTGAGCGGAGAAGCTTCCCGAGGCCGTGGCGGCCGGCTGAACCGCGGCCAGCAGACGCCCGTCGCGGGCCACGACCACGGCCGCCTCCACGGCATCCAGCGACTCCAGCGCAGCCTCCACTTCGCCCGGCTCCACGCGGAATCCCCGGATCTTGACCTGGTCGTCGCGGCGTCCCAGGATTTCCACGACCCCATCGCTGCGGTACCGGGCAAGGTCACCGGTGCGGTACCAGCGTTGCCCGGCGACGGTGACGAAGCGTTGCGCCGTACGCTCCGGGTCGCCCCGGTACCCTTGGGCCAGGCCACGCCCACCGATCCAGAGTTCTCCCACGACAAAGTCCGGGGCGTCGAGACCATCCTCGTTGACTACCCGCATCGTGACGTTGTCCAGGGGCCTGCCGTACGGCACGGCTGTGACATCGTCCGGCAGCGAATCGTCCACCACGAACATCGTCGAGTGGATGGCGGCCTCGGTTGCCCCGCCCAGGCCGACGAAAACCAGCCCAGGAATCTGACGGCGCATCGCCTGTGCCAGGGCCGGCGGCACCCGATCACCGCCGGTAAGCAGCAGCCGCAGGCAGGCCAGCTGCTCCGGCTCGCCCGCCTCGTGCAGCATGCCGACGAGTCCCGGCGCACAGTTGAGCAGATCAACGCGGAACTGGGCGACCAGTTCGGCCCAGGCCACGGCATCCACCGCCTGGTGCTCCTCCACCAGAACCACCTGGCCGCCCAGACCCAACGGCAGGAAGATGTCGAGGACGGACAGGTCGAAGTCGTAGGCGGACAAGGCCAAGACGGTCGGCGGGCGGGCCGCCAGATCGAAACGGGCGGCTATCGAGTCCAGCGTGTTCGCGGCGGCGGCATGGCTGACCTCGACGCCCTTGGGCTGACCGGTGCTGCCGGAGGTGAACAGCACGTACGCGATGGCCTCGGGCGTCACCGGCGCCGCAGCAGCGACCACATCGGTGAGGGCAGGAAGCCCGGCCGCGAGCGCTGCCGAGATCTCGTCGGTCGTCAGCAGTGTTGCCGCGGCGCCGTCGGCGAGTACCCGGTCGCGCCGCGAATCAGGCTGCTGCATTCCCACCGGGAGGTAGGTGGCACCAGCCAACAAGGCCCCCACGACGGCAACGACCTGATGGGGGCCGCGGGGCAGCTGCAGCCCGACGGTGTCTCCCGGCCGTACGCCACCGCGGCGCAGTGCCTGCGCGACGGCACCCGCCTGCCGCACCAGCTCCTCGTAGCTCAACGTCCGGGCCGTGCCACCGGCATCACGCCACCGTACGGCCAAGGCCTCGGGCGCTCGCTGGGCCTGCTCCAGGATCGCTGCGTGCAGGGTACGGGCCGGCAGGTCCCGCCAGGTCGCGTTGGCCTCGGCGCGGATCCGGCGTTGATGCTGTGGCAGGTCGATCGTGCAGGGGGCATCCCAGGCCTCGTCTTCGCTGGCGAGTCGTCGCAGGAAACCCGCGAACGCGGAGAACATGTCCTCAGCGAGTCCCGGGGGCAGGGCGTCGCGGCGCAGATCCCAGTTCAGCAGCATGCCGCCGTCAAATTGCACCACCTGCGCGTCAAGGTCCACTTGGGGGCCTTGGGAGATGATGTGGACCGGGGTTCCGAAGAGCCTGCGTACCTCGGGTGAGAACAAGTCCCCCAGATCGAGCCCCGAGGTGTAGACGACGTTCGCGGTGACCGGGTGCCCTTGGTGCCGGCCCAGATCACGAAGCACGTTCAGACCGGTGTAGCCCGAATGAGCAGCAGCGGTATGAACCTCCCGCGACAGGGCCCGAACGGCCTGTGTGAAACTGTCGGCCGAGGTCGCCGCGCTCACCATCACAGAATTGGTGAAATCACCGACTACCAGGTCGATCTCGGGGTGGACTGGTTCCCGCGCGAACAGCGGCATGTTCAGCAACATTCGGCTGCGGTCGGCCCAGCGTCCCAGGACCTGGGCGAAAACTGTCGCGACTACCATCGCCGGGGTCAGGCAACGGTGATGCGCCCGCTCCTGCAGTGAGCGGTATTCGGCAGCGGACAAGGTGGCGGCCAGGCGGGTACTGCGGTGGGGTTCAGCCCGACGCTGTTCGGGGATGAACGGCAGTCCTGGCGGCTGGGGCAGGTCGACAAGCCGCGTCTGCCACCATTGCTGGTCCCGTTGCCTGCGTTGCGCCTGGGGACTGTCGGCTGTCTCCAAGGCCTGCCGCTGGCCCAGCAGGTAGTCGCGGTAGGTCACGTGCAGCGGGGTCAGGTGAGGGGCTGGTCGTCCGAGGGCCCTGGACGTCAGCACCGCCAGGTCTTCGGTCAGCTGTCGGTAGCTCATCGCATCCGCAGCGACCATGTCGACATCCAGGTGGAACCGGTGACGCCGGCCGGGCAGCAGGCTCAGTACCGGTTTCCAGACCTCCGCCCGACTCAGGTCGAGCAGCTGGTGGCTGTACCGGGTACGCAGTCGGTCAAGTTGTTCCTGGGTCTCGGCCTGGGTCGACCCGCGCAGATCATGCACCTGCAAAGGTGACTCGTCGGGGACCGGCAGGACCTGTTGGGTACCGGTGTCGAGCACCGCCGTACGCAGCATGGGGTGACGCCGTACCAGCTCGGTGGCGGCTTGTCGTAGCGCCTCGGCGAATGCGTCCGGGTCCTCGCTGACTCCGTCGAATTCGACGTAGAGATGGGCCGCAACACCGCCGAGACGTTGGTCTGGACGGCGCCCCAGCCAGTAGGCATGCTGCATGGTGGCGAGGGGAAATTCCTCCTGCGCTGCGCTGTCCTGCGGTGCCACATCGGTCACCGCGCTGTTCTCTGCCGCGGCGATCACCTGGAGCCAGCCGCCGAATGTCGGATCCATCATCAGTTCCGAGAAGTGCACCCGGACCCCGGCCCGGGCCAGCGCGTCGCTGATCGCCAGCACCCGCAGCGAGTCGAGGCCGAGACCGATCAGGTCCGTCTCCTCGGACAGGCTGGCGACCTCCGCCGGGTCCAGCGACAATTCCTCGGTGAGGCGTTCTCTCAACCATGGGGCATCGATCACCGGTCGGTCTCCTCTGTTGCGTGAATGATGTTTTCAAGAGTGGTTAGCCAGCGCAGCGCGTACTGTTCGACCTGTTCTGGCCCCAGCAGGCCTGCGGCACCGGCGAAGGCGACGGCGATCACCGGACCTTCAGCGGTGGTCTCGACGTGGGCCGTCAGCGTCATCGAGAACCGCGCGGGTATCGAACCCACTCCTGGCGACCCCAGCTGGTGGACGAGCTGCTCGGGTGGCAGGAACTGCCACTTGGCACCAGCCATCGGCGACATCAGGTCCAGTCGCCCCAGGTAGTTGAGGCAGCTGGCGGCCAACGCGTGGTCGTCCTCGCGGGCCTCGGCGAGCGCCCGCATCAGCGCGGCATGACTCCAGGTCGGGGGCAGGCGCACCTGGCGGGTCCGTTCGGCGGTGAACCAGCCCACTGCGCGGGTGTCCTCCATCCCCTCGCGGCCGTGGGTTTCGACGGTGTACCAGGCGTGGTCCGTCTCGCTCAGGTGGCCGTGCGCCGCTGCGATGTCCTGATCGGTCATGGCCGTGACAATGCCCAGGATGTCGTCCACGCCGATCCCATGGCTTGCCATGGCTAGTACGGCGTCCGTCTCGGCCGCTGAGGCCCGATGCCACAGGGCAGGCCCTAGTTCCCGATCAATCCGAGGGTCGGCATGCCGCGCCCCCAGGGCGGGCCCACGGGGCTCGCGATCCGGCAGGTCTCGGGCGGTAGCCGCGGCGCTGTCGTGGGGAAGTGGTTGTTCGGGGTCGATGGCCTGGCCCTGCCCGAGGCGCTCTATATCGTCACCCAGCACCCGCCAGGAGACTACGTCCACTGCCAGGTGGTGCACCGTGATCAGTAGCAGAGGCGCCTGGCCGGGCCGTCCCCGGCGGATACCGGCCGCGCACAGCGGTCCTCGCCAGGGATTCAGCAGGGCGAGGTGGGCGGTACGGGCATCGGCCAGCGGCTGGTCCGCGGGCAGGGTCTCTAGGCGGGGTGGGGCGCCACCGCTGAGCAGGGTGGTTCCGGTCTCGTCGAGGCGGGCGGCCAGGATGGGGTGGGCCGTGACCAGGTCGGCCAGCAGGTCAGCGACGATCTGTCGCAGTTCGGCCTCGTCTGCCTCGGGAAGGGTGACGACCTGGCTCTGGGCGATCGTGGCGAGACTGGCCCCGCAGGTGGCCACGTAGGCCCGGGCCAGCCGAGGCAACGGCCAAGAGTGAGTCTTTGGTGACGCATCGGGTCTGGAGGTCTCGGCTGGTTTCATCTGCAGGGCAGCGTCGGCCAGGCTAAGGCTCTCAACAAGGTCGAGAACCCGTACTTGCCAGGCTGGTCTTCCGGCACCGGGTCTGCGTAGCGCGGTGACCACATCCATCAGCCCGATGCTGTCGACCCCGAGCTCATCGAACCGGGATGAGGGTGTCGGGGTTCGACCGGTCAGCCGTGAGACCACCGTCAGAAGGTCCGCTAGCGCCGGTGAGGCCTCGGCTGTGGTCGGGGTGGTCTGCCCGAGGTCCGCTGCTGCCAAGAGTTGGGTGGCCGCCGCCCGGTCCAGTTTGCCGTTGCGGGTCATGGGCAGCTGTGGCACGGCCACCACCACCCGAGGCAGTAGGTAGGCGGGCAGGCGGGTCGCTGCCTCGCTACGGACCTCGGATGCCGGGCGGTCGGTGACCACCAATGCCCCGAGGAACGGCCGTCCGCTGTCCTCCTCCACCACCACGCAGGCGTCTCGTACGCCGGGCAGGCAGCGCAGTACCGTCGCTGACTCTTCCGGTTCGACGCGGTAGCCGTTGATTTTCACCTGCTCATCGCAGCGCCCTTCGAAAGCGAAGGTATCGTCCAGGCTGCGTCGCGCCCGGTCTCCGGTCAGGTAGCCCCGCTGTGCGTTGAAGAGGATCCGGAAAGCTGCGGCGTTCTCTTCGGGACGTCCCAGGTAGCCCTCCGCGAGTTGCGTTCCCCATACCGCCAACTGGCCTGACATTCCGGCAGGCAAAGGTCGCAGGCGATGGTCCAGCACCGCCGCCGCCATCGCGTCGAGCGGATGGCCGATAGTGGGCCGGCGGTGGTGGTCGACCCGCGCCATGAAGCATTCCACCGTGGCCTCTGTCGGTCCGTAACAGTTCCATACCACGATTCCCAGGGACCGCAGCCGATCCCACAGATCCTGTGCGATGGCCTCGCCCCCCAATGCCAGCACGCTCAGCCGGTGGTGTTCGTCTGCGAGCAGACCGGCGGACAGCAGGCGCAGCATCATCGACGGGGTGGTGTCGATCATGTCGATCGTGTGCTCGGCCAGGGCGCGCACCAGCAGACCCGGATCGTTGCGGGTCTGCTCGTCGATGATCTGGACGCACTGTCCACTCAGCAGGGCCACCTGAGGCTGCCAGGCGGCGTCAAATCCGGTGGACCAGGCGTGCGCCACCCGCATCGGGCGACCGAGCAGCTTTTCCATGGGGCGCAGGACATGGCGGTCGTGGTGTCTCCAATAGCTCAGCAGCGCCTCGTGGGAGACGGCGACCCCCTTCGCCCGGCCCGTACTACCGGAGGTGAACACGACGTACGCCAGGCGTCGCGCCTCGGGCAATGACGGCAGCTGTCCCGGGCCCGGGTCGCCGAACTTCTGCCAGGTCACCTGGCCCGGGGCCGAGACCTCGGGGGTGCCGCAGTGGACCCCACCCGGCACCTGCTCCCCCAGGGCGGCCGCTGTTACGGCGTCGGTGAGCACCCGGGTCGCGCCCGAATCGGTGAGGATCTGCGCCATCCGGGCCACGGGCTGGGTCGGGTCCAGGTGGATGGTGACCCCGCCGGCGGCTGCCACGGCAAAGGGGGCGATCACCACGCGTCGGTCTCGGGGTAGCGCTACGGCGACTGGTTCGCCGGGGTTTACGCCTGACCTGCGCAAGGTGTCGGCGAGAGCCGTTACAGCGGCATGACATTCCTCGAAGGTAAGTTCACCGTCGTTGTCTGCCAGGGCCCGGGCCTGGGGGGTTCTAGCCGCTGCCATCTGGAATGCCGCCGCCAGGCAGTCCGGGAGCCTGGTGGGCGTGGGCGCACCGGGTACGGTCGCAGTCTCGTCGTCGAGAAGAATGCCCACTTCGGCGAGGGACCGGGCCGTGACCAGGTTGGTCAATACGTGGGCCACCCGACGTGCCGTTCGTTGGGGGTCGGCGAAGGACCACCCGTCGGGGACCTGGGTGTCGTAACACTCCGCTCGCACCACCAGCTCACCGTTATCGACGAGCGCGACCAGCGTCACCGGGTAGTGGCTGGGTGAGTCGACGCGCAGCAGACGAGCGGTCGCGTTGCCGCCCAGGCCGATGGGCTGGTGGCTGTCCCCGATCGGGGTGTTCTCCACCACCACCAATGTGTCGAAGAGTTCCCGGCCGCCGGCCCCCACAGCCTGGGCGACTCCTGCGGAGCCGAGCCAGTCGTGTCGTCTCACGTGCGCGAGCTGGGTCTGCAGTTCGGCGCCGGCCGCTGCCGGGCTGCGCTCGTCGATCCGTACCCTGACCGGGGTGCTGGTCACCAGGCCGCCGATGATGCGGTCTCCCCCGGGGATGTCGGGGTGTCGTCCGGAGCTGGTGCTACCGAAGGCGACGTCGTCCTGGCCGACGGCGCTGCTGAGCACCCGGCCCCACGCCAGCTGGATGAGGGTGGCCAGGGTAAGGCCGTGGGCTTGCGCGAAGTCCTGGACGGCCGTGGTGGCTGCGCCGCCCAGCCGGTATTCCCCGACCGCCGGAGCGCCTCCCGTCTCGGTTCCGCGACCGACCCGGGGCATATCGAGGATGCCGGCGAGGTAATCCCTCCAGGCATCTTCGGAGCGGGCCCGGTCCTGGGCGGCGATCCACGAGGCATAGGTGCGCAGCGGCACCGGCGGGTCTACTTGGTCCCCGGCCCCGCCGAGCAGGGCGGCGTATTCACCGATCAGTCTCGGCAGGCACCAGCCGTCAACAACCACATGGTGCATGGTGAGTAGTAACACGTAATGCCCGTCGGTGGCGTCGCCGCTCACCTGGAGCAGCGTCGCTCGGGTCAACGGCCCCGTGGACAGAGGCAACGGCCGGTTACCCTCCGTGGTTCGGATTTGTTGCGCCGCGGCGATGGGGTCGGGCTCGGCTCGTAGGTCACGGGTCTGCCATACGGGCCGGGCCCCGTCTCGGATCAGCAGCACTGGATGGGGCAACCCCTCGCTGCGAATCTGCCCAGCGAGGTGCCCGTGACGCCGACACAGTTCCTCCAGGGCGCGGCGCAGCTCGGGAACCTGGGATGCGGCGACTCCGGTCAGGTCGAGCGCCAGGGTCACCAGGTAGGGGTCGTAGGTGGGCTGTGCCGCGGAGACGGCGACCATCCCCGCCTGTGTCGGGGAGAGGGCCAGCGCATCAACGATCGAGGTCATCCTTGGTCCTCTTCGAGGAGCCGAGCGAGCGTCTCCTGGTCGAGGCCAGACGCGGCGAGGGGGGCAACTTCGCCCTGCTGCTGCGTTCGGGGTACGAGGGTGGTCGCCAGGGACCTCAGATCCGGGCTGAGGAACACATCCTTGATCTCGACCTGCCAGCCGTGGGTCCCCAGCGCGGTCGCTAGTTGCAGGGCGCTCATGCTGTCACCGCCGAGGGTGAAGAAGTTGTCCCGCATCGTGATCTGGGCGTCGGGCAGGTCGAGCACCAGGCGGATCTGATCGACCAGTAACCGCTCTCGTTCACCGTGCGGCTCGATATCGGGCCCGGAGCCGGATTCTGGGCGACGCAGCGCCGCTGCCAGGTCCACCGCCGCCACCGGCGTTTCGGGTGCGGCTGCCCACCGCGTCATCGTCGAGGTCACGGCGTGGAGCACGACGGCGGCATCCACCGTGGCCACGGTCCGTACGACTAGTCGCACCGCATCGGCGCCGCGACCGGCGGTTACCGAGCAGACCTGCCCGTGACGGTCTGGGGCCCGACGCTCCAGTTCCCGACGGGACCGGTCGCTGGGCCAGGAATCGCTCACCGCCACACTGACCACGGCATTCGTGGCCTGGGGGGCCGAGCCCACGATGGAGTGCGGGGTATTCGGCCACTGGCTGGGGGGCGCCGCACAGGTGGTGGCGCCTTGAGTCGGCAGCCCCGAGACCGCCGCAACGATCCGAGCCAGAGCCTCACTCGGCTCCTCGTCGGTGAGGGCCATGAGGGTATCGAACGCGTCACGAGAAATGCTGCCCTGGGCCTGGTCGCGGTGCTGCGCCGCAGGTTGAGGCACAGACGGCGCGGCCGCTGCCGGCAGGGTGAGGGTTTCGCCGGTGAGGGCCTGGTCCAGGATGCGGGAAAGTTCGGCAAGGTCGATCTCGTTGCCCCCCAGTGCCGTGACCACGGCTGATCTCCCCCGTCGGTACAGCCGCAGACGTACCACACACCCTTCAGGGGGTACGCCGACGGCATCGACGCTGAGGACTCTGCTCGTGTCGGCCGGCTGCGCTACCTGCTCCACGAGGAGGCCAGCATCAGAACGCGCCAACAACGCCTTACTGACTGCGTCGCCGTCACTGACAGCGACCGCCAGGAAGGCGCCATGGTCAACCAGCAGGGTCATGCTAGACACGTTCGACATAATAAGCTTACACTTTCGTTTCGTAAAGCTGTTTCCTTGGATGATCGAAGGAGTCGATGGTGTTGTCTCTGACGGTGCTAGGTGCTGGTCCGAAGGCGGTTGCCATCCAGGCCAAGGCGTACGCGCTGCGTCAGTTGGGCGTCGCGACTCCCGAGATCCTGGTCGTCGATCCCCTAGGGGTGGGCGGGAACTGGCTGCCGGGGGGCGGCTGGACCAACGGCCGACACCTGCTGGGCACCTCACCCCTCAAAGACGTCGGCTTCCCCTACCGCACCCGCATCGTCGATCGGGTCACCGAGGCCTCCTCAGACGAGCTCAGCAGGCAGGTGGATCAAGAGCTGTTCCAGGTCAGTTGGGCCCGGTTCCTCGTCGACACCAACCGCTATGCATCGTGGATCGACCGTGGCCATCCAGCCCCGCGGCATCGGCTGTGGGCCGCGTACCTGGCCTGGGTGGCGCAACGCACCGAATTGGAGGTGCTGCCGGGGAGTATCAGTCAGATCTGCGCGTCTGAAGATCTCACCCACTGGTCGCTATCGATCCAGCTCAACAACGGATCCACCCGCGAGCTGACCTCTGATTCGCTCATGGTCACCGGCCCAGGGACCAGCTCCCGCTGTATCGCCGACCTGCCCCAGGTGTACTCCCTGGCGCGCTTCTGGCAGGCGGTGGTCGATGACCGCCTTCAGGCAGCGGGGCGGGTGGCCGTGATCGGCGGCGGCGAGAGCGCAGCCAGCGTGATGAACGAATTGGTGCGTCACCCCTGCCAGGAGATCAAGGTCATCTCCCCGGCAGCGACCATTTTCTCGCGCGGCGAGAGTCAGTTCGAGAACTGCCTGTACACCGAACCTGCCCGCTGGGCCGCGCTCGACGAGGCCGCCCGTCGTGACGTCATCTCTCGCACCGACCACGGTGTCTTCTCGGTACGGGTGCAGGACTTCCTCCACAACGAAGATCGGGTCTCCCATCTGCGCGGAATGGCCGAGACGGTCGAGACGCAGGGGACCGCTGTATCGATCAGCATCAGTGACCCGGTGGCGGGCACCCGGCAGGAGAGTTTCGACCTGGTGATCGATGCACGCGGCAACAGCCCCCTGTGGTTCACCCATCTCATGGACGATCACGTACGCGAACTGTTCACCCAAGCCTGTGGCGGCATGCTCAGCGCGCCCTGCGTGGAGGAACGGATTGGCGCCGACCTGGCGGTTGAGGCGATGGAGCCGAAGCTGTTCCTGCCAACTCTGTCCGGGTTGCGTCAGGGGCCGGGATTCGCCAATCTCAGTTGCCTGGGCGAGTTGTCGGATCGGATTCTGGCCGGCGTAGGAGTAGGTGAGCTTCCCCACGAGATCCTCGACGCTGACCACCGGGTCTGCGCCCACAGTGGGCGGGAATAAGGGAATGTGAGGTGCCCCCATCCCTCGACGGGCATGACAGCGACAGTTTTCGCGCGCTGCTTCCTTCCTGTGTGGCGGTGCAAGAGACTACCGAGGACCCGGCAACCGCTACTTTGTTCGACAGCGAACGGGCCTATGTGGCGAAAGCCGTCGAGCGACGTCGCCTCGAATTCACCACCGTACGCCACTGCGCGCGGTTGGCACTGGGCCAACTCGGGTTTGCGCCGTCACCGATCCCGCCGGGCAAGCAGCGTGAGCCGCTGTGGCCGACAGCTGTTGTCGGCAGCATGACCCATTGCGAGGGTTATCGGGCGGCAGCAGTGTCCCGCAGCGATCAGACACTCACCATCGGGATCGACGCCGAGGTGAACGGGCCCCTGCCGGACGGGGTACTGGACCTGGTGACGGATGACGATGAGGCCCGCGCGCTGCAGATCATGACGACATGGAATCCGACAATCGCCTGGGATCGGCTCTTGTTCAGCGCCAAAGAGGCCGTCTACAAGGCGTGGTATCCCCTGACCGGACGGTGGCTCGATTTCGACCAGTGCACCGTCGCCTTCGGCCCCGGGAAGCTATTCGCGAGGCTGCGGGGGGTGAACGTCCCGGATGGCACACCGGATCAGTTTCACGGGAATTGGGCACGACGCGGACGACATCTGCTCACAGCGGTCCACATTCCCGCGCCAGGTTCCAAGCCCACCACGAGACGGGGAATGTGATGATCACCGGCACCGCTCACCATCCGCATCCGGTTTCCTCGCCCGCCCGGCGCCCAAGGAGACGAGGATCTGTCGATTGGCGGGTGGTCGCCGCCGCCTCGACCATCATGATGGTCGAAGGTTACGACCTTGGCATCTACGGCATGTTGTTACCGATCATGCTGTCCGATCCCAGCATCGCACTAAGCACCTCGGCGGCTGGGCTGGCAGGTTCGGCGGCCTTCATCGGGATGCTGCTCGGTGGTCTCGCGGTCGGCATGCTGTGCGCCAGGTACGGGCAGCGCAGGATCCTGATCGGGGGGATCCTGCTGTTCTCCGCAGCCATGCTCGCGGCAGCGGCTGCCCCCAACGTCCTCGTCTTGTGGATCACTCGACTGCTGGCCGGGTGCGGGCTGGGTGTGGTGATGCCGATCTGCATGGCCGCCGTACGGGCATCCTGCAGCCGCGTCGCCATCCCCCTGTGCTTCTCACTCGTCACCGGGGGTATCCCCGCCGGTGGTGCCCTGGCGGCCCTGGCCTCCCGCGCGGCTGCCCTGCAGATCGGGTGGCGGCCGCTGTTCGGGGGCGGGGCACTGCTCGGAATGGTCTTGCTTCCCGTGCTGGGCGTGGTGCTGCGAGCCGGCCGGAGCCGCGGCGCAGAACAGCCGGCCACGAGCCGAACCGTGCCTTGGCGGGACCTGATCCTCCCGGCGCTGGCGGGCAGTCTGGCCACCTTCTGCTTCCTGCTGTCGTTCTACGGCCTCATGACCTGGTTGACCAAGCTCATGACACAGTTGCAGGTCCCGATCGCCGGGGCATTCCAACTCACCCTGCTGCTCAACCTCGGAGCAGTGGTGGGTTCCGGCCTCACCGGTCTCGCAGCCACCCGGTTCGGTCCGCTTCCTCTGACAGTCATCTCGGGCCTGGTGGGAGCAGCCTGCCTGGTGCTTGTTCCTTCCCGACTGGTCGGCGCAGGGACCATGATCGTCGTCGTGGTGATCTTGGGCATGGCCTCCCCGTCACCCCAGAACCTGGTCAATGCGCTGGTGGCCGAGGCCACCGAAGCGCCCTGGCGTACCGGCTTGCTCGGGTTCACCCTCGGCGTGGGCAGACTGGGTGCGGTGGCGGCGCCGGTCATCGGCTCTCACCTGTTGATCAGCACAGTGCCGGGGATTGGCCTGACCCGCGCCCCGGGGGTCGTGTTTCTGGCCTTCGCGACTGCCAGCATGGGCGGGGTGATCGCCGCCTGCTGGCTGGCTACCCTCGTAGCCCGCCGGCACCGAGCCGGTACGGTGAACTCACCCGCCTGATCTGGACCGCCACGAGCGTGCTGGCCGGGCGCCGTGTTCAGAGCCGGGCTCAGTCGGCGTTGATCTGGTCCAGGTGAACCGCGTCGTCGCAGAGCCGGTCCACCAGGGTCGGGTTGTGGCTGATCAGCAGCAGCCCAATGCCTCGTTCCCGGGTGAGGCTGGTCAGCTGGGTGCAGATCCGGGCCTGGGTCAGCGGGTCCAGCATGGTGGTCATCTCGTCCGCGATCAGGTAACGCAGACCCGGGTACAGCACCCGGGCGATGCAGAAGCGTTGCAATTCGCCGCCGCTCAGCTCGCCGGGGAATCGGCCCAGCCAGGCCTGCTCGATCCCGAGCCGGTCACGGGTGTCGGTGTCCACCGGCCAACATTCGGTGAGCACGTCACGCATCCGCCAGCGCGGGTTGACGCTCAGCTCCGGGTTCTGGTTGATGTACTGCACCAGGCACGGCCGCTTGGCCGACAGCGGCTCCCCGTCGACCGTGACCGTACCGCTGAAGCCGTGGATCCAGCCGGCCATCACCTTGCCTAGGGTGCTTTTGCCGTACCCGGACGGGGCGTGCAGGCCCAGCACCTGCCCGGCCGCCACGCTGAGGGAGACGTCGCGCAGGATCGGGTGCCCGCGGCGGTAGCTGAAGCTGATGTGCTGTGCGGTCAGCATGCGGTCTCCTTGCTGTCCAGGCCGGCGACCTCGGTGCAGAAGTCGTTCTGCGGCAGCGCCCGCCACAGGGCCTTCGCGTACGGGTCGGATTCGCACTCGTCCGGGTGGGTGAAGTCGTAGACGCTGAGCTGGGCGACCAACCGACCCCGGTTCAGGATCGCCACCTGGTCGGCGACCGCGCTGATCAGGTCCACGTCGTGGGAGATGATGATCACGCATCGTCCCTCGTCGGCCAGGGCCCGGAAGTCAGCCAGCAGCTGTTCGGCGAGTTTCACCGACAGCCCCGGGGTCGGCTCGTCGGCGATGATCAACCGGGCTGGGCTGAGCAGGGCGGTGGCCAGCAGGATCCGGCGGGCCATCCCACCCGACAGTTGGAACGGGTACTTGTCGAGGTCGCTCACCAGCAGGCCGAACCGGTCGGCGACCTCGGCCAGTTCACCCGCCCCCAGGCGGCGGCTCTCGACCAGTTGGTGGCGAACCTTCTTTAGCGGGTCGAGAAAACCGATCGACTGCGGGATCAGCGCCAATTCCGTACGCCGCAGGGCCTCGACCCGGTCACGGGTTACGAGCTCCCCGTCGAACCAGATTTCGCCGCGCTGCTGCGCGTTGTACGGCAGCAACCCCATAATCGCGTGGGCGAGCAGGCTCTTGCCTGAGCCGGAAGCCCCGACAATGCCGAGGATCTGGCCGGGTTCAGCGCTGATCGTGAGATCGTCGACGGCGAATCCCAACACCCGCTGGTAGAAGGTGCGGTACATCCGGAAGCCGACGCTGAGATGAGAAACGTCCAGCAGAGCCATGTCACTCCTACCTGTGGGCGGTTGAGGGGCTGATCAGGGCCGACAGCGCATTCCCGCAGCGGTCGATGACCAGGACCATCGCCAGCAGAATCAGCCCGGGGCAGACCGCCAGCCACCAGTGCCCGGTTGTCAGATAACGCATCGACTCGGACAGGATCACCCCGATCGCCGGCATCTGGACCGGGATTCCGAAACCGAGGAAGGTGAGCCCCGATTCGTGCAGGATCGCGTGCGGGAATAGCAGCACCGTGGCTACAACCGTCTGGGGGACGATGTACGGAACATAGTGACGCCAGGCGATGAACCACGAGGATCGCCCCATCTGCCGCGACGCCAATACGTACGGGCTGGTACGCAGGTGAATTGTTTCGGCGCGGACAATTCGGCACAGGCTCACCCAGTGGGTGGCGGCTACCCCGATCATGACGCCCGGGATGCCCCGGCCGACGAGGATCGCGATAAAGATCATGAAGATCAAGTGCGGCATTCCCTGCATCAGGTCCACCAGCCACAGCACCACCCGGTCATACCAGCCGCCGAAGACCGCAGCCCCGATCCCCAGCAGCAGCGCGATCACCGAGCTCACGACCGAGGCGAATAGGCCGATCCGGATACTGATAGACAATCCCTTGAGGGTCCGAAACAGCATGTCCCGGCCGAGCCAGTCAGTCCCAAACGGGTGCCTCAGGCTCGGTGCCTGGTTGATCTGGTCGAAGTGGACCGCGTATCTGGTCTCCGGCAGTAACGCCCCGCCGACCCCCGCAGCGACCAGGAGGGTCACGGTGACAGCAAGGACGACGGTGGCGGTCTTGCGGCCGTTCCAACGTTCGGTGACCGGCTCTGTCTCGAGCAGCAATGCGCTCATGCCCAGTTCTCCTTGATGCGGGGGTCGACGACCGGGTACAGCAGGTTGGCGATCAGATTGCCGATAAAGACGATGGCCGCGCTCAGGATCGTGATCCCGATCAGCAGTGGCAAATCGCCCTTGACGCCGGCGGCCGAGGTCAGCCCGCCCAGCCCGGCATAGCTGAACACCGATTCGGCCAGCACCGAGCCGCCGATGATCTCGCTGATCGACCCGAACTGGAGGGTGACGAACGGCATCAGCGCATTCCGCAGCCCGTGCCGCCAGACGAACTGCCAGGGGGTTTCGCCACGCGAGATGGCGAATAGCGCATAATCGCTGTGCCGTTCATTGATCAGGCGGGCCCGGGTCTGCATCGTGATCGTGGAGATCCCGATCAGGCTCAACGTGAGCGCCGGCAGGGCCGCATGATAGATCCGCTCCCCCAGGGTGGCTGATTCCATGGTGGACCCGATCGGCACGGACAGGCCGATCGGGAACCAGCCGAGCCAGACCGCGAAGATCAGCAGCATCACCATGCCGAACCAGAAGGTGGGAACAGCCGCGAAGATGTAGCAGACGCCGCTGATCAGCCGATCCAGGAGGCGATTCTCATTCTTGCCGGCGATAATTCCCAGGGTCGCGCCGAGAACGCCCGACAGCAGCCAGGCCGCGAACATCAGGATCGCCGAATTGGCCAGCCCGTCCATGATCACATCCAGTACCGGGCGTTCCAGCATCATCGAGGTCCCCAAGTCCCCGCGAAGCAGGTTTTTCGCCCACAGCCCGAATTGGACCACGGCCGGCTGGTCTAGTCCCCATTTGGCCGCCAGCGCAGCCTGCTGCTGCGGCGTGGCCGGCGATTCGCTGCCGAAATACGCCTGGACCGGGTCGATCGGGGAGATCTTGGCCAGCACGAAGGTGAGTACGCTGACCGCCGCGATCAGCGAGGCGCATTTCAGCAGCTGCCCGGCGGCGTACCACGCGATCCCGGAGCCGGGCCGGGGCCGGACCGTCGAGGTCGTGGTGGCACTCATGCGCCCGTCACGTCCCACCGGTGCAGGTTGTGGATGACGTGCAGGAAGTGGTCGTGCGGGTGCACGTGCTGCTCGCCGAGGCTCAGCCCTTCGCGGACGAGGTAGTTATTCCTCGTGTAGCAGCACATCAGGTACGGGCTGTCGCCGAGGATGCTGCCGCCGGTCTGCCCATCCCACAGTGCGTCGTGCCAGTGCTGGGTGGCGGTCTGCGAGTCGGGCGACCCCAGCGCCGCCGTCAGGTGCTGCTCGACCCGCTCGTTGACGTAGCAGGCGATGTTGGACCAGCCTTTCTTGCGGATATTCGCGCTCGACAGCTGCTCGTACACCGCGTACGGCGTCAGCTCGCCGCCGCCCAGCACGATCGGGTTAGCCCGGTGCCGCTTCGCCATCGAGGTGAAGTCTTGCGCGTCCAGGTTGACCTGGATCCCGATCTGGCGCATCTGTTCCTTGAAGCCCTCCGCGATCGCCTGCCGGCCGGCGTCCGAGGGCGGGTAGTGCAGGGTGAAGGAGGCCTTCAGGTCACCTTTGGCGCGGATCTTGTCCGGGCCGAGCCGCCAGCCGGCCTGGTCGAGCATCTCGGTGGCCTTCGCCACGTCACCATCCTGAAGGCCGGCGGTGTCCTTCCTGATGCCCCACGCAAAGGCGTCGAAGGCGTCGAAGGCGACCTCGCCGTAGCCGAGCAGGCACTGGTCGACGATCTGGCGCCGGTTGAGGGCGGTAGCCAAGGCGCGGCGCAGGTCCCGGTCGCTGGTGACCGCGTTGCCGACCGGGTTGCCTTCCACCTGCCAGGCGCCTGGCTGCTGGCAGGGCATCGAGATCGTGCGGTAGTCGAAGGTCGGCAGCGAAACCAGGCCGAAGCCGGGGATCTGCTGTTGTGACAGGTTCGGGTAGACGCAGGTGATGTCAACCTTCCCGGCCTGGGCCGCGGCCAGCCCGGCGTCAACGGCCATCATCAAGATCGTGACCTTGGCGAACTTCGCCTTCGGGCCGTAATAGGAATCGTTGCGTTCCAGGATCACCTGCTGGCCCTGGATGTAGGTGGCGAGCTTCCACGGCCCGGAGCCGACCGGTTTGGTCGCGACTGCCGGCCCGTACCCGTCTTTCGCGACGATGCCCACGGTGGCGACCGTGTACGGCAGGAACGAGGAAGGCGCCGACAGCCGCAACTGCACCGTCCGGTCGCTGGTGGCGACTGCCTCGGCAAAGTTCGGGATCTCAACCTTGCCGACCTGCTTGGCCTTGTTGTACGTGAAGGCCACGTCGTGGGCGGTGACCTTGGCGCCGGTGGTGAAGGTGGCGTCGTCGCGCAGGGTGAAGGTCCAGGTCAGCCGGTCGTCGCTGATCGTGTGGCCGACGGCGAGATCGTTGACGATCTCATTCTTTTCGTTGGCCACCATCAGCGTCGAGTGGAAGGGGTTGACCCCCCGGTGTCCCCAGCCCTCGATCGGGTCAAAGGGGGCCTGCATCAGCGAGCCGTCGAGGGCAATGATCACGTCCTGCCGTTTGCTGAGACGTTCCGGCAGGGCGGCTTTCCCGCTGGGGCCGGTGGTGGCCGATCTACTACCGGAACAGCCCGATAACAGCCCGGCCGGGCCGGCCAGCCCGGCCGCAGCGAGGAGCCGCCGACGGGTCAGCGACGGACGAAAGGATGCGCTCATGACAGGCCTCTCGGGGTGAGGTGGGGTGGTACGGGGGTTCAGCCCCGCAGTCCCCAGCGGTTCAGGTTGTGGAGGATGTGGAGGAAGTGGTCGTGGGGGTGGGTCCGCTGGGTGCCGATGTCGAGCCCGTCGCGGACGAAGTAGTTGTGTCGGATGTAGCCGAAGGTCAGGTACGGAGCGGTACCCAGGATCGATCCTCCTGAGGTGCCGTCCCACAGGGCCCGGTGCCATTCCTCACGGGCCGTGTCCTGGTCGGCGGCGGCCAGCGCCCGATCGAGGTGCGTCTCGACGGTGGGGTCGGCGTGGCAGGCGATATTGAGCCAGCCCTTGGCCCGGGCCTTGGTCTGCGACAGCATGGTGTATTCGTGGTACGGGGTGATCCGGCCGCCGCCGAGCACCACCGCCTGCTTGCGGTTGCGGTCCAACATCGCGGTGAAGTCGGTGCCGTCCACCTGGACATCGATCCCGATCGGGAGCATCTGCTTCTTGAAGGCTTCCGCGATCGCCTGCCGTCCGGAGTCGTTGGGCGGGTAGAGGACGGTGAAAGTGGCCTTGGCGCCGTTTTTGACCCGGATCCCGCCCTCGCCGGGCGCCCAGCCGCCCTGCTCTAGCAGGGTCTTGGCCCGCTCGACGTCACCGTCTTTGAGGGAGGCGGTGTCCTTGCGGATGCCCCACGCAAAGGCATCGAAGATGTCGAAGGCGACCTCGCCGTAGCCGAGCAGGCACTGCTCGATGATCTGTTGGCGGTTGACCGCGGCCGCCATCGCCCGGCGGACTACCGGGTCGCTGGTGAAAGCATTGCCGACCTGCTGACCGTCCACCACGTACGCGCCGGGGGCCGGGCAGGGCAGCGAGAGGCACCGGTAGCCGATGGTCGGCAGCGAGACCAGGCTGAAACCGGGGATCTGCTGTTGTGACAGGGTCGGGTAGACACAGGCCAGGTCGACCTTGCCGGACTGGGCCGCAGCCAGCGCCGCATCGGGTTCCATCAGCAGCAGCGTCGCCTTGGCGAAGGCGGCCTTGGTGCCGTAGTAGGAGTCGTTGCGTTCCAGGATCAGCTGCTGGCCTTGGATGTAGCTGGTGAGCTTCCACGGCCCGGAGCCGACCGGTTTAGTGCCGTATCCGTCGCGGTAGCCGGCCTTCGGGACGATCCCCAAGACGGCCGCGGTGTAGAGCAGAGTCGAGGAGGGCTGGTCGAGACGCAGCTCGACCGTCGTAGGCGAGGTGGCGACGGCGGTGCTGAAGCTGGGCAGGGAGACCTTGGCGGCTTCCTTGGCCTTGGTGAAAGTGAAGGCCACATCCTCGGCGGTGAGCGCCGAGCCGTCGGAGAAGGTGACGTCCGAGCGGATCGTGAAGGTCCAGGTCAACCCGTCTGGGCTGACCGTATACCCGGTGGCCAAGTCGTTCACGATCTCGTTGCGCTCGTTGGCGGTCATCAGCGCCGAGTGGATTAGCGCGACGCCGGTCTCGCCGAAGCCGAGCACCGGGTCGAAGGGTGGTTTGAGGGTCGAGGGGTCCATCGCGATCACCACCTCCTGGCGCTGGCTCAGCCGCTGCGGCAGGGGCGGGGTTGAGGCGACGGACTGGGAGCTGCTCGCGCAGCCCTGCGTCAGGCCCAGCGACGCCCCGGCCGCCAGGCCGGCTGCGCCCGTGATCAGGCTCCGCCGCGACCACACTGATGCGATGTGATGGGTCATGGTTCTCCTCTCGGGCACTCTCACGGTGCCGGGGTGGGTTGCTGAGGTGACCTAACCGAGCTGCGCTGCGGCAGGTCAGGAATAGTGACGGATCAGCGGCGCAGCGCCGACGACTAGATGATAACAGTTCTCATTTGAGGGGGTGGCGGCTTCTCTCGTACGTCGAGAGAAGACGGCCACCCCGACGCGCCGGGCGCAGGCGATGAAGGCTGATGAACTCGATCGGTTCATCGCAGGTCCTTCCTGGACCGCGACAACCGAGAATGGCCACCCGCAGTCCGCGACGGGTATGTACGCCGAGCGGGGACCAGCGATCCGGCTTCACCAGGTGGTGTCACGGTTGCGGGACAGCGTCAGATTTGCACTGAACTTCTCTGAATCCACGCTCCAGGTCAGGCTAGCAGTGCCTCGCCGCCTCACGGTACTCAGGTTGGTCTGAGTGCTCATCGAGAAGCGCGACCACTGGTGAGATGCCAGGCCTCAGCTCGACACCGACATTCGGATTCTGTACGTTTGGTGCAGGATGACTGCATCATCCGTACAGATGATAAGGGAGGGACGATGCTGAGGTTCCTGCGAATCGAGAACTGGAAATCTTTCTACGAGCCGGTCGAGTTCACCATGGTGGCGACCCGAGAGCAGCGTCACGGTCAGCGCCTGGCCAGGGTCGGCCGGTCCCGGCTCCTCCCCGTGACCGCCATCTATGGCGCCAACGCTGCTGGCAAATCGACCTTGGTCGATGGGCTTGACGCGCTGCGGAGCATCGTTGTCGAGGCCCGGTCGCCCAGCTCACTGCCACGGGTCATACCGCACCTGCTGCGAGGCAGGAACGAGCCCACGGTCTTCATGATCGAGTTCGTCGCCCCGGTCCCACGACCAAACGGTGGAGAAAAAGACCAGGTCTTCTTGTACGAGCTGGCCGTCGACCGCAAACAGATCCACCGCGAGACCCTGATCCAGGTCAAGGGGCATCTCGAGGACTTCCTTTTCGAGCGCGACGAGCACCAGATCCAGCTTTACGGCCCTCTGGAGAAGAACGACCGGGCCCGTGCGCACGCGACCGTAGTCGCGCCAAATCAGACATTGCTCGATGCCCTCGGCTCCGACGTCGCCGGGCCGGTGGCAGCTGCTCGGGACTGGTTCGAGCAGCAGCTCACCGTGATCTACCCATATTCCAGGTACGCCCATCTCCCGGCTCGGATTACGGCGGATGCCCTCTTCGCTGAGGCCATGAACTCCGGGCTGACCAAGGCCGATACGGGTATCTCACAGCTGCGCCTGGAGGAGATGAGGATCAGCGCTCTTGCGATCCCCGCGAAGGAGACAGATCGTCTCGTCGAATTTCTCCGTAACGCTGGGGGTTCGTATCTGCTCAGCAGCGACGGGGATGACTATGCGGTCTTGTCGCTGGACGACAACGGTGACCCGGTCGCACGTCGCCTGGTCGCCGACCATTGTCGGGAGACCGGGCCGGGCTCTACCGAACACATCTTCACGTTGCCGCTGCGCGAGGAGTCGGATGGAACGCGGCGCTTCATGAACCTGATGCCGATCCTGTTCCAGTTGCGTGAGGAGGATTCCCGGCGGGTCTTCGTGGTGGATGAACTCGAGAACTCGATGCACCCGAAACTGACCGAGAACCTGATCGCGGCCTTTCTCGACGAGCTCGGCTCGCAGAGTCGCCGTCAGTTGATCTTCACCACGCACGAGATCCAGCTGATGCGCTCCAACCTGCTACGCCGTGACGAGATCTGGCTCACTGAGAAGATCGATGGACAATCTGAGCTGACCAGGGTCTCCGATTTCGCCGAGATCGGGGTACGCAAGGACGCCGACCTGCTGGGCCACTACATGTCCGGCCGGATCGGCGGTATCCCCCGCTAAGCAGAGGTCACCAGTGGTAAAGCGAAAATCGAGGGCCACCGATCAAGACCGCGGCATCCGGAAGCCCGGGACTCGACGCCTACGAGAACAGGTCTGCTTTGTCGTCGAAGGAAAATCTGAACAACAATACCTTCGGGCGCTTCTCAACGAGCGTTACAATAACTTTACCCCGCACTTTCCGAGCACGAGTGGCTCATCACTGGTGAACCTCGTGAAGGCGGCTCGGAAGGAGAAGATGAACGAGCCAGCCAACTAGGCTCGCCAGTGGCTGATTCGTGACGCCTTTGCTGTGACGCAAGGGGCTGACCGCTGCCGAAGAATCGACAGGTTCACAGCAGTCGGGCCAGTGCGGTGAGGGTTTGGCTGACGCCGGCCTCCAGGCGGACCGTCGCTAGGTCATCGCCCCTGGTGGCGCCGCGATTGACGATCGCCACCGGGCGGGCGGCGCGGGACTGGTGCCGTACGAAGCGCAGCCCGGACATCACCGTCAGCGATGACCCCAGCACGACCAGGATTTCGCCAGCAGCCACCAGCGCGTACGCCTCGGCGACTACCGGGCGCGGGACCGATTCACCGAAGAAGACCACATCCGGTTTCAGGATCGCGCCGCAGGATGGGCAGTCCGGGACCTGGAATGACTCCCAGTCGTCGACTACCGCGTCCCCGTCAGGACGCAGCCGGGCCGAGTTCAGCTCGGCGGCCCCGGCCGGAAGATAGCCGTCGACACCGGGGTTAAGCCGGGCCAGTACCCGTTGCAGCTCGTCCCGGGAGGACCGCTGCCCGCAGCCCAGGCAGACCACCCGGTCGATCCGGCCGTGCAGATCGACCACCGGGGCGCTGCCGGCGCCCTGGTGCAGGCCGTCCACGTTCTGGGTCACCACCCCGACGAGTCCCGGCAGCCGGGCTAGCAGCCGGTGGCCGAGGTTGGGCTGAGCCGCCCGAAACGACTGCCAGCCGAGCATCGACCGGGCCCAGTAGCGGCGCCGGTTGCGGATATCAGCGACGAAGTCGTCGTACATCATCGGGCTGCTTTTCGGCGCGTTCGGGCCGCGGTAGTCCGGGATCCCCGAGTCGGTTGACATGCCGGCCCCGGTCAGCGCCGTCCAGCGCCGGCCCCATAGCAGATCGGCCAGATCGTTCACGCTGTGGCCGGGGGCGACGCTGTCGGGCAGGGGCCGTACGGTCGACAGCCGCAACCGGGCTCTCACGCCCGGAACAGCTCGCCGATGATGTCGAGCTGGTCAGGTTCGAGCCGGGTCTGGCCAGCGTCGGCGTTCTGGTGGACCTGGTGCGGCGTGGTAGCGCCGGCGATCACGCTGGACACCGCCGGCTGAGCCAGCAGCCAGGCGAAGGTGGCCTCGGTCATGCTCACCCCGGCCGCATCACAGAACTGCCGGTACGCCTCAAGCTGGTCCCAGTCGACACCAGCCAGCACCTCGGGGCGGCGCTGCAGCCGGCCCGAGCCGCCGTCGCGGCCGTACTTGCCGGTCAGTAGTCCCATCCGCAGCGGGAAGTACGGCAAGAAACCCAGCTCGAGTTCCCGGCACAGGCCCAGCAACTCCTGCTCCGGTTCGCGGTGCAGCAGGGAATACTCGTTCTGCGCCGAGACGAATCGGGGCAGGCCAAGCTCGGCCGCTACCTGATCGGACTCGCGGACCTGGTGCGGCGAGAGATTCGAATGCCCCAGGTAGCGGACCAGGCCCTCGGTAACCAGCTCTGATAGCGCCTCCAGGGTCTGCCCGATCGGGGTCTCGGGGTCTGGCGCGTGCAGTTGGTACAGGTCGATGTGGTCGGTGCCCAGCCTGGTCAGGGAGCCCTCCACGGCTCGACGCAGGTAGCGGGCGCTGCCGCGCGGTCCCCACTGCAGGTGACCCTCGGGCCCGCCGTCGGGGTAGCCGAACTTGGTTGCGATCACGACCTGATCACGGCGCCCCCGCAGCGCCTGCCCCAGCAGGGATTCGGAGGTACCGGCGGGCTCGCCGTACAACTCGGCGGTGTCGATGAACACCACTCCGCGTTCGATCGCTGCGTCGATCACCGCGCGGGTGCCGTCGATCGTGGCGGTCGCCGTCCCCGGCCGGCCGAAATTATTGCCCCCCAGCCCGACCGGGCTGACGAGCAAATCACTGTTGCCAAGACGACGCATGGTCTGAGCCTAGTTGCCCGGCCACCAGACAGCAGGTTTGAACATTCGTATAGTTTCTCGTACGCTCGTATCATGACCGATGCTGATCTGACCGCCCGGGCCCGGCTCCGCGACGCCACGATCGCGCTGATCGCCGAAGGGCAACGGCCCACCGCCCGCTCGGTTGCAGCCCGCGCGAACGTCTCGATCGGGCTGATCCGACACCACTTCGGCACCATGGACGGACTGCTCATGGCCTGCGACGAGCGGATCGCGCAGCTCGTCCGCAATGCCAAGCACGACGCCATCCAGGGCCCGATCCCGAACGTCTTCAGCGCCATCCAAGACGCCGGTGACGACCGGATCTTCGGCTACCTGGCGCACCGGCTTACCGAACCCAGCCCCGCTATCGACGCTCTCGTTGACCTGCTGGCCGACGATGCCGCCCGCTACCTCCAGGACTCGATCGACGCCGGGCTGCTCACCCCGATCCCGGACCTGGCCGGCGCCGCCCGGATGCTGACCCTGTACGCGCTGGGCTCACTGGTCCTGCACCGCCACCTGCACCGACTCCTCGACCTCGATCTACAGGCCACCGATGTGAGATCCCAGCCGGGAACCGCCCGCTACGTCCAGCTGCAGCTGACGCTGTTCGGCGGGCTGTTCAGCCCCAAACTGACCGAGCAGCTCCGCAACCAGCTGGGGGCGTCATGACCGCCATTCGTACTAGCGCCCTGACCAAGAACTACGGCCACTTCCCAGCCCTGAAGGGCATCGACCTGGTAGTACCGGTCGGCGAAATCTTCGGTTTCCTGGGCCCGAACGGCGCAGGCAAGTCCACCACGATCCGGATCCTGCTGGACGAACTGCGCCCGAGCTCGGGAACCGCCGAGGTACTCGGCCTCGACGCCCGCCGCGCGGCCGTGGCTATCCACTCCCGGTTGGGCTACCTGCCCAGCGACCTGGCGCTGTACCCGCGGCTGACCGGCCGGCAGACCCTGCGGTTCCTGGCACGGCTGCGCGGCGGGGTCGACTGGGGCTACGTCGAGCAGCTGCGAGAACGTCTCGACGCGAACCTGGACCAGCGGGTCGGGGAACTGTCGTCGGGGAACCGACAGAAGGTGGGCCTGCTCGCGGCCCTGATGCATCGCCCCGAGCTGCTGATCCTGGATGAGCCGAACACGGGCTTGGATCCCCTGGCCCAGCACGAATTCCACCGGCTGCTGCGAGAGGTGGTCGCCGAAGGCCGTACGGTCTTCTTGTCGAGTCACACCCTGTCCGAAGTGCAGCGGGTCGCCGACCGAGTCGGCATCATCCGCGCCGGACGTCTCGTGGCCACCCAGGACATTGCCGAGCTGCGCTCCGTACGCCAGGTCGACCTGCTGCTGGACCACGATGTCGACGCCGCGGACTTCTCCCAGATCCCCGGCGTCCGCGACCTGACCGTGACCGGACCACGGGTACGGCTGGCCTTCGACGGGCGCCTAGGTTCCCTGCTGACCGAGGTCACCCGGCACCACCGGATCGTCGACCTGACCGCCCGAGACGCCGACCTGGAAGAGGTCTTCCTGGCCTACTACGAGGAGCAGTCATGACAATCGTGGCGCTGGTATGGCGGGAAGTGCTACCGCGCTGGACATCAGTGGTGGTAATCCTCGCGACAATCTTCAGCTTCCTGCTGATGGGGATCGCGGTCATGCGATCGCTCGATGCGAGCCTGTACGAGTCGCTGCCCGAGCCGCTGCTGGCGTTGGCGGGGATCCCGCGCGGCGCGAATCCGGCGGTCATGGCGTACGGGCAGATGCTCGGCTTCATCGCCGCGATGACGGTCGCCGGTTGGGCGGTGGCGGTCGGCTCACAGGTGATCGCCGGCAAGCTGCACGACCGTACCCTGCCGTTGCTCCTTAGCCACCCGGTGTCGCGGCTGGCGGCCGCGCTGGCCGCAGCGGCGAGCCTGGTCGTGACAGTGACGCTGGTCGCGCTGGGGCTGTGGGGTGTGGCTGAGCTGGCGGCGCTGCCGTTCGACCTGTCGCTCGGCGAGGCGCATCTGGGGGCGCTGTGCCTGGCGCTGGGTGTGAACGCGCTGCTGCACGGCGCCGTGTCGTACGCGGTGGGGGCGGCGACCGGCAGCCGCGCCCTAGCCTTGGGCACCGGCTCAGTGGTGCTGGCCCTGGGCTGGTTGTTGACGGGGTTGCTGCCGTTAGGTCCCGATGCTGATCTGGCCCGGTTCCTTGCCTGGTCCTGGTATGCGAGGCCTGCGGTCTTCGTTCATGGCCTCGATGTCGGCTATCTGTCGTTGTCGGTGGGGGCTGCGGTGGGTCTGCTGGGTTTCGGAGTAGTGGCCGTGGTGGTACGCGACCTGCGCCCAGTCCGGCTGAGCCTGCCGCGGCCGCGGTTGGGTACCTGGCGGGGCCCAAGCTTGGTGCTGGGACGGCTGGGCCTGGCGCTGGAGCAGCATGTCGGGCTGGTAGGGACTGTGGCGGTAGTGATGTTCGCCGTCATGGGACTGCTGATGGGGTCGCTGTACGAGCAGTTGGCACCGCAGCTGAGGCTCGCCTCACAGACCATGCCGCCGCAGCTGCTACAGCTGTGGGGCGCCACCGACCTGAGCAGTCCGGCCGGTTTTTACTGGGGCGAGACGATGGAGATCATGGCGCCGCTGGCGGTCATCGTGACCGGCGCCGCCGTCGCCAGGGCGCTAGCTTCGGACGAACATGCGGGCCGGCTGGGACTAGTTCTGGCAGTACGGGGCGCACGCTGGCAGACCCTGGCCACCACGATCGTGGCGCAGCTGATCCTGGTCACGATCGTGGCCGTGACTACCGGCCTCGGCATCTGGTCCGGTGCCCGGCTGGCCAACCTCGACCTGCCGGCCGGGAATATCGCTGGCGCTACCTGTCATCTGCTGGCGCTGGGCCTGTGCGTCGGGTCTGTGGCGATTCTCGTCGTAGCCGCCCGGGGCAGCCAGGCCGCAGCCACCTGGGCGAGCACGGGGGTCGGCCTGGTCGGCTACCTGCTCAACATCACCCTGCCGATGAGCCCTACTACCGCATCCTGGGCCGCGGTCTCGCCGTTCTACTTTTACGCGGCCCATCAGCCTTTAGCCGAGGGTCCCCACTGGCCCCACATCGCCGGGCTGCTCGTCGTAGCTGCCGGGCTGTTGACCGGCTCCTTCCCGCTGTTCGCCCGTCGCGATCTGCGGGCCTGATCCAGCGGCGCCGAACACGCCGACCGCATAGCGGAATTTCTCGGGATGCGATCGGTGTCTGTGCTTGTCAACGGCGGTTCCGGGGCGCTGCAACGGTTTTACCGGAGCCTGGCTTGGCACACCAACAGGGCGGACCGGGGTTAACATGCTCACGCCAGCCGCGAATCGAGGGAACGCGGCTGAGCGTACCTGACGCCCGGTCACTCGCATCATTCGCCGTGGTCGCGGGAAGATCCCGTGGTTCAGCAGCTGATCGTCTGGCCACGGTGTCTGAGCCTGGGTGTCTAGAATCGCATACCCTGCGAGAGGGGGGACCAGATGAAAACCGGCTTGGGACGTCACCCGGGAGGCGTGCCGTATCACCCGTTGGCGTTGCTTGATGCGCGGGAAGCGGTGACGTACGTGACGTTGCGGGGGCTGACGGGCCGTGCCGGGTCGCTGGCCGAGGCGACAGAGACGCTGGCGCAGGAGGCGACCCTCGTTGGTCGGCCGATCCGGGTGCTGGTGTGGGGCCCGGATGGGCTGCAGGTGTGGGCGGTGGCCCCGGATGGGGCGATGGTCGATCCGGATTCGGTCCAGGTTCCCCCGGTGGGAGGGTCACCGATCCCAGCTGAGGCGTTGGCCGGTTGGCGTGAGGAGCAACCGCAGCCGCAGCCGACGGTCGTTGTGACACCGCCGCCGCCGGTGCCCGGCCCGGAGCGCCCAAACCTCACCCCCGGCCCCCGACCGGCCCTGCGGGTAGGGACCTCGGGGCATCTGACGGTGATGGTCGCCAACCCGAAGGGCGGGACAGGCAAGACGCCGATCTCCGTGGTGTTGTCGGCCGCATTGGCCTCGGTACGACCGAAGGACGTGGCCCTGGTCGAGACGAATCCGACAGGGAACATCGGGCTGCGTACGGGCGCTTCGGCTGCGGCGCGGTCGGTGCCAGTCTTGTCGCGGTGGCTGGTGGGGCTGCCCCAGCTGCCGTACCCGACAGAGTTGTTCGAAGGGGTCCACTGGTGCCGTCCAGGTTTCTACGTGGTGCCGACCGGGACCGGGGTGGTAGACGCGTCGGGACCGTCACCGATGTTGGCAGAGCCGATGACCGCGACAGATCTGGATCGGGTGCTGGTCGCGCTGCGCAAAAACCTGGGGCTGGTCGTGTTGGACACCGGCAACGACCCGTCGTCGCCAGTGTGGCAAGCGGCGGTACGAGCAGCCGATGTGATCGTGGTCCCGGTGCGATGGACCAGGGACGCCACCGGCGCCGCCCGGCAGATGCTGGATGATCTGTGGACGTTGGGGTATCAGGATCTGGTCCAGCGGGCGATCGTGATGCCGACCTGGGGCCCGCGAGACCGGCCGGCGCGGGGCGCGGCCACAGAGCACAGCGAGTGGTTCCTGAAGCACGGCCTGCGGACCTGGCCGTTGCCGCCGGACAAACACCTTGCGGAGCGGGGCGAGATCGTGTGGGGCAGGCTGCGTCCGACGACCCGGTCCCGTGCGGAGGCCCTGGCCGAGCAATTGCTCCTGGGCGTGGGATGAAGCGGCTGCTGCTGGTACCGGTCGCGTTGGTGATGGTGGTGGCCGCGATCATGCTGGGGTCGACGACGCCGCAGTCGCGGCGGGTGCCGTGTGTGCCGGCCGGGCAGGCGGGGGCTGTGGCCGCTGGTGGCGGGTGGACGATCCCGATCGGGTCGTCGTATCGGGTGAGCGCCGAGTATGGCTGGCGGGTGCATCCGGTCCGGGGTGGCCGGGATCTGCATACCGGGATCGACCTGGCTAGCGATGCCGGTGGTGCGGCGGTGTTGGCGGCGTCAGCCGGGACGGTGTCTGGGGTGACGGATCTGGGGGGACGCTCGTACGGGCTGTACATCGACGTGGATCATGGTGGCGGGCTGCGGACTCGGTACGCGCATCTGGCGGCGGCCAAGGTTCAGATCGGGCAGGCGGTGGCCGCTGGCCAGCAGATCGGGGTGGAGGGCGCTTCTGGGGGCGTGACCGGTCCGCATCTGCATTTCGAGGTGATCGTCAATCAGGTCGCGCAGGATCCCCGGCAGGCGATGCAGGCCCACGGGCTGGTCTTTGACGGGCGTCCTGGCAGTCTGGTTCCGTCCGGTGACGGGTTTCCGGCCGGGCCTGGGGTGATGTCGTTGGGTCAGGTACTGGCGAACCCGCAAGGCGTCGACGCATCCGGGTCATTGACATCCCAGCAGCGTGAATATGCCCGGATCGTGGTCGCGGTAGGCCGGGAGCTGGGCCTGCCGCCGCGGGCCTGGGCGATCGCGTTGGCGACCGCGTTGCAGGAGTCCACGCTCGGGGCGGATACGACGATGCTGCGTCCTAACGCGGATGGGGATGTGGGCCTGTTCCAGCAGCGGGCGTTGCCGGGCTGGTACGCCGACGGCGCCACCACCGACGAGAATGTAGCGATCCTGCTCGACACTGCTTACGCCGCCCGGACGTTCTATCTGGGCCATGATGTGGCAGCCGCCCGGCCCGGGGGCGCCGGCCCTGCCGGTTACCACATCCCTGGACTGGTTGACGTGCCCGGCTGGGAATCCCTGTCGCTGTGGCAGGCGGCCGCTCAGGTCCAGCGGCCCGCCGCCGCCTATGCCGCCTACTACGCTAAACACGAGGCCACTGTTGCCGGGATCCTCGCCGGGATGAATCTCTCCCCCACGACGTCCACTGCTGACTGCCCTACGCCGGCACCGGCCGCTGCTGGTGGTGTGGCTGGTACGGGTGCCGGGGCTGAGGCTGCCCGGGCCGCGCTCGCGCAGGTCGGCATCCCGTATTCCTGGGGCGGTGGTACCGCTGCTGGGGCCTCGGCTGGGATCTGCTGCTCCCCCGGCGGGCAGAACGGCCACCAGATCATCGGTTTCGACTGCTCCGGGCTCACCTTGTACGCCTGGGCCCAGGTCGGCGTGAAACTGGCCCGTACCGCAGAGGAGCAACAGGCCACCACTACCCCCGTCCCCCGCGATCAGATCATCGCCGGAGACCTGCTGTTTTTCCCCGGCCACGTCGGCATCGCCGACGGCCACGGCGGCATGATTCACGCACCCCGTCCCGGCAAACCCGTCGAGGTCCTGCCTAACGTGCTCACCGACTCCTATTACAGCCCACGCCTGACCGGCGTCGGACGCCCCGCCTAACCCGGAGAATCACCATGACCGACCCCACCACCGCCCCCGATGACGGCGCCGACCCCGCCGCCTTGGACACCGCAGCCCAGAACCGTCGGGGCCTGAGTTTCCAGGATCTGGCCGACCTGGACCAACCCGCCAGCACCGCCCCCGACCCGGCCCAGGCCTTGACCGGCCCCATCAGCCATCCTCTCGTGATCGCTTGGCACCAGCCCGATCCCATCACCGTTCTCGGCGTCGCCCGCGCCCTCACGGCCCGCCGCAATCTGAGCCCAGCGGTCCTGGACGCCGACGGGCAGATCACCCGGCTCCTCGCCCAGGAACCAGCCGCTACCACGGCCCAACTTGCCACCGCAGCAGACCACTTGCGCGATCAACCCGGCCAATCCATCACCCCCACTAACGGCATCACCCTTGTTCGGCTCACCGGAACCGGACCAGAACTGATCAAGGCCACAGCACTGCTGCTACGTAGCTACGAGACCGTCCTGCTTCCCCGCTGGGATGACACCGCGGCCGGCATCGCCGACGTCGTGGTTCTCCCCATGACCTGGACCGAACAATCTGTCCGGGGCACGGCCGCCACCATCCATGACTGGCACCGCAGCGGCGAACCTATCGCCAACCGGCTCGTGATCGCCGCCCACACCGACCCAGCCGACCCTGGCCTGGAGACCCGGGCCCGGCGCTGGTTCACCCAGGTCCCGGTCTGCCCTCTCCCCACAGACCCTGCGGCCCGAACCCCCGGACTCGACTGGCACGACCTCCACATCACCGCCCAGAACGCGTACGCCACACTCGCCGGCCAGATCATCGACCTGGCCAACCGCCAATATCAGTGAAAGGACACACCATGAATTGGTTCGACGGCATCAAACCCGGGCTCGGGCCTTTCGCCTCCGTTCTGCAGACCCCTTTCCAAATGTTCCTGGCCGCGGTCTGGGCAGTCGCCTTCCTCTGGTCCTCTATTAACCTGATCCGCGGTTTCGCGCGCCTCTCAGCAGCCAAGAAGGACCACCGGCCTCTCGACAGCGACGACGCCGGCGGCGGCATCCTGATACCTCTGATCGCCACCATCGGATTGGGCATGATCGGGTTGATCACTGGCGCCGCCGTCTCTATCGCGAAATAGGACCATGATCACTGTCCGTGTTCTGGACCAGCCTGATCCGGTCGAGCCACGACAGCCGCGTCGGCGCCGGGTCTGGCTGCTGGTCGTGACTGGCCTGATCGCAGCAGCACTGCTGATGGGTTTCCTGATCGACACAATCCGTACCGCATCCACAACCGGTGGGTCGCCGTCGGCTCCGGCCAGTCAGACGGCAAGCTCAACCCCGGACCCGGAGGTCGCCCCCGGCCTGCGCAGGGGACTGGCCACGGTGGCCGCGGGAAACACCGGCGCCAAATACGGGATCCCCTACGGCTGGCCCCAGAACACCGAAGGCGCGGTCAGCGCCGCCATGAACATCGCCGCTTCCTTCTGTACCCTCCCGATGATGGTCGACGCTACCCGGGCCGAGCTCGAACCGATCATGTACACCGCCGATGGCCTTGCCGAGAACGCTTTTCCTGCAGAAGTCGCAGCGAAGAGGCGGAGGGGTTCCCGGCTCAATGATGACGGCGTAGTGGTCCTCCCCGACGGACAGCCCTCACCGACCGAGAAATATTATGGCTGCGGGTTGCCCCGATACGGGGCCTACAAGGTCATCTCGGAGGATCCCAGCCAGGTCGTGGTCGAGGTCTGGATGCCGTACGTCGCAGGACCGGGCACCGACGACAACCTCTCCGAGGTTTTCCTCGGCACCATTCACGCAGAGCTGACCATGCGGTGGAACGCCGGCCCGGTCGGACCCGACTGGAGACTGTCCCACGACAAACCGCTGCCGGTGCTTGATCTGCCCACATCCAAGTCGAATGTCGGGTGGCAGGGAATCCGCGACATCGTCGGGCCCGGCTGGATGGTGCCCGCCGACGCCACCACCAAGCCCTATCCCGGATCGGTCTGGGCATCATGATCCGACGCCAGTTTTTGATCGCGATGGCGGTCGTCCTCCTGGTTCTGACGAGCACGATCACCGCATCAGCCGAGCCGGAACCGACCCCTCCCCCGCTCGGCTGCAACGGAAAAAGGAACCCGCGCTGGTCAGATGACGGCACCTGTGCGTCGACGTCACCGCAGCCGACCACTACCGGGGCGTCGCACAGTCCCTCCGCCCCGGCCGGTTCGGCGACCTCGGCGCGGCCCTCGGCCACTCAACCACCAGCTGCGCAGCCGTCAGCAGCTCAGCGGCCGACGACCGCCCCGGAAGAGTGGGCGGCGGAGTCCGGCAAGACGGTCGCGAAGATCGGGGATGAGGTAGCTCGCCGGGCGAAGTCCCGGGACCGGATGGCAGGCTGGCGGGAGGCGCTGACCGGGCCGTATGCGGTGACGCTGGCGATCGGCTGGTTCCTGCTGGCAGTGGTGATGGTGGTGAATATCGCCCGAGCCTCGTACGGCGGTAGCCGGGCCGAACAGCGAGAATTGTTACATCGGGTTCTGCCGAAGTTCATCATGTACGGGCCGTTGTCGGTGCTGCTGCCCGGGCTGGCCGCGTACCTACTCGACATCGGGCAAAACCTGACTGACACCGCCCTAGCCGCGTCCGGGAACGAATTCAGCAGTCTCCTGAAGTCCTTGGGGTCTCGTTTCGGCAATCCGACTGGGGAGCTCTGGGCGTCATCGGAATGGTCGGCGTTGCTATTTCTGATAGCGGCGGTGCTGTTGATCGTGACGCTGGTGTCGTGGCTGCTGCAAGACTGGGTCGCGCCGATGAGCATGTACCTACTGACGCTGATGATCCCGATCGTCCTGGCACTAGCCACCCAACCCCGCCAGCAGCAGCGACTCCTACGACTACTAGGAGCCATCCTCGGGACCATGCTGACCCCATTCATCACCCGGTTCATGTTCTGGGCAACACTGCCACTGATCAGCAGCGAACTAGGCGATACCGGTACGAATCTGCCCCTGTCGATGTTCAAGGTGATCGCGTTGTTAGCGGTCTGTACGTCGGCTCCGCTGGCTTTGTGGTACGTGATGCCGCACCTGCTCGAAGGCGCCGGCGCCATCGGCAATGGTCCGGGCTCGATGGGCGGGCTCACGGATGCGGGCAGGAAACCGTTGGATGCCGGCCAGCAGCTCAGCCAGCAAATCCGCTCCGCCTCTCAGACCGCGGTCGGGTCGCCGGCGACGACACAGCGGGCCACGATCCTCGCCAAGCTCGGCGCCGGTGGTGGTAGTACCGGGAGCGCGGCCGCGCTGTTGAGCTCGACAGCGCCGATCGCGACCTCGGATGCTGCCATCAATCAGACAACGATGGTCGACTCGGCCCGTTCGACCGCCGTGCAGTCCGTGGCAGCCTCTGGTGGTCGCGCCCACGGCCAGGATCCAGCCAGCCCGGCTGGAAAGACTTCTGACCCTGACTCAGCCACCACAGATGAGTCGAAGGACACCGACACCTCGGCGACCGAATCCCCGACAGCGACCTCGCAGCCGCGCAGCGCCCCACGACAGCGCCCGGCCGGCTGGGGTCCCCCGACTCCGCCGAGGGAGGGCTTGTGAATAGGCGGTTGTATCGGCTGGGAGGTCCGCGGCCGGCGAAGTGGTTCACGGCGCGCCGGATGGGGATGGCCAGTGGTGGTATCGCGCTGTTGTTGGGTGGTGTGATCCTGGGCATGGTCATCCAGCAGTGGTGGACAGCTGTGCTGGGTGTGATCGGTGCCGCCTTGGTGTGGTTGTCGTTGCTGGGTCAGGGAAGTCCGGTGGAACCGCTGGTGGACAGTGCCAGTTCGTTGCTGCGGCGGCCGTTGGCTAGTTGGGGTGGGTGGGACGCGTACGACCCAACTCTCGACGCGAGCCCGTTTTGGCTGCGGGGTGGGCGTGAGGTGTCGGTCAGCAGCGGCGCCGGCCGGGGTGAGGTCGGCATGTTCGACGCGCAGGGGGCTTTAACGGCGGTCTTGGAGATCGAGGGGGACGGGGACGGGATCCGTGAGGACACCGAGCATCGCCGGCTGGAGGATGCCGTGGTGGAGGTGTTGCAGACGCTGGCGCGCGGGTCGGTCCCGGTCAGCCAGATCGATGTGATTACCCGTGTCATACCGGCCCAGGGCGCCGAGCACCGGGCCTGGGTCGAGCAGCGCCGCGGCCAGGATGTGCCCGCTGCGGTCCAGGAGTCGATGTCGGTCTTGACAGATGAGGCCGAGCTACTCGCTGAGACGATCCGGACTTTCCTCGTGATCCGGATGCCGGCACCTGCCTTGGGTGCTGCTGCCCGGGACCGGTCCGAGGTCATGGACGAGTCGTCGGTCCCGGCGCAGGCGCTGCTGACGGTGGCGGCGGTGTCGAAGCAGCTGGTCAGCCATGGGATTGTGGTACGCAGGGCGTTGTCGTCGCAGGAGAAGGCAGCGTTGATCCGGTCGATCTGGGTCCCGTCGCATGGGGCCGATGACCTTGCGGGCGTGGACCCGGACATCTTCTGGGCGGCGTGGCCGAGGTTCGATCCTGAACCGCATGCGGTCGTGGCGACTGGCGCGGCTGGTGACCGTTGGTGGCATGCCGCTGGCGCGGTCCCACGGACCGGCTACCCTGAGACCGCGGTTTATGGTCGTTGGCTTGCGCCGGCGATTTTCGCTCGCGGGATCTTCTGGCGCACGATCCAGGTCCAATACCGGCTGGTGTCGCAGCGGGAGGCGAAGACCGTCGCCCATGACCAGCTCGACACCTCCGCAGCCCGTAAGATCCGCGAGGACCGCAAAGGACAGATGGCTAGCGGTGAGTCTGACGATCAGATGAGCGTTGACCAGATGATCTTGAATGATGTCGCAGTCGGTGGTCAGGCTGGGGTGGTCACCGCAGTCCGGATGGTGGTCTGCGCGAATAATCCCCAATTGTTGGCTAGATTCCGCGATGAGACTGAACGGATTTTCTACCAGGACTTGGGCGTACGTGACTTCATCTGGGACGACCACCGCCATACCGTCGGGGTCCTTGCCGCGCTCCCCTTGGGAATGGAGGTCGCCACCATATGAGCATGACCCGCACCGGGACCCAGATCCGTGACCTGAGTAGCCGCGGCCGGACCGGATTCACCGCCTGGCTACGCCGGCTCCTGCAACAACGCTCTGTCTTACGCCGGGTCCGGACCTGGGGCTGGGGCCAGTCCGTGGCCCGCCCGGCCTTCACCAGCACCCTCCAGGCAACAGCACTCTGGCCAGCCCTCGTCCAAACCCACCCACCGATCGTCGGATGGCTCCAAGGCCAAGACCTCGTCACGCACCTGCCTGTGACTGCGTCTCCCCGCGGCCTCTACGAAGCCGGGATGATCACCACACCCGGTGTCCTCGTCGCCGGCGATGTCGGCACCGCCAAAAGCTCCCAAGTCAAAGAAGCCATCCTCCGCGGCATTGCCCTGGGAGAACGATGGGCGGTCTTCGACCGGAAACTCCAAACTGACCACGGTAGCCACAGCGGCGAATATGCCCGACTGGCCCAGGTCGTCGACGGGACCGTGCTGCGGTTCGACCGAGACCGTCGCATCGGCACCCGGGTTAACGTCCTCGACCCCGCTATTGCCACCACCGGCGCCGACGACTCCATGGTCGGCCAAGACGAACTCCTGGTCCTCGTCGCGACCGAGGCCAAAGGAGACGCCCTCACCCCTCGCGAACGCTGGGCCTTGACAGCCGCCCACCGGGCCGCGCTCACCCAAGCCCAAGCCGACAGCCGGATCGCCGTCCTCGGTGACGTCGTCCGAGCCCTCTACGCACCCTCCCGTGACGCTGTCCCCGGCCCCCTCGCCCCAGATGGCCAACCCGTCCTCACTCAGAACGGCCTCGTCGACACCACCGAACTCACCCGCTGGGGACTACCACTCGCCCTCGCCCTAGAACGACTCATCAACGGAGACCTTTCCGGAATCCTCGACGGCGAAACCGCCGGCCCTGACGGCCGCGAACTGGATTTGTCCGCACCCCTGCTCGTCATGGACACTTCCTCCCTGCCTCAAGATTCCGCCGCTCTCGGGCTCGTCATGGCCGTTATGGCCACTTTCCTGATGAGCCGCTGGGTGACCGTGCCCGGCTACAAGAACATCGTCGTCGAAGAAGGTTATTCAGCCGACGGACTCGGCAGCGTACCCGCCATGTTCCGCACGCTCGCCAAACGATCCCGCGGCGTCGGCGCTTCCATGTGGTCCGTCTTCCACCACGTCAGCGACGTATCCCCCGACAGTCCACTCGTCTCCCTCATCAAAGAAACCGAACTCGCTTTCATTTTCCGCCAATCCAAACCCGAAGACGCCAACACGATCGTCAATCTCCTCGGCCTACCCGAGCCAGTCACCACCCAGCTCATGACTCTCCCCCGAGGCACCTATCTGCTCCACCGAGGAGCCAAAACAGCCCCCACTATCGTCACCCAATTCCGTACCTCACTCGAAGAATGGGTTACCGACACCGACCAGGCCATGCTCAGCACGCCCTCACTAGAGAACGAACCAAACCAGGAGGACGCGGACGAGGGCCAGGCCCATAGCGGTTCGTCTGTCGACGGCTAACAGGTGAGCTCGGGTGGCGACGGCGTTGACGCGCAGTCACCGCACTTCCACTGCGTCACCCATTAACCTTACGCCAACGCAGCCAACACGGACTACTGGGTGAGGCGAGGGGTAGCCGCACTGGGGGCGACGACAGGGACGGCGCCGAGCCGCACAGCCCTGCTGAGCGAATCGCTGGATGCACCTCACAGACCATCCATTCGTGGCCGCAGCATCTGCCGAGCTGGTCGCAGCCTCTCTGTCCTTATCTGTCCTCATGTCTCGGACGCGCCGGGGACCTGCCGTTCTTCCCCGGCCACAGCGACATGCTCCACGCACCCGAAGATGCGTGTGGTCACCTGCCGCGGCTCGCAGCAGCCTGTGAGCATGATCCACGCACCCGCAGATCCATGGGTCCGGCGCGTGGAACCATGTCAAAGCGGCGCGCATGGTCCACGCGCCCGTAGATCTATGACCTGCTGGTGGTTGCGGCGGGCCAGCTGGCCGTGGTGTCGGGGTCTGGGGTTGGTGTTGGCCGGGGTCTGTGTCTAGCGGGGCAGGGTCTGCTTCAACAGATTGTGCGGAAGGGGTTCCCTGCGGGGCTGGGATGGGTTAGCGTGGGTCATGACCGGGGTTGCGGGTCTGACTTGGGCCTGGTGGGAGCCGTCTCCGGGGTGTACGTCCAGTCGGGTTCTGGCGGGTTGCCAGTGTCTGGTGAAGGGAGTGCGTGGTGAACTGGTTTGATGGTGTCAGGCCTGGGTTGGGGCCTTTTGCTGGGGTGTTGCAGTCTCCGCTGCAGATGTTGTTGGCCGCAGCGTGGGCGGTCGGGTTTTTGGTGTCGGCGTTCAATTTGATTCGTGGGTTCGCGCGATTGTCGGCTGCGAAGAAGGATCATCGGCCGGTGGATAGTGATGATGCTGGTGGTGGGATTCTGGTGCCGTTGATCGCGACGGTTGGGCTGGGGATGCTTGGTCTGATAACGGGTGCGGCTATCGCGATTGGGAGGTAGTGCTGTGATCAAGGTGCAGTATTTGGACCGGAATGATGACAACGATAGCGATGGTGGTGGGGGTGAGGTTCGGGGTCCGCGGGTGGTGCGGGCTTGGCTGGTGCTGTTGATGGTGGTGGTGTCGTGGGTGGGGGGATATTGGTTGGGGAAGGCTGGGGCTAGCGCCTCGTCTGCGTCGGTGTCGCCGTCTTCTTCGGCGTCGTCGTCTTCGTCTGTGTCGGGTTCGGGTTCGGTGGAGCCGACGGCGGTGGTGTCGCGTGGTGATGAGGTGGCGCCGGGGCTTCGGATGGGTTTGGCGACGGTGGCTGCTGGGAATTCGGGGGCGAAGTATGGGATTCCGTATGGCTGGTCCAGGACTACCGATGGCGCTGTCGGCGCTGCTATGAATATTGCTGCGTCTTTCTGCACACTGCCACGAATGGTGGATTCCACCCGAGCGCAACTCGACCCGATTCTATATACCGCTGAAGCGCAAGCCGAATACACCCGTTCCCCTGAGACTGCGGCGAAGATGCGGAAGGGGTCTCGGCTTAATAATGATGGGGTGGTGGTGTTGCCTGATGGGCGGCCGTCGCCGCATGAGAAGTATTACGGGTGTGGGCTTCCTCGGTATGGGGCATACAAGGTCCTCTATGCGGAGCAGACTTATGTCGTTGTGGAGGTGTGGATGCCGTATGTGGCGGGTCCGGGTACCGACGATAACCTGTCGGAGGTATTCCTTGGCACCATCCACGGCGAACTCACGGTGCGGTGGACTACTGGCCCGGTCGGGCCTGATTGGAGACTGACCCACAACAAGCCGTTGCCGGTGCTTGATCTGCCCACGCGCAAGTCGAATGTTGGGTGGCAGGGGATCCGGGATATTGTCGGGCCCGGGTGGATGGTGCCGGCCGATGCCACAACCAAGCCGTATCCGGGGTCGGTGTGGGCATCATGACCACGATCCAGGGGCGTATTCCCGTGCTACTGCGGCGGTTGCTGATGGTGGCGGTAGTGGTTGGGTTCTTAGCTCTGGCCGGGACTCTGACCGCATCCGCCGAACCAGCCCCCGACCCACCACCGCCCCCATCGGAAGGCTGTAACGGTAAGACGAATCCGGGTTGGGCGGATCTTCAGGATTGCGGGGCGAAGAAGCCGCAGCCTGGGCAGCCCCTGCCGCAGCAGCCTGGGCAGTCTGGGGGTTCTTCGGCGCCGGTTCCGGGTCCAGCGAGTCGGGTTGGTTCTTCGGCTCCGGCGCGGCCGGCTGGTCCGCCGCGGCCGTCGTTGTCGGCGGGTGTGCGGCCGACGACGGCGCCGCAGGAGTGGGCGGCGGAATCCGGTAGTGCGGTGGAGCAGATCGGGGATGAGGTAGCTCGTCGGGCGAAGTCCCGGGACCGGATGGTGGAATGGCGCAAGGCGTTGGCTGGGCCGTATGCGGTGACGCTGGCGATCGGCTGGTTCCTGCTGGCAGTGGTGATGGTGGTGAATATCGCCCGAGCCTCGTACGGCGGTAGCCGGGCCGAACAGCGAGAATTGTTACATCGGGTTCTGCCGAAGTTCATCATGTACGGACCGTTGTCGGTGCTGCTGCCCGGGCTGGCCGCGTATCTGCTTGATCTGGGGCAGAATCTGACCGATACCGCCCTGGCGGCGTCCGGGAACGAGTTCGCCAGCCTGATTCAGACGTTAGGGTCTCGTTTTTCTCGGGCCCCGCTGCGAGATGGTGCCGCGGTAGTAGTTGGGACAGCGACGGGCTGGTCAGCGTTGCTGTTCTTGATCGCGGCGGTGCTGTTGATCGTGACGCTGGTGTCGTGGCTGCTGCAAGACTGGGTCGCGCCGATGAGCATGTACCTACTGACGCTGATGATCCCGATCGTCCTGGCACTAGCCACCCAACCCCGCCAGCAGCAGCGACTCCTACGACTACTAGGAGCCATCCTCGGGACCATGCTGACCCCATTCATCACCCGGTTCATGTTCTGGGCAACACTGCCACTGATCGCCGCTGAACTAAGCGATACCAACACCGAACTCACGTTGTCGGTGTTCAAGGTGATCGCGTTGTTAGCGGTCTGTACGTCGGCTCCGCTGGTGTTGTCGTACGTGATGCCGCACCTGCTCGAAGGCGCCGGGAATATCCAAGCCGGCCAAGGCCTGATAGGCGGGCTAGGCCAGGCAGGAAAGCCGCTCATGGACGCCAGCCAGCAACTCAGCAAACAGATCCGTGCCGGGATGCAGACCGGGCCCGGGACACCAGCAGCAGCGCAGCGGGCTTCGGTCTTGTCCAAAGCCGGCTACGGCAGCGCGAAAGCTGCCGCAGCCGGTGGCGGCAAGACCGCCGCAGCCGGCGCAGCTGGTGGCGGCGCAGCAGCAGCGTTGGGTCCGTTGGCAGCAGTCGCAGCCGCCGGAGTGGCCGTAGGACAAGCCGTGGTCGGATCAGCCCGTTCAGCCGCGGCGCAATCCCTAGCAGCATCCGGAGGCGGACATGCCTCAGATCCCACCACCGAGTTCCCCATCCCCCAACCATCCTCCGACACCGAAACCAACGAAGCAGCAGCAGCCAAGACCGACCCGGCACAGGCCTCCACCACACCAACACCAACAGCAGACAACGAACGACGAGCGATCATCTCCCGGGCTCTCTTCAAATCCCTACCCCCGCCGTCGAAACCACCCACACCAACCCCGAAATCACCCACACCAAGCCCGAAATCACCCACACCGGTATCGAAACCGGCGCTGCCCGTACCGAAACCGGCACTACCAGCACCGAGACTGGAACTACTGCCCCCCAGCAAGCCACGACTAGCACTACCACCAGGACCGTCAGCCACGAATACCACACGACCACCGACCCCACCATCAAAGCGGGACACATGAATTACCACCAACATGGGTCAACCATTAGCTCATACCAACCTACAAAGCCGAAACCCTCCTCACCCACTGACACCACAACCCCGCCATCACGCGGCAACACATCCATGACATCACATGACATCAACCGCCACCAGCACCCACCACTGGATCACCACCCCAACCAGCTGAGATCCAGATTTCGGCGCCGTTCACAGAAGTCCAGGCCTCACGAAGAGTCTTCAACCGCCGACGTGAAGGATTTTCGTGTCAGTGCGGGAGTAGGCGTCGAGGTCTCCCGAAGATGGGGGCTGCTCTACGCATTCGGAAGACCCCGACATGGCTAACATTACCTGAACTCGTCGGCTTGCCCAGCTTCCTGATCCATGAGCGTGGACATGATCTGTTCCAGGGCCCGCTCGCCGGTTTCTCAGAGCCCGAACCGCCACAACCATGGCCGGTTTCGACGCCATAAGGACTTGGCAGGCCGCGCTGAAGGACCGCGTTGCCCCAGCTCACTCGCCTCTCACCTCGGATGATGAGCAACGACCATAACAGCTGCTCCCCCAGCTCACGGTACAACCGCCACAACGGCGATGACCTCGTGATACCCTTAGGCAAGGAGAACCTGGCGAATCAACGTCGATCGAGGAAAATTATGTCTCATGCTCTTGATCTTTTCACTGAAGATATAAGGTCCGGCAAAGTGTTCTTCTTCGTCGGAAGCGGGGTAAGCCTGCAATCGAGGCTACCGTCGGTGGATAAGCTCCTGGGAGCGACAATGGATCATTTTCTGCCAACGATCTCACAAAACCGCAACGAGCGAGAGTGGGTTCTTGAGAAGGTCCAACCAGAGGCTTTCTACGGAGTCCTTCTGGAAATTTTCCGAGGCGACCTGTCCTGCCTGGGATTCTGGGCAGCATTGCACCCGGGACATTGGGCCGGGAAACTTGAATGCCTGCCTAACCTGGTACACGCGATAATCGTGAAGTCGGCCTACGAGGCGGGGATGCCGGTCTTCACGACCAACTTTGACACGATGCTGGAGAGTGCTTGCGAGAAACTGGGACTTCCCTACCGGGTGTTTCTGCCGGAGATGGTTCCACCTGCACCCACAGACCGAGCGCAGGAAGTGCTGATCTGCAAAGTACATGGCAGCGTCCAGCATCCCTCGACGGGAGCCTTCAGCCCCGAGAGTCTGCGCACCACTATGACCGGGATCGCCTCCTTCAACCCGCGATGGGTCGAATATCTCAGCGCCTGTATGAGGAAAGGGCATATCTGTTTCCTCGGCTACAGCGGTCGCGACGTTGACTACTTCCCACAGATATGCGAGACTGTCGTGAAAGGAGCGCTTACTCCGTACTGGTTCGACCGTTTCGGGACCGGGAGCACCGCCCAGGCTACCTTGACCAATGCAGAAACCTGCGGAGCACGCAAGATCGAATCTTTTCCGAGCGAGGTATTTCCCGACATTTGGCCCAGAGTGTTCTCCGGATCAATACCGTCATTACGAGATAGCACCGGAGACCTGCAACAGGTCCTGAATGACCTGGAGCAACAGATGCCAAAAATGCCAGTCTGCGAAGACTTGCTCTGGCTACGGATCCTCGAGAGCCAGGGCCGCTGCGCCGAAGCCTGGGAGCTGGCCAACGACCTGCTGGCCAGGATCGATAGCCTGGGGCTCGACCTGCCGGCTAAGATCCAGTTGTATGAATCAAGTATGAACATGGCCCGTGAACGGGCTCGGTTCACCACCTACCGCAAACGAGCTCGCCAGCTGTTAAAAATGACCCACGGATTGAAACTCGGATCGCCGGCCCGGGCTAATACTGCATTGAATGCCCGGGTTCAGATCACTTCCTCGTTCCAGATGGAAATCTCCAACGGAATCGGGCTGAATCCGGATGTGATCGACGCGGCTCTCCTCCTATACGTCATGCTGAGATTCCGGATCGATATCATTCGGGGTGACCTGTCGATACGGATCCACCCAAGGAACGCTTCCGCCTCCCGGTTCATACTCGAAGAGACGCGGGTACGGGAGGCCGCCATCTATGTCCGTCTCTGCTCACTGTCTCACAATCTCGGAAAACTGATCCAACCCCCATTATTGAAACGGCTGCGCGGGATCGCAGAACGCGCCTATCACGATGGCAACACGTCCTCGCGGGTGGGCGCGGCTAAGTATCTATTCCGACTCACCGGGGATTCCCGTGAGAAGGGCATCGGGGACGCGATCGCCGGCCTGTCAGGCGATATCAGCGCCCGCACTATTCTACAACGCGACGAATCCCGATCCCAACCTGATCCTACTATCGCCCTCCAGGGCTATCGAGAATCCGCTGAAAACGCCCAGCTCAACGGGAACCCGCTCAACGAAATCAAGATCCGGCTGGCGATTCTCACCATGCTTCCCCCGGGCGCCGAGGCCCGGCGGGAATGGGCGAGGGTCAGCTCCCTGCTCGATGAGGTGGAAAGCTGGAACCTTCAGCGGTCCTTCACCAAGCTGAAGGACCGGTTCCGGCATCTGGTCTGACGGCGGGGATCAGTCGCGGCGGATCAGCTGCATCCCGTCGTACTCCAGCCAGTAGTCGACGCCGCCCGGGGCGGGCCAGGTCTCGCCAGCCACCTTCGTAATCGGGTCGTGTGGCGGGATCCGCAAGCATTCGCCCTCTTCCCGGTCCCCGGGGACAAAAGCGGCCACCAGGTCGTCGCCGACAAAGACCGCCGACTCCAGCCAGCAGGAATCCGGGATCGCTGGGACTGCGATATCCCAGACCGGCTCCAGATCGGGCCACGACAATACCTGGATCGGGCCGCTGCCCGAATGCGGAGTGGTGACGATCCAGCGTCCGCTGACGTGGACATCGGTGAGGATCCGGTCATCCCACGGCGCCTCGCGCAGCGTCAGCTGGTCGGCGTCGGTCTTCAGGAACCAGGCCCGGGCCGCGTCCTGCCCCTCGCCCAGCCCGATCCCGAGCCAGCCGTCCGGGAACGGGACCAGCTCGATCCCCGACGGCGCCGCGTCAATCTCCGCATAGCCGGTGACCTGGCCGGTCGACGGCCGAAGCCGGATCAGGTCGCATTTCTCGTGGAGATCATCGGGGACGATCGCCCAGGCGTGGCCGCTGCGCAGCCAGGCCCCGGCCCCCTCGAAATCACCGCCCCACTCGGCGTGCGGCAGCCGCCACACCTCATCGCCGTGCTGCTGCAGCACTACAGCAGCCTCATGGTCGAAAATCACCGTGTCGGTCATCGGGTCCGCGTCGGCGAGCCCCACCACCTGGCCCGGCAACGGCCAGCTACCGAGGATATGCGGGGTGGAGTCGAGCAGCAGCAACTGATCACCGGCATGCACCATGGTCCGCCCCGCCTCCCGGTCGAAGGGACGGATCGAACGGGCCCTGCCCGGCAGGCTGATAGTGGTCATGACTCCTTCCCCATGCCTGAGCCAACCCCTGCAGCCTACGAAACCCGACGGCCTCGTGGCATGGGTACGGTCCGGTGTGCGGACATCGCAAGAGGCGGGCAGACCCGTGCTGCCCGCCTCCCGAGCGATACCGTCAGGTGGGCGCCGGTACGGCTGGGAGCCGTACGACGTGGTCGCCTTCGTCAGATGGTGACGTCGTGGGCGAGGGTCGTGAGCTTGTGGCGGGCCAGGGCCAGGTTGGCTGCCTGCCGGTTCAGCACCAGGTAGATGAACAGGCCCTTGTTCTTCTCCCCCTGCAACACATTCAGCAGGTGGTACTGCTTATCCAAGGTGATCAGGATGTCCTCGATGCCGCCCTCGATGCCCAGGTCGGCCATGGTCCGCAGCTTGGCCCGGACCACGTTCGAATTGCCGGCTGCGGCCACGTCCAGGTCAAAGCCCGGGTTGCCTCCGGTGGCCAGGGCCATCCCGGAGCCAATGTCGACGATCGCCGCCGCGGTCGCACCCTCGATGGTCAAAAGCCCGTCGATCGTCTGCTGCAGCTGAGACATGTCCATGTTCCTGTCTGTTGTGGCCCGGGGGCCGGGTGATGAAGAAGTGCCCACGTCCGACGGATCGGCCGAGGTGGGTGGTGCTGCATCGTCGAGGATCGCTCGGCGCGGCCTCGGCGACTGTGCCTGGGAACCGGACTCGGCGCCCCTCAGGAACGAGAGCCACCAATTCCTGCTCATGACGCTGCCCTCGCCGCCGGCCCCAGGCCGGGACCGGCTGCCCCGTCAGCCTGCCGGCTGCGGGTCGAAAACCTCGTCACCGCAGAAGAGTGCTGCATTACCACCACCTTGGGCCAGACACATGAGGAAGATCACACGGTGCTGGACGTACCCCTAGTTGGTGGGGAAGGTCGCCATCAGCTCGTACGACCGCAGCCCCGACTCCCTCATCACCGCAACCATCGCCTGGATGGCCCGATCCACCCCCTCCGCGGTAACCGGGAAACCTCTCGACCGAGAACCTTCCGGCTGGTCCGGGCGGGCCATCCCCAGCTGCCCGTCAGACCAGGTCCGGGTGACCCGCGGCGGGGCCGCGGTGACGATGATCTGGCGGCGGCGTTGGAACATCCCCACCTCAAATCCCACCATCAGGTTCGGCGCGCCGTACCCGCCCGGCTGCAGCATCCAACGATTCCCGCGACGGATCGTGGTATCCGCCATCCGCTTCAACTGCCACACCGAATATGGGTCAAGCTTCTCGTTCGGGAAATCCCCGGGCATCACCTCGAATCGGCGCGGGGCGCCGCTACTGGGCGTACGAGTCCGCAGCACCAGCATCCGGTGCTCCGGGTCGATCAGGCCGACCTCAGCGAAACCGGCGCCCATATCCACCCGTTCCACCTCCTCGACCCCCAGCAGCCTCGCCAGGGCGGCCGGTTCCCGCGGCTGCCACAGATCCATCCCATACTCGGTCCAGGTCCCCACCAGGCCGGCCCCGACCAGGCCGATCAGGACTTTCGCCGGACCCCCTTGTTCACCCGCGGTAGTCGACTGCACCCCATCCAAAGGCGGAAGATCAAGCCACGACATTGGCTATCTGCCCTCACTTTCGCGAGGGCGGGTCTCGTCGCCAGCCCTCCGGTCCTCTCGTGGGGTTTCAGCGCCAGGCACGCCGATCACCAGGCGTGACACGCCGGCCCAGCGGGCCGGATCGGTGATGTTGCGGCCGTCGACCAGGACCCGGATCCCCGGTAATTGCTGCTCGCCCCAGGTCCGGTACTCGTCATGGTCGGCCTGCAGGATCGCCGCGTCGACCTGCTGCCCCTGGTACGGCTCGAGGCCCAGCCGGCGCAGCTCGTCGGCGTCGTACAACGGATCGTGGACCCAAACCCGGGCCCCAGCCTCGCGTAGCGCCGCGACAGTTGGGAAGACCCCAGAGAAGGCGGTCTCCTTGACCCCGCCGCGGTAGGAGGCGCCGAGCACCACCACGGCGGCGTCCTGCAGCGAGCCCAGCGCCCCCTGCAGCAGCCCGACTGCGTACCCGGGCATGGCGGCGTTCGCGGCCCGGGCGGCGCTGACCACGGTCGCGTCCGGGTCGGTTGAGAGGTACAGCCGGGGGTAGACCGGGATACAGTGCCCGCCGACCGCGATCCCCGGCCGGTGGATGTGGCTGTACGGCTGGGAATTGGCCGCCTCGATCACCTGGTGGATGTCGATCCCGGCGGTGGCAGCGAAACGAGCGAACTGGTTGGCGAGGCCAATGTTGACATCGCGGTACGTCGTCTCGGCCAGCTTCGCCAGCTCGGCGGCCTCCGCGCTGCCCAGGTCCCATACCCCGTTGGGCCGGGCCAGGTCCGGGCGCGGGTCGAAGTCGAGGACCGCTTCGTAGAAGGCCCGGGCTTTTGCTGCGCCGCGCTCGGTGAGCCCGCCGATCAGTTTCGGGTACCGACGCAGGTCTGCGAAGACCCGCCCGGTCAGCACCCGCTCCGGGGAGAAGACCACGTCCAGGTCCTGGCCGTCGACCAGCCCGGAGGCTTCCTCGATCATTGGTTTCCACCGGCCCCGGGTCGTCCCCACCGGCAGCGTTGTCTCGTACGCGACCAGGACGCCCGGACGCAGCGCGGCGGCTACCGCCCGGGTGGCGGCGTCCATCCAGCCGTAGTCTGGCTGTCCGGTCTGCTCATCGACGTAGATCGGGACCACCATGACCACCGCATCGGCCCCGGCGACCCCCTCGGCGTGAGAACTGGTGGCCCGTAGCCGGCCAGCGCTGACCGCTGCTGCGAGCCGGGCCGCCAGGTCAGTTTCGCCGGGGAACGGCTCGGTCGCGGCATTCACCTGCTCGACGACCGTCTGCTGCACGTCGACGCCGACCACCTGGTGACCCTTGCCGGCATACTGCACCGCCAACGGCAGCCCGATCTTGCCTAGCCCGACCACGCAGATCCGCATGGGGCCAGTCTGCCGTACCCGCCAACCTGCTCACAGCAGACGGGGAGTCGGCCACGATCGTGGAGTCCGGGTGTGCCACGATGCTGGGGTCAGCGACAGGTGGTTCCGCAGGGACCTATCTGCCGCGTCGGCCGTATCTGCCAGAGGTCTCAAGATCCTGGCGTCCGACCCGGCCGGGGACCTGGTCGCGCTCTCTGGCCAGCGGCAGGTCCCCGGCCGGTGCTTGTCAGGCCGCCGCAGTTGCCGGCTGCGGCGCGGCGGCGCTGGTCTCGTCCCGGCGTCCCCACGGCAGCACCGCGTCAAGGCTCAGCCGGCCGGCTCCTACCCCGGCAAGGCCGAGCGCCAGGGCCCCGATCAGACCGACGAGTTCCCAGCCGCCCTGGGCGGCCAGAATCCCCTTGCCGGAGTGGACGAAGAACCAGGCCCCCAGCATGGTGGCGGACACCAGAAGCCCAGCGATCGGGGTCGCCAGACCCACCAGCAGCAGGGCCCCGCCGCCGAGTTCGACAAGGGCCGTGAACCAGGCCGCCGCGGCGGGCATCGGGATCCCCATCCCGGCGAACCCCCGGATGACGCCGTCCATCCCGCCGGCGACTTTCTGCCAGCCGTGCGCGATCAGGACTACCCCGAGCAGCACCCGGGCCAGGAGCAGGGCGATGTCGCGGGCCAGGGCGGGAGGACGCAAGACGGTGGTGATGATCGACATGGTGGGGACTCCTGGGAGGTGACAGTCACGAATAGTTGATGATTCATCAATCTAGCGATTGGTGCTTTCGATGTCAACCATCTCGTCCAGCCGAGCCTCCGGAAAAGGAAGACGGGGGCATCGGCGAAGTGGTTGTGCCCTCGCACAGGAGCGGGCCGAACCCGATCAGCGAGGTGGCGCTGGCCCGATCAACGCTTGCCCTCGCACAGGAGCGGGCCAAACCATCGATTTGGGCCGGGCCGGTGGGCTGCGGTGGTGGTTCAGTCCGCTGGTGTGCTGCCCGGTGCGATCCCAGCGGCACCCCGAACTGGACGACGAACGACGAGAAACGACCAGCCCGACCACAACCCCACTGCCTTCTCGTCAGTGAGGAGGAAGACGGGGGTGTTAGCTCCACGGCCCGCCCTC
>CALIWR010000008.1 GCA_938046585.1 uncultured Propionibacteriaceae bacterium | reverse complement strand
GATCACCGCACAACAACGGCCATACCCTGCTAGGCACCAACCAGCCCGGCCCGCTAGGGAGCAATACGCCCGCTGCTGTGCGCAAGCCAACAGACCAGACCAGCTCAGCTCCCGGGATCACCGCACAACAACGGCCATACCCTGCTAGGCACCAACCAGCCCGGCCCGCTAGGGAGCAATACGCCCGCTGCTGTGCACGAGCCAACAGACCAGACCGGAGTCGATGTCGCAGGCTGAGTCTTATCCGAGCGGGCTGATCAGCCATGGCGCCGGGTTCTCGCAACCAGGCGTCCTAGGATGGCGCAGTGAGCTCAGCCGGCCCTTGGACGCGTCTGCTCCGCGTGTTTGCCGCGCTGGGCATGACCACCTTGATCTTGGTCTGCCCGGTTCCTGCCCGGGCCGCGACCGCCGAGGCTACGGTCACATTGGAATCGGTAACCCCAGGTGTGGCCGAGCCGATGGGCCCGCTTACCCTGAGCGGAACCATCACCAACACCGGCACGGTCCCGCTGTACACGGTCCAAGTGATGACCTGCCGTGACCCCGCCCCGATCGTGGACCGGCCGCAGCTGCAACGGGTCTTGGATGCCGATCCGACCACCGCGGCCTGCCACCGGATCACCGAGGAGGGCAGCTTCTTCACCGTCACCCCCAACGGGGAAGCCTTCCCGCCGGGGGCGACGGCCACTTTCAGTGTCACTACCACCACGGCCGCGCTCGGCCTGACAGCCCCCGGCGGCTACCTGGTCGGGGTCCACGTTCGGGCCGCGTCTGACCGTTCGGCGAACTACCAGACCGTGGGCCGGGCCCGGACCCTGCTGCCGCTCGCTGATCCGGCCCACCCGGTCGGCACCACTGTGATCAGCTCGATGGTGCTGCTGGCCAGCCGCCCAGCGTTGGTCCGGCCCGGGGTGCTGGCCGACGACCATCTAGCTGGGGAGCTCACCGGGAGGCTGCTGACGCTGGTCCGTTCGGCGCAGCGTAGCGGCGCCGCGTACGCGATCGACCCGGCCCTGTACCGGGAGGTGTCCACGATGGCCGCCGGCTACCAGCTGGCTGACGGCTCACCTGGCGCCGGCCAGGCCGCAGCCCAGACCTGGTTAGCCGAGTACGCCCGGCTGGCCGGGCAGGCCGGCTACCGGCTCCCGTACGGCAACCCGGATCTGGCCCTGGCGACCCGGCAGCGGGACGCTGCGATCCCAGGCCGCAGCGCGCAGGCCCTGGCTGAGATCCCGGAGCTGGCCCAGCTGCCGCTGCTGGTCCGTTCCGGCAACGGGCGCGCCGACCAGGCCTTCCTCGACTTCGTCGCCGGGATGGCGCCGGCGGTCGTGCTCGCCGAGACCCGGGATGGCAGCTCGGCCCGGCTGCCGTCCGGGATCCTGGTCGCGGGTACCGATCCGGACGCCCTGGCTGGCGGGCCGGGCCCCGACCGACGAGACACCGACCTGCACCGGATCCAGCGGCAGCGGGTTGCCAGTCTGTTGGCGGCCCGGGCCGGGGCGAGCGTCGTGCGGGTGATCGACGACGAGCCTGCGGCCCGAGTCGATGCCGCCACCGATGCCGCCTGGGAGGTTCGCCGGCCGCTGTCAAGCTTGACCGGGCAGCGGGCCTGGGCCCCGGACCTCAGCACCGGCGCCGCCGGCGGTCCCCTGACCCAGGCGGTCAGCGAGCCGCTGGCCCGGGCCGCGACCGCTTTCGCCACGTACGGGGACCTGCTCGGCTCGGCTGATCTCGGTGCCCGCCTGGCAGCCCGGTCGTTGGCCGCGGTGCCCAGCGCCTCCTGGCATGACGATGCCCAGGCGTTGCGGTTCCTGGCGGCCTCCAGCGCCGAGGTGGCCAGGCTCGGCAGCGGGGTCACGCTCCGGGTCTCGCCGCGGGTAACGATGACCTCGCGTGAGAACCAGTTCCCGGTGACGGTCACCAATCATCTGCCGGAGCAGATCAAGGTCAAGGTGCAGTTCGAGTCCAGTAACCCGGCCCGGCTGCAGGTGCCAGACTCGGTTGTGGTCCGGGTCGGGCCGGGGGAGTCGGTCACGGTTAGCGTGCACCCGGCAGCCCGGGTCAGTGGGGAGGTCGACATGGTGGCCCGGTTGGCGACTGCCAGCGGGAACCGGGTCGGCACGCCGCAGAAGTTCGTGATCGAGGCGACTGAGGCCGGCAAAGTGGGATGGGTGATCGTGATCGCCTCCGGCATCGTCTTGGTCGCGATGACGGTCTGGCGGGTCCGCCAGGTCGCCCGTAGTCGCAGTGGAGGAGAGACCGGATGATCGGACGCGGTTGGCAGCCGGGGCCGCTGTCTCCAGCCGAGCCGGAGGAGCCCGACATCCTCGACCGGTTCGAGACCGAGACTGACCTGGACACCCCGACGGCACCTCGACCGGATGATTCCTGGTGGCGCGGACCGGCCCCGGACCGTACCGGCACGGTCGGTCATGACGACGGCCCGCCGACCCTGGCGCCTGGTTTCGGTACGGCCTCCCCGGCGTACGGGCGGACCGCAGGCCCCGAGGCCGCAGCCCTACCTACCCCGCGGCAGACCCCGGTCACCGCGTCGCGGACGTCCGCACCGGAACCGGATCCGGAATTGGAGCCGACCGAGCCACAGTCGGGACCGAGCCCCTGGTCTGCTGACAGTCTGCCGGTCCTTGACCCGACTGGCTCAGGGGCCGGCTCACCAAGCTCACCGCCAACCCGGCACCTGCCCCGCCAGGGATCCGGCCCGGCCGGGCAGACCCGACCCAGCGCCCGCCGGCTACTCTCGGCGACCGCGATCATGGCGGCCGGGACCATGGCCTCGCGGCTGCTGGGGCTGGTCCGGGTGGTGCTCGCCGCCTGGCTGCTGGGCAACAATTCCCGCCAGGCTGACATCTTCTCGGTCGCGACCACGGTCCCGACGTCGCTCTATTTCCTGTTCGCTGGTGGCGTCTTGAACACCGTCTTGGTGCCCCAGTTGGTACGGGCGGTGAAGAACGACCCGGACGGCGGCGAGGCGTACACGAATCGGATCATGACCGCCTTCTTGATGCTGGTCGGTGCGATCACGCTGATCTTGGTATTGGCGGCCCCCCTGGTCACGTGGTTCTATTCCGACGCCGCCTGGCATACCGACGAGTTGGCGGCGCATTTCGATTCGATGGTGCTGTTGACCGCACTCTGCCTGCCGCAGGTCTTCTTCTACGGGGCCTTCTTCCTCGGCGGGCAGGTCTTGAACGCCCGTGACGCTTTTGGCCCGATGATGTGGGCGCCGATCGCGAACAATGTGATCCAGGTGCTGGTGCTGGCCACGTACGCGGCGGTGTGGGGTTCCCGGACTGACACCTCGGCTCCCTTCAGCACCGCCCAGGCGCTGGTGCTGGGGCTCGGTTCGGTGGTCGGGATCGCGGCCCAGGTGGGCGTCCTGGTGCCTTTCCTGCGCCGGGTTGGGTTCCGCTACCGGCCGCGTTTCGATCTGCGGCACACCGGTCTGGGGCGTACCTTCCACCTGGCGAAATGGACCCTGGGTTTTGTGGCGTTGAACCAGGTGGCGCTGATGATCGTGACCAAGCTCGCTACCTCCGCCACTGCCGGGGGAACCGGCGCCGGGACCACCACGTACAACTATGCCAATCTGCTCTGGGTACTGCCGCATTCGCTGATCACGGTGGGGCTCGCGACCGCGATGCTGCCGTCGCTGTCGAGGATGGCGGCCGAGTCGCAGGAGGAGGCGGTACGCACCGAATTGACCTCGGCGATCCGGATGGCGAGCACCGCCTTGGTCCCGGTGGCGCTGCTGTACCTCAGCATCGGGGTGCCGATCGCCGAGATGGCGTTCCGGGGCCCGTCGAAGGGCGGTGACTTGATCGGCTGGACGTTGGTGATGTTTGCCGGTGGGCTGGTCCCGTTCTCGTTGCAGTACCTGATCCTGCGCGGCTATTACGCCTACGAGGACACCCGTTCCACGTTCTTCCTGCAGGTGTTGATCACCGCCCTCAATGCCAGTTTGGCGCTGGTATTGGTGAAGCTGGTGGCGCCGGGGCCGAACTGGGTGGCCCCGATGTTGGCGTTGTCGTACACCTTGGCCTACATCGTGGGCCTGGTGGTCTCGCTGCTGCATTTCCGAGGGCTGGTCCCCAGTTTGGACCTGGCCGGGATCGGCCGTCACCTGGCCCGGGTAAGCCTGGCCGCGTTGCCGGGTACGGTCGTCGGGGCCGGGTTGGTGTGGTGGCAGGCCAGCACCTGGGATGGGCTGGTGATCGATGTGGTGGGGCTGGGCGTCGGGGTCGCGGTCGCGGTCGGCTCGTACCCGGTTTTGGCGCGCCGGATGGGTTTGAGCGAGGTCGATGAGGTGGTGGCGATCGTGCTGCGCCGGCTGGGTCGGGGACGCCCGCGGCCGGATGCCGACCCGGTCGATAAGACTGATGCCAGTACGACCGCGGTTGTGTCGGGCCCGGGGTCCAGCGCCGAGGCCGCTGCCGCGGGATCTGTTTCGGAATCGGAATCTGCCGTCTCACAGCCGAGCGCCCCGCCTGAGCCGGCTGGAACACCGGTCTGGGAGGGTTCGGCGGACCAGACGGTGGTCCGTGAGGCGGTCACAGTGGTACGCCCGGCGATCCCACCGGTACCGGTTCCGCCGCCGGACCCGGATGATGTCCCGCCCGCTGATCTGTCGGTCGGGGATCTGATCGGGAACCGCTACCGGCTTGACGAGTTGATCGTGCTGCGTGGTTCGACCGGGACCTGGAAGGCGTACGACCGGGTCTTGTCGCGTTCCACTCTGGTCCATGTCTTGTCGCCGGACAGCCCTCGTACGCCGCAGATTCTGGAGGCGGCCCGCAGCGCTGCCCGGGCCACGGATTCTCGTTTCCTGCGGGTACTGGACGCGGTCGACGACGCAACCGGTTGTTACATCGTCTGCGAATGGGCCGAGGGGGCGCTGCTGGAGACCTTGTTGACTGCGGGCCCGTTGACCGCCGTGGAGTCGGCCTGGGTGGTCCGGGAACTGGCTGATGCCCTAGCTTCGATGCATGCCACCGGCTTGTACCATCAGCGGCTGCATCCGGAATCGGTGGTGATCTCGGCGACCGGGAATATCAAGATCATCGGTTTCCTGATTGACGCTGCCCTGTACCGCTCGGTGTCGGGTATGCCTGCCGAGCAGGAGGCGATCGATCTTGAGGCCTTGGGCAAGATCCTGTACGCCTGTCTGACCTCCCGCTGGCCCGGTGGCGGTTTCGGGTTGCCTGCGGCGCCGCGTGATTCTCGGGGCCAGTTGCTGGCGCCGGCCCGGGTCCGGACCGGGGTTTCGCCAACCCTGGACCGGATCACGAGTGACATTTTGGCCCCTTCGGCGACTGGGTTGCGTAGCAGTGGCGCGGTGGCCAAGGACCTGTCGCTGGTGCTGGGCGGGGCGGATGCCTCCACCGATCTGGCGAACCGGGTTCGGATGACCACCAGCGAGGTCCCGTACGGGCTGGGACGCGGCGGCCACGCGCCGGCGCCGAGGACTCCTGAGCCGACCACGCAGCCGGCGCCGGCGCCGGCGCCGATTGCGACCCCGAGCCCGACCGAGCCGACGCTGGCGAGCGGGGTCGAGCCGACGAAGGTGACCCCGATCCGGCGGCAGCCGTCGCGGCTGGCCTGGTGGATGCTGCCGGCTGCGGTGGTGCTGGCGGTGGCGGTGGTGGCCGGGACCTGGGTCGCCACCCGCTCCGGAAAGCCGGGCGGGACAACTATGCTGCCGGTGGCCTCGGCGACGCCGACCCGGTCTGGGCCGTACCCGATCCGGACCGCCCGGGATTTCGACCCGGAGGCTGACGGGGGCAACGGCGAGGAGAACCCGAATCTGGTCGCGCAGGCGTACGACGGCCGCCCCGAGACCGCTTGGAGGACCTTGAGCTACCGGGGTAACGCCAAGCTCGGCGGGTTGAAGCCGGGGGTCGGGCTGGTGGTCGACCTCGGCCATGAGGTGCCGGTGGCCTCGGTGAAGCTCACCCTGGTCGGGCGCCCGACGAGTGTCGAATGGCGGGTCCCGAATACCTCGGGGGTCAGCGAGCCTGCGATGGACAGCCAAAAATCCTGGCGGACGGTAAGCCGGACCGAGGCCACTGAGACCAGTGTCGACCTGTCGGCGCCGGAGCCGGTGGTTACTCGTTTTCTGCTGATCTATCTGACCTCGTTGCCGCCGGTGGGCAGCAACTATCAGGGGGCGATCGCCGAGGTACAGGTGATGCCATGACGCTGGATCAGCATGGCCCGGTTTCTGCCGAGCCGACCGACCGGGCTTTGTTGCAGGCCCATGTTGGCGGCGACGATGAGGCGTTTACGAGCCTGATGCTGCGCCACCGGGACCGGTTGTGGGCGGTGGCGCTGGGCACGATGCGTAACCCGGAGGAGGCCGCCGACGCCCTCCAGGACGCCATGCTGTCGGCCTTCCGCCGAGCCGATCAGTACCGCGGCGAGGCGGCGGTACTGACGTGGCTGCATCGGATCGTGGTCAATGCCTGCTTGGATCGGCTGCGTCGGCTGCGGGTCCGCCGTACTGAGCCGTTACCGGACCCGGATTACGACGAGGATCTCGGTACGGGCGGGGACCCGGCCAGCGACATCGAGGCCTTGGAGACACGTCATGATGTGGCGGCCGCGTTGGCGCGGTTGAATCCCGATCAGCGGGCCGCGCTGGTGCTGGTCGACATGCAGGGCTATTCGGTGGATGAGGCGGCCCGGATGCTGGGCTGTGCCCCGGGTACGGTCAAGTCTCGCTGTTCGCGTGGCCGGGCCCGGCTGGCCCCGCTGTTGTGCCAGATCACCAGATTGTGAGGAACGATATGGCCTTGGGCTGCGTCCACGGTACGGCCTGAACTTGTGCCAGCCTGGATAGCGGACGACGACGGAGGAGAATGCTGGGATGACCGATCCCGATGCCTACGAATTGGCTCGGCGGGCCGCAGCGGCCGCGGGGGCCCAGGTCTCGACGTCTAGTGGCGGTGGCGAGCACTATCCGATTGACGTGGTAGCGGATGCGGTTGCGGGGCTGCCGGAAGAGGAGGCCGCGGACCGGGTTCTCGCCCACGCCGAGGGCTGTGACACGTGTGCGGCGCTGGTCGCCGAGGTGGAGGCGGTGTCCGAGAGCCTGTACCGGCTGCAGAGCGAGCCGATGCCGGATCAGGTCATCGACCGGTTGCTGGCCGCGGTGTCTGAGGCGACGAAGGCCCGTACGGCTGCCCCGGAAGCCAGGGATGCCCAGGCGCGGCAGCGGCTGGCCGACCGGACCGCCACTGGTACCTTTGGCCGCAATCTGCCGCATTCGATCGATCCCCGGGGCCTGGGCCTGACCGAGGTTCTCTAAGGCCTGCCCGAGCGCAGGCGAGGGCAATCAGACCCGGTCGCTGAGCACCCCGTCTGCACGACGAACGACGAGAAACACCCGGCCTGGCCACGACCTGACAGGGCCTTCTCGTCAGTGAGGAGGACGGGGGCATCAGCGGAACTGGCCTTCCCCCTCACACAGGAGCAGGCCAAACCCGGCGTTCCCCACCACCAATGCCACCGTCTACCCTT
>CALIWR010000007.1 GCA_938046585.1 uncultured Propionibacteriaceae bacterium | reverse complement strand
TGAGGAGGAAGGCGGGGGTGTTAGCTCCACGGCCCGCCCTCGCGGATGCGAGGGCCATGAAACCTGGTCGTGGAGCACCCCGTCTGGACGACGAGTGACGAGAAACGACTGGCCCGGCCACGACCTGAAAGAGCCTTCTCGTCGGTGAGGAGGAAGGCGGGGGTGTTAGCTCCACGGCCCGCCCTCGCGGATGCGAGGGCCATGAAACACAGTGTTCACCTTTGGGCAGTCTCTCGCCCGATCTCTTCTCTGTGCGGCTGCGCTCTGGTGCACTGGGATGACCCCGAGCAGCGCCCGCGGGCGCCACTGAAAGGACATGCATCATGGCATCACTCGTTTCTGATCCCACTGTTACGGCGCGGGCGCCCCAGTCGGCCGGGCCGATCGCGGCCATCAGCGCCCGTGGTATCCGCAAGAGCTACTCGACCGGCGACGGCGAGGTTGAGATCCTGCACGGCGTCAACATCGACGTCGACTACGGGCAGATGGTGGCCGTGATGGGTCCTTCTGGCTCCGGGAAGTCAACCCTGCTCTACTGCCTGGCCGGCCTTGAGACCCCCACCCAGGGTGGCGTCATCATCGCTGGGCGACCACTGGGACGGATGTCGCGCGCCGACCTGGCGGTGATGCGCCGCACCCAGGTTGGTTTCGTCTTCCAGTCGTACAACCTGATCCCTACGCTGACCGCGGCTGAGAACGTGGTCCTGCCCTACACCCTGGGCAAGCGCAAGCCAGAGCCTGGCCTGGTCGACTCGGTGTTGGCCTCCGTCGGCCTGTCTGAGCGCAAGGATGCCCGGCCGCCGTCGATGTCTGGCGGCGAACAGCAGCGGGTGGCTCTGGCCCGGGTGCTCACCCAACAGCCGCAGGTGATCTTCGCCGACGAGCCCACCGGCGCTCTCGACACCCGTACCGGACGGATGGTGCTGGCCGAGCTGGCCCGGATCGCCCACTCACCCAACCGCTGTGTCTTGGTCGTCACCCATGACCCGGCGGTGGCCGCTGCCTGCGACCGGGTGCTGTTCATGCGTGACGGCCTGCTGGTGACCGAGCTGCGCCCGACCAGCGTCGACCAGGTCGCTGCCACCTTGGCTTCTCTGGGACGGAAGGAGGGATAGTCATGCTGCGGGTCCACCTGGCCGAGCTGAGGGACTCGTGGACGGCCTGGCTCGGTGTCACGATCACCTTTGTGATGGTCAACGCCATGCTGGTGATACCGTCCGTCATCGGCTATTCGGGCTATCAGGCCACCCGGAGGGGGCAACTGGACTTTCAGCAGTCCGCCCCCTACACCATCGTGCAGGCGCTGATGATCGCCTTCATCTGCTTCGTTGCGATCCCCGTTATCGGCTCGGCTACCGGGCTGGTGGTCGACTCGCGGCGTGGTTCGCTGGCCCGGCTGGGCTTGGCCGGCGCCACCCCCCAGCAGGTACGCGGCACCCTGGGGTCACAGCTGGTGGCGGTAGTCCTCGCCTGCGCCGCGGTCGGGGACCTGGTCGGCCTGGCGCTGGTACGCCCGTACCTGAACCTGTGCTATTACGCCCAGCGGCACGAGAGCAGTTGGGTCCCGATCGAGATCTCCTGGTCGCTGGGGCCGGTGCTGGCCGCCAACCTGCTGTGTGTGGTGGTCGCCCTGCTCGGCGGTCGTCGTCACGCCGGGCGGGCCAGCCAGATCCCACCGGTCGAGGCGTTGCGGCAGGCCTCGGCGCCGCTGCCGCGGCAGAGCCTGGGACGCGGAGGCTGGGCCAAGGCGGTCTTCCTGCTGCTCCTGATCGTCGGCAGCTACGCGGCCGTGCCCGCGCTGCTGGCGCACCGGAACAAGGAGACCATCAGCAATCTGCTGATCCTCGGCGCCTTCCAGATCTTCTTCTGGGGTGCCCTGTTGTCGGTGGTCGGACCGCTGATCGCGCCGCCGCTGACCCGGTTCTGGACCGGTCTGGTGCCGACCACATCCCCCAGCTGGATGCTTGCCCGGGCCACCGTCACCGCCCGCCCGGAACGGATGCAGCGTTCACTCACCCCAGCCATGTTCTGCGTGGGTCTCGCGGTGGGGGAGGTCGGGATCGGTGATTCCATGATCGCCACGTTCAACGCCTCCGGCTTCGAGGCCCAGTTGACGACCGGGGACCTGGCCTCCTTCGTCCAGTTGCTCGGGCCGTCGCTGGCTATCGCCTTCGCCGGCGGTATCGGCACCCTGATCATGATGAGCCGGCAGCGGGACGCTGAACTGGCCCTCGCCGGGATCGCCGGCGCTACCCCCCGGCAGCGGGTCTGGATCCCGACCTTGGAAGCCGTGATCATCACCGTTAGCGCGGTTCTGCTCGCCAGCGGCATGGTGATCCCTGCGTACGTCTTCCAGGCCTACGCCCTCAGCGCCGCCGGGATGACCTGGGCCATGGCCTTCCCCTGGCTGACTACCTTCGCGACAGTCGGGGTCAGCGCCCTGGTCACGGTGGGGTCCACCGTGCTGCCCACACTGCGGGCTCGGCTGCTGCCCGAGAACCGGGTCATCGCTCGACTGGTAGCGGAGTGAACCATGCTGACGATCATTCGTTCAGAACTGCGAGGCTCTTGGCCGGCATGGTTGGGCGTCGCACTGGGCTTCGTGATGACGAGTTTCGCGCTGGCCCTGTCGGCCATGGTGTTCCAGTCGGCCTTCCTGGCCCGAGAGGTCATCGTCCCGGCGATGGAGGCCGACGCGTACCTGGCCAATGGTGGCACCAATTTCGTTCTGAGCCTGATTGTAGGGCTGTCGGTGGTGGCTTCGTCGACCGAATTGGTGGTACAGAGCCGGCGCGGGGCGGTTGCTCGGATGTCCCTGGTCGGGTCTACCCCGAGCGGCGTGGTTACCACCGTGGTGAGCCAGCTCGGCGTGGTCGCGCTGCTCTCAGCGGTGATCGGTAACCTGTTGGCGGTCGCCGCGGTACGTCCGGCCCTGGACTACCTGCAGTACGAGCGCGGCGCCGAGAGCGCCGGTATCCCCACCCCAGCGGTGATCGATCCGCGCGTCCTGATCGGGGTGGGGGTGATCTGGGTTGTGGTCGCCATCGGCGCCGGTCTGCGGCAGGCCTGGCAGGCCAGCCGGATTCCCCCGGTTGAGGCGTTACGGCAGGCCCAGGGTGCTCAGAGCAACAAGATCCGCCTGGGATGGGGACGGTGGCTGCGGGCCGTGCTGGCGCTGTTGATGCTGGCCATATTCTGGGGCCTGATTCCCGTGCTGGCGGCAAACCGGGACTCGGAAACCTTCACCCAGATCATGCAGATGAACGTGCTGGGGCTGTGCGTCATGGGCTGGTTCTTGGCTGAACTCGCGCCCCGTATCACCCGCCCGGTGACTGCCGCGTGGACCAGGCTGGTGCCCACCCGCAGCCCCGCCTGGACGATGGCCCGGGCCACGGTGCTGGCCAAGGCAGACCGGCTTTCCCGCTCGGTGGTGCCGGTGATGTTCAGCATCGGGCTGGCCTTCGGCTTGATCGTCTTGCCGGCCTCGCTCAACGCCATCTTCCGGGCCTCTGGCTTCAACACGCAGCTCGAGCATGTCGGGGTGGCGCCGTTCCTGGCGAATCTGGGATTGGCGCTGATGGTGGCGATGAGCGGCAGCATCGGCTCGCTGTTCATGATGAGCAAGCAGCGTGATGCCGATTTGGCCCTGCTGGGCATCGCCGGAGCGACCCCGCGGCAGCGGATCGCGACCGGGGCGCTCGAGGCCGTCATGATTACCGGTACTGCCACCATCTTGGGGGCCCTGATGGCGGTCGAAACGATCGCCTACCTCAGCTACGGTGCCACCGCTGTCAAGCTGACCTTTGCGTTTGAATTTCCCCTGCTGGGGGTATTGGGGACCATTCTGATCACCGGTCTCGCCACAGCCGTTCCTACCGTTCTGCCGTCGCTGCGGAGCCTACAGCTGCCCGAGCCCAAGGTGGTCGCCCGACTGATCGCCGAATGACATGGGAGGCATCAGCCGGGCCGGTCCCGGAAGGGAGGTGAGAAATCATGGCTGATGTCATCGATCTGCAAGGCGACGAGCCCGAGCTGCCGGAAGAAGAGAAGACATCGCACGTCTCGTACATGGTCTGTGTTAATTCGCGGGTCAGCCAGATGATGTGCTGGAGATGGTGACTCGGTGGGTATGCCTATGCCCACCGGACACTGCAAGCTCCCGGCCTCAGAACTTCCCCTCGGTTCTGAGGCCGGGTTCTGGTGTTCGCGGGACGATAACCAATGACCAGCTATTGGGAGCAGCTCTCGCCATTGCCGCCCAAGTGGGATTCACTGGTTCTTAGAGCGATTCGGTTATCGGATGGATGACCGGTCGCCCCGCCCGTGATCTCGTAGCGCCTACTGCGAGATCTCCCAGCAACTCCGCGTGAGGAGAGTCGAACATCATGAACCACGTCCTTCACCTCCAAGGCGACGGTCTCCCCGAGACACCACAAGACGAGAAGGTCTCGTACGTGAGTCAGACCGGGTGCGGCAACAGCGGCATCAGTGTGGTGTTGTGCGCGGTGATCGGACGCTGGATCTGAACCAGAGGACCACGCGATCCTCAACGAAGTCTGAGGGCCGTGTTCAAGTCGTCGCCTATCCGACTTGAACACGACTCACTAAAGACAAGTATGCCACAAGATGTGGCCAAAAGTGAAGTGCATCTCAAGAAAGGCCCCGACAACATGACCAGCACATCTGGGCAACGGCGTATCGCGAACCTGCTCGACGCGCCCCCGGAAGGGGCCTGGGCTCGGCTGATGGCGATCCTCCGATCGAATCCCCGGGCCCTCATCGTCGCCTTCTTCGGCACCGTGACTGCCTCGTTGGCCACACTCGCTCAACCAGCCCTGACCGGCCGGCTGGTCGGGGCGCTGAAGACCATGCAACTAGACCGGGTCGTGATGATGGGGGGGATGCTAGTCGGCGTCGCCATCGCCGCCTCACTGCTCACGGCTGTGGTCAACCTGGTGGTCGCGTACGCGAGCAACAACCTGGTCCGGCAGTTCCGGGACTCTTCGGCCACGGTCTCGCTTCGGGTACCGGCCGAGAAACTCGTCGACCATCCCACCTCCGACCTGGTGGCCCGCTGCTCGATTGATTCCGAGAAGCTCGGCGAGGTCTTCCAGCACGGCCCGATCCAGGCCCTCGGCAACCTCGTCATGGTCCTTGGCTCCCTGATCCAGATGGTACGCATCGATCCGGTCCTAGCCGGCGCCGCCTTGGGGTTGTGCGCGCTCGCCATGGTGACCATCGTCGTCACCTCTAACCGGATGACCGGGATCTCTTTCACCCGGCAGGAGGCTCAAGGCGACTACGTGGCCGAGGTGACCCGGGCCCTCGATTCGATCCTGACGATCCGGGCCTTCGTCGCCGACCACTTCGCCATCGGACGACTGACGAAAGTCAGCCAGCGGCTCCAGAACGCCGCTAACCGGGCCGCCCGCGCCCAGGCCTTCATGGAACCGCTGGTACAGGGGCTGATCCAGGCCACACTGTTGGCGATCATCCTGGTCGCTTTCTTGAGGGTCCAGTCCGGGGCCCTGCAGGTCGACAATCTCGTTGCCTTCTTCATGTACACGATGATGCTGATTACCCCGGTGGCGTCGTCAGCCGAGACGGCCATGCTGATGGCCGCATCACTCGGCTCGTTGCAGCGGCTGATTGACCTAGGCGAGATCACCCGTTCCGCCGCCGCGATGGACCGCAGGATCACGACCGAGGCGGACCCGGTCCTCGAAACGTACGAAGTGTGCCGGCCCCCCGACCGGGCTTTGATCCAGGGCGATATCAGTTTCCGCAACGTCTCGGTGCGCTACAACGGCGAGGTCGAGAGCGACCGCGAATACGCCCTCAGCGATGTCTCCTTCGACATCCCGCGCGGGGCCTGGGTCTCGTTGACCGGTACCTCCGGCTCGGGCAAGTCGACCATCCTGGCCGTGATGGAGGGCTTCCTCACCCCGGTCCGCGGGGCGGTGCTGGTGGATGGGCTGCCGCTGATCGCCCGCGACCCTGACCAGTACCGATCCCAGATCGGCTACATCGAACAGGCTTGCCCCCTGTTCGCCGGCACCGTACGGGACAACCTGATCCTCGGCCGGGCTGACATCACCGACGAGGAATGCTGGCGGATGATCGAACAGGTCGGCCTGATCGAGACTATCGCGGGCCGCCGGGAAGGCCTGGACTCGCCGGTAGGCGAATCGGCGTACGCCTTCTCCGGCGGCGAGCGGCAGCGCCTCGCCATCGCCCGGGCGCTGCTGCGTCGGCCCCGGCTGCTGCTGCTGGACGAGATCACCAGCGGTCTCGACGTGGTCACCCGGGCCCAGATCATGGACCTGATCCGGTTCTCGTCGGGCGGGATCACCACCCTGTCCGCCAGCCATGGCCGCCACGCCACGCTCGGCTGCGACCAGGTGCTAGTCCTCCACAAGGGACGACTCGTCGAAAGCGGACCTCCTACCGAGGTCCAGGCCCGCTCGGCCCTGTTCCGCTCGCTGATCGCGCAGTAGGGGGCCGGCTGTGACCACCGATCTGGCCTGGGTTGACGACATCGACCACGAGCGGCTGCTGCTGGAACTAGCCGCCCGCGGCACCGACGTCACCCAGCTCGCCGGCCAGGCCGTCAGCCCGAGAGAGCCGGCCGCAGCCTTCCAACTGATGCCGATCGAACGGTGCTGGCTACGGGTGGAGCAGGACGAACAGGGGCGGATGTGGATGCGTCAGGTCCCTGACGCCCGACAGGCCGACGTCGACGACGGCAGCCCCCGGGTACGTTTCGATGACGACAGCGACGACCTGGACGGCTGGATGGTCACCCGTTCCGACATGGACGGCAGCGGCCGCCGCTGGCTGAGCGTGATCCGCCGCCCAGAGCGGGAGGCGTACGTCGCCCTGCTCTACGACGCCACCAGCGATCGCCCACAGCGAGCCCTGATGGTGCCCGGCGTCTACCCCGACATCAGCCTGGTCCAGCAGGGCACCAAACTGATCTTCGTGGAACCCGACCGCCAGGTTCCCGGCGGTCAGCGGGCCATCGTGGCGCTGGCCGACCCGGAACGGTTCGAGGCCTCCCGTACCGTGGTTGCCGAATCCACTAGCGGCGGTATCGCCTTGCGTCCCTGCTCGGTACGGCGCTACGTCAAAATGAGCCGGGGGGTCCGCTCCGAGCGGGTCTGGTACCTCGTCGACGTCCAGGGCCCGCGGCCGCTGCCGATCATGGTGCCGGGCACCCCCCGCGACCCTGATCTGTTCGACGTGGCCCTGCTGGACGGGGAACCAGTAGTCGTCCAGCTGCTCAACGGCGACGGGGCCTGGACCTTGCAGACCAGCACCCTGCGCCGGGGCCGGCTGCGTCATACCTGGGTTTGCGCCACCGGTGTCGGGCGGGCCCAGGAGATCAGCCCCGCAACCGGTCATGTCGTGGTACGGGTCAGCAACGACGGCACCGAGAGCCTGCACCGGATCGAGATCGCCGGCTTCTCCTCCGGCCGGGAGCCGCTGCTGGACTCGCCCGGCCTGCTCGACCTGCACTGTAACCGGGTCACCCCGTCAATCGGGCTGGCTGCCACCGAGATGGCCAGCGGCATGATGCCGTACTTGTGGTATTTCGACCGGGACGGCGTCTGCTGCAACGACCCTGCTGAAGTGGCGGCGCGGGCAGATCGGCTGGCCCGCTCGGCCCGGGAACGATGCACCTCGGACGACGGCTATGTCTTCGACATCGACCTGCGCTGGCCGGTCGCCGCCGAGGGGCAGTTCACCGGGCCCGTGGTGTTGATGCTGTACGGGGCGTACGGGATGGACATCCCACTCGACCAGGACCCGCAACTGGGATATTGGCTGCAGCGCGGCTACGCCGTGACTACCGCGCACGTGCGTGGCGGCGGCCCGCAACAGCGGCACCTGGCCGGTACCCGCGCCAAACGGGACCGCTCGGTGCAAGACGCAGCAGCCGCGGTACGGTACCTGCGCGGCGGTCGCGGGGCGCTGCGGGCCACCCACATCATTACCCTCGGCGCCTCGGCCGGAGGTTTCCTGTCCGCAGCCACCCTGAACGCCTGCCCCGACGAAGTCGATGTCTGTGTCGTGGTGAACGGCTTCGTCGACCCGATCACCAGCCTGATCCGGGGCGACTCAAAGACCGTGGCCAGCGACCGAGACGAATGGGGCGACCCGGCCCAGAACCCCAACGACTTGGCAATCCTGCAGCAGATCTCCCCGGTCCACAACCTGCGCCGCCCGCTGCGGGCTGAGGCACTCGTCGTGGTGTCCGGCTGCGACGTCCGGGTCAACCCCCGTCAGGGCCTGAAGTGGGCGCTGCGCTACCGCGAACTCGGAGGCTCGGTCGACCTGTGGTACGACCCGAACGGCGCCCATGACTGCTGGGGCGATGGGATGCCCGAGACCGCCATGGTCGACTGGGTTGAGGCCGCCCTGGCCCGCATCATCGCCCGGGAGACTTCGGCGGCCCAGACCCCGGTCGCCGCGTCGGCATAGCGGCCCGCGAACGGACCGACATATCTGGCCGAAAGTGATCTGTCGACAGCCGCCGCCTCGTCTAGCGTGGATCGTAGATCCATTCAGAGAGGAATATCGGAATGTCCTTCACCCCCGGACGTACCCTGGCGGCTGCCGCGTTAGCCGCCGTTATCAGCATCGCCGGCCTACCCCCCAGCCTCGCGGCCCCCGCCCGCAGCGACACCACCACCCCCCGAGAGGCCCAACGGGTGGACCAGATCCCCACCCCGCGGCTCGACTGGCAACCCTGCGAATACGGGGAATGCGCCACCGCCCGGGTCCCACTCGACTACGACGAGCCGCAGGGCCCCCAGATCACGATCGCCCTCAGCCGGATCCGAGCCCGTGATCCGCAGCGCCGGATCGGCAGCCTCTTCCTCAACCCGGGCGGCCCGGGGCTCGCCGGGATCAACTTCCCGAAACGAGCCCTGGCCTGGCTCGGCCCCGAAGTGCAGGACCGGTTCGACATCATCGGCATGGACCCGCGCGGCACTCATTCTTCGGCCCCCACCCACTGCTTCCCGGACGCCGCCGCAGCCGGCAAGGTCACCGCCGTCATGGAGGACATGGGATTCCCGGTCACCACCGAGCAGCAGCAGCGGTACATCGCCGCCGCCACCGAACTGGGCAAGGCCTGCAGCGGCCCCGGACGCGAACTCGCCGCATCCATCTCGACTGCCCAGGTAGCCCGCGACCTGGACCTGCTGCGCCGGGCTGTCGGAGACCAGCGGCTCACCTATCTGGGCTTTTCGTACGGCACATACCTCGCGCAGGCCTATGCCGATATCTTTCCCGACCGGATCCGGGCGATGGCGATCGACGGGGTCGTCAACCCCCGCGCCTGGGTCGGCTCACCAGATACCGCCGACACCCCGATGACGGTCCGAATGCACTCGGCATTGTCCAGCGAGGCGGCCCTACGCGACGTCCTACGGCTGTGTTCCCAGTCGTCAAACTGCCCGCTGCCGGACCCCGAGGCCACCCTCGGCCGGATCCTGGCCACCCTGCGCCAGGGCCCGATCAACTTCCCCGACGGCCAGGGCGGCACCAGCACCATCACCTACCAGAATTTCATCCGGACCCTGCTGTACGCGCTGTACGACGAGGACACGGTGGCTAAGCTGCCGGAGCTGATCCGTACCGTGGACGAGATGATCGTCGCCAGCCAGCCCAGCAGCGCCGGCCTGCGGACCACCGATGCCCGGCTCGGCGCCGCGTACGCCACCGCAGCGCGGCCGGTGGCCGACATCCAGACCCAGTATGTCAATCCCTTCGAACAGAGCGCGGCGATCATATGCGCAGACTCGTACAACCCGCGCGACATCGACCGGTGGTCACAGCTGGCAGCCAGCGAGGAGGCCCAAGCCCCGTACTTCGGGCTGCACTGGCTGTGGTCCTCGGCGGTCTGCGCCCAGAACTCCTGGAAGATCAGCGACGAGGACGCCTGGCGCGGCCCCTTCAACCACAGCACCGCGGCCCCGCTGCTGGTGGTAGGTAACCTCCACGACCCGGCGACCGGCTACGACGCAGCGCTGGCGGCGGCCGGGCGTATTCCCGGTGCCCGGCTGCTGAGCAGCGACAACTGGGGCCACACCGCCTACGGGGTGTCGGCCTGTGCCACCGGTCACGTCGATCGCTACCTGCTCACCGGCGCCCTGCCCCCGCCGTACACCCGATGCACCGACGGGAGACAACCGGTATTTGATGGCCCTCGCCTTCGCTCGGGCGGGCCGCGTCGCTAACGCCCCCGTCTTCCTCCTCACTGACGAGAAGGTTCTTTCAGGTCGTGGCCGGGCTGGTCGTTTCTCGTCGTTCGTCGTGCAGAACGGGGTGCCGCCGAGAACGCATCGTGCAGCACACCAGCGGGCTGAACTACTACCGCAGCCCACCAGCCCGGCCCCAATCGATGGTTCGGCCCGCTCCTGTGCGGGGTGCATGGCCAGTTTCGCTGAGTCTCCCGTCCTCCTCCTTACTGACGAGAAGGTTCTTGGGGTGGTGGCCGGGTTGGTCGTTTCTTGTCGTTCGTCGTGCAGAACGGGGTGCCGCCGGGGTCGCATCGTGGAGCACACCAGCGGGCTGAACTACTACCGCAGCCCACCAGCCCGGTCTGAATCGATGGTTCGGCCCGCTCCTGTGCGGGGGCATGGCCAGTTTCGCTGAGTCTCCCGTCCTCCTCCTTACTGACGAGAAGGCACGTGGGGTGGTGGCTGGGTTGGTCGTTTCTTGTCGTTCGTCGTGCAGATCGGGGTGCCGCCGGGGTCGCATCGTGCAGCACACCAGCGGACTGAACCACCACCACAGCCCACCAGCCCGGCCCCAATCGATGGTTCGGCCCGCTCCTGTGCGGGGAGCACCGTGCAGCACACCAGCGGGCTGAACTACTACCGCAGCCCACCAGCCCGGCCCCAATCGATGGTTCGGCCCGCTCCTGTGCGGGGGCATGGCCAGTTCTGCTGAGTCTCCCGTCCTCCTCCTTACTGATGAGAAGGCACGTGGGGTGGTGGCTGGGTTGGTCGTTTCTTGTCGTTCGTCGTGCAGAACGGGGTGCCGCCGAGACCGCACCGTGCAGCACACCAGCGGGCTGAACTACTACCGCAGCCCACCAGCCCGGCCCCAATCGATGGTTCGGCCCGCTCCTGTGCGGGGGCATGGCCAGTTCTGCTGATGCCTTCGTCGTCTTCTTCGCTCTGAGAAGGTTCTTCTGCTGGTGGCCGGGGTCAGGTGTTTCTCGTCGCCGGCCCTGGTGGCATCAGGGCTAACGAATGGCCAAGAACATAGCCGAGGCGTTGCCGGTCAGCCCGAGGCGCCTCTTCAATGATTCGCAAGATCGTTCGTAACTGGATCAGGGGCCCAGTCCACTGTCCCGACCCTCTCCCCACGTGAGGTTCCGATGCCTGTTCGTCTCGAATACTTCCTTGCCGCCCATGATGCGTCCCCCTACTACGGGCAACGCCGCTCCATGGCTCAGGTTCTCGCCGGCATGGGCGGTGAGGCCTTTCAGCATGAGCCGCTGCCGCCTGGCTGGTTGATGCGCCGCTGGGGCGGCTGGGAAGGATGGACGCCACGCGACTGGGTCCCCCGCGTCCAAGGCTGGAAGATCCACGTCTCCGCCACCCCGGATTGCGCGGTCGAGACCCTGGCCCGGACCACCCGGATCTGCCTCGACAAACAGGTCGCCTTCAAATTCCTACCCGAGCCCTGCCACCTGCTGGACACCAACGGCAAGCAGCAGGATCGGGGAGCGTCCGGCAAGTTCATCACCATCTACCCCCGTGACGACGAGCAGTTCGCCGAACTGCTGGAGGAACTGGACCAGGCCCTGGCCGGGCAGCAAGGCCCGTACATCCTGAGCGACCTGCGCTACGGCGACGGCCCGATCTACGTCCGGTATGGCGGGATCATGCAACTCAACTTCCCCGACCAGAACGACCACCCGGTGATGGCGATCACGAGCGGCGACGAGATGTCCGTCATCAAAGACCGCCGCGAGCCGCGCTTTGTGATCCCCGACGGCGTCGAGCTGCCGGCATGCCTTAAGCCCTGGTGGGAACGCTCGAAGCAATCAGAACCATCGCGGCTGCGGGACTTCAAGGCGGTCTCGCCGCTACACTTCTCTAACGCGGGCGGCGTCTACAAAGCAACCTTGCCCGACGGCACCCAGCATGTGCTCCGGGAGGCCCGCAGCCATACCGGTCTGGACGGCCGTGGCCGGGACGCCGTAACCCGCCAGCGTGACGAGGAGAAGGTGCTGCGGGACCTGATCGGTGTCACCGGGGTGCAACAGTTGCTGTCCACGTTCTGGGCCTGGGAACACCGCTATCTGGAGCTCGACTACGTCCCGGGGCGTCCACTGTCGGCCTGGATGGTGCTGAACTCCCCCTTCGATGCCGATCCCGATGCCCGAGCCGCCTACGCGGTCCGCGCGGTCCGGATCGGTCGCCAGATGGTCGAGATCATCGAGCGGGTACACGCGGCCGGCTGGTGCGTAGGTGACCTGCACCCGGGCAACATCCTGGTCAGTGATGACGACCAGGTCACCATCGTCGACTTCGAGGATGCGACCCGGGTAGGCGAGCCCCGCGAGGTGGGTTTCCGGGTCTTCGAATACTGCGCCCCCGAGGCGCTGGACGCGCAGCAGGCCGACTGGTACGCGATCTCACGCAGCCTGATGCTGATGTTCGTAGCCGAGTGGGAGATCGAGATCATCGCCCCCGACTACTGGCGCAAGGCGCTCGAGCAGGTGGGGGAGTACTTCGGCGACGAAGCCAAAACCATGATCGAAGACGTGGTGGCACGGTTCCCGCAGGTGCCCCGGCACGTGCTGGCCCCGGAGCTGACGGTGCACGTCCACGACGAGCCGCCGCGAGCCGACGAGGTGATCGCCCCCCTGAATGCGGGGATCGACTGGTCGCGGCAGTTCTCAGACAACGACTCCTATCCGGGTGACCCCACCGACGCCGAGGACACCAGCGAGAGCTTCACCCATGGCCGCGCCGGCGTGGTCTGGGCCCGACACCATCTCGGCCTGCCGGTCTCGGACGACGACCTCGACCGGCTGGTCACCGCCTGCCAGCCTCCGGTCGACGATCCGGGCTTGATGACCGGCCGGGCCGGGATCGCCCTGGTCCTGTCGGACTGCGGCCGTCATGAGGCGGCGGCAGCCGCCGTGCGCACCGCCATGGCCGAATCGGCGGCCCGCCGGCGGCTGGACCTCTACGGGGGGCGTGCCGGCGTCGTACTGGCAGCGCTGGAGGTGGCCCGGGCCGCCCAGGACGATGATCTGCTGGGCGAAGCCCTGTCGGCCAACGAGCACCTGCAGGCCACGGTGCAGCCCACGACCAGTGCCTGGGATGATCTGACGCATCGCCGCGGCCTGCACTTCGGACTGACCGGTCTGGCGCTTACCGACCTGGTGGCCCATGTGGCCTCAGGGCGCGGTGACGTCCTGGAACGGGCCTGCCAGCGGTTGCGCGCAGACATCGACGCCTGTATCACCACCGACACCGGTGAACTGATGGTCCGAGACGTCGACAATAACCGGGCCCTGCCCTACATCGAATGGGGATCGGCCGGTATCTGGGGGGTGACGCAGGCCGCTGAACGACTCACCGGACAGGTTCTGCTCAGCACCGAGGAATACGAAGGACTGCGACGCTCCTGCACCGCGGAGGTCTACGTGTACGGCAGCCTCGACCATGGCCGGGCCGGCATCATGGCGGTACTGGCCAGCGCCGGCCTGCTCGAATCGGCACGCCACCAGCGAGACAGCGTACTGGCTGGGCTGCTGCGCCACGACAAGATGGTCTTCATCGTGGGTGATGGTCTGATCCGGCTCAGTTCGGATCTCGCGACCGGTGCGGCCGGGATCCTGGTCGCCCTCCACTGCCTGGATGGGAACCCCTTCGCCTGGATGCCGGTGGCTTGCCGCTGATCCCCGCAATGCCGAAGTCCTCTTCCCCTACCTCAACGGCCAAGACCTCAACTCCCGCCCCGACGCCTCCGCTTCCCGCTGGGTGATCGACTTCAACAACCGCACCGAAGAAGAGGCAGCCACCTACCCCCTCCCCTACCACCGCATCCTCACAGCCGTGAAACCCGAACGTGAACGCCTCATGGGTCGCAACACCATTTCTACCAACCGGGCTCGTCTATGGTGGCGCTATGGAAGTAATAGCCCAGCCCTTCGGCAAGCCATCTCGGAGCTAGCAGAGGTCTTGGCCATCACTCGAGTCAGCAAAACTGTTATGCCGATCAGAGTGACCACCGGGCAGGTATTCAGCGATTCTTTGAATGTGTTTGCCACTGCTAGCTATAGTGATCAGGCAGTCTTATCATCAAGCCTCCACCAAATCTGGGCCATCACCTACGGATCGGGCATGCGCAGCGATCCGCGCTATACACCTTCCGACGTTTTTGAGACCTTTCCACGCCCCCGGTCCAGCGCCGATCTCATCGACCTAGGGAAGGTTCTGGACGCCAGACGTCGCGAGGTGATGATGCGTCGCCATCTTGGCCTTACCGAGTTCTATAATCTCGTGAATGATGCGCGATTGGAAGAATGGCAGGACAGCGATGTTGCACACATTCGCCATATGCATTGTGAACTGGACCAGGCTATGATCGAGGCCTACGGCTGGAATGATATCACCCTCAACCATGGATTCTATACCTATCGCCAGGTGACACGATGGACAGTCAGCCCTGGCGCGCGCTCAGAACTACTCGACCGCCTGCTGAGCGAGAACCTTTCCAGGGTGACAGAAAATACCTAGTCGCGTCGCATTTCGGCGGTCGCGCGTCGATGATTCTCCATCAAGAGTCGCTCTAGGATCTCAGCCCTGGCGGCTGCACATGGTGACCATCTTAGCTGACCTTTATAGGAGTAGAACCCATGATTCATACGAATGTCTCCCCAGCCATAAGAAGCAGCCGTCTCAGAGTCGATCTCGATTTGAATTTCACGAAGGCGATCGACATCGCGATCCGCGCTCTCTGAGAGAGTCTGATCATTGATCAGATTATACAACGCGGTCAGCCCCATTCCTCGCCGCTGCATAATTTCTCGGCGAGTTTCTGTCAGGCGCCTGCCAATTTCGAACAAGTTTTCCCTCTTGCAAGGGAGAGGAAATGTCTCGAATACATCGGAAGGCGTGTACCGTACCCGAGTCTCCAAAGTCGATCCGTAGGCGATGGCCCAGATTTGGTGGAGGCTTGATGACAAGACTGCTTGATCACTATAGCTAGCAGTGGCAAATATATTGAGCGCGTTACTGAACACCTGGCCTGTTGGCACTCGAAGTGGCATTACTGTCTTGCTGACAATGGTGATGGCCAACACTTCGCTAAGGTTTGTAATCGCACCCCGTAACATCGGGCGGGCATTCCAGAATTTCCACCACTCATTCACCATCCTAGGATATTTTTCTGCATCCTTCACGATCCGCTCCGGGTGCACTTTTGCCTTTACCCTTTGCCAAGGAAGCTTGTATGAAGAAGCCTCGGTTTCGGTCATTTCGCCGAAGTCGATCACCCGGCGGGAGGCGGAGGCGTCGGGGCGGGAGTTGAGGTCTTGGCCGTTGAGGTAGGGGAAGAGGACTTCGGCATTGCGGGGATCAGCGGCAATCCACTCGTGCGCCTCCTCTGGGGTGATGACGAATCCCATGCCGAGGGCGATGCATCCTTGGAATGCGATACCTTCGTTCTCCTTGAGGCGGAAGGGTTTACCCTCGATCCGTCCGGCTGGTTCTAGCAGCGTGCTGATCCGGCGGACCTTGATGTCGTCAGCGACGCGTGGGGCCTCGTCAGAGATAGGAGCCCGGGTTCCCCAGACCGCTGCGTATTCGAGGTTGGCGCTGGATGCGGGCCAGGAGCGGGATTGAATCGCGCGGGTGATGATGAAGCCGTCGGCCACCATGGCGTCCAGTCCCACCTCGCGGGTATCGCCTTGGGCGAGGGTATTGGTGGCGATCAAGCCTATGGTCCCATAGGGCTGAAGCAGACATACCGCGCGCAAGAAGAAATAGGCCACGAGGTCGGCGCTTCCTCGGCGCCCGTCAGCGACGATATTCACAAACCAGTCACGCATCTCGGTGCCCATGGCCCCCGTGAGCTTCTGCCCGCCCAGGAAGGGTGGATTGCCGATAATCGTGTCGAAGCCGCCGCGCTGCATCACATCAGGGACCGCCAAAACCCAGTGCAGGGGCTGCCAGCGTTGGTAGTCGGTGGTGACAGTCGGGGTGAGACCGCGCGTGATGATCTCCTCGAGAGTAGTCGGATCGGGATCACCTGTGGTGGGAAAGGCTCGGCTGGCGGCGGCCTCGAGATCCTCGTAGGCGTCGTTGAGTTTCTTGCCCGGTTTCCCGCCATGCGGCAATCCGGCGGCGATCACGGCATCGGCGAGCATGCGTACCTGGGCCAGATCATCATGGATCGTGGTGAGAAGGCGGTTCTTGGCGGCTCCGCTACGGGCCGGATCGGCGTCGTTGATCTCGTTGGTGAGCTGCTCGCGGCGGCGCCGTACCCGCTCGATGACACCCCGCAGATCGATCCGGTCAGCCGGCCGATTCGCGGCATCTAGGAGGAACAGGCCCTCCTGCTTCGGTTTGGCCTGGGGGCAGATATGTAGCGCCTCAATCTGGGCGAGGCTATTCAGCCCGAGCAGGGAATTCCCGAGGAAGATCTTGTCGTCGACGAATGAGAATGGTTTGCGGGGGTCCAGTGAGACCAGCCAGAGCGACAGCTTGCACATCTCGACGGCCATGTCGTTGATGTCGGCCCCATACAGGCAGTTCGCCACCACCTCGCGGATAGCCTGGGTAGTCAAATCTTTACGTTTCGCATTCGACGGGTCCTCCGCGATCCAGGCCTCCACCACCCGGTCGGCCAGGTATCGAGCAGCGGCGACCAGGAAGGCTCCCGAACCACAGGCAATGTCGGCCACTTTCAGAGCCAGCAGATCATCAGAACTCTTCAGCCGCCACTGCCTCTCGTCGCCGCTTTGGTGCGGCCCGGGCGCGTAGCATAGGGGCTGCAGGGCATGAGTTACCACCTCTTCGGCGAGGGACTTGGGGGTGTAATGCGCGCCCGCGTTCTTGCGTGATGGGGTCTCTTTGACCATCAGCCCGTTCTCGAGAACCACGAAGGGACGATTGCGAAGGTCAGGACGGACCAGCCCAAGCCACCCGGTGATCCGATCGCGCAGATCCGGGTCACCGCCGACAGCCTGGGCGAGAGCGCTGATCCGGATCGGTTCCGGCTCAGCGGTGATGTCCCGGGCGATCTGGGCTTTGCTGGAAGGTTTAGCTGATGGCTGGTCCGCTGAAATCCACTTTCGGAGGGCCTCGGCTAGCCTAGTCGGCTCGGGATTCCTCTCGGCGAGTTGTTCCAGGCTGGTCAGCGCGATTGTGGGGTCAGACCCGGAGGTGCCGGTCAACCCCAGATAGACCTCGTTGGCCCGAACACACGTGTAGCCGAGTAGACCCTCATAAATATAGCCGATCTGTTCCACATCAATATCTCGGAAAGAGATCCGGCGGGCCTCCTTCTGCCGCGTCCGCCGGTTGTCGACTTCAGCGACCTGGACTGAGCACAGGATGTGCAGCAGGACCCGGTCGGAGACCGTCACCGCGAGAGTACCGTGCTCAGTGGTAGCGGTCAGAAACGGGAACCGACGCGGGTCGAACAACGAACCGCCGTAGGCAGGCATCCGCAACGATTCGAACGAAGCGCCGCCGTGGAGCGCCTGGCTAGTGGCCAACAGCCGGTGCCAGGTCAGCGAGGTCGCGTCGAGGGATTCCTCGCTTTCCTGGTTTTTCTGGGCTGCCAGGCGGTCCAGTTCGCGAGAGATTCCGTACCCCTGCTCGAATAATTCGCCGGTCGGGAGTAGATTCCGCTCCTCGGCGAACAGCAGGAACACTACCCGCATCATGATCGTGACCGCGGCCTCATAGGCCTCATGGGGATCCGCCGGAAGCGGGTCGGGAAGGCCGCCTCGTCGGGCCTCAGCGGCGGCCTCAGAGAAAGCCTGTATCAGCAGTTCGACCGCGCGGCGGACCTGGGCGCCCAGCGCCTCAGTGATCTGTTCTGCCTCAGCCACTGATCTTTCAAAAAGGCGAGGTAGTCGCTCCTTCGGGTCTCCGCCAATTAAGTGTTGACGTGAGATCAGCGTAAAGAAAGCATCGCGAGTTCGGGGTTCCCGCACCCAATCCAGGGCATCGACGATCCCCGAGGCCGTCATCTTGCCTTCTGCGGCGTAAACCACACCCCACCAGCGGCCATCCGTGACCAGACCGATACTGATGCCATTGCGCCGCAGGATGTCGTCGAGTCGATCGATCGGGGTGGCCGACCAGCCATCGGCTGGTCTCTCCCGCAACGACTCCTGCGGATCGGTCACCACCACCAGCGCCCCGTACCCCTCCGGGCCCACCAGCGCAGCCTGCGGGGTCACCGTGACCGTACGGTCGGGCGATGCTGCTGCGGCCACATCAAGATTCCCCCAAACGAAGGTGTCCGCCCACCCGACCACATCCCGCAACACCAGGGTGATCCATTCGTCGCGGGCCGTGCGATAGTCAACCAACCGGGATTCGCTGTCCCGGTTCTGGTCGAATGCCTCCCACGCCTGTTCGAAGTCCCGCAACGCCAACCGTAGATCCTCGTAACGGTCAGGGTATTCATGCCGGAAATTCGGCATGCCGGAAGGCCAGACATCCTTCAGCGGTGGAACCGCCAGGAACGGGCCCTCAGCGTCGACCAGCTGTAACCAGGAACGATGCTGTTCGACGGCGTTCAGGGAACGAATCTTGCGGGACTGACGTACCATCATCTGGTCCATTCCTCGGCATCGGCGCGGGTCAGGGCAAAAACCACCGCGGCCGCTGTAGTGTGGGGCTTGACCTCGACATACCGATCGTTGATCGCCGTGATCTCCCGAGTCTCCTCATCTTCCAGATCGCCGAGACGACGATCCATGGCCTCCATATCCCGGCGGCGTTGGCGGGCCTGGGCGTCATCGAACAGGGCGGACTGGGTCTCGTTCTCGAATGAGTGGAAACGAGAAAGTGAGTCTTTCAGATTCTGGCGAAAGGCGGCGAAGATGCCGCGGGCACGTTTTACGTCCGCCTCCCGCCGCCGGGTCAGCTGTTCGGCGACCTTTCGGTGGCGGCTGTCAGCGCGGGCCTGCATTGATTCCTCAAGACGGGCCCGCAGTGGTGAGTCTGGCTGGTTCCACCAATCACACAGCCGGTCTCGTACCCACTCAGGAGCCAATCGCAGATTCGCCTCATCCAGCGCCTGATCCAAGGCAGCCTCGGCCTTCTCCTCGGCCATGGCCCGACGGCCCTGCAACCGGACCCCCGCCAGAAAAACATCCTCGTGGAGTCGGATCCCGCCGCGCCCGACCAGCACCATCCGGGTGACCGCAGCGACAAACGATTCAGGCAGGTCATCCACCACGACCGCCGTGACCCGATTCAGCAGGGAGCCACTCCACAGGGACCGGCGCAGCAACCGCTGGGCCCGCTGGACGATCGGATGACCCAGATGGGCATAGACCAGATCGTTGCGGATGCTGCCGTCGCGGCGGCGCCGGGCATGCGGATCAAAGGTGATCGGTCGGGCGATGTCCGGGTGTAACGTTGAATACAAGCCCTTCAAGGTGTCCTGCCATCCGGCCGTGAGTGCGGGCACCGTGAATACCTCGGCATCCGTGTCGTCGGCGAAGTCGTGATTCGGGATCAGCGACAGTTGATTGTTGAGTCGCAAGGCGGTGTCAACAACCCGGCGTAGGTTCTTCGGGTCCAGATGCAGGTCGCTCCGGGAGGATTCGTAGGTGCGTTCCAGCTCGGTCAGCCGGGCGTTCAGCTCCAGTCCGCCGGCCAGGGTCTGGTTGATGATCTCGTTCGGGTCGATCCCCTTCGATTTCGGCCGGTTCGGCTCCCGGGTTCCGAAATGACGCTGAATCTCCTCGCCGATCACCTGGTTCACCGAGCCAAGGTCCTGTTCCACGGTGGCGACCTTGGTGGCTATCCGGTTCATGAAGCCGATATCGGCGGCGTAGGTAGACGATTCGGAGGTCGGGATGAAATGGAAGATGAGCGGGGTGTGCGGCTGCCCGTACCGGTCGATCCGGCCGATCCGTTGCTCCAGCCGCGACGGGTTGAAAGGGATGTCGAAATTGACCAACCGATAGCAGTGATCCTGGAGGTCGATGCCCTCCCCGGCCGCGTCCGTGGCCAGCAGCACCCGTACGTCCTGCTTGGCCGGATCCTCAGTGAACTGGGAACGGATATATTCGCGGTCCTCGGGCGGGGTCGAGCCCTGGATCACGGCCAGCCGTTCGGCGTACCCATGCTGGCCGAGCACCCGGTGCAACCAGTCGACGGTATGGGCGTATTCGGTGAACACGACGGCTCGCTCGTTTGTCCAATGCGAGCGGTCGGGGCGGCAGACGCTGTCCAGGAATTGAATCAGCGCGTCCAGGCGAGAATCAGATCGACTTTCGTAACCCAGCCCCCAATCCCGCAGCTCCTCCAATTGGCCAGGTTCGGCAGCGCTCAACGGGTCTGAATTCTTCGACTCCCGTAATCGTTCCGACTCGTCTTGTTCGAACCGACCCTCCTCCTCGTCGGACTGGCCCTCGCCGAAGATGTCGTCATAGTCGTCGTCGCTCAGGCCCCGGCCTGATTTCGCGGCAAGGTAATGGCTCAACGTCATCCCGAAGGCGTACGGACTGGAAAGGAAACGCTTCTTTAGTAGCATCGAGACGATGTCACCGCCCGGGCGGGTGCCATTCAGTTTCGCGCTCGCGGTTACGATCTGATCGAGCTGGGCGAACTTCTCCTGCTCGGACTGCGATGGTTCAAAAGTCAGCATTTTGACCTTGCGACGCTGAAAACCCTTCCCGGGCAAATCGGTCTTCAGGCGCCGTACGGTGACGTCCTTGAGCGCCGTGGAATCGAGCAGTGCCCCGCGCGAGAATCGCTGCGGATCGACCATCTCCAGCAACGCCGTGAACGACTCCGGATGCCCGTTATGCGGGGTTGCGCTCAGGAATAGCCGATGCTCGCAGCGTTCGGCCAGGGCCCGGACTGCCAGAGTCCGTTGAGAGTCCACCGCGTAGCCGCGTCCACCAGCCACCGCCGAAGGGCTGGCAGGAGCCACATGATGGGCCTCGTCGACGACCAGGATGTCGAAGGCGTACCGCTTCCCGGAGTTCGGGCTACTGGCCTGCGACAGAACGTCACGCAGCAACCGCTGGGCGCGCATCTGCGGCAGCCACGACAGCGACACGATCACCCGCGGGAACATCGTGAACGGATTCGCGTTTAGGCCATGCCGGCGACGTACATCAGACATCAGATCGGAGTTCACGATAACGAAATCCAGACCGAATTTGTCACGCAATTCGTCCCGCCACTTCAGCGACAGCGACGGCGGACAGACGATGATCGCCGTCCGGGCGCGATGACGCAGCAGCAACTCCTGGATCACCAGCCCCGCCTCAATGGTCTTACCAAGCCCCACATCGTCGGCGAGCAGCAAATTCGTCCGGGGGGCGCTCAATGCCCGACGCAACGGCTCCAACTGGTATGCCTCGACCGTGACTCCCGACCAGAACGGCGCCTGGTAGCGATTCGGGTCTGCCGAGGTCACCGCACCCCACCGCATCGCATCCACAAAACCAGCCAGCGTCGCCGGCTCGTCAAACCCCTCGGGGCGGATCTGCTCCGGGAGTCCCTTAGCCGGGGTCACCGTCTGGCCGACTTCCAACTCCCAGACCACCGACAGGGTCTCGCCGAGGCGGCCCTCGTCCAGGGACTGCAACTCGATCACATGCGACAGCCGGGCCGTACGGTCGGACTCATCTGCTGGGTCCCGGGGCAACCCCTGCGGGGTGACATTCACTACCGCCCAGGTCGAACCCCGGACCTCGACGACCTGGCCGATCTCAGGTCGTGTTGGTACCGGTATGACGTCGAGGCTCTGAGGAGTCATACATCCCATCCAGCATTGCAGGTCTGAGTGGCTGATGCCATGCGGGACTGTAGCTGAAGCACGCCCGACGCAGTGGGATCTTCCCACGAACGACGGCGGGGGCTGAAAAAGAAGATGATGTTGTCGGTAGGGGGTCCTAGGCTCGCTGGTGCCATGATCGACTTCCCACCACGACACGTCGCCTACGTACCCGGGGCCACGGTCCATCCTGACCTGCGCTCACCCAGCCGGTTCCTGTTCTGGGTGATGGGGGTCCAGCGTTGGCTGCTGGCTGCCCAGGTGCTGGTCGCGCTGGGCTGGTTCCTGCCGTCGGCGCTGTCGCCGTACCTGATCGGCCGGGCCGTCGACGACGGGATCTTGGCTGGGAATCTGCCGGTCACCCTGGGCTGGTCGGCGCTGCTGATCGTCCTGATCGGGGCTGGCACCGTACTCGGGATCTGCTGGCATACCTGGGTGGTCCGCAGCTGGCTGGTGGCCATGTACGGGACGGTTGAGATCGTGGTCCGCAAGGCCAATCAGCTGGGGCATGTGCTGCCACGACGGGTCCCGACTGGGGAGGTGGTGTCAGTCTGTTCCAGCGACGCCCACACCTTCGGCGAGGTGCTGGAGAGGCTGGTTCGGGGGGCCGCTGCCCTGGTCGTCTTCTTGCTGGTGTCGGGGCTGGTGCTGTCGACTTCGGTGCCGCTCGGGCTGACCGTCCTCGTCGGGGCGCCGATCTTAGTCGCCACCAGCACCATCCTGCTCAGACCGTTGCAGGCCTCCCGGGAACTGGAGCGGCAACAGACCTCCGAGCTGACCTCGCAGGCCACCGACATCGTGGCCGGGTTGCGGATCCTGCGCGGAATCGGCGGCGAGCAGACCTTCGCCCGTAGCTACGCCCAGCAGTCCCAGCGGACCAAGCAGGCCGGGATCCGGGCCGGTACCTTCCAAGGCGGGATCGGCGCGCTGGCGGTGCTGTTCTCCGGGCTGCTGCTGGTGCTGCTGACCTGGCAAGGCGCCCACGAAATGCGCGCCGGGCAGCTCAGCCTGGGTGAGCTGATCAGTTTCTTCGGGTACGCGGTCTTCCTGCTGTGGCCGATCCAGTGCTTCTTCGACCTGGCCCAGAGCTGGATCGACGGTCTAGTCGCGGCCGGCAAGGCGATCACCCTGCTGTCGATCCGCCCGCCTTGGCGGGAGGGCGCCCAAACCGGGCTGGGGGCCGGTGACCTGGTCGACCAGAGCTCCGGTTTCCGAGCCCGACACGGTGAACTGACAGCGGTGCTCTGCGCGGACCCAGCCGAGACCGCAGCGCTGGCGGACCGGCTCGGACGCTACCTACAAACCGCGCAGGAGCCGCCGCAGCCCGAGCAGGCTACCGGGCGCCGGTCCCGACGGCTGGCGCAGCGGCAGGCCCGGCTGGCCGAACTGGCCGCCGCCGACGAGCAGGCCGCCGCCCGGGACTGGGGAGTGAGCCTGGGCGGGGTTGACCTGTCCCAGATCCCCCTGGCCGAGGTACGGGCCCTGATCCTGGTCAGCGACACCTCGGCGAGCCTGTTCCGCGGCAGCCTGCAAGACAATCTCGACCCGTGGGGTCAGGCCACCCGGGCCGAGGCAGAGCAGGCGCTACAGGTGGCCTGCGCCGAAGACGTGTACGACGCGCTGCCCGAGGGCTGGCAGGGCGAGGTGGAGGAGAGAGGCCGCGGGTTGTCCGGGGGGCAGCGGCAACGGGTGGTGCTGGCCCGGGCCCTGCTCGCAGACCCGCCGGTGCTGGTGCTGGTAGAGCCGACCTCCGCGGTCGACGCCCATACCGAGGCCCGGATCGCCCAGCGGCTGGCCGACCACCGCCGCGGCAAGACCACCATCATCGCCACCGCCTCCCCGCTGCTGCTGCGCCACGCTGACCGGGTGGTGCTGCTGAGCGAGGGCCGGGTTGTGGCCCAAGCCAGCCACGAGCAGCTGCTGGCTGGCTCCGCCGCGTACCGGCGGCTGGTCGCCCGCGGCCTCGACGAATCCGAGCTGGGGGTACGGGCGTGAGCGAGAATCGTCTGCTGGCCACCTCGGCGGCGACCTGGTCCGAGTATCCGAGCGTCGATCTGCTGCCGCCCGAGCTGCGCGAGCAGTCCGAGCGGCGGCTAGCGGGCCAACCCTGGATGGTGCGCTGGCGCAAACTTTGGCGGCGGTTCGCGGTCCGTCGTGATCGGGCCCTCGCCTACTACACCGCCTCCCGGGCCCCCCGGCAGGGCCTGCCGGTGGCCGGCTCCGGGGACGCATGGCGGTTTGCCCGGGGCCTGGTACGGCACCGCTCGGTGCTGTTCTGGTCGCTGGTGGTGCTGAATATCCTGGCCGCGGTCGCCGGCCTGGTGGTGCCGCGGATGCTCGGCACCGTGATCGACCAGGTCGCGGTCGACGCCCCGGCCAGCCAAATCGATCGGCTGGTGCTGCTGGTCGCCGGGATCGTGGTGCTGCAGGCGTTGTTCACGTTCACCGCCAAGCGGGCTGCGGCAGTATTCGGGCAGAATGTGCTGGCCGATGCCCGCGAGCGCATCGTCCGTACCGTACTCAGGCTTCCGTTGTCACGGATCGAGGGCTCCTCGACGGGGGACCTGGTGACCCGAATCACCCGTGACGTGCAGAACCTGAGCCGAGCTGTACGGGACACGGTCCCGCGGTTCCTGCTCAACGGCGCCATGATCGGGCTCACGATCGTGGCGATGCTGGTCAATTCGGCGTTGCTGGCGGTTCCGACGCTGATCTCGGTGGCGGTGCTGTTCTTCACGGTCCGCGGCTACCTGCGGCTGGCGCCGCAGGGCTACATCACCGAGGGCGGCTCTTATTCCCGGATCAACGCCACCGTCACCGAGACCATCGAGGGGGGCCGTACGGTAGAGGCGCTCCGGCTGGGGCAGCTGCGGCAGCAGGCCTCGGACGCCGACATCGACGCCTCGGCTCAGGCCGAACGTTTCACGATGACGCTGCGGAATCTGCTCTATCTGGTGCTGGACTACGCCTTTCAGGGGCCGCTGGTCGGGGTCGTGCTGCTCGGCGCGTGGGGCCACAGCCAGGGCTGGCTGAGCCTGGGCCAGATCACGGCGGCCGCCTTGTACAGCCAGGCCTTGGTCGCGCCGCTCGACAACGTGATCGACACCCTGGACTCGCTGCAGGTGGCGCTTGCCTCTACCACCCGGCTGCTGGGGATCGCGCAGGTGCTCCCGGACCGTGAACCCGGACCGGAGCGGCCCGCCGGTACCGATCTGGTCGTTGACCGGGTCCGGTTCGCCTACCGTGAAGGTCGTGACGTGTTGCACGGGGTGAGCCTGCGCCTGTCGCCGGGGGAGCGGCTGGCGATCGTCGGGCCGTCCGGCTCGGGCAAGTCGACCCTGGGGCGGCTGTTGGCGGGAATCAACCGGCCCCGTACCGGCTCGGTCAGCGTCGGCGGCGTGGAGGCCACCCGGCTGCCGCTGGACCGGCTACGGGCCGAGGTTGCCCTGGTCACCCAGGAGCACCATGTCTTTGTAGCGACGATCCGGGACAACATTCTCTTGGCCCGGCCGGGCAGTGACGATGAGGTGGTCCGGGAGGCGCTGCGGACGGTTGACGCGCTGGACTGGGTGGAGCGGCTGCCCGAAGGCCTGGACACGATGGTCGGCTCCGGCGGTACGGCGCTGACCCCGGCCCAGGCGCAGCAGGTCGCCCTGGCCCGGCTGGTGGTCGCCGACCCGCACACCTTGGTCCTGGACGAGGCCACTTCCTTGATCGACCCGCGGACCGCCCGCCACCTCGAGGGGGCAATGCATGCGCTGCTGCGTGGCCGGACCGTGGTCGCGATCGCCCACCGGTTGCATACGGCCCATGACGCGGACCGGATCGCGGTCGTCATTGATGGCCGGATCGCCGAGCTCGGCTCCCATGACGAGTTGATGGCCCAGGGCGGGGAGTATGCCCGGCTCTGGCGCGCTTGGAAAACTTGAGGGGCTGATCAGGCCGTACGAAGCCGCCGTACGACTGCGATTCCGAGCGGCGCTAGCAGCGTCCAGAACCCGGAGGCCGGCATGGTGACCACCCCGGCGACGGTCAGAGCTGCCAGGGCAGTGATCCAGCCCCACGGCAGCCGGGGATCGTGCCGTTCCAATGCCGCCACCGCCCCGCCGGCCAGCATCAACCCGAAGCCTGTCACCAGGAACCAGTAGACCTGTCCTCGCCGGGGGTCGGCGCCCCAGGCCCCGATCAGCCCGTCGCGGGCAGCCGCGGCGAGGTGCGGCCAGCCCATCGTGATCCCGAGCGTGTTGTGCAAGATCCCGATCCCGATCAGCGACCAGCCCACCCATGGCCGATGCTGGGTGTTGATCATGCGGGCAGGTCGTTTCGCGGGTATTCGATGGTCTCGTCGAACAAGGTCATGTCCTGAGGTTATCGCGGGCAGTATCAGGATTTTGCGGTGAGCGAGGCGGCGGCTGCGGCAGCGGAAGGGGCTGCGATGTCGCCCGGACGTGACAGGATGCTGCGGTGAACGCCGGACCGAGTCTGCTGAAGTACGCGTGGTTGTCGATTGCCGCGGCGATCGCGACCATTGCCCTCAAGGCGGGGGCCTGGCTGGTGACCGGGTCGGTCGGCCTGTTGTCGGATGCGGCCGAGTCGGTGGTGAATCTGGTGGCGGCATGCGTGGCGCTGCTGGTGTTGCGGGTCGCGGCCCGACCGGCTGATGAGGGTCACATGTTCGGCCACACTAAGGCCGAGTTCTTCTCGGCAGCGGTCGAGGGCGTGATGATCTTCATCGCCGCGGTACTGATTCTGGTGACCTCTGTGCAGCGGTTTATCCACCCGGCCCCCCTGGACAATGTCGGGGTCGGTTTGGTGATCTCGGTGGTCGCCTCGGTGATCAACGGGCTGGTTGGGGTGGTGCTGCTGCGTGCCGGGCGCCGGCACAGTTCGCTGACCCTGGTCGCTGACGGCAAGCATCTGCTGACCGATGTGGTGACCTCGGCGGGGGTCGTGGTCGGGGTGCTGCTGGTACGGCTGACCGGGTGGGACCGGCTCGACCCGATCGTCGCTTTCGCGGTCGGGGTGAACATCATCGTCACTGGCTGGAAACTGGTCGCCGAGTCCACCGAAGGGTTGATGGACTCGACCCTGTCGCCGCAGGAGAATGCCGCGATCGTGTCGGTGCTGGCCGGGCGGACCACCGACGAGGTGATTTTCCACGGCCTGCGGACCCGCCACGCCGGCCGGCAGCTCTTCGCCACCTTTGACACTCTGGTCCCCGGCGACTGGTCGGTGGCGCGGGCGCATGACCTGATCGAGGAGATCGAGTGCGACATCCGCCAGGCCCTGCCCGGCATCGAATTGCAGATCCACCTTGAACCCCGAGAAGACCCCCGCGCCTACAACGACCATCCCGTCGAGATCCCTATCGTGCCCCCAACGTCAGGCGCCGACGCGAGTTAGCGATACGACCAGACCGCATCACCACCACCGCGACCCGGGAAAGACCAAGGGACTGTTCCCTAGCTGGGTTTGCTGCCCGGCTTGCGGGTCTGGGTTGGCTTGCTGGTCGGGGCCGGGGTGCTGGTCGGGGCCTGGCTGGGGGTTCCGGCCTGGCTGGGGGTCGTGGTTCCTGG